>CAXXKH010000037.1:0-203738 GCA_963677545.2 Desulfobacterales bacterium | reverse complement strand
ATGGCGATCAGGATCTGGGCCAGTACGTCCAGTGGCCCCTCCACGATGTGCAGCGGCTCGATATTTCGATTGATCATCAGGCGGGCCATGACCGCGGCATCGATGAAGTCCCGGCCGTGGGTGGGGAAAATATCTCCCCGGCTCTCATTCCCCACCGAGTGCCCGGACCGGCCCACCCGCTGGAGAGCGGATGATACGGACGGTGGTGTCTGGATGAGCACTACCCGGTCCAGATCACCGATATCGATTCCCAGTTCCAGGGAGTTGGTGGCGACAATTGCCTTGAGTTCCCCATGCTTCAGCTTCTGCTCCACCGCCAGGCGGATCTCTCGGGAGAGGGACCCATGGTGGGCATACGCCAGGTCCACTGCCCCTTGTTCATCGGCCTGTTCATTGATAAGGCGTGTCACCTGTTCGGTTATCCGGCGGCTGTTGGCGAACAGCAGAGTGGAGCGGTTCCGGTCGATTATTCCGCTGAAAGCATTCGCAAGCGCCTGCCACCGACCGTCCCTCTCCGTCTCCATATCCGAATCTTCGGGACACTGTACGCGAACCGTGAATTGCTTGGGTTCTTCGGACCGGACAATGGTGACCTGGCGTGGTTCATACCCGCCGGTTTCGGTGAGTCTGAAACCGCCTGCAAATCCGGCCACCGCCTCCATGGGACGCACCGTTGCGGACAGGGCGATTCGCTGGAATTCGCCACAGATCAGTACCAGTCGGTCTACGGCGGTGATCAGGTGGGTCCCCCGTTTGGATCCAGCCACCGCATGGATTTCATCAAGGATCACCGTGGTAACGCCGGACAGAACCCGTCGGCTCCGTTTGGAACTGATCATCAGGTTCAGACTCTCCGGGGTGACAATCAGTATTTCCGGGGGGTGCCGCAACATCTTCTGCCGCTCATTTTGAGGGGTATCGCCACTTCGGGTCAGTACCCGGATCGGCGTGAAGGCCTCGTTTGATTCCTTGAAACAAATTGACAGTTGTTCAAGAGGGATCATGAGGTTACGCTTCACATCGTTGTTCAATGCCTTCAGGGGAGATACGTAGACCACCCGCACTTGTCCCGCGGGCCATTTCCCGGTCAAAAGCTGCTGGATCGCCCACAAAAAAGCCGTCAGGGTTTTTCCGCTGCCGGTGGGCGCCGCCACCAGGACATGGCGGCCGGCGGCGATTTTCGGCCAAGCCCGGGATTGAATATCCGTGGGCTGCCCTACCTTTTCGGAAAACCACTTTTCAATCAAGGGATGAAATGGAATGTGCGGTATGGACATTAGAAGATTAAAACAACTGACAATAGGATTATGCCTATTCCGATCTGTTTTCGATACGGCATAGCAGAGATTATCTCCATTAAGGGGTCCACGAATTGAACCAATCGCTTTCTCCTTAGATAGCGGAGAGTAGCCAGCGGGCAAAACAAGCCAAAGCAAATGTCCCCATGATTCCCCCGCACCACAGGGCCGCGAACCATAGCCACTCCCGGCGCCTTTTTTCAGTAATCGCTTTCATGGGAGGCCTTTCCCCTGAACACATAATAACAATACCCGGTGTATATAAGTATGATCGGCAGCAGGATGATTGTTCCCACCAGCAGAAGCGACTGCGACTCGGGTGCGGCGGCGGCCTCCCGGAATGTCAGTTCGAAGGGGACGAGATAAGGCCACATGCTGATGACGATGCCGGCATACCCAGTGAGAAATACGCCGAAACTCATCAAAAAGGGACGGTACTCTCTGCCTTTGTGCAGGTCGCGCCAGATCATTGTCAGCAGAAACAAGCTTGCCGTCGGCAGGGGGGCCAGGAAGAAGATGTTGGGCAGGCTGAACCAGCGCGCACGGATTTCAGCATTCATGATCCGGCATGCTGATACTGACGACGGCCAGAAAGATCGCCACATACCCGATGGCGTAGGAAGCGCTTTTTTCGGGCCCATTCACGGGTTTCTCCCTCGGTTTTCATCACGATCCAGGTGGCGCCCAGCAACGCATAGCCAAATATCACGGCGACTCCGGTCATTACGCTGTAGGCGTTGAGCCAGTCGAAAGCCCCTCCGGCAAAGCTTCGCCCCTGGACCTCGATGCCCTGGACGATCGCTCCGATGATCATGCCCTGCATGAAAGCGGCCAGCAGCGAGCCGAAGTGAAAGGCGGTGTTCCAGACCCGGCGCGACCAGCCGCTCGCCTTGAATCTGAATTCGAAAGCCACGCCCCGAAAGATCAGACCCAGCAGCATGGCGATCACCGGTATGTAAAGGGCCGGCATCATCACCGCGTAGGCCGGTGGAAAGGCCGCAAACAGGCCCCCGCCGCTCAGGACCAGCCAGGTTTCGTTGCCGTCCCAGAACGGTGCGACAGAATTCATCATGCGATCCCGGCACTTTTCCGAGGGGGCGAAGGGAAACAGAATACCGATACCCAAGTCAAAACCGTCCAGCAGGATATAGAGGAAAATAGCCGTGCCGAGCAGGGCGTACCAGATCAGCGGCAGATTCAACCAACTCTCGAAGCTAAACATGATGCGCTCCCTTTTTCCCGGAGAGGTCCGTGACAAGGGGCGGTTTTTCGACGCCGTGCGCGCCGTAAACCGCCTCCGTAGTTTCGGGGCCTTTACCAATCAGTTTCAGGATATAATAGGTCCCGGCGCCGAAGACGAAACCATAGACAATGACGAAGGCTATCAGGGATATGGCGATGGAAGTGCCCCCGACCGGTGACGCGGTCTGGTCGGTTCGCAGCAGACCCTGGACTATCCAGGGCTGGCGTCCCATTTCGGTGACGAACCATCCGGCCAGTACCGCAATAAAACCGGCCGGTGACAGGGCCATGCACCAGTATTGAAACCAGGTCGTATCGAATAGACGCTTTTTGAAATGCAGCACGATGGCGACCAGGCCCGTGGCGATCATCAGCATGCCGAGTCCCACCATGATGCGAAAAGACCAGAAAACCGAGGCGACCGGAGGCCGTTCGTTTCCGGGCCACTCCTTGAGCCCTCTGACCTTACCATTGAATTCGTGGGTGAGGATCAGACTGGACAGTTTGGGGATTTCAATGGCGTATTTTGTCACTTCCCGGTCCTGATCCGGCAGCCCGAACAGTACCAGGGGGGCGCCGTGCCGGGTCTCCCAGTGGCCTTCCATGGCCGCGACCTTGGCGGGTTGATGTTCGAAGGTGTTGAGTCCGTGAAGGTCACCGAACAGCAGCTGCATGGGGGAGACGAAAACAGCCATGATCATGGCCATGCCCAGCATCACTCTGGCCTGGGGTACATGGCGCTTTTGCCAGAGGTAGAAGGCGCCGACGCCGGCGGCGACAAAAGCGGTCGTCAGGTAGGCCGCGGTAACCATGTGAATGAGACGGTAGGGAAAGGAGGGCGTGAAGATTACCTGCAGCCAGTTGGTGGGGTAAAACAGACCCTCCTGGCCGATTCGAAAGCCCTGGGGGGTCTGCATCCAGCTGTTGGCCGACAAAATCCAGAAGGCGGACATCAAGCTCCCCACCGCCACGATGACCGTCGCGGCAAAGTGCATTTTCGGGCTGACCCGGTTCCAGCCGAAGAGCATCACCCCCAGAAAGGAGGCTTCAAGGAAAAATGCCGTCAACACTTCGTAGCCCAGCAAGGGCCCCAGAATGTTTCCCGTGGCGTCCGAAAACACCGACCAGTTGGTGCCGAACTGAAAGGAGAGGACAACACCGGAAACCACCCCCATGCCGAAGGTGACAGCGAAAATCTTCACCCACATACGATACACATCGGCGTAGACTTGTTTGCCGGTCTTGAGCCATCGCCACTCGAGAACCGACAGCCAGCTGGCCAGGCCGATGGTAAAAGAGGGAAAAAGGATATGAAAGGAAACAGTGAAAGCAAACTGAATGCGGGCAAGCGAGACGGAATCAAGGTGTTCAAACATAATCGGCCCTCATTACAACGTTGAGTTCGTTGATTGGTTATCTGCATTATTATATGACGGCGTCAATTCGTGTCAAGGCTATATAGGAAGTCTCTCCGAATGACTGCGATTGCTCCTGATTTTTTATAACTGATCCGTTAACATTGCTCGACCGAAACAGCCTATGCATTATCCATGTCTCCAGCCTGTCTCTGTTTTTCGAGTAGCCCTTTTCATTCCAGAACCCGGAGTAGCGAACCACGGTCATGCGTCGGGCGGGGACCTGGCGGAGCGTGACCTCCGGATCTTCCGGCTCTGGAAGCGTTTCCATTGTGTATGTGTCCGGCATCATGAAACTTACAATTCATCTCTCACCGGCAGCTTGCTGCCCCACGGGGGCCGTCATCTCAATTTTTTCCCCCAATTTCCGTTCCACCAGATCCCTTACCGCTTGGTCCAGGGGGATCCGGCGGTTGCCCAGGTAATCCCGCCTGCGGAACCAGGCGACGTTGAATCCGTTTGCCGACCACATTAGTACCGGAATGTTTACTCCCTTGAAAAAGCCGATATCAGAAACGGCTGAAACGGTGACAGCCCGTGTTAAAACGGTGACCGAATGGTATGACCCCGGTATGACCCCGGTCCGAATCGAGGCGCAGGTCTCCGGTCAGGTTACCGATGTCCGTGTCAGTGCCGGTGACAAAGTTACCACGGACGAATTGCTGATCGTCAGCTTCAGGCAAGACTGTCCCAGGCCAACCAGTTGACGCTTATCGGCATCATGCCGGGTTTCCGGTCGACTATTTCACAATACAAAATGCTAGTAAAAAAGATAACAAAAGCCAAGTAAAACAGTTAACATGTATTTTTAATATGGTGGGATACTTAATTTTATCAAGCAGATATCTAATGCATGATTTTCGGTTGGTTGACATGGAGCAGTGATTGTTTTAGATTTTAATAAAATCAATAACAGTGGCGCAAACCTAAATAATTTTTTAAAGCACGTAAGTGCAACGTCTTCTGATTTAATTTGTCTGTCGATTATCGTTCCGATCTACCCGATTTGTTTGGCTTTGGCTTTGGCTTTGGTTTTGTTTGTGGGCAGTTTGCCCTGTAATTTTAATCTTGAAACCTGAGACCATCATTAAAAAAAGGAGATAAACATGGACGTAATAGATTACTGCAAATCGATGGAAACCGAAATGACCGCCTGGAAGGCCAAACTGTATGACACCATGAGAAAAATCGACAAGTTTGGCACTTCCGAGAGAGAGAAGATCCTGCCGAATATCGAGGACCTGCACATTCTGCTGGAAGAGATGGAGGGTAGAGTCGGCCAGCTGAAGAATGAGTGCCCGACGGAGTGGAGCCCCGCGAAGAAGGAAATCGATGACGGGGCGGTTGATATGCGGGGGAAATACGAAGAGACCATGGAACTTATCGGCAAGGCTGCGCCGGTTTCGGTTCCGGGGTAGAAGAAAAAACTGGATATGATTCTGCGTTCGCCGGCGAGTTTCAGGAAAAATCGCCGGCGAAGCATTACTGTCATCTTTGTGTCGTTGCTTTTCTGTTGATATTCATGAAAGAGTAGAAACTGAAACGAGTGCGGCGACTAAAAAAACGTCGTGTGCGCGTGAAAGACGAAAAAAGGAGTGTTCAAGATGAGAAAGAAAATCCTGATTGCAATAGATCAATCTGCTCATTCCCGAAATGCAATGAACTATGCGTGCCAGCTTTCCAGGAAAATGACCGGAGTCGATTTCGATTTGTATCATGCCCAACCCATGGTTTCCCAGTATCTGATGGAGGAGGCGAAAAAGAACCAGAACGCTAGGACCCAGCTTGAACGGATTTTTGAACAGAACAATGCCGCCGCCGAGGCGTTTCTGGAAGAGTGCGGGACCAGAATGAGGGATAAGGCGGTTGATGATGTTCGTATTCGGAACATAACGAAGCCGAGGCAATATGGTATCGCCAAGGATATCACACTTGCTGCGGAAGAGGGCTTTTACGATGCTGTCATCATCGGTCGGCGGGGGATCACGGGGCTTCAGGAACTCATTATGGGCAGTGTTACCGCCAACCTGTTGTCAATTGCAAAAACGGTTCCCGTATGGATCGTGGATGGACAGGCTTCTTCAGGCGGGGTTTTAATTGCTGTTGACGGGTCGCCCGGCTCCCTCAGGGCTGTTGACCACGCAGCCCATATTTTTTCTGAATCCAGGGGCGCCGGCATCGGCATTGTCAATATTGAACCGAAACTTGGTGATTTCTGTGAAGTCTCGTCTGAAACGGATGACACGGAAGAACTCTCGAAGGCTCTTTTGAGATCCAATGAGAAGTGTATTGCGGATTTCAATCAAAAGGCAAACGCCATTTTGGAAAAAGCCGGCATTGACAGGACAGCTGTTAAATATTTTGATATCAAAAAGAAAATGTATACGGGAAAGGCGATCCTGAACACATTCAAGGACGAAGGATACAGCACCCTGGTCATTGGCAAAACCGGCTTTGGACAAAGCCCGAACATGGGCAAGGTGTCCAGTTACCTCGTCCAGAAACTATCCGACGGAGCGGTATGGGTCGTACCCTGATGTCAAAGAAGAATTGGGAATAACTAAGAGGTTGAGATGCTGAAGAAATTTGAGCGGACTGTCATAGGGTGCCTGATCTCGATGATGGTAGTGGTTATCCTTTTTTCCACTGTAGAGCTCGCGGTATTGATTCTCAAAGATATCATTGCACCCCCCCGGTATTGGCTGGGGATTGACCAGTTGTTCGAAATTTTCGGCTTTTTCCTGCTGCTGCTCATCGGGGTGGAACTGCTGGAGACCATCAAGGCGTATCTGTCCAGCAACGTCGTGCATTCAGAGATTGTACTGGAGGTAGCCCTTATTGCGATTTCCAGAAAGGTTATTACTCTGGATGTCAAACAATATGAGCCGCTTACCCTTATCGGCATGGCTGCAATGATAGTGAGTATTTCGGTCGCTTATTCTTTGATCAAAAGGTGCCGCGCAACATCAATACGACCGGAAAAATGTTCGTGAAGCGACTTTGCCGGGCTGAAACTGAGATTCGAGCCATTTTCAAAACGTTTTCCATCCACAAATGAGATCAAGCCCAAGGCGAATCGTCCGCCCAGAGATCGGTCAAAAAGGGACGTTTTGAAATTGGCTGATTCGTTTGGAAATTATTGTCTCCGGCATGGAGAAGACATGAAAAAAATAGAAAACATACTTCTGTTTTATAACAAAGAGTTTGCAAGAATAATCAAAACGGTCCATGAAATCGTCGAAAAGAATGAAGCCCGGCTTACGATACTTGATGTTTATGATAATTTTGATCAGTATCTGGAGTTGTTGCCGCCGTCAACTTCAATCGAGGAGTTTGAAAGGGGTTGTGACAGCTGAGCGACAACGTGAAATTCTGAATCATATAGAAAAGTACCCGGACATCAGCGACAGGGTTTCCGTCTCTTTCAGATTCGGTAACCCTGTGGTTGAAACCATTAAGGAGGCTGTTGGCGGTGGTTTTGATCTGGTAATCAAGGCAGCTTCCGGCAAAAAGACTTTAAAGGAGAGAATTTTTGGAGATGTGGCGTTGAAATTGCTCAGAAAATGTCCCCTACCTGTATTGATTGTAAATCCGTTAAACCGGGAACCGTTTAAAAATATTCTGACACCGGTTGATCCCGAACAGCCGGAAACGCCGACGGCAGAAAACGTTTCGTCAATACGCCTCTCAAAAACACTGCTTGAAACAGCCATTTTTATGGCTCATATGCAGAATAGTCGATTGCACATATTGCACTGCTGGTCTCTTCCGGGGGAGACATTGCTCTCCAGCGGAAGAGGACGAATGGATCCACAAAAGCTTCAGCAGATGCTGAAACTCGCGGAGAGTATTCATACACGGCGGCTTGATAACCTGGTGACCGAACTTGATTTCCCGGACATCGATTATTCAACAACCGTTATGAAAGGGGATGCGGGAAAACTTATTGTTAATTATGCGGACAAAAATAAGATCGACCTGATTGTAATGGGCAGTATCGGAAGCTCTTTTCGTTCGGGTCTCATCGTCGGCAGTACCGCCGAGACCGTGATTGGTCGTGCCAATTGTTCAGTTCTGTGTATCAAACCTTCGGAGTTCAAATCCTCGGTTGTTGGTTAGTTTTTCAATGCCCAAGGTTTTTTCTGCATGAACAAATGCTTCCTTCCAAAAAAACAGGATCAGCCAAATGGAGAACTTACAGGAAAAAAGCTGGCACAGTATGGAGATTGAGTCTGTAGTTGAAGCCTTTCAATCAGAAACCAGCATGGGATTATCGGCCCGGGAGGCCGCTACTAGAATTGAGCGGTTCGGACGCAACGAACTGACCCTTAAAAAAGGGCAGGGGCCTCTCGTGCGATTCCTGATTCAGTTCAAGCAGGCCCTGGTGATTATTCTACTTGCCGCCGCGGCAATTACGGTTGCATTGGAAGAGTATGTGGATGCCGTGGTGATTTTCGGTGTTGTCGTGGTCAATGCCGTCATTGGCTTTTTACAGGAGTCCAAGGCCATTAAAGCCATAGAGGCCCTGGCCAAATCCATGACAAGTGACGCCACCGTGATTCGGGACGGGGAGAAGCAGCGCCTTCCGTCCGATCAGCTTGTACCGGGAGACATGGTTCTGCTTCAGTCGGGAGATAAGGTTCCCGCCGATATTCGATTGATAGACGTCAAGGAACTTCAGATTGATGAGAGCGCCCTCACCGGTGAGAGTGTCCCCGTCCACAAAAACAAGGCCGTGCTGGAGGCGAATGCCACGATAGGAGACCGGCACAATATGGCCTTTTCTTCAACCCTGGTAACGTATGGAAGCGGCAGGGGGATCGTTGTGAGTACCGGAGACCGAACTGAGATCGGTCGAATCAACAGACTCTTATCCGATGTCGACGTACTGGAAACGCCGCTTACCCGGAAGATACATCATTTCTCCAAACTGTTGCTGTACGCGATTTTGTTTCTTTCAGGCATTACGTTTTTAGTCGGTCTGCTGAGGGGCCAGACGTTTGTGGAGATGTTCATGGCATCGGTTGCCCTGGCGGTGGGGGCCATCCCCGAAGGACTGCCCGCGGCGATTACCATCACACTGGCTATCGGCGTTTCACGAATGGCAAAAAGAGATGCCATCATTCGTAAACTCCCCGCTGTTGAAACGCTGGGGTCCGTGATGGTCATCTGTTCCGATAAGACCGGCACCCTCACACAGAATCAAATGACGGTTCAGGAGGTCGTCTCCGGCGGGGCACACTATTCGATTACCGGAGTGGGGTATGCACCCGAAGGAACCATCGACACGGAACGGGAGAAGGCGGGGGCGCCGGACAACCAGGCGCTTCGTGAAATATTCACTGCCGGACTCTTGTGCAATGATTCAAAATTAGTGGAGACGGATGCCGGGTGGAAAGTCGAGGGGGATCCCACGGAGGGCGCACTTGTCACCGCGGCCATGAAGGCGGGCTACCGGCCCTCGGAATTAGAAAAAGAGATGCCCCGCATCGACACGATTCCGTTCGAATCGGAGCGGCAATACATGGCGACTCTCCATGACCGGGGCGAGGGGCGGCAAAGGGTGATCTATGTGAAAGGCTCCGTCGAAAGCATCTGCGTCGATTGCAGCCTGTCGCTGGGACCTGATGGCCAGCCGGACGTTACAGATCGCGATGCCGTTTCGGGATGGGTTGATGCCATGACGGGCAAGGGCCTCCGAGTACTGGCGTTTGCCCGAAAGGAAGTGCCGGCGGACACATCGAAGATCACCCATGCGGATATCGAGGAGGGGCTCGAATTCCTGGGGCTGCAAGGCATGATCGATCCGCCCCGGCCTGAAGCGATCAAATCGGTTGCCGTATGTCAGGCCGCGGGCATTCGCGTCAAGATGATTACGGGCGACCACGCCGGTACGGCAGCGGCCATCGCCCGGCAAATGGGTCTTTGTGGCGACAGTTGCTCTTACCATACCCGGGAGGTGCTTACAGGGAAAGAAATCGCCGAGCTGGAAGATGATCAACTGCCGGAAACAGCGGATGCCACGGCCGTTTTTGCAAGGGTGTCACCTGAGCAGAAGCTGAGGCTGGTGGAAGCTTTGCAGGTGAAAGATTACGTGGTGGCCATGACGGGCGACGGTGTCAATGACGCCCCCGCCCTGCGGCAGGCCGATATCGGTGTTGCCATGGGCATCACCGGTACGGAGGTTTCGAAAGAATCCGCGGACATGGTGCTGACGGATGACAATTTCGCGACCATCGAAGCCGCCGTCGAGGAAGGGCGGGGGGTATTTGATAACTTGACCAAGTTCATCACATGGACGCTTCCCACCAATGGCGGGGAGGGCCTGGTGATTCTTATAGCCGTGCTGCTGGGAACCCGCCTCCCCATTCTGCCGCTTCAGATTCTCTGGATCAACATGACCACTGCCCTCCTTCTGGGACTGATGCTGGCTTTTGAACCCAAAGAGACCGGTATCATGCAGCGCCCGCCCCGTGAGCCGTCAACCCCGATACTGACCGGAACCCTTATCTCCCGGATTCTGCTGGTGAGTCTGCTTCTGGTTATCGGCGCTTTCGGGCTTTTCAAGCTCGAACTCGTGCTTCAGGGAAACAACGAAGCGCTGGCCCGGACGGTTGCGGTCAACATTTTCGTTTTTGGTGAAATACTGTATCTGTTCAACTGCCGCTCCATCACCCATCCCTTTTGGAAACTCGGCATCTGGAGCAACAAACCGTTCTGGGTGGGGATCGTTATCATGGTGCTGCTGCAGCTTCTATTCACCTACTTTCCCCCCTTGAACCGGGTTTTTCAAAGCGCTCCCCTGGGCCTTATGGAATGGATTTTTATTCTGCTGAATAGTTTTGTCATCTTTATCGTTGTGGAAATCGAAAAAGCGATCAGACGGCGTTCTTAAGTATCTATTTTTTTGACGAAAGGATAACAACCGCCTTTTGCAGTTTGGAAATATCCGGGTCCACTTGCAATTAATCGTGATTTGGACCGAGTTGTGATTGGGTTGGCCAAAAAATGTTTACATTGAGCAACTGATCGGCCTAAGATTGATCAGGGGCAGATAAAAATTTACGTCGGGCGAAGACAGGAAGGGATTATGGCCGGAAAACCCACCTACGAGGAACTTGAGCAACAGATAAAAACATTAAAACAAGCCGAACTGAAGCAAAAAAGGACCGAGGAGGAATTACGCAGAAGTGAAGCAAAGATGAGGCGCCTGTTTGATGACCATGCCGCCGTGAAACTTATTATCGATCCTGATACGGGACGTATCATATCCGCGAACCATGCCGCAGAAGCTTTCTATGGATGGTCCCGTGAAACGCTGACCAAAATGAGGATCCAGCAGATCAACACCACCCCCCCTGATAAAATAAAAAACCTGATGGCGGATGCCAAGGAACAGAAGCGAATCCATTTTGATTTTCAGCACCGTTTGGCTGACGGTTCGATCCGGGATGTTGAGGTTTTCAGTAGTGGTGTAGAGATGAACGGCCGCCAATACCTACATTCCATCGTTCATGACATCACTGAAAGAAAAAAAGCGGAAAAGGAGATGGAACGGCTCCGGATCCAGAACTGGCAGCTCAAGAAGGCGGAAAGCCTGAGCCGTATGGCGGGGGCTATTGCACATCACTTCAACAATCACATGATGGGAATCATGGGGAATCTGGAGCTGAGCATAGAGGTTATGAAACAGGGGAAATCGCCTGAAAAGAACATAACCGAAGCCATGGAGGTGGCCCGAAAGGCCTCCGAGATCAGTGGCCTGATGCTGACCTACCTTGGGCAGAGAACTACTACAAAAGCGCCAATGGATTTAGGCGAAGTCTGTCGCACGAACCTTCCCCTTCTTGAGAGCATGCTGTCTGTAAAGATTGCTATAAAGGCAGATTTGCCATCCACCGGTCCGATGATCTCCGGAAACGCAAATCAGATCCAGCAGGTTATTTCCAACTTTGTCGCCAATGCCGGAGAGTCTTATGATGGAGAGGGCACAATAAAACTATCCGTAAAAACCGTCAGTGCGGGAGATATCCCTAAACATCACAGATACCCCATTGACTGGTATCCCGATAGCGAGACCTATGCTTGTCTTGAGGTGGCCGACTCTGGCTGTGGTATCCCAAAGAAAGATATCGAAAAAATATTCGACCCGTTTTTTTCGACAAAATCCCCGGGCCGGGGGCTGGATCTGCCCGTCGCCTTGGGAATCGTAAAAGCAAACAACGGTGTGATTGCCGTGAAAAGCAGACGGGGCAAGGGGAGTACTTTCAGTTTCTATATTCCCGTAACGGTCGAATCGGCCAATCGCCGGCCGGAGCAAAGTATTGAAGAGATAGATCCAAAGAACAAAAAGGAAGTATAGCGCAAGTTCTTTTTTATTTGGAAAGTTGCTTCCGGGCAATCAACGCCGCCCCAAGTGCCCCGATAATCTGGGGCTTGTCCGGAACAAGGAGTTCCCTTTTCAATTCCGTTTCCAGGTATTTTTTCATACCGGTATTTCTGGCCACACCACCTGTAAAAACGGCATCGGGTGCACAGGTAAGGCTCGCAGCCATGGTGACGACCCGTGAGGCGGCTGACTTGTGGACGCCTGCTATCAAATCTTTTCTGTCGAATGGATCACGAAGTGGGCGCCCTTCGCGTGGCAGATTATCTCCGTGGCGGTTCGGTCGGCGAATTCGATGTTCTCCCTTGCGTATCCGGTCGAGACGACATAATCGAGCGCTTCTATGGCGATGGAAAGACCCGCAATGTCGATTGCTTTTTTTACGATGTTGTTTGCCGCCAGCTTGACGTCATATCCCACGGGTTGAACGGCATACCCCAGGATTCCACCAGCTCCGAGGATAACGGCTTTCGCTGTTGCCGCCCCGACATCGATGCCTGCGACTATCATGTTTTTTTTGCTTTCAGCATCTCGGCAAATGTCTCCACCTTGGTCCGGAGCGATTCGGCGCTATAGGCCCTGCTGTCGAAATTGTCTATTTCAAGGGATAGAACGGGAAGCCCGGTTTTTTCTTCCAGATATTTTTTCTGGATGTGCGATATCGTGGCCACGGGACGGCAATTATAGAGATACTGCGCGATGTAACCGTCCAGTTTCATGAAATCCGCCGCCTTTTCGTATATCTTGACCTGCCCTTCGGTACCGAAGTAATACCCGGCCGCCAGCTCATAATCGGCGATTATTTCCCCTGGCGTCGTGTAGCCGCCCCTGGGCTTGACTTTCATTCCTCCCCAGCTCCCCAGAATAAATGTCAGGGGTACCGCCAGCCCCGATTCTTCTATCAGGCGCGTCACCCTGGGGTCGGCCGTATGCCCGAGCCGCACCATGACCCTGGGCGCCCCTTTCTTTGTGACGCCTATACCGGCTTTGACGCGTGTTTCGAGTTCATCGATCAGGATATCCATCGCCTTGATTCCTTCCTGTATGCCGCGTCCCGTCGAAGAGCCGGAAAGCGCTTCCAGCAGTTCGAGTTCGGTGATGCTTACCGGCACGGGATCCGCTTTCATCACCTCCGCCAATCTTGCCAGATTGTCCCTGAAGGGCTGGGTGCTTTTTCGGGATTTTTCCCAGGCGTCTGGTGCTATCTTGATATTCAACACCGCCTCAGCCTTTTTAAGCGCTTCATTTATCCGTGCCCCCAGGTAACGGACCCGTTCGGGCGAATAGTCTGGGAATTCTCCCCATTGGGTATCCATGATGCCGTCGATATAGGCCATGGGAACGCCGTGGAGCGCGGTGACGAGATCATCGGCCTTGGACCCCATATCGCAGTAGTAACTGGATGCCAGGCCAAGATCCGGCATGGGAATCATACCCAACGCAATACCGCCTATCTTTGCCTGCCACAACGAGCAGAGGGCGTGCCCGGGGGGGAGCCCGTTGGCTTCGCCCGCTTCCAGGATCGGTTTCAGTTTGTTGAAAATCTGCCCCATGGTGTGATCGAGTACCATGTCGGGGGCGCTGACGAAGACATCGTCCGAAGAGGCGCTCAGCATCAGACCCGGCCCCAAAATTGCCGGGAATCCGTAATAGACGATTTTTTTGCCGTCTTCTTTTGCCAGAACGAGATCTATCAGCTCTTTGAGCCAGGCCCCCAGGAGTTTTCTCACGCCCACCAGCGACACGTCATGATTCCGCCTTACCCAGGCGTCGGCCCTGTCCATATCTTCGGGGCCGATCCTCAGTTTTTCAAAAGAGGCTTCTATTCTCGGCCGTTCATTCGCAATCTCTTCATCTTCATATCCGCAGAGCCTGAAAAGATCGTCGTAATACCTTTCCATGACCTACCGCCTTATCGTTTCTAGAAATGTTTCAATACGGGTTTTCATGGGACCGGTTTCCATGGCATCGTATTCAGACTCCAGAACCAGCATGGGAAGTCCGGCCTCTTTTTTCAATCTGTCCGGGAAAAAATAGGATTCGACTTTATAGGATTCACGGTACATCAACTGGTACCAGATCACTCCTGCGATATTATATTCTTTGGCCTGCCCGATCAGGTAATCGAGTCGTTCCGTGCCGGGCCTGAACCAGCCCGCACATATGCGCTTCATAAAATAGGTGTCGGCCAGATTGGAAAGGAGGTTCCCCTCGGGCGTTACCCTGTCATGAAAGGGGCGAAGTCCCTCCGCGAATTCCTCCACTACGATGTCCCCGCCACACTCCGCGATGATATCCATCACTTTTGTATCTCCCCGGGCAAGGGTCGATCCGGTGAGTAATATCCTGGGGTTGTTCCCGGAAGGAGGGGCATCTCGGCTTACTTCCTCGATGTATGATTCAAGTACATCGATCATCGTCTCTTTATCCGCCAGAAAGGATCCGTGATTCAGGGCGACAACGTCCATGCTTTTTATGGCGGGGTTTCCTGATTTTCTCATGAGGCTTATTTTTTCAAAGAGCGCTCTTTCTCTGTTGCACAGCTCGATTGAATGTCTGAGTTTCGATTCGGTGATCTCGATACCGGTCAGGTCCTCCAGCCTTTTTTTAAGCCTGCTTATGCCCTGAAGATAATAATCGCGGGAGATGTTGTCTTTTATATGCGGAACGCCAAAAACGAATGATTCCTTTTCAGGGGTATTGAAACCGACCGTGTTTGAAAACGCCCGGACATGATTGTCGGTTATCGGAACAACAATAAGATCGACGATATTATAGTACGGGTCATTCCCCGAGGTGAGGTAGCCGATCTGGCTCCGCCAGAAGGGGTCGAACCATCTGCAGACATAGGCGGCGGAAGCCCTCAATATATCGTTATTCCCCGCTTCGATAAAACAGAAGGGAATGGCTCCACAGGCCAGAATGAGTTCCTCCGGAAGATAACCACCGGCGGCATACCCCACGACCTTGCGTCCCTGTTCCTTGGCTTCAGCCAATTCCGTTAGCCGGGTTCCGATATGCGCGTTAAGCTTTTCAAGAGCATTCATTTCCGTCTCCTTGACTCTATCTGCTTCCAATATCTTTTGTCATCCCGAACTTTTTTGCAGTTTGAGCATATGGGGAGAAGGCCACTCAGGGTTTTTACCTTTCCTACTGCTTCTAACAACTCTTCGATTAGAGACACATTTTCGAGTTCTATCTTCTTTCGTTCGGTTATGTCGGTACATATACCGAGAAGTCCGAATACTTCACCATTATGCCCCTTAAGAAAAACTTTACTGGTAAGGATGGTCCCCTCGCTTCCATCAGAATTGTGATACTTTTCCTCTACGTTAAGGACGGGCTCACCGTTATCCATTTTCTTGATCTTTTATCATCACCTTGCTTTCGATGTTCAAAAAATCCGTAATAAAAAAAGCTGGTTTAGAGCAAAAGCCAAAATCTGCAGAGTTTAAAACAGGTCTGACGGTTGAAGAAACCTATCTTTTGAAAATGATAGCTTATCGAATCAGCCATGTCAAAAGGTGCTTTGATCTGATTTCGACAAACTTGTCGAAGTATGAGAAAATTGTCGAAATTCATGGGCGTCGTTTCCTGCCTGTATAGTATCAATCATGTTGATATGATTTAAAAAATTAAATTTATATAATGCCGGCACGGTTGTTGCTCAAAAAAGAGGCAGTTGCACTTACAGCAACGGGAACAGCTTTTTTTCTAAAACAACAGAGGAGGCGTTATGACAAAATCAGGAACGATATTGGCAACATTGGTGTTCGTGGTGAGTATGGTGACAACACCGGTCTGGGCGGCCGGCGGGAAAGTCCGTGGGGACAACGCAGCCGGTCCGGCGGGGAGCACGGGGAACGGAGCGGTTAGTACAAACCGTGGCGATGGCATATGCGGCACCTGCCTGGCCGCGGGGACTTTGTCGGAAGCAGAAACGGATAATATTTTATATATGGTTCAGGAAGAGAAGTTGGCCCGGGATGTCTATCTTTCCCTTTATGACTATTACGTTGGGAATGAACCACTTCTGGCCCGAATTTTCGAGAATATCAGTGCTTCGGAACAGCGGCATATGGATGCGATTGGACGGCTGATTGTCAAGTACGAACTGGAAAATCCCATTATAGACGATACTGTCGGTGTGTTTCCGGCCCCGGAAGGGTATTTTACCGGCTTATACAACGATCTTTTATCTGCCGGTATAGTGGGGTATTGCGAGGCCCTCGATGTGGGCATTCAAATAGAAGAACTCGATATCGAAGATCTAGAGATTGCGCTGACAGAGGTCGAGGCACAGGATGTCGCGAGAGTGTTCGGAAATCTTCTGAATGGTTCTGAAAATCATCTCAATGCCTTTTCCAGCAGATCTGAAGCCAATTGCCAATAAATGTGTTAAAGGGGGATGATTATGAAACTTACAAAAGCAATGATAACAGCGGCAGCCATTTTCACACTGGCAGTTCCGGCCATGGCAAGCAATGGCCATGTTGTAAAAGAGAGCAAATGCCGGAACAGGACGGCTTATCTCAATACGGTCGACATTGATGCCAACGGTCAACAACTTCTGGCCCGACGCGGCGGTGGCCGTGGAAACGGCGCCGGGGTTGGCGCCGGTAATAGGTACGGTACCGGCAATAGCAGGGGGCGTTCTGCCTATGGTTCGGGTGATGGAACTGGCCAACGGGGCGGCTACGGGTCCGGGGATGGTACAGGGAATCGCGGTAACGGGACCGGGAATTCTACGGGAAATAGCGGTTATGGGCCCGGAGATGATAGGGGGAGCGGCGGAGCCGGACTAAAAGACGGAAGCGGCAACGGTGCGAAGACCGGCGACTGCCCGCGGACCTGACGCCCGCCGAATTCCCTGCCTTTCGATTTGGGCTGCCGCCAGCGGCAGCCCAGACACGCCAATCATTAGATCCCCTAAAGTTTTTCCACTATTTTTTCCCGGCGGGTAAACGTTCCTTGCGCCGAATGCGTCTAAGTATTTAAAGCGGGCTTGAAGCTGTTCTGCCGCTTCCATGTAATAAGGAGGACGCGAGATGATTGGGAAACAGTGCATCGGACGACAAAGGGATGATGGTGGAGATACTTCAAGTAGTTGGATTGTTTTATATCTGGCTTTGATCCTGGCCGCGTTTGTCCTGAACGGTTGCAGCGACTGTGATGATGATTGCGACGACCCATTGCCGGTATATGTTGCCGATATTACGAGCGATATAGAGGCTGACGGTGACATCGGAGTGACACTGGATGATACTTATACGGTTTCCTCGGCTCAGGATATGGGCAACGTCCTGGCCGGGGTCGATCCGTTGAGCGGTGAAGAGTTCCGTGGTTTTCTCGACTTTCCGTTACGGGGTGTCGACGGCATTCCTTGGGGTGCCGTCATTGAGTCGGCGACCCTCGAGATATATATAAGCGATATGAGTGATTCGGCACCCGATCAGATTTTTCCCTTCCTAATCGATATGGTGGCTTTTCAGCCACCGATGCTCATCACTGATGATTTTAACCGGGTGGTCCAGCCCCCCCTGCTGACAATGCCCGTTGATTTTTATCCTTCGGATGTCGGCAATTTTGTCAGCATCGATGTGACCGCTCTGATGGATGAAGCCCAAATGGAAGGATTGCAAGATCTGCAATTAAGGTTCCTGCTCGATTTTTCGGCAAACTCAGGTCTTATAGAGATCGATGACAACGAGTTTGATACCGCACCATTGCTGACGGTATCGTATTTCTAATTCTCCGTCGGCAGTATCAAAGAAACCCGAAGCGCACCAGGTAATTCTTCGCGCTACAATGGGCACTGACTTCAATATCATTGCTAACCACAGAGGACACAGAGGCCACAGAGAACAACCTGAATACAAATCATTATAAATTATTTCTCTGTGCTCTCTGTGTCTGTGGTGACATCCTTTGGAGGTGATGACCTTAAGTAAATGATATTGTCTTATGTACTATGGCGGATTCCTATAAAGAGAGTGTTCTTAGAAATAGGGTTGATTCATCGGATATGATAGATTAGATTAGTCTATCCGGTAATTATCAGTTTTCAACCGTCCACCGCATGTAATGAGCAGCAGTTATCGTCCACAAGAGTGAGAAAATGCTGAGAAAATACGCGGCCAAAAAGGATTTCGGATTCGCTCTGTTATTTTTACTCTGTCCTTTGATATCATGGCTCCTGCCGTTGATACATCCCAATATTTTTATCGTTCTTTTCGCGCTGATCGTCACGCTGTTTTTTCTGTGGATATGGATTGGCACCTATTATGTACTGGATGAGGAATATTTCATCTCTTACAGCGGACCGTTCAGAAAAAAGATCCCGATAAAGAAAATTGTCAAAATAGATAGAAATGTGCAGGCATTTTCAGGCAGGAGACCGGCTCTGGCATTCAGATATCTTCAAGTAAGATATAACACCTACGATGATGTCTTTATCGCCCCTGAAAATGAAGATGCACTCATTGCGGATTTGATCCGTATTCGTCCGGAAATAAATATTTCCTGAAGGATATCAGCACCGGTCAGCCCTCTGCCTTCAGCGGATCATGTGAGGAGAAAACGATCATGGAAGAAAATACCGACCTTTATATCCTATGGACGAACGACAACCCGATTAAAGCGGAGAAAATGGTCTTCATATACGGTATGAATTCTATTTAAAATCCAAAGAAGCTTTATTAACCGTATGAAATAGCCACTACCGGAGGTATCCATATGGCAGATATTGTCGGCAGCAACGGGCAGAGAGCGGAGTTCAAATGTGTGGGAAGTGCCAACATACCCGGCAGGCTTTCCTATTCAATCGCCACGGGCATGGCCAAATATGGAATCGACTATGTCCATCCGGACACGCTCCATGCCAAATTCCTCAGAAGTCCCCATGGCCGGGCAAGAATTAAAAAACTGGATATCAGCAAAGCAAAAACGGTTGAGGGCGTGGTCGATATCGTCACCTGGGACGATCCTGAAGTTTTATCCATTAATCCGGGCTTGGAGAATCCGCCGGTCATGACCATGGCGGGCATCCACGGGCCCCTGATTCCCGGTGCGGCAGAGACAGAGAATGAGGAGATAGGGGCTGTCGTAGTGGCCGAATCTCCCGAGATATGTGATGAGGCGCTGAGGCTCATCGATGTCGAATATGAAGTGCTACCGAGTGTCGTGGATGCAAAGGATGCTTTGGAACCCGGTGCGCCGGTCATAAAGCACGACCCGAAAGAGCTGGTATCCAATTTTACTACAGGGGATGTTGAAGCCGGTTACAGGGACGCCGATCATGTTGTCGAGTTCGACTGGGGCCACTCCCGCATGGTTTCGCATATACCGAATCCGAACGGAAGCATCTCCTGGTGGAAACAGGACCCGTTGGGGGCTCCGGGGCCGACCCTCTATATCGAAGGTATCAGTCCCACATGGGGCGCATTTCAACTTCTTCCCCTGTATGATCTCACCTTTGACAAGCTATACCGCGGCAGTACTTTCCAGGGGGGGAAGTACTGCGACTGGATTATCCGCCGTTCCCAACTTATCACGCCGCTTCTGGCAAGGAGGACCGGCCGTCCGGTTCGATGCGTGAACGAAAGGCGTAACGATTACTACCCGGCAAATCCCCAGCGTTATTCGCATGTCAAATTCGGATTCAAGAACGACGGGACTATTACCGCTGTCGACGAAAGTACTATCGGGGATGCGGGGGCTCCGGAAGAACGTTCTTCCTCGATGGCGGGATTTGAAGCGATGATGAGCCCCTTCAATACTACCAGGTGCGTCAATCAGAAGAGCAGCTTTCAGGAGGTTTACACCAATTCCGGCCGGAATACTCTGAGCCAGACATCGCCCTTCCACTGGGACTCCATTACCTATGCGCTCCAGATCGTGGCGGAAAAGCTGGGGATGGACGTTATCGATGTGGCCCTCCGGAATATTCACGGACCTTCGTCCCAGCAGGACCCCGGAATTCCCCCCAGCTTTCTGATGTGCATCGAAAAAGGCAAAAAGGCCATGGACTGGAAGTATCACCCCGCCGGGGCCAAAAGGCTTCCCGACGGCCGGATGCACGGACTGAGCTTTCGATACAATCAGTCCCCCCGGCATGCCCAACAGCCATACACGGCAACGGTAACTATTCAGGCGGATAATAAGGCGTATATCCCCCTGAAAGGACCATGGACCGGTACCTATTCCGCGGACGCCTGTGCCCTGGTTGTTGCCGAAGAGATGGGAGCAAAGGTCGAGGATGTGATTCTCCTTTACGACAACAAGGCGATTTTTACGCCTTTTGGCGGCGGCAGCGACGGGACGACGGCGTCGGCCTGGGTCATGAAGGAGGCGGCGGTGAAATGCAGGAAGCTGCTTCTCGATCTTGCGGCAAAATCCCGGGTTTTCGACGCAAAGCCGGAGGATCTCGATACGAAGGATACCATGGTTTACTTGAAGTCCGATCCCACCAAGGCCTATCCCTTCGGGAAATTTATCGCGGATGAGGGATTCGGCGATCACGACCTGGATATTACCGCGACCCATTTCGGAAGGCCTCCATTAACGACATATCATAAGGGCGGGCATGTCCTCGACACCATGAACACGAGCTTCTGTGAAGTTGCAGTGGATCCGGAGACGGGCGAAACGGAGGTCTTGAAATATGTCGTTGTCTGCGATCCGGGCAAGGTGCTTCGTCTCACCTCATTCGAGGGGCAACTCTACCAGGCGATGTTTTTAAGCACCGGCGCGGGGCTGAAAGAAGAGCTGATATATGATAAGGCGACCGGCGTAAAACTCAGTACAAACATGTTCGAATACAAAAAACCAACCATGCTTGATATGGGGCCGGTTGAGACATACGCCGTGGAAACCCGAAGCGGCAATGCCTGCTATGGCGCAACGGGGATCAGTCACTGCATGGCGGCTCCCCTGCTGCCCGTCTGTGCCGTTTGTCACGCCGTCGGAAAATGGGTGGAGCCGCCGGCCACACCGGATAGGGTGCTCAGGGCATTGGGGAAGTGTTGACAACTTCACTTTTTCCCGGTTTCTCATAGCACTGCTTCAAATCGACTTCGCATGTACGCTTACATGAGCCGGAACTGAAAAACAGCATATGGCGGGCGATAGGCCCGCAGAAAATCTCAAGCTGTTCAGTCTATTTCCAGGGTTACATTATTTATTTGGTTTGTACAGATCCTTGGATAAAGAGATGTTCGAGCGATATAACAATATGGTCATCAACAAGACCATGGTTGCGAGAGCAATGAGAATTATGGTTTCGATCATATGCTGGGCGATGAATCCGCGAACGGTGATTTTTCCGTAATCCTTGTAGGGCCCGATGTGCAGTTCTTTCATCAGTTCATGTGCCGGTTGATAATCGTAGGGAAATGTCCACGCCTGGAATCCCGCTTTCAGGGCCGCCTGGTTGGAACGTTCCATTTCCTTGATGCGTTCGAGTTCAATGGGCTTGACGGGAATCAGCTTGAACTCATATTGCGGCAGGGATGATTGAAGATAGTCAATGGTCGGCTGCCATTCTTCCACGGCAGTTTCAACACCATAAATTGCTATAACAAGGATGTTTACTTCTTTCCGCTTTGGATTTTCAGCATGATTCGAGCCGGCAAGCAGAAAGAAAAAAACAAAGGCAATTGAGCTTGTGACGATACGTCGTGACATGGTTTTATTCATACGTATAATTCAGGCCGATCCGGTCCCTTCATATGTTTTTGAAACAATGATGTGCTAAGGGTAACATATTTGCCCCGATGTTTTTATATTTTCTTAAGGCCCTATATGAAAATTCGATTTGAATGAATCGGCAGCTTCCATATTAGCAGCCCTTCCTTTTTGACATTATAATTCTTCTCTATGGCCGGACCTCAAAAAGTGCTTGTATTCATAACGGAAAGAAGGTAGGGAAGAGGTGTTTTCCGGTGTTGGAATAATGGTTTTGATCATAGAGATGAAACGCCAAGCGATACACGCCATGCCAAAAGAGGACCGATATTACATATCCGGCTATGTCTGACTCCCCCGGTTGAATCGGTTTTGCACGTAATAAGGCAAATCCCCCCATTGATGTCACAATAATTTCTTGTGAAATTTTAGAGAGACGGGTGAACCCGGTTTTTATTGGATAGTATCGCGCTTTCTTTTCACATGCGTCTGCATTGTGAAAGTGTTTAGCAGGTTTTAAATTGCTTCTAAAAACAGATCGATAAGCCGTAGTAGGTATTTGATATTAATTTAAAGCGAGGAGTAGTAGAAAATGAAGATTAAAACGACTTTTTCCCCATTGGTTATTGTCATTCTCTTTTGTCTGTTGGCGGCTTCAAGTTCCACCGGAAATGAAGGCAGCAAAAAAATCGCGATCGTTTACAGCAATAATGTCGAGGGCTATCTCGAGCCGTGCGGATGCGCGGGGGAAGACAGCATGCTTGGCGGCTTGTATAAAAGAGTTACGTACTTGAATGACTATATGAAAAGAGAGAAAAATTTGGTGGTGATCGATTCGGGGGATCTGCTGAACGAACACATCGAAATAAAAGACTCTTTTCTCAAGACGGCGCTCTTGAAAGCGGACCTGATCGCCAGGATTTATAAAGCCAACGGGATCGATGCGATCAATGTGGGTGAACTCGATCTGGCGCTGGGATTGGATTTTATTCGGGAACTGGAGGAAAAGTATGATATCCCGTTTATCTCCGCCAATCTTGTGGATGCCGCAAATAACAAGGCCTTGTTCGATCCTTATGTCATAAAGGATATGGACGGGTTCAAGGTGGGCATCATCGGCATGATGGGCAACTCCTCGGATGTCAGCAGAAAGTTGAAAGAAGTCGCGGGCGACTCCCTGACCGTTCTGGACCCGGTTGAAACGGTTGAAAAACTGGTGGCCGAGCTGACGGACAAGGTCGATTTTCTGGTCGTTATGACGCATCAGCACATGGGGCGCAACTGGGTGATAGCCAGAAAAATCGACGGTATCGACGTGATTGCCGGCGGGCATCACAAACAGAAGCTGACGACCCCGTACGAGGCCAATGGTACTTATATTGTCCAGGCGGGGGAAAAAGGCCAGCATCTGGGTTTGTTTGAAGCAACGATTGCTCCCGACGGGACAAAAACGGTCCAGAATACTCTGGTGCCTCTGGGTGAGGATATCGCCGACAATCCCGAGATCAAGTCCATGGTTAACCAGTTCCAGTATGATGTGAACAGCCTTTATACATCGGGCGGCGATACCGAAGAGGAAGACGTCGTCTTAAGGCTGAAATCCTGCAAAATGTGCCACAGTGATGCCTATGATATGTGGCAGAAGACGGAACATGCGAATGCCTATCAGACACTGGTGAAGAGAGCCAGGCAGTTCGACCCCGATTGCCTCTCGTGCCATACGGTCCTTTTTGAACAACCCGGTGGTTTCACCATGGATCTTCAGCAGAAAGAACTGCGGAATGTCCAGTGCGATTCATGCCACGGTGACAGTACCGCACATCTTGAAAATCCCGGTACGCCGCATTCGAACACACCCGGTGTGGAAACCTGCCTGAAATGCCATACAGAGTACAGATGCCCTGATTTCGAGAAGGAGTATGCCCAGGAGTGGGAAAAGATCAAGCACTAAAAAGGATTGGTTGCCAGCTGAATTCCAATTTAATAAAAGAAGCGCCATGTTGTGAATGGCGCTTCTTAAGTTGTATGGCCCACATGTTTAGTGCGCAGACCGTTTTATCGCGCCGGATGAAACCCCGAAGGATTGCGTCGAATGTGAAATCCGGGAGTAAGTCGGCATTACCGTGATTAAGGTATGGTTTGAAACTTTTTCCGGTAATTTTGTGGACGAAGTCCAGTCTGTTTTACAAATACTTTTCGAAAATAACTGCTGTCTTCATATCCGACCAAGTAGGTGATTTCGTCAAATGTTTTCCGGGTTTCTTCGAGGAGTCTTTTCCCGGTTTCTACTCGGACGCGCTGGAGATACACTATGGGCGTGTCGCCGGTTGCCGATTTGAAGCGTCGCTCAAAGTTACGGATGCTCATTCCGGCACGTTTTGCCAGCCAGTCAAGATTGATTTGTTTTTGAAAATTGGTTTCAATGTGATTTTGAACCGATATGATTGTCGGATCTCCGTGTTCCTTCTGGGCCATAAATACACTATAGGGTGCCTGGGAACTCCGACCGGTATCATATAACATGCCTTTGGCACACTGAAGAGCAACTTCGCGGCCACAATATTTTTCAACCAGGTAAAGAGAAAGATCGATCCCTGCACTGAATCCGGCTGAACAGAAAAGATCCCCTTCATCCGTAATCATGCGTTCCGGTTTTATGTCGATATGAGGGTACCTCTGTTTGAACAATGGTGCGAAGCCCCAGTGAGTAGTGGCCGTTTTTCCGTCCAACAACCCGGTTTCCGCAAGCAAAAAAGCACCTGTACAAACGCTGGCAATATGCGATCCGTTGCCATATGACTCACACAGCCAGGGGATTGTTTCCTCATGATGCTTGATTGCTTCAGGGATATCACCAATAGAAGAAATAATGATTAAATCGGTATCGGTTATTTCATGCAGACTTCGATGGGGCTTTACAAAATAACCGGCGCGGCATTCGAATAGTGCACCATTTACTGTGACAAGCTCTACATTGAAATAAGAAACAGTCGGCAAGCCGCAAATACGGTTCCACAGAATACCGGCCTGATTGAAAATATCCAAAGGACTGACGAATGTCGATGCAGCCGTCTTGTCGAAGGCCAATACGGTTATTTTTTTCACGGAACACCTCTGTATGGCGATATAGAACCGATAATAGTCTATTTAGCCACTTTACCCTCGTTTGATCAAGCGATAATGTCAATGTAAAATCATAATTAAAGGAGGTTAAAAATGGAAAATATATTTCCCGAGCCCATCAGAAACCTGCCGGAAGCGGACATACCGATTGACGGCATCCGGGCGTATCTGTTACAAGCCGCGGATCATCAATTGATATTCATGCAATTTGCAGAAGATGTTGATCTCCCGGAACATTCCCATGCCGCGCAGGTCGGTTTTGTGCTTCGCGGTAAAATTGAATTGATAATTGGAGGTGTTAAAAAAGAATATGGTACGGGTGATATTTACTTAATCCCTGAAAATACGAAACACTTCGGGAAAATCCATGGGGGATATGCGGACATTACCTTTTTCAACGAATCCCATCGCTATAGAAAGAGATGAAGAGCGGAAATCCGCTTCCGGAGAAATTCAATGGAAAAAGTAGATTATGACAGTGCCGCCGAATGCTACGATATAAGGTACCAGTGATCTTATCGGGCTGACGGTTTGCGGAAAAAGCTGCATGATATCGTAAAAATCAATAGATATAGAAGCATACTGGAAGTAGGGTGCGGCACTGGGTATTGGTTGGACAGTTTCCCTGAAGGTACCATGACAATCGGCATCGATGCATCATTAGGCATGCTCGAACGAGCGCGATTTCAAAAGCATCTGTGCCCTCTGGCCCAGGGTGACGGTAGCCTGCTCCCATTCAAAGGCAAAATGTTCGATTTCATTGCTGCATCAATGCGATGCATCACTTCAATCGGCCATTGAAATTCATCAGATATTTCATTACCCATGATTACGGCGTACAGGATGGATTAAATACCTGTTGCTTAAAACCCGATTGCCGCGGATCCCGCTGTTTATCAAGCGGAGAAAATATCGAAACAGCTTCCATCCGGTCCACTTGTGACTGCTTTGCCCGAAAAGGTGCTATTTGTCCAATCCGACAATCTGAGGTATATAGAGGCAAAAAATGTGGATAGGAACAGCCATGACATTCAATCCCGGGTTTAAACCTCCGGCGGGTCAAAACAGCCCGAACAGCGGCAGTCTCTGCTTTGTTTTTAACAAGAGCAAACTGCTGATCAAAAAGAGTGCGACGGACTATGAACTTCCCGATAGGGAAGATTTTAACGATGCGTTGCCGTTGCCTGACCGACATTTCTTTTTCGGGGAGTTGGACGGTCGCTCCTGTTATGCCGCCGGTGTTGCAAGCGATGATGTCTTGCCGGAATCCCTGGCGTGGATTGACCCGCGGATGATGTTCAGCTCCAGTAGCGAGGAACTGTTCTGGACGGCAGGCCGTGCCAACCAACTGGTGGACTGGGAAATGAGCCACCGTTTCTGCGGGAGATGCGGCGGAGTGACCGAGGACAAAACAGACGAACGTGCCAAGATATGTCCGCGATGCGGGCTGGTCAATTTCCCGCGTCTCAGTCCAGCGGTGATTACGGCCGTGCTCAAAGACGATCGAATCCTGCTTGCCCGCAACAAAAGTTTCAAGGGATCCATGTTCAGTGTGCTGGCCGGATTTGTCGAGCCGGGTGAAACACTGGAGGATTGCGTCGAACGCGAAATCCGGGAGGAAGTTGCCGTCACCGTGAAGAATATCAGATACTTCGGCAGTCAGCCCTGGCCGTTTCCCAATTCCCTGATGATGGGGTTCGTGGCCGAATATGCTGACGGCGAGATTACGGTAGACGATGTCGAAATTGCCGAGGCCGCCTGGTTTTCAAGGGACGATCTGCCCGCCATCCCACCGCCCATCAGTATTGCCAGGCGCCTGATCGACTGGTTTGTCGGCGGTGCCGAAGGTAACATCGTCCAGCCGGAATGGTAGCACTGATTAAGGTCTTTAAAGAACCTCATCGGTATGGAAAGAAATGAGCGGTGAGTCTTTATAAATGCATTGATTTATCGGGCGGACATGTTACGTTAATCCGTCTCGCCGGTTCGTATCATAGATTTTAAGCAGTTTTAGAATATCCCTTTTGATTTAAAGTTGTTGTCATTGACTATCACTTCACTATGGGAGGGCTATCATGTCGAGCGAATTTCTAATTGATTTGAACGATCACGAAACCGCATGGAAGGGAAGCACAAAGCATTACAGGCCTGATGGATCCGTGGCATCCGAAGCGGGCGCCGTCATTCCCGCCGAGGGGCCGAGGCATATGTTCTGGATGCTGGACACGATCATGTATGCGCTGCCCGAGGGGGCCGATCCGGATGAAAATCATATGCCCCATGAGCATCGCTATGGGTATGAGACGTTTTTCGTGGACAGCGGCAAATTGTGGCTGTATATCGACGGAATGAAATGCCTGCTGACACCGGGCGATATCGTTCATCTCCAGGCAACCCAGATACACGGAATGGCCTTTCTTGAGGATGTCAAATGGCGGGGCACCTACCACGACTACATCATAAGCGACGACGTCAAGGCGGTCCACAAGGTCATGGCGCACATGCCGGAATTACAGGATGATCCGGAGTTGCAAAAGCTGAAACCTCCCATGGACTTCATCCCACGTGAACGTTTTCTTTTCAAAGAAGTTCCTGCCGAACAGTGCCTTGCGGTCAGGAATCCCAAGCGCCCCCTGGCGGAATACAAGTTCGATGGCGTCACGATGAAGGTACTGATCCAGCGATGGGAGAACGGCGGGGCCAAAGAACTATGCTGTGCCGAGATGGAACCGGGGTTTACTGCCGAGTGGAAGCAATATCCCAAAAACCGGGAATTATTATACGTAAGAAACGGCGAAGTGAAATTCAAGGTCATGAATGATGAATTTGTTGCGTACTCCGAATGCCTCGTCAATATTCCAAAATTCGCGCCCCACAGCCTGGAAGCGCTGACAAAAGCCGAAGTGTACGATATGGGCGGTTTGACATCCTGGTCGTCGTTTCTCCACGATTATACATCCATCAAGACATACGATCCCGAACGGTTCGAAACGCCCGGAGTGATCGATGAGCTGAAGGAGAAATTCGGGTGTCAGGTCGAGCGTATCGGGATGAGGAAATAGTGTTTCATGCAGATGAGCCATTTCCAAAACGTTTTCCCGCCATGTGTGAAATCAGGCGCAACGCGAATCGATCAACGCGAAAAACGGTCGAAATGAAACGTTTTAAAATTGGCTGAGATGATTATCAATTGCAGTCGTTCAGGGAATAAAAACGCTGACCGCGGACGGGGCTGAGGCGGGATCACGGGGAAGATCGATGAAATTGTCATCGACCGGTGTGTAGGCGAGGCCACTTTCGCTACGAAGACATGGGCATCTCGCGATTTGGGTAATATCGTAGATGTTGCGGTTGGAGGGATAGACGGCGTCCCGGGCGGCTCTGGCAAAAACCGCCTTTGCGACACCGACCGCCGACGCGGTTTCACACAGGGGGTCGAGCTCCAGATTATCCCCCTCTTCAAGCATGGTTTTTAAAACGAGGTACGGAGGATATCCAATCCCGAGCGCCATCTTCAGGCAATCGCCCGCGCGTCGCTCCTGCTCCGTTGTTTCCAGGCCGAAAGCCAGGCGTATGACTTCCCGGAGGGTTGCTTCAAGTGTCTCCATATCTTCATCTTCCGGCGGGGCGGCATCTCTTTTCAGTGAGGATCGGAAAATGGGGTGCCATGGCGGCGTCCCCACACCGGTGGCCGATTCTCCGGAAAGGCTGTAGATCATCTGCAGGGCGGTCATGCCCGACATTTCCGGAAGTGGTGTTGAGTACAGGGCGTCTTTGGCCAGATCGAACGCCGGGTCTTTATCGACGGCTTGCCGGAATAGCTTTCGGGCTTGCGAAAAATTTCCGGCATCCATCGCATCGAGGCCCCTTGACCAGAAGATGAATGCCCCATAGCTTCTGGTATGAACGGCGCCGAAAGCCGTGGGCGTTGAATCGCAGTCCCGGCCGAGGCTTTCAATAATGTCGCAGGCGATCTGTTTCTCCAGATTGTAGAGTTCTGACAGAGCGCCCTGGGCATCCCGGGTGTCGACGCGCGTTGTTTCTTCCGTGTTCATTGTCACCGAAACGATTTGAAGTATCTCCTTCTCCGGATCGACCAGGCTTCCCGTCACCACATGACCGGATTTCAGAAATTTCCCAATTTCCGGGGCGGTTTCGGGATCGATCACCCCGGAGGCGGCCAGCCCCATCTCCTGGAGCAGCGCCTGTAGGCGCATTCGTTCCACGACCTGCAGATCGCGGACCTGGGACAGGTCGGTAATCAGCATGGCAGCCATGCCTTTTCCTAAAGGGCCGAGGGCCTCGGAGCCCAGATTATGAAACGGCGTGATCGCCACGGCATTGTCGACCGCCGGGCCACTGACCAGAGCGGCTTCTCCGGCCACGGCCCGCCGGGCATATGCGATGGCCTCTTCCTGGGCCAGCAGGGTGAGGTACTTGCGGATTTTCATGGCGTCTTCACTGTCCGGGGCGATGGAAACATACTCACGCCACTCGGAGATAGTGTCCGAACGCCGGCCCTCCTGAAGGTAAATCACGCCCAGATAATAAGAGACCGCCGGATTTGACGGAAAGAGGGGTTTTGCGGACTCGAGGGCTTCCCGGGCGGCTTCGATATCACCTGATTCGTATCGGTGTACTCCCTCTGCCACCGGATCGCTCTTCCCTTTCATGGGGGTGTCGATGTTTTCATTGGAAAGTGCCGGGGTGCTCCCACCGATGATGCTGAATGCCGAAAACGCAAGAAGACAATACAGAATCATACCGGTGATGTAGAGAAGCGCCTCATACTTCCGGGAGAATCGTTTCGCCATGGCTGTTGCCTTCATCAATCGTCGCAGGATGCGGCGAATGTCAGGAGAATACGGAAAATAATCCAATAAAACAATGCAAAAAACATGCAGCAAGTCGATCTGGAAAAATAAATAATAATAATAGGTATTTGTGAATCGAATTGGCGAAATGGCTACTGGTTGGCTTGTGTAAAGGACGTGTGATTATGAAATGGATTCCATAAAATCGTGAAGACATTTACACAATTCTGAAGCACCGGCGGACGTCGGCGGCCCCTTTTATCCTGATGCTTCTAAATTGAACCATACCCGGATTTTGCGGGATAAAAACGATACGAGGCTTGATTATTGTCTTTGGACTATCAGACGGAAGTGTCGACGCATATCAGCTTTAACCGGGTGAATTCCTCGAGCCCGAACCGTGACCCCTCCTTTCCGAAGCCGCTGGCTTTGAAACCTCCCCAGGGGAGGTCGCTTCCAAAGGCGACCGACCCGCCGTTTACGCGAACATTGCCGGCATCGATTCGATTGGCGATGCGGATTCCCCTGGCCGTGTTCCGGGTCCAAACGGTGGCCGTCAGGCCGAAGGGGGTATCGTTGGCGAGCCCGATTACTTCCTCCTCGGAGGAGAAGGGCGACATGATGCAGGCGACGGGGCCGAAAATCTCTTCTCTTCCCAGACGTGAGTTCTGGCCGACATGTGTAAAGACAGCGGGTAATACGAAGTACCCCTTGTCCAGCGGAGGTTCCAGGGCCCTGTTTCCTCCCAGTACAAGGGTTGCACCTTCTTCCTTTCCGATCCGGATATAGTTTTCCACGCGTTCACGGTGTTCCGCACTGACCACGGGCCCCATCAGGGTTTTGGGATCACCCGGATCGCCGACGGTTACGTTTCCGATTCCTGCCAGAAACTTTTCGACAAATTCATCGTAAAGGTCCTTATGAACATAGTATCGTCCGGTGGAACCGCACACCATCCCACTGTTGAAGGTAATGGAGGATACCGCCCGGGCGACCGCCTCGGCAAGGTCGGCGTCTTCAAGGACAATGAACGGGTTTTTGCCGCCCAGCTCGAGGAAGACGGGCTTGACGCTTTTTCCCGCCGCGGCCATGATCGCTTTTCCGGTTTCGTGGCTGCCGGTAAATGCCACCATATCCACCCCCGGATGGCGGGCAAGGGGTTCCCCGGCGGTGTTGCCGGGGCCTGTGATGATGCTGACGGCGCCTTGGGGCAGTTCTTCTACTTCCGACAGGATTTCGGCGATCTTAAGCGCCGGTAAAGAGACAAGGGTAGGGGGTTTGATTACGCAGGTATTCCCCGTCGCCAGGGCCGCGGCAATTTTGGCGGTAATCATGTAGGGAATATTCCAGGGAATAATCCCGGCGCAGACGCCGAGGGGTTCCCGGGAAATATAGAACAGACCCTCAGGAGGCGCGGGGCGGACGCCCGTAATGCCCATGATGGTTTTGCTTATCTCCGCGGCATACTGAAAATGTTCCGGCACGGACATAGCGAAAATTCGTGCGACATATCCCGGAGAGCCGTGATCCAGGACATGGACATTCACAAGCTCGTCCATCCGGCTTTTGATCCGGCTCGCGATCCGTATCAGAATCTCGGACCGTTCCTGCACGGATTTTCCCGACCAGATCGGAAAGGCTTCCCGGGCCGCCGCGACCGCCTTATCAACATCCCGCTCGTCGCTCAGGGGAAGGGTGCCGATCACGTCTTCCGTCGCGGGATTAATGGTAGTGAAGGTTTTGCCGGACTCGGCATTGACCCATTTGCCGCCTATCCACATCTGAAAGTGTTTCATGGGATTTCCTCTTATTCCGGCCATTTCAGCGTATCATCCGCATACAGCCCGCACTCACGGAACAGATTCCTATAAAAATCAGGTCTGGAAAAATCGGACCTGAATTCAAGAAAAGCGCCTTGTTTATGCCCCCTTTTCATCTCATCGAAGGTTTTCAACTGGGAAGCGAGCTGGGTTATTTTTTCGGCCGGAAGGGAATAGATAATCTCTTCATCTTTGGCAAATGCCCGGCCCACTTCCCCCGGATCCGGCAGTGTGATGCAGCTTTTTCCGTTTAGCGCCGGGACGACCGACAGCGCGCAGGAAGCGACCGGATATATGGGTTCGGTTACCCTGCCTTCGCCGATAAAACTCAGGACATGAAGCATATGTCTTAACTGGGCGGCATCGGAGTAGATCATGATCAGATCGGGCTCGAAGGTACATGTTTTCAACGGAGAAGAGAGGATGCCGATATATTTTCCGTATTCAATCATCGGGATGATTTTCAGGTCATTCCGCAATTCGGGAAACTTTTCGCCGATCTCGGGTTTTACCAGACCATAGGCAAATAAAGGCCCCCAGCACCATTGATCTTCCTTGAGCATTGCCACGGTTTTGTCCTGAAACCTGGATACGGAGAAGGCCTGGCATTGTGCAAAGTGATATCCCCTGTCCCTTTTGGGCCTCAATGCGTCTTCCGGGATTTCATCCTCTTTCGCGAGCATCTTTATTGCCAGCGGGGATGTTTTGAGGGCGAGTGAGGACTCCAGAAGCGTGCCGTATTCGTTGTACTCTTTCAAATTAATCATGACTGTCGCCTCCATACGGTTCATGGTTGTTTTAAATGCCCAATGGTCTGTTATTCTTCTATGGCAGCAATCAGCTCCGCCGTCAATTCCTTGAGGTTCAGGTCATACTTGTCCGCCACATCTTTCAGGGGATCGAAAAGAGCGTTACAGCAGAGGCATTCGCCGGCCTTCTGGTCGAATTGTTTGAAAACGGCTTCGGTTTGTCGAAATCTGGAAACAATGTCCAGGATTGTCATGTCAGGTGTTATGGGCTGCTTTTTATTCGGGATATCTTTGCTCATGCTTGTTCCAATCGACGCTTATCGGTGGTTATCTCCCCGACGTTATCCGAAATCTCGATTAAAAGTGTTAACCGCTTTTTTTCGGCCGCTGGAGAAATCTGGCCGGTTTCCAGAGATTTGACGGCAAGCGGGTGGGTGGGATCGGTATGGTCCCATTATAGCCAATAACGGTCAATTATCATAGATATCTGAATCAGAGTACCGCTTTATTTTGCATTCCGGGCAGATGTCGTGGATGAATTCAGCTTCTCAGCCAATTTCAAACGTTTCAAATTGGTCGGTCTCTGCGTTGGTCGTTTCGCTTTGCACCTGATTTTACGCATGACGGGAAAACGTTTTGAAAATGGCTCTTCCGGTTTGATTTTTGTATGTGGGTGACAAATAGTTCCGCCTGAATTGTTTGTGCATAACACGAATATTTGTTATTGCAATTTAGGAATTTTTGTGTAATGTTTACTTAGAATTATTTTCTGCATATAGAACGCTGGTTTGATCGATCTTGATTTACTGATTTTTCAATAGGTTTGAGATGTGTCCGGTCAGGTTCGTTCGAGCTTATATAACTTGAATATGTTCACCCGGTGTGGCTTTCCGGAAGGGTTGACCGGGTTGATTAAACTTTATGTCTAAGCCTAAATGTAAAAGAAGTAGACATAATGGAATTCAGCAAATAAACTTGTCTAATTAGTCTAAAATGTAGGTTACTATCATCATCAGAGAAAGGGTAAACGGATGGCAGACAGCAAGAGTGTAGACAAAACAGTCCTCAAGGCGCTCGGTCTCAGCGGCGGCATTTTCGGAGCATGTCCGTGTTGCGTGGATGTCAAGGACGGCAAGATCGTCAGGATCAGGCCGCTCCACTGGGATGAGAAGTACGACCCGGAGACATTCAACGCCTGGAAGATCGAAAAGAACGGCAAGACCCTCGAGCCGTTTTACAAATCGGTGCCGGCTCCCTGGAGCCTTGCGTACAAGAAAAGGGCCTATTCTCCGAACCGTGTCCAGTATCCCCTGAAGCGGGTAGACTGGGACCCGAAGGGTGAGCGAAACCCGCAGAATCGGGGCAAAAGCAAATACGTGCGTATCTCCTGGGATGAGGCAACCACCCTGGTGGCCGACGAGATCAAACGTATCTGTAAAGAATACGGACCCCTGGCAATTCTGGTGCAGGGTGACGGGCACGGCGAGTGCAAGATGGTACACGCCCCTCACGGCTGTTCCACGCTGCTGCTCGACAAACTGGGCGGTTTTACCCAGCAGATCCGTAACCCCGACAGCTGGGAAGGCTGGTATTGGGGCTCCAAGCACGTGTGGGGCAAGGGCTTCATCGGTATGATGGCGCCCAACGACAACCTTGTAAACGACGTGTGTCAGAACAGCGACATGGTAGTGATCTGGGGGGGTGATCCGGAGACCACGACCTGGGGTTTCCGCGGCCAGTTCGCCAGCCGGCTGCTCTATTTCTGGACCGATATTGGCATCAAGCAGGTTTACATCAATCCCGATCTCAACTATGCGGCTGCTATCCACGCCGACAAATGGATCCCCGTTCTTCCGAATACCGATGCCGCCCTGCAACTGGCCATCATGTATGTGTGGATCACCGAGGGAACCTATGACAAGGAATATGTAAAGACCCACACCGTCGGTTTCGACAAGATGAAAGCGTATGTCATGGGCGAGGAAGACGAGACGCCCAAGACACCGGCGTGGGCATCGCCCAAGTGCGGGATTCCGACGTGGACCATCAAAGCGCTGGCGCGTGACTGGGCCAAGAAGACCGTTACCATCGGCCATTACTTCGGCGGCGGTATGGCGCGTGGCCCGTACTCCACGGAGCCGGCACGGCTCGAGTGTGTTCTTCTCGGCATGCAGGGCCTGGGAAAACCCGGCGTTCACCAGATGCAGATCGCATACACCGGCATGCCTAAAAATATTATCACCGGCGGCGCCGATCATATGGGACCGTTCGCCAACCTGACATCCCAGCCTTACGGCGAGCGGCTGTTAAAACCGCACCGCGGGACCCCGACTGCCTGGGGTAAACAGATGATTCCCAAGGTCCTCATCGAAGAGGCGATCCGGGACGGGAAAGTGGAGTACTGGGGGACCGGCGGCCACGAAGAGCCGACCTCGGACCAGTATAAGCGGTATGTCTACCCGATCGAGAAGGAGAAGGGCGGAACCGAGATTCATATGATGTGGACCGACACCCCATGCCGGGTGACTTGCTGGGGCGGCGGCGGTGAGGTTATGGCCGCCTTCCGGAATCCGAAGATCGAATGTGTCGTGGCCCAACATCCGTGGCTCGAAAACGACACGCTGTGCGCGGACGTTATTTTTCCCGTCACCACGACCCTTGAATGTGACGACATCTCTCCGTGTATCCGCGAAGGGGATAGTTTCCAGAGCGTTATCCTCATGAACCGCGCCATTGAGCCGGTGGGCGAGGCACGGTCCGACTACCATGTCGTCTGCGCAATTGCCGAAAAGCTCGGTATGCTTGATAAGGTAACCGACGGCTTCTCGGACGAGGAGTTGATCAAGGGAACCTATGTGGGGATGAATTTCGAGCAGGTTACGCCTTGGGAGGAGTTCAAAGAGAAACAGTATACGGTGCTTCCCGTCCAGAAAGACTGGCAGAAATGGCCGGCCGGTCTGTACGAGTTTTACAAGGACCCCAAGAAAAATCCATTGCCCACACCGACCGGAAAGCTGGAGTTCTGGTCCGAAAGCCTGGAAAATGCGTTTCCCAACGACGAAGAGCGACCGGGTATCCCCAAATGGGTCGAGAAGAGCATTACGCACGATGAGCGTATGTCCAGTTATCGTGCCCGGAAATACCCCTTGCTGCTCATGTCCAACCACGGTCGTTGGCGGACCCATGCCCAGGCGGACGATATTCCCTGGACCAAAGAGGCGGTCAGCGGCAAGATCAGGGGCTGGGATGGCTACTGGTACGAACCCTGTTGGATCAATACGAATGATGCCGAGGCGAGAGGGATCAAGGACGGCGACATTGTCAGGGTTTATAACGAGCGCGGGAGCGTTCTATGCGGGGCGCTGGTCTGGGAGCGTATCATGCCGGGCTGCATCTCGATAGACCACGGGGCCCGTGCCGACTTTATCGATGATGACTTCACCCTGGATCGAGGCGGCGCCATCAACGTGATCGCACCCAAAGGGCTGACTTCCAAGCACGCCGGTGGCCAGGCCACCAGCGGCTATCTGGCCGATGTCGAGAAGGTGACGATGGCCCAAATGGAAGAGTGGCGGGAAAAGTATCCCGACGCGTTTGCAAGGGATTATGACCCTGCCTCGGGTCTGCGGTTTAACAGCTGGGTAACGGAGGGGAAATAGCCATGAGCAAGAAAGTATTTGTAATCGATTTAAACAGGTGTAACGGCTGCCACAACTGCCAGATTGTGTGCAAAGACGAGCACGTCGGCAACGACTGGACCCCCATTGCCAAGCCCCAGCCGGATATCGGTCAGTTCTGGATCGAACTTACCGAGCGGGTACGGGGTACGGTTCCAAAGGTCAAGGTGGCGTACCGGCCCAATCTTTGTATGCACTGTGATGATGCTCCCTGCATGGATGCCTGTCAGGTCGAGGGTGCCCTTTACAAACGGGATGACGGTCTGGTGATTGTCGACCCGGAAAAGTGCACGGGTTGCCGTCTGTGTGTAGATGCCTGTCCCTACGAAGGCGCCATTTGGTTTAACGAAGACCTCAACATCGCCCAGAAGTGTACGGGCTGCGCCCATCTGCTGGATGACGGCTGGACTGAGCCCCGCTGTGCGGATGCGTGTCCCACACTGGCGATAAAATTCATGGACGAGAAAGAGGCCAAGAAACTTATTGCGAAGGCCGATGTGCTGGAACCGAAATTCAAGACCAAGGCCAAACCCCGGGTCTACTACCTGGGGCTGCCGAAGAAGTTCATCGCGGGTACCGTCTACGATCCCGATGAGGAAGAGGTCATTATCGGGGCGACCTGTACGCTCACGCCGGCCCGGGGCAAAGAGAAACCCCAGGCCATCAAGACAGATGCTTACGGGGATTTCTGGTTTGAAGACCTGCCCGACGGCAAGTTCAACCTGGAGATAAAAAAAGGCAAGAAGGTCCAGCTCTTCAAAGGCCTCGACACGGCTGACGCCGATATCAACCTGGGAGATATCCCTTTGACGTAGCCGGATTTTAAAAATGCGGCGTCGTAGTATACCGGCGTCCGAGTAGAAAAAAAGAGAACACATTTGTTTCAAATTGCCCTCTTCGGTCTTTTCCTTTGACCGGAGGGGGCTTTTTTATTTTCCACTTTTAAAGTTCTTTTCATCAATGATGAGCGAAGCGATCTCCACATTCAATGTCGGACGTTGGACGTTCGATGTTCGACGTTCATCTGTTACAACTCAATGCCAGGTGCAAATACGATTGTACTGATTTCGCTTTTGACCTGCCGGGCGCCATATGATAATTGTTTTCGGAAACGGATCGATATGGGGGGGCGCCCTGAAAGGCGGATGTGATCAAAGGTTTCAAGCGGAATATTCAACCGGGTTGAAAGAAGAGGCGCATGGGTATGAACAATGTGTTGATCGCCCTGGCCATTACCATTCATAACTTTCCGGAAGGATTGGCAACGTTTCTTGCGGTCCTTCAGGACTCAAGTCTCGGAGTAGCCATCGCTGTCGCCATTGCACTCCACAACATTCCCGAAGGTATCAGCCTTTTCGGCCTGATAGAGGCATGGTAGTAATGGCGTTGAGTCTTCTGTTGATGAAATAGAGGTGTTCTATGGGCTTTATGAAACTACACACGAAATTGATTTTTAAGACAGTGATATGGGGCGTTTTCGCGCTTCTCTCCTGGACTGCCTGCCCGGGATCCGCGAGTGCTCATCCCCACCTGTTCATTGTTCAACGGCTGGTCGTGACGTTCGATGAGGCGGGTGTGGCGGGCATTCGGGTTATCTGGAAAATGGATAACATGTTTGCCGATATGATTGTCGAGGATTACGATGCCAACAAGAATGGTGTTCTTGAGCCCGATGAAGTCTCCACGATAAAGGAAAAGGCGTTTTCCTACATATCCGAGCACAATTATTTCTGTTTCATAAAAATCGACGGCGCTCCTTTTCAGGTTAAATTCATCAAGGATTTCAATGCCCTTTTGAAGGAAGGCCGTTTGTATTATGAGTTCACCATTCCCTGCCATGTAACGGCAACCGACCGTGTCAAGCGTTTTTCCGTCGCTACCTACGATCCAACCTATTATACAGCCATTTTTTTTGCCGATGAGAATCCGGTTTTCCTGACCGACGCCGATGCTTATGAAGTCAAGGCATCGGTGAAAGAAGATCCGGATACCAAAATTTATTTCGATATGGTTAACCCCTGGACTCTTTTTCTGGACTTTCGAAAAAAATCATGAAGAAGCTACTTTTCCTGCTGGTTTTACCGTTGATATTGTGCTTTTGGAGTGGTGACGCCCTGTCCCAGAACCCGTTTACTTCCCGGTCGGCCGAACCCGCGGATACCGTCGTTTCGAAAACTGCCTTCAGCAGTCGCCTTTTTAATCAAATCACCCGAATACAATTCCAAATTCGGGAAAAAATGACGGTGCTCATTCGGGACGCGACGGAACGCAAACGAATGAGTCCGTTGATACTCCTCCTGGGGCTTGCTTTTGTGTATGGTGCAGTCCATGCCGCCGGTCCCGGGCATGGTAAATTTGTTGCCGCCTCGTTCGTCCTGTCGCACCGGGCCTCCATGCCACGGGGGATTCTTTTTGCCGTCTGCGTTGCACTGCTGCACGGCTTTTCGGGTGTTATCGCTGTTCTGTGCCTTCGGTATTTCCTCCAGCAGGGCGTCAATGAATCCCTGGCGAACACCACCGATGTCACCCAGGTTGTCAGTTTCGGACTGATTACGCTGCTTGGTCTGGCAATTTTATGTAAACATGGTTATGAATTGATGACCAGACCAAAGGCGGGGATTGTTTCTCCAACGAAAACCACAAAAAAGAACCTGGCCAGCTGGGTTCTGGCCCTGGGCCTGGTCCCCTGTCCAGCGGTGTTGATGGTGATGCTGTTTTGTCTTTCCATGGAAGCTCTGCTGCTGGGGCTTTTGATGGCAGTATGCATATCGCTTGGGATGGCTGTTACCATTTCGTTGGTGGTAACGATCGTGCTCCTGGGGAAAAGCGGGATTTTGAATAAAATTCCTGACGGAACGGTTCTTTTTGTCGAAGGCGTTGTTGGTGTGATCGCCGGTGCGGGCGTATCACTCTTCGGCCTGTTGCTGCTACTGGCCACTATTTGAGAAACGGCTTGACAAATTGATTCCCATCATTTATTAGTACACTTAATCCTAGTTTTATTCCTCTAACTTAATTGGAAAAACCATGGTATCTACAAATAAGCAACAGAAACCGCTGACCCCCGTAATGGAGGATTACCTTGAGGCGATTTTCGACCTGGATAAGAAAAAACGGGTGGTTCGCGTCAAGGACATCGCTAAAAAGATGAATGTGAAGATGCCGACGGTATCGAGCATGCTCAAAACCCTGAATGACCGGGGAATGATCAATTACGAAAAGTACGAGTATGTCGAGATGACCAGAAGCGGCGCCAATGTCGGTAAGGAGATGCGCCGACGGCATGAGGTCCTGAATAAATTCCTCACGGAAATTCTGAAAATTGATCGTATTGTGGCAGACGAAGAGGCTTGCAAGATGGAGCATGCCCTGAGTCCCGAGACACTGGATTCTCTCACCGATTTCATGGCGTTCATCCAGTCATGCCCCCGCACCGGGCAAAGCTGGTTGAATTATTTTGAGGAGTTTCGGCGGGAGGGATGTTTCCCGGAAAAGTGCCAGGCCAGAAGTGAGACATTTAATTGTGAAATCAAGGACCGGATAGAAGGCAATAAAGAAGATTCATAGCGTAACACCGGATTATCATACGAAACGGTGTCAGCCATGTGTCTAATCCGAGGTAGAAAAGACTTTCAGCGTTATCTGACAATGTAGCTTGTCAGATCATGCCGCCTGAAGCAAGTTTGTGCAGCAGGCGGTAATTTTTGCGATTGAAAGTTAGAGAGTGCGAATATAAAAAGAATATACTAAGGATAGAAGAATGGGCGAAGAAGGGCTTTTCAGAGCCATTAACAGCAGTGTGGAGGATTTACATAAGCGGCTTGATCGTCATTTTGATCTTGTGAACAGATTACTGGAAACGATGCCGGAAGATGAGATGCCTGAAGCTATGTTCCGTTTATGCCCGTCGAGGTCCCGGGAACATATGCTGAAAACCGCGATCCGCGAAGCCATCGACACCCTGGAAGAGACCCGCAAGGCTTTTAAATCCAAAACCCTCGAAGTTCTTAGAAAAAAACTGACCCAGATATTAATTGACCTAAATTAGAGAAAAGGAGACCAACAGCCATGCCGAACGAACAGAAACGCTCTCCTTACAATGACGGTGATAGAAAATACCGTCTGAAATTATGGGAAATAGTGGAATTCCTGATCTGCCCCGTGGTGGGACAATGCCTTACTGTTGATGAGCAGCGTCAAGTGTTGAAGCGTACAAAATACCAGGTGAAAAAACTGAGCCGCCATGAACTCCATGAAATCCTTGTTTCCTGCGCACATGAGAAGAATCATTTGTCCAGTCGAGTGGATGCGCTCCTTAATCGTAAATTTGGCGGAAAATCCGATCCGCTTCTGAGACTTGATGCCGACGATTTCATGATTCGTTTCCGCGCCGATTTCAAGGAGGGAGAGTATCACGCCGCGCTCTGGGCCGGTGCCGTTCATCCGTGTCTGCCTCTGGAATCCCGGCAGGAAATTTTCGGAGAGATTCATATGGCCATGCATTTCAACGGCGACGAGCGCACGAAACTAATTCGAAAACTGGGTGCCCTGGAGAAAAAAATAGACGATATGCAAACCCGGAAAAGGGAAGCGGTGGGGCAGAGACGTGTCCTGCAAAAGGAAAACACTATATTGAAGCGGACCGTTGCAGGTCAGGAAGCAAAAATCGCGGCGGCCGAAAGGGAAAAAGAGCAACTCACATCGGATCTGTCAAAGGTACGAAAAGAGACTCTCGATTCACGAATACAGCAAAATCTTACCCTTAAAAAGCATGTGGAATCCCTTCACCGGGAGCTTGCGGAAATTCGACGGCGGGAGACGGCACTGAAGGAAGAAAACACGAGTCTTGCGATGGAGCTTGCACAGCAGCGGGAAGCGGCCCACCTGTTCAGACGGGAAGCCCGGGATGTTATCACCAAAATGACAAAACTGAGTGCCTGCAGTCCGGCTTGCCCGGCATTTGATCTTTGTAAAAAGCGGGTGCTCATTGTCGGCGGTATTTCGAGGATGGAATCCCTTTACCGGGAACTCATTGAAAGCAGCAACGGCATATTCGAGTACCATGACGGACACATTAAAAACGGAATTAAAAAGCTGGAGTCCCGACTCAAACGCGCCGATGTTGTTCTCTGTCCCGTCAACTGCAACAGTCACGGTGCCTGCAGCGTAGTAAAGAATCTGGCAAAAAAGCACCGGAAGACCGTGCACATGCTGTCGAATTACAGTTTAAACACTGTTTCCGGTGTGCTTCACGGAGGTAACACGGTACGGGCGAGCCTGAATTAAGCGGAAAGAGACGACAATGTACTTTACCAAAATACTGCACCGGTGCACATCTTTTGTGAAGAGAGGAAGAAATACCTTTTGAGATCATCAGGGAAAATGAAAATGCTGACGTTGTCCTCCATTTTATAGTACAAACACTTCATTCGAAGGAAAGGGCTCAAAGACTTCCTGAAAAATTTTTTCCACAACCAATTCTTGACCCAGTTTTTTCGCAAAGGTTTTTATTCGTTCTTTGTCAAGGGGCCCGCACCATGTTGGAATCCGATCCCTCTTGTATAGTTCGAGAACCGACCGGATGTCGGCTTCATCATCAACACTCCCCTCCGGTTGGTTCGCCATTGCTATCAGCTTAAGCACTATATAATCGGTTGGTTGTATCACTGGTACCGCTCCCGCAACAGAATCTGTTGCGTGTCTGCTCCGGTCAAGAATTTCATGCCCGTCCCGGGTATGAATAAACATACATTCCACTCTACCGCAAATGTCCTGTTCAGATTCGAAGCGGCTGCATATCTCAGTTTTGTTGCGGCAGTGAAAATTCACTTTTTCAAGCTTGGCCGTTAATCCTTCCCGATCACGGGTGTCCGCAATCAGCTCCAGGCTTTCCGCAAACCGTGGAATCCCGTAAAACTCTAAGGCGAGGGAACCCATCAAGGAATATGGAATCTCGCGGGATTCAAGCGTCCCGGTAATTTTATTAAGCATTTTTTGCATCATTTGAGAACTCATTCGTGATATCCTTTTCCCTAAAAAAATTATTTTTTTTAAATTCTGCAATTTACAATTTGCATGCCAACCGTACTGAATTACAGTGTGTATTGCATGTAACTGCCTATATATAATTGTAAATTTACGATTTTGGAAAACACGAGAATGTTTCCTGAAAAGGGGACGAAGCCACTTTTGATCGATAGTAGAATGACAAAATTCCAGAAAGAACTGACAGATTTTGTCACAAAGCGACTCCCGGAAGCATAATCCTGAGCATAAACAAAAAAAGCGGCATCAAGGCTTTTTCAAAAAAAAGAACACTTGCCCCCCATTTGTGCATTATTGTACACGGATATAACCGTGGCTTCGGGTTCCTCAACGATGTATCGTGTTGCATGATATGGAAGGCAGTACATAACATCCTGCTTTTTCAATTAATTTATATTTGGAACAATAAGTTGAATCGAGAGGCGAATTTTGGCATTTTTTATGCTGTTTGTTTTTTGTGTTATCAATAAGTGAGGGCAGATGACTGAAGTTGAAACGCCTTCATATAGAGCTGAAGAGAGAATGAAACATGAGAAAAATTGTTGTTGTAGGTGCAACGGGAACTATCGGCAAAGCCGTTGCGGATTTACTATCCTTTTCACCTGAAATTGAGATTATTCGGGTGGGAAATCAGTTTGGCGAATACAACGTTAACCTTCGGTCACCGGCATCCATCGAAAAATTATTTGAAACTATCGGTATTGTTGACGGTGTGATCTGCGCCGCCGGCGGTACCCGTTTTGGCAGTGCGCTTGAAGCCAGTATAAATGATTTTATTTTCAGCATTAACAACAAACTCCTGAGCCAGATTAATCTCGTACAGGTGGCTGTCCGGTATCTCAAGCCCAACGGGTTTATCACACTGACTTCCGGAAGTATGTCCCAAACCCCATGGCCGGATACAGCCCCGGCAGCCATGGTAAATGCCGCCATAGAAGGGTTTGTGCGCGCCGCTGCCCGGGATTTGGGTGATGGCATCCGTATTAACGCCGTCAGCCCCGCATTCATCAATATTACAGCTAAAAAAATGGGACTGCCAACCAACATCGGTACTATGTCGCAAACAAGCGCCGCTGTAGTATACCAGATCAGTGTAGAGGGCGACATGACCGGACAAGTTATTGATGCCGCAAAATATGGAGTAGTTGAGAAGGAGGTCGATGAAATCGGCGCCTGGTAAGAAAACCGGGTGGCTGTGGCCTCGTCCGGAAGCACGAAGGTCGACGCCGTAGTTTCCCTGTTTTGCCTTTATTCAGAACCTATCCCCCCCGGTGCGCTGACGCTTCCCAACCGTTCCTTTTCCAATGCCGCTTTTCCTTTCAATTTCAGCTTTCGATATTCCCTGTAGGATATTTTTTCATTCGGTCGGCCCCACCCAAGTTCTTTCAGCGCCTCGATGACTTTCATGATTTTGGGACCCAGTTCCTGGGGACCCAGTCCCTGAAGATGCGGAGGGATCACCTTGCGCTCCTCGGGCGCTAATACCAGCAGTTCGCAGATGGCCTCACAGGCATAACGGGCGGCCCTTACCGGCGGCGTCTGATCGCGGCCGTTCTCGAAATTGGGATGCATCATGCCGCACTTCTCTTTCTCATACATGGCGAACGTCAATTCCAGTATCCTGGCATCGGGGTCGGTGAGGTCGAGGGCGCGCTGGACCCGGTTGTAGCGAACCCTGAGGCAGTCGATGGCGCCGTACTCTTCTTCAAACCGGTCGATGACCGATTCCACGGCCGGGATGGATGAGGCGTAATTGAGGTTCCCGTTCTCCATCAACTCCGCCGTGGAGACACCGACAACCCGGCTGATGATGAATGTGGCGGCCGTTACCGCGCCGCAGGTGCCGACGCCGGTCATGGCGACGCCGCCGTGCATTCCGATCATGCCCTGGGTGATGATCTCCTGCGTCTCCGGTGAAAACAGCTCGATCTCCTCCGATTTAAAGGCCTCGCAGATAGCGGCGAACGTCGCGGGGCAGCACGCCAGCAGTTTTACCCCGATTTCATCCGCCAGATGCCCCGCCTTGTCGATGATTCTGTCCCGTTTTTCTGTTGAAATCTCGATTTTCCCGATCATGGTCTATTCCCTCCCGTCGTGTCTGATCAGCCGGCCTCTCTTCCGAGACGTGACTGTCGCCGTGGTGCGATAACATTTCGTTGAATTGAGTTGCCCGGAATGAAGATGGTTCCACTATGACAAAAAATTGTCGAAAAGCAACTGAAATCCGGCCGGGTCAATATTGGAAGGATCCGGATCAATTCCCAAAGAAGGAATGAATTTTCGTTAAAAACAGATTGACAATTGGATTCCGCCACGTTATTAGAAATTTCTTAAAAAGTTAGAGTTTTCTAATTTGTTTTATAGTAGCAAGCCGTCGGTGGGTGGTGAAAAGATGCAGCGGCCGGGAAACGACGGGTGCGCTTTATACCATGGAAAGGAATCGTAATGAAGCAGGTTTTGTTCAATCGGAAAGAGAAAAGAAATATATGGGTATTCACTGTTTTCTTTGCATTGCTGTCTGTAATGCTTACGACCGGCGCATTTGCCCACTCCCTGTATATCCAGGCCAGTCAGTACCGGGTCAGCGACGGAAAAAGCTCCCCGCTGTTTTTCTGCTACGGCCACACCATCCCCGTGGCGGACGGCGTCCGGGGGGAAAAGCTGAAATCGGTAAAGGTGTATCCGCCGATGGGCGATGTACGGGAAATCGCCGTGCGCGACGAGACTTCCCTGCATTCCTATATGGTTGATTACGATACCCTGGGCACTTACGTCCTGACCGCCGTAACCACCCCTGGATATTATACGGTTTACACCGACAAATCAGGCAGGGAACGGCACGTGATCAAACCCAAAAGTGTCGTTCGCGACAGGGCCGAGGAGATACACCTCAGCTATTACAGCAAGCAGTTCGCGAAGACATATGTGAGCTGCGAAACTTCTTCCGATCCGTTCCCCGCCGCCGTGGGGCTAGACCTTGAACTGGTCCCAGCCCGGGACATCTCCACCCTCAAGGCGGGAGACACCATTGAGTTGTCGGTCTACCTCAACGGCAAACCGTACGAGGGTTCGGGTGAGTGGGATGCCACCTACAGCGGCTATTCCACCGAGTTCGAGGACTATTTCTTCCCGAAATCGACCGTCGAGGAAGGTGTTTTCAAAATAAAGATTCCCAACACCGGGCGATGGTTCGTCCGCTATGCCGTCAAGGTTGATGCGGTAGGCGAAGCGGCAGATCTTTACGATGAGATGAAACTAACGGCCACCCTTGTGTTTGAGATCCCGAATAAACGGCGAACCCCGGAAAAAACCGATTGAGAAGCCGTCATCTCGAGTCGGTTTCCAACGGTCGGGAGAGGGACTCGATTTTCCTCGACAGCTTTTTGCGGACTAATCATCCGGTTCAACATCCCGAAGTTTTATGAGCCATTGGCCATTAACTTTGACAAGTTCATTAACTTCTCGTCCGGCGCCAACAATTTCTCCGGTTTTCAGCAATCCTATCCAGTATGCATGGTACTGTGCTCTATCTCCACTCTGTTCTAGGCACGGAGCGGGACTTTTTCCATTGCAATTGAGACGGACGTGACCATTGATATTAAAACAAGTGTTGAAAAGAAAGCTACAATTCGCATGACCATACTTTATTTCTCATTTTTTTGCGGAAAGACAAGATAAATTGTGATTCCTCACTTTTATTTCAAAGCGGCCTTGAATTTGTCTGCCACCGTCATCAGATTGGCGATCCAGTCTTCGGACAGGGGATCGGCGAAAACCACCTGACCACCGATTTCCCTGGCAACAAGCCGGGCGCTCCTGTCGGAAAACTGCGGCTGGGCAAAGATAACCTTGATTTCCTTATTTCTTGCACGCTCGATCAACTCCTTCAATTGGGCGGGTTTCGGATCTTTCCCCTCGATCTCTATGGGAATCTGCTCAACGCCGTAGGCTTGAGCAAATGGAACGCCAATGGCAAAGTAAGCTTTTGCCCCGGCAAGTTCGGCCATCTGCCTGGGCTTGGGTTCATAGGTGGCTGGGTTGTCGCCGGGTTGAACCATGACATGGATCCGGGCCCGGTCCCGGCAAATCCGCTGCACAAAATATTTCTGGGGCACGATACTGACAAATACGGACAGTTGGTCCGAGGCGTTGCCGAGGTTTGCTGAAAGAAGCAGAACAGGCATCAGGATCAAGAAGACAACGGGCATTCGGAACATAAGGAGGCGCCTTTAATTGGCAATTGCTTAATTACGTGTGAATATATTGCATTCGACCGATGAATACAATATACACGGAATGGAAAAATGGAAAAAAAACGAACTTATCTCAAATAACCACATTATCGAAAAACACCGACTATCTGCTCGGTTTGTTCCTTTCGATGGCCCTCTTGATCCTCATGACACATTTACGGGGATGCTTCTTCGGGACGAGGCCTTTAAGTCCTTTTTCGGATTCCGGGTAAAAATCCGCCGCATCGATCCCTTATCCATCTTTTCCTGAAAAAAACTTGACGGTTTTTTTAAACCGGGATATTAGTAACCTCTAACAGAATTAGGTAGAAAAAACTTTTGCCTGTTTTATGCAACCCATCAAAAAATGGGCAACGGTGCATCTTGGAATAGCTAAAAATATACAGGAGTGTTTTCATGAAACGAATGATTCAACTGTTTTTGGTATTATGTGTGTTGCCGCTCTCGGCCTACGGAGAACCATTTGAAACCGATCGCCTGCCTATTGGCGACTCGGAGCGGAAACACGATTTTTGTGCCGTAAGGCTGAACGGGATATTCGATACGGAAACAGACGAAGAGATCTCTTTTGATGCATTGATTGAGAAACTGGCCCGGAACCGGATTGTCATGATCGGCGAAGCGCATACCAGTCAGGCCCATCACGACGTTCAGCTCGACATCATTAAAGGCCTGGTAGACGCGGGGAAGCCGGTTGTCATGGCGCTGGAGATGTTCAATCCAGCTCAGGACGATGCATTGGCGGCCTGGAGCAGCGGTAAAACAGATCCTGAAACCTTTATGGAGCAGACGGGTTATCTGACCACATGGTCTCATAACTACCGGTATTACAGAGCTATTTTTGACTACGCAAGGGAGAAGCAAATTCCCGTATATGGCGCGAACGTGGAAAGAAAATATACAAAAAAGATCGCCGGGGTCGGGATATCCGGGTTGACCAGGGCGGAACGCTCGGAGATTCCGGAAGTGGATTTAACCAGTGCGGATCACAGATTCTTCATCAAGGCGGCCCTGGGCGGGGTGGATGCCCTCATGCCGGAGCGGTTCGACAGGATGCATCAGGCGCAAAGCCTCTGGGATACCGCCATGGGTGAAGGCGCGATGAAAGCGGCCGATAGACACCCCGATGCAACCGTCGTGGTGCTGGCCGGAAGCGGTCATGTCGTCTATAATCTGGGGATCGGAAGGGTCATTAGAAACAGGAGCGATTTGTCTTTTGCTTCGGTTGCAACGGTGGATGTGCCGGACGAGGCCGAAGATGTCGGCATGATGAAAGTAATAAATGAAACCCGGAAAAAAAAGCAGGAGGCGGCGGCAACTACCGCCGCGCAAATGGATAACGCACCGCCGAACGAAGGCATGATAAAGGCTGCGGAATCGGGCAAAACGCCGTATCGTATTGTCATCCGCGCTTATGCCGATTATCTGTTGGGTAGAAAAGAGGCGGACCATGAAAAATATCCCGCCTTTGGATTTTCGTTAATGGATAAAGAGGCCCGGGGCTACCCTGTGAAAAATGTGCTTCCCGACTCAATTGCCGCCGAGAACGGCATAATGCCCGGCGACATCGTCCAGCGCATCGACGCAAAGGAATTCCCCGCTTTGTTTGATATAAAAAAGCATCTGCAGTACAAAAACTGGAATGAAGAAATATCCTTTGACATCATCAGGGAGGATAAACCGCTGACATTGTCCTTTATTATCAAACCGGTTGAAGAAAAGGAATAATTGCCGCCCTTTTCAGGACTCGCCGATGCGCCATCTCTTGCTGCGCAGGTGCGTCTGCCACAACTGGCTGTACTTCCCCTGTTCCTCCAGCAAGGAGGCGTGGGGCCCCTCTTCGACGACCTCCCCGTTGTCAATCACGGGGATGCGGTCCGCCGGCTTTCTTTATTCCTCAAGTATAGAAATAAATGATGCCCGAAAGCGCCTTGAAAAAATGGCCGGCGAACTTCAGTCCCAATACGCCATTAAAAGCGTATGGGCCGGAAACAAAGCAATCCTTTCCGGAATCGGATTGAAAAAAGGGGTGGTTGAATTGACCGACAGCGCAATCAAGGTGGAGATCACCCTGGGTATGCTCGCCAAAGCAATGAAAGATAAAATTGAATCCCAGGTGAACACCGCTTTAGATAAAGCTTTACCCAAGTGAAGCTTTTGTAACCTTTCGTGGAAAAAAATCCAAGGCTATGGCCGACCAGGTAACTACTGTCAGCAAAAAGCGACTTGTCAACTCAGCAGGTAAAATTTCTGATCCTGAAATGGAAGCGGTAGAAAAAGCCATTGCCACCCAACTATATCTTTAAAGCAGAAAAAGCGCATTAACTCTGAAACCCAACCTGATTTGGGGGGACATTGACTAATGTGATAAACCGTATTTGTTCTAATAGTCATGTCCCAGAATTCGCATAATTCGATATCCCCCGCGCCGGGTTTATTTCAATTTCAGAACGCCGCCGTCATTTCGGCAGGTGCGGTTTTTTGCACCGCTTATACAACAGGCCGGCATTTCATGAATCGTTTGTTCTCCGTAACTATCTCCCATTTTTTTGACGCCGTGATTTTTTCCCTGGCATCGTCTCTGGGCTGGTGGCCGTTGTCAATGAACAGAAAGCCGGAAGGTTTGGCGATTCGATTCAACTCCTCCAGGAACGAACCGGGCTCACGAACCATGTGAAACATATCCAGGGCGTAGATGACGTCCGCGGTACGGTCCTCGAGGGGACATTTGCCGTTTGATGCCACATGCCCGGTTACATTGGTGAGCTTCTCCCGGGATATCCGTTTTTCAACCGCCTTTACGGCAAGCTCATGGATGTCCACGGCCTTGACCTGCCCGCTGTCTCCCACCAACCTGGAAGCTTTTTTAATATAGGAGCCCGGACCGCAGCCGTAATCGACCACCGTCTGCCCTTCGCGGATCTCGAATTGATCCAGAAGATCGCCAACCGGGAAGAAGATATCCCTCACCTTGAAAATGGCCGACATCATCCTGAAGGCGATGTCCGGCATCCTGTCCATTCTGTTTCCAAGCAATCCCGTTTTTATTTTAATTTCCTCCCATAGGTGTTTATGTGCTATACGCATAATTGAAAAAAAATTTACAATCTAACCTTTAAATAATTCTCAACATTTGTCAGCACTTCATAAATCAGGTCCATTTGTTCTTGTGTCAGGCCAATCATGTACTGCTTAAAGCCGCCATCCGTTCGTTCATGCCAATGCTCATGCGCATAAAATGCCATTTTACCCTTGGATGTTAGTTCCACAATCGTTCTTGAGCTGTTCCGCGGATCGACATGCTTAATTGCAAGTCCTTTTTTTTCTATTTTTTTAAGATTTTGAGAAACGGCCCCCTTGGTTATACCCAACTGCCTGGCAATATTGGTGACGCTGAAATGGTTATTTTCTCCAATCACCTCAATCAGATGGATTTCTGAACTGTAGAGATCTTCATCGGTTCCAAATTTCCGCGGTTTCTTTTCCAAATCCTGCCACAACTTGATGACACTGTTAAATTTCTCGGCAATCCCGAGGGATGTTATTTTGTTCTCATTCATAGTTAGTAGCGTATAGTACATAAACACTTATGTCAACAAAAAAATTCCAGTAAACTTGACGGGCGTTGCGATTTTTTTTGAATGCCCATTGGGTAGATATTTACCGTCACAAGTCTCCAGGATCAGGTCGTTTTTGGAACCGAATATGGACGATTTTCATTCCTTTCCGGAAGGCCGGAATCAGAGACAGCAACCGGAAGATCAGCGGAAATCTGTCCGTATGCCGGTCAAAATAATACCACTCTTCGACAAACTCTATGTCCTGCTTCCATTCTTCCAGTTCGGCCCCGGTCGAAATCCCCCACTTGAATCGGGCGTCGTACTTTTTGACGTCGGCATGTTTGTCGGTCCGCTTTGCAATGAACGGCGACATGGCTTCGAACAGCATCGAAGATCCCGGAAAGGTAGCACCGATCTTGCCGAGCAGACCCTTCACCTCGTCTTCGGTGAAATACATAAGCAGACCTTCGGCGAGAAAGAGAAGGGGCCAGCCCCTGGGAATCGTTTCCATCCATGAAAAATCGGTCACCGATTTCGGGACGAGCTTGAACCGATCCGTTTCGTCAAAGAATTTTTTTCTGAGTTCGATGGCCTCCGGCATATCCAGATCGAACCAAGTAACGGACCCGTTATCCAGCCGGTGAAATCGGGTGTCCAGCCCGCAGCCGAGGTTTACCACCACAGCGTCCGGATTTTTTGAAAGAAAACGGCTCGTCTCCTCATCCAGGATTTCGGTACGGATGGCCACGCCGATCCGGGAGCCGACGGACACCTCTTTTTTTCCTGAGAAGTCGTATTCGATCCGGTCCAGGATCTCGATACTTTTCGGATCGGAGATAATACCGTTTTCCCGCTTGGATTCCACATACCTCGCCCTGAGGGGAATGAGCATCGTTTCCGGAACGCCTGTAAGTTTTGCTTTTTCTCTCTTCATTATCTTCTCCTTGAAATCCATCCGGATAGCAGCTTTTCCCGGAACGTATTGGTTATCAAAATATTCATCCATACACGGGGCCGATATTTTTCGCTAACGGTCCACGTATTTTTTTGATGAACGATGGAAAGCGAATATCAGCTCACATGGGCACGGGAAGGTAGTATGTTGGTAGAATCAAAATCAAGACATCAATCACACTGTCAGACGATCTGCTTTCTTACATTGCTATTCAACGGGACCGATTTTAGTGCGACCTCGAAAAAGATTCGGGCTGGCTTCATAGATGAGGGCGTCATCAATACCGACGATTCCCTCCCGGCATCGGCGACAGAATTTTCGGGGGGTACCGCTTCCAGTCCAGAAAATTTTCATCTGATGGATTTGCCCGCATTTCGGACACCGGCAGGTGACGTTTCGCTTTTCGAGAAAGCAAACGTTTTTCATCTGATCATTATCGCAACGTCTATCGAGAGTACCAACCTTATTCTTTTTCCGTAAAGAGCCTGACTGCATGGCATCATTCCTTAGCTTTAAAAATGGTAGATGTATTAATGAAGCCTGTTCTTCTTCCCGGCCGCATTAAGATTTCTCATCTCCCGGTATGTATTGAACACCTCTTTCATTCGGCAAAAATATTGATCGTTTATGTTTATCTTCGTCATCGCTTCATTCAGCATAATGATATATTTTTCAAATTGATGGGGACACATTCTTATGGAAGTATTCATGAAATGAATATGAACGATATTGCGCCCATCACTGCTTACTTCCACGGATGCATATTCACCCAAATCCGCGAGTTTGCGGGTTTCGCCGTTTCCCATATTGCCGCCCTCCTTTTTATGTTCCGCGTGTTTTTGTCCCGGGGAATGTATTCGATTTTAATAAATACAGTATCGCCCTTTTCAGACATATAGTCGCCGGTATTATATGTCAAGAATAAAATTAGAATAAACTAATAAAATAATATAAATCTAATTAAGGGCGTGCGAAAAACACTGCATCCCTGCTTATGAAGGGTACGCTTCATAAAAAAAATAAAGAATTCACCCCATATTTTTGTCATTTAAGATATAGTACACTCCATACCGATGTCGGCGACATCCATGGGGTTTTCTCCAATTTGGGTTTGATGTCGGTATTGGCTCTGGCGATCGTTTTCGTGAACTCTGTGGATTCGGGTTTACGCTTTAAAAACAAGAGGTTTTCCATATCTATTGCGAGGGGGGGGGTAGATTGTGGTTGATCAGGGACAAAAACTCGGTTCGATAAAAAAGCCATCTGAAAATAACGGAGAGTTTGAAGTTGAATTGCACAAGATTCCGATTCATTGGAATCTGGAAAAGGGCCTTTTATCTTTCTTCGGGATTGATTCCGCTCTCTTCTGGACCGATCCTTCTCTGGTGAATATGCTGGCGCCTATCGCGGAAGAAGTTGGTATCGACCTGTTTCGGCTTCTTGTCGCCCATTCCTCCAGTCTTGGCACCAGGGAGGATTATCATGCCATGATTTCAACCCTGGGAAATAGTTTTGAAGAGGGGTTTCTGGCATGGGGTCGCGGGGTTTCGGCGGCGGGTTGGGGATTTTTCGAGATGCCGGTGTACAATCCGGACGCCAAACAGGCGACCGTTATTGTACATAATTCATGGGAAATCAGCGCGCAGCGCAACCTTCACTCCGAGAAGCGCTGGGGATCCCCGTTTTTGCAGGGCAAATTGATCGGGATATTCGGACACGCTTTCGATACACCCTGCTGGGCCAATGACTACAGTCATTACGATGCCTCGGCCCCATATACGGAAATAAAGGTTTTTCCTTCAAAGAAAACGATTGGGGATGAGCTAAAAAAGCTGCGTTATGAACGCATGCTTTCGAACGAACGGGATCTGGCCGGCAAGATCGAAGAAAAAACCGCCGAGCTTCGGCAGGCCAAGAAAGAGATCGAGCAGCATTCGAGAACGTTGGAACAGAAGGTGGCCGAGCGAACCGCGGATCTGGTTACGGCGAACCGGCATCTCGAGAATGAAATTGAAATCCGCAAAGAAGCGGAAGCGAAGAAAGAGATGCTGATTTCAGACCTCCAGAAAGCCCTCAAAGAGGTGAAGGCACTAAGAGGCCTTTTACCGATCTGCTCTTCCTGCAAGAAAATTCGGGATGACAAAGGTTACTGGAACCAGATTGAAGCCTATATCGGAAAACACTCAGAGGCGCAGTTCAGTCATGGCCTTTGCCCGGATTGCGCCAAAAAACTCTATGCGAATCTGTATGAGGAAATCAAAGAGAAAGAGAGATCGGGTCAAGCCGAACACGACGAATCGTGACGATTTTTGAATCACACACCCGTGAAATTACTCAACGCTATCGACAACCTCCATCATGCAATCCAGCGTTTCCTGATATTTCGAAGGCTCAGGGCGAACAAGACGCCGCAAAAGGCGGCAAATACCGCGAAATCCAGGAAAAAGGGCAGGACATGCCTGCCGTGTATTGCTCCGTGAAGCGCATCCGCGCGGTAGGTGAGGGGGAGTGCATAGGATATCGGTTTGAGGAAGATGGGTAATCTGTCGATGGGGAAGAAAAGTCCGCAAAGAAACATCATGGGAAACCGGAAAAAATTGGAGAAGGTCTGGGCTTCGAAAACTTCGCTCACCGTCACGGCATTGAACAGACCCAGAAATGTGGAAGAGACGGCAATCAGCAGGACCGCCGGAACGAACGCGGTCCATGCGACTCGGGACAGATCCATGAGAAACGCCGCCATGATCAGCGGCACGAAAGCATTGGCGGCGCCCATAATGATGGCGCCGCCGGTTTTGGCCAGCATCAGGGTCTCCAGTGGAATCGGCGCCAGGAGAAGCCGTTCGAAGGAGCGGTTTTTCTTCTCGAAGGTAACGGTCACCGCCAGCATGGAGGTGGTGTCGAACAGGATAGAGACGGCCACCACACCCGGGAGAATGGTCGGGATACTCCACAGACCGCTGTCGGATTTGATGAAAAACATGCCCGTTCATGCCAGGGGGAACAGTATCCCCCAGCTGATATTGGGCGGTTTCAGGTAATAGGTTTTCATATCCTTCATCAATATGTTCCAGAAGGCAATCCATTGCTACATCGGGATTTCCCTCCTTTTTTTTCTTTCTCTTTTCGCATAGCCCCCGCCTTGATACCCGTGGTGCTCACAAAAATATCCTCGAGGGAAGGCCGCATCTTTCGGGTTTCGAAAACCTCGACCCCGTGATCTTCGAGGAGGCGGGCCAGCGGCCCCACGGCGATGGAGGCGTCGGCTTCCACCCGGATTACACCATTTTCCTGAACGCTGAATTGAAAATCCGGAAAGGACGGGATGAGATTTTTTTCCACTTCATCCATAGGACCGGTACAGGAGACTTCCATGACATGTTTCGCCTGGATTGGCTGGAGAAGATTTTCCTCGGTCTCGATACGAACAATGCGTCCCGACACGATGAATGCAATGCGGTCGCGCCAGGCCGGTGAGCATATTGATGGTGGTGGTTTTGCCGGCGCCGTTCGGACCCAGAAATCCAAATAACTCGCCCGCATTTACATCGAAATTCACCCCCCTGACCGCCGCAACGTCATCGAACCGTTTTTCAAGATCACATACCCGTATTGTCGGCGCTTTCTCGTCGTTCATATCGATTTTCCACGGGTTTTGACATCGCCGGCACCGCCGTGCCGCTCGTTCTCGTTTCCCTTATAACGAGAAATCCGCCAAGTAGCAACGCTGCGATAAAAACAAAGACCGTAACCGGCCGATAGGTCAGCCAGGGGCCTTCCAATGTGCCCCATTTTTCCAGAATTTCGATGTCGGTCCAGAAGACCAGGGCCGTACCGACGGCGTAGCGTAGGTTGACGCCGAAGCTCCTTTGCTTTACCAGTCGGTAGAAGAGGTATCCCGTGCTTGAGAAGCAGACGAAAAAGATCAGATAGGTGAACCAGCTTTCAGCGCCGAATATGGAACCATCGAAAGCCAGCAGGAGCAGTACATAAAAGGTCCAGACCGATGACGCGAAAAAAAAGGCGGCCCGGGGGGCGTAGTTATCGATTCGTCCCGCGGCGACCGGTCCGCGCATCAGGCGAAGCTTACGGCGGAGAAAGAGGAACATGTTGCACCGGACGCTTTCCTGGAAAAGAAGATATAAAAGAACCGGTACGAGAAAAACCCAGGAATATTTCAGCAGCACATACTCGCCGCGGGCGCCGATGAGAACGTCGTTTACGATATCGAACCGCTTCGCGACGCCCAGTTGACGGGAAGCCATGGTAAGGCCGAGCTCGACGACAATCCATGCAAAGAAACCGGCAAGTATTCCCATGAGCGTCTGTACGGCGTTGTGTTTGAAAAACCGGGAGCAAACCAGCAAAAAGAGGGAAACCAGTATGGCAACGATGGTACAGACGATAAAAAAGCCGGAAACGGGAAGCATGTTGAACTTTATACCGTTGCCGTTTTCAAGGGATTGCAGGGCGTTTTGAAAAATTACCCGATTCCTTTCATTCCCTTTTGCGGTACTTTTACCGATCATCTTTTGAAGTTCCGTTTGCTGTGATGTATCCCCGTGCCATACCGCTTCCCTGCCGGGGTGTGCATATTCCCGGGCGGAGAATTTCACATCGAAATGCTCCACGGTGATCATGAGCAGGTGCCCCGACCCGATGATCACGATGATGAAAAAGAAAGAGAAGATAGATTGAACGATGTTTTTAAAACCGGTTTTCATTGTTTCTCCAAAATAACTGAATCAGGGATAAATCGGCGCATAAGACATTCAGGACGCTTTCTCCAGGATTTTTAGAAACCGGTCCGCCACGGCGGCCGGCGCGATGCGGCGTTTGGTCTCCATTGTCAGTTCCAGGCAGCCTTTGGTTTCAAAGGCACTGTTTTCATAGGCCGCGATCAGCGCCTGTTCATACGCCTCCCGCAGCTTCCGGAAAGAGGCTTCCACTTCCGGGTAACTGCCCGACGGACGCATGGGAAGCCGAACCATTTCCCGGCAGTGACCCGTCGCGTGGGAGGGGGTGTACAGGTCGTAGACCGCCGTCACTTTCTCTTTTCCGCACTCCTTGGTGCCCGGCCAGACGTAGTACTGGCCCGGGTCCGGCGGTTTGAGGATGGTGCTGGCAATTTGCACCATGGGCACGGCCAGGGCAATTTCGAAAGGTTCCAGGCGAATTTCGTAATAGAGCTTCGGACGAAAATGCCCGGCCCGTTTTTCTATCTTCCATTCAATATGCATGCGTTTTTCTCCATTTTATATCATGGTCACGACCTGGCCGAAGGGCGGCGTGATCTCTTTTTCTCCCGTGCAGGCCCAGAGCACGGGGTAGTCCGGAGTTTCGGGAAACCGGTTGCAGGCCAGGTCTGTCAGGTAAACCATGCAGGCGGGACGAATGTTTCGTTCCGCCACCCATCCGAAAGCCGGTCTGAAGTCGGTGCCGCCTCCCCCCGCGGGGGAAAGAGTCAGGGGTAAATCATCCCGGAGGACGGTTTCGACTTTTGCCACCTTCATATCGCAGTAAAGCAGGTGGAGTCTGAGGGCACAGGTTTCCAGAATGGCAGAAAGTTCGGTGGCGAACTGGTCCAGTTCATGGGACGACACGGAACCGGAGGTGTCCACGGCCACCACCACTTCCGGCAGGTCGTCGCTTCTCATGCCGGGCAGGTAGAGCCCCCGGTGAATATAGCGCCGGTTGGGGGGCATCCAGGCGTAGTCGTACCGGGCGGCATCCTGAAGAAACCGGGAGAGCAGGCTGCGCCAGTCCAGCCGGGGGCTGAGCATCCGCTCCACCAGCCGGGCCAGACCCGCCGGCAGATCCCCCATGGTACGGGCCCTATTGGCGGCTTGGGCAAGATGAATGCGCCACTTGCTCTCGTGGTCGGTTCCATCGTCCCCGTCGCTGCTCTCACCGTCGGGGGGCGGGGCATCCCGGACCTCGCCGGAACGGCCCGGGTCGTCGCTATCAAACCGCTGGTTTTCTTCCGCCGGATCAGGGTTTGATGCTGCTTCGGCCGGAGACGGATTTTCGAATTCATCTTCTTCCCCGGAATCGCTGTCTGCACCGTTAACGCCGGTTTTTTCCGGTGTGTCAATCTCCTCGCCGCCGTCGGATTCGGGACGGTCATTTTTGTTCTCGGTGGTGACGGGGCGGTTGCCGCCCGCTTCATTCGAGAGCTTGACGTAGATCTCGTCGGCGTTTTTTCCCCGGAGGAGCGGATCATCCAGGTAGCCGTCCGGAAGCTCCAGACCCGCCTCCAGGAGGATCCAGTTGATGGCGTAATCGCAGGCCATGTTCCACCGGCCCCGGTCCCGTCCTTCCCTGCGGAGATGGTGGCGGCAGGCCGGGTGCATTACCAGATGTCCCATGAGCCCCATGAGCTTCGCGTCCGACAGCATTCGGACATAGAGCGGGTTATAGGCCAGGACACTTCCGTCGGACCACGCCGTATCACAGTCCGGATCCGGCGTCGGCGTCAGTTGGAGGGCCAGGTGCCCGAAAAAAGGATGCTCCAGCACCAGGGCCGCCCGGGCCCGCATCACCCGCTGCCGGACTTCAAAATCCCGTGCCATGATTACAGCAGCACCTCGGCATGGGCCGTGGCCCATTGGCCGAAAGCCTCGGTTTGAACGATGCCGGGGTGTTCCCGCGCCGCATCCCGAACCAGCAGCACGCTGAATTCCGGCGGCAAACGCCGGGCATAGGCCATGATACCGTTTAGGGTTTCCGGAGCGGCCCGTTCCGACAACAGCTCGCAGACCGCATAGAGGGTGGCCGGGTCATCGGGCACTTCGGCGCTTTCCGGCGCCGCCAGCAACATCTCGGGATCCGGAAGATTTCGAAATATTCTCAAAAATCCGCAGAACTCCGCCGCTGCGCCTTCTCCTACCACGCCGGCCACGAGCTCCAGGTCCGGAAGGGCAGGGCGACGCCCGTTTATGATCCGGGAGAGGAACTCCCAGCTCCGGGGAGTGGGGAAGGCCTTGTCGTCCTTGAGGGGATCGAAGGCGTGCAGGAGATTGGGGCGGAACCGGATGAAGGCGATTACCTCCTCGGCCAGCCCGTTTTCCTCGGCCCAATCCACCCATTGCCCGGGATCCACATCGAAGTTGAGGTGAACGAACCGGTTGGCCAGGGCCGAGGGCATACGGTGGGTGACGGCCCGGTCGGTCTCCCGGTTGCCGGCCGCCACGATGCACCAGCCGTCGGGGAGCCGGTATTCCCCCAGCCGCCGGTCCAGCACCAACTGGTAACAGGCGGCCTGGACCAGGGGGGGCGCGGCGTTGAGTTCATCCAGGAAGAGAAGGCCCCGGCCTTCCACCGGTAGAAAATCCGGGGGACTCCAGCAAGCCCGGTTATGCCGGTCGATATGGGGAAGTCCACGCAGGTCTACCGGATCCAGGAGTACGGCCCGAACATCGGTGAGTTCAAGACTCGCCTGCCGGGCTGCCTGTGCCACCACCTGGCTCTTTCCGATCCCCGGCGCTCCCCAGATGAACACCGGTTGCTGAATGGAGATGAGGGCCTTCAGGTTGTCGGCTATTTGAATGGGCGTCATATATCTAAGCTCCTCCGCGCTCTTGTTCTCAGTGAATGTTTAAAATATAAACAAAGATAGATAACACTAACCAAGTTGTCAATTAAAAAATCCAAACAGTCATCCTCCTTATTATTCGGTGTTTTCCTAAATGCTCAAAGATATAGTATTATTATTTTATCATATCCTAACGGTTGGCCGTACGGTATAAGTTTGACAAAATGCTGAATATGATTTAGGAAGCTAAAATAAAATTTTATACATCTATCTATTTTGCGAATGTGTTGAAGGCAACCATGCTTTAGATAACCACAACCATCACTCAGGAGGTAGTAATGACAAAAGCTGAACTTGTAGAAAAAATGGCCAAAGATGCAGGTATTTCAAAGGTTGCGGCGGGAGCGTCACTTGATTCTTTTATCAGCAACGTGACGAAGGTTCTGAAAAAGAAAGACGGGAAATTTACGCTGTTGGGTTTCGGTACATTCCAGAAAGTTAGACGGAAGGCTCGAAAAGGCAGAAATCCGCGGACGGGGGAACCGATTAAAATCAAAGCATCAAAAACAGTAAAATTCAGGGTCGGGAAAAAACTAAAAGAGGCGATCTGATTTTCTTTTTGAGCCGCCCTGGCTGTTGTCCGGTACCAGAATGTTTGTTTTATCGCCAGGGCGGTCCGGCCCATATGCGGTTATATCCCTTTAACAGAACATCAATTCCCGAAAAAGAGGCAGCGGCCGAAGACGGTTGTCGAAATTGGCCGAGATTCGTCCGGAGTTATGGAAAGATGTTTTCGCAGATATCGTCATCCCATTTGAAGAGGGCTGTCGGCCAATCCCGTGAGTCGTTTCTTGCAGCCGACAGCGCCATTCCTTTGCTGGTATCCCGGGATTTTTCGGGCATCGGCAACTGCTGGGAATATCGCATTCAGGACGGATTCAGGATAAGCCGCCTGGATATTGAGACTGAAGAAGAGATCCGGCTGACATACGAAAAGGATTCCCCCACCCTGAATTTCGGTTTTATTCTGTCCGGGAATTATACGAACCGTATCAAGGCTCCGGGATTCAACGGCCGGGAACTGGTCAACCATGTTGGAACCAGTGGCATTATTTACCTTCCACGCCAGGAAGGAGAACTGGTCGTTCCGGGCCGAACGCATGTCAGCGTGCTCCATATTCACTTGTCACCGCCGGTTTTTTACGATCTATTCCAAACGGACCGTGAAACCGTCCCGAAAGACCTCAAACCGCTTCTGGACGGCCCGGTAGAGCGGCCCTATGCTTTCAGGGCCGGCATTTCCATGGAGACAAGATCGGTCCTGGAACGGCTGGTGGCGGGTCCCCCGCCGGAGACCCCGGCGCTTCTCTTCTATCAGGGGATTGCCCTGAATCTTATCGCGGGCCAGATCAACCGGGCCAACACGCTGAGCCGGCCATCGGGGCCGTTGGGCCGCGGCGATAAAGAGCGGGTGATCCGGGCCCGGGACCTGCTGATTCGGGATCTGGCCTCCCCGCCCTGTCTGAAGCAGCTTGCGAGGAAAACCGGCCTTAATATGAACAAACTCCAGCAGGGGTTTTACCGGTTGTACGGCATGTCTGTTTTCAAATATCTGCACCAGTACCGTATGCAGGAGGCCAACCGCATCTTCCATGAAACCGATATGAATGTCAGCCAGGCGGCATCGGCGGTGGGGTATACCAATGTCAGCCACTTTAGCCGGGCTTATAAAAAACAGTTCAATATCCTTCCCAAGAAGCATCTTGCCGCCATAAAAAAATAAGCTTCTTCTCCAAATTGACTGGAGAAAAAGGTTCAAGGACTCGAGGGCCAAGGGTTTGCTTTCCAGTGACTTTTTGATGGCTTTCAAATCTATGCAATTCTATTGCAATAACATCATCACTCGCTTTATCCACAATAGAGCAATCGTTTTTGAGTATTTCACTTGGGCCCTCGACTCCTTGACTCCTTGAACCTTATTACAGCATATTCTGAACGTCCATCTGTTCGTCAACAAGAGAGCTGCCGCAAATAGCATGTCGGTTTTTATGTCTTGCGGAGCAAAAATCGTGTGGCGCCGGGTAGAAATCCGCCCGTCTATTGGTTTATATTTGCTTCGAATTAAAACACGATCAACCTTTCGATTCGAGGCGTTCACATGCTAAAAAAAATCACTTCTCTGACGCTGGCCTTTTCCGGTCTGGTCATGCTGACAACCAGCGTGGTTCTTTATTTCGGACCCGCAGGCCAGGTAAGCCATTTCTGCCCGTGGGCCTTTCTTGGTCTTTCCCGTCACCACTGGGGCGTCCTGCACCTCAATTCCGGTCTTCTTTTCTGCCTGGCCATGGTGGTGCATACCTGCCTGAACTGGAAACTTCTTCTGGCCTATATGAAAAAGCAGCGCTCCCGATATTCGGCCATGCCCCTGACCGTTGCCTTGATCCTGACGCTCTATGTCTGCGTCGGGGGATATTATGAGATTCCGCCCATGGGGCAGTACCTGAATATTGCCCGGGCCTGCCGCATGGCATCCGTGAAAAAATTCGGTTCCCCTCCCTATGGGAGCGCAACGGAATATCCCGTGGCACATATCGCCATGTATATGGGATGGGATCCGGAAACTTCTCTTGAGCAATTGAGCCGAAACCATATCGCGATCAGTTCCCCGAACCAATCCCTCGCGGATTTGGCGCGGGAGAATGACACCACCATCGGTCGCCTCCTGGACATCATGTGTGCGAGGTGAAGGGAAGTGAAAGAAGGACTCAAATGGAAACCGTAAAGAAAATATTCGGATCGGATCATGCGAAAAACTATGATCGGAAAGCGGCAGCGGCAAATTGGCTCGATCCGGCCATCGTTTTCGGCTTAACATACCGGTTTGTCTTACCGGGTGATACTCTTCTGGATATCGGCATCGGAACGGGGCTTTCTTCGGAGTTGTTTCATAAAGCCGGGTTGCGGATATATGGAATCGACTTCTCGCCTGAAATGCTGTCGTGCTGCAAATCGAAGCAAATGACCGAAGAACTGAAAGAGCACGATTTGTCCGCGGTACCGTACCCCTATGATCCGGACACTATGGATCACGCCGTATGCACGGGGGTAACGCATCTTTTCGAGGATTTGAGACCGATTTTTCGGGAAATGTCGAGAATCCTGAAACCCGATGGAACGTTCTCTCTCGTGGTGGCGGATTGCGATGCCGCCGGGAGCGAAATCATACGGGTGACGTCCCCTCACCCCCCTCGGGGAAAGAAAATTGCCATCCACTGTTATTCTGAAGCCCATATGCAAAAGCTGTTCGAAACCCATCATTTCGAACAGGTCTGCTGCCTGTCGTTTCGGGCATCGGGCATCGCCGGACAGCCGGGTCGGTACAAAGCATATGTTGTGCAAAAGAAAGCTGGACATGAAAGGAATTAGAAAGGAACGCGCTTCAATGGAACGATTGCACAAAGGAAAGATTCGTTTGTCAACTATATGTTTTTTACTGCTGCTTATTAGCGCGGCTTGTTTGTTTTGCGTCCGGGGCTTGCGTGCGGAGGAGGTCTCCGCCCCGGGTTTAGCGGATAAGAAGGAAGAGAAATCCGAAGCGGCGTACCGGATAGAAAAAATGACGGTGACCGCCCAGAAACGGGAGGAGAACGTCCAGGACGTGCCGGACAGCGTTACCATCGTCGATGAAGTGGCCATCGCCGATGCCGGTATTACCGACATGGTTGGGCTCGCGGCCAATGTGTCCAACCTGGAATTCTACGATTTCGGGAGCCGCTGGCACTCCCAGATGTTCCTGCGGGGTATAAAAAGCCTGTGTAACGCCGAACCCGCCACCGGGCTGTATGTGGACGGGGTCAATTACTCGAAGTCGCATATGTTCGCGTTTCCCCTCTTCGATGTGGCGCGCATTGAAGTTCTGCGGGGTCCCCAGGGGACACTCTACGGACGCAATACCATGGCGGGTGTTATCAATATTCACACAAAGAAGCCGGACAATGCGACCGCCGGCGCGGTGAGCGCTTCTTTTAACGATTACAACCAGAGAGAGGTCAAGGGATATCTTCGCACGCCCATTGTCAGGGACAAGCTGTTTTTCAGCATTGCTGGATTGGTCTCGACCCGGGACGGCTACATGGAAAACGATATGCCGGGTGTGGGGGATGATGGGCGGCACACAGACGGAAAAGCCGGCCGGTTGAAACTGCGTTTCCTGCCTACCGCGGAATGGGACATTACCCTCAGCCTGGACGGGCAGCAAAATGACGACGGCGCCTTCCCGTTTAGAAGGACGTCCCGCAATTCACTGGTGAAAAACGGAATGCTCGCGGAGGACAGCCCATATCATTACAGCCATGATTTCGCCGGAACTTCGGAAAGCGATTTCTGGGGCGCTTCCCTCAATGCGAGCTACGATATGGATATGGGACGGTTGACATCCATCACCGGGTATCGCGATTTCGACGACGAAGATATGGTCGATTCGGACTTCAGCCCCCTGGATATGGCGCGTATGAAAAAAGAGTTGAAGGAGCATTCGTTTTCCCAGGAGATACGTCTGGCGTCGTCGGCGGAAAAGTATTCTTTTGAATGGCTGATCGGCCTGTACTATTTCAACATCGACGCTGACGACCACATCACCAATTACTTTCGGCCGGCCATGGCGAAAAGTCCTTCAAATCCGTTTACACCCGGTACTGGGGCGCGGTTGACCGGTGCTGACGGGTCCAATGAGGGGGCGGCCCTGTTCGGCCAGATGAGCTGGCCGGTCGGGAAAACCCTGGATCTGACCCTGGGAATGCGCTACGAGTACGAATCCGCCGAGATGGATGCCCTTATCCGCGACACGCCCGACAACGGCGTTGAGACGACGACCGCGCACGTTTCTTCCGATAACGATTTCAACGCGTTTCTGCCCAAAATCAGCCTGGCCTGGCATTTCAATCCGGAGCGCATGCTTTACGCCACCCTGTCAAGGGCGCACCGAAGCGGCGGGTTCAACGGCCCCGCGACGGGCGGGACGCCCTATGATGAAGAGTACAGCTGGGCATATGAGATCGGAAGCAAATCGAGTTTCCTGGAGAAACGCATGACCCTGAATATCGCCGGGTTCTATACGGATATCGAAGACGAACAGATCACGCGTTTTAACGAATACAACCAGTCCTACCTGGAAAACGCGGGCGCCTCCCACAGGCTTGGTCTGGAAGCTGAAGCGAGCTTTGTCCTTATGCAAGGGCTGGAGTTGAAAGCGGCATTCGCATGGTTGGAGGCACTGTACGATCGATACGCCGATCCGGTCACCGGTGCGGATTACGATGGGAAGACAATTTTCGGCGTACCGGATTATACTTACAGCGCCGCCCTTCAATACCGGCGCTCCCTTTGGCGGGACTGGCATTTCTTCGGCCGCGCGGATGTTTCGGGTGTCGGAACCCGTTACTTCGACGATGCCAATACGGTCGAGGAATCGCCCTATGAGCTGTGCAATCTCAAACTCGGCTTGGAAGGCCGTCATCTGGATGTTTATCTGTGGGTCAACAACCTTTTTGACCGCCACTACCGGATTGCCGAAAATGTCGTCCGCGGCATTACGGAAGACGGGGAGCCGAGAACCGTCGGGATATCTCTTGCATATCGTTTCTAGAGATGTGGAACCTCCAAATCAAGGCGTCTTCCAGGTACCATTGCTTCGGGCGCATCGAGATAAAACCATGTCGCATCCATGGCGTTTTTCTATTTACCACGGTTTTTTAAATACCGATCGATAACCCTGCTGAATACATCCTTATTGCAAAGTCCTTCGATCAGTTTTTTATGGGGGAAATCGACAGTGGTTGCTTTTTCATTATCATAACAGGTAATCCGGTTATTTTTATTGAATATCTCTCGGTTTACAATGACGCCATCCTTAATAAAGGCCAGCCAGTCCGTTTGAAGTCGCTCAATGGCGTTAAGATCACTTTCCCGAATATTAATATTCATCTTATCCATGTTATCAAAAAACATGGCTATTTCCGCGCCGTGATACGCGCCTCTGAGCCCTTTATATAAATCCGGAGCGCAGTTAAAGCGATACCCGAATACCTCGGTCTTCCTGCTCAATAATTTCATTAGCATATAAGCCTGTCCGTGAAATACGGCCAATTCCATAATCCTGAATTGCAGATCCACAGTATCTCTGGCCTCATTTTTAAAGGCATCGATAATTTCAGGGGCATCTTCATTAAACAACTCGGTATATTTTCCCAACAGTTTAACTTCATTTTTAACAATCCCTAGTTTCTTATACCACAAAGGAACCTCCGTTATCGAGAGTTCATCTTCATTGGTGCCGATTAGTACCGGCAAAGGGATAAAATCGCCATGTCGCTGTCGATTCAATAGAGTATCTTTAATAATCCCGTGATCGATTACAGGGAATAAAATATCGGTATCGGTCTTGATTCTTTTATTAAAGGGAAGAGTCTTTAATTCGTTTATATCTTTTATTTTGTTTTTCTTAAGTGTTTTTTCCATCGATCGGAGTGCCTGCTCTTCCGTTTGCACGTCAATCATGGTGCCGCTGCAGATAACAACCCGATTGATTAATTCAGCAGATTCTTTATTCAGGTAATGAATTAACGCGGAAATTGCTCCGGCGGATTGCCCCATCAAAGTAATATTGTTTGGGTCTCCACCAAAAAAACTGATATTTTCCTTAACCCATTTAAGGGCGCATTGCTGGTCGTAAAAACCAAGATTAGAGATCACTTCATTATCTTTTTTTATACTTGCGAAACCCCATATTCCCAGCCGGTAATTAATGGTAACTACAACAATCCCTTTACAGGCTAAATTTGTCCCGTTATAGACGGGGCACGTTCCGGAACCGTCGCTGAATCCTCCGCCATGAATATAGACGAGTACAGGCTTCAGGTTATTTTCGTTATGTTCGGTCCAGATATTCAAATAGAAAGCATTTTCAACCTGCTTGTCCTTTTTGGGTAAAAACTCGTTTCTCATTAACGGGCATTTAAAGAGTGTATTTACGAAAGGAGGAACTTTCTTCTGAGGAAAACAATAGGTAGTGGTGCTGTTGGCAATACCCCGATAGTCAGTAATTAAAACCGGGTAACCGAATCTGGCGGCTTTGGCATAAGGAATACTTAAATATGTGTTGATTATTTTGTCTTTAACCTTTTCGCGGATACATACGAATTCGCCGATATCTTTTTTTACTCTTATAATATTTTTCCCATAAAAACCGCGGCTGCTATGTGTCAAGCTTTCACGCCGTAGCATATCTGGGTAAGGCCCATGGCGGTCGATGTCACTCTGATTTTCGAAAAGCCGGCCGATTTAAGCATGGACGTCATCTCCCTGTCCGAATAGGTTGTGAGCGAATAGAGCCAGCCAAAGGTCATCCTCGCGATAAAACCGTTGCCCATGGTCACCAAGGAGAACCTGCCTCCCGGCTTCAGTACCCGGAATACTTCCGAGAGCATCGCCCGCGGGTTTTTGACAAAGAAGAACATGTTGGCGCTGGCACAGGCCGTGAATACCCCGGACTTCCAGGGCAGTTCTCCGGCGTCGCCCTTAAGTACCTCCAATCCGCCCTTTTCCAAGAATTTACGGTTGTTATCCTTTGAGAGATCCACCATTTCTTCGCTGTGGTCAATGGCCGCGCCTCTTTTTACCTTTGCCATGGCCATGTTCAGAAGTACGCCTCCTCCGCAGCCGATTTCGCAATAGATGTCGTCTTCCTTCAGACGAAGGGCCTCCATGATGATCCTGAAGGAAGTATGATGCGCCCTGGGATTGCTGTAGTTTTTTCTTGCCCATTTCCCGCTGGGTTCCGGGCGGTTCTGTCTCTGAAGGATTTCAATAACGTAAAGCCGTTTATCATAGAATAAACCTCGTCAAATGGTATACCAGGGCCGACATTAACAGCGCGACCGCTATGTAATAACCCGCGATACGGAGTGTCCATGTCCATGAATGGGATTCCTGCTTCATCGACAGGACCGCCACGAAACAGGGGACGCTGAAATAGAAGCCGAAAAGAAACGCCAGCGCTTCTGCGTTCGATAGCGTCGTCCGCAGTTGCGATCCCAAATCGGCGCTCACTTTGGCATCCCCTAAAACCGTGGCCGAAGCGCCGAACACCGAACTCAGCACCCCCAACGCGGCCTCCTTTCCCATGATCGAACATACCAGGGCAGTGAATGTCTGCCAGCGCAATCCGAACCACATGGTCACCGGCTCCACACTGCGTCCCAGCTTGTAGAGAATGCTGTGCTCGATATTTCCGTCGGCGGTATAGGCGAACACCCAGAAGAGTACGGAAAGCGATACGATAAAAACGAGGGCCCGTCTCAACATATCGCCCATGCGAATGAATGCAAAGCGGAGCAGATTGCCCCACCGGGGTTTGTGATAAGGCGGCAGCTCCATGATCAGGCCCACCCTCTCTTCTTCTTTCACAAGGGGCGGACCGAATATTCTTGCCGTGACATACAGAAGCAGATAGGCGCAGGCAAACAGGGCGGCAATGACCCACACGGTGTGCAAACCGAAAAAGGCGGCGCCAAAAACGGCAACGACACCCCAGGTCCCCGCGCACGGCACCATCCACGCAAGGGCCATGGTGAGAACCCGTTGGCCCCAGGAATCGATAACCCTTGTGCTTGTCGAACCGCCGATGGCGCAACCGAAGCTCATCAGAAACGGCATCACGGCCTTGCCCTGCAGCCCCAGTTTCGACATGGTGTTATCGAAAACGTAGGATATGCGAGCCATATAGCCGATCTCTTCCATAAAGCCGAAAACAAGACTTGAACCCGCCACAAAACCCGCCAGCCCGACGGCCGTTCCCACCGCCTGCATAGCCACTTCAACAACGGACGGGAACCAGGGAGACATTCCCGCCGACACCAGACCGTCAAGCATAAAAGGCAGCAACCATCTGGGAGCTTTAAAACTCAGGTACATCCAGGGGATGGTGATAATAAAAGAGGCGATGAGCCCCGCAAACATCAACACAAGGGCAAGAGGCTTTCCCCATCGCCTGTTGGTCGCCAGGCGATCGAACCTTCCCCGGGGCGGATTTTTGCCGTCGCTGTCGGCGTTTGAGGTCGCCTTCCCCCTTATCAACGAGGCGATCCAGTCGAATCTGCACCGGGCAGTGTCCTGGGACCCGGCCTTTACGCTTTTAAGCACTGACCGAATCTCTTCCCATGGGGATGAGGATATGGCGAGTTTTACCGTATTCGAGGCCAACCGGTCTCCTTCCAGTATCTTCGCGACGAGCCAGGGACCGGAGTAGGCGCCGATTCCTTCCGCGGGCAATATCCTTTTGATGGACCGGTAAGCTTCTCCAATGGCAGCTTCATAGGTTTTGTCCAGTGACGAAAACACTACTTCTTTCGGCTCCTGTTCCATGGCCCCTAAAAAACCGTCATAGTCGTTTTTGTCGGCGGCGCTCATGGCGACCACCGGAATCCCGATTTGCCGGGAAATAGCCTTGAAGTCAATGGTTATGCCCCGCTCAGCCGCCACGTCGATCATATTAAGGATCAAAATTGCCGGGCGCTTAATCCCCGCATAGTCGGCAAGCATATACAAGCTCCGCTCCAACTGGGATGCATCGATGATGATGCAAATGATATCCGCCCTTCCCGAAGCGATGTAGTCACGGGTGATCCGCTCCTCTTCCGAGCACGCAAACAGGCTGTATGAGCCGGGAAGATCGACGATGGAGTACTCTTTTCCCCTGTACGTAAAAAAACCCGTCTTTCTTTCAACAGTCTTGCCCGGCCAGTTGCCCACATGTTGCCTTGAACCGGTAAGGGTATTGAATAGTGTCGATTTTCCGGTATTCGGCTGCCCCAACAACGCTATTTCCCTGACGGACGGAGACAACGCCGGATCTCCCGGCGGAACGGATAAAGGCTTTCGGTTTCCGCGTATTTTCGTCATTGTATATCTTCCACCATCACCTGCTCGGAATCGTTTCTATTTACGGCCACCATAGTGTCGCGCTCGTAAATCAGCATGGGCAGGCACTTCTGATTTTCGATTATCTCCACTTCGCAACCGATGGTAAGACCTATGGCCGTAATTCGGCCTATGAAACGTGTGTCGCCCCTTATGTCGGCGATACGCACCCTTTCCCCGATTCTGCTATTGTTCAGGCTCCTGACCATGCTCGTTCCTCTTTTCCGGGATACTTTTTAATATCCCAGCCAATTTCAAAATGTCCCTTTTGAGCCGATATTCAGGCATACGATCCGTATTGGGCCTGCTCCCGCTTGTGGCGGGAAGACGTTTTGAAAATGGCTCATCTATATTTTTATACCGCCGCAAAGATAGTCGCGGATTCAGAAATAGTAGGTCATTCCGACGCCGAAGGTGCGCGGTTCGCCGAAAGAAAGCACACGCATGCTGGAAAAACCCGTGAAATAATCCTCGTCGGTCAGGTTGCGGCCATAGATGCGGAAATCCCAGTTATCGACCCGATAACCGATCCTGGCTTCCACCAGCGTATACATATCCTGTTCGGGAAACGCCATGTTTTCGTTGTCGTAGAAGTACTGTTTTCCCTGGTTATAGGCATCGATCCGGCCGTAGAAGCCGCCGGGGTGCATGTATGCGGCCCCGGCGCGAATGGTGTGGGCCGGCGTCAGTTCGATGGCTTGGCCGTTGAAGTTACCGACGCCGGTGTCGTAATCGTCGTATTCGGCCTCGACGAAGCCCAGGGCCGCGCTCAATTTCAGACTGTCCAGAGGCCGATAGGTCCCTTCCAGTTCCACGCCCTGGGAATGGGCGTCCCTGGCGTTGTCCGTGACATACATGGCGCCCATTCCCTCGACCTTGTAGACGTGAATGTCATCGATATCCATGTAGAACACGGACGCGGCCAGGGACCCGCGCTTGAAGTTGCCCTTCACGCCCCATTCGAAGTTGGCGGATTGCTGCGGTTCGAAGCGGTTGTCTTCCTCGTCGCCGGCCATGGCGACATAGTTGAACCCGCCGGGCATGTAACCCTCGGAGTAGGCGACATAGGTGCTCCAGGCTTCGGCGAAGTTCCAGGACAGGGCCGCCTTTGGCAGAAAAGAATACCATGTATTGTCGGCCTTTAAGTCAAACATGGACGGCCCGGACATATCCACGGGCAGATAGTACAAAGAGAGATCGATATCCTTCTCGATGCGCTGGTAGCGGCCACCCAGGGTCAGTTCGAAGCGTTCGGCAAAGGGGATTACCACCTGGCCGAACGCGGCCAAAGTTTTGGCGTCCGAGTAGGATTCCGCGTTCATTTCGAAATTGCCGAGAAAATCATACGTGGACGGATCGTAATTCGGGAACTGCTGGCCGAGGCGTGGCTGATCGTAGTTTTCGGTTTCGTAATACAGACCGGCCACCCAGCGAAATCCGTCTTTATTGGTGCTTGAGAGCCGCACCTCCTGGGTCCAGTTTTCGTCCTCGTGATTCCAGAACTGGGTCAGGCCGTCGTAAAGGGGGTTGTCGCCGAAGTCCGAATCATAGCCGGCGTCGAACTCCAGGATTTTATGAGTGGTAACCGAATTGAGGGAAACAGGACCGAAGTCATACGTCAACGCCAGGCTCTGGGCGTTGTTTTCAGTGACCTGCTTGGTGGGTACGTCAAAGTCGACATGCTCGGCATCGTTTCTGGAATAATCGTCGATGTCGGCCCCGCCGGGAAGGCCCAGACCGTCAACGCCGTATTCCCTGATGTATTCGTTGGTCAGGGAGATCCGGACGATAAACCGGTCCGTGGGCGTTGCGGTCATATTGAGGTTGGTCCGGCGGTCGTCCGCTTTGTTAAAGTCGCCGTCCCCGTCGGGATTCTCGTTCTCGATCCAGCCGTCGTCCTGCCGGTATTGCCCGTTTATTCCCAGATAGAGCTTGTCATTGACGAGGGCGCCGCGGGCATTGAAGACCCCGCGCATGAGATTATTACTGCCGTATTCGACTCCGATGTTTCCCCGCAACTCATTTTCGGGTTTCTTGGTGACAATGTTAATGACCGCACCTATGGCGTCTTTGCCATATATAGTCCCCTGGGGGCCGCGCAGCACCTCGACCCGCTCCACGTTGGCCAGGGAGGCGTCGAAACCCTGGATGCCGATGTGGGCCACGCCGTCAATATAAATGACCACGGGATTATTATAGGTGAAGATGGACGGGTTCAGCCCCCGGAATCGGACGCCGGTGGTAATCGGGCTGGCGGCGGCTGTCATGTTTGGGATCTCCCGGATGAGATCCGGCACGGTTTTGATGCCCTTTTCTTCGATCATGGCCTCATCGACGACCGTGATGCTCTGGGGGATATTTGTCGGGTCCTCCTCCATCTTGTTGGCCGTGACGACTAACGTTTCCAGCTTATAATCCGCCGGCTCGGTTTCTTCCGCGCCGGCCTCGGGACATAAGACCGAAAGTGACAATAAATATATGATTATCAACGAATTGATATGCAGAATGAGTGAATCCCCGTTTTGAATTTTCTGTATTATGCCGGACATCTCTTCCTCCTTTAAAGACTATGGGGTGGAATCCGTTTCGCCGCACCGATATTAGCCCTGTCTAATATATTTAGGGATATCTGGCTGCCCCGAGAGGGACTTTCTCCGCCCCTGGAGGGACTATTTTACAAATGGTTGAAATGTATTGTTTCATCCTCTAAGGCAGGAAGGCGACCCCGGCTCCACACTTTCTGATGTGCCGAAGATAATCCCCCGGAAGGATGCCGAATCGTCCGCGGAAAGCGGAGCTGAAATGGCTTGCATTTACATAACCAACGGCCCATGCCGCCTCGCTTACTGGACAGAGGGTTTCCTCCATCATTCGCTTTGCCGTTTCCATGCGGTAGGAATTAAGGAAGCCAAAAACGGTCTGTCCGAAAAGCGCACGGAATCCGGTTTTGATTTTTTTTTCGTTTAGCCCTACTTTTCTCGCAATTTCCGCCAGCGTGGGCGGATCGAGTGTATTGTCCATCATTATTTGTTTCACCCGGTGAAGCAATTCCACATCCTTTGGGGAGAGTACCGGACCGGAGAACTTTTTCCTGAATTTGCGGTCTATCTCCAGTGCCAGAAGTTCAAGCACCTTTCCCTCTATAAACAATCTTCTGGCCGGATACTCGAGACTGCATTGAAGAATCTGAAATACCGCCGATTCGACGGTGGGCGGCATCTTGAAATATAACTCACGCTCTATTCCCTTTGCTCCATAGAAATCGCATGACAGATTATCCGGCAGAAGATGAACCGGAATCCCCATAAGGGACGACAGTTTTTCGGGAGTTATGAATATGGTTACCATTTTGATAGGACGGGAATGCTCAACTTCAAAGGAGGCATTTACTTCATAAGATTTTTTTCTTTTCGGTAAAATGGTACAAATCCCGGGAACCAGTTCCAGAGACACCGAAAAATCGTTATCCGAACTCAGGGTAAAAGCGCCGCTCGCGGAATAGATGTATGCAAGTTCAATACATTCCACCCGTTTACTGATAGGAAGCACGTAATCCCTTGTAATGGATAAATCGTCGACCGCTACCAGAAATCCTCTTTCCATGGCATAGATTCGTTTTTTATCCTGTAAGTCTTTTACCTGGCTCATGGAAGAACAATCCGATCCCCGCCAGGAGTTTTTTACATAATCCGCGTTCAGCATATTTTTATATTAGAGCCCCATCAGCAATACCGTAAAATTAGGAAATTCAATCAATATTAGTTATTTCTAATAACATACCCGTGCTTTTTGTCAAATGTTTTTATGTGCGGGGAAAAATGCTGACAAGACGGCCTAAAAAACGAAAGAAGTTGACAAACCCCGCGCTTGGTATTAGTTATATCAAAAAGATTTAGAATATACTAACAAGAGCGAGGGGGCGCCGTTATATTCTGATCGTTGAGAAAAAACAGGGCCACGAGATGCTGACATCCAGTCATATCAACTATAGTCCCCGGGACGGTTTTTGTGCCGGGTCCGGATTGAAATTCCAATTGAATTGTCCCGACAAATTTGAATGTCGATGGAGCGGATCATGTGATTATGGCGACTTCCGGATCAATAAGATTGAAATCCGTTCCGGGTTCGATATATGGATGTATGACGGATTGATGCGGAAGGATATTCGGTTTTCGGTCGATGACCATCCACCGATTTTTTCCTTCAGTTTCTGTCTGTCCGGCAAATCCACCGCTTATTATAACGTTCGGGAGCAACCTTTAAGAATGTCGGCGGGAAAACAGGGCGTGTTTTACTCTCCCGTGATCAGAGGCACCAGTTGCATGAGCGCAAATGTGCCCATACGCCAAGTCGGCATTGCGATTTCGCCCGAAAGGCTGTCTTCCTACCTGGCGTCCGATCCGGAATCGATTCATCCGGATCTCCGCAGTATCCTGGAGAAAAAACAGAATGATCTGTTTTGCCGAATTCATACGATTACCCCCGCCATGCGCTTAGCTTTGGAGCAATTGATCAACTGCCCTTTCAGCGGCATAACACGCAGGCTTTTTCTGGAAAGTCGGGCTCTTGAGTTGATATCCTACCAGCTTGACCAGGTCTCCGACGCCCAAACCCTGAACCTTGCGGGCGCTCAATTTCCGCATCCGGATGACCGAAAGCGTATCGAGAGGGTCAGGGAGATTCTGGTGGGCGATCTCGAGAAACCACCGGGACTCGGTCAACTGGCCCGGGAAGCCGGCATGTCCCACCCCAAACTGAACCGCTGTTTCCGGCGGGTATACGGCATGACGGTGTTCGAGTACCTGCGTGCCGAACGGCTCAACCGGGCCAAAGAGATCCTGCGCCAGGGGATGAATGTGACCGAAGCCGCCTATGCGGTGGGATATGAAAGCGTCAGCCATTTCTCCCAGGCATTCAAGAAACAGTTCAAGATATCCCCCAGCGCCTTCATCGGCCGCATCTGATCCGATTGTTCATCCTTCGACAATAATTGTTCTTCCTTAGACAGCATTTTTGTTTCGAGTGATATATTAGAGATCTCTAATATGTTTTTATTTCTATAATTGATGGGTTCGAAATGGAGGAGATGAATGAAATGATGCGTAGAAAACCAATAACCGTAGGTGCATATGTCGGTTTTTTATTGGCCGTGATGCCCTGTGATGTGTGGAGTGCCGATGGTGAAAAGAGTGAAGCACTTAAATTGGAGTCCCTTACGGTGACGGCCAATAAAATGGAGGAAAACATCCGGGATGTTCCGCAGAGCATCACGGTTATCGGCGAATACGAGCTGGAGGAAAAAAGAATCAAAAACATCGCCGATGTGATCACGGAGATCCCGAACATGGATATCTATTCCGGTACAATGGGTACGGCCGCGAATTTCAGGGGCCTCAATATGTCCGTGTTCACAAACAACAATCCGGTAACGATCATTATTGACGGTGTTGCCCAAAGCGGCGGGGCGGGTTTCGATGCTTCCATGGCCAATGTGGAGCGGATAGAGGTTCTGCGTGGTCCCCAGGGAACGCTCTACGGCAAAGACCCGATCGGTGCGGTCATCAACATTGTCACCAAGAAGCCCGGGAACGAATGGCATGGAAAAATCGGCGCCGAATACGGAAGCATGAACGGGTTGCGGGGCGTCTTCAATGCAAACGGCCCATTGATTCCGGATACACTCTATTTGGGTATAAACGGTCAATATGAGCAGGATGACGGGTGGATAGAGAACGACTATCCGGGGATGGACGAAGCGTTCAACAGAAGCACGGACAGGCGGTTCAACACGAATCTTGCGTACACCCCGACAGACAAGTTGACGGCCAGGCTTTCGGTTACCAATGATTACACCGAAAAATACGGAACGGAATGCTACGGTTTGCCGGGAGGCGCCTCTCTGGAGGACTTTTCGCGGGATGACACCGAGAATGTCCTCATGGACGATGAGACCAAAAGGGTCACGGAAAACAATGCCCAGAGCCTGAGCCTGTCATACGATTTCGGCTGGTTCACCGCCGAATCGGTGAGCACGCACAAGGTCCTCAATTTTAAAGCCGATTATGACGCGGATCTTTCCGACAATCCGTCCTGGGCAGGGCTGTTGCAGTTTAACTACACCGATATCGACAGCTATACGCAGGAATTCCGCTTGTCCAGTAAAAACCAGGAAGGTTTCCGCTGGGTGGCGGGCTTCTATTTCGATATTGAGCAATACGAGATGGGCCCATACGGGATGCAGTTTCCCAACTACGATCCGGCGACATACGCATTTATAGGAAATTATGAGATGAACGCGGTGTCGGAAACGGACTCAAACACCCGCGCCGTGTTCGGCCAGGTCATACTGCCTTTTCTCGAACGTTTTGAACGTTTTGAACTCACTTTTGGCGGCAGATTTCAGCGTATCGAAAAAGAGATGGATATATCGACCTACTACCTTCCCGTGGGCACGACCGGGCCGCCCATGTTCGAACTCGATGCGGAAAAGACATGGAATACTTTTCTTCCCAAAGCGGCCTTGTCGTATCGGTTGGCCGATTCGTGGAACACCTACATCTCCTATTCCAGGGGCTACACGCCGGGCGGATTCAATGCATATTCGTCGGGAGGTTCCGCGGATGACAACACCTTCGAGCCTGAGATCTCCACAAACTATGAATGGGGTGTTAAAGGAATTTTTGAACACGGCCTGGTTGCCGCCTCGCTTTTTATCATGGAGATCGAGGATATCCATATCTACAAGTCCATAGGTACCATGTGGGTGACCGGCAATGCAAAGAAGGCCCATTCCCATGGCGCGGAACTCGAATTCAGGTATCGGCCGGTTGACGGCCTTGAAATCAGCGGCGCTTTGGGCGTCATAGAAGCGGAATACGACGATTATGACTATGGAACCGGGGACTATGACGGCAAGACCATCGACAGGACGCCGGCCCACAATGTGCGTGCCGGCGTTTCCTATGTTCATCCGTGCGGTGTATATGGCCGGATTGATGTGAAGAACCAGGGAAGCATGTACTTTTCCGATGACGCCAATAAGAATTTTGCCAGGCAGGACGGATATACGCTTGTCGATGCCAAAATCGGGTATCTCTTCCGGGATTGGGATATCTACGCCTATGCAAAGAACCTCACAGATGAGGCGTACGTCACTGACTTCGTATCAAGTTCCATGCTGACCATGGCGTCCTACGGCACGCCACGGACCATTGGTGTCGGTTTCAACTACCACTTTTAGGTGCGGCTGTTCAGCCCCTCAATGAAATCGGATACCGCCGGGAATTAAAAAATGCTGTGGAACTATTTCACGGATAGATCAAATCGAGGTGAGACATTAACGATGACCAATCAATTTATCAAAACGGCAATTTGTTTTTTAACGATAGCAATGGCTTTTTCAGAGGTGACGGCAACGGATGTTCCGCCGACCGGCAAAGAAATCATGATGCGTGTCGATGACCGACCCGATGGTGACGATCGCAGATCCAACCTCACCATGACGCTGATCAACAAACGCGGCCGTAAGCGGATCCGTGAAGTAAAAAGCTTTTCCAAGGATTTCGGAAAGGACAAAAAGTCTGTCATGGTGTTTGAAAAACCCGCGGATGTTAAAGGCACCGCCTTTTTATCCTGGGAGTATGACGCCCCGGGAAAAGAGGATGATAAGTGGCTTTACATGCCTGCCATGAAAAAGGTGCGCCGCATCAGCGGTGCATCCAAAAACGAGTATTTTATGGGAAGCGATTTTACCTATGACGATATGGGCGACCGGAATGTCGAGGAAGATACTCACACCCTGTTGGGTGAAGAAGAGGTGGACGGCCACGTCTGCTGGAAGATTGAATCCGTCCCGGTAGACAAAGACGACATGTATTCACGCAAGGTCGTCTGGATTTTAAAGTCGGCGTACCTGGCCGTCAAGGCCGAGTACTATGACAGGGACGGTCTCATAAAAATCTTCCGGGCGGTTGATTTCAGGGAGCAGGACGGATTCTGGACCGTGTTCAGATCAGAGATGGACAATGTCTCCCGCGACCATAAAACCATACTTGAGGTGGACACTATAGAGTACGACACGGGCATGAAAGAGAGCCTGTTTACGGTGTCCGCCATACAGCGCGGCCGAATAAGATGAGACTCACCGGGCCCGTTGTTTTATTCTCGGCCCTTATCTGGATGTTGAATACAGTGTGGGCCGAACCGGTTTTTTTATTTGCCGACGCGCTTGAACTTTCGGGATGGGCCGATACGGTGCAGTCCGTCCGGATACATGACCCCCATGACGCCCTGACCTCCCGGGCCCGTTTGAGGCTTGAGGCGTCGGGGTATCTGGACGAGATATACGGGTTTGTATCGATAGATACCGAAAAAAATGTCAAGATCGATAACGAAACAGGCCTGGATCTTCGGGAGGCATGGGCGGAATATGCATCTGATAAATGGGATGTCCGGCTTGGTCGCCAGATAGTTATATGGGGCAAGGCGGACGGCATAAGGATCACCGACAATATTTCGCCTCCGGACTACACGGAGTCCGTGACGAGGGACCTGGACGAAATACGCATGGCCGTGGATGCAGTCAAGTTCAGGTTACTCGGTGAAAATATCACTACGGAGTTTCTTTTCATTCCGGTGTTCAGGGCCGCTGTTCAGCCGGGTGAAGACAATCCATGGGCCGTTACAGTGGAATATCCCGACACCCCGGCGATATCCTTTAAGGCTCCGGATAAGCCTGATGCGGGCATCGGCGACGGTGAGTTTGCAATGAAAATATCCGGGCACTCTTCAGCCATGGATTGGGCGGCTTCGGCCTTTTATACATGGGATGATGACGCGGTCATGTTTCGGGAGGTGTACAAGACGGGGGAGGTCACCCAAATCGTCTTTAAACCCCGGTACGAGCGCATGACGGCTCTCGGCCTCGAGTGCGCCGTTCCCTGGTCCGCCCTTGTGTTCAGGGGAGAAGCCGCCCTTTTTTCCGGGCGATATTTTTCCGCTGACTCCCTGTTCGACAACCCGGTAAAAAGGGAGAGCATCAAGTGGCTTGCGGGTACGGACTGGTACCCCGGAAATGACTGGACCATCACGGGCCAGGTTGCCGGGACGAAAATAATCGACCATGATTCCCGTATCTCCGCGGGCAGTCATGAACTTATCGCCACCCTGAATATTTCGAAAAAGATACTGCGCCAGACCGTTACCGTATCCAACATGCTCTATTACGATATCAGCGCACGGGAATACTTTGACCGCTTCAAGGTCGGCTGGGATGCATCGGACAGCCTCAATTTTTCCGTGGGTGCCGATATCTTTGAAGGAGATGCCGGAACCTACGGGCGGTATGAACATAATTCTCAGCTCTGGTTCAAGGCAAAATACAGCTTCCAGACGCACTAAACGGTTACGGAGGAATCATCATGCTGAATATCGTCATGATAAACGAATTTTTTAAACATGCGGGAGAAAAAATACTGACATACAGATTTGTCTGCATATTTCTCTTTCTACTGCTGCTCATCACCGCGGCCATGGGTCTCAAGGGGCTCAGGAGCGAAGATGATATGGACAACTGGTTTCTGGAAGACGACGCGCTCCTTTCGGTAAAGGAACGGTTCGAGGAGATATTCGGCAACAATGATTATTGTGCCGTGCTTGTTGAGGCGGACAACGTGTTTGCGCCATCCGTGCTCGAAAAAATCAGGGAAATGGGAAGGGAGCTTGTTGAAAAAGTTCCCTACAGCGACGATATCGTCTCCCTTACCGATTTCGAGTACACCTACGGAACGGAAGAGGGGATGGAGATCATCGATCTGGTGCCCGATCCCGTGCCCCGGTCACCCGAAGCGCTGGCGCGCATAAAGGAGATGGCCATGTCCAAGCCCGCGATGAAAAACAGGATTGTATCCGAAGACGGGACGAAGACATGGATCATGATGAGAATGAAGCCGATCCCGGATGACTGGGAAAAGGAACATGACGTCAACCCCGAAGAGACCATCGGCAGGCTGGTCACCGAGATCGCCGCCAGGGAGAAATACAAAGAACTGCATCCCAGGACAACGGGACTGCCGATCATAAATTATGACAAGCGTCTCTTCTTTCTAAAGGAAACCCCGCGTCTTTTTGGCATATCGCTGATTTTCACCGTGATTGTTCTGGGGCTTTCCCTTCGCAGCGTCAGAGGCGTTGTCTTTCCCCTTGTCACCGCCGTGAGTTCAATGGTGATCGTGTTCGGGGCGCAGGGGTATATGAAGCTGGGCATTGACACGGCCATGATATTCATGCCCGTATTTCTGGGGCTGGCCGTCGCCATCGGGTATTCCATACATGTGTTCAACTATTTCAAGCGGGGATTCTACCGTACGGGAGACAGGCACGGCGCCATTGTGCATGCGGTGGAAGAGACGGGATGGCCGCTCCTGTTCAGCGCCCTGACAACCATCGCGGCGCTTCTGTCGTTCATGTTCATTCCTCTTCGTCCGATCCGCTGGACGGGGTTGACCGCGGCCGGCCTGGTAGCGGTGACCTATCTGCTCATCATTGTACTTCTTCCGGTTCTTTTAAGCTTCGGGAAAAACAGAACCCCCCACCCTGTTTATGAAAAAAAGGGCGGACGCCTCATCGAGCGTATGATGGGAAACCTGGGTGGAAGGGTTCTTTCAAAACCGATGATCTCGGTGGTTGTTTTTCTGCTGGCGACGATTTTCTGTATCATGGGCATCACGCGGCTGGAGGTCTCCGCGGATATGCGCCGCACTTACGGGCTCAAGGTCCCCTATGTCAACAAGCTTGATTACATCGGAAAGACCGAGGTGGGGTCACTCTACTCATATGATGTGGCCCTGGAATTCAGTTCGCCGGGTGAGGCCAAGGACCCCGAAAATCTCAAAAAATTCGAACAGCTCACCGGTGAGGTAAAAAACTTCCGACTGACAAAAAAGGTCAGCTCCATCCTGGATATCATAAAGGATATGAACCAGGTGCTGAACAACGGGGATCCATCCTTTTACAGCATTCCGGAAACAAGGGAGATGATTGCACAGCTCCTGCTGCTCTATGAGAACGCCGGCGGCGTGGAGTCTGAAAAATGGGTGGATTACGATTACCAGCGGCTCCGGCTCATGGTGGAAGTCGATGATTACAATTCCGCCGAGATATATAAAGAGCTTGAAGGGATCAGAAAACGCGCGGCGGAGTTGTTTCCCGAGGCAAAAGTGCTTCTCATCGGTTCCATATCACAGTTTTCCATTATGATGGATTATGTCACATGGGGGCAGATCAAGTCCTTTGCCATTGCCATCGTAGTGATACTGATCCTCATGTCCGCGGTTTTCGGCAGTATCAAGACCGGCCTTATCGGTATGATCCCCAACATATCTCCGGCGCTGGCGGTGGGCGGAATCATGGGCTTCGCGGGCATTCCGCTGGACATGATGACGGTAACCATCATGCCCATGCTTCTGGGACTCGCGGTCGACGATACAATCCACTTCATCAATCACAGCCAGCTTGAATATACACGCACCGGGACATACAGGGGCAGCACCGAAAGGGTTTTCGTAACGGTCGGCACCGCCCTGTTTCTGACATCCCTCGTGCTTATTTTAAATTTTTCGGCATACCTGTTTTCAAATGCAAAGATATTCGTGAACCTCGGGATGCTGGTCGCCATGGGAATACTGGCCGCCCTCGCGGCGGACTATTTCATGACGCCCGTGCTTCTGAACCGATTCAAACCGTTTGGTAAAGAAAATGCGGCCGATGCCCAATAGCCCATTCGCGGATGGATAATCATTAAAGGAGAAGATAATGGATCTTACCATAAGCCACCTGTCAAAGACCTATGCCAACGGGGTTCAGGCCCTTAGGGATATCAATCTTACAATCGGAAACGGCATGTTCGGCCTGCTGGGTCAGAACGGCGCGGGGAAATCCACACTGATGCGCACCATCGCCACGCTTCAGGACCCGGACCGGGGAAGCATTTTTCTGGGGGAGATGAATGTACTGAACAATCCGTTTGAAATACGCAAGCGGCTGGGATACCTGCCACAGGAGTTCGGGGTGTATGAGAGCGTTACCGCCAGAGAAATGCTTGAGTATGTCGCGGATATCAAGGGGGTAGGCACGAAAAAGGAGCGGCGGGATATCACCGCCGCCCTGCTTCACAGGGTCAATCTATATGAGGCAAGGGACAAAAGACTCGGCACGTTTTCCGGCGGAATGAAACAGCGCTTCGGCATTGCCCAGGCGCTTGTGGGCGACCCGGATCTCATCATCGTGGATGAACCCACCGCGGGTCTTGACCCCGCCGAAAGAAAACGTTTTCACAATCTTTTGAGCGAGCTGGGAGAAAAGGCCGTCGTTATTCTTTCCACGCATATTGTTGAAGATATCACCACCCTGTGCAGCGACATGGCGGTTATCGGCAACGGTGAAGTTCTATACCGCGGGGCGCCCAGGGAGCTCATAGAACAGGTGAAAGGCAAAATATGGGAAAAGAAGATCGACCGGAAGGCGCTTCCGGACTACGAAGAAAAATATTCGGTTGCGTCCTCCCGGCTGGTACAGGGACATATGACCGTGGATGTATTCAGCCATGAACAGCCGGACCCTTCATTTTCTTCAAAGGAACCGGACCTCGAGGATGCCTATTTCGCGGTGATTCGCCCGGGGGCGATCGGGGAAGAGAGAAAGGCGGCGTAACCAACCATGAAAACAATATTCAATTTTGAATTCCTTTATAATTACAAACGGCCTTTCACGTATGTCCTCATCGGCATCATGATCATCCAGGGCATATGGTATTCGTTTGAAAGCACGGAGTATTACGGCAATGCAAACACCCTTCTTAACGCGGCGTCGTCTTTTTACCAGAACTTGTCCGTCATGGGCATGATCGGCATTATTATCATTGTGGTCATATCGGTAAACTCCCTTGCAAGAGACATTGAATCCGCCACGGCGGAAGGGGTGTTCTCGAAGGTTCCGAACGACAGGAAATATTTTGCGGCAAAATATCTCTGTTCGCTGGTCATCGGATTCATTCTTCTAATGGGCTTTCCCATCGGTATGCTCATCGTTCCCTACCTTGGTTTCGGGACCCCAGAGCAGTATGGCCCCGTGCCATGGGGGCAGATATTTCATGCCCTTACGGTTTTTACCATTCCCAACCTTATCTTCATGGTCTCCCTTGCCTTTTTTCTCATCTCCTTCACCAGGCGGTCCGGTTCCGCATACGTGGGCGCGCTTTTTATCATGGTCCTGATTATGCTGGGAGATTTCGTGCGGGGGGAGACCCACTACGATACTGTTGTCCACCTGTTTGAGCCGTTCGGCTGGACGGGTGTGATGGATACGGTGGACAGCCTTGGCATCGCCGAAAGGAACACGGCATACCTTCCGTTGATCCCCTCCGTGATCGCAAACAGGATCATATGGTTTGCGGTTTCCGTTATACTTTTTCTGGCGGCGCTGTGGCGGTTTGATTTCAAATATTTCATTGCAAAGGCGTCCAGGAAAAAGGCGGCCCAAACGGAAACGCTGGATACCGGAACCGGAAAAACAAATAAAATACCCGCTGTGACCATGACGTATAACGGCTTTTCCATGTTGTCCCGGGCCTTTCGTTTTGCATGGGCCGACTTCAGAAGCATCTCCAGGAGTGCGTTTTTCAGGTTCGTCATGGGCTCTTTTTCCTGAGTTTTCTGCTGACCCACCTGGTGTGGACCAGCCAGTACTATATCACCACGAGCCACCTTCCGCTCACCTACACCATTACCTACGCCCGTATCCCCATGACGGTCATGCTCGGTATCGTGATGATCGTTCTGGCGGTGGAGTTTCTGTTCAGGGAACGCGCATTCGGGGTCTGGCAGATCATTGATGCCATGCCGGCGCCCAACTGGCTTTTCCCCGTCTCGAAATTCATTACCCAGGCGCTGGTGGCCTTTACCCTGATGGCCATGGCAATGCTAACAGGCCTCGCGGCCCAGCTTGTCGCCGGTTTTACGGATATTGACTGGCTTCTCTATATAGAAGACCTTTTCGGGCCCCGGGTGGGATGGCTAACGCTCCTTGAGTTGATCGCCCTGGCCTTTTTCTTCGGGTCCGTTTTCGCGAGCCGGTTCAAGGGACATATCCTTGCCGTCTCTTTTTTTCTCTCCACCCTGATCATTCTTGACCTGGACCTGCTCGAACAGATCCGGTTCGCCTATCCCATCGTTCCCGGATCCCTGGATTATTCCGGGATGATCGGCTACGGCATTTTTGAAAAAGCCATGCCTTGGTATGCTGTGGCCTGGGCATCGCTTGCCGCGTTACTGTTTATAACGGCCGTCCTTTTCTGGACCCGAGGCGTCGAGCGGCCTTTTAAAGAGCGTCTGAGGGCGGCGAGGAAAAGATTGACGCCCCCTGTGTGGGGTGCGATGGGCCTTCTGACGGCGCTGTTCGTTTTCTGTGAGTGGGGTATTCACGATAACCTCATGGTCAAGGCACGATACCGGACATATGGTCAGGAAGACGCGGAGAGTGCCTGTTATGAACGCACCTATGCCGATGTGGCGGAGGTCGCGCAGCCCAAAATAACGGATGTCTCCCTTGATCTCGACATCTATCCGGAGACCAGGACGGCTTCCTATGCAGCGGCGCTGGTGCTCGAAAACAGGAGCGATTCGACCATTGAGATGCTTCATGTGGACCTTCGTGAGTTCCTGACCATCGAAAAGATGGCGGGCACGCGGGATCTCGTCAAAACCGATGAAAACGAAGGGCTGCGGCACAGCGTTTACAGGCTCTCGCCGCCTCTTTTGCCGGGTGAGACCATGGCCCTGTCGGTTGCCGCCCGGCTGAAATATGAGGGGTTTCACCAGAACGATCCTCAGGCGGATCTGACCACAAAAACAGCCTTTCTGGAGACGGATATCCTGCCTTATTTCGGCTATGACGAAGAGAGGCGTTTAACCAACAACAAGGATCGTATAGAACAGGGGCTTGCTGAAATCGAGTCCAGGACCGCTCCGTGGGACAACGGTTTTGCCTTAAAGAATTCCGCATTCTCTGATCAGGCGGATACCGTTACCTGGGACTTTACCATCAGCGCGCCTGAAAACTGGCGCGTTTTGGCTCCCGGAAAACAGACCCGGTCGTGGCGGAAAAAGAGCCGTCAATACACTCAGTATGTTTCTGAGAAACCGGGACATTTTGATTTCAGGGTAATAGGCGCGGATTACGATGTTCATGAGTTTGAGGTTAAGGCAACTCCCGTATCGATTCTGTTTCATCCCTCCCATTCCTACAACATTGAATGCATGGAATCCGTCGTTACAAAGGCATTCTCGTGGTTTTCCGAAACCATTGGTCCTTACCCCCACGGCGCCCTCAAGGTTGTGGAAAAGACCTTCTTTGACGATGATTTCGTCACCTTTTCAAACATTATCGCCGTTTCGGAAAAACACGGCTGGACGGCGGATATCAAAGAGAGCGAGGATAGGGAATACATCTACTACACCATGGCCAGGGAACTAGCCCGCCAGTGGATAAATGCGCGGATAACGCCCGCGGATGTTCAGGGTGCGGAGGTTTTTACCGAAACGATACCCGAGTACCTCGCCCTTTCATTCATGGAGTCGTCTTTTGGTTTTGACAGGACGGCAGTATGGCTGGAAGAGAGCTTTGAAGATTACCAGGAGGGTAAAGGAGAGGAGGAATTAAGTGAGAAACCGCTGTTGGATGTAGATGAAGCCGTCTATGTTTCAAGGAATAAGGGCGGACTGGTTCTTCGCGCCATTTCAAACCGTTGGGGCAAAGAGAACTTCGATTCCTGGCTTAAGGCCTGGCTGGAATCCAAAGGAGACCGGTTCGGCGCCGAATTGGTTGTGTCCCATAATTTCTACAACGATCTTGTCAATGTACTCCCTGAAAATATTCATTCCCATGCAGCGGAATGTTTTGGCAGGCGAATGCAGTATTCAATTATTCTGGACAGGGCCGATTATTCCAAGGGCGAATTGTCCATCGATGTTACGTCCACCAGGGGGATCATGGACGGTCTTGGAAACCTGACCGACACACCCGGCAGTTTCCCGGTTGAAGCGGCGTTTTTGGATGAAACAGGCGCAAGGATAAGTGCTGAAGAGATCACGCTGGCGCCTGGAACGAAAACATATACATTTTCAACTCCCAATAAACCCGCAAAGGTTGTACTGGACCCGGACTATTTGTATCTCGCGGCTGAAAGGAACAAGGCTACAAGGAGAGTGGATTGATGCCGGATTCGTAGCGACAGGGCATGCCTTGTCTCTACGCCTATCATTTAACGGTGGAAACGGGATGTTCATGCCGAACGTCCCCTCCCCCACGCACAAGGGATATAGATATGGAACAAAAAATCAGTATTAAAAAGGGCACCGTTCAGGAAACCCTTTTGCTGCCTTTATGGGGCAGGGCCTATGAAACACGGAAGGAGAACCCGCGCTTAGTCGATAAAAACGCCGTGGAAATCATCAAAAAATTCGATTACGATTTTTCGGACATCGAAAAAACCCAAGCCATGTCCCAGCATGGCTGGGTCGCGCGCAGCCTGCATACGGACAGGATGGCCCGCGGGTTTATCAAGAAGCACCCCGAGGCAACGATTGTCAATATTGGTTGCGGGCTGGACACTACCTTCAGCCGTATCGATAACGGCAAGATCCTGTTTTACGAGCTTGACCTGCCGGATGTGATTGCACTCAGAAAAAATTTCTACGAAGACAGCGACAGGCATAGAAGCATTGCTTCCTCATTTCTGGATACCGATTGGTTCAGGGAAATAGAGGTAAGGGACGGGTTGCTGTTTCTGGCAGGTGGCGTACTCTACTATTTCGAAGAGGAACAGATAAAAGCGTTCTTCATTAAATCGGCGGACTATTTCAAGACGTGTGATTTTTTCTTTGACTCGCTGTCGCCCATGGGTATGAAATTTGCGAAAAAGCAGGTGTTGAAAAAAGGCGGCATGGGAATATCCATGGATGGCGGATGGGGGCTGAAGCCCGTAACGTCCCTCGAAAAATGGGACGGGAGGATCAAGGTGATAAAAGCGATTCCCATGTCAAAAGGGATGAAAAAAGGGGTCGCCCTGCCGTTTAAAATTATGTCAACCCTTACGGATATGCTTGGCATATGTTCAATGGTGCATATGAGAATAGACTCTTCCCAATAGATTTCCTTCATTGTCTTGAAAGTGTTTCGATCCGGAAAAAAAGCTTGACAACCTCGACCGGAGGCGCTATTAGGCATTACTAAATATATTAGGGATGTCTTGCGATCTTCCGAGGTCCAAACAGAAGGGAGCGAAGGCGTAACGTCGGTAATGCATATCCGGGTTACGCTTTTTTTGCGGCCTGGAAAGAGACGGTGACTTCATGTACGAAAAGACTTCCTGTAACTACCAGGGAACGAATCGATCGCTTTCGACGGAAACCGTCGGGACGGGAAGCGGATTCCACCCCGGGGAAAATAAAGCGCTTTATGACGAATTCACCCGCCGTGAAAAGGCGTGCCGTTCGCCAAGGTGTCTGACGGCCCTGGCCAGGCAGGTGCTTTCGGTTACGGCCGACACGACCTATGCCGGTATGCTGCTTTCAAAGGCTCTGGCGTTATGCGTCGATTTCGAAGAGAATCTGAAGGTGGCGGAAGTCATCTGCAACGATCTCAAGGATCTTAACTGGGGATGTTGTGTCTACCGCCGGATCCTTGACAAAAACCTCGACGCCGAAATGAATGAAAGGGCCGCGGAAAGCATTCTCAGGGCGCTCGGGGACAGAGGGTGGGCAAGGCGGATCTATGCCGGACTCGAACGCTCCGCTGAAACCCCGGTTCGCCTTGCGGCCCTGGCGCGCAATGTTAATGCGGCCCTGAACGATTTCGGATGGTCTCGCCGACTTCTGGAAAAGGCGGAAGCAAAGCTGGCCGATCGCGGGGACGCCGTCATGCTCGCCGACGCGGTTCGGGAAATATTAAACGACAACGACTGGATGAACCGCATTTTTCTGATAGCGGAAAGATATTGCCGAAACAGATTCCAGTACGAGTACCTGATCGAAATGGTAGACCTGAAATCCGGGGACGGAAAACTGTTGTCAGGCATACTGAAACGGGCCGAAACGAAACTCACGAGCGCCGAGGATTTGCTCTATCTGGCGAGAACCGTTCTTTTTCGATTCGAGGACGAATCGTGGGCAAGGCGCATCTATGCAAAGGGGAGGAATGCGACCGATGCGCCGGTCGATCGGCGGTTCGAGGCATGCCTGAAACACTTGGAAAAAGTATCCGTATAACGCGGTTAGAGCTTTCTAATAATATGAGATTATCCTTTCAAAACTCTTCGAATACGGATCCTACCCTCCTCTTCAAATACGGGTCCTATGTGAAGAGGCGAAAAGGCGCAATCCGTTTTACAACGGTAAAGCGGGTTGTGCCTTTTCATTTTTCGGAAAGGCATGTCGCCGTCGGCACTCTATTACATGAAAAGGAATTATGATGAAACAGGTTCTATACAATGTATTTGAAATACCGAACGAGCAAAGGTCCCCGGAAACGCCGCATTGAGGCGGCGCCCGGCGTCATGGAAGGAACCATCAGATAATGACGAACACCGCAACCGACATTCGCGGAAGCGCCAGTGGCGAGGTTTTGAAACCCGGGAACGATCCGGACCTGAAAGCCATCATTGCGGCAAAGAGGATTACCACCTTTTTTCACCCCATCGTCTCCATGGCGGAGCAGAAAATTATCGGTGTCGAAGCCTTGGCAAGGGGAATAGACGGCGAGACGGGAGGCATCGTTTCTCCGGAGACGCTTTTTAATGAAGCCCGGCGGAACGGCCTCACTCAGGAACTGGATTGCCTGTGCAGGGAGAAAGCGCTTCAATCGTTCGCGCGCCTTTTCAGCCGGAACCGGCACATAACCCTGTGGCTGAACCTGGACCCGCAAATTCTGGATGATTCCAGGGGATATATCGATACCCTGTTTCGCCAGGTTGCCCTCCAGGATATCGAACCCCGGCGGGTGGTTATCGAAATCATCGAATCGAAAGTTGCCAATGAGTCGGCCCTCCTCGATTTTGTGGCGGCCTATCGGCGGTGGGGATTTCTGATCGCCGTGGACGACTGGGGCACCGCCTATTCGAACATGACGCGGATTCAACAGCTCAGGCCGGACATTATCAAAATCCACCATTCCCTGGCGTGTCGCTCGGATCGAGAGATTCAGAAGAAGGAACTGGTAAGGTCCATGGTGGGTCTTTCCCGGGGCATTGGCGCCTTGGTGGTGGTGGAGGGCGTGGAAAACGAAGAGATGGGACTTGCTGCGATGGACCTGGGTGCGGGCTTAATGCAGGGATTTTACTTCTGCAAACCTGCCGGCCGGCCTGAGGAAATATACGCTTCCTGCGAAGAAAAAATCAGGGCACTGTCCACCCAATATAAAGACCGTCGGATCGGGCTGTATAATGCCCGACGGAAGCATTTCAAGGATCTCCAGAACATCATGGACGATGTGGAAGGATTGCTTTCGGGAAGATCTTTTTCGGCCTTCCAGGGCATCCTGGAATCGATCATGCTGGCGCACCGGGAGCTCGAAAGCACCTATGTGCTGGATGATAAAGGCATCCAGATTACGGAAACCGTCTGTTCGCCCCGTCCGGATGAGGTGAGAAATACCTTCCTCTTTTCACCGCCCGGCCGGGGGGCGGACCGGTCCATGGGTAATTTTTTTCTGTTGCTTCGTTCCGGCGGTGGTCGATTTGTTTCCGAACCGTATACGTCGCCGGTAACCGGTAAGCGGTGCATTACGGTCTCCCGTGTCACGAAGGACCGGAACGGCAGAAATATAATTATCTGTGCTGACTGTGACTGTCACGAGGAGTCTTTGGCGGTAGCCCAGAATCAACAATCATAAAGAAAAAGGCGCTTCACCGTAAAAAAAGCGAATAATGGAAAAAATACTCGACTACATTGCCGATGCAAGCACCAGACTCAAGGTGCTGGTCTGTTTTTTTCTTTTTGTTATTCTTCCCGCCGCCATTTTCATGTTTCTCGTTTACAGTTATAATGCCGACCGGCTGACGCCGCTTGTCGGCATCTACCTTGCGGCAATGGTAATCGTGCAATTGCCGCTTTGCAATTTTCTGAGCGATCTTCTGGTCCAGAGAAATCTTACCAAAATCAATAATTACTTCCGGGATATCAAACAGGGGCGATACCAGGCCGCGTTCGATCTGCCTCCGGAAAAGGGGAACGAACATGACTTTATACGGGTCAAGCACGATCTTTACTGGATGGGTCAGACCCTGGCATCCAGGCAAAAGAAATTGATCGCCGCCATGGACAGACTTAAAACCGCCCAGATGAAAGTGATGGAAAGCATCGAATACGCCAGCATTATCCAGCATGCTCTGCTGCCGCCTGTCGCCGCCATGGACGCTACTTTTCCGGATCGCTTCATCTGGTGGGCGCCCCGGGACGTGGTGGGCGGCGATAAATACTGGACGAGCGAGAAAGGCGGTCGTTTTTTTCATTGCCCTCATCGACTGCACCGGTCACGGCGTCCCCGACGCGTTTATGACCCTCATCGTTCACTCCCTCCTGGATCAGTGTCTTCGGGACAACGGCGACTATGATCCGGCCCGGATACTGGAGGAGATGAACCGCCGGCTGAAATCATTTTTCCACCGGGAAAATGTATCGGTTCCCATCGACGACGGATTCGATGCGGCGATTTGCCGGATCGATCCAGGTGAAAACCGGCTCGAATTCGCCGGCGCGGGCCTGCCGTTGTACCTGGCGTCCGGCAAAGGCATCCGGGAGATCAAGGGCGTCCGGGCCGGCGTCGGAGACCGGCGGACATCGGATAGAGACGCCTTTATGAACCATGTAGTGGATCTTGCCGACATTACAGAAATATATCTTGCCACCGACGGCTTGACGGATCAGATCGGGGAGAAAAGTCGTCTGCCCTTCGGTCGGGAGCGTCTCAAGGAGATCCTGCATGGAATCCGTACGTTGCTCCTGTCCGGGCAATGCCGGGCGTTATCGGAAATCTGGCGCGATTATGTCTGCGCCGAGGAGATACGCGACGATCTGACGGCGCTCGGATTCTCGCTTTCACATTTGAAAAAACAGGCTTCCATGCGCCTGGAAGCCAGGGAGACGGTATGAACATCGACGGACTGAAATCGTTATATGAAAATCTTCGATTCGACGGGGTTCTTTTTAGTTTCAGCGGTCCCTTGTCCCAGGCGATCCTTGAAGGAATCGGCGAAACCGTAAGGAAAAAAATGCAGTTCGAATCCACGGAAATGGGGACCATTCAGCGGGTCTTTTCCATCCTCGTGGAACAGGCCCAGAATATACTCAACTACTCGACTGAAACGACGCCGGACCAGGGGGACGGGGCAAAGATCGCGGAAGGGAAGCTCCGGTCCGGCATTCTGGTACTTAGCATCGAAGGCTGTAATTACTGCGTTCTGTGCGGCAATTACATTGCGGCGGAGCGGTGCGAGACGCTGCGCCGGGAGTTGACCATGCTCCGGGATCTCTCTCCCGAAGCGCTCAAAGCGCTTTACCGGGAACGTCGCAAGGCCCCTCCCCCTCCGGACAGCATCGGGGCCGGCCTGGGCCTCATCGAAATTGCCAGGCGCGTCACGAAACCACTTGCATTCGACATTCGCCCCATGGACGGCGTCGACGCCTTTTTCGCCGTCAAGGCGACCATATGAGGAACCGATAATGATAAAGCTGAACATCGCCGCCACCCGCTCCACCCCGGCCATCCGTTTGGATTCGGAAACGGGCCAGATCGGCATCGCGGGCGAGTCTTACCCTGAAAACGCTGCGGCTTTTTATCAGCCGGTGCTGAGGGATATCGAAACCTGGCTGGAGACCGCCACCCCCGGCCGGCTCGACGTTTGTTTCGAGTTGCTCTACTATAACAGCAGCAGTTCCAAGGCCATTATGAACCTGATGGATCTTCTGGAGGCGGCGGCGGGAAAAGGCTGTTCCATTACGGTCCATTGGCGCTTTCACGAGGAGAACGACATTATTCGGGAGAGCGGAGAAGAATTCCAGGAAGACTACGAAACTCTCCATATCGAACTCGAAGCGTTTACGACTGACTGACCCATGGATGACCGCATACTGTTTCAAGCCGAAGAGAAAATCATTTATGATGCCCGTCGGGCCGTGGACACAGGCCAAATCGCCGAGGGCGCTTCCCGGGAGGCCTTTGAATCGCTGCTTGAAAAATACTCGAAACTCTACCGGCAGACCCGGCGGCTGATCCGGTTCAGCGACCGAATGCAAAACGATCTGAATCGGGTCAACCGGGAACTGCACCATTCCGAGACCAAATACCGAAACATCTTCGAAAACGCCGCAGAGGGCATCTTCCGCATCAGTGACGCAGGACATCTGCTTGAAGTCAATGCCGCCATGGCGAACATCTTCGGCTTTTCGTCTCCCGAAGAGTTAATTTCCCGCGAGACCCGCCGCCGGACCCTGGAAGAACAGAATGGATACCGCGAGCTGCTGGCGCTCGTTGGAAAAACGGGAGACCATATACGACACCGGACCGAAATGCAGCGAAAAGACGGGGAAAAAATATGGGTGGAAATCGGGGCACAGGCGTTTCACAACGCCGCAGGCCGCATAACCCACATCGACGGGCTTCTCTCGGATATAACCGAAGAAAAACGCCTTCACGAGGAACTCACCCGCCAAGCCCACACAGACGCCCTTACCGGCATCCTGAACCGCCGCCGTTTTCTTGAAAACCTGCGGGGAGAAATTGCCCAGGCCCGCCGGATGAAATTCCCTCTGAGCCTCGCGATGATCGACATCGACTACTTCAAATCCATCAACGATGCCTTCGGGCACGATGCCGGCGACCGACTTCTTCAGCGCATCGCCCGGGTTTGCCACAATACCCTGCGGGAACGGGACAGCTTCGGCCGGCTGGGCGGAGAGGAGTTCGCTGTCTGTTTCCCCGGGGTCAATCACCGGGAGGCGAAGAAAATCGCTGACCGGCTGCGCCGTATTATCGGCGCCGCACAAATCTCGGTTAACGATAGAATGGTCAGTGTTACCGCCAGCATCGGTTTGTGCGAACTGGAAGAGGGCGTCGACAGCGAAAATTTCCTCAAGGCCGCGGACGCGGCTCTGTACCGGGCCAAGCGAGAGGGGCGAAACCGGGTGTGCCTTTTTTCGGTTGGCGGGAGCAACGACGAGTCGCCCGTTTCCCGGCTTGATGAAACAATAGTTCCGGATGCGCTTTTCCGGGGGGGGATAGCCGACCGCCCCTTGACGGTCGAATAGGCAATCAGCGACATGGTGTTGAGGTTATGGATGAGAGCTGCTCCTATGGGCGAAAGAAAGCCGGCCAGCGCAAGGCCGAGGAGCCCCGTATTGACGATGAAGCCCTGATCGAAACAGCGGTTGAGGATGTCGGACTGCCTCAGGGCAATTTCCCGGGCAATGACCAGGGATCTCAGATCGTTGGTGAGAATGACCGCTCGGGTGGCCGGCCGCCCGGGTCAGGTCGCCCCCGCGTCCCATGCAGATGCCGAGATCGGCGGCCGCCATGGCCGGTGCGTCGTTTATCTCTTCTCCCACCACCGCGACACAATGCCCGTTTCTTTGTAGCCCGCGGACAATAGACGTCTTATCCCCGGGCATCAGTTCCCAGTGCAGTTCATCGATCCCTCCCAGCTTTCGAATCAGGTGTTTGGACGGTTTCTCGTGGTCGCCCGTGAGAACGACGATTTTGTTAATGCCGCCGTCTCTCAGGGCGGTGATGGTATCCGGCGCCTCGGGACGAAGGCGGTCCCGCAGGGCCAGAAGCCCGGCTACCTCTTCGCCGCGTGCAACATAGAGAACAATCTTTCCTTCCTCTCTCAGCCTCGATGCCGTCGCATCAAACCGGCGGGTGTCGATACCGTTCATCTCGAACATGAAGCGTCTGTTTCCCACAAGCGCCCGTTTTCCGTCCACTGTTCTGGAAACCCCCCGGGAGACCAGGAACCGCACATCGCCGGTGGTGGGAAGATCCAGGCCTGAAGAGAGGGCGCGGCGTACAATGGTTTCGGCCAGGGGATGAGCATAGTGCTGTTCCAGTCCGGCCGCCAGGGCGAGGAGTTCATTTTCTCCCCAACCGGCTGCCGGATATATTCCGCATTGTCAATAGTTAATCAATGTCATAAAGTTAACGGCAGTAGTTAAATTTTATTGATATTTTAGCTTATTATGCTATACTGACACTAGTTTTAACCGTGTATTATTCATTTCGAAAGGAGAAATAAATGTCCGAAACGCTTCAAAAGCAAAGCAATGTTGGCACGGAGCCTGCTTTCCAAGATATGTGCCAAAACTGTTGATTATCTCAAGAAGATTCTTCACTCAAAAGACTTTGTCAATCGGCACAAAAAATCTGAAACTGGCAATAGATGGATCAACTTTAAAACTTTTTAAATACCAAGAAATACGAGAACATTTTGGCGTAATGAAACCCAAGAACGGACCTGCATGCCCAATGGCTCGTGTTTCACAATTATTTGATGTTTTGAATAAAGTCACAATCGAGGCATTCATAAAGCCATACAATGTCGGCGAAAGAGAACTATTGCGAGATCATCATATGCTCAACTTGCTCCCAAACGACCTTCTTTTATTGGACCGTGGTTATCCGGCTTACTGGGTTTTCAACCTCATTATATCTCAAGGCGGTAATTTTTATGCCAGAATCTCCAATAAATGGAAGATTGTTCAAACCTTCATCGAATCCGGCCTTGATCAAGATTTTGTTGATATTGATGCATCATATCAATCCATCAAAGAATGCAATGAGATGGGCTTGGGTGTTGCGCCACTACACTTGCGCTTAATACGGGTTGAACTCGATTCAGGTGAAATTGAAGTTCTAATCACTTCGCTTACCGACAAAAAGAAATATCCAAAAGAAATTTTCAAAGACCTATATCACAAGCGTTGGCCGGTAGAAGTTGATTACCTTTTCATGAAAGAGCGTGTCGAAATCGGCAATTTCTCGGGCCAATCCGAGTTGTCCGTTTATCAGGATTTTCATTCAAAGGTGCTTGCAAAAAATCTTGCTGTTGTTCTCTCTTCTCCAGCACAGGTGTCAGTAGAGTGCGAAAGCAAAGAAAAAAAGTATGAATATCAATTAAACATGACGCAGGTGTTTTCAAAATCCAAAGATACGCTCTTTTTGCTTTTTGAAAGGCCCCGCAAAATTGTAGTAAAAATAATCCAAGGCCTTCATGAATTATTTTCAGCGGCAACCGAACCCGTTCGGCCAGGACGAAAATTCAAACGGAAACACAAAGTTAGTAAACGTGAGCACTACATGAATTACAAGCCTTGCCGTTAACTTTATGACATTGAGTGCCGGGTCAGCGACGGAAAAAGCTCGCCGCTGTTTTTCTGCTACGGCCACACCATCCCCGTGGCGGACGGCGTCCGGGGGAAAAAGCTGAAATCGGTAAAGGTGCATCCGCCGACGGGCGACGTGCGCGAGATCGCTATACGCGATGAGACTTCCCTGCATTCCTATATGGTTGACTACGACACTCCGGGCACCTACGTCCTGACCGCCGTAACAACACCCGGGTATTATACGGTTTACACCGACAAGTCAGGGAAGGAGCGGCATGCCATCAAACCCAAAAGCGCTGTTCTCGACAGGGCCGAGGAGATGCATCTAAGCTATTACAGCAAGCAGTATGCGAAAACATACGTGCGCTGCGAATCCTCTTCCGATCCCTTCCCCGCCGCCGTGGGCCTCGATCTGGAACTGGTCCCCGCCCGTGACATCTCCACCCTCAAGGCGGGAGACACCCTTGAGCTGTCGGTCTACCTCGACGGCAAGCCATACAAGGGATCGGGGGAATGGGATGCCACCTACAGCGGTTACTCCACCGAGTTCGAGGATTATTTCTTCCCGAAATCGGTCGTCGAGGGAAGTATTTTCAAAATCAAGATTCCCCAAACCGGGCGATGGTTTGTTCGTTATGCCGTCAAAGTCAAGGCGGAGGGGGAAGCGACCGCCCTTTACAACGATATGAAACTTACGGCTACGCTTGTGTTTGAAATTCCGAACGAGCGGAAAAATCCGGAAACATCCCATTGAAATTGCTAAAGGGCCGAGAATATGAGGTCCGTCATATGAGGTCCTGATTTTGAAGTTCCGTTCGCTGTGACGTCTCTCAGTGCCACACCGCTTCCCTGTAGGGGGATGCATATTCCCGGTCGTTTCTATGAAATCACGATTTCCCCGATCATGGTGTATTCTCGCCCGTCGTGTTTACATCAGTCTGAATTTTTCGCATCCACTCGGGAATGCGCACATTTTCCCGGGGGTAGAACTCCATGACATACGGTTTGATGTCGATTACCGGGCTTCCGTCAACGGCGTCCAGGCCCATAACATGCAGGATATTCCCTTCTATTCTATGCAATTGAACGACCGTCATCAATACCGGGTTCGGCCTGGCAGGACTGCACGTTGAAAAAATGCCCATCAAGGGATTCTCTTCTCTTCCCATGGGGTGAACATGGGTTAATCGACGGCTCGATTCGGGCACTTTGTGCGCCCAGTACAACACGGTGAGATGTGAATAGTCTTCGATACCGTCCAGAAGATCGACGCAGGATTGTTCTATGATGATTTCAGACAGTGAATTATAGGTATGCTTTATTTTTTCCTTCACATCCCTCATCTCTCCCTGCATTTCAATGCCGTTCGTTCCTGATTTTAAAACCGGATCTTTTATCTCATTTCTTACGATGCCCACGGTTCTCAGTACCATATCGCCTGAGCCCCCGCCGGTCTGTTCATATGTATCAACCGAATTTTCCATCTTATTTCTCCAATTATTCCTGCTCGCGCCAGGCCGAAAGAGATGCCAGTATTCCCCTGACCCGGTTTTCGACATCCGTCAGATCATGTTCATTCGGTCTGCCTTCGATGTTGCCGAGACGACCATATTTGTTCAGTTCCGGCTTATTTGTGAATTGCCCGGGGACATGCCATTCATCCAGGACCGTATATCCCACATGTTCCAGGGCGGAACGCATCCACATGGTCATCGGTTTCGCCTCGTTGACGCCGATATGGGGCCCTGCGTAGGTGCCGAAGCATACGGCGAACTTTCCCGGTACAATCGGGGCCGCCGGTTTGATCAGCCCTTTTTCGTTACCGCTCTTCAGGCACTTTTTTATATAATCGATCATCGTCTGGGTGGGAAGCCAGTCGATGACGGGGGAGCCGATAAAGATCAGATCATACTCCATGAAATCGAGATCGGTCTGTTTTGTTACTTTAAAAATATCTACCGGAGACAATTCCTCTTTAGCCGTTTCATAAATTCGGGTTGCGACCTTTTCCGTGTTGCCGCTAAGCGAGTCATAAATAACAACTGTTTTCATATTATTTCTCCCTGATCAAAAGCTATACTTTGCAGCCCCATTATTGTCTGATGATTGATATGCCATGGCCATCGACTTGGTAATAGCCATTACCGCCGCATGTCAGGCAATACCCTTTTTTGTCTCCCGTGTCCACCGTTTTGGCCGCCATAATCGTTTCTCCGCATTCCGGGCAGACGACGCTATCGGTTATGGGCGCATATGACGGCAGGGAAGGGCGAACGCTTTCAATAACGAGTATCTCTTCATGGGAGACCGACAGGACGGCGAATGCCGCTTTACATCCCATCTGCTTGAATGCCGCTTCGTCATCGGGCGTCCCCTGCCTGTTTTTAATTACCTTTTCCATTAACGGATAGAATTCGGGAACCATGTTGTTTATACGGGATTGAAAATCGGACCGGACCCGGACGCGTATTCCCTCTTCTTTTTCACGTAATGCGAATGTTGCCGCGAGACGGCCAAGATCGCGATACACCAGCGCATTATTGCCGAGAGTACATCCGGAAACGACCTGGACACCGTCCGCGAAGCATGCATTGGTTTCCACTATTGCCATGAGATTTTCCAATCCGTCGGACAGCATCATTCCGTTTCCCAAGCGTCTCAGGCCGTACACCGCGGCCATGACGCCCAGAGCGCTGCCCGGACAATAGTGGCCGTGAATCTCCGCCGTTTTATTCAAACACCATTCAAGATCGTTGTTCGTTATGGCCCGGATAATTTCTTTCCTGGGGTTTTCTTTCCTGTATTCCGTTTTGGATTGGTTCATAATGTCGCTCCTTTTATTATAGCTGTTATTTTTTATGCCGGAACGGTAGGCTTCCGCAATTGCCCGGGCCTACCCGTCTTCTCTTCGATATGAACGGGTCGACAGCGTTTTTAAGGGTACGATGTTCGGTTTGTTTCTTATGCTCTCCACGACAACCTCCACATTATACACGGAGGCAATTTTTTCGGGCGTCAGAACTGAAACGGGATCTCCGGCCGCGACGATTTTTCCCTTTTCCAGAAGGAGTACCGTATCGGCATATCGGGATGTCAGATTAAGGTCATGCATGGATACGATTGCCGACAAACGATCCTTTTTCACCAAATATCTTAATAGCTCCATTACCTCAAGCTGGTGCATGATATCGAGATTACTCGTGGGTTCATCAAGCAAGAGAATCTCCGCTTCCTGTGCAATCGCCCGTGCAATAATCACTTTCTGTTGCTGACCGCCGCTGATGGAGTCGAAATGCCTCAATGCAAGATTCATCGTGCCGGTGTACCGGAGCGCTTTAACGGCTTTCTCGACATCCCGTTTTCTTCGCTGTCCGTTGCTATGGGGGTATCTGCCCTGTAAAACCATATCGATTACCGTAAACGGAAAAATAAAAGAAGTATTTTGCGGTACGTATGCCATGTGTCCGGCTATCTCTTTTCTATTCATTTCTTTTATCGGCTTCCCGTTCAGGGAAATGGTTCCCTTCCGACATTTGAGGATGCCGTCGATACATTTTAACAGAGTGGATTTTCCAGCGCCGTTCGGGCCGACCAATGCCGCTATCTGTCCGGATGCAAGCTCAAAGGCAACATCTTCGAGAACCGGCCGGGCGTTATACGCAAAGGAAACGTTCTTTATTTTCAGATCTATCCCCAGAATTCGCTCCTGTTTTTCATTATTAAATACAAAAAAAGAGGGACCCCCATAAATGACGTCATGATTCCTATGGGGATAACGGTCGGCGCAATGATATTCACCGCCGTCATATCGGCCCCGCTCAGAAGCAGCGCCCCGATAAATCCCGCCGCTGGCACGACAAAACGGTCGTCTCCACCCAGGACCATTCTCGCTATATGGGGCGCCACAAGCCCGATAAATCCTATCGTTCCGGTGAAGCAAATCGTAACAGACGTTAAAAGCGCCGCCGCCGTCAATACCGATAATCGCGTTTGTCGAACATTCACGCCAAGGCTTTGGGCGACATCGTCCCCGGCGCTCATTATATCTAAATCCCCCGTTTTTTTCAGAAGATACGGCACGCATACCAGCATGACCGGAAGTACGAACCGCAGGCTGTTCCATGTCGATCTGGCGAGACTGCCTGTCATCCAGAAAACGACCTCGGTCACGGCCCACGATTCCGCGAAATATTGCATCATGGTTGTGCCCGCGCTGAAAAGATAGGAGAGGGCAATGCCGGCAAGCACCATGCTTCCGGGAGCGGCCCTTTTAAATCGGGACAGGGCAAGGATAATAAAAGAAGTGAACAGCGAAAAGATAAACGCGTTTATCACGACAAAATAAGTGCCGCCGCCAATACCTTTGCCGAACAGTATGGCAAGCGCCGCCCCAAATCCGGCCCCAGCGGATATGCCCAGGGTAAAGGGGCTTGCCAGGGGATTCCTGAGCACTGTCTGCATCACCGCGCCGGAGATGGCAAGACTGAAACCGGCGGCCAATCCCATGAGCAGCCTGGGCAGCCTCATAAACCATATCGTCCTTTCGGTTAATTCGTCTGGAGCGGAAAAATAATCGGGCAGGAACCGGTTTAAAACGGTGGCATAAACTTCGGGAATCGATAGGTTTAAAGGCCCCAGCGTAATGGAATAGCTCCCGAGAAGAAATGTCGTGACCATCAGTACGACAATGAATACTCTTCTTTTCCCGGTATATTTTTTGTATTCAACCAAAACATCGTGTTTTCGATCTGTTTCCATCAATAGTAAATCCATCCCGTCGCGGATTGCGTGCGCGCCAAACGATCGTATTTATCGGCGACTACCAGCGATGAAGCTCGCTGTCCGCGATAAAATCCGAATAGAGTCCGTCAACCCCGTAAAACCGTTTCAATATTTCGTTGCACTCTTTTTCGACATCCATATCCCGGTATAATTCGGGATAGAAAAGCTTTGCCATGTAGTATATTTCGCACAAGCCCATTGCGGGATCCCATCCTTTCATGAAACTCCGGGAATAAAACACCCGCCTGTTTTTAACGGCGGAAACCGTTTGAAGCGCGGGATCGTTTAATATGGTATCGACCCGAACGCCTATATCCTTTTTTGTCCACCATTGAAGCAATATAATGTCGGGATTCCACACAGCCAGTTGTTCTTTGGTAATGTCATAGGTTTCGTATGGTTTGATCTTTGTTTGCATGGCCACGTTTACGCCCCCGGCCAGATCGATGGGATCGTAGGGCGCTATGGTCCTGGGGGCGTCCTGAACGGGCCAGCCCCAGAAAAAGACCTGTACACGGTTTTCCGCGGGCAATTCGGAATTTCTCTGGGTAATCTTTTCGATTTTTTCCTTCGCATAAAAAATAAGCGCATCCGCCCTTTTTGTTTTTCCCGTGATGTCGCCTATTACTTTAAACATCTTAAAATCGAGGCATCCCGAGGATTTGATGCATACCACCGGTATGCCTGTCTGCTTCTCGATGGCCCCGGCTAATCCCACATGGGAAGCATATGAAAAAATAATATCGGGATTAAGGGATTTTATCAGTTCGATATTCGGCTCCCGGCATTCTCCCACGCTTGGCAGCTCTTTCAAATGCGGGGCCACTCTTGGCGGGGCAAACCAACAGGCGTATGACCGGCCCTCGTCTCCATACATGAAGTTTTTAACGGTGTTGTTCGTTCCGAAAAGTCTGCCGTCGGCACCCAGTTCCACCAGGGTGCGGATGCCGTCCAGCAATGCCAGATCCACTATTTTTTCGACTCTGTCGGGGATCCTGCATTCTCTGTCCATGCAATCCTTTATCGCTTTATAATTGCCGTGACGTGCCCCCGTGCCTTCCCGGTCGCCACAACCCGTCGCAAGAATAATAAGCAGCATCAGACCCGCGATATGCATCGCCGGTATTGCTTTCCCGTTTTTAACGTGCGTCATCTTTTCTCCAGCCCGTGCTCCGTACGAATTAAAATTAAATATCGAAATTAAGAGAAATGCCGAATGTCCGGTCGGTAGCCGGATAGCCGCTCAGGTTCTCATATCCATGATCGAACAGGTTATTGATAAATACCTTTATGACGCCGTTATCAAGCGGACCCCATTGTTTAAAAATACCCTGTTGAATGGCCAAGTCGAACACGTGGTACGCGTCCATGGGGATTTTCGTGAACACCCATTCGTCCGCCGCAACCTCTTCGGACTTTTGAATTACCTGTTCATCCTGGAATTTATAATCGAATAGCAGCAGCGTGTTTTTAAATAGGTTGTAACGAAGCCCCGCGTTGATTCGGTTTTCGGCAAAATTGTCCAGGACCGCCCGCCCCGCGGGTTCCCCCCCCTTGTTGTCGAATGTCTGGTATGCATATCCGAGATTGAAGGCGAGATTGTCGGTGAGATGCCCGCTCAACTGCAATTCAAGACCATGGCGGGTCATCTCTTCGAGGTTGACGATATAATCCATGTATTCCATGCCCGGGGCGACGGTATTGCCGCCCCCGGGAGTATATTTCGCGTAATCCCAGTTCCAGACAAGATAATCCTCTATCTTATAATAGGCGTAATTGACTTTCATCTCGATATCGTTGAACAGTCGCCGGGAAAGTACGATATCGTACCCGATGCCGTGCTCAGGCTCCGTCCATGCCCCGGCGGGCATCCCTCTTGGATTAAACTCGCCGAAGTTAATCGGCGCCCGCCATATTTTACTGATGCCCAGAGAGATTGAAGTATCCTTTAAACTCGCCGCGAGATCGTCAAGCGCATAGGTCAGGAATGCTTTCGGGAGTATGTCGTCAAAACTGCGTTTAATCCACCGGGGTCTTCCGGTAATAAGCGGACTTCCGGTTTTACTGGAAAGATTATCCACGCATATTTCCGCGTGTTCGTATCGTATACCGACCGTAAGTGTAAGACGGGGAATAATTTTCCAGCGTTGCTGTGCAAAACCCGATATAAGCTCCACTCTTTTCCGGTCGTCAAAGGTGGCGGGCGATCCCTGTTTCGAATCGTAGCCGTCGAAGAACTGTTGGAAATCCGCACCCACAACCGTTTGGTGCCTGTCCGAAAAGGTAATGGTATCCTGGAGCTTGGCTCCCTGCTGATGCCAGGTCGACTCCCATCCGGCATCGAAAGTTCCCAGACTATTTGTGCGGAGGGTTGTTCTTTTCCACTCTTCTTCGGAATAGTAGGCGTTGAAATCCCAGGCGCCGATCGGTGAGGGTTGTTTATATTTCAGCCGGTAGGATATGGCCTCTTCATCCCACTTCGGCGTCTGCCACTGGTAATAGGAAGAGGCGGTTACTACCGGATAACCGCTGTCGTAATCCGCAAGACCCCGATCGTTTTTAACGGGTATTAAACGATTCGCATCCGTATGGGAAACGGTAAAGGCAATATATCCGTCGTTCGGCATGCCGTACCCGATGCGACCGAAAAAGGTATCTATTTCCGCTTCCGCGTGTCTCAGATAACCGTCCGTGGCATATCGCTGATACCCCGTGTCGTATGTGAATTTGCCGGCGCCTCCCCGGATATACATACTGTGATTTTGGGTGTTGTAGGATTTGAAGCTTGTTCCGACGGATGCTTTCGGTCTTAGAGTGTCATATGATTCGGGCCTGCTTGTAACGAGATTTACCACACCGCCGATGCTTTGTCCCGGGTACAGGGCCGAGTGGGGACCGGGCAGGATTTCAATCCTGTCTATGAGGAATGTGGGCAGCAGTGAATAATCCACAACATGGAACGTCTGACGGCCCCCCGGCTTGTGAATGTTGCTGCCGTCTATTGCCGTAACAAACCGGTTGCTGCCGAAGCCCCTCATCCAGAGCGTGTCATCGCCGTCGACCAGGTCTCCGGGTACAAGATCCGTTGCCCCCCTGAAGTCTATAACGGGTTGATCCTTTATAATATCGCCGATATTCTGAGGTATTCCCAATGCTTTATACGACCCTGCATCGATGTTCGTTTTTTCGGGGGTATATACAATTTCTTCGCCCTTATTTTTTCCAATGACGACTATTTCATCAAGTATGTGGTAAGAATTTTCTTCAGCATCGGCAATAAATGGCAACAACAAACCGAGAATGCATACAACCACCTTCATCTTCATCTCAGATCTCCTCTAATAAAAAAAGCCATGACGGTACATTCCCTTCAGCGGGAAATTAACCTTCATGGCTTTTTATGAATTATATATGCCGCGCGCCTTATACTAAGGGGCAGTTTTTTATAAACTTTATTGCGCTATAGTGTCATATGGAATTGCGTTGTTTGTCTTTTCAAAAACAAGTCCGTTCGGCTTCAGCCGAATATTTTACATGTGAATTATTTCGGATCGGGAATACACAATCACTTTCTATAACCAAGCGTAATAAGATGGGGTTTACTATAATTATCTCGGCCCCATGTCTTTTGATGAATGCATTCTTTTTTATGAATGCCGCACGGAATATAAAAGTTATATCGCTTTAGGGTTCAAACCCGATCCCAATTTATAGCCGGTACAAATGTCATCAGAGTTCGTTGCATTGAGAGAGAAAGCATCGAAAGCTGTCTTTACGTACCGTTTTAGGCGTTTTCCCGAATTGTTTCCGAAATGCGGTAGTAAAATTCGCTTGATTGTTGTATCCGACCGAAAGCGCTATTTCCGAAAGACTCAGGTCCGTCTGATTTAAAAGAGACCAGGCTTTCGAAAGTCTGACGTTACGCAATACGTTAAAAACCGTATCGCCATAAATCTCCCTGAATCCCCGATTCAATTTGTTGCGGTTTATCCCTACCCGGCGGCTCAGACTACATAGGCTTGGCGGACGATCAAGATCCGCGATTAAAATATGATACGCCTCTTTTGTCCGTTCCAAATCCTTTCGGGTCAGAACCGGTATGCTTGCATTGACGTTTTGTCCAAGTTCGGCGAGCTTTAATGCAACAAGCTCCAAGGATTTGGTTTCAAGATACAACCTTCGGATTTCGCCGGCATAAGGACACCTCAAAATTTGTTTCAGGATAAAAAGGATTTCGCCGTTGATTCTGGATTGATGGTAAAAGCACTTGCCCGTCGAATCGTTATAAGCCGAATAGAGGTCTTTCAGGCATTGAGGGGTTTCACTGAATAATTCATAAAAAGCATGCACATCGAAATGGATGGATACGCCTTCAATCCTGTTATTCGGTATAATTTGCGTTGTCCCCCGTGTGTTCGGCAAATATGCAAACACGCTCTCTCCGGGCAATCGTTCCGTTACTTTTTTTTTACCCTGAAAATTGTTTATGGTGCAGAGAACCCGCTGGGAGAGACTGTAGCAAAAACTAATGGGTGCGTTACGTATTTCAAAATCCATATGCATTTTTAACCGGCACTCCCGGTCGGCAATGATCATTTTGATACCCGGCCAAATGCTGATCTCTTCAAAAATCGATTTGCCGGTCAAACCACGATGCGTTATGTCTACCTCTCCACTTGAATGTTTATCCGCAGGGCGCCGGGGTATTGAGTTCCCAACCGTTTCTTTTATGCCAATCTGTCGTATCATGTCGGTTGTCTATTTGGATTAAAGATAAATTGAATCATATAATTATATCCCAGATCAAACTCATCGATTTTCGTTAGGTCATATCCCTGTACCGAATTCTCGATATCGTTTGGCGATAATCTCATGTGTTTAGGGGGGCCGAACGGCATTTCTTCCTTTTTGCATTCAATAATCGCCAAACGTTTGCCCGGTTTCAGAATTCTGCATGCTTCATCGAATACGGAAGATATGTTCTCGGAAACGTCGGGTATATGCAACACCGTGGCGATAAAGCATATATCTACACTGCCATCCGGCACGGGCAATGGCTTCGTGATATCGGCGACAACGGTTTTGAGGTTCGCGATACCTTCGGCGTCAGCCATTGTCCCGAGTTCTTCAATTATAGCCGGATTCATATCCAGCGCATACACGGTTCCCGAATTCCCTACTCTTCTGGATGCTTCAACGGAATAATCGCCGGGGCCACAACCCATATCCAAAAAGCAATCCCCTGCTTTGAGGGCAAGCAAATTAAAAACCCGATTCGAATCATGCATCCGAAAACTGCTCGGTCTTTTCCCGCGTCCCGCCTTTTCATGGTTACAGCCTTTTTGGCAATTTCTATTGTTCATAGCAATATTTCCTCGCCTCCGGAATAAAATCCGGTCAATTTAAGATAACAGGTTTCGAGCGATTGGCGATCTCATGCGGTTACTTCTTTATTAAAAGCTATACCTGAGAGATGTGTAGATGTTTGTGTTGTTTTCGAACTGTGAAAAAAAGGTGTGGCGCTCCTCTCCGAAGAAGACGTTCGCCCCTGTCTCTATCGTTACTTTATCCGTATATTTATAATGTACAATCGGTCGAAGATAGGCATCCCGGTCGCTGGGCGAATAGTAGGAAGAGAGGGAAAGCTCCAGGTTCTGGTTCATCAGAAGTTTTGTCAACACTACCGTGATAACATGCCTGTCCTCGTCGCGGGCCGTATCGCCGGACAGGTTTGCCCGGTATTCGTCGTAATCCAGCATATACTCGATATAGTACTGAATGCTTGCGTTAAAATCCATTGCGAGATCCTGTGTGTAACCCGTAAGACAGCGTATTTCAGAATTATCGATCAGGGGATCGGCGCCGCTTTTATCGTCGAGAGAGTGGTAATATGCAATTTCAAGATTACCTATGCCGCGGCCGATCCGTCCCCGGGCGCTGGCACCGTACACATTGAGTTCCGGGAAGATGGATGCTCCCGAGGCATTCCGGCCCCCGGGCCGTTTCCAGAAACCGAAATATCCGTACAGGGCCAGTTCATAGTTGTTGATATTTTTATATACGCGCAGGGCGATTTCGTCGTCGCGAAACCAATCGTCGGGCTTGTCGGTCGTAGCCATTGAATCACGGCCCGACAGCCTTTTCAGATTTCCGTTCCAGTGAGAAATATACTCTCCCGTTATGTATCGGTCCCGGTTGAATTTCGGTGTGTAAACCAAGTCCATATCGGCAAGGTCTGTAAAAAAGCTTGCCTTAACGGCATCCGACGGGGCTTTGAGGTACTCCTTGTCCCTGCCGATGAAGTAGGACTGCCAGTCCTTCGGAAACAGATCGTTCAAAAAAACGAGATCCCCGGTGCCCCAGGTAAGGATCTGCCGGCCTATCTTGACATCCGTAAAACCGGCGGGCCTAAAAAATATCCAGGCCTCCCGGGTGTCGTACTCCCCTTTTTCCGTAATGCCGTCGGCCCATACGTCTCCTTTATATTTGAATTCCGCCCGGTCCGTATAGGTAAAAAACTCCGCCTGAAGTCTTGCTTCCATTACGGATTCATTTTTTTCGAAGGGGTCGTTTTGTGTACGGTAACCGGCCCGGGCTTCGAAAAAACCGTTGACCTCAACCTGAGAAAAAAACAATTCAATCGGGTTATTTTCCGAATCTTGGGCATAAATATGGCTTTCGGAAAATATTACGAAAAGCAGCAAAATAACTGAAGACAGTTTTGCATTTCTTGAAATCGTCATCGCACTGCTTCCCTCGGAGGCCTTCTCAGGTAACGTTCGGTAAACAGGTTATTCCCGAGTCCGATATTGTATGTCACACCGGAAAAAATCATTTCGGTGCGACTTCCGCTATCGAGGTCCCTTGCGATAGATACGGTTACGGTCGGGTATGTCACCCGGTTGCCATTTTCTTTCGACCGGATCTCTTCCACTTTCATGTTTTCGATCACCCGATAACACCTGTCATTTTTTTTATAGAATTCCATCTTCATCGGCAGGAAGGTGGTTTTATCTATATGGGCCGTGTAGTATTCAAATTCCACACCGCCGGGTTTTTTAGGGATATTCTTGACAATATAGTAATCGTCCGTCGTCTCGATCAGTTCATGGATATCTTCTTCGGGGCTGCGTCCAGAAATATCTTCATACAGAAAATCCGATCCCACAAAACTGGTGCGTTTGTCCCCCGCGGCGATTCGCTTGACCAGATCGAGGCCGGGCATGTATAACCAGCGGTCATCCTCCCTTTCAAGCCCGGCGTGTTTATGGACCATGAAGGTCATTTTGCGGACATCCGCGGGCGACTGGAAATAGGTGAAAAACTTCTGATCCCCGTCATGATCGCTCCCATTCTTTCTGAGCATACTGAATTCTCTCTCCCTTGTTCTCTCCTGGTTGTCGGTAATGATCATGAAAACCCGGCCTTTCATATCGGTTCCCTGGTACAGGGTCATATGGTTTGCTTTCCGGACAATGTCATCCACTGTCAATGCGGCGGGCAATTCTTCGGAAAAGGCGCCGCCTGCCATGATTCCCAATATAGCAACGATTAATAGTATTCTCATTTTACAGCTCCTTCGGACGTGTTGAAGATTTCATCAGTACTGACTGTCCCGGTGTGCCCATTTTTTGCGACGCCGGTTCCGGTAAAAAAGAATTTGCCGGCTGCGCTCAGAACGGCCGGTAGTGCCAGCAGTGTAATGATTCCCGAAAGTGTCATGATGGCAAACAGCATGATCCCCATCACTTTGTATGGTATCAATGTCGCGACGAGCAGCGGCAGAAAACCGATGGCGATAACGATGACGTTCCGGCTGATGGCCCGCGCGGGCTCCCTGAACATGCCGGTGTTGGCTTCTTTCCACGACCCCGACTCGTTGTATTTATCCCTGGCCCGCTGCAGGAAATGAATGGCGAAGTCCACGGCCATCCCCAGTGCAAGGACTCCCAGGACCGCTATCGGCAAATCATAATCCTTACCGGAGATGCCGATGATGCCGTAGATGGTTAAAACGGTTACGGTTAGCGGCAGCATGCACAAAAATCCCCAGCGAAAGGAACGGAACAGAAACGCCATCATCAGAAAGACCGCCGCAAAGCTGCCGATAAAAGACCTGAGCATCGCCGGGATGAGCTTGTCCTGTAATACAAGATTGATATAGTGGAGACCCGCCCATCGATGGATCATGCCGGCCGGCGGCGGGTTCTGTTTTATATATTCGCCAACTGCCGTGACCACGTTTTTCAGGGTGCTGCTGTCTCCGTTTCTGAGCTGTACCCATATGGTCGTGCTCATATAGTCGGGCGTCATTATATGCCACAGATCATGGGGGCGATGCCCCTGCTGATACTGAAAAAAGCATTCGGCGACGCCTCGCGGCGTATCGGGAATATGCTGGCTTTCGGGCTTACCATCCGTCATCTCCCGATTGACCTTGGAGACCGCATCGGCAATGGAAGTACTTTTGCCCACCATGCCGGATTCTTTCAGGTTTCTCTGCAATCCTTCAATGTATTTGAGGACATCCGGACGTTTGAACACTTTCAGTCTTTCTTGTTCAAGCCCGATATAGCCCCTGAGTTCGTCATAGGCATAATATGCGGCATCGTTCGCATGCTTCGACTTTTCATCGATGTGATTGATAACCGCTTCCAGGAACGCTTCACGGGACCGGTTCCGGTCGGCCAACCCGGGAATGACCCGAACGATATCGGATGCAAGTTCCGGGGCTTTCGGGAACTCTGGTTTGATGCTCTCCGCAAAAGCAAGAAGACCACCGGCTATTTTATCAGCGACATCCCCGGCAACAATGTCGGGCCTCTCTCCTTCCAGAACCAGGTATGCCGTATAGGTACCGTCAAGGTGGTCGTTCAGGGTGATATCGGCCTTGCGGATCGGATGGCTCATGGCAAAGCGTTTGGCATAATTGTCATTCACCTCGATCCGTGTGGTTCCCCAGATCCCGACGGCTACAACAATTGCCATTGTTGCCAGAACCGCTTTCCAGTGATTGTATGTCAGATTGCCGGTGCATTTTAACAGCCTGGCTGAAAGGCTTTTTTGGTTCCCGGGAGAGGCGGGCGTGCCCATGGTTCGAAGTTTTCTTTCGGGGATCATCATGATGTAGGCGGGAACGAAAATAACGGTATACAGCCAGGCGATCATGACGCCGATGCTCAGGAAAGTCCCGAAAACCCGGGCCGGGGGAATCGGTGTAAACGCAAGAGAAGCAAAACCGACCGCCGTGGTCAGAGAGGTATACAATATGGGAGCGAACAGCGTGTTCATCACCTCCCGGACCGTATTTTCGCGTCCCTTCTCTTCCGAATAGGTATCGACGAACTCGGAAAGGACATGCACCGAGTCGACCATGGCGATGGTCATCAGGAAAACGGGAAGCATGGAACTGAGGATATGGACCGGGAAGCCGAAAGCGATCATGAGTCCCATGGTTGAGAGAACCGAAAACATCGCAATGATCATGGGGAGAATCACGAGCCGCCATTTTCGGAAAAAAGCCAGCAACAGGGCGAGAATGACGATCATGGCGAGGGGAGATCCGACCGACATCTGGGAAAACATCTCCACCCCGATGGCGACTTCGGCCACCGGAACCCCGGCGATATGGTATTTTTCATTGCCGCCCATTTCGGCAATCTTTTTGTTCAACTCCGTGTTGATCCTGTAACAGAGATGCTTGTCCGTCAGAGGCAGATAGATACACATGACTTTTCCGTCCGCCGAAAAAAGTCTTCCCCTGAGCATCGGATTGGAGAATGCCTTTTCCCGGATCATTCGGGCCGCTTCTCTTGTTCCGGGGGGGCCGGACATAAGCCACTCGAACCTGATTTCTCCCGGGGCGCCCTGGGTCATATGGTCGACCAGGGAGGGTGCCAGCATATCCACCTCCACGACCCCCGAGTACCGGTCGAGATTCTCATCATCGCGCCAGCGAAGTGTTTTTGCGAATTCCGTCAGTTCATAGACACGTTTCAAGGTGTCGGGGTTGAAGACACCGTCCGGGTCATCTTCATTCACAATGCCCACCACAATGGTTTCACTGAGGGCGAACCGTTTTTTTATGTCATTGTGAAAAACGCGTTCGGGCTCATTTGCCGGCAGCATATTCTCCGGGTCCGTATCAATCCGGATTGATGGGAAAAAGGTGCACATGACAACTGTGAACAGTACCATTATCAGGGTTGCCGATTTGTAGTGTTTGATCGAAAAATCGACCAGAAGGGGTTTTATCGGGGTCATATTATTCTCCGTGGTCTAAAGTTAAGTCGCTTAACCGTAAGGGCAAAAAAATTACTCCTTTTTTAAGAGTCTCTCATCCATGACGCTCCCGAGGGCTTCCAGCAATACGGATATCGTCGATATTTGCGACAGCGAAAAAGAATCCAGGCTTTTGATGAGGTATTCCATATCCTTGCCGTGGAATTTCTCATGGGCCCTGAAGCCCCGCCATCCCAATTCGGTCAGGGAGAGGGGGTACTCCTTGCTGTTCTCGGTGGACTGTTTTTTCTCCATAAAGCCCTTGTTTATCAGTTTCGAAACCATTTGGGACGCTGCGCTTTTCGATATTCCGAATTTTTTGGCAAGATCGATGACCCGCACCTGATCGCCTTCTCCAACGGCCTGGATGGTATGGGCTTCGGCGGTGGAAATCTCCAATCCCGCATCGACGGGGATTGGGAGCGCTTCCGTGCGGGAATACATTCTTGCAACCCTTAAAAGCTGGTGTATGGTATGCTTTATGAGCTCCTCTTTGGTTTCCATGGGGTTTATGGTAAAGCAGCTTAACGATATTGTCAAGTCGTTTTTTCACGGGTATGGTTTGCTGATTTCGCTGCGTTTAGAAGAGGGACGTCAGGTATTTCCGGGCATCCCTGATTTCGATATCTTTTTCCTTCTTTTCCCGTTTCAGATGCATAACAACCTGCATTCCCGGAATGCCGTATTTCCTATTGAAACGGATCAGGGCTTTTCCTGGTTCCGGATCGGATCGCTTCGCCTCTATCATCAGTTCCGGTTTGCCTCCGTTTACGATGCAAAAGTCAACTTCAACGCCATCTTTTGTCTTCAAATAATGAAGTGCGTAAGGAAGGCCCCGGTAATCTTCCAGTGCATAGATATGCTTCAGAAGGGAGAGCGCCACCAGATTTTCAAAGCGAGGACCGTCGCCGCCGTTAACAAGGCCTGTATCGAAAAAGTAGAGCTTGGGCTCCTTCAGAATTGAACGGGCGATGTTTTTGGAATAAGGGGCGACCCTGAAGACAATATAGAGAGACTCAAGAATTTGAACATATTTTTTTATTGTGTTCGGTGATGCGCTCACATCTTCCGCAATGGATGTATAGGACACCGGTGAACCGACCTTTGAGCGCAGCAACTCAAATACCATCTGGATGGCCCTGAAATCGTGAATTTTCTCAAAATCGAGGATATCGGTTCGGATAAGGCCATCGATATATTGCATGCGCCATCGATCCGCATCTACCTTGTCGGTCGCAAGGAAAGGTTCCGGAAATCCTCCCCGGGAAATGAACCTTTCGAGATCCGTTTCGTAGCCAACGTTTTTTGCCTCCGCCGGTGAGATGGGTAAAAGTCGATGCCTGAAATACCGTCCCGCCAGTGAATCGCCTGTTTGGCGAAATGCCTCCATTCTAGCGCTTCCGGTAACCAGAATCATCATGGTGTCTGGTTTCGTGTCGAATACGCCTTTTAAATAGTTTTTCCATTTCGGCATCTTATGGAGTTCGTCAAGCATAAGCAATTCAGTGGTGTCAAACCAGGCTTCCTTCTCGATAATTTTCCGGTCTTCATAGCTATCGTAATTCAGATAGACCGTATTCCGCTTTGATTCGCCGATTTTTTTCGATAGCCAGGTCTTTCCCACCTGCCTGGGACCCGTAAGAAACACCATCTTTTTACTCAGGTCTGAACGAATCGAATCTTTTTGAGCGCGATTCATGGTAAATCCCCCGTTATATTTTCGACTATTATGCATTATTTTGCGAAATAGTCAAGACTAAACTGAAATACAGTGCGGAATAGTCGGTATCAATAGCATGTGGATACATAGGCCCATGACGAAAATGGGCGAATAAAGATCGGAATCTGTCCACTAAAACCACAACCGGGGATTGCCCGGCGGACTACCTGCCCTATCTCGTGGAAAACGGAGTCCAAACCGGTATCTACACTCCCTGTGCCAACAACCGGAAACTGGATGAAGCCGGGTTTTTCAGCAACATGGCCCTGGACGGCGGCCCCATCTGATTGATATGACGGCGGAAGCCAAGGTTTTTAATTTCTGAAATACGGGGTGTCGAATTATTGTTCTCCGAACGACTCATCCCGGCAAAGCCGCCAGAGAATCTGGGCAAGATCGAACTCCCCCGCCAGGACGGCGGCCACCGCCAGCAGTCGGCCGGTGGCGGGGGTGCGACGTTTTGAAAAGGCGTGTTTTGCATGGCGCAGCATGGCGTACCCGTCCCGGTTCCGGAAGGCTTCCCGGGCCGCCGAAACATGCCGCTTGACATCCTCCGCCACATTTAAAAGGGGGGTCAGGTCGGCCCGGCATCGGCGGCAGATCCATTGTCCTTTGAGGGGGGCGTTACAGGCGGGGCAACGTTCCATGGGCGGCGTTATCCTTCGAGATAGAAGAGCAGGTCGTCGAGCTGCTCTTTCAGTTCTTCCGCATGCGCGAAGTTCTTCTCCTGAACCGTATCCCGGATGTCTTCCACCAGATTGATAATCTCCTCCCGGTCTTCCCGTGAAGCCAGGGGAAGAACGTTTTCGGCCCGCTGGATGATTTCCCGGTACTCCCGGGGAAGTCCCGATGCGGAAGCTTTCGGGGGTGGGGCGTTCTCATCGGTTTCACGACCCGTGGACCAGAGGCCGTCAATACGGTTTTGCGTCTCGGCCAGTTGTTCGTTCGAAAAGCGGGACATGGCGTTCTCGATGGTGGCGTCGATGGATTTTCCCGTGGCTTTTTCCCGCGCCCGGATCTTCAGTATACCATTCAGATCCAGATCGAAATCCATGACGATTTCAGCCCCCGCCGGCGCCGGCGTCAGGTGAAACGTGTAATTTCCCAACAGAACATTGTCTTCGGCGTCGGGCGCCTCCCCCTGACAGACCCGGACATCCACGGCTTCCTGCTCATCCACCATGGTGCAGAAAACATCGCTCTTCCTGGCCGGCAGTTTTGCGTTTCGCCGGATCAGCGGGATAAATTTGGTCATGGAGGGTATCCCGTCGATTTCGCCCACGGCGGATGTGCCAAAGGTGTAGGGCGTGATGTCCACCAATACGCCGGATTTTTCCATACCCATCTCCCGGGCGGCCTGGATGCCGGCCCCCATGGCCACGCAGAGGTCCGGATCGATTTCCCCATGGGGTCGTCGTCCGAACTTCTCTTCCAGCATGTCGGAAACCTTGGGAATGCGCGTGGAGCCGCCCACCAGGATGATCTTATCGATGTCGGACGCCGGCAGTGCGGCATCGTCCAGGGCCTTGTTTACCGATTCCATGGTTCGGGCCAGGTCCCCGTCGATCATCTCTTCGAAGTCCATGCGGGAGAGCTCGCATGAGAGGTGGAGATCCCGTTCCTTCCGCTTGGCGATGTGATCCTCTTCCACCATGGCATACGGCCGGGAGGAGAGCTCGATCTTGGCGGTTTCGGCCGCGCGTGTCAACCGGGCCATGGCCACGGCATCGTCGCGGAGGTCTACACCGTGCTTTTTTTCAACGTGGTCCGCAAGATGATTGACGATTCGCCGGTCGAAGTCGTCTCCCCCCAGGTGGTTGTCGCCGGTGCTTGAGAGCACCTCCACCACGCCGTCCTCGATTTTGACAATGGAGACATCGAAGGTGCCGCCCCCCAGGTCGTATACGAGAATGCGACGGGTATCCGGATTGTTGCTTTCATAGGCCAGGGCCGCGGCGGTGGGTTCGTTGATGATGCGTACCACGTCAAGGCCCGCGATCTCGCCGGCTTCACGGGTGGCCTGACGCTGGGCGTCCGTGAAATAGGCCGGCGTCGTGATGACGGCTTTGCTTACAGGCCCGCCGATTTCCGCTTCGGCGCGCTCCCGCAGCGATTTCAATATAAAGGCGGAAATTTCCTGGGGCGTGAACTCGGCGCCGTCCAGGGAGACTTTTTCGTCCGATCCCATTTTCCGTTTAATGGAAAGGACGGTCCTGTCCGGCGCTATCATCGCCTGGTTGCGGGCCTCGGCGCCGACGACGATGACGCCGTCGGGGGAGATGCCAACACAGGAGGGGACAATGCCGTTGTCGTTATCGCGGCGGATGATATTCACCCGGTGGTCGGAAGCAAAAGCGACTTCGCTGTTGGTGGTGCCAAGATCGATGCCGATGATCGGTTCCATATCTGTTTTCCTTTACACAGTGTACTGTTCTACCTTAAATCTTCAATTTCTCCGACGGCGGGGATCAGGCCGTATTCACCACGACCTCCGCCGTGCGAAGAATTTCAGGCCCTCGAATGAATCCCGTTAACCGTTCCTCCAAGACGATGCCGTCGGCGGCGGTGTCGTCGTGTCGTTTGCCGACGGCTTTCATGGATGCGGGGTCAAAAGGAGTCCCGACGGATTCAAGGGGTTCAATGCCGAGATAGGAGAGGGCGCGGTCGAAACGGCGCAGAGCCATCTCATACCCTTCAACAATGCCGCCGATGCCCCGGGGAGGGCGCCGAAAAAAGCCTTTGGCGGTCGCGATCCGGCGACTCGATTCCAGTCCGCGGACAAGGGCGTCCCGAATAATCAGGAACGGCAGGATCGTCTTTTTTTCGGCGGCGAGCCGGATATTTTCTTCCAGGACCGCCAACTGTTCGGTTCTGCTTTTGAAGAGTTCGATCATCCGGTGGTGATCTTCGATCAGGGAGTGTTGGGTTCGCAGGGTGTTGTGCTGCTCCCGGTTTTGCATTCGAATTTCCTGGCGCAGGGAGATGAATTCCGTGAGCAGGGTGTACAGATCGCAGGATGCCGTCTCCACTTTTCCGGTGTCGATCGGTTCGTCCGGCAGATCGGTCATCCAGGCGCTGAAATCCGAAATCATTTTCCGTTTCCACTCGGGAACGGCGTCCGGCGAAGGCGCGACGTCGACATCGGTAACCGATGACTCTTCCCTCAACTGAAGATCATCGGAAGGAGAAGCGGATTCTGTCGGGCGTTTCCGTCGGTTGTTTTTTTTTCGAAGCAGTTGAATATTCGATAGCCAACCCATGATACATGTGTCCTCAAACGTTTTTTTCGTTGCGGGAATTCATCAGTTCCCTGAAACCCGCCGCTTGCCGTTTCGGCGCGGCGGCGCGAAAGAGTTTCCGTAGATACGCTTCCGTCTCTCTGGTCTCCATGGGACCCAAAATTCGGGTGCGTAGCCGGGCGGGTGCATCCTTGATGCGTTCGTAGGCGTCTACAACTTCCTGAAACCGCTCCGTATCCGATTCCGGCGGATGTTTCTTGATCAGTTCAATATACTTCTTTCGAATCTCTTCATCCCCGGCGTCCGGGTGAACGCCCAATATCAGATAATCCGTCAGCAACGGCCGCCTCCTCTGTTATGCATACGATTTCCCGAAACAGAACTCCCACGCCTCCCGGGACATGCCGTCGACCTGTTCCTCCGTGAGCTCTTTTTTGATGGTTCCGAAGGGCCATGGCCCCGGGTAGCTTTTTTTGAGCATATCCCGAAAATTGCATATGACATATCCGGGCTGATTCCGCAATTCCAGTTGGTCGACCAGTTTTTCGATCTCCGCCACAATATCCTCGTACTGGTGCGGCATAATGCCGCCGGGCGCCATTCCGTCATCCAGGAGGCTCAAAAAGTCATCCTCGTCCTCGTCGAAATCCTCTTCGTCGAAGGCGTCGTTGAAGAAATCTCCATAGGGGGGCAGGGGCGGAAGCGTCATCGTCAACAGCTCGAAATCGAATGCCCCCAAAGCCCGCCCGAGCTTTCCCGATGCATGGGGAGACAACCTCCGGGCGGCGGCTCGAAGGGCTTCCATCTCCTTTGCCTCCGCCCCGTCGATAACCTTTTCGAAGGCGTCCGCGTCGTTGTGGAGCTCTCCCATGAGGTGGCGCACCACGACGAGGTAGAAGGAGAGTATCCTGCCGCCGGGCTTCCCGGGCCGCTTCAGGCGGCGCTTGATCTCCTTTTTTATTGCGGGAAAGCGGCGCTCCAGGATCAGGGCATCCAGGATCGCGACGATGTCCGCATCATCCGCGGCGTGCAGTATATTTTTATACTGCTCCAGATAGATGCCGGCCCTGAAAATACGGTGAACCACGGGCGCCAGTTCCCTGAGGACGGGCATCAGCAGCTTGCGGATCTCCTTTGAACTCAGACGGTTCAGATCCGTTTGAAAAAACCGAAATACGCCGTCGAGCGCTTTCAAATAGGCGCCGCCCTTTTCGTTTCCGGAGCGGGCCGTATCCGCCGCGATAAATCCAAGGGTGTTCAGGCGCTGCATAGGGGAAAGCCGTGCAAGGTCGTCTTTCATGCGGGCGCTCCACTCCCTGGGCGTGGACGTGACGGCGTCGTCGAAGAGCGACATTTGACCGGTTCGGGAGCGGTCGAAGAGAAACGTTTTCGCCGTGACCAGGGGCAACGTTCGTTCACAGACCTGATCCCGGGCTTTTTCGAGATCACCGGCGGCGAGATGCAGCTTTCCCTTTCGGATTCTTTTATCCGCCGAGATAAGCAGGGAAAGGACATGACGTTCCGTTACACGGGAATCATGGGGGGCGCGATGTTTGGCTTCCCGGAGAACCTCTTCCGCTTTACGAAAGGCGTTTTTTTCATAGTACAGATCCGCCAGGGCGATACAGGGAAAGGGATCCTTTTGAAACCGGTCCCTCATTGTTTCAAGGCCCGATGCAACCATGTTTTTGGCCTCTGCAGTGGTCCGGGGCAATTCGGAAAGCAGGCGATAGGTCGCGGTGTTGGACGGGTCCAGTTGAATCGACCTCAGCAGCATCTCGACGGGATACAGCGTCGGATCATTCGACGAAATGCCCAACAAGTCCCGAGCGGCATCGGGGATTCTCCGGAAGTAGGCATGACCCCTGTCTTCGTTTTGGATTCTCGCGGCGCTGTGCATCAGGATCAGGGCCGCGGCGCGGTCCCGCACCGCCTGTTCGGGAAACTCGATGTGGAGATGTCGGAGATAGGCCGCCGTGTCCAGCAACATCTCATCGAAATGATAATAATCGAATTTGGCCAGAAGCAGCCGTGCTTTCTCTTTTGGCAGGAGTATTCCGACCAGCCGTTGGATGTCCGGTCTGGCCAGGGTGTCCGACATGGTGAGGGGCCAGAGATGCTGCAGAATGTCAAAGACCGCCAGGCCCGGATCTTCCGGATGGAGAATGCGGCTGAAGGATCGAATGGCGTCCGCGGCGGATTTGATGCGCCGGTGGGCGAGATCCGCCGTCAACTGCTGCAGATTCCCCTTGGAAAGGCGCGGGCGGTCCCAGAGACAGGCCAGTTGCCCGGGGTCTTCGGTCAAGGTGTCCGCGAGGGGCGAAAGGAGCGAATTCTCGGGCAATGCCGAGAGGGCCCGGGCCATGGCCTGGTCATCCCCGTTGTAAAAGCTGTTCATGGCGCGGCAAAGGATCCGGACCGGCGCATAGGGGGATTTGAGGGGGATGGATTTCAGGGCTTCCCCGGCCCGGCGCCACTCCCCGGCGTTCATGAACCCGAGGGCTTCCCGGACGGGTTCCGCATGCCGACAAAGGTTGTTTTCGGCTGGAAGCGTGCTCAATGCATCCCAATGGGAGGTTATGGCCAGCAGGATGCCCAGCCTTTTTTCCACTTCGGGCGACGGCCCGTTGACATTCAACCACCGGCACCCATATTCGAGGACGCCGTCCGCGCCGTCCGCGCCGTCCGCGTTCAGCAGAAGGCGTATGTCGGCTTCCGGCAAACAGGCGGCGTCGGAGACCAATTCCATGGCGTTCTCATGGACAAAGACGGCCTCTTTTTCCATCCCTTTGGCGCGAAGACTGGATGCCCTGGAAAGGTACGCCCGGAACAGCAGCATGCGAGCTTGTGAATCGTTGTCGCCGGCTTTCATGGCGGCCTTGAGGTAGGGGATGGCTTGTCGCTCTTTTCCGGCGGAGAGGAATTGAGATCCCTGCTCCATCAGCTCGGACGGGGAGAGCTTTCCAAGATTGACGGCCTGCTTTTTCCCGGATTTTGCCCCTCTTTTGTGCTTTCGTTTTCTTGCCATATCAACACGTCACGATGGATTCGCCCCTCGAAATTAAACCCGTGATGTATAGTATATTCCCGGATTTTTCACAACGGAAATATTTGGCGGAAATCCAGGAGCAGCGGAAAAACAGGAAAAAGCTTCCGTTATATTGAATCAAATGCACGGCAACTATAGACGTATCTAAGGTTTTCCATGATCGCATTCTTTTGGAATACTGGCAAACTTTCACAGGTTTGGCCAACCTTGCAATATATGTTTCTTATCACCAATCGTAGAAATGATGAGATAGCCTCCTGAAAAAGCAGCTACCACAGGCAAAGCTTTGGGTGGGACTTATGGCAAGGTATCGCAGGTTTCACATACCGTGTGATACTGGTATGCTATCACAACTTAAAAGTCCTGAAGGCTGGCCACAATAGGTTTGCAGGCACCCTACACTTTTCTGGTCTGGAGTCCGTGATACTCCATATCGAAATCGCGGAAAAGCATCTCGAGAGAGGGAAGCAAGAGAATAACGACTTTCTATTCACTGACGTTATCTATAGGACAAATCACGCTTTCGAAGGTATATTGAAAGAAGCATACGCAATATTGACTCAGCAAGATCCGGTAACAAAGAATCCTTTCCAAATTGAAAAATATTTAGAAACAAATAAAATTTTAAGGGAAAGAGTTTCCTTCTTACTGACTAATTAAACGATTTTCCGAGGATATCGATTTCAAAGTCATTTCGCCAACCGCGACAAGTGCTGCAGCAAGCCGCAATTACCGGCGATCCTATCGCGAAAAGATTCTGGAAGCACTGGCAGTCAACAATTATCAGGCTTGCCAGCAAACCCCTGGTCGGCAACGAAAGTCGTTTTTTTCTCGGCTGACTTGAACTACCCAAGCCTTTTCGCGGCGGGACAAGGCCTCCGGCCGCACCTTCGAATCGAAATGTCCTTTCTACACCCGCGCTGCCGCCGATAAACCGGCCGCTTCAATGAAGGGCCGTGTTGATACTATCGGCTAAACTCTTTTGGGAGAAAAAGGTTTCTGAATAAAATTCACGTCGTCATCAAGTACGCCCCCCGGTTGGCGATCACAGAGGCCGAGTAGCCAGACATGAAAATTGTTTTAATGCTCGGGTATAAGTCGCATAACCGCTGGCTTAAATCCCGTCCCGTTCATTTCCGGCAGAATCACGTCCGTTAAAAGCAAGGAAATTTTTTTCCGCATTCGCTTCGGCCAGGCGCAGCGCTTCTCCGGGTGAGTTGGCGTCGAGTACGGTATAGTTGAGCCGTTCGAGCATTTCCACTGGTCATTTTTCGGGATCGCGTCTTCATCCTCAACGAGCAATACCATCTCACCGTGTCCGGAAGGAATATGCGTCGGATCGGCCTGTCGTACTTCATCGGGTTTCCCCGTATGATGGGGAAAGGTATAATCTGAACACTGTTCCTTCGCCGGGGTTCGCTGTAAACGTTGATAAATCCGACGTTCTGTTTGACGATACCGTAAACCGTGGGCAAGCCCCAGTCCGGTCCCTCGCCCAACGTCTTTGGTAGTAAAAAAGGGTTCAAATATACTGTCGAGGGTTTCTTTTTCCATCCCGCTGCCGTTGTCGCTTACGGCCAGAAGTATATATTCACCGGGTGAAAAACCTGTGTGATTGGTGCAATACGCTTCGTCAAAAGATATTTTGTCGTGGTTTCGATGGTGATGCTGCCGACACCTGAGATGGCATCCCGGGCATTGATGCATAGATTGGCCAGGATTTGATCGATCTGAGACGGATCCATCTTAACGGTCATGTTTTTGTTGCCGGGTTTCCATAAGAGATCAATATCCTCGCCGATCAGGCGCCGAAGCATCTTAAGCATGCTCTCAACGGTTTCGTTCAGGTTCTGCAACTGCGGGCTGATCGTTCTGCTCGCGCGCAAAAGCCAGAAGCTGCCGTGTGATGGCCGAGGAGCGTTCGGCGGCTGAAAGGATCTCCTTCAGGTGATGACGGGTCTGCGCGTGGGCATCAGTTCCTCCAAGTGGCAAGTTCCGAATGTCCGATAATTACCGAGAGCATGTTGTTGAAATCATGAGCCACGCCGCCGGCCAAACGGCCCACCGATTCCATCTTCTGGGCCTGAATCAACTGCTGTTGAAGGCGTTTCCCTTCGGTAATATCCACATGGCACCCCATAAACCGCTTGGATTTATTTCCGCTTCGGACAATTCTACCGGTGGCGGAAATCCACCTGTAGGAGCCGTTTTTGTGGCGCAGACGGAACTCGACACGGTAATTCGGGTTGCGTTCCTGCACACAGGCGTCGACTTCCGTTAGGACGCGGTCACGATCTTCCGGATGCAGGCGTTTTTCCCACTCTTCGTAGCGACCGGGAATTTCATGTTCCCCATGGCCAATCTGGTGCTTCCATTCCGGAGACAACCAGAGATCCCCCGTTTCGATGTCCCAGTCCCACAAGCCGATATTTGCGGATGCCAGGGCCAGCTGAAGACGTGTTTTGCTGATATCGAGCTGCAATTCGGTCCTTTGCCGCGCCTGGACTTCCTGCTCCGCCTGCAACATCTTCTGTTCAAGTTTTTCCACCAGTCTTTTATTGTACAGTTTGAGGATGTCCTCTTCGCACTCTGTCACCGGCGTTGCATTATATCCGCTACCCCTGGAGGACTTCATCACCTCCTGAACCGCTTCCATAAACACCTCCGGTTCGCATGGCTTCTGAATGTAGCGATCGGCGCCCATCTTGATTGCCAGAGCCTCATCCTCGGGACCCGTGTAAGTGGCCGTGTAAATAATGAACGGAATATGACGCAGCGTTTCATCGCTCTTGGCTTTTCGACATAGCTGAAATCCGTCCATAACCGGCATGAGAATATCACTGATGACCAGTTCAAAATTATCGGATTTCAATTTTTCAAGCGCTTCGGCACCGTTTGAAGACATTTCGACGTCGTGATTATTTCCTTTGAGCAGTGCTTCCAGGAGATAACGGTTTTCTTCCTTATCGTCCACAATGAGTATGTGCATTACTTGTTCGTCTCCATCTTTTGATCCCTGAGATTTTCCCGAATGTCATCGACAAATGTGTCCGGGTCGATGGGCTTTTCGATGCCTTCAAGGCCGTTAACGGTCCCTATGACCGAAAAGCCGTTGTTTTCCAGCAAAAATTGCATCATGTGAAAGTTCTGTTGATTGTCTTCAATAATCAACAATGTGTCGTTCATGCCGAATCTCCTGTCGGCCTCGGAAAGCGTATAGTAAAGGTACTGCCCCGGCCATGCTGGCTCTGGACATCAATGGTTCCGTCCATCATATCCAGCAGTTTTTTGCATATGGAGAGACCGAGGCCGGTCCCCTCGTGTTTGCGCGTTATCCCGGAATCGATCTGGTGAAAGGGTTGAAACAGGCCGGGAATGTCCTTCGGCCGAATGCCGATGCCGGTGTCCGACACCGACAGACGGTACCGATCGTTTTCAGTGCGGCACATAATCCGTACATACCCATTTTGTGTGAATTTTACGGCATTGTTAAGAAGATTCAGAAGTACCTGTTCCAGACGGCGCTGATCCGTCACGACGTTTGCAATATCATCCGCGATGTCGAGGTGTATATCCAATCCTTTCTTTTCGGCCTGGGGCGAAACCAGTGTTATCATATTTTCAATGGAAGGCCTCAGTTCAAAGGATTCTACAGAAAGCACCAACTGACCGGCCTCGATTTTAGATATATCAAGCACATCGTTTATCAGGGCCAAAAGGTGGCGGGAACTGCTCTGCACCATCTTCAATTGTTTGTGCTGTTCCTCGTTGAGAGGACCGGCCAGTCCCTGGAGCAGGATACCGGTAAATCCAATGATTGAATTCAACGGTGTACGCAATTCGTGGGACATGTTGGCCAGAAAAGCGGATTTGATCCGGTCTGCAGCTTCAGCCCGCCTTTTGGCGGAGGCCAGTTCAGCGGTTCGTTCCGCCACTCGCTGTTCCAGCATTTCCGAGTGCCGATGCAAGTCATCGTTGAGCCGGCAGATCTCTTCTTCGGCAAGTTTCCGATCGGTGATGTCGGAACCGATGCTCAGGATCTCCTCTATCCGGTTGTTTTCATCGATTATCACCTTGTTCGTCCAGTCGATCCAGACCCGTTCACCGCTTTTACGCATATTTTCGTTAATATTGCGCTCGAATTTATCCGGATCGGCCAGGATCTTTTCCATCAGGGGGCACAAGTTCCTGCCGGTGCTCTCACTCTCCGGGACAATGGTCCCGATCACGTGCCGGCCAAGGAGCTGCGATTCCGTATAGCCAAAAAAACGCTGGCCGAACTCATTCATAAAAGTAATCCGGCCATCACGAGACCACCGGAGGATGATACTATTGGCGAGCATCACCAGTTCGCGATATTTTCGTTCACTGGACACCAGTTTTTCTTCAACGTTTTTTTGTTCACTCACATCCCGAAGGGTTTCGATGGCGCCGCAACGCCGTCCGGCCTGGTCGTATAGAGGGGATGCCACACCCCACAGGTGAGCGCCTCGGCCCCCTCCGAGTCCGGGGATAAAGGACTCGGCGAACAGCTTGTCGCCTTCACGCTTGATGTATTTATAGCTCGCCTCCACATCCGGCTCAGGCATATCCAGCAGATCGATCAGGATTGGCCGCGGCTCGCCAAAAAAGGGTTTCGCATAGGCGTAGTCACCACGGCCGATCAGTTCCCCCTTTTTAACGCCGGTCAAGTCCTCACATGCGCGGTTCCAGGCGATCAATTTCTTTTCCTGGTCGACTACGAATGTCGGATCGGGTAGAAATTCTACAATATCCATGAATCGCTGCTGCGCATCACGTTGCTGGTTTTCCGCGATCGTCAGAGCGGCGCGCGTTCGATGGCCGGCTATACCAAAGGCAAGATCGCCGGCCAGTCGAGAGAGATGTTCGGTTTCCTGCGAATCGAAAGCCAGTGGATCCACGGAGCATATGCCCAGGGTGCCGACGATTTCGCCCTGGATCATCAGCGGCATCACCAGAACCGAGGCGTATCCCTCCCGAAGTATCTCTGTCCGCCAGGGAGCGAAGTCCGCATGCGACGAAATGCGGCGGGTGGAAAATGGCCGACCCGTTTCCAAGGTTTTATTCGTCAGGTGGTGGCGGAAATCGGTGTGACTTCCGGGCATATCGGCAGATGAGGACGAATCCGATTCAATGCCGAATCGGGAAACTATCCGAACGCTTTCGGGGGCGCCGGCATCGGGGATGCCAACCCATGTCAGGCGATATTCTCCAATTTCCACCATGATGCGGCAGACGTCGTCCAGCAGCCTGCTCTCGTCGGTGGCATGCACCAGTGCCTGGCTGCATTCCCCGAGGGTGCGCAGCACGCGGTTCAACTTTTGTAGTTCCCGGGTGCGCACATTCACTTGGTGTTTTAATACCAGGCTTCCCAGAAGGCTTGCAAGCAGCAGTGTCACCACGGCCGCACCGATTAGCATGATCCAGGCCGGTAATTTAAGCCGGGTTTTTGTGGAAATCCATCGATTCAGGGACTCGTAATAGATAGATTGTGGATCATTTTTTAATTTGATCAGATCCTTTTCAAGGACACCCAGCAAGTGTCCCGGGTCGCCTTTGGTCGCTGCAAAAAAGAGATCGGAAGGGCTGAAAATGATAGCCGTATCCTCAAGGCCGAAATTCTTTGCGTGCCGCAATCCGTAAAAACCGTTGGTGATGGCGGCTTCCGCTTTTCCGTCGGCGACCATCTCGAAAATGGTTTTGTAATCGGGAGCGGGAACGAGGGACACGGTCAAACCGAAGCTGCCTACCAGCTTTTCAAAAGATTCCTGCTGAATCGAACGCTCCAGGACAGCGACCCGTTTTCCGCCAAGGTCCAACAGTGTGCGAATATCGCTGCCCTTTAGCGTATACACCTGAAACCAGGATGACAGAACCGGTGTATTGTGAAAGGAGAAGATTTTTGCCCGATCCGCTGTATAGGCCACGTCCGGCATGATGTCGATATCGCCGTTTTCCAGGCGCTCCAATCCCTCCCGCCATGTCCCGATCACATACTGCAGACGCCAGCCTTCCGAATCTGCGATAGACTCGATGATATCAATAAAAATCCCCTCAGGCTTATCGGACCCGGTTCTGAAAATCTTAGGTGCATTTTCGTAAACACCGATCCTCACGATTTGACTGGAGGATACTGCAGTCAGGTTCACTATAGGTAGTAAAGTTAATACTACGACGAACATGCTGAAAAAGAAGAGCTGGTGAAAAATTGGTCTGCTGTCATTCATCATCGATTAATTTTGCCTGTTGTCTCTAATGATCGTAACAGCCAAATCTTATAAACACAGGATGATCTCCTTATTAAACGGCCTGAAAAGGAGAATACACAATAAAGTGTAAGGGAAAGGTCAGTGTTCAGTCAAGCACAATCCGGGACAGATCTTAGTGTTTTAAAGTGGCGTGGACGGACTCGGGCAAAGGTATTAATTTTTGATTCAGCCATTCCATGTATTTGATAGCTGCTTTTATAATGACATAAAAATAAATCAGGAGGGAAAATAGACGTGAACATTTAAAATTCAGAAAAACTGACATTTAACAGATAATATGTTAAAAATATAACTATGCAACTTCTGCCTGAGAGTTATCAGTAACTACTTTTTGCTAACCGGAATTTTTCGTGCATCGGAGTCATAAGCCACTTAACTGATCAAAAAAGAAACACTAAATTCAAGCTTTGATTAATGGTCTCATAAAACGTTTTGTTTCTAAATACTTGAAAGCGACCATTAGCAGCAAAAACAAAGTAAGTATTTTTCCATGAAAAACAAATATTTTTAAAGGGTTTAATAAATTAAGACTGGATGTAATTATGAAAATACTTATTGCAGATGACGATCCCGCCTTTCTGGACATGCTTGAAACAACACTAAAAAATCTAGGTTATCAAGTGATTGCTGTAGAAAACGGCAAAAAAGCTTGGGATATTTGCCAGGCCGAGGAAATTCATTTCGTAATTTCTGACTGGGAAATGCCAGACTTGGATGGATTGACCCTCTGCAAACGACTTCGCAGGATTTCATCAGGTAGGTACTGTTATATAGTTCTAATTACAGGAAAAATAGAAAATGACGATTTGAAACAAGCCTTTGAAGCTGGAGTCGACGATTTTATTGCCAAACCGTTTAATCGCGAAGAACTGGCAGTGCGGATTAAGACAGGCGAGCGAATCATAAACCTTGAAAAAGAGCACATCAACCTTACCAATATATTGACTGAAAGTCGGAATAAACTAAAAGCAGTGTTTGATTCCCTGACCGCGGAATTTGTCATTCTTGATGATCACTTTATTGTCACATCAGTGAACAAAACATTCATTACAAATCACAGTATGGAGTTTAAAGATACAATCGGCGCCTCTGCATTTGACTTGGACATAAATTTGTTCAACGATAAAGCACGATTAGCAATTGAATCTGTTTTTAGAAACGGGGAACCTAAATTTTTCTTAGAGCGAACCAAAGGATTGGATCCAAAAGAGGTTGTTAAAGATATCCACTGTTTGCCGATTAGAGATGAAGCTGGAAACGTTACTCAGGTGGCTTTTGCGGCTTTAGATATCACTGAGGAACTAAAACAAGCTGAGGCAATTAAAATTCTGAATGAAGAGCTTAATCTTGCCATGGCACAAGTAAGAACCAAGAATCAACTGCTTGAGGACGCCCTCAGCAAGATTAAAGAGAACCAAGCTCAGATACTTCAATCTGAAAAGATGGCTTCAATTGGTCAATTAGCTGCTGGTGTAGCTCATGAAATCAACAACCCGACTGGATTTGTTAGCAGCAACATAAAAACACTTGATGGATATACAGTTGATTTGCTTGGGCTTATTTACCGATATAAGCAACTCTCTATAAGCATCAAGGAGGAAGACTCCTGTTTCGCCGCAGTATCCAAACAGTTAAAGGAAATAAAAGAATTTGAAGAGGAAATTGATATTGATTACCTCCAGAATGATATCTCCGAATTGATTAGCGAATCAAGAGAGGGAATGGAACGGATTAAAAAAATAGTAATGGATTTAAAGGACTTTGCACATCCTGAAGACGAGCAGAATTACGCAAATATTAATGATTGCATTGAATCGACGTTGAACATCGTACATAATGAAATAAAGTACAAAGCAACTTTGGAGAAACACTATGGTGAAATCCCCCCACTATTATGCTATCCGCGTCAGCTCAATCAGGTGTTTTTAAATTTGTTAGTAAATGCCGCACAGTCCATCTCTGATCAGGGTAATATTTATATTGAAACACAGCAAAATGAGAATAAAATCAGAATTATCATTCGAGATACAGGAAGCGGTATTTCCCCAGAGAATATGTCTAAAATATTCAATCCGTTTTTCACAACAAAACCAGTGGGGAAAGGAACCGGCCTCGGATTGAATCTCGTTTACAACATCATTTCTAAGCATGATGGTACCATTCAGGTAGATAGTGATGTCGGTGTTGGAACAACTTTTACAATTGATTTGCCGCTATTAAACGATACTCCGATAGACACATAAGTATTTAATTATATAATGATTAATAAAACTTGGACTGCTATAATGGGATCAGCTCTTAAAAAAAATCTTCTGGTTGTGGATGACGAACCGAATGTACTCAGCAGCATTAAGCGGCTTCTACACAATAGCGATATTAATTGTTTTACAGCTGACAGCGGTGAAGAAGGACTCGATATTTTTTTAAAACATGATATCGGTGTCGTTATTTCAGACCAAAAAATGCCAAATATGAGTGGTGTAATATTTCTTAAGAAAATCATGGAGATTGCACCTGATACAGTTCGGATTCTTCTGACTGGATACAGCAGCAAGGCAAGTGCTATAGACGCTATTAATAAATCCGGTATTTTTTTATATTTAATCAAACCGTGGAACAACGATGAATTAATATCTGCCATCAATCGCGCATTTGATCATTACATTCTTAAAGTTGATAACCGACGTCTTTTAGAACTGACACAACAGCAAAACGCGCAACTAAAAGATTTAAACAGAAATTTGGAGGATAAAGTATACCAGCGAACGAGAGACCTTCATTCGGCAGTCCGAAATGGAATTATTATGCTCGCGAGCGCGGCTGAGGCAAAAGATGATGCAACAGGTGATCATGTTCAGCGGATTGCACTAATGGCTGAGCAGGTCTGCCTGGCTATGGGCCTAAGTAGCCAGGATGCAGAGAATATCGGTTTTTTCAGTATGATGCACGATGTGGGCAAAATCCACATCCCAGATTATATCCTCCAGAAAAAGGCGAAACTTGATTCAGAAGAGTGGCAAATCATGAAAACTCACACTATTGCGGGAGAAAAAATAATTGGAAAATCAAAATTTTATTCTCTTGCAAGGCAAATCGCCAGAAGCCATCATGAACGATGGGACGGCAGTGGTTATCCAGACGGACTTGCAGAAGAAAAGATACCTCTGCCAGCTCGTATTGTCTCTGTTGTGGATGTGTACGATGCTCTTGTAAATGATAGACCTTATAAAAAAGCCTGGCCAAAAGCAGCAGCAGTTGTTGAGCTGCAACAACTTGCAGGCAAAGCATTTGAGCCGATAATTGTCAATGCATTTGTATCTGTATTTGAAAAAACATTGGTATAAGACGAGAAAGGAAAAACATATGACAGAGTTGCTTTCGCATCGCGTCCTTCTTGTTGATGACGAACCAGCAATTACTAAGTCCCTTAATCGTCTACTCAGGAAGGAAGGTTATATTATTGATATGTGCAACACCGGCGCCGAGGGATTACAAATATTAGAAACGGCGACTGAGCCGTTTTCTCTTATTATTTCCGACCAACGCATGCCGGAAATGAGTGGCTCGCAATTTCTCGAGCAGGCAAGTAAAATCGCCCCTGATACAATTAGGTTCCTATTGACTGGCTATTCTGATTTGCAGGCTGTGGTTGATGCTGTCAATAAAGGTAAAATTAATCGTTACCTAACAAAGCCTTGGAATGACGAAGCATTGCTTCTGCATGTGCGACAAGCAATTGATGAAGTAGAATTGCGTAGGGAAAATAAACGATTAACCCAGCTAACAAAGCGACAGAACAAGCAATTGTATGAACTCGGATTATCACTTGATAAAAAGGTCAAAGAACGAACACAAAAGCTTAAAGAGAGCAATATCAAGCTTGAAGAGAGTTTTCTAAATACCGTTCGCCTTGTGCTGTCACTCGTTGAAGCTACAAACAGCACCATGGGTCAATACATGCGTCATGTTGGAAGACTATCGAAAAGCGTCGCCATTGAGATTGGACTACCTGATAAAGACATAGGGGCAATGGAAATCGCTGGGCAGCTCCATGATATTGGCATGTTCGGTCTTCCAGAGGATTTTCTTCATAAGTCAGAAAAAGAACTAACCGGAGATGACTTAAGACGATACCGTCAGCACCCAGTATTTGCAGCCATTAGCCTGGAGACAGTAGATAGACTTGCTTATATATGTGAGATTGTTCTTCATCATCACGAGCGATATGATGGAAAGGGATTCCCAGAGGGGCTTAAAGGCAAAGAAATACACATGGGTTCCCGTATCCTTGCGGCTGTTTCAGATTACTGTCGGATCATGCATTACTGGCCTAAAAATAAAGATGCAATTAAAATGAAAATGCAGCGCGATTATGGAATTATTTTTTATATGCCAGGTGTAGGTGACCTCGATAAGCTGCTACAAATTGCTGCCAAAAAAATTTTAGTTGAAGAAACTCATAAAAAATATGATTCAATTGTTGTAGAAGCTTTAATAGCCGTCATCGATAAATCTGCACACTCTATCCCGGAAGATATATATGGTTTAGTTCCACTTGAGGACCTTCAACCAGGGATGATTGTCCCTCAGGATTTGTTCATGAAAGATGGTAGAATGCTTTTAGCCCAATCAACAGTGTTAGATGCATCAACCATCAGGGCGCTTCAGAAAATCGGGCAAATGAAAATAATCTCTGAGGCTATTCTTGTTCAAAGCAAAGGATGATGATGTGAAAAGAACCGCATTTTTTAAAAAACTCGATGCTATTCGTGACCTACCTACTTTACCGAAGGTGGCCTTGGAGATAAACAAACTTCTTGACAATCCAGGTGCAACCATTGGACAGGTCAGTAATATCATTACGAAAGACCAGGCAATTGCATCAAAAATACTCAGATTGGTCAACTCCTCATTTTTTGGTCTGGAAACAAAAGTGAGTACAATATCCAGAGCAGTGATAATTCTGGGTTTTAACACAGTCAGAAATGCCTTGGTTTCAGTTTCGATTTTAAACGCCATGAAGAGGGCACAAAACAAACAGGTTGATTTAAAACTGTTTTGGCAACATGCCATTTCCTGTGCAGTTGTTAGTAAACATTTAGCACGGTCCTCACATCTAGGAACACCTGAAGATGCCTTTACTGCCGGACTAATTCACGATATTGGCAAGTTAGTTCTTGCAAAATATTTTCCTGATCAATTTATTAAGATTATAGATAAACTTGAAATGGAACACTCTTCTTTCTATGATTCAGAGCTTAATGTGATACCTGTCCATCATAACGAGATCGGAGCCCATCTTGCCAGAAAATGGCGATTGCCAGCTCTTTTATGTGATGCTGTAAATTATTCTCACGGCATTTTTGATTTTGATGCTTATCCTCTGGCATGCATTGTGTTTTGCGCTGAAAAAATGCTTGCAAGTGAAACATTTGATGATTTAACAGATTATTCAATAGACCTTCCTCAATCCAAAAATATGGATACTTTGCGTGTGGTAATCAATAACAGAAATGAATGGATCTCAGTTGTTAAAAACGAAATCCAAAGTGCCTGCCTTTTTCTTATGGATGGAGATAATAATGGTAGATAGCAAACCGGCTCTATTATGTGTAGATGATGAAGTGAGTATCCTAAATGCGCTTAAACGGCTGTTAAGAAAAGAAGGCTATACATTGTACACTGCTGATAGCGCAGAAGAAGGATTTGAAATTCTTTCAAAAAAAGAAATACAGGTAGTTATATGCGATCAGAGAATGCCCAAAATGGACGGTGTGACATTCTTTAATAAACTAATGAACATACACCCAGATATCATCCGTATTACTTTAAGTGGGTATACTGATGTCGATACCATCAGAGAAGCAGTCAATCAAGGGCATATTTTTAAATTTCTATTAAAACCTTGGAATGATGAGAATCTGATCCTTGAAATTCGCCAGGCTTTTAAACAATATGAATTGATCAGTGCTAATCGCGAGTTGAATAATAGGGTAATGGCTCAAAACGCTGAATTGAAGCATCTGAACGATCACTTAGAAAGCCTTGTCAAACAACGTACAGAAGAGATTTTGATTCGTAACCAAGCACTTGAGCTTTCAAGGGCTATTCTTAATGACATCCCAATGCCGATTCTTGGCATTAGTTCTGACGGCATGATTGCCATGACTAACTACGCTTTAAATGATTTGTTTAAAAATGTATCCAGATTTGAGATCGGAAAGTTCACCGACGATTATTTCTCTGCAGAAGTCACACAGAGAATTAAAGATTCACTATCAGATCAAAGCTGTAGCCACATTGAATCCGTCACTTTAGAAGATATAGTCTGTAATATTCAGTGCGTTCCCCTCTCAGGCAAATTCATGGGGAAAGGACTAATTCTTATATTTCAAAAGATTAATTCTATAGATGATGTCTAATTGCATTCAGGTGGTACAGATAATATCGAGCACACTTCCCCACGGCGGTAACTCGCCTTTAACGATATCTCCAAAACATCCCGCATTTCCTTCTTTCTCGGCCACTCACAAGCACCTTGTTGTGGCGGTTGGGTGTCATGGCCGTCCTAAAAATGCCTGTCGGGCACCGGCGTGAACATGAATAATCTTCTTCATTGAATTTTCTTCACAGACATAATTTTTTAAACCCTTTTCTTCAGTATTCTTCACTTAACCAAAATATTTTATTCCTTTAAAAAGTCGGTTCATCGATAGCTATTTCAAGGGACCGGAGAACGTGGGACGGGAATGGAGAAAGAAAAATCCAGGGTATTGGAAAGTGCCTAAATCCCAAAATGCGTTACAAGATTCCTTAATCGCACAACCCATAGAAAAAGAAAAGAATATTGATCAAATAAGTGCAAATTCGTTACAAAATCTCTTGTCGGCGCAATTACCGAGGCGCGGGGTCACGAGGCGCGGGGTCAAACCTTGATTAACGCACTAAAATGGTGATTCAACAAAATCCACTTTAATCTGAATTCGTGATTATAGATAGCACAATACTACCTGTATAAAAAAGAGAACCCAGAATTTGATGGATATCTATTTACTGTCACCAGCTATAATGAATTGGGAAAAGGATTGAGACCGGAACTGCATGAAGATTTTCATCAAATGGTATTTTCTCCCTACCCGTATAGATTAGAATGCCTCGGATAAATTCCCCCCCCCCGAATGTTTTTTCAGTAGTTTAAGGCCTGCAAAATCTCTGGGCGACGGCGTTGTCGAGCTTTTGATCTCGATGTCGACAAATTCATATGATTGAATTGTTAGGGTTGTGGGAAAAGCTGCATAATCCCGGCCTTAAACTGGTCGAATTCGACCAGTTTTAAAACGAGGCCGGCGCATACTATTTTGTCCTAAGGGAAAGAGGGACATAAAAATTAGGGATTTTTAATAGCTTTGCGCTTTTTCTTGACATAGTACCGATATATGGTACTGTATTATTCACGATGAAACGAAAACAGGAAAAAACCTTGAATCTTATATTTTCAAGGCCGGTCAGCGGGAGTATCCGCTGGAAGGATATTGAAGCTCTCTTTACAGAACTTGGGGGCTGAAATCACCGAACGGGAAGGCTCCCGCGTGGGTGTCCGGCTATTCGGTGAACGGCGTGTTTTTCATCGGCCGCATCCGTCACCCGACACGGATAAGGGGGCGGTTGCCAGCATTCGAAAATGGCTGAAAGACAATGGGGTGACAACATGATGAACGTTATGACCATCAACGGCTATCAGGCCGTGATCCAGTACGACCCGGAAATCGAAATGTTCCGGGGAGAATTTGTGGGCTTGAACGGCGGCGCCGATTTCTACGGGAAAAACATTGATACATTGAGGAAGGAAGGGGAAACGTCCCTGAAGGTTTTCCTTGAGATGTGCGAAGAAGACGGCGTCCCTCCCGGGAAACAGTTTTCAGGAAAGTTCAACCTGCGGGTTTCCCCGGAACTGCATTCCGACATTGCGCTCCGGGCCGCCGCGGAAGGGAAAAGCCTGAATCAATGGGTGGCCGATGTTCTTGGCGAGACCGTAAACCCGCATTGCTGAATAGTTGGATTTAGGTATTATGGTCCCCTTACGTGACCGGAGAATCCAGTTTCCGATGATTGGCGGCTCGAACAGTATCAGTATATCGTAAAGGGGCTGAAAACTATCGGTTCGGGTGGGGAGTAGTTTTATTTTTTTTCTCCATCCGTGCGCCACGCCTTCACTCTCTGTTGCGCGGACCACATATGATAGTATCGGCCTCTCCGGGCAAGTAGTTCGGCATGTCTCCCACTTTCGATGATTTCCCCGTTGTCCATCACCAGGATGTTATCCGCGCTGGCAATGGTGGACAAACGATGGGCGATGACGATAACGGTTTTATCCCTCACAAGCCTGTCGATAGCTTTCTGCACCGCCACCTCGCTCTCGGTATCGAGGGCGGCGGTGGGTTCATCCAGAATAACGATGGGCGCGTTTTTTAAAATGGCCCTGGCGATGCTTATCCGCTGCCGCTCACCTCCGGACAGACGCCCGCCAATATCGCCCGCTTTGGTATGGTATCCGTCGGGCAGCCTCGTGATGAACTCATGGCAATACGCCGAATTCGCGGCCGCGTCCACTTCCATATCCGTTGCATCGGAGTTCGCCATTTTGATATTGTTCATGATGGTGTCGTCAAACAGGTAGACATCCTGGAATACAACGGATATGTATTTCATTAAATCATCGGGACTCATGTTTTTGATATTCGCCCCGCCGATGCTGATATCTCCCCGTTGAATATCCGCGTATCTGATAATCAGCCGGGTCAGGGTTGTTTTACCGCAGCCCGAATGTCCCACAATAGCGGTCATGGTTCGGTTCGGCATATAAAAGCTTACATTATTTATCGTTTTGGTATCCTGTTTATCGTAGGTAAACTCTACATTTTCGAACGTTATATCAAAGTTGTCGGGTTTCCGGACAGGTTCATAAATTTCCAACGGTTTTGTTTCCAATATGGATTCGATTCTTTTAAATGAAGAATCCACTAAATCGAAGAAATGTATGACGCCGAAAAATAACGATAAGGGTTCGGTCAGCCTGGCAACGATAACGATACAAGCCCCAAGCGTTACCAGTGCCATGGTATCGTTCAACACAAACCGGGCGCCGATAAACAGGGTAACCAGGAGAACGGTTTCAATCAAAACACCGATCGTCACCAGCGGCGCCTGTGCCTTGTAGAGGTTTTTTTTCTGCACCGATTTGACAAGCTTTATCGAATCCTGGAGCTTATCCTCATTGACACCCGTTTTATTTACCGCCCTTAACACCGGCAGCCCCTGGATATACTCTATAAATCCTGCTTCAAGATTTGCGTTCGCGCGGACAAATTCCGTATTTTCGTCAATGGCGAGTTTTCTTTTCCAATGATAGAGAGGTATTCCCAGAGGGAAAAGAAACAGCATCAGGAGAGCCAATCTCCAGTCGACAAAAAATGTAGCAGCTGCGATTGTAAGGGGAACGATCGCGAGTTGCAGGATCACGGCGGACACCATGCCCATGAGAAATACGGACTCATCGACATTGCCGGCTAATATGGAATTAAGCTCCCCTGTTTTATATGCGGATAATTTTTCCAGAGGCATTGTTCTTAGAGCGATCCCGAGTTTTGTTCTCAACGTGTGCATGATATCCGCGATATTGCCGGTGTAATCGAAATCGTGGCCTTTCCATTTTGCCGCAATGGAAACGATACTGAACAAAATCATTAATCCGAGATATGTGTAGACATCCATAATTTTAACGTTATCCGCAAACAGGCTCGTTAAAAGCGGATAGAACATACCGAATGCAAGGCCCTGGGAAATAAAGGCGATGGAGAAATGAAACAGGCTTTTTTTGAAACTGCCTGCCCGTTCCCCCGCAATTTCCAGGGTTAATTTATAAACTTCGTATACCGATTTACACTTGTTATCGCTCATTTCGCATTTCCGGTATGATGCAAATCCCAGCGTTGTGCTTTTTCGTAACGGCGCCACAGTTTCGCGTAGATGCCCTGCTTTACCGACAGGTCGTCATGGCTGCCCGTTTCTTTTATTTCTCCTCTATCGAAGACCACTATTTGCGCGGTATCCCGAATTGCGGACAACCGATGCGCGATGACTATGCCCGTTTTGTTTCCCATAAGGTTCGACAGCGCCCTGATGATCTCTTCTTCGCCCTCAGGGTCCGCGAAAGCGGTGGCTTCGTCGAGAACGACAACGGGCGTATTTCTCAAAATCGCTCTTGCGATAGTAATTCTTTGTATCTGGCCGCCAGACAGGTTTGCGCCCCTGTCTCCGGCCGCTGTTTCGTATCCATTCGGCAGCGTCATGATAAAATCGTGAATTTGCGCCGCTTTTGCCGCCCGTATCATCTCCTCGTCGGTCGCATTGCCGTCCGCGATTTTGATATTGTTCCCAAGCGTATCGTTAAATAAAAACGTATCCTGAAAAACGAACGAAACCGTATCCATCAGTGTGGTCGTGTCGATATGTCTGATGTCCATGCCGCCAATTTTTATGCTGCCTTCCGTTACATCCCAGAATCTGGGAATAAGCTTTGCAATAGTACTTTTGCCTGCGCCGCTTGCCCCCACCAGCGCCGTGGTCGTATTTTGCATGACACTGAAACTGACATTTCGTAAGGCGTAATTGTCTTTTTCATTGTACCTGAAGGAGACATTCTCGAAGACGACATCGAATCGTTCCGGGGATTGAGCCGTTACCGCGTTTTCGAGTTCGGCCACATCCATGATGTCATGGATTCGTATTGCGGACGCCCGGGATTTTTTAATAAATTCGCTCGCCCAAATAATCGGCATCAAGGAGTCCGCCATTCCCGTGCTTACGAGCAGCGCGGCAATCAACGGGGCAAACCCGAGCGTGCCCCGCGACACAAAAAAAATACCCGCCGCGACGATTGTAATCAGTGTCGGCATGGGGCTTAGAATCGTCATGGAAATCCTTGCGGGCGTGCTTGTTGCCGCGAGCCACGCTTTCAGGTGCATCCGGTATGCGTCAAGCGCCGTATTGTATCTCGAGAAAGATGTCGTGCCGTCATCGAAGGTTCTTATGACCGGCATGGCCTGAACAAACTCCACAACCGCTTTGTTGATGTCGGATTGACTCCGCTCGTAATTTTCCCTGTGCTTTGCTTCGTCTTTCATCACGAAATACATGACAAAAGCGCCAAGCGTCCAGACACACACGGCAACCAGAGCCAGTCTGCAATCGATGATAAAGAGGGCCGTTAACGACGCAACGGGCGCGGCAACGCTTTTGCCGATCAGCGGCGTGCTATCGGCGACAAAGCCGTGAAGATTTTTAACATCGTCCAGCAGCACCTTTTTAAGTGCGCCCGTACCCGTAGCTGTGATATATCCCAAGGGAACGTTTGCAAAATGGGCGGTGATCCGTGTTCTCAATATCTCCTCAAGCTTGAAGGCGCCCAGATGGGACACGATAAAAGAGTAGTATTTAATTAAAAAAGAGAGCACCACCACAATGGCCAAAGCGGAAAAAGCAGGGTTGAAACCGAACGATATTCCGCCGAAATAGATGCTTCCACCGGCGGATATGGAAAGTACATATGCCAATAATACATATCCCCCGATGGAGAGCACCGCGCCCGTTACGGAAAGTCCCATTGCCGCGACGATATGACCCTTCACGGGCGCCATGACGGCCCAGAGGCCTTTCCGATGTGTGGCTGATCCCGCGTACGGCGGAAGAACGGTTTTTAAACAGCGCTTTTTATTCATTTGTCATTTCCGGGCGATATCCAGTTCCATCGCGCCGATCGGGGTCTCCATGGTGTGGGATCGAACGGTCCTGAATCCGCATCGAAGCATTGCATCCGCCAACTCCCCCTGCTCGAACCGGAAATCCTCGCCGGATTCCAGAAGCCCGCCGAGCCATTCGAGAATCAGGGCGGGCTGCGTTTTTTCATGGGTCATGCCGTCATGAAGACTGATGAAATAGCCGTTCGGCTCAAGAGCGTTGTAGATTTTCGAGATCAGCGTATTCAGGCTGCCCATCGCATTGTTCAGGGTGGCGCTCGCGAACACCAGGTGATACCCGCTTCCGAAGTTGTCCGTCAGATAATCGCCCGGCATTGCCGAAACCCTTTCGTCCAGCTCATAGAAGGCGATTGTCTCCAGGGCCAGTTCGGTGACGGGCGCCTGGTCGAAAATCACCGATTTGAGGGTCTCGCTTGCCTGGACGATGTAAAGCGAAAAGAGACCATGACCGCCCCCGATGTCCAGCATTTTTTTGAATTTCGTGAATCCTCGAGTTTTTCCACTATCCGGGCCACCCGGCTCCCCATTTCACCCACCGCCCACGGCATGCTCGCCCTGGCGCCTTTCAGGCATCTCTCCCGTGAATCGGAGCCGTCTGCCGTCTGACCGGTCCCCGGCCCTTTGCGGACCAGCGCTTCGAGATGCGTCAGCGGATCGATGCTCATTTGCCGGATCATGGCAAACAGATCTCCGACATAGTAATCGGAACCGGATACGAGATAGCGGGCGGACAGGGGCATGTTCCGGTATCGTCCCGCCTTCTTTTCCAGCAGACCGATATTCGTGAGGGCATCCAGGAAGTATTCCGTATTCCGGATGTCGGCGCCAAGGTCGGCGGCCGCCTGTTCGGCCGTTCGCCACTCCCGCACCGCATCGAACAGTCTCAGGTTCAAACCGCCCGTCAACAGTCGGGCGGAAATCGCCCCGATGAGCATTTTATGGAGCGGTTTGAATGATGTTTCTTGTGCCGGCAGTATTTTCATGGTTTTCCTCCTTTTTTAAAGTCGCCCGACATTCATCTCCATCGGTATCCCGCAGACCATCACCATTTCCGACGAGACATCTTCGAAGCCGCACCGTTTCAGGGCATGCATCAGGAATCCTTTTTCCCTCAAATGGGCCTGACCGGTCATGGTTTCGGTCAGAAGATCCATGACCAGATGGACCGGGCGTGTTCTCTCATGGGTAAGCACCGCATGAATCCCTACGAACATGCCGCCGGGTTGGATCGAGGCACGACATTTTATAAGGAGTGGATCGATGTCATGGTCCCCGTAGTAGAGTGAGTCCGTAATCATGATCAGGTCATATCCGGTTCCGATGGCATCGTTTAAGTAATCTCCCCCCAGGGTCGATACCCTCTCCTCGAAACCGTATGCCTTGATGTAGTTTTGCGCCATGCGCACGATTCCCGGACGATCGAACACGGTGGCGTTCAGGTCCGGATTTTTTTCCACCACCGCCATGGCGTTGATGCCGGGGCCGCCACCCAGGTCAAGCATGGAGCGGCACTCCCGGAATCCCGGCAGTTCCGATATGTGATACGCAAACTGCCGGGCAATCCCCGCGAGACTGCTGGCCGCATGGGAGGCGGTGTACCGTTCGCAGTATGCTTCTCCGTTCATGCGCTCTTCTTCAGGGGATTTCCCCGGGCCGGAGCGGATATAATCTTCCAGTTTATCCAGGAAAGGCCGGGTCGCTTCATCCGCCTGCTTCAGCCATTCGCCGAGATAGGCCGGCTTGCCGCACACCAGGAAATCGCCGGCCAGTCGGCCGTTCCGGTATAGACCGTTTTTCTTTTCGAGCAGTCCCCCCGCGCACAGGGCATCCAGCGCCAGCGCCGTATTGCGGGGATGGCTGCCGATGGCCTGCGCCACTTTTTCGGAAGAAACCGGTTCTTCCAGATAATCGAATAGCTTCATGTCTATGGCCGTCATCAAAAGGCGGCTCGTGATCGTACCGAAATACAGATCATTCAGTTTGCTGAAATTAATTTCCATGGCCGGTAATGTGCCCATTCGTAATCCCTCCTTTTTCCAGTCGCAGTACTTTTGTACAGCAGTTCCCGATCAATTCGCGATCGTGGGTGATGATGATGACGATCGCACCCCGGAGCGACGCCTTTCGAAGCATCGCACCCATGCGTATCCTGTTTTCCGCGTCAAGCCCGCTGGTGGGCTCGTCCAGAATCACGATTTCCGGTTCGGCTGCGAGTGCCGCGGCCACCGCCAGCCGCTGTTTTTCGCCCCCCGACAGGGAGTGGGGCCCGCGGTTTGGCTTGCTCGCAAGCCCGACATTTTCAAGAACCCGCATGATCCGACCCGTGCGATTCTTTCCGTTGGCGATGCCGATTTCCAGTTCGCGGTAAACGCTTTCCGTAAAGAGTTGATGATCCGCTTCCTGCAGCACCATTCGGCAATGCCTGGTCCTTGCCCTTGCCGTTACGGCGGATCCGTTGATGAGGATGTCGCCGTCATTTTCTTTTATGAGCCCCGCGACGATCATCGCGAGGGTGGTTTTCCCGCTGCCGTTGTCTCCCGTGATTGCCGCGATTTCCCCGCTTGAGAGGGATAGATCTATTTTCTCGAGTATCGGCTTGTGGGAGTTCGGATAACGATAAGATACATTGCTGATGGAAAGAGATCCGCCCCCGGTCTTTTTTACTTCCCTGGTTGTTATTTCTCTTCCGTTCGGCAAACGATCCCCATTTTTTAAGAAGCAAACGCCGGCCTGCACCGACGAAACACGGCCCCCGTCAAGAACAACCACACGGTCGGCATGTTCTTTCAGATAATGATACCGGTGCTCCGCTATGATGACGGTTTTCCCTTCTTTCCGGAATGAACCGATAATGTTTCCGAGCCTCTTTACGGCGGCATCGTCCAGGTTAGCGGACGGTTCGTCCATTATCAGGATATCGCCCCCCATGGCATAGACCGACGCCAGTATGACCTTTTGCTGCTCCCCGTTCGAAAGATCGAATATCTTCCGGTCCCTGAGGGGGGTAATTTCGAACCGTGTCAGGGCCTTTTCGATGCGGCGCTTTATCTCTTCACGGGGCATGCCGAAATTCTCGCACCCGAATGCAATCTCGTCCGTTACACGGGTGGTAAAAAATTGCGACCGGGGATTCTGGAAAACGGCGCCTGTCCTCCGGGCAATGTCATGCATGGAGATCCGGGCAATGTCCGTCCCATCCAGCCATGCCCCGCCCGCCCGCAAACCCTTTTCGAAATGGGTGATGAGGCCGTTAAAACACTTGATCAGCGTGGATTTGCCGCACCCGCTGGGGCCGGCAAGGACGACGCATTCTCCCCTTTGTATCTCCAGGGAGATATCCTTGATGGCCCACTCCCCGCTGCCGGCATATTGAAAAGAGAGTGCTTCCGTTTTCAGCATGGGGGCCTCCCGGATAACAGTGCCCGCAGGCCGGGAATGCCCTCGGCGTAGAGGTGATTGTCCGTGATGACAAGCGCCGCGAAGAGAAGGGTCCAGGCCGTCAGTACCACGCCGTCCAGGGTACGGAACGACAGCTCGTGAATACTGGTTTTGGGCCCCGGCGATTCGATTCCCCTCGCGATTGCGGAACGGGCCAGTTCTTCTCCGATGGCAAGGGACCTGACGAGGATGGGCACCATTATATAGCCGAGCATCCTGAACGGGCCTCTTATTGCGGCGGGGGAGAAAAAGCGGATGCCGCGCATGCGCATGGCATAACGAACCTGGCGGATTTCCGAAGCGACGGAAGGCATGAAACGGAGACATACGCCCAGGGGGATGACATACCTGGAGGGGAGGCGCATCCGTTCGAGAAGGTGCAGAAAGCGGCTGCTGTTGAGGCTTGCCTGAATAAATCCCATCATCGCAACCATGGGGCCGAACTTGATGAGCAGTAAATAGAAACCCGTGCCCGTGCGGGTCGGTTCCGTCGTAAACAGGCGCAATGCCAGGGGCACAACGCCCATGAGCATGAGCAGTAGTACAAAACCGGCGGCAAACCGTTTCGCCCCGCTTGCCAGGCACAGGCCGAGGCAGAGAGATAGAATCAGGACTTGTATCGACCAGTCGACGCAGAAGATCGCCGTTGCACCGGCGCTTACGGTCATCCAGACCTTTACGCGGTCGTCAAGCCTGTATAAAAACGCTTTAATCATGTTACGACAACTCGTCCCCGGCGAAATGCCGTGCAATAAACCGTAACGCCATATGGCCGCCCAAAAGGCCTGTTATGGCGGCCGATGCCATAATGGCGATAAAAAACGGAAAGGTGAATGTATCGATATAGGACGCAATCCCCGGGTCCATGGCGATCATTCTCCGAATCATGGCGCTTTGCTTCATGAACATGAAGGGCCAGAAACTGGCGATGCCGAGCATGGCGGTATAAAAGGTAAAACCGATCAGCAGCGACGTCCCGCGGCTTTTCAGGCGAGACCGGCGGAGAAGCGTATCGGTAAGTATTCCCGCGGGCACCGCGACCGGCAGGACGAACCACCATCCCTGCATGATGCCCATCGCGCTCCATACGACGCCGTTCAGAGTAAAGGGCATTCTGCGGGGGGCGGTGATGGGCATCAGTAGGTAGACGCTTGCAATGAGCAGGTTTTCGGCGCTCTGGTGAAAAAACTGCATGAAAAAAGCCAGGGGGCCCAGGAAGATATAAAAGGAAAATATCAGGTGGCTCATGGCCACCACAAGGCCGTTCAGCACCCCCAGCACTATCCAGTCGCGCATTCCCGATTCGTTCCCGCTTTTTACCAGATGGCTGCTGGCGGGCACAAAGAGCGCTTCGGAAGGGCCTGGAGGGCCGGCCGCGGTTCCCGGGCATTCCATTTTTAAAACCTCGTAACGACGCGGATGCCGAAGCGTGCCGGATCGCCGTCCTGAACCATTTTCCAGCCGTCCCAGTCGTAGGTGACGGTGTGGTATTCCGTATCGAAGACGTTCTTTCCCCACACCACCACGTCGAAATGCTCGGTTTCATAGCCGAGCTGCAGGTTGACAAGGGCGTAGGCATCTTCCTTCAGGCGGTTCTTCTGATCGGCGTAAAGGGGACCGACGGCATTCACGTCGACACGGGTGAAAAAGCCGCCGGCATACCGGTACTGGATGCCCAGATGGCCGGTGTATTCCGGCACGCTCGGTACGGTTTTTCCGGAGTAGTCATTCCGGGTCAGGTCGGTGTAATCGCTGTTCCACTCCGTGGCAATCCACTCGTCATATTCGGCGTCCGTGTAGCCGATTCCGGCGGAGATATCCCATCCCCTGGCCGGCCTGGCCCGAAGTTCCAGCTCCACACCCCGGGAATGGGCCTCGGCGGCATTGTCCACCTTGGTGATGATATAGCCCTCGCCGTAATCCATCTGGACGGCCTGTTTATCGGTCATGTCGATGTAGAAAAGGGCCAGGTTGGCCTGCAGTCGGTTGTCCAGCCAGCCGGTTTTGAATCCGAGTTCGTAATTCAGGGTATATTCGGGATCATAAGCAAAGGAAGCCGTATCGACGGCGTTGCTGTAATTATAGCCCCCGGCCAGAAATCCCCTGGAGACTGTGATGTAGCCGTAGGCGGCGTCGGTCAGGTCATACCCGATGGAGACTTTGGGCAGTACTTCGGCATTGTCCATATCGTCGGCGATGGCGATACCCGAGTCAACTTTTTCGCCCTCGGTTTTTCGCACGTCGTAGCGCAGGCCGGCGGTGAGATGCAGGCGGTCGAACAGGGTGTAAGTCCCTTCTCCGAACACGGCATACCCCTCGGTGTCGATGGCGGTATCGGCGTATTGCATCCAGACATCGTTATCCTGGTTGATGTCCGTCTCCTCCGTGAAACCGTAGAGTCCCATAAGCCAGGTGAAGGGAACCCCGTCGCGGGCAGAAGAGAGCCTGAATTCCTGGCTGATAAAGCGGTCGTCATAATCCGAGAGATGCGCCCCGTAATAATTCATCGGGTCCGCCGTGTTGTCGTAGTCCTGGAGATTTTCATTGGTATAGTCCCTGAAACCGGTGACCGAGAGGAATTTCAATCCATCCCCGGTGTACGCCACTCTCAGGTTCCGGCTGTGCCCCGATTCCTTCTGAAAGGCGACGGTATCCTGATCCACCGTATAGGGAGCGGTGCGGTAATACCCGTCGTCGAAGCGATACACCGCGATGCGGTCGTCATTGTCCAGGATGTCGGCCGAAAACGAAATGTCGAACGCCGGCGCGGGGGTCCAGCGCAGGACCGCACGGGCGTTTTTGCGATCGACTCTTCCGGCCGTGTCGTCGTCGAAATAGCAGTTGGTCATGAATCCGTCCCCTTTGGTCCAACTGCCGGCCACGCTCAGATACAATCGATCCGATACGAGGGGAGCGGCGGCGGAGAGACCAATATTGTATTCTAGGGAGTTGTTTCCCCCGCCGGCATAACCACTGATATCGCCGTGGAGTTTCAACCGTGTTTTGTTGTCCGGCCTGCGGGTGATAATGTTAATGACGCCGGCCAGGCTGTTGCCGCCGTAAAGACTGCCCTGGGGCCCCCGGAGGATTTCCGCCCGATCGATGTCGACCAGGTCCACCAGGTGGCCGTAGTGCAGGGGCACCAGAAGATCATCCACATACACGGCGGTGGGGGAGTAGATGGAGGATTCGAAGGATGTCAGCCCCCGCATGATGATCACATTCTCGGATGTGGACTTTTTCAGGTAGACGTTGGGAACCAGACGGGTCAATTCAATGGTGTCGTCGATGTCGGCATCATCCAGCATCGTTTCGGACGCCACCGTGACGCTGACCGGGATTTTCTGGGCATCCGCCTCGGTCTTCTGGGCGGTCACCCGGTAGGTTTCGAGTTGATAGGATTCGGTGGCCGCTCTCTTTTCGTCCGAGGCCGCCGCCGGAAGGGCACTTGCAGCCCCAAGTAACAAAACGCTCAATAGCAGGAGATATCCAGCAAACCGGTTCATGACAATTCCTTCAGTATGTTTCATTGTATTGACATTGCGCCCTCCGCCGTGGGCTTCTTCGGTAAAGCGGATTAGGAGGGAAATATCATATTTGGCGGCGGCGGCACGTACCCCGGAGGGTGAAAAGGGTACCCGATCGGGTTTATTTTCCGGGCAGGGATGTTTTGTCTATTTGTGGGAAATGTTTCCTCTCACCAAACATGAAAATGATGGGGTGGCCTCAGGGCCGCGGAAAAAATGTTGTATCCAAACCGGCTTGTCTCTGACCTCGTCTTCCGCGTTGCGGAAAACAGCGAATATCCCGATATGCGCTGCTTCCCGCGTCTTGAATACGAGGCCACATCCCGTGCCATTTCGGGCAAAACATTTTTTCCGAGGCTCTTATAAAAAACTGGTTATCACATTTATGGGATACTCTAACTCCACATTTCACCAGGTGTCCCAAAATCTCAAGTATTATTTGGTAACCACATCCGAAATCTTACAACGCCCAGCCATAAAATTTGTTTGCATTGGAGTTTCGCTGATGCAGTTGATTTGAGTAACTATATCGGGCGGTTAAGCACAGAGTGTTTTTTACTGCGACAGGTAAAATATTGCATTTTTAAGGTAAGATTTGATACACTGAAGATGTAATTGGATTCTTGGCATACTATAGGAATTTTAAATGAGATAAGATGGGAAAAAAGAAAAAATCACCTACGATTTCAGAAAAAAATATTTTTGATGCCCTATTAGGGTCTCTGGAATATGGCCTGACCATTCAAGACCGTGACTACAATATCCTTTTCCAAAACGATTTCATGCGAAACCATTTCGGTAGTTCATCAGGGAAATGCTATGAGGTCTATGAATATCGTGACACACTATGCAAAGGATGCCCCGTCAGAGAAGCTTTCAGAGATGAAAAATCTCATGATGCCGAACGAATTGTTCGCGAGCCGACAGGTAAACTTCGGGTTTGGTTAAATACCGCTATCCCCATTCGAAATGACCAGGGAGAAGTGGACTCATGTCTCGAAATCGTACGGGATATCTCATCCCTGAAACGGATGAAAAAATCCATAATAGAGAACGAAGCCCGTCTTCACACTTTGTTACAGACAATACCTGATCTAATCTGGTTGAAAAATGAGAACGGCGTTTATTTGGCTTGCAACGAAACGTTCGAGCGTTTTTTCGGCGCAAAGGAAGAAGTTATTGTCGGTAAAACGGATTACGATTTTGTTGACAGAGAGTTGGCGGACCTGTTCAGGGAAAATGACCGCAGGGCTATGGCAGCCGGAAAACCTACCTGCAATGAGGAGTGGATCACCTTTGCCGACGACGGCCACAGTGCGTTGTTGGATACGATTAAAACCCCCATGTTCGACCCTGAAGGCAATCTTGTCGGTGTGTTGGGTATTGGTCGGGATATCACGGAACGTAAACGGACAGAAGAAGAACAGAAGAAGCTTATGAATCAGCTGAATCAGGCTCAGAAGATGGAATCGATGGGACGTCTTGCAGGAGGAGTTGCCCACGATTTTAACAATATGCTCAGTGTGATTCTGGGTAGAGCAGAGATGCTTCTGGAAGATACCGATCCTGACCAGCCCATTTGTGCGGATCTGAAAGAAATCAAAGAAGCCGCACAGCGGTCTGCCGATATTACGCGCCAGCTTCTTGCTTTTGCCCGAAAACAGACCATTGCGCCAAAGGTGATTGATCTTAATGAAGTGATAGAAAATATTCTCAAAATGCTCCGTCGCCTTATCGGTGAAAATATCGAACTATTATGGCATCCGGGCAAGAACTTATGGCCAATAAAGATGGACCCGTCACAGGTCGATCAAATCCTGGCAAACCTTAGCGTCAACGCCCGGGATGCAATCACCAAAGAGGGGAAGCTAATCATCGAAACAAGCAATATAACGGTCGATAAAACCTATCTCGATAATCATCCGGGTTTTTCCCCTGGTGAATTTGTCCAACTGACAGTCAGTGACAATGGCTGTGGCATGGATCAAGAAACCCTGAATAATCTGTTCGAGCCTTTTTTTACGACCAAGGGTATAGATAAAGGCACCGGGCTCGGTTTGGCAACAGTATATGGTATCGTAAAACAAAACGATGGCTTTATCAATGTTTACAGTGAGCCCGATAACGGTTCATCATTTAAAATCTTTCTGTCCCGTCATATGTTCTCTGGTGAACAAATGCATGCTAAAGAGAGAGCAAAAGCAGTTCTACGTGGAAGCGAGTCCATTCTGATTGTTGAGGACGAGGCTTCTATTCTGAAAATGACGGAACAAATGTTAAAACGATTGGGTTATAACGTACTAACTGCAAATAGACCAAAGGATGCCATTAATTTAGCTCGTGAGCATAACAGAGAAATTCATCTACTCTTAACCGATGTCGTCATGCCGGAGATGAATGGTCAGGACCTTTTTAAAAGCCTGCTACCAATTTATCCGAACCTCAAGTGTCTGTTTATGTCCGGCTATACAGCAAACGTGATTGCTCATCATGGTGTATTGGCTAAGGGAATTCATTACATTCAAAAACCCTTTTCGAGGCAGGGGCTTTCATCCAAATTGCGTGATGTGTTGGATGATGACAACCGCTAAGTTAAGCAACCTTTGAAATCTGACGAGAGCTCTATTTACTGTAACAGCGTCTGCACCGGTATCTCGACGGCGGCATGCCGAAATGGCGGGTGAACGCCCGGGTGAAGTGGGGGCGTTCCGAATATCCCAGTTCTGCCCCGATCTGCGAAAGTGTCAGGTTGTCATTTCCGAGAAGTTCACAGGCCCGCTGCATCCGGCAGGCCGTCAGGTAACCGTAGACCGTGGTGTCGCAACAGGCGGTAAAGCTCTTTTTCAGCTTCGTTTCGTTGGTTCCCAGCATCCGGGCCAGGCACTTCAGGGAGGGGGGCGCCTGTATGCTGGATTTCAGGATCGACTGGGCCCGGGATACCAGGGCCATGTCGGCGTCAGGGTTCCGGACGGATTCTGATTTTTTCACCGGCGTGTCCGCCAGATCCAACTGGAAGGCGGCGAGTTCCAGGACCTTGCTCAGCATCAGGAGCCTTTCCGCCGGTCGCCCACACGGCGCATGAAAAAGTCCGCGTACGATCTGTCGCTCGACGTTCGTGATGGCGCGTTTCCGATAACGGACCCCATTGTCGGTTTCGATGGGGTGAAGTGTTTCCGAAAGAAGAAGATCGTTCACCGGGACATCGAAATAGCGTTTTATCAGTTCGGGGAAAAGCATGATATTCAAGATGATGAGCGGTTCATCGGCATCGTAGCGGGTTCTGCCGACGCTGGAGATGCTTGTGGCCATCAGTTCACATTGTCCCCGCCGGGTAACGAACGGTTTTTCCACCCCGTTGACGGACCACTCTATCCGGCCGGAAATGCAATAGGAAAAGCCTATGCTCGGCGGCAGTCCTTCGGCTTCCATCGGCATTTCCCGTTTAAGCCGGTACTCCTCGAGCAACAGCAAGATTCCCCTGCAAGGGCAAACGGAGCGGCAATAACCGTTGCCGAAATGATCCGGAATCGAAAAACGTTGGTCGTGACAGCCGTGGAAGCGTTTGAGCAGCCGGGTATACAGATCGTTCAAGATTCCTTCTCCATGGCTCTATTCTCTTTCACAAAGAAGTCAATGTTTCCGCGCCAAAAATTAGAATAATCTAGCACACTTCATTTTTACTAATATAAGTGTGCGGAGCATGTCAAGCGCTAATCTAAGGTGGTGGGACGGATTGAAGGTTTATCCGAAGAGAAAACCGTATTACACACTTCAATTGATATGAAATGCCTATCGTTGTTGACGCTATTGGAGTCAGCCGAAAAAAAGATCAAAAATCTGTTGACAAAACGCCATTGTTATATTAGATACTGCTAACAAAATACGGAATAACTATTTAAGATGTGTTCATCTTACGGCTTCCGGCTTCTAAGAGTGCGGAACGCAGTGAAGGTGCAACGGATATTATGCCATCCCCGTTGCACCTTTTTTATTCGAAAATGCCAAAGGGCGGGCCCTCGTGAAAAAACGGACCGTACGGCCCGGCAAAGGAGGTTACATGATTCATCGGACATACAGCATCAATACCCGGCAAAGCGTCGGGAATCTGCATATTGCCCTCGACGGCGAGTTCAACGGCATGTGCGCGTGGGCGCTTCTCAAGGCGATCCGGAGGCATGACGCCGGATCCGGCAGGGTTTTCATCAATACCGAGGGACTCCGGGGAATTGTCACCGACGGTATCTCCCTGTTTAAAAACCACATGACCCAAAAAAAGATACCCCGGGACTGGCTATACTTCAAGGGAGAAAAGGGATTCAAAATCGCGCCCGACGGCAGCCGGGTGTTGATCTCGAAAAAAGACCAACCACAACAGGAGAAATAGAAATGGCGAAAGCATTGATTATCTACGGTTCGACAACGGGCAACACGGAAGATATGGCGCAAATGGTTATGAAAGGCCTGGATAAGGCGGGTATTGAAACACGGCTCAAGGATGTTGTCGATGCATCGGTGGAAAACCTCACGGAAGATAATGATCTGGTGCTGCTCGGGTGCCCGGCCTACGGTTATGATGAAGTTGAACTTCAGGAGTTTTTCGCCGAGTTTTACGGGCAGATGGAAGGCATTGATCTGGAGGGAAGGAAATTCGCCGTTTTTGCTCCGGGCGACAGTTCATACGAACATTTCTGCGGATCGGTGGATTTGCTGGAGAATAAAATGACGGAACTCGGCGGTACGAAAGTGGCGGAAGGATTGAGAATCGACGGTGATCCCGGAGATTATGAAGAAGAGATCAGCGAATGGTCCCAATCCGTCGCAAAGTCCGCATAACTCTCCCCCCCACCCGCCTCCGGGCCGCCCGAATCGTTTGGCAGGGTTGCCCGGAGGTGGGACTACAACACCTTTTTATATATTATGATACTATTTCTGATTTTTATTTTCGGATTGAGTTGTCTCCACTTGGCGACGAATTTATCCCTGCTTCCAAGGATCCCGCATATCGTCTGCTTTTGTTTGTTACTGTCGGTCGTGGGTCTTGTGATGTTTCCCTTTTCGATCCGGATAAACTTCAAAACACTTGTCTCCCTATTCAATAATCCCGATATTCTCGCCCTGGCCTGTACCTATCAGATCGTCGAGTCCATCATCCTGATGTTATCGGCGATTGCCCGGATAAAGGCCCATTGCGGGGAAAAAACGATTTTTGCGGCACGGGTCGTTTCCAGGCTTCCGGCCGGCATTTTTCTTGTCGGCATCTTCTTTGCCGAAACCTATTTTTTCAATGTTGTGGATTGTAACGGGTTTTGGGGACTCGCGCTGCTTTTTTCCTTGGGGACGGCAGGGACTTTTTTCGTGTGCGGGATTTCCCTGCGAAAACTTCTTCCCGATTGGGAATGGCGTATGGAACTCAGCATTGTTTTATCGTTTTTCCAAATCGTTGTTGCCATGTCCCTGCCGCTTCTGCTGATGGGGTTGAAAGTACAGGGGACGCAATTTGGAACCGACGCATTCGGACGGGTGATAATGACCTGGGGATTTCTGCTGTTAATCGTTTTCACCGGTTTTTATGCCCGTCCGTTACTTCAAAGGATAATGAGGGTATGAGTTATTTAACCAATATACTGTACTGGATTTCCACATCCCTATTGATTCCCGTGATTGTGATTCTATTGATTGCCCTGGTGACCGCTCTCCTGATGCTCGGCGGTTTCTACGGGGGGTATATGAATCGTCTCAAGTTCAAGAAGAAGGTGAAAACGGTTTTGGCCGGATTGCGGGCGGAAACAACCCCGCCGGAAACGGATTTCAGCGGCATTACGGAGAACAAGGGGCTGTTTTCGGAATACCTGAAGATGCTGGTGGCGGTAGAACGGCATCCGGTGCACGCCGAAAAAATCGTGGCGGACTTCGAACTTGCCGGCGAAAGAGAGCTCGAAGCGCCCAAGGTGTTGATGCGGATCGGCCCCATGCTGGGTCTCATGGGCACCCTCATCCCCATGGGGCCGGCGCTGGTGGGGCTGGCGGCCGGGGATATCGCTTCCATGGCGATCAACATGCAGGTGGCCTTTTCCACCACGGTGGTGGGAATTTTCGTCGGCGCCATCGGGTATGTCACGCAACTGGTCAAACAGCGCTGGTACATCGAGGACGTGAACAACCTGAAATATATCCATGAGTGGATCCGCACGGAAGCGGGGCGGTCATGAAACAACGATACGACTCCCTCCGATCCCGGCAAGAGGCGGATAGCGATCCCCTGTCCGGCATGGCCAACCTGTTCGATCTGGCGATGGTTTTTGCCGTCGCCCTGATGGTGGCGATGGTGGTGCATTTTAAAATGACGGAGCTTCTGACCTATGAGGATGTCACCATGGTCAAGAATCCGGGGAAAGAGAACATGGAGATCATCGTCAAAAAAGGAAAAAAAATCGAACGCTACAAGGGATCGAAAGCCACCGGAGAGGGAGAGGGAAGAAGAATCGGCACCGCTTACGAACTATCGAATGGAGAAATCATCTATGTCCCGGAATAAATCTTCGGAAAACGACCAAATATTCATGACACCGACTAAATGGAAATGGCTCGTCGTATGCTTCATTCTTCTTCTGATAGGAGGCGGTTTATACGGAACATTCGGTCCGACCCGGATCGCCCTGGTCAATTTTCCCGATTTTTACTACGCACCGTTTGCGGCAGTGGACGATAATTTTTTCATCGACATTGACCGTGTCTGGCTGACCGAGGAGCGTTCGGAAAGCTTGAACCGGTATTCGGTCATTTATGTGTTTGGAAAAGGAACGCCGCTGGATGAAAACGGGCTGGCGCGGATCCGGGAGGCGATGGACGGAGGGGCCAAGGTTCATTCGGCCGCCCATGCGAACGAAGAGAGTTATTTCAGCAATCTCAGCGACGAGAACCGCAATGCAGTGGCACAATATTTCGAGAACGGCGGCAAGGTGAACATCCGCAGGCTCCTGACGTTTTCCCGGTGTGTTCTTGACGGGAAATCGCTTTTCTCGGGAACGCTGAAAGAACCGCTGGTGATTCCCAGAGATCTCTTCTTTTATCTCGGCGACGATCTCTTCTTCGAGACATTCGCGGAATATCAGAAATACTACGTCGAAAAGGGGCTGTACAAGGAGAATGCACCGAAGGTCGCCCTGGTCACCACCAACATGGGGCCGCGGAACGCCAACCGGCGGCATGTGGATATGCTGATAGAAGAACTGGAGTGCCAGGGGCTGAACGTCTATCCCATATCGGGCTCCGGCAAAAGGCTCCAATACTTGAAGGAGATATCACCGTCCCTGGTGTTCCTGATGCCCCACGGCCGGTTCGTGCGCGACGATCCGGATGAAGGCGTTGCCTGGCTTCAGAAGCAAAACATCCCCCTGCTCTGTCCGGTTTCGCTCTACCATCCCTATGAAGAGTGGAGCCGGGACCAGCGCGGCATGGAGGGCGGCATGCTCTCTTCATTCGTCGTGCTTCCGGAAGTCGACGGCGGCACCACCCCCTTCGTATACGGCGCCCAGTATAAAAACAGGCAGGGGCTTTATGTTTTTGACGGGATTCCCAACCGCGTGGAGACGCTGGTGCAACTCGCTAAAAAGTGGATTGCCCTGAAGGAGAAACCGAATGCCGAGAAGAAGGCGGCTATCTATTATTACAAAGGGCCCGGACTGAACGCCATGGTGGCTTCGGGAATGGAAATAGCGCCCTCCTTATTGAATCTTTTGAGGGAACTGAAGGCGGCCGGATACGAGACCGGGGAGTTGCCAAGGGATGAAGATGAACTGCTGGCGCGAATTCAAAAGGAGGGGCCGGTCCTGGGGGTGTACGCCAAGGGAACCATCCAGGAATTCATCGACAACGGTAACCCCGAACTGGTGGATGTCGAAACCTACCGGGAGTGGTGTAAAAAGGATCTCGCGCCCGAGATGGCCGCGGAGATGGCAACCCTCTACGGCGAGGCCCCGGGGGAGTATATGAGCGTCCGGAAAGACGGCAAATCCTACCTTGCGGTGGGAAGGGTGCGGTTCGGGAATGTCGTTCTGCTTCCCCAGCCCCTTCCGGCCTATGGCGAAAACGAGATCGAGCTCGTTCACGGGGCCAAGAAGGCGCCGCCGTATCCCTATGTGGCCTCCTATTTATGGGCGAAACACGGGTTCGGCTGCGACGTCGTCATGCATTTCGGGACCCACGGCAGTCTCGAATTCACCCCGTGGAAGCAGGTCGCCCTGTCGGAGTATGACTGGCCGGAAGCCCTGGTGGGGGGCCTGCCGCATCTCTATCCCTATATCGTCCACAATGTCGGGGAGGGGATAGCCGCCAAACGCCGCAGCTACGCCACCCTTGTTTCGTATATCACGCCTCCCTACACGGAATCCGAGTTGTACGGAGAACTCTCCGCACTTCACGACAAGATGCACGGGTACCTGGCGGCCGGCGACGAAGCCCTGAAAGAGACCTACCTTTCGTCCATCCGGAAAATGGTTCTTGAGATCGGTCTGCACAAGGACATCGGACTTGACGATCTGGAAACGGAAGACCTCACCCGGGAGATGTTCGACAAGATCCATAACCACCTTCATGTCGTGGAACAGGAAAAGATTACCCGGGGGCTCTACGTCCTGGGAACCCCCTATACGGAAGAGAATGTTTTTGAGACCGCCCGGCTGATGGCCATCGATCCTTTGGCCTTCAGTATGGCGAAGCGTGACCGGGCGGACGGCGTCGTGACCCAGGAACAACTGGACGATCTCCACTATTTCGAGGCGGCATACCGGAACAAGGCATCGGAGATAATCGAAAAAATCTTGAAAGGCACGGCGACGCCGAACGATTTTCTCTCCCGGGAAGAGAAGGAATACCTGGCGAAGCGGGAAGAGACCGGTGGAGAAGAAAACGGGAACGCTTCGGAAGAACCATTGCCGGAAAAGGTGAAGGAGCGCCTTTTTGCCGTCAAGACTTACCGGGACACCCTTCTGTCCGTTGGCGGATATATGGAAGCGGTGTCCGGATCCACCGAGGCGGAGATCCGGTCGATCCTGAACGGTCTTGCCGGCGGTTTCGTGTCGCCCTCCCCGGGGGGCGAGCCCGTCTTTACGCCTGCCGCCGTCCCCACGGGAAGGAACCTGTACGCCATCGATGTGGAAAAAACCCCCACGGAAGAAGCCATGGTCCTTGGTAAAGGATTCGCCGAAAAACTCATCGCCGCCAGGATCGGCCGGACCGGCAAATATCCGAGAAAGATCGCGTTCACGCTGTGGGCGTTTGAACTGGTGAGGGACCAGGGAACGACCCTGGCGGAGATTTTTTATCTCCTGGGGGTCGAACCGGTCCGGGATTCCCGGGGGGTTATCGCCGACGTTCGTCTGATCCCCACTGAGGAGTTGAACCGGCCCCGGATCGATGTGGTGGTGCAGACCTCCGGTCTTTTCCGGGACGTGGCCTCGTCACGGATCTATCTGATCGACAAGGCGGTTGAGCTGGCGTCCGAGGCCCGGGCGAGCGAAGAATTTCAAAATTACGTCCGGGAGGGAACGCAAAAGGCGGAAGCGATCATGAAGGAGAAAGGACTCTCGCCGCTGGATGCCCGGAAATTTTCGACGGCAAGGGTTTTCGGGGAGCTGGACGGCGGTTACGGCACGGGCATCGACGATCTGGTGGAGTCCGGGGATAAATGGGAAACCGAGGAAGAGATTTCCGATCGATACCTGAAAAACATGGGGGCCATCTATACCAAGGACAACTGGGCTTATTACCGGGACGGGATGTTCGAAGCGGCGCTTCAGGACACCGAGGTCGTTATCCATCCACGCTCCCTGAACGGCTGGGGCCCCCTTTCCGTCGACGACATCTATGAGTACATGGGCGGCATCAACGCCGCCGTCCGCCGGGTGACCGGCGAAGACCCGGCGGCCTATTTCAACGACCTGAGAAACAAACAGAACCCCACTGTTCAGGATGTCAAAGAGGCCATCTACGTGGAGGCGAGAAGCACCATTTTCAATCCCAAGTACATCACCGATCTTGAGCAGGGGGGCGCCTCTTCGGCCGAACAGTTCGCCGAAGCATTCCGGAATGTATACGGCTGGAACGTCATGAAACCCAAGGCCATCGACAGGGAGATATGGGAAAAGCTCTACCAGGTATACGTTAAGGACGAATATCGACTGGATCTGGAGAAATTCTTCAGGGAGGAAAATCCCTATGCCCTCCAGGAGATGACCGCCGTGATGCTGGAGACCATCCGCAAAGGTTACTGGGATGCGGACGAAGAGACCATCGACACCATCGCGCAACTTCATGTCCGCCTGGTGAAGGACCATAAAGCCGGGTGCAGCGGGTTTGTCTGCGACAATGCCAAACTGCGGGAGATGATCGCGGGACGCGTCGACCAGGAACTGAAAACGGCATACCAGGGAGAAATTTCAAAGGTTCGAACCGGAAATGTACAGGAAAATCAGGAGGGGATGAAACTGGAAAAGGAGGAGATTACCCTGGAGAAAGTGAAGCAGCTTGTGGAAGAAAACATCACCACGGTCATCTCCATGCTGCTAATCATCGGTATTTTCGCTTTTGCGGTAATATTCGGAATGATGCGGCGAAGAGCCTGAAAATGGCTCGGTTCATTGTTGTTTTCAAAAAAGGCGCGATATTCGGGAAACCGTCCCGAGCCCGTCATAACATGGACAAAATAATAAAACTGGAGGAACCAAATGAAACTGTTATCTGGAATCATTATCGGTATATTGTGTTTCGTATTTACGGCGACATCTTTCGTCAATGCTGAAGAGAGCGACATCCGGTCTGTAAACATGGAAAAACTCGTGGTCACCGCGACCCGATCTGAAATATCGCTCGAAAAACTCCCGATGAGCGTTACGGTCATCACCGCCGACGAGATTGAAAAAATGCCCGCGAAAACCGTGGACGAAGTACTCGACAAAGCGGTGGGCCTTCAGGTCCGGAGAAACAAGGGGCTCGCCAATACCACCAGCCATACCACTATTTATATGCGAGGTACCGGAGACAGTTCCCGGGTGCTGGTGCTGAAAGACGGCGTTCCCCTCAATATGGCTTATACCGGAACCGTGAGCCTCTGGAACACCATCTCTCTGGACAACATCGAAAGAATCGAGATTGTTCGGGGCGCCTCTTCCGCCCTGTACGGGTCCAGTGCCATGGGCGGCGTCATCAACATCATCACCAAAACCCCGGAAAAAGCGTTTTCCGGCAACCTGAGTGTAGAGGCCGGTAGTCTCGACACCTATATCGCCAATGTTTCCGTCACCGCGGGCGCCGACAATTTTGCATTTCGTGCTTCCGGCGAATACAAGGAAACCGGCGGTTACGAATACTACGACAGCAGTTCCTGGAAGGATTATTATGAAACGCCCGAAAACAAGCTGACCAGCATCACTTTAGGGGGCGATTTTAAAATCGGGAAATCGTTGCTCCGGTTGGATTACGATCATCTCATAGAGGATTCTCTTACCACCACCAGCACCCAGTACGACGGCGAGCAGGAAAACAACGATTACATGATCGGTTGGGGAATGCCCGCCGGGCCGGGGGATGTCAACATCAAAGCCTATTACTACGATTCGGACAGCGGTTCCGACGCCAGGAAATACAACAGTACTTCTAAAATCCACGACACCTACTATTATAACTCATCCATTCCGAAGGACGAATACGGCGTGATGCTGCAGTATAGTGCGGCCCTTGGCGCCAACACCCTCTCTCTGGGAAGCGACCTGAAATGGGCCGAGTGCACTTCCGAATACGCCTATGCGGAGGGGGACCGCAATTTCAGCGGAAAACAGGATTTTTACTCCCTGTTTGTAAACGACGAAATCTCCCTCATGGAAGAGAGGTTGGTCCTGAGCGCCGGTATCCGCTACGACAAATGGGAGAATCATTCCGGGACCTTTTACGATTCAACCACCGACACGGTGCGAAGCATTACTTACCCGGAGACCTCACAGGATGCGGTATCTCCCCGGGCCGGTATCGTCTACCGACTGACCGACGCCGCCAAGTTGAGAATGTCCTTTGCCACCGGTTTCAAGGCCCCCTCCCTTTACTATATGTATAAATCCGGACCCCATGGATCCACCCGTTTCGACCTGGCCAACCCGGATCTCAAGGCCGAAAAGATGACATGGTCTTACGACCTGGGACTCGATATCGATCCCAACGAGAATCTCTCCCTGAGCATGACCTTTTACCAGAACAACTTCGAGGATTTTCTGGGGAGCAAAACTCTGTCGGCGTCGGAGGTTCCGGATTGGTTTTCTCCCGATGAGGGAATGGCGGTGGTCCAATCGGTGAACCTGGGCCGCGTGGCGATCCACGGGGTGGAGGCCGGCCTGCGGTATCAATTCAATCCCCGATGGTCCGCCTTCGTGAACCACACTTACAACGTGTCGAAGATAGATGAGTATGAAGACGATCCGGAAATTGAAGGAAACTACCTCTCTTATACGCCCCGGCACCAGACAAAAATCGGTCTTACTTACGACAATCCGGAACTTTTTTCCATGGGTATCTTTATCACCAATGTGGGGGAACGGTATGGCGATCTCGAAAATGCCGACGCCAAGAAACTCGGCGCCTACCAGGTGGTGGACCTGAAGGTCAGCCGCCGGCTCGTGAAAGGCATCGAGATATACGGGTCCGTGAACAATCTCACCGATGAGGAATATAAGGAGTACTACACTACCTACAACCCGCCGCTGACGGCCATGATCGGCATCAGCTGCAAGTACTAGGGGAAGAGATGATTACCACCTTCTGGGCCGCGGGCGTCGGCATGACCCTTCTGATGTTTGCGTGTAAGGTCGGGCTGGCGGCAGGTTCATTGAACCTTCGCACCACCCGACTTGCGGCGTCGGCCCTCGGCTACGGCGTCCTCGTTTTTATTGCAGGGGCGGCGCTGACAGGCGTCGCCTCTTTCGACTACTTTACCTATTTTCAACGTTTCACTGTCCGGGGGGTGCTGGTTCATTTTTTTCTCTCCCTGGGCCTTCTGGCCTGGGGCCTCTTCGCCATGAGGTCCGTGGCGGCCGGGGGCCGGACGGACCGATCCCACGGCATGCTGCTGCTCATCCCCTGTCCAGTGTGCCTCGTGGCCATGTTCCTGGGCTGTGCCATCGTATCGGTCCTTTCCGGCATCGATCCTATCGCGACGGGATCGGGGATAGGCGTGCTTTTTTCAGGGATTATCCTGATCACGGGGCTGATCGCCCGCGCCGGGGTACGGAGACAGGCCGGTTTCGGCCGCATGGCGCTTCTTGCGGGATTTCCGATGGCCCTGACAGGCCTCTATTTGATCGTCGCCACCATCGTCGTTACCCTCTACAAAAAGGCCGGGGAGGTGGTTGCCGCCACGGATGGAATTTCCGCCGGCACCGGATATTCTCCCCGTGAGGCGGTCCTCCTGATTATTGTCGTGGCCGTTATCTTCGGCCTCGGTTTTTTACAGCATCGAAAACAGACGAGGAAAACCAAATGAGTCTTATCAATATCCTTCAATCCGCGCTATACCTGGTTATGAATGCACTTCTCTACCCGGTGGCAGGGGTACTTCTATTTTTGATTGTCGCATCGCTTTTCACCGCAGGCGGATTCGTTTCCGAAGTACTGCTTCGCCGGAAGCATTCTACTGTCCCGAATAGCGAACAGGAGGAACTGGCCCGGTCAGTGGCCCTGGACCTCTGTTCGTCGTCACCTCAAAATGCCGCCGACCGGATATCCATATTCATTGCGCGGATGCCCGCCGGCGGGCAGCGGTTGAAACGATTCCTGAAAGCCCTGGTGGGTCACGTCGAGAAAGGTCCGGACAATATCGATATCCGCGCTGAAAAACTACTTGATACCTGGGAAAATACCCTCCGGAAGGATCTGGACAAGATCCGCATTATGATCCGGATCGGACCCATGTTGGGGCTCATGGGCACCCTTATTCCCATGGGACCGGCCCTTATGTCCCTGACCCAGGGAGATCTTACCCGGATGGCAAGCTGTCTCGTTCTGGCCTTCGGTACCACGGTGGCCGGACTGGCCGTGGGCGTACTGGCCTACGTGGTTTCCGTTTACCGGGAGCGCTGGCATGCCGAAGAACTCGGCCGGATGGAATACGTTGTCGATCTGATCCTCGGCCATCTGAGCCTGCATGCCCGGGAAGGAAACGAATCCCGGCCGCCCTGGCTCGATGTGCTTTCGACCCGAAAGGTGAAGCCATGAGTATCCCAAGAAGAGAAAAAAGAAAAAGGCGGCGGAGCGCTTCACCCATTCACCTGGATGATCCCATGAGCGGCGTGGCCAACCTGTTCGACGTGGCCATGGTGTTTGCCGTGGGACTGATGGTGGCCATGGTGAGTGCGTATCATCTGCACGAGCTCTTTTCCGCGGATGAACTGACCATGATCAAAAACCCCAACCAGCCCGGTGAGATGGAAATTATCACCAAGAAGGGGAAGGAAATCAAAGTACAAAAAATGACCAAGGAGACGGCCCGGGGCCGGGGAATGCGCCTGGGCACCGCCTATCGCCTGAACGACGGCAAGGTGATTTATATTCCTGAAGAAGAGGAGATGCCCTGATGTTACGACGTATGTTTGTCCTGATACCGGTCCTGTTTCTGACAGGGGCGATCGTTACCCAATCCGGCCCGGCAGTCGCCGCCGATACGCCCCGCCGTATCGCCTTTGTCATTACCGACGGTAGCACCAAGATAATGTCCGAAGGGATATCCGCTTTCTCGGCCGCCTACCCCGAACACGCTTCGGGGATGCGCGTCACCGTCCTTACGGATCAGCAACTCATGGATGATCCCGGTCGTGCCGCGGCGCTTCCGGACCAGGACCTCATTTTTCTCTACCATCTGAGCTACAAGGTAATGCTGGATATGGAAGGGGACCTTGCCCGGGCCCGGAAACGGGGGGCCAGGGTTATCGGCATCGGCGGGTATGACATCTTCCGGATAAACGGCTACTACAACGTTGATCCGGGGGATCATCCGGATCTCTCCGCCTACTGGGAATATAGCGGCCCGGAAAACGTCAAGCGGCTTCTGGGGTATCTTGCAAACCGGTTTTTCGGCATTTCCGATCTCACGCCGGAACCCCCCGAGGCTTTTCCCCAGAAAGGAATTTACCACCCCGATGCGCCCGGCAACAATGTCATCGAATCCCTCGATGCGTACCATACCTGGTATGCCGATACAGGCCATGATCCGGAGCGTCCCTGGGTGGGAATTCTTTCCTACAATGTCATCAAGACCGGCCACACTCGAATTCAGTCCGCCCTTATCCGGGAACTGGAGTCGGCGGGATTCAATGTGCTGTGCGCCATCGGTTATCCGGCGGACAGCCTTATCGAAACCTACTTTATAGAAAGTGACATACGGCCGGACCTGGTGGTTTCCCTGATGTTTTCTCACCCGAAGGAGAAGGCGATCGCCTTTCTCAAGGAGATGAACGTGCCGGTTATCCGGGGCGTCAGTCTCTACGGCGAACTTGAAAAATGGGAGGAGAATCCCCAGGGCATCGATGCCGGCCAGCTTGCCTCCCAGATCATGATGCCGGAGCTTTGCGGGCTTATCGAGCCCATTGTCCTAGGCGGAAAGAAGATCTATACGGACGAAAAGACCGGTGTGGAGGTTACGGAAAAGATTCCCCACCCCGAACGCATCACCCGTCTGACAGCCCGGGTCAAGTCCTGGATCCGGCTCAAAGGCATGGAAAATTCCGGGAAGAAGGTGGCGGTGCTTTACTACAACAACCCGCCGGGAAAGGACAATATCTATGCCAGTTACCTGGACGTGTTCGCCAGCCTGGAAGCGCTTCTAACCGGGATGGACGCCGCCGGTTACCGGGTCGAAACGGACGGCAAGTTCTCGAAGGAGACCCTCCAGGACCTGGTGCTTCGGCAGGGCCGGAACATCGGGACATGGGCGCTGGGAGCGCTTGAGGAACTGGTCGCTTCCAAACTGATCACCCTGGTTCCCGTGTCGGAATATAAAAAGTGGTTTGCCGAGCTTCCGGAAGCGTTTCAAAAACAGGTGATCGAAAAATGGGGTTCGGTGGCGGAAACCCGGCTCATGAGTTGGACGGACGAAGCGGGTAACCAATCCCTGGTCATTCCCGGCGTCACCCTCGGAAATGTCTTTATCGGCCCCCAGCCTTCCCGGGGATGGCTCGACGAATCGGCAAGGCTATACCACGACATGACTCTGCCCCCCCACCATCAGTACCTGGCGTTTTACTTCTGGCTGCGACGGGAATTCGGGGCGAATGCGGTGATTCACTTCGGGAAGCACGGTACCCTGGAGTGGACCCCCGGCAAGCAGACGGGCTTATCCGCAACCTGCTCCCCGGATGTGCTGATTCAGGATCTTCCCGACATCTACCCCTACCTCATGGACGACGTGGGAGAGGGCACCCAGGCCAAGCGCCGGGGCAATGCCGTCATTATCAGTCACATGGTGCCGGCCCTGAAGCAGAGCGGCCTTTACAAGGAGTATGCCGAGCTTCACAACAATATTCACCTCTATCTGGAGACAAAAGAGGTAACTCCCCGGGTGGCCGAAGGATATCGCCGGGAGGTGATCCGGACGAGCCGGGAACTGGGCATCGAAAAGGACCTGGGAGTCAACATCGACGGGATGCCCTTTGAAGAATACCAGAAAGTCCTCCACAATTATCTCCACGAGCTGGAGTATACCAATATTCCCTACGGGCTTCACATTCTGGGGGATCCCCTTACGGGCGAGTCCCTGGCAAGCACGGTGAACGCCATGCTGGGGGTGGAGAGCGAGATCCCGGCCCTGGGGGTGATCATCGGCCGCATCGTCGGCGGGGACTATCTCAAAGCAAAGGAGAACGCCGCCGACAACTGCGATGTGCTCGACGAAATCGAAACCCTCTGCATGGATTTCGTCGGCAAGGTGGTTCTGGAAAAGGTCTCGCCGGGGGATGTGGGACGGCTTTTATTCCCGAAAAAATACCGAAAAAGCCCGAAAACGGTAATATCGGATCTGGTAAAAGCGGCCGAACTGGCTCGTCTGTACGGCAGGAACATCATCCGGGTGGATTTCGAGATCATCAACACGTTGCGGGCGTTAAACGGCGAATTCATCGAACCGGGTCCGGGCAATGACCCCATCCGGGATCCGGAGGCGCTTCCCACCGGGAAAAACTTCTACGGTTTCGATCCCCAGAGGGTGCCTACGAAGGTCGCCTGGGAGGTAGGCAAGAAGATGGCGGAAGAGCTTATTGCCGGCCACTTTTCGAAAAACGGCGCCTATCCGGACAAGGTGGCTCTGATTCTCTGGGCTACGGAGACCCTCCGACACCACGGCGTCATGGAATCGAAGGCCCTGGCGCTTCTGGGCACCCGGCCGGTGTGGGACGGCCGGGGGATTCTTAAGGGGGTTGAACTCATCCCCGAAGAAGAACTCGGCCGTCCCCGGATCGATATTCTGGTGAACGCCTCCGGTCTTTACCGCGACGTGTTTCCCCTGCAGATCGGCCTTATCGACGACGCGGTGCAACTGGTGATCGACGAGAAGGAGGGACGGTTCGAGAATTTCGCCCGTCTCCATGCCCTTCAAAACAGAGCCCTGTTTGTGGAAAAGGGATTTTCCGAAAAAGAGGCGGAAGAGATGTCCCGCTACCGCATTTTCGGCGCGCCCAACCAGGGCTACGGCACCGGTCTCGGGGAGGCGATACCCGCCAGCGGCGGCTGGGAAGACGATGAAAAACTCACCGATCTTTACATTAACCGACTCAATTACGCCTATGGCCGGAACGTGTGGGGGAAACAGTCCCGGGAGGCCTTCACCGAGGCCCTCAAAGGCACCGACGTGATTATCCACAGCCGGGCCTCCAATATCTTCGGCGTATTGGACAACGACGACGTCTACCAGTACCTGGGCGGCATGTCCATGGCCGTACGAAACCTCACCGGGGAGGAGCCGGACCTTGTCATTTCGGATAACCGGGATCCCTCCGCGGCGGGAAAACTGGTGAACTTCGCCAGGTTTATGGGGGTTGAAATGCGGGGCCGCTACTTCAATCCCGAATGGATCACCGGTATGAAGGAGCACGGCTACTCAGGGGCCGAAAAAATGGCGAAATTCGTGGAAAACCTCTGGGGATTTCAGGTGACCACCCCCAAGGAAGTTACGAAAGAGATGTGGGAGCAGGCGACGGCGGTCTATGTGGACGACAAATACGGTATGGAGCTGAAAGAATTCTTCGAGAAGAACTGTCCCACCGCGCTTCAATCCATCACGGCCCGGATCCTCGAGGTGGACCGGAAGGGATACCAGGAATTCGACGAAGAGACGCTCCGGAAGCTTTCGGCGGAATACATCGAATCGGTGGCCGAGCAGGGGCTCGTCTGTAGCGCGAACGTCTGTGACAATATCGAGCTGAGCCGGTTCGCCGCCGATATGCTCTCGACGCCGGGGCTTGTCTCTCCGGCCGTGATGGAGAAGTTCCGTGACCGGGTCAAGGAGATTACGGGAAAGGAAGTAACCATGCCGGACTGGGTCAAGGCATCAGAAAAAGTCCGGAAAACCGCCGGTGTCGCGGAGGGCTCGGACGTGAAGAATAGCAAAAACGACCGAACGGAGGAAGTCAAAGGGTATGAGATGAAGGAGGAGGCCGCCGAAGCCGCCGAGAACATCTCTTCTCCCGGCACTATCTTTACGGCCTTTATCATCGTAGTAATTATCGTGGCTGCTGTCGGACGGGGCATTTGGAAGGCGATGCGGGCCTCCGGGCAATAAAAAAACCAGGAGATGGAGATGGGAAACAAGGGAAGGGAATTCAAAGGGCTTGCGGGTGGAAAACATCGCACAAGCTCTTGGCAATACCCTAAAGGAGAAACAGAATAAATGTCACCAGCGATCGAACAGGCGATTCGTTTAAAAATTCACACGCTCTATATCGACCACCGGTGCTGGCTGCATAACTGGCTGCGCCGGAGGGTGGGGTGTATGGAGACCGCCGCGGATCTGTCCCAGGATGTTTTTCTACGTCTTCTCGGCCGGCCGGATATAATCCATGTTCGTCGTCCCCAGGCATACCTGGGCAGAATTGCCAGGGGGCTTTTAATCGATCACTGGCGCCGCCGGGATGTGGAGCAGGCGTGGTTTGAAATTCAGGCCGCGCTTCCAGGACAGGTCCAGTCTTCCCCGGAAGAACGTTTTGAGATCATTGAAACCCTTATGGCCGTGGATCGGCTCTTGTCGGAACTCAAGCCCCGAATGCGCGCGGCGTTTCTGTCTGCCCGGCTCGAGGGTATGACCTGCCCGGATATCGCACGGCGCCTGGGTGTCTCCCGGGCCACAGTGGAACGGGACATTGCCGGTGCGCTTAGGCATTGTCACCGCGCGATATTCAGGAGCGAGGGAGACCCACGGCCATGAGCGACCGCGGCCGGGAAGCACGCCGGAACACATCCACCGTTCCCGATGAGGCAATTGAAGCGGCTATTGAGTGGACCGTTAAAATCAGTTTCAATATTCCCGACGAGAACACCCACCGGGAGTTTGAAGAATGGCTTGGATCCGATCCCCGTCACGCCGAGGCCTGGCAGCAAATGAAGTATTCCCAGGAGCAACTGGATGTTCTTCCCGGACATCAGATCATAAATGTCCTTGAAAGGGTGGATGAAAAACGCCGTTCCCGGGGAATCTCCAGAAGAGAAGCCGTGAAATGGACGGCACTGGGCGCTATTCTGCTTGTCGTCGGCTGGGGAATCCGAAACCAGCGGCCGGAACCGGGGGAGACAATGGCCGCCGACACCGAAGCCGGAGCCCGCCACGTCCTTCGATTTTCTGAAGGCACCGTGATCGAACTCAACACCGATACCGCCGTTCGCGCCGAGTTCACCCGCAGACGGCGAAACGTTCACCTTCTTCGGGGAGAGGTCTTTATCGCCACCGGCCCGGATAGCGAATCCGCCGCCAGTCGTCCTTTTGTTGTGGAGACCCCCTTCGGCCCGCTTCAGGCCCTGGGCACCCGGTTCGCGGTCCGGCTCATGACCGGCGGCGTCCGTGTCGCCGTTCTGGAAGGCAGGGTGCGCCTGGGAACGTCGGGGACGATAACCGTGGCCGAAGCCGGAGAAACCTGGATACTCGATGCCCGGGGCGGGCGGCGGCTTTCCGATTCCGCTTTGACGGCGATCGACTGGATAGACGGCGTCATTGTGGCCAGGAACCTGCCTCTGTCCGACCTGTTGTCCGAGTTATCCAGGTACCGGTCCGAAAAAATTGTCTGGGACCCGGGGGCAGCCGATCTGAAAGTGTCGGGAATATACCATACAGACGATACCGACGGCGCCCTGTCGATCCTGTCCAGAAGTCTTCCGATCGTACTCAACAGCCGACCCGATAATCGTATCCATGTAAGCCTTATGAAATCCGCAAAATAATTTTTTTGAAAAAATGAGGGGATTTTTGTTTCCATCCGGCTTGTTTTTCAGAACAACAACCGAAAATCCGGAAGGAGGGAAAGAATGTTTTTTTGCGTTTTTCGTCATTTGGCAAAACACCGTCGCCCGGAACAGTATCGTTTTTCAAGGTTTTGCGTTGTCATCCTGGTGCTGGCGGTGCTGATGAACATGCCGGTGAGCCTTTTCGCCCAGGAGATGGCCGAAACAGGCGGCGTCCTGTCATATGTTATTGCTCCCGGTCCCCTGGGAAGGGCCGTGGAACAGTTTGCCCGTAGTTCCGGCATTAACCTTTCATACGACGCCGCACTGGTGGACGGCGCCGAGAGCAACGGACTGACGGGTGATTTTACTGTTGACGCGGGTCTTGAAACCATTCTTGAGGGCACCGGCATCGTCGCGGAAAAACATCCCGGCGGCTGGCTGCTGAGACGTGAAATTCCCCCGTCGATGCCGGAACCGGCCGGGAAAACCGGGACAACGACGGACCCGGCCGACGATGCGCCCGATACCGTTCAGCTTCCATCCCTTCTGGTCAGCGAAAACATGGCGACGGGTATAAAGGAACTGTCCGTGGATCAGATTCACAGGAACAACGCATCGGAGCTGGCGGATATTTTTCGGGAAGAGCCGTCCGTGGTGATCGGCGGGGGGACGCGGGCCGCCCAGCGCATCTATGTCCGCGGTATTGAGGCGACCAACCTCAACGTCTCCGTGGACGGCGCCGTCCAGGGAATGAACCTGTTTCAACACCGGGGCAATATCGGGGGGCTCAATCCGGACCTCCTGAAGAAGGTCGAAGTGCAGACCGGACCCGGGGCCGACCAGGGCGCCGGTGCGCTTGCGGGAAGCATTCGCTTCGAAACCGCGGATGCCCAGGATCTGCTTGTTGCGGACAAGATCATGGGGGCCGCCCTGCGGGCCGGTTATGCAACCGTCGATGAAGGTGTCACGAAAGGTCTCAGCGCCTATCTTCAGTCCGCCGGCGGGAAGCTGGGTTTCCTGGCACACGGCAGCCGGGTCGATTTCGGTGATTACGATAGCGGAGACGGCGGTTCCGTAAAAGGCTCCGGGGGGGAGGACAAGAGCCTCTTTTTCAAATTCAGCCTGTTGGATATCTCTGGGCACAGCCTGCGCGTGAGTGTGGACCAGTACAACAACAGCGGATTGTATGCCGGGGATCATGCCTATAACGACGGAACTCGCAATCTCTCCTACCAGGTCAGCGAACGGATCACCTATGCCCTGGATCATCGTTACCGGTCGGATAAAACCGAACTGATCAACTCGAAATTCAACTTTTTTTATAACGAGTCCTCCCTGGATCGCGGATTTGAAACCATCAGCGAAGGGATCGGCGGCGGTTTTCGAAACCTGGCGACTTTCAGTGTCGGTCCGACCAGGAGTAAAGTAACGGCCGGTGTTGATTACTACTCCCAGGACGGCATTCAGAAAGAAAACAATGGGATAGAGGATGATACAAATGTGGAAGCAACCACTCTGGGCATCTATCTTCAGGATCGCATGAATATCGGACCGATACTGTTCTCCTTCGGCATTCGCTACGATGATTTTGACACCGTATTCGGTCCACTGAACATAACAGGGAGTGAAATGTCGCCAAACGCCGGTGTTGACCTGGAAGTAGCAAAGCACTGGACCCTTTTCGCGGCCTACGGGGAGGCTACCCGAAGTACCGGCATTATACCGATCCAGTGGCTTTCGAACACTACCAGTGATGCGACGTTGAACCAGCAGGAAGGAAAAGAGAGCTTCGGAAAGCCCTTTCAACCGGAGACATCGGAGCAGTATGAGGGGGGGCTTCGTTACAACCACGAAAGCCTGATAGCCGACGGAGATCAATTCAACGCCGAAGTCACATACTTTAAAACCGACATCGAAAATCTGATCGCCCAAATCGGCGGTATGCGGGGCCAGCCCGTTACCGGATTTTATAATGATGATCCGGTAACGTCCGAAGGATTCGAAGTGCGGGCCGGTTGGCGTTTCGGCGGCTTCAAAACCAGCGTTTCCTTTACCCGGGCGGAGACCACGGACAAGGACGGCAATGCCATCCGAATGAGCCGGCGGAAAGGGGCGTCCACGGGGGATCGCCTGGTCTGGAGCAGTTTCTGGCAAATTCGGAGCAATCTGAATTTCGGATACACCCTGAATTACACGGGAGATCTGAAAGAAGACGACCTGGACATGGACAGGGAGGGGTACGTACTCCACAATATCCAGGGCCAGTGGCAGCCCGGTTTTCTGCCCGATTTGAACATTACCCTGGCGGTCGGGAATCTGTTCGACCACGGTTACAGCGAGCAGACATCTTCCGGAGACGATGACACTGCCGTGCCGGAACCGGGCCGGGATATTCGTCTCGGCGTGACCTACCGGTTTTAGAGCAAAACAGATTGTTGCCGGCGGGGTAACCATCCGTTCGGGGACGTTATTCAATAAATTAAAAGGAGCCATCAATGAAAGAACGTATTTTTGGAAAAAAACCGATTGTTCGCGCCCTGTTTTTTCTGTTTGTAATTCTTGGTGCAGCAATATTCGCACATGCAACCGAAACCCGTCGACCCGCGGTCAAGACATCCCAAAGCGGTCATCTCTATCTGGTGAGTACCGGCATCGGGGACCTCGATAACATGACCCTCCGGGCCCATCGTATTCTGACCGAGGCGGACGTCTATTTTACCATGAGTCCGGAAAGGGCGAAGGAGACCTACAAGGAGTTGATCGGCGACAAACCCGTCTACAAAGCCGGACACGGTCTTTTCACCACCGGTATGCGCCGTGGTTCGGAGAAAGAACTGAGCGCAATGGAGAAACAGGCGCGAAACGTCATCCGCGGGGCCGTGACCAAAGGAAAGACAGTGGCGGTTCTCTGCTCCGGAGATCCCACTATCTTCTGTCCTCATACGGGTTTCATGAAAGAGTTCAAGGACCTGGATCCGCAAATGATTCCCGGCATCTCGAGCTTCAACGCCGCCAGTGCCGCCCTGGGGCGAAGTATTACAAGCGGTAGTAAAAGCCACTCCGTCATTCTCACCGCGGGAATGGGCACGCGGGAGGGATACAAAGGCGCCGACACCCTGGAAAAACTGTCGGAAAGCCGGTCCACCATGGTGTTTTTCATGATGCGGAACAATCTTCCCGAAGCGATTCAGAAACTGAAAACCAGCTATACCGGCGACACGCCTATCGCTATCGTCTCCCATGCCGGTTATGCCGACACGGAGACAATCGTCATGGCAACCCTGGATACGATTCTGGAACGGCTGGACAGCGAAAATCCTCCTTTTGAGCATCTGGTCTACGTGGGCGATTTTCTGAAATGAACCAAAAACCAACGGAAAACGGTCTTTCGCGGGATATCGGTCTCTCTTCAGCCCTGGTGCTGGTGATCGCCAACATGGTAGGCACCGGCGTCTTCACGACAACGGGCTTCATCATTGGAGAACTTGGCGGGGGACTTTCGCTGCTGGCATGTTGGTTGGTCGGAGGGCTGTTCGCCCTGGCCGGCGCCCTGTGTTACGGAGAGCTGGGCGCCAGGCTGCCCAGGGCCGGTGGAGAGTATATCTATCTCCATCGGGCCTTCGGTCCCTTGCCTGCCTTTCTCTCCGGATGGATTTCACTGATAGTCGGATTTTCGGCCCCCATCGCGGCGGCAGCCATCGCTTTTTCCGCATACCTTGTGGGGAGCGATTCCACGCCCTGGTTTGCTTTTGAACTGGGAGGATTGCAGATTTTTCGAATTTCGCCCGCCTCTCTTCCGGCTTGCGCCGCCGTGGTGCTACTCTCCCTGGTTCATTGCCACAGTCTGGGGTTTGGAAAACGGGTCCAGAACATTCTAACCCTTTTTAAACTGTTGTTGATCATTGGATTCATTCTATTGGGCTTCTGGCTCGGGCAGGGAGACATGGCGCATATCACCCAAACGATTCCGGACGCCCTCCCGGGTGTCGGCGGTTTTGCCGTGGCACTGGTTTTCGTTTCTTTCGCCTACAGCGGCTGGAATGCAGCCGCATACCTGGGCAGCGAAATCCGGAATCCGGGCCGAAACCTGCCCCTGGCCCTGACTCTCGGAACGATGATTGTTATCGCGCTCTACCTTTTACTGAACATGGCTTTCCTATATGCGGTTCCGCCGGAACGAATGCAGGGCATCCTGGAGGTGGGCGAATTGGCGGCTACCGTTCTTTTCGGCCAAAGCGCCGGGACACTGTTTGGCGTTGCCGTTGCAATCGGGCTGTTGTCGGTTATGAGCGCCATGATAATGGCCGGGCCCCGCGTCTATTTCGCCATGGCCCGGGATGGACTGTTTTTTCCCGGCCTGGCCAGGATTCACGTTAATCGCAAGACGCCATCCCGGGCAATTCTTTTTCAGGGGGCCATGGCTCTTGTAATGATTATGGTGTCGGCCTTTGACCAGCTATTGATCTATATCGGTTTTACACTGTCTCTTTCCGCTACCCTGACCGTGGCCGGGTTGTTCCGGCTTCGCCGCCGATATGATTCCCCCGATACCTTTCGGTGTCCCGGTTATCCCCTGGTTCCTCTTTTTTTCATTGCAGGTAACCTGTGGATTATTATTTACACCGTTATCAGCCGACCGCTGACGGTTCTGTTCGGTGTTTCAACCATTCTTGTCGGAGCGGGACTATATAGTATCTTTCGGCGACGCTGCAATACAACCCTGTCCAATCGATGTGTGCGTGTGGAGACGAAAGGCCGGAGCTTTATGACATCGAATTAAAATATCCGTAGCGGACAAATGGTACAAAAAAGATACAAATGAGCCATTTTCAAAACGTTTTTCCGGCACAAGCGGAATCAAGTCCAAAGAAGATCGCCCCCCCCGGGACGTTTTGAAATTGGCTGAAATAATTGTTGACAATGGATGGGATATTAAGTTAGTAATATCAAACTTTAATAGATTACACTATCAATTGTCTTGCAGCTTTCGGTTTTAAAGCAGCGGGAACGAAAAAACCGTAAAAATTATATGATGTCGCCCGGCCGAACCACCGGAAAACCGGGCTGTGAGCAGGGAGAGACACCGTATGAACAACAAAGGACGAGAATTCAAAGGGCTTGCGGGCGGGAAACACTATAAACGATGGGCGGCGCTTTTCGGCATGGGAGAAACGTTTTACAGGAAAAGTGTCGGGGCCGTAACGCTTCAAAAGGGCATGCGGGCCCTGGACCTGGGATGCGGGCCCGGGGCCATGAGCTTCGCCCTGGCGGAAACAGCCCATCCTGGCGCTCGGATTATCGGCATAGACATCTCCGAGGATCAGCTTGCCTACGCCATGAGCAGGGCGGATGCATACGCGTGTAAGCCGGAATTTCGGAACATGTCCATGGATTGGCTGGAATTTCCGGATGCCCATTTCGACGTGGTCACCGCCTCCATGTCCATTCATGAAACCCCGCCCGAAGTCCGGCGCAGCGCTCTTTCAGAAGTCGCTCGAGTGCTGAAGCCCGGCGGAACATTTATCCTCGTTGAATGGAGCCGGCCCCATTTCGGCCTGTTGGGCATCCTCTGGTATCCTATGGTGCGCTTCGGGGAAAAGAATCGGGATAATTGGGACAATGTCTACCCCGGATTATGCCGGGAACGGGATTTAATCTTGGAATCCGACGATTATCTGAACGCTATTGCCCGCCGGCAGGCATTTCGGAAATAAACAGCTATGACCTCGAAAAGGTTTCTTATCCGCATGATCATTGCCGCGGGGGCGGTGCTCGCTTTATCACTTCACTTCTTCTCACATTTTAAACCGCTTCTGTGGGCCGGCCTGGGGTTCTACATCGTCTGTTTTGCCATGTACGCGTGGGCCATGATTCTGGCCGTGGCGCGGATGAAACGGGTGACGGCGGATCTTCTGGTGGTAACGGTGATGATTGCGACTTTTCTGGCGGGAAAGCCCCTTGGCGGCGCCCTGGTGGCCTGGTTTATCAGCCTGGGACTTGCCGTATCCCTTGCCATTATCGAAAAAACGCGTCGCCGGATCGAAGCCCTGGCCCGGGAAACGGCACGCAGTGTCCGGGTCATTCGTGACGATGAACTGCAAATCCTGCCGGTGGAAAAAATACTTCCCGGAGATATCGCCATTGTTCCCCAGGGTGAAATGATACCGGTGGATGGTGTTATCGTGGAGGGCGGCGCGTCGGTGGACGAGTCCGCCCTCACCGGCGAACCCTTTCCCCGGTTCCGAAAGCTCGGCGACGACGTTCTTTCGGGCAGTGTCTGTCTTACCGCTCCCATCAGGGTCCGGGCCGAAAAAGCCGGCGACAAGGGATTCCTGTATCTTCTGTCAGAGGAGATGCGGAAGGCCGTGGGATCGAAACCGAGGATGCACCGGGCAGCAGAGCGGACGGCCCAGTTTTTTATCTCCGGCGTGGTGCTGTATGCTGTCGGGGTATTCGTTGCCACCTGGTTTCTTTCGGGGGATACATCGGCGGGGCTCTCCCGCATGGCCGCCGTGGCTGCCGTGGCCTGCCCCTGTGCCTGGGCACTGTCCGTGCCAACGGCTTTTGCCGCGGCTATCGGCGGGCTGAGCCGTCACGGTATTCTGGTCAGGGGCGGCGAGGTGCTGGAGGCGGCGGGACGTATCGTCAATGTGGTGCTGGATAAAACCGGCACGGTCACATCGGGCAGGCCCATGGTGGCGGCTGTCGACTCTTTCGGCCTGCCCCGGACGGATCTGCTCCGAATTGCCGCATCGGTGGAGTCCCACTTCAGCCACCCCATTGCGGAAGCCGTGGTGTCCCACGCGGCCGAAAAGGGGGTGCGCCCAATTGCGATCGAAAATGCGGAATACCTCCCGGGTCTCGGTGTCAAGGCACGGGTAGAGGGGCGTGATGTGATTATGGGCGCCTCCGAAACGATGGCATCCCTGAACATCCGCATCGTTCCGGACATGAAGATCGAGGGACGGCCCGTTTGGATTGCCGTCAACGGCGCTGTTTCCGGTGTGATCGTTATTCGGGATGAGTTACGGGCAGGAGCGGAAAACCTGGGAAGCGCTCTTCATGCCCTGGGGGTCAGCCGGGTGGAATTGGCTTCCGGCGACAATGAAAGCGCCGAAGTGAAGCGGGTGGCGGACCGAATCGGCGCCGATGACTGGCATTGCAACCTGGCCCCGGCGGAGAAAACGGCCATGGTCAAAATGCTTCGGTCGAAAGGCCCCACCCTGATGGTGGGGGACGGGGTCAATGATGCCGTGGCCATGGCGACGGCGGACGTGGGGGTTTCCATCGGGCGGGAACGGGCGGAGCTGGCGATAAAATCCGCCGACATCGTTAGTCTCCGGGAGGATGTCGGGAGTCTTCTTGCCGTGTTGCGGACCGGAAAAAAGCTGATCCGGGTAATCCGGCAGAATGTGGCCTGGGCTGTGGGGTTCAACATCGTGGGAATCGCGCTTGCCACTGCTGGTCTCCTTTCCCCCTGGGCCGCGGCCCTGGTGCATCACCTCAGTTCGGTGCTGGTGGTTGCGAATTCCGCGCGGTTGGTACGGAGTGAATTTTCACCGGTGCGCTCATAATATGTGGCATGAATGGTTTTATATTGACACGGCGTTGCATATACACCATATTTTTAATTGTCAACTTTGCGCCAATGTCGCACCAGGGTAACCGCATTTGGTTTAGTATTGAATTATTCAAAAGATGAACATCGAACATCGAACTTCCAACATCGAACGTCGAATAAGGTATGCTGCCGATTTTAAGCGTTTTTTGGGCACTGCTTCACAAACGTAAATGAAAAAAACGCTAATTTATTTCAAAAATGGTGGAGCGAAGCGAACTCCACATTCAAAATTGGACGTTCGATGTTCGACGTTCATTTTCTAAAAGCCACTATAGAACTTTATGAAAAACCAAATGTGTTTACCCTGAATGTCGCACTGGGGTTTCATCCGGTCTAAAAGGGAGGGATAAAATCATGGGAGAAAAAGTAAGAGATCTTTATGATGATTATCAGGGTGGAATACTGACGCGGAGGGAATTCATTACAAGGCTGGCTGTTGCCGCGGGCGGTACGGCGGCGGCCTACTCTTTGATGATTTCACTCGGTAACAATTATGCACAGGCTGAAATTGTTCCAAAGGACGATAAGCGCATTGACACCAAGCACCTGGTTTATCAAGGTGCGTCTGGAGAAGTCCGCGCTTACCTGGCCGCTCCCAAAGGAGACAAGAAAGCCCCCTGCGTGGTGGTTATCCATGAAGTATGGGGGCTGAATCCGCACATCGAAGATGTCGCGAGGCGTTTCGCGGTGGAAGGTTTCATGACGATTGCGCCGGATGCCTTCAGCCCCGTTGGCGGTTCGCCGGAAGATCCCCAGAAGGCATTTCCCATGATAAGGCAGCTGGATAACGATAAAACCGTGAAAGACTTCATTGCCGCGGCGGAATATATGCGGAGCCTCCCCGAATCCAATGGAAACGTGGGCGTGGTGGGTTTTTGCTGGGGAGGCAGCATGACCAACCAGGTTGCGGTAAACTGGCCCGGCCTAAAAGCCGCCGCGCCGTATTACGGCGGACAGCCCGATCCGAAAGATGTCCCCAACATCAAGGCCGCCATGCTTCTGCATTACGCGGGTGACGATCAGCGCATCAACCAGGGAATACCCGCTTTTGAAGCGGCACTGAAAAAGGCGGGGGTGGCGTACTCGATCCATATGTATGAGGGCGCGCAGCACGCCTTCAATAACGATACCAACGCAGACAGATATAACAAGGCGGCCGCGCAGCTCGCCTGGAAGCGAACGATCGATTTTTTCAAAAAGGAGTTATCTCCCTAAACAGCACTTTTTATATTTTTTACCGCTGCCGCAGGGACAGGGATCGTTGCGGCCAGGTTTGTCGTGCCCTGCCTTTACGGCCCCCGCGGGCGGTTTCTGCTTTTCGGGGTGTTGATTTTTCCAGAGGGACGCCAGGTGGTTAACAAAGGGTAAGGCGTGTCTGAAAAACTGTTTGTAACCGGCGCAAAGGTAGTTGAGCCCCTCTTCATTATCAGGTGTTTTTATAAAACGGTTTTTAGGGCATTCCCCGTTGCACATTGCCAGGAAATCGCATGTGCGGCAGTAGCGCGGTAATTTGTTATACTTATTCTCTCCGAATGCGATTTGATCGGGATGCTCGAGGAGATCAACAAGCGACGACTCCTTGATGTTTCCGAGCATATGTTTCGGGTCAACAAAATGATCGCATGAAAAGAAGTCCCCGTTGTGTTCTATTACCGGGACATCCCCGCATGTTTCCCTGAAGATGCAAAGCTCGTGTTCCCGGTTTAACGCGGTTCCGGCGGTTTCTTCAAATAGCTGGGCCCTGATTTTTCCGACATCCTCACTTTTCCACTCATCGAATATGGTGCACAGAAAATCACCGAATGCCGTTGCCGGTACGGTATCGGGCGTCACGCCGGTATCCGCTTCCGACATCCGCTCCACCAGCGGCAGAAAACCGATGTACGCTGCGCCGATCTGTTTGAAAAAGCGGTATACCCGTCCGGGATATTGTACATTGAGGGCATTTACCACACACAGGATATCGGGAGTTAATCCGTGCTTCCGTAACAGGGTGTACCCGCGCATCACCCGTTCGTGGGTAGGACCTCCATCTCCGCTCATACGATATGCGTCATGGAATTCCTCGGGTCCGTCCAGACTCAATCCGATGGAAAATCGATGTTTTGCAAAAAACCGGCACCACTCTTCCGTTAATAGCGTGCCGTTGGTCTGTATGCCGTTTAAAATGCGTTTGCCGGGGAGGTGATGCTTTTTCTGAATATCAATAATTCTTTGAAAATAGTCCAGCCCCAGCATGGTGGGTTCTCCGCCATGCCATGAAAACCGAACGGTTGAACCCGGAAAGGCCCGGATATGCCCGCGGATATAGGTCTCAAGCAAATCCTCATCCATTCGATGCGGTTTATTGTCCGGATAAAGCTGCTTCTTCTCCAGGTAGTAGCAATAGGAACAGCTCAGGTTGCACAGCGCACCGGCGGGCTTGGCGAAGATTTGAAATGGGCGGGATGCTTTTTTCATTTTTCAATTGGTTATTCAGTCATGGGTTTTTCCTGTTTTATACTTGTTATCTTGTTATTTCGCAACAGGGTTGGGACCGAACCGGTTCGTTATGAGCATGCTCATGGCGGGCCGCAACTGTCCACGGAAAAAATTCCATCCGACACTTCCGGCTCGGATGAGTCCGTTTCCGGTTTCCGGAGTGTTTTTTTCGGCCGCTGGAAAAGCTGGAAAACAGTATCCCCGTCACCGGGCATGTGAGAGCACCCTACTTATCAAAAGGGGATGTTCTTTTTTAAAGGCCCGTATCCTGGTCGGTTTCTGGGGGGCTCAGGCCTTTATGAAATGTTTCGTATCACCAACCAGGGAAATTGGGTGATAACCCTACTTGAAAGTGACTATTACAGACCCACTCCATACCAAAACAGAAAGACATTTTTATCTTGATTTTAATTGGGGGAAAGGTGTAATCTCAACGATTCCAAATTGATATCGAAAAAAGCATGGTTCTGAGTTTTATTCCTCAAGGTTGTTTGGAAACTGCCAATAGTGCAGCTGAAAATGAGGAAATAACTCAACGGAGTCAATAAGGTCTCATAAATTCCCGCTATCGATATCTGGCTTTTTGGCATGGTTTCTGCTTTTATAGTTAACACCACAATTTGCGTTATTGGCTGGACGGTTCCGTCCAGCCAATACCTTGTTCGGCAGGAAAAGCGACGGTATTTTAATAAAATGTTCATTCATAGATAATATCGCGATGGAATAGTGTCTTGATTTTTAACGAAATGGACTTATTTTTTATTGAAATGTCGGCCGTCGATTTCGAAATATTTCGATTAACTTCGAATAATTTTTATAAACTCAAAACAACCCGAGAAAAATGATAAGAATATACCCCGAGCATTTTTTTATCTACCTGAAAAATAAGTTCTCAAGCTATAGGGCGAAAAGATCTACCGACAATTTAAATAAATTATGGCGCGGCGAAAAAGAAAAAGAGATCGATCTGAAACTGATCCGTGAGTACCATATTGAAAAATGCAAAGCAGGCGCTATCCATGTTGTTGATGATGGGACTTGGTCGGATTTGAACATGGATACTTTTTTCCGGAAGATGGATAGGTGCGCAAGTGCTATCGGGAGTCAGTATCTGTATCATCTTCTTCATAAATACGAAACAGATCCAAAAAAGCTTGATCGGCGTTACAACGAATACCAGTTATTCATAGGCGACAAACCCCTGAGAGAGAAAATACAAAAACCTATGCTTCGTTTAAACAGAAGCGGAGCATGCTATCTTGTTGATCTTTTTTTTTCTGATCTTCCTAAAAAGCCTTGGTATTATTTTCTGTTTATTCTATCTTCTCTGATTCTGTTGTCTTCCATCATTGCAATGTTTTTCAATGGTGTGTTCATTTTAGCGGTCTTGTTTTTCGGGGTTACGAACCTCCTCATCCATGCATTATATACCCCAAAAATTTCCGGATACATCCCTGATTTGTCGGTGTTGAGCCATATGCTTGGGATTGTGGTAAGGCTGTCCAAAATAGAGGGCTTTCCACAACTTGCAGCCCTGGAACGTTTAAAAATGCACTGCCGGTATGCGTCAAAATTTAATAAAAAATTCGGATGGTTGGTTGTGGATAAGTACATACTTAATGAACTGGCTGTTTCCGTATATGCATACCTCAACCATTTCTTCTTGATGGAGCTAATTTTATTTTTTTTCTGTATAAATGAGATAAAGGGAAAACAGAAATTATTGATCGAAATGTATGAAAACATCGCGTCTCTTGATGCCGGTATTAGTATTTCATCTTATCTAAACTCGGTATCAAAATATTGCAAGCCGGTTTTCAACGAGAAAAAATCAATCGTTTTGATCGATGCATTCCACCCGCTCATTGAGGAGCCAGTCACTAATTCATTTTCATTGGAAAACAAATCATGCCTAATCACCGGCTCAAACATGGCAGGAAAGACGACTTTTATTAAAACTATCGGAATCAACATAATTCTTGCGAGAACTTTAGATATCTGTATGGCAGGATCGGCAAACATTCCCTTGGTGCAAGTAAAAACATCCATAAAAAGGCAGGACGATCTGAATGGCAAAAAAAGCTACTATTACAAGGAAATCGAATCCATCTTGGATTTTATAAACATTTCGAAGAATGGGGATCAATTTATTTTCTTGATTGATGAGATTTTTCGTGGGACCAATACCTGTGAAAGGTTGTCTTCTGCCACCGCAGTTTTAAAGTACCTGTCCGGAAAAAATATAAATATGGTCACTACTCACGATTTGGAACTGCAGAACTATTTAAGCGATAAATTTGAAATATTCCATTTCATGGAACGGATTGAAAATAACGAACACTTTTTTGACTATCTGATCAAACCAGGTTCTTGCCAATCCCGAAATGCAATCAGGCTCCTTGAAATGAAAGGATATCCGAAATCTATTATAAGGGAAGCTTATAAACTATCAAAAACTGATTTTGTACCGCTCGAAAACCAAACAGTTGCATCTTTGGGCTATCACCTGAATATCAAGACCGAAGGCGAAAAAAATGGAGAAGTTCTTTATTCCCGACGAAGCTAAATGAGATAAAAAACAGCGGCTTGACCGAACCAGGGCATACAGCGGAGCGCAAAAATGCGGGCGCCCGCTGATGCCCGGCGTTATCAGCCACACACAGGTCAAACAATGGAAAATAAAAACTTTATTCAAACCAAGGTAAACGAATATTACTGGCATGATGATATCAATTGTGCCACGACCAATTTAAAGATTTTGTCAGAAATATTTTCTGTTGAGCTATCAGAACAGGTAATAGATGCGGCTCTTGGTATGCATGGAGCTGGACAATATGGTGCTCAATGCGGTTTGGTGGAAGGCACTTTGATGTTTTTAGGAATAATCGGAAGGAGTATTGGTATTTCTGATGATAAAATCGTAGATTCATGTTATGAATTCGCAAAGCAGTTTGAAAACCGATTTCGAACCTTATTGTGTAAAGTACTACGTCCAGAGGGATTTCACCAAGATAATCCACCGCATCTTTGTGAAGAATTAACCTGCGAAGCTGTGATGTTTAATGTCGATTTTCTAAATGATTTTATGGACAAATATAAGAATCAAAAGAACTGATAGGACGGACGTTATGAGTCATGATTAAAAAATTAGATACATTCTTATTCGGAAATATACTTTTTTCTTGTGAAAGTGAATTTTCACTTGAAGACTCTGTTATCCGTTTAAAAGAAAATACGAAACGGTCTGTGTTTAGCTCTTTGTTCAAGCAAAAAGCAGCTGGCAAAGTTTGCGCCTCCAAGGTAAGTCTGCAAAGAGTCATTCCATTCTTTGGTAACAGCTTCAAGCCTATACTTGTCGGAAAATTCAAAGAAGAAAAAGGGATAGTATACTTTAATGGCAAATTTACCACATTCCTGCTCTCAAAAATCTTTATGGCCGTATGGTTCAGCTTTGCATTATTTTGGACTGCTTTAGCCATTATACAAGTCGCAGAAACATTCTCGAATCAAACAGATCGACTTCCTTTTGAAGCATTTTTATTTCCAGTATTCGGTGTTGCGTTTATTGGCATTGGGGTACTATTTATAAAATTATGTTGGAGACTTTCTGCAAAAGATATGGACTATCTTAAAAAGGTAGTCATTGAAGCTTTAACAAAGGACTCATAACCAATCACTGGACGGGACCGTGAGCAACTCAGCCGCCTTTTTATCCTTCCGGGGTCGCACCAAGATAAGCTGTTGTAAAAGTTTTAAATATTGAAAAAATGCGTGTATATAGTGAAAGATGAGGGGGTCGCATCTTAATTATTAATTGTTGGGTGGAAGCTTAGACATATATTGGATTATTGATGAAGATTCCAACCATAAAAATTCACCAGATAAACTGGTGATTTTCGGCGTTGTAAACAAAAAAAATGGTTGATTCCACTTATAAAAATTGTTTATATAGACTTATTCCTTTAGGAGGGAGGCGGGTGCCCTTATGCTCCAGTGCAATACCTGGAGAAATGGACGGCAGGATGATAAAGCTTATTGCTGCCGAATGTAGCGACTTACTTTTACGTGGTTGTACCCGTGTAAGCCCAGCGCAAAGCGCTGGGCTTTTTTATTGCTGGGGGAAATTATGAGCTTGGAAAAAAATCTTATTAAAATACTTGGTGAAGAGGCGAAAAAACTGTCTCAAAGGTATCACGCCTATCACAACACTCTTGAGCTGGAACATATTAGAAAAAGTAGGAGAGTATCGAATCCGGGAGATAAAAAGTTAAAAATCCCTGAATACTGGTCTTTGGAAAAGAAATATAATCCTTTCTATGTCCATAAAAACCGACGACAAATTGCTCATTCAATTGCGAAAAAGATTCAGAATGGCACTTATGTCCCAAACCCACCGCAAACAATGGAGATACCCAAAGCATCCGGTGGATCAAGAACTGTGACTATTTAACAGATTCCCGATGCTGCCGTTTCTACATTAATTTATCAGCAACTTCTATCAAAAAACAAACATCGTTTTAGTTCATTTTCATACGCTTATCGGAACGATAGAAATGTACACTTCGCAATACAAGATATTTCTATTGAATTAAATCAACTCTCAAGAGTTTTTGTTGCTGAATTTGATTTCTCAAAATTCTTTGACTCAATTGATCATTCATACCTTTTTAGGCAATTCAGCGAAAATGGTTTCCTTATAAGCGACAGAGAGAACACTGTAATTCGTTCATTTCTTAAAAATATGAACGTGGGGATACCACAAGGGACATCAATTTCTCTTTTTTTAGCAAATATTGTTTGTTGGAAATTAGATAAGGGGTTTGAAGAGGTAGGTTTGAAATTCGCACGTTATGCTGACGATACTGTTATTTGGTCGCATGATTATCAAAAAATAAGCATTGCTTACGATATCATAACTAATTTTTCAAAAGATGCTGGTGTAGAAATAAATGCGAAAAAATCAGATGGTATTAGTCTGCTTTGCAGAAAAGATATGCCGTCAGAGATTGCAAAAAGGAAAGAAGAAATTGATTTTCTAGGTTATTCGATATCAGTAGACAATGTTTCAATTAAGAAATCTTCAGTAAACAAAATCAAGCGGCAAATCACCTATACACTATATAAACACCTTATCAAGCCATTACGTGGGAAAAAGCTTGTTGCCATCAAAATACCTGCTAATAATAAAGACTCTCATCTGTTAAGTGCAATAATGGAAATACGAAGATACCTTTACGGTAATTTAACTGATCAGATGGTTGCTAATTATTTAAATGGGAGCAGCAATAGAATCTTTTTCAAAGGAATAATGAGTTTTTATCCTCTTATAAATAACGAAAAGCAACTCAAGGAGTTAGATGGTTGGTTGGTAACTGCAATTTTCAAGGCGATACGTATTAGATCAAAGCTTTTAAAGAAATGGAAATTTAACAGAGATAATAGTTTTCCATTCAACGTATCACATAAAGACCTCGCAATTACATTTAAGCAGCGAAGAATAAATGGCAAAAAGCTGTTCCAGATTCCAAGTTTCTTTACTATATACAAAGCCCTCAAGAAAGGGGTTACTGATAAAGGTGTTGCAGGTGTGATTAATCCTTATTCCGGCAACTACAATTATTAATCGCAAATCGTTTAACAATTGCATGCACCAGATTGCGGGAACGTTGGCGGCGCTGATGCGGCAAGTTCATTGGTGCCACTGGTGATGCACAGCGTTATGCAAAGGAATGGGAGAGAAACAGTTGCCATATCAAACCGATGAAAGACTGAAAAGCTATCTGGATACAAATCAGCTTCACAGAGAACAAATGTGTAGAGGTGTTCTTGCAATAGATAGGAGGTTTTCAGATGTGCGACCCAGACATCCTCGCGGAGGTCCAGATGGAGGTAGGGATTTACAGGCCATATACAGAGAAGACCAAACAGCTTTTGGAGCGGTTGGATTTGTCAATCAAGCTAATGACTCTGAAGAGCAAAAAAGGTCTATAAGGAAAAAGTTTTCTGACGACCTTGAAAATGCTATTAATGCAGACAACAAACTGCAAGCCTTCGTGTTTTTTACCAATATTAATTTTACAATTGGAGAAAAAGAAGCGTTGATTAATAAGGCCAAAAAAGCAGGAATTCCATATTGTGACATATTAGATAGGGAAAGAATCAGGATTAGCCTTGATAGTTCTGATGGACTATCTATCAGATTTCAATATTTGAATATTTCTCTTTCGGAAGAAGAGCAAGCAAGCTTTTTTGCTCGCTGGGGTGATGATATTCAATCAGTTATTTCATCAGGATTCCAAAAAATAGAAGGAACTTTAAATAGGGTCTTATTTTTGCAGGAAGCCAATAATCCGGTTTCACACCTTACAGTTTCTATTGAACTGGATAAAAAATACACAGCAGAAGAAATCGGGCATTTTAGATTATTCTGTTACCTTACACTAAAGGAACCAAAGCATAATATTCTCTCCCTGCTATTTGGTTCTACAGACAAGCCAAATCGCATGAGCGAAGATAAGGCGGCAGACTTTACAGAGCAAAAGGCTGGCATAAAATACGGAATAGGCACAGGACAGTGGGAACATCATATAGATATCGAAAAGAAACAAGATGAGCCAGAAGACGAAGAAGATGAAAAATGGTCTATAGTTGGGTCTGGATCATCTATAGGGCGGGATGAAATTGAATTCCTCACTGTAAATTATAACAAAGGCAGTTTCATACGCTTATCCCCAGTTATTAGCTTGCGGGATTTAGATGATGCAATGTTTCTTCCTTTTTCGAATAAATCCCTCGCAGAAAAAATTAAAGCCATCCATATATACTCTAATGGGTACAAACTTCAAGAAATTGGTGTGGATGACATTTACATAGATACGACAGAGCTAAATCCTAATTTTCCAGCTAATTTTGATGAAAACGAATTGAAGGACAAATGGGTTAGCATTAGGCCAAAAAAAGCATCTGCACATCATCTACGTTTTTTTGATCAAACCCCAAGAAGGCTTTATACACCGAGTTTAGTTCAGGATAGCTTAGAAGATAGGGGGAAAAATGAAAACGTAGCGGGGTCAGACCTTCATTCTTGACAGAAAGGTGTTCGATGTTAGTCCGCAGAATTTCAAACCATGCCTTTCACCAGGTGAACTGGTGAAGGCAACGTTCTGTTTTCCAAGATAGAAATCCACACGCAGATGTATATACAAAATGTGGAGAGCTAAAATGAAAAAACAATTAAGAGCAGCAGAAAGAGTATTCATAATCACGATATTAATCACCTTTATAGTGTGTCATTGGCTTTATGCAGCAGAAAACACACTGCCAGGACCTGAAGAAATTATTGCAAAAAATATCGAGGCCATGGGAGGAAAGGAAGCCCGAAAAAAAATTAAAAACATAAAAACTGTTACAATCAGAAAATTGGTTCAATTAAACCAGGAATATAAAGCTACTGAATATAAGGAACGCCCTGATAAGTATTGTATTTTACACGAGACTCCTGAAGGAATTATAAGGATAGGATCTAACGGCAAGATTGCATGGCAAAATACCGATAACGAAGCACACCTCTTTGAGGGAGTTCAAGCATCAATGTTTTTGTCAGCAACAAAATTTGACCAACCTGATGTGCCCTACAAATCGATGAAGACAGAAGGTATAGAACAGGTTAATGGAAAGGACTGCTATAAAGTCGTAAAAACTCCGGAGAAAGGTCCCGACACTATAGAATACTATGATAATAAAAGTTTCTTGAAAGTTAAGACCATAGACTATATCAAGGGTGAAACAGGCTATGAGGAATATCAAAAAATAAACGGTATTCTCTTTCCTTATAAAGAAGTGCATTTTTCGAATGGGCAAAAGTTTGAAGAAATAACATATGAAAAAATCGTGCTGAATATTGAAATGCCTGAAGGTATTTTTGACATACCGGAAGAGGTAAAGGCGGTTATGAATAAAAACAAAACAGAACCTAGCATTACACATTGACCGGGAACCCGGGGCGGCATTTTTCCATAAGGCTCAATGCCGTTTCCTTAATCCTTTTTGTTGAGTAAAGCTATAAAAAATCGGTCTGTTGTGTTATAGGTGGTTCCGAAATGAAAAAGTATAAACCACCCTCATAGGAGAAAAAAATGCTGAATGTAGAAACACATGGTGCAGTACAACTGCATCTTTCCATGTCCAGCAACTTGTCGAATCCATAAAGAATTTAATTGAATCAAAAGACTTCTGTTCCCGACACAAACGAAATCCGAGCGACTTTTCAAGAAAACGACTGCTTCCATTTCAGGAGTTGATATTTTTTCTATTGAACATGAACAATAAATCATACCAGAATGAGCTGGATCGTTATTTTCAAGCCATTAACCATTCGGAAATTCCCGAACGGGTTCTCTTTAAAGGAAATTTATCAAAAGCTCGAGCAAAGCTGAAACACGATGCTTTTATTGAGCTGAATGATCATGCGGTTCAATTTTTTTATGATCGTTTTCCGGCGGAAACATGGTTCGGCTTCAACTTGCTTGCTATTGATGGATCAACCCTCCGTGTCCCGGACGAAGCTGAAATAATGGAACACTTTGGAGGTTGGGCCACCACCAAAGGTAAAAAGAAGATTTGCCCCAAAGCACGTGTTTCACAGATGTTTGACGTTCTTAATAAAATTACCGTCGATGGCATCATCAGTCCTAAAAGCGATGGAGAAAGAGAGCTTGCAGCATTTCATTTTCTCAAGCTTCAACCTCAAGACTTGATTCTTTTAGATCGTGGTTATCCTGCATATTGGCTCTTTAATTTGGCACTTTCATTAGGCGTAAATTTTTGCGCCAGGATTACATATGAACGCTGGAACGTCGTCAAAAAATTTTATCGATCCGGAAAAAGAGAAGCGATTGTTAAAATTGAACCCAGTCCGCAGTCTATTCGAAAATGTTTTGAAATGGGACTGGACAAAAAACCGATAAAAGTACGCTTGATTCGCGTCGAGCTCGATTCCGGCGAAACAGAAATCCTTGTCACATCTTTAACGGATAAAAGGAAATATTCGTATGACCTTTTTTCGGACTTATACCATCTCCGATGGCCGGTTGAAGAGGATTACAAGACCTTGAAATATCGGCTCCAAGTTGAGAATTTTTCCGGTAAAACAGTGCATTCCGTCTATCAGGATTTTCACGCCAAACTATTTTCAAAGAACTTCGTTGCCACAATTGCAACCACAACGAAAAAGCAGATCATAAAAAAATCAGAGGGGTTAAAATTTCTGCATCAGATCAATTTCACCCAGGCACTTGCGGGGATGAAAAACACAATAGTTCTTCTTTTCCATCGCAAACAGAAGCGGATTGCGACATATATCGAAAAAATACGGTTACTATTTATTCAAACGACTGAAGCCGTTAGGCCTGACAGAAAATATCCACGGCGACACAGGGTAAAACAGCAAAGATTTTACCTTGAATATAAGACAACCTGTTAAGGAAACGGCATTGCCATAAGGCTTATTGTGTTCAACGCTTTTCAATAGCAAGTCTGCATATAGTTCCCGGCAAGTGAATTTTTCGTTAGCCACTATCGATTATGAGTCAAAAAAGAAATATTTTTCTAAGTCATAGCCACAAGGACAAGCACTTCGTTCGACAGCTTGCTGTATACCTTGAGAAAGCCGACCTATCCTGTTGGGTTGATGAGGCCGAACTTGATTTTGGGGATTCAATCATTGATCGGATAGGTCAAGGGATTTATGAATCAGACTTAATTGCAGCAGTTATATCAAAAAATTCTGTTAGATCTGCCTGGGTCCAGAAGGAGCTCCAACTTGCAATGACTAGAGAAATATCAGGCCAAAAAATCCGAGTTCTGCCTATTATAATTGATTCCTGCACCGAACTTATTCCATACTACTTACGAGACAAACTATATGCTGACTTTCGGGATATCGATAAGTTCGAAAACAATATTGATTTACTGGTTCATTCGGTACAAAAAAGGCTTGAACTACCTATAAGTGGTGGGACAAAAGTTGGTAGTATTGATATTGGTAAGGTAATCCATGATCGAGGAGATGATTTTCACGGGTTCCGCGAAGTTAGAACAATGGCCAAAACTGCGATATTTAATTCATGCGCAGGACTAGCCGTTTTTATTATGGCAATGTTAATACAACGGTCTGGATGGGTTTTCACATCGAAAGGGCTTGGTATCGCCGGAGGCATTATCATGTTATCTGGGCTCATAAAATTAGTTTCATCCTACTACCTCCAAGTATCCTTCGATAGAGATCGCCGGCTTCTCTATGAATGGGAAAAGTTCGGTGATACAGGGTTCGATTTTTCTAAAAAATGGCAAAAACGATATAGGGCCGGAGCTTCGGTGCCAGAACATCGTACAGGCATGGCACTTCAGGGGATAGCCACGCTGCTATTGGTTGCTGGGATGTCGTTGCTTATGTTTGTTTTTATTTTTGAAATTATCAATGGCACATAGATAAATTGGCTAACCCTGCCATAACAACATCGGAACAACATCGGGGTCAAACCTACACATATGACAAAAAAGATTCCATGTAAAATGTGTAGGTTTGACACAAGGGCCTTTTATGATTTGTAATTCGGATTATTGACTTTAACAGACCGGAGATGCTGAGATGAGACATACTTAAGTGCCCACGAAAAAATAAAATCACATTTCTAATGGACTGATGGAGTAATTCCATTCAGGCCGTTGTGTGTAGAACTTGATGTTGATATTTTGCATCTGCTTATCAGAAATACGTATTCCTCTCTGGTACTGTTTTGTTTTTAGGACGGTGCCTCTTCCGGGGTCGCACCAAGATAAGTTTTTGTAAAAATATTAAATATTTTAAAAAAGCGCGTGTATAGAGGGCAATACGGCATTTTTTGAGCCTGAAAAGAGCAATATAGGAAAACAAAGTGGCTATAGATTACGATTTATTAAAAAGACTCTGTGGTTTTGATGATTTCGAAAGTTTTCAGGCAGCTCATCGGAAATGGGTGGAAACATTGGTGGGTGAGGTAATTTCATTTAGGTAAACCCCCGGCTATGCCGGGGGACTCACCAGAGTTTGACATTTACGGGAACAAATGAAAGCCCCTCCAGCGTGAACCGCTCAAAATTCACAAAGGAGAGGCTTTCATGAACGACGTTTCAAGTTTAAAACACAGCAGATGGGAATGCAAATACCATGTTGTATGGATTCCAAAATACCGGAGGAAAACCCTGTATGACCAGTTACGAAAACACCTCGGAGAGGTGTTCAGGAACCTGGCAAGGAACAGAGAGTGCGAAGTTCTGGAAGGGCATATGATGCCGGACCATGTACACATGCTGATATCAATACCTCCAAAATACTCTGTCGCCCAGGTTGTTAGATACATCAAAGGGAAAAGCGCGATACATATAGCGCGCAATTTTCTGGGGCATCGAAGAAATTTTACCGGTGAGCATTTTTGGGCCAGAGGCTATCATGTTTCCACAGTGGGTAGAGACGAAGCCACGGTTAGGGAATACATAAGAACTCAAGAGGCCGAAGACCGCCGGTTAGATCAACTCAACTTGTTTAAGTAGATAACCCGCCACCTTTGAGGTGGCCCTTTTTACAACCGCTTTGAGCGGTTCACATTTTCAAGCCTCCGGCTTTGCCGGAGGTCTTGTGACTTTCCAAAGAGAATCTACATGGACGCAAGCTGTAGCTGTCGGTACAGATACCTTTGTTGAGAAAATTAAAAAACAGCTAAAAGCACTGGCGATTGGACGTCGAATTTTGCCAACTAAAAATGGTTGGGAATTACGAGAGGAAGTAGACGCGTATAATGCATTTTTAGGGGCTCAAAAAGTCGATATGGACCCTGAAAACACATATTCCTGGGATGATAGTCTTGAAATATCTGTGCCTTAGCTTGGTGCGACCCCGGGTTAAAATTGAAAATTGGTATGTGTATTCCACCTAAAAAGCAAGTTTCTATCGGCATAGTATTTTGCGAACCAAGGGAGCCATCAATAAAGGCGTTTTTTTAAATCGCAATCTCATCCGCACCATTACCTCGGATTGAAACCGCGATTGGAATTTTGATGAAGACCGAAGCCGTATTCGTACCGACTATGGCCCAGAAAACGTAACCCGCTTACGCCGTTTTGCTTTAGGGATCATCAAATCTAAAGGGGTGCGCAGTGCCTCTCAGAAAATGCAGCAGCTCAATCGCAACATCAGAGCGGTATTTGACTTTTTCCGCATGACTAAAAACGCAACATCATGCAAATTAGGTCACTAGAACAAAAACACAGTGGTAGAAATCCAACTAAATATTGACCCTAAGGTAAATTAATGTAAAGAAGAATTGATTAGGAAACTAATTAATGTCCACCCAACAACTCATTCTCTTCCAGATTAAAACATATTATTAATCGCCAGACCTATGTCAGGAGGAAATGGAACCATGCACATTATTGTAAAAGGCCCCAAGGCGGCCGAACTGAAACGAAAACTTGGTGACATTTGCGATTTCAGTCAATCTGCAGAATCTTTGTTGGATTTTAAGGCAGTGAATATAGTAGCGCCAGAAAAGACACCCACTGGGGCTAACGTAAAAAATGGAGTCATTCAAGTGAGCTGTGCATTGCCCACGATAAATGAGATGGCCGAGTCGGTAATTTTCGAGGCCCAAAACGTCGAAAACGAGGAGAGCTGGCAGCAACATAAAGACCGCCTCTTGAACGGGGCTATTTCACTTCAGGAATATGGCCGATTATTTGCGGGTACAGAGCAGTCTTCGAGCAAAACATTGGAAAAGATCCTCCTGGAGATTAAACGAACTCTCCATAAACGCAATACGCCCGCCTTGTATAAGGTAAGTCGATATGGGATAGGTAATACGGCCAATGCCTGTAAGAGCCTGACGGACTTCATTAATGCACCACACATGCCCGGCAATACCGGCCCGGCCGGACTACCCTCATGGCAATTTTATGCCTATGAAATAGTTGATAAAAGGTTCAAGGATAGGGAAACAATCATCGAAAATATGGCCACCATACGTTGCCGTAATAAAACATTTAACGGCAGGGATATCTTAAACGTTTTTAATAGCGAAGCAGGTAATCATCAACTCTACACCTCTTATGTCGCTTTCCTAGAGAGGCTTCATAATCATTCCGATTGCAACGTTGACTTGAGAGGGAAAAACCTTACAGAATGTGGATACACCACTCAGATGGAACATGCCTGCACTATTCCAGGTGGAACTAACAGGCAACGTGCCCTTCTCTTTCAGGCTGCTGTGAAGAAACTTGAAAAAGAGGAAGGCATTAATTTCAACGTATCCTGGTAAACTCATGGCCCAGCTATTCACCTCATGGGTTATTTGGGGACGCCCCACACATCTACAGTTTGCGGAATAAAATAGATCCGATAGCAAGAGGAACATGCCACGAAAATCTCGGATAGATGCCCTTGGTGAACTTCATCATATCATTGTAAGGGGAATTGAGCGTTATAAGATCAGGGGTTCCAGGGGTCGCACCAAGTCAAGTAACTGTAAAGATAGTAAATATTGTAATAATACACGCGTATAGAGGGCAATACGGCATTTTTTGAGCATGAAAAGAGCAATATAGGAAATTAAAGTGGCCAGAGCACACAGACATTTTGTTCCAGGTCAAATTTATCACATTACCCATCGTTGCCATAAAAGGGAATTTTTGCTGAAGTATGCCAAGGATCGGCATCGATGGCTGCAATGGCTTTTTGAGGCGAAGAAACGATACGGGCTTGTCATCCTGAATTACACCGTTACCTCAAATCATATTCACTTGCTGGCCTATGATTCTTCCGGGCTGGATGTTATCCCGCGTTCAATGCAACTTGTAGCCGGCAGGACAGGGCAAGAATACAATATTCGAAAAAAGCGGAAAGGAAGTTTTTGGGAAGATCGATATCATGCAACGATTATTGAAGACGGGGAGCACTTGTTGCGTTGTATTGTATACATCGATTTGAATATGGTTCGCGCAAGAGCTGTTGAACAGCCGAACCAGTGGGTTCATGGTGGCTATAGAGAGATTCAAGCGCCTCGTCGAAAGTGTATCCTCATAGATTACGACCAATTGAAAAAACTCTGTGGGTTTGATGATTTCGAAAGTTTTCAGGAAGCCCACCGGAAGTGGGTGGAAACAGCGGTTGGTGAGGAAATATCACAAAGAGAATCCACATGGACACAAGCTGTAGCTGTCGGTTCCGATAATTTTGTTGAGAAAATTAAAAAACAGCTAAAAGCACTGGCGATTGGACGGCGAATCTCACCAACTAAAGATGGTTGGGAGTTACGAGAGGAAGTAAGCGCGTATAATGCATTTTTAGGGGCTCAAAAAGTCGATATGGACCCTGAAAACTCATATTCCTGGGATTATAATGCTGCAATATCTACACCTTAGCTTGGTGCGACCCCGGGGAAACCGGGGAAATCCACAAAACAAAAGTGGATTGGTGCGCTCATGTAGCTTCACCAGGAAGGGTTGAATGTCAGGGCAATCTCTTAGAATGCGAGGTGATCGCTGCTGAGGTAGCTTAAAACCGCCCGAAGGCAACACAAGGATTAATCCGCTATTAAGCGATTGGACGGATACTCCATAATCGCGATTATCTCACTATAGCACCCAGAACCAAGGCACATCGATATTACAGAAAATTGCATGGTATCTTGATCGAAGATGTTTCAAAAAAATAAAGAATGGAGCCTATTTGAAGTCCGAAAAATAATAAATAAGCATTATTAGGTGGATTCCACATAACATTTAATATTTAAACAAATTGTGGATTAAAAAAATAGTATTCTGACATGGAAAATAAGAATGGATTTTATGGCAGGCCTTGAATCTATTTGATTTTTGGGGAAATTTATGTTTATCTGACTACGTGATCAAGGCCAAGCAAACATCAATTATCAAGTTGTCGCACTATTTATCCAGAGCTGAAGTTTCCTAAAAAAGTTACGCTGCCATGCGCAGCATTACAGCCACGATCGAATTTACTACGGATTTGCGCGGTACCGGGAAAAGTCTACTAAAATTATCTTCCAGTGTCGATCTGGTAATCGATCTTCTGACGTCCGAAAAGGCAAAATGGCGACGGCCCTCGACGGCATGCCGTCGTTTTGGGGTCTTCGCGATCCGGTCGGCATAAATCCATGCCACGCAAGTCGCCATCATGCAAAAGTTCAGATGATTGCTGACCGCCTGCGGATGTCGGGTTTGCGTTTCGGCGCTACCGATATCGCGTTTAAGTTCTTTGAATAAGGCTTCGATCTTCCATCGAGCACCATAGTAGGCGATTATTTGCTGTGCTGCAAGGGTCAGGTCGGTTGAATATAGCGCGATCCATTGACTTTGGCGATAGACCCAAACCACCTTGACCGCACAGCGGATCGTTTTAAGCATGACCACACGCTCGTAGGCCACCACGGTTCGCTCGCGGCCATACAGGTTGACGGTATATTCGCTGGCAAGCGACTTGAATTCAGCGGCCAGTGACGCTGCCGTGCCCAGCTTCGCGCCGTATTTGCGAGGTCGTCCCGCCCGGCGCTTACCTTGAGGTCCGGGCAGTTCGAAGACGTTGTTGTTGGACCGCAGCCGGGAGAGCAGATCCACGCGTCGGCCCAGTTGGTTTCGCAACGGTTTGAATAGACCGTTGTTGCCGAACCATGAATCGGTGACCACGAGGATGCGGGCTAACGCAAACACGTCCGCCATCGAGGTGATCATTGCCGCAGCCTGCTTGAGCTTACTCTCAAAAGTCAGCTTCGGCCCGTTATTATCGCGATTGATGCGTTCGACGCTTTTTTTTAGATGATAGAACCGGTAGCTGAGCGGCAGACAGGCCCAACGTCCCTTGACGATTTTCAGTAGACCCACAGCTACGATATTTTGTGCCCAGGGGTATTTGGACTGATTCTGTTTGGCGGCATGATCAAAGACGTTGGCACAGCCAAAAATCTTCTTACCGGTTTTGGGGTTGATATAGTCATCAAGGGCCACAAGCAGGCGGCCATCAGTCAAGGGATTATCAATCATCTGCCAAAGCCTTTGCCACAACTGCTCCCAGGGAATCTTGGGTGAGGCCATGAATGTGTAAAAGCGCTTTTTGCCGATATTGGTGTTTGTGAAAAGCGTATTAAGGCATCGAAGTATATTGGACGTTTTCGAGGAAGTAAACGGCACCAAGATTGCCAGAATCGTATAGATGAACCAACTGCCGCGTTCATGGCCTTTTCGGGGCGTTCCAGGGGTCGCACCAAGTCAAGTAACTGTAAAGATAGTAAATATTGTAAAAATACACGCGCATAGAGGGCAATACGGCATTTTTTGAGCATGAAAAGAGCAATATAGGAAATTAAAGTGGCCAGAGCACACAGACATTTTGTTCCAGGTCAAATTTATCACATTACCCATCGTTGCCATAAAAGGGAATTTTTGCTGAAGTATGCCAAGGATCGGCATCGATGGCTGCAATGGCTCTTCGAGGCGAAGAAACGATACGGGCTTGTCATCCTGAATTACACCGTTACCTCAAATCATATTCACTTGCTGGCCTATGATTCTTCCGGGCTGGATGTTATCCCGCGTTCAATGCAACTTGTAGCCGGCAGGACAGGGCAAGAATACAATATTCGAAAAAAGCGGAAAGGAAGTTTTTGGGAAGATCGATATCATGCAACGATTATTGAAGACGGGGAGCACTTGTTGCGTTGTATTGTATACATCGATTTGAATATGGTTCGCGCAAGAGCTGTTGAACATCCGAACCAGTGGGTTCATGGTGGCTATAGAGAGATTCAAGCGCCTCGTCGAAAGTGTATCCTCATAGATTACGACCAATTGAAAAAACTCTGTGGGTTTGATGATTTCGAAAGTTTTCAGGAAGCCCACCGGAAGTGGGTGGAAACAGCGGTTGGTGAGGAAATATCACAAAGAGAATCCACATGGACACAAGCTGTAGCTGTCGGTACTGATACCTTTGTTGAGAAAATCAAAAAACAGCTAAAAGCACTGGCGATTGGACGGCGAATCTCACCAACTAAAGATGGTTGGGAGTTACGAGAGGAAGTAAGCGCGTATAATGCATTTTTAGGGGCTCAAAAAGTCGATATGGACCCTGAAAACTCATATTCCTGGGATTATAATGCTGCAATATCTAAATCTTAGCTTGGTGCGACCCCAGGGGCTATCCCAAGAGCTGTTGAACATCCGAGCCAGTGGGTTCATGGTGGCTATAGAGAGATTCAAGCGCCTCGTCGAAAGTGTATCCTCATAGATTACGACCAATTGAAAAAACTCTGTGGGTTTGATGATTTCGAAAGTTTTCAGGAAGCCCACCGGAAGTGGGTGGAAACAGCGGTTGGTGAGGAAATATCACAAAGAGAATCCACGTGGACACAAGCTGTAGCTGTCGGTACTGATACCTTTGTTGAGAAAATCAAAAAACAGCTAAAAGCACTGGCGATTGGACGGCGAATCTCACCAACTAAAGATGGTTGGGAGTTACGAGAGGAAGTAAGCGCGTATAATGCATTTTTAGGGGCTCAAAAAGTCGATATGGACCCTGAAAACTCATATTCCTGGGATTATAATGCTGCAATATCTAAATCTTAGCTTGGTGCGACCCCAGGGGCATCCCCAGGGGCTATCAATCGGAAGGGACCAAGGGGCCAATCGTCTACGAGTTCACACGTCGCCGAATCATCCTGTCCGCCGCCGGTCTTCCGCGAAAAACCGTTTGGCTTCTGATCCGCCGGACCTTAGGGGATGATACGCAATACAGTTTTTTTATCAGCAACGCCTCCTCGAGTGTAAGGCTAAAAACACTCGTATGGCTTAGTGGTATGCGCTGGGCCATTGAGCAGTGTTTCGAGGAGACAAAAACTGAACTGGGAATGGACCATTACGAAGTGCGTAAATTCACGGGATGGCACCACCATATACTAACGTGCATGCTGGCGCATTTTTTCCTTTGGCACCTTAAAATCAGGTTGGGAAAAAAAAGCACCATCTATTACGCTGTCGCAGCTTAGGGTTCTTCTCAAGGTCGTTCTCCCGCTGAAGCGGCATGATTTTGAAAGTTTGCTTGAACAGATCGCCTGGATACAGGCCAGGAACCATCGTGCCTATCTATCCCATAGGAAAAAGCGATTGCGCGAGCTTGTCAAAGAGCAATATGTTGCGTTGTAGGGTTAGATACAAATTATAATATTGAGAATGTTGTTTGTGAGTATGATTCGTTAGAAGAATATACCGATTGACTTATATCTTGGCGGTGTTGTTTGTGTGGATTTCATCCGAGGAGGTGATAGGGGTATTTAAACAATTGAGAAAACCGTGTCCTAAATGATCTTGATAGCAGCTTGCTATCTGCATCGCCAATTCGCCTATAAATCATTTGATAACTATTTACTCAATGAAATATCAGCTCCAATTTTTAAAATATATAGATACTGCAGAATAATTCAATTTTAGTGATTTTCATGATTATGCAAGAATTCTTGCTTGCGACACGGAATCGCGAATTTTATAAGGAGTTGCCAAAATGAGAGATAACATAAAAATCATCTTTACGTTTTCAGATGAAATCCAGACGGAATTACATGCAAATGACATTGACTTTTTTCAAGAGCTGTTGAAAAAACAACCGGAGCTTTCAATTCAGTATAGGGAACATCCGAAGAAGGCAGAGGGTGAGAGGAATGTGGTCGAAGTCATCACCGCGACAGCGGCGCTTGCACCCTTGATAGTACCAATCGCAAAGGAATTCATCAAACGTCTATTGCCCCATGAGAAAATCACTGAGAAAGAGGTCGTGCATCCCGACGGAACTATAGAAAGTAGCTATTCTATAGAAAGGAGATAATGTGCGAATGAAAAGGTATGCTATGATTGTCGGGCAGCAGGGACCAACCCTCGACAAAATAAAGCCGCTGACCTTCGTAAAAAACGATGTAAAATTTATATCAGAGGTTCTCTCGCAAAAGCCGTCCGATTACAAGGTGAGTGATTTTTCGGATACCATAAGACCCGATGAGCTAATCGCGAATTTCGAGGAAATTGCGAGCCAATGCAAGGTAAATGATTCGCTTTTATTTTATTTTTCCGGACATGGGAGGTTGCATCGTGGCGCGTTGTATTTGCTCTGCAATAAAAGTGATCTATCACGCTTGATATCGACATCCATTCCCATTTCCCTGATCAAATCGATATTCGCAAACTCAATGGCCAAGGTTAAAATCATGATCCTTGATTGCTGTCATAGCGGCGCTGTTACGCAATCTATGTTTCACAATAAAGGACATGAAATTCAAATCCACGAACCACTTTATGAAGCCTCACAGGAGAGTTCGAGCGCGATTTTAGCGGCCTGTGGAAGCTTTGCAACCACAAGAGAATTGCCGGAGTTTCAATCTGGCTACCTGACATATCGTTTAGTTCAAGCTCTTGGAAAACAATTCACGGAGGCTGATATGGATGGTGATGGTCTTCTATCGACGGCAGATTTCATCGATTGGTGTGGGCAGAAGACGCTGGAATTCAATTTGAGTCGAGACATAGATCAAAGGATTGAAGCTCCCAGGCTTTTTCAGGAGGTGAGTAGCAAAGTTTTTTTAACCGCACATCGCGTCTCACTCGACAGTGAACTCAATGAGAAACTCCGGATTGATGTGAACTCTGCGGTTGATAAAATAACAGAAGCATTTGAAAACGGAAAAATGAACGATAACAAGGTCCGAACGAGGTTGGCAAGACCGATAAAGAATGTTGCCCCCACCTTCACAGACCTAGGTATTCTGAATGAATTGTTCAAAAAAGGAGACAGCGCGTCTATCTTCGCTGCAGCTACCATACTGCATGAAAGACGCGATCCCCGATATATGGAACAATTGATCACTTACATCAATGACAAGAGACTACGAGTCGAATCTGTGTGGCGAGTTCTGTGGGCGATATTTGAGACTAAGGGAGCCTATGAGTTTTCTGGTGCTGGAAAGGAGGACATAACACGAAGATTGAAGGACGCTGCCGAGCGATGGCAAAATGTGCCTTTTGACAAGTGGATGATCACATCTATGATTCGTGATGTGTGTGATCGCTGTAAAATCCCATATGAAGAAGTCTTTTCAAAAAGGCAATTGGCAGCAATAAATAAAATAATAAAATGAGAAAATGAGGCCACGTCAACTAATTAGTAAAATGTACAATAGGTTTAAAATAACACTTGAAAACAGGGCTATTTTGAGTTTTTCGGGGCCAAAAACATTGTTGGACGAAGCCGCTACGCGGCGGAAAAAAATCTCATAACAGTGTATACCTCTCTGGATTGCCCAATCCCGGGCGTCATAAATCAAAAGGAGGTATACCATGAAAAAATCTGAACAGAACCGATTTGACAAGCTTTATCAACGACATTTACGTTCTCTCAAACTCCAGGGCAAAAGTCAAAAGACAATTGAGGCTTATTCGCGCGCCGTCCGCCGGATCAGTGAACATTTTGATTGTTGTCCGGACAAATTGTCCTTGGAACAACGAGAACAATATTTTTCCGATTTGGTGAAATCCCACTCCTGGAGTACCGTCAAGATTGATCGTGTCGGGTTGCAGTTTTTCTGGAAACATGTCCTCAAAAAAGATTGGCAGTGGCTTAATATCGTCAAGGCCCCAAAAGTGCGCTCATTGCCGGATATCCTCACCGTTGCCGAAGTTGAAAAATTGATCGGCGCGACACGCAACCTGCGATACCGGGTATTTCTGCTGACAACCTATTCCATGGGCTTACGCCTGGCGGAAGCCCTCTCCTTGCAAGTAGGCGATATCGACGCTCAGCGTAAACAGGTTCATATCCGGCGTGGCAAGGGACACAAAGATCGTTTCGTCCCATTGCCGGATCTGACCTGTGAGGCACTACGCGCCTTATGGTGGAAACATCGCAACCGTTGTTGGTTATTCCCCAATGCCGTGGGTTCGCCCGAGCGCATCCAAAAGGCCACCACCCATATGGATCGCGGCGGTACTCAAGCCGCAATGAAAGCCGTGGTTGACGAGTGTGGCATAAAAAAAAAGTCTCTATTCACTCCCTGAGGCACTCATTTGCAACTCATCTGTTGGAAAAAGGCTTAGACCTCCGTTATATCCAGTCAATCCTCGGCCACAGCAGTCCCGAAACCACCGCTCGCTACACTCAACTGACTGATACCGTCAAACAGAATGCCGCTAAAGTCATTAACGAATTGATCGATACACTCCACGTCGATTTAAGGAGGAAATAATCATGCAGCTTGCCTCTATAATCGATGAATACCACGATGCCTTTATCGCGAAATACGGTCCCCGGCTTCTACCGGGGCATTTCCGCGCAATCAATGCAATCCGCAGATGTCGAACACAGGAGGCCGAACAATTACTATTACAATGCAAGGACTGCGGTCTTGCCGCACTGCGGCCTTGTTCCTGTGGACATCGAAGCTGCCCGCAATGCCAGAACCATGAAACTTCACTCTGGCTGGACCGACAGCAAACCAAGTTGTTGCCGGTTGAGTACTTCATGGCAACCTTTACACTCCCCTACGAGCTAAGGCTCCTGGCATGGGATCACCAAACCCTCGTTTACAACTCCCTTTTTGCGTGTGCTTCCGGCACGCTGAAGGACTTTGGGCTTAATCCCAAAAATCTTGGCGCAAGCATCGGCATGACCGCAGTCCTGCATACTCATACCCGTCGCCTGGATTATCACCCGCATGTTCATGTCGTGGTGCCGGGCGGCGGTGTAAACAAGACCAGGAAACAATGGAAGAAGAAAAAAAGCAAGTATCTCTTCAACGAGTTCGCTCTGGCCAGAGTGTTTCGTGCCCGTTTCCTGGAGATGTTAACCCAAGCAGGCCTTTCTTTGCCCGATTCGGTGCCTCAAAAGTGGGTTGCCCACTGTACTCACATCGGAAAAGGGCTGCCCGCTCTGAAATATTTATCGCGGTACCTATACCGAGGCGTCATCAGTGAAAGAAATATCGTCTCGAACCAAAACGGTGACATCACATTTAAATACACCGAAAGCCGTACCGGTAAAACCCGTTACCGAACTGCCAAAGGAGAAGACTTCCTTTGGCTCGTTTTGCAGCATGTTTTGCCAAAAGGGTTTCGTCGGGTCAGGGACTATGGTTTTCTCCACGGTAATGCCAAAAAGCTACTGAAACTCGTTCAATTGGTTTTGCATGTTATGATTCAAGCCCGAGATGCACGTCCCCGGCCGGTCTTTAAGTGCCCGGCATGTCAGGCGCCCATGCGAATACTGGGTGTCAGTTCGAAGATACGATCGCCAGGGTAGCATACCAAACGGCAATGGCTCGCTGTAAATATAAGCACAGGAGGAACTGAAAAACGCCATGACATAAAAGGCCTGCGCAAAGCCTCTCTGAAGGCTTAATGATCCTGCTCGCCCTTAGAAATTCTCTCCCCCATGTTGGGGGTACACCTGCCTCCCGTCAAAAAAGATATTTTCTTATATAAAGGTCACTACTCAAATCCCGACGGGCTTGTCCAACCCAGGATAAGATCGTGGATCGCTCCGCTCTCACGATCTATCCTTATTCGTTAGGGATAATGGAGATAGGGATGTTATTCCCAAATCGATTCAATTGATAGCGGGACGAACCGGACAAGAGTTCAACCAGAGGAAAAAACGGAAGGGTGCCTATTGGGAAGACCGGTATCACGCAACAGCAGTTGAAACTAATGAACATCTGGCTCAATGTTCCGTCTATATTGATCTTAACATGGTACGTGCAGGAGTTGTAGCACATCCTTCTGACTGGCCATTTTGTGGATATCATGAAATTCAAAAACCAAAAGAAAGATATGCACTAATTGATTACAATGGATTGAAGGAGGCTTTTGGTTTCGGAGAGATGGATGAGTTTGTCGTATCCTATCGAGGATGGATTGAAGAAGCACTAAAAAAGGTTGGGCATCATCGTGACCGGAAGTGGACGGAAAGCATTGCAGTCGGAAGTGAGTCCTTTGTAAATAGAACAAAAGAGTTACTTGGTGCTGATGGTATAGGGCGAAAGGTAAGAGAGAGGGGGGATACTTTTGAGCTACGAGAAAAAGAAACTCCTTACAGGGGCAATTTGGGGCATAAAAATATAGCCCTAAGCACACAAAACCGGTATCTGTGGAACTAAATTTGATAGTATATCATTATGATAGCTTGGTCCGACCCAGGAGCAGCAGCATGGATAGCCAGTCCTTTTCAGGCTTCAATCAAAGGATGGGAGACGGGGTGTCTTCAACTATCTCTCAAAAAAAAACGTCTAAACTGCTGCGTTGGCTGATATTTGTTTCGTTGCTTATCCATGTTCCGATATATCTCCATATGAACGGTTTGCTCGATACAAAGGTATTGCATTATATCGACTTGACTGTCAGGAAAGGAGATGATTCAGAAAGCCGGAAAAGGTTACGTCCCCCACTGATTGTTAAAAACAAAGGTGGACCCGATAAAGCTCAAGCGAGCCTGATGGTACCGACGCAGGCCCCTAAGAACACTCGACTCTATAACGAAGGTGATACGCCGGTTAGCGCATATTCATCAAATGCGGGTATTGTACCGCTCCCTGAAATAAATAAAGTGGATATCAGCTCCGATGTAGACGTCTCTACTTTTTCAGAAATTGGTTCAGGTGCCGGCCTCACCTCAATCGGATTGGGGGGAATAAAAGGTGCAATAACAATAGAAGATTATCTTGAAAAGGTCCGACGGAAAGTGGAACGAAATAATCGATTCCCTATGGGTAAAATGAGAATACGGGGATTCGTAAAGGTTCAATTAGTGATTAATCTTGATGGAACAATACGGGATTTGAAAATCCTGATACCATCAACACAGGAAGTGTATAACCGGCAGGCACTCAAAGCCGTCAGGAATAGCGAGCCTTTTGAAAAGCCGCCCCCCTACATTTTTAAGAACCCTATTCAAATTCCATTGAATTTTCATTATTATTTATAACGAGTAATAAGTTTATGGAACTTCAATCTTATACAATAAAATCATTCATTACATGCGTTATTTACATAGGTCTGATGAGTATCTGTCTGTCATTGAATGTTAGCGCAGATACGATATTGCATAGCACAAAGACTGATGGAGAAATTGACCGTATTTACCACCGGAAGAATGGGTCGGATTATGTAATTGAAGCGGATTTTAACTCGGATACCGAAATGGAGCAGTATGTGTTCCAACCGGAAGGCAGGCTTGTCAGGACGGAGCTGGATACCGATTTCGATCATTTAGTAGATACAAAGCTGTACTATGCGGATGCACGGATTATTCGTGAAGAAAAATTCAAGGGTGACGGGCAGTTGTTTGTGGTAATCGATTATGACGATGAGGGGCGGTATTTACGGCTAAGGACAGATAAAGATGGAGACGGGCGATTTGATCTCGTTTTAAATTTTATCGACGGTGAACGGGTCGGATCAGTGCGGGATACGGATGGCAATGGTAATCCAAACGTTTGGGAAACCTACGAAAACGATATGCTGGTTGAGCAGAAGGTTGATACTGATGGTGACAATATTCTTGATTCCATTACACGGTACAATGATGATGAACTTCCTTTCAGCATGAGCCTGGACAGTGATAAAGACGGTATCATGGAAACGTATCGAACCTATGAAAAAGGAGAGCTCTCGGAAGAAATGATCGATCAGGATCAGGACGGACGATACGAAATAATAGTGTCTTACATGAATAACGATCCGGTTCATCAAAAAGTGGATAGAAATAAAGACGGTATATATGACACCTACACCAGTTATAAAAAGGAGAACCCATATTTTCAGAAAGCGGATAGTAATCTTGATGGCATTCCGGACAGGTTTTCATATTACGAAAAAGGTTTTTTGAGTGAGACGTGGGAAGATTCCAGCCATAAAGGTAAAGGTCGATTTGATCAATTCCGGCATTTCAGGAAGAATACAGGAATGTACCTGCTTGCAAAGGATATAAACAACGACGGTGTAGTAGATACAAGCGTGTATTATAATGATGAGGGAGAAAGAGAAAAGGCGGAGACTGACACGAACCAGGATGAAAAGTACGATACCTGGGAGATATATGGAGATGAAGGCCCTGTCAGAATGGAAAAGGATGAAGATGGAAACGGGCACGTAGATCTTGTGGGATACTTCATCAATGGAGAACTGGAAAAAAACATAAAAGACAATAATAGTGATGGCCGGTTCGAAATGACACAATGGTTTAACCGCCCCGGATGGACCGTAGTTATTGAACTGGATAATAATTTTGATAGTCATCCCGAAATACGACAATTTGTTAAGGAGTCAACCGTAAAAATTAAAGAGATGGACAACAAAAGTGACGGTAACATCGACAGGAAAGAATTCAGCAACAAGGAAGGAAAAATTACCCGGATAGAGATTGATGAAGACTCTGCTGGTAAAATGAATGTCTTTTGGCATTATGACGCTGATGAAAAACCGACCCAGGCGGAACATGACAGCAATAGGGATGGTAAAATCGATACTTGGTATCATTACAAAGATAATTCGCTTGCATCCATTGAGGTAGATACAAATTTTGACGGTATTCCTGATCTTCTGGAAGTTTATGATGAATCGGAAACGCTGATCCAAACGAAAAAGGATCTGGATTATGACGGAACTCCGGATACCATTGAGGATAATCGTGTAAAATAAGGAGAATAATGATGTTTGAATTTCTTGCCAAAGGCGGTGTCCTGGTTATACCTATCTTGTTTTGTTCCGTAGTAGCACTTGCCATATTTTTAGAACGGATTATTCGATTCTCTAGAATAAAAAACCGTGGCGTCGGTCTGGCGGAAAAAACGGTTCAATTGCTGAGTGAGGGGAAGAAAGAAGATGCCCGGAAAATGCTGGTCGACAATAATGCCCCCATGGGAAGGGTCCTTCTTCAGGCAACAGATGTCATTGATCAGGGAAGGGAACCCCTGGAGACAGTTCTTTCCAATTCAACCGACGAAGAAGTAAGAAACCTCTCTTCCTATGTTCAGGCCCTTGCAACAATGGGGAATATTGCCCCTCTCCTGGGGCTTCTTGGAACCGTAATCGGTATGATAAAGGCCTTTATGGTTATTCAACAGATGGGCGGAAAGGTGAATGCCGCCGTACTGGCCGGTGGCATATGGGAGGCAATGCTCACAACCGCCCTGGGTCTTGCAGTGGCGCTTCCAACCATGGTGGCCCACAGCTATCTGCTGGCAAGGATAGATAAATACGAAGCGAGTCTCCAGTCCGGAGCAGTTGCATTTATCAAAGGATTGGGAAAACAAGTGCGGGAATGTTAAAACAATCTCCTGGAAAAATGAGAGCATTTGAGATTGAGAAGAAAAAAAGAATTAAGGTGAAGATATGTCATTAAAACCCAGAGAGAATAAACGTTATGAAATTAAGGCGCCTCTGACATCCCTTATCGATATCGTGTTTATGCTTCTGATCTATTTTCTACTCACCACTAATTTTATGGTGGATGAGGGTATCAATATCAAGCTTCCCCAGGCACAAGCAGCCGCGCCACAAATACAGCAGGAAATAACCGTATATGTCGACAGGGAGGGCAGGGCGTTTCTCATGAACAAAGAGGTCCCCCTCAATATTCTGTTCTCGGAACTGAAAAAGATGATCGGGGGGCAAAAAGACAGACTTGTTGTTATCAAGGCCGATAGGGCAGTTATTCTGAACAAGGCCGTAAAGATAATGGACCTGGCAAAATCTGCAGGCGCTGGAAGACTTTGCCTGGCGACTGAGAAAGATTCCTAAGCGTCTGCTGAATTATTCATCGGTACCAGAAAAATATCATTCACTTAATCCGGAACAGGTCTTGAAATGCTGTTTTCGAAATCAACATCGAAATCGTTATCGGAGAGGTCGGCACTGAAGGTATTTCCGGTTTTGTTTTCTGTTATTCTTTGTATATTTTTCTCCTGTGGAGCGGAGATCAGAGGCAAAGACGGTTCCCAACTCATAAATACGATCAATGTGCTCAAGACCGGGCGCGATATCGATCGTAAGAACGCCGCGGATCAATTGGGGGATATGGGTGAAAAAGCGAAGGCGGCGGTCCCGGCGTTGGCGGCGGCCCTCCGGAACAGGGTGAATTATGTTCGCTGGAGTGCTGCGGATGCCCTCGGAAAAATCGGGCCTTCGGCAAAAGATGCGGTACCGGCATTGTGCAGTGTACTTAAAGGTGAGGATATTGCGTTAAAAAAGAGAGCTGTCTTCGCTCTCGGTGAGATTGGTTTGGATGTCGAAAAGTCCGTTCCCGCCCTGTCAGATCTATTGAAGGAGGATAACAACGCCCTTCAAAAAAGAGTTATTGACGCCCTGGTAAAATTTGAGCCGTCATCGAAAGATGTTAAACCTGCCCTGACAACAGCATTAAAACACCGGGATCCTTTTGTACGGTGGAATGCCTCTAGTGCGCTTGGCGATATGGGGGCGGCGGCCATAAGTGCCATACCTTTCCTTATCGAAAGGTTGAAAGACGACAGCGCCTTGGTACGGAAACACGCGGCAAGGGCCCTGGGGAAAATAGGCCCGGAGAACATGGATGTTATTTCAGCCCTGATCGAGGCACTTAAAGACCAAGATGATTTTGTCCGTTGGACCGCTTCGAAGCGTCTGGAAAAGATGGGGCCGGAAGTCATACCAAGTTTGATCAACGTGTTGAAAGAAGAGGATGACGCGATTTTCTGGAGTCCAAAAAGCACTTCGAACGTTCTCGAGCGAATCGGGCCGGAAGCCATATCCGCGCTTATCAATTCTCTTACGGATGAAGATCATTCTCTTCGCGGAAACGCCGCAAGTGCCCTGGGCAAGATGGGGCCGAAAGCAAAAGAAGCGGTCCCAGCTCTGATATTATCCCTGCGGGATAAAGCGCTTTCCGTACGGTGGCGTGCCGCAGATGCCCTGATTAATATCGGAGAGGCGTCCATACCTGCTTTGTTGGCACTGCTTAAGGGGCAGGCACCTTCCCTCCGCTGGGAATTGGGAAGTGCTGTCAATATCCTCGGGCAGATGGGGCACGAGGCAAAACCTGCGTTGATCAAGGCACTCAAGTCGTCAAATAGAAATGTTCAAATCGGTGCGGCAGATGCCCTGGGCGTTATCGGGCCAGGTGGCAAAGACGCTGTTCCAGCCTTAATAGAGGCCCTGAAATCACGGGATACGTTGCTTTCAAAAAGAGCGGCGGAAGCCATTGGAAGGTTCGGTTCTGAAGGTAAAGATGCAGTGCCCGATCTTATCAAAGCAGTTCAAAACCGTGATGCTTCCGTTTCAAAAGTTGCAGCGGATGCACTGGGAAATATCGGCCCTGCAGCGAAGGAGGCGCTATCCATTTTGGTTGAAGCGGGCAAGGATCGTATCCTTCAATGGAGCGCGGAAGATGCGCTAGAGAAAATAGGTACGACGGTAGCGCCGTCTCAAACAGCCCGGTTTAACACAAAGGATAATTCATTTAAGGGGACTGCGGCAGATACACACAAAAAGATCAGTCCGATGGCAAAAGGTACTGTGCCTGCTCTTGTCGAGGCGACTGAAGAAGGAGGCAATTCTATTAAAAGAAGTCCTCCGGGTGTACTTGGGAAAACCGGCGCTGACGTAATGGATACCGTTCCAGCTCTGATTGAGTCGCTAAATAACCGGGGCGATTATTATCTTCAATCGAGGGCTGCTATTGCTTTGATAAATATTGGTCCTGCTGTAATACCGGCCCTTGTCGATGCATTAGGAGATCAGGATAAATACCTGAGCTGGAACGCTGCGCATGTGCTAGGAGGGTTGGGAAATCCGGCAATACCCACCTTGATAAAAGCGCTGGAGAAGCGAAATTCCGTAGCCCAGTTCAGTGCTGCCCATGCGCTTGAGGAAATCGGTTCACCGGCAATACCATTCTTGATTGACGCACTCAAATACGATGATCCCGAAACCTGGTGGGATACGGAAAGTGCCGCAAGTGTCCTGGGAAGGATCGGCATTGCGGCCGTACCGGCATTGATTGAAGCCCTTAAAGAGAACGATTCAAATGTGAAAGGTGGTGCCGCACGTGCTCTTGGAGATATCGGACCGGAAGCCAAAGCGGCCCTCCCTGTTTTGATAGAGATAGTAAAAAAGGAAAAGGGGTATCCCCGCTGGAGTGCCTTAGATGCACTTTGTGATATGGGGCCTGCGGCAAAAGAGGCATTGCCTTTTTTGATTGAGACACTCAGGCGACCAAAGGGGATATTTGAGAAATTCGGCGCGTCGCGCGCACTCCGAAATTTCGGGCCGGAAATAATCGAGGCTGTGCCGGAACTGGTCAAAACACTAAAGCGTGATGCGGAAAGCGATCATTACCTTGGGTGGACGATTGCAAAAACACTTGGCAAGGCAGGCCCACAGGTTGTACCTGAGTTGATCAGAATATTGGATGATAAAAGAACACGGGATTATGTTAAATGTATCATCATACATGCTCTAGGTGATATTGGGCCGGCGGCAAACGAGGCGATGCCCTGTCTTATCAAAGCGCTGGAAAGCCCCAATATTCCTCTTGGCCTCAACGCCTTGTATGCTCTCGGCAATATGGGCCGGTACGCGAACGATGGTGTCCCGGCCCTGCTTGAGGTATCATTAAACGATAAGAAACAAGTCCTGCAAAGCAGAGCCTCCCTTGCTCTAAAGAAAATTGGACCGGCGGCAATACCGGCTTATACTGAGATAATCGAAGATAAAAAAATGTCAAAGCGTGTTCAACACACGGTTGTAGACATACTGGGAGAAATGGGACCGGCCGCGGAGGAGGCTGTGCCCGTTCTGATTGATTTGCTAAAAGACCAAAAAATTTTAGTAAGATCTCAAGCAGCTAGTGCACTGGGTAAAATAGGCCAGGGTGCAAAAGCAGCTATCCCGGCCCTCAAAGAAACACTCAAAGACGATAACATATTGGTTCGGAAGAATGCTAAATGGGCGCTTTCCGAAATAGAAGAATAAAACTCCCGTTTTTCAGGCACTGTTCCTGAAAATCAGAATTATTCTCTTTCGACCCGGCTGATACCGATACTCCCCTCATCCTGTGATGGCTGTTCGCATGAATAGAGGCCCCATCTTCAACCATGAAAAACCAAGGCTCTTTTTTCATGGCTCCTATTTTAATACGCCGGTATTGGCCGGTTCAACCTGGGACATCAATCCGAACGGAAAATTCCTGATGATGAAGATATTAAACGCCGGCCAAGCATCGGAAGCTTCCCCGCCTAAATTCAATATTGTTCAAAACTGGTTTGAAGAACTGAAGCAACGAGTACCGGTAGATTGAATCTGGTGTCGCAACAGAACAAAAATGTCGATTAACATATATGGTGTCTGACCCTTTAAAACTCTCTCAATGACACTGCTGATGGTACTATCGATATCGACATTAAAATGCAAACCTACCTCTTTCAATGTATCCCTAAGCGGCAATCCGGATGTCCACATTTCCGAGGTTTCTGCCAACAACTCTGTAAACATGAGAAAATAATGGGGACGTCTATGATTTTATGCGTTATCAAGATGAGAAAGTATGATATAAGGTAAGAATGCCGAGAAAATCAAGGATAGATGCGCCGGGTGCACTGCATCACATCATCATCAGAGGGATAGAGCGTAAAAAGATATTCAGATCGGATTATGACAGGAGTAATTTTGTTGGTCGCCTGGCGGAGCTTGTCCCCGAAACGCAAACCGAGTGTTTCGCGTGGGCACTGATCCCCAATCATGCGCATTTGTTGTTTCGAACCGGTTCTGTCCCGGTCAGCAGGCTCATGAGTCGTCTTCTTACCGTTATGCGGGATGGTTTAATAAAAAATACCATCGACACGGACAGCTTTTCCAGAATCGTTACAAATCAATTTTGTGCCAGGAAGACGCTTATTTGAAAGAGTTGGTCCGGTATATACATTTGAATCCTTTAAGAGCGGGGATCGTTGAAGATTTGAAAGAACTCGA
>CAXXKH010000036.1:0-64662 GCA_963677545.2 Desulfobacterales bacterium | reverse complement strand
TGTCCCGCTTCAGGTGATGCGGTTCATCCCCCTGGAGGGCGCGGACAGCACGCTGGAGCCGTCCATCCGTGATGCGGAAACCTTCTGCGGGTCGTTGCGAGGAATCCTTGATCATGTCTATCTGTTTAATTCCCCGGGCAGCCGTTATCTTCACAGTTACTGTCCGGTCTGCGACTCACTTCTCAGCAGGCGTGAGTTTTACGGACCGATGGGGGCGAAATTAAAAAATCAGCCGGGAGAATTGCCGGATAACGGGCATTGCCACGGATGCGGATACCCTTTGAGTGTTCGCGGCGGCGGAAAGAAAGAATCCTACCAGGAGGGTGGTTTCCAGGGAGGATATCCATTTACCCGGGCGCTTGAAATGATTCAGGCCATGCTCATTGCCATGGGGGTTCACGATCGGAAGATGGTAGCCCGGGCATGGGAGGAGATGCTGACGGATGAACGACTGCAAGAACTCCATCATATCGTTCAGGACCCCCGGCGGTATATCGGTATGCTTCGGCAGCTGGGCTGCCTCCTGGATATTTCCGATCGGGCCGAGGAGCTTTCGAACTACCTGGAAGAGAAGCTTGAAGTGATTGAAACCGGCCTGGAAGCCGTAGGGGCTTGTCCACGGGTCTATTACGCCATGGGAACGCCCCTTTTTTATCTGAACGGCGAGCGTCTTGAAAACCAGTTGGTAAAGAACGCCGGCGGCATCAGTGTCAATCTGGATCTTCCAAAAGGAGGACGACCCGGCAGAAGTCTGTCGGTGAGCCGGCTCAACGAACTCAATCCGGACATCATGTTTATATCCGCTTTTATTTCCAGCACGGTGACGGATTTTTATGAAGAATGCATCCGGCTTCAGGTGGATGTGGAAGCGGTGAAAAATCATCGTATCTACACACATCCCGCACCCGGGTGGGATTTCGGGAGCCCCCGGTGGATACTGGGGCTCATGTATATGGCAACGGTGTTTCATCCCGACAGGTTCGACTTCGATCTGGATGAAGAGGCCGGTATTTTTTACCGGAAATTCTACGGAATGGATTTTGAATTCCGTTCAGTGAACCGATCCTTCAGCAAGCCCACGGCGAACTGGCGCTGGCTAACGTAGTTGTTTTTTTGAATGGCTCCTAATGAAATATTATTCGTATTTTAAAGTTCCGGCTGAAGCGATAATCGCCCGCCGGATGAAGGTTCCCGGGAAGAGGCGCAGGAATCTGAAAGGCCTTATATTCGTTTTTTTGATACTTCTTTTCAGCACGGTCTTTTGCAGCTCTTCTGTCGCTTCCAGGGAAATCTTCGATATGGCCGGGCGGCGGGTTGACATCCCGGACTCCATCCGTTCCGTATATGGATGTTCGCCGCCCGGTACATATCTGCTGTATGCGCTGGCCCCGGATCTGATTGCCGGGCTGAATTTCCCTCTGAATCCGGCACAGAAAAAAATCCTACCTGACGTTATCAAAGGATTGCCCGTGATCGGCGGCTGGTTCGGCCAGGGCCGTACCCCGAACCTGGAAACACTTCTCACGGTCAAACCGGATATCGCCATTGTTTCGTCATTCAGCGGTTTCGGTATCGATGAGAAAATAGAGAAAATCCTCACCACATTCGGAATACCGACAGTGTATGTACGCCTGGATTCAATGGCGGAATACCCGGAAGCATTACGTTTCCTGGGTTCGCTTCTCGGAAGAGAAGAACGGGGCAACAAACTGGCCGATTACACAACCCAAACACTTGAGGAAATTCGAAAGGTCCTGGAGTCGATTCCCGTTTCCGATCGGTTGGCGGTCTACTATGCGGAGAGTGGAGACGGTCTTCGGTCCGAATGCGACAAATCGTTCCATGCCGAACTGATTCCGCTTTGCGGCGGAAAAAACGTTCATATCTGCGAGACCTGTTCCCTTATCGGCATGGAAAAAGTGTCATTGGAACAGGTGCTGTATTACGCACCCCAGGTCATATTGACGCATGAGACGGCATTTTTTGACGGGATTTTTTCAAATGCTTCCTGGCAAAGCATTCCCGCGGTTCATAACCGGAAAGTATTCCTTATCCCTTCACTGCCTTTCAACTGGTTCGATCGTCCGCCATCCTTCATGCGATTTCTCGGGGCGAAATGGCTCCTTCAGAAGTTATATCCGGACGCCTGTACGATAGACATCGTGGCTGAAACCCGATCTTTTTTCAAGCTTTTTTTGGATATCTTCCTGAGTGACGGAGAGGTACGGAGACTGTTGGCGCCATGAAAGTTCCTGTAACAATATCGGTTCTGGCATCGCTGCTTTTTTTCCTGGTGCTGACCTCACTGGTGATGGGGCGATATCCCATCTCCCCGGGTGATATGTGTGGATTTTTCCGGCAGAGTATTTTCGGTGGTGCCTGGCTGGAACCCGGCCAATATCAGTTGCTGAAAAATATCTTCATCGATATTCGCCTGCCGCGCATTGCCGCCGCGGTGCTGATCGGCGCCTCCCTTTCGGTATCCGGGGCTTCATACCAGTCCATGTTCATCAACCCCCTGGTCTCTCCGGGAATCCTGGGAGTCCTGGCCGGCGCCTCTTTTGGCGCGGCCCTGGGAATGATCTCTTTTGACAGCTGGATGGCCGTTCAGATCTCGACGGTCTTTTTCGGACTGGTGGCGGTGGGAGCGGCGATTGGAATGACGATGTTCTATCGGGGAGACCGGTTGCTGATGCTGATTCTCGGCGGGATTATCAGCGGAGCGCTGTTCACCTCTCTTTTGTCGATGGTAAAATATATCGCTGATCCCTACGACGAACTGCCCGCTATCGTCTATTGGCTCATGGGGAGTCTTTCCATGGCGGACGGTGCGACCCTGCGAACGGTGGCACTTCCCATGCTCGCGGGAATCGGTATGCTGTTTTGCTTCTCGGGTTATCTGAACATCACGAGCATGGGAGATGAAGAGGCCCGGAGCCTGGGCGTAAATGTGCGGCGGATTCGGGTTCTTTTTATCCTGGTTTCCACACTGATCAGTGCGGTGACCGTGGCACTAGGCGGAATGATCGGGTGGGTAGGGCTGGTGGTGCCACATATGGCGAGGATGATTGTGGGACCAGACAACCGGGTGCTTCTGCCGACGGCGGCCCTGATGGGCGCAGCTTATCTGCTGGTGGTGGACGATATCTCACGGTTGATACTCAATGTCGAAATACCTATCGGGATACTGACTTCCCTGGTGGGCATTCCTTTTTTTGCGCTTATTCTTCGAAATGCAAAGAAAGGCTGGCGATAAGCGCGGAGGCACAGCCGGATAAAATGAAAGTCCGAATGATGAAGAAAAAAGAGATAATAAAACTAGAAGATGTCTCCTTCGGGTACGCGAAACGGCCGGTTATAAATGATGTCTCGGTATCGTTCAAAGAGGGGGAAATCGTATCCATACTGGGGCCCAACGGCAGCGGAAAGACAACCCTGCTCAAGCTGCTGCTGGGATTCCGTCGGCCTGTAAGCGGACGGATATTTCTTTCGGGGGAGGACATTTCGGACATTCCGCCAAAACAATTGGCACGACGCATTGCCTATGTTCCCCAGGATCACCGAAGTGCATTTGCTTACAGGGTTATGGACATGGTCCTTATGGGGAGGGCACCCCACAAGCCGTTTTTCTTCCGTTATACGGATGATGACAGGGCGGCGGCCATGGCGGCAATGGAGCGGCTTTCCATTACCGGCCTCAAGGATCGGCCCTACACCGAGGTAAGTGGCGGCGAGCGGCAGTTGACACTGATCGCCAGGGCCATGACCCAGGGGGCAGACATTTTTATTATGGATGAGCCGGTCAACGGATTGGATTACGGAAACCAGTTGCGTCTGTTGGGCCGGATCGCGGAGCTTGCCGGAAACGGGTACACCTTTATCAAGACAACTCATTTCCCCGACCACGCCCTCTGGATATCGGACCGGGTGGTATTGCTCAAGTCGGGACGGATTATTGCCGCCGGCCCCACCGAGGAGGTTGTCAACCGGAGGAATCTTTTCAGGCTGTACGCGACCAACGTGGATGTTATGCAAATGAACGGCGGCGGACGGATTTGTGTTCCGGAAGTGATGAAGCATTTTACCGCCGCTTCCGGGGATAAGAGGGATTATTCGGTGCGATGCCGACATGGCGTTGCAGTTGAGGGATAACCATGCAGGGAAGATCATTTGACGAAGCATACAAATGGCTGGTGGCGGGGGGGATTGCGTTGGGAATGACCCTGCTGATGCTGATGTTCCTGGACATTCTGGCGTGCTCTTTACCAACGCCTGTGAAAGCCAGCGATTCGAAGCATGCAATCCTGTTATCGAAGCCATTGAGTAAAAAAACAGCACCTGTTTTGCTTACAAAATCGGTACGAATGCCGGAACCGAAGAGGATGAATAGAAAAACTAAAAACAGGCCGAGACCTCGAATGGCGCCGGATATAAATCTGCTTTCCAGCGTAGCGGTAAGAACTGACGATGCCTCGGCTTTCCAGGCGAAGCTCGGCAGGTTGCCGATACACATGGGAGATTTCACGGGACGGAAGATTTTTTCCACCGGGGACCTGGATTCACCGCTGGTAACGTTGGCCCGTATGCAGCCGGTGTATCCCATCAGTGCCAAAAAATGCCGTATTCAGGGTTTTGTGACAGTCCGGTTTGTTGTGACCAGTACGGGAGAGGTGGACCGCATATCGATCGTCAAAGCAGATCCTACGGATATTTTCGATCATTGTGTCAGGAAGTGCGTATCCAAGTGGCGCTTCAGACCCGGTACGGTCGGCGGCGTTCCTGTAAATACCTGGGCTGAGACTACCATCATGTTTGAACTGAAAAACGGATAGCGTTTAAAAGATGTAAAGGAGGAAGGTAATGAGAAAGTTTTCGATAGGACTGGCTTTTCTTGTGACTGCACTGTTCTTTGTGGCGTTATCCACAAAAGCAGAAGAAATAGATAGGGAAAAGCCACTGTTGCTTGAAAATATGACTGTAACGGATGAGGAATTTACGGAACCTTACATAAGCCCTTACGCATTATCGGAGAGTAGCAGACTTCAAATCGAGGTTTTTACCCAGGTAGAGATTGAGGCGCTCCATCCTCTGGACACGTGGGATCTTATTCAGCAGGCCGCGGCTATGGAGGTGACATTTCAAGGGAAGCAGCACTTGGATGGCGGCAACATGAGAGGGCAAAGATTCAGTATTATTCTCGATGGCATTTATCTTTCTCAAACTGACCGGTTTTTGAAGTCACTCCCCACGAACATAATCGAATCCATGACCGTTGTAAGGGACTCGGCTTCCCTAACCCTTGGTCCCGCCAATAAGGGCTTCATCATCATAAAAACAAAGAGGGCCTCCAAGCTGGAAGGTGGTTTTATAGGAAGCTACGGCAGTTTCAATACAGAAGAGGAACATATCTATCAGGGAATGAAGATTGATACGAAGATCGGCAGTTTTGATTACCGGATAGCCGGAACCTACAACGAGAGTGATGGTAAAAAGAATTGGAATAACGGAAGTCGCACTAGTTCGTTTTTTTTCCGGGGCGGTTATACAACACCGGTTTTCAACGGTGATATATCCTATTATTACAGTGACGGTTTTAGAGAAATTCAGCGGGGGAGGATAATGATACCGAAGTCTCTAGATGACGGTACCCTTGACTGGTCAAAGGTAGGGACGCTCACTACGAGCACATCGAGGAAAAACATGCGCCTAAGCATGATTGCCGTGAATCTCAATAAACCATGGAGCAATGCTCAAACAACGACCTTTCAATATGCCTACGATGATATTAGAGTGGATGACAACAATGATTCCCATCAAGACAGCTACGGTCAAAATGTCAGCCTTAGACATATTATCGAATCGAGAAATAATGTTCTCAAGATAGGTGGCCAGTGGATAAAATACATCTGTCCCCAGGGCCAGGCGCCCAGAAGAGGGAAAAGGGTAGACGAAAGCACATATAGCTTGTTCCTCCAGGATGAATACCGGATGCTTGATGACAGGTTATCGGTTGATGGCGGAATTAGAGCGGATAAGATGTATTATAATAACAGCCCGTTAACGGGTATGCCAGTCGATGAATGGGCAGAACCGACCTATGCCTATGGTTTTGGTGCATCCTACCGGTTTAATGCCATGTTCGACCTCAATGGACGCTACGGCTATTCGGAGAACTCCCTATCCAAATATCAGGCTAGTGCCGACGGATCAAGCCTGCCGAATGAAAAGCAGACACGGTACGAGGTCGGCATCAACGCCAATATCCACGCTTCCATCAAGCCGTGGGCCACGCTGTTTTACTACGACACAAAAGATCAGAAAGTGAATGGGGAAGGTATTGATCCAAACACAGGAGAAACCGTTTCTTCCTATATCGACCCCGTAACAGGGGACGAAATCAGATTCGTGACAGCCTCGGATGTTTGTACCAAGGGCATCGAATTCGGTATATCCGGCAAGATATTTAAGCCTCTAACCTACTCCTTCAGCTATAGCTATAAAACGGCGGATGACGATGATGTAAATGCGGGCATGTCCCAAAAATTGTGGACTGCCAGGCTCAAATACAATTACAAACGCTTTTTTGCCAATGTGAGTGCCAACTATGCCGGCCCCAAAGACCGCAATCCTTATGGTGGGTCACGTGGAGTCTACTACTATGAAGTGGGGGATTACACAAGGGTAGACGCGAACATAGGATACGAATGTGAGATATTTGACAGGGATACAAGGATTACCGTTTATGGCAGGAACCTTGGTGACAGCCATTACGCGACGAGATATGTGGGTGGCGCGTTCGAAGATGTCGGATTTCGGTATGGCGCGGAGGTGTCCTACAGTTTTTTCTAACATTTTTTGAAAGAATTCTCTTTAACCGGGATCGGGAGGCGAATTCTATATATATATTCATCAGAGTAAAAGAAACGGCTTTTTGTATGCTGTGCTGAAGCTGATGCAGGGGGTGACTCCCCGCATGCTTTACTGGCGGGTTATACCCATCGTGTGTTTTTTTGCGAGAACGAGGTATTCACCATTTAATGTCTGCGGTGACGATAAGAAGATTCGTAGTATTTTTTCTGGCGATCATCGGTATTACGATGGCGGGGTCGGGGATTGCTCCGGGACGCCGGACGATTGTTTCTCCGTCGGTGGATGGCGCTTTGCACAGAACGGTGGGTTTTCCTGCGGTTGCGTCGGCGGCATCACCGGTAGAGGCCGATGAAGCCATAGGTTCAGTGAGCCTGCGAAATAAGCTTTCCCATGAGGACTTTTATCGGCCAATCACCGATATGGCGGGGCGCGAGATCATGATACCGAAGACTATCTCAAGAGCACTTGCAACGTCACCACCTGCGACAACTTTTCTGTATGTACTTGCACCTGACAAACTAGGGGGGTGGCTCGGTTCACTCCCTAAGGGAATCACGAAGTATATCCCCATACGTCACCGTGACAAGCTGGTTTTTGGATGGAGCCAGAAACAGATTAATTATGAAGCATATATCGCTGTATGTCCCGATATTGTTTTTATCGGGTGGAGTAAAGGAACCGATCTGTTAAAGGTCAACTTGACACAGGAGAAAATGGGTAGAATTCCCGTGGTTGTTTATACTTCGGCAAGTGCCACCGATTATTCAGAGACCATAAAATTTATGGGTGAGGTGCTTGGCGTTCAGGACAGGGCTGAGGTGTTGATCGGCTATTATCGAGATGTGCTCGATGAGGTGAATGCCAAGGTCACCAACATCCCCGAAAATGAGCGCGCACGTGTCTACTATGCTGAGGGCCCAAACGGTCTTTCCACGGAACCCAGCGAATCACAGCATGCAGCTCTGATTAATGTGTGCGGAGGCGTGAATGTCGCTGTGTGTGCGCTCAGGTCAGGTTCCGGTATGACGCCGGTGACCATTGAATCGGTACTGGTGTGGCAACCTGAGGTGATCATTACGACAAGCCGTGAATTCGCAGTTCATGCTTATGCCGATGGAACCTGGAAAAAGATTCCAGCCGTGAGGAATCGCCGTCTGCATCTCACACCAAGCCAGCCATTTAATTGGTTTGACCGTCCCCCGGGGGCGAACAGAATTGCGGGTATCCCGTGGACGGCGCATGTCCTCTATCCGGATCTTTTTCCGGAAAAATGGTTTACGATGAAGATAAAAGAGTATTACTCGCTTTTCTACAATTACGACCTCAGCGACGAGGACCTTTCGACCTTGCTGGGATGGTAAGCGGGCAGTGGCGATGATGCAGGCCAAATGACTGCCAGAAAATATTAAATTGCCGAAAAACGGAGGACTTAGAGTGCAACAAAGTGAAGATATCAAAATCTGGATAGATTACTGGAAATCTTTGAAAGGATCCGGCAACGAGAAATCAGACCTGGATCAGGCCGAATTTTGGAACAAACGATGGGACCGATGGAAAGATCGAAAGGCCATGGCAAAAGGAAAAATCGCCGGGAAAAGGCGGAAACGGGTTGAAGAGATACTCAATGTGCTGCAAGATGAAGGATGTCTGGTAAATGGCGCACGTATTCTCGATATCGGGAGTGGAACAGGTGCGTTCGCCATTCCCTTGGCCAGGGCCGGTGCACAGGTGACATCGCTGGATGTCTCTTCGGCAGCACTCGAAAGGTTACGGGCCGGTGCGGAAAAAGAAGGGCTTTCGATAGAAACCATCGAATGCTCCTGGTGGACCGCGGACATCGACAAGTTGGGGCTTCGGAATAAATACGATTTGGTGATGGCAACCAGCACACCCGCAGTGAAAGATGCGGACTGTTTTGATCGTATGATGGGCTGTTCCAAAAATCTCTGCTATTACAGCTTTTTTATTCAGAACGGCAGACATAACCGGAAGGATTACCAGGATATTTCCCAGAGGGTGTTGAAAAGAGAGGCGTCCGGGCAAGCAGGCGGGAAAGGTTCATTGTTCATAAATGGGTTTATGTATCTATATCTGGCGGGATATCGCCCCCTGATCAAGCTCAGGCATAACGAATGGGATATGGTCATGGATTGGAGCGAAGCGGCTGATGATACGATCGGATTCCTTGAGTCCTCTAATCCTTTCACATCAACAAACAAAGATGAAATCCGTGAGTACTATAAGTCATTGGCCGTGGATGGAAAATTCAAAACCCGCAATGATGGCTATTCCGGTACGATGGTCTGGAAAGTGAACTCCTATTAGAAAGGATTTAATAAAAACATGATCAGAAGCAAACTAATCGACGAACTCATATCTTCTGTAGCTGCCAACGACAGAAAAGTTATAGACGCCCGGGTAGGGGTTACCTGGACAGCAGTATATGGAATGAACTGCGGCCTTGCAAAGACCTACGGAATTCCTGTTAAACACGGGAATTATACAAAAAATATGGGCAGTCTGACGGAAATGAGTACTTTAGATATGGCCGAGTACGCGCAATCATGGAATCTTGTCGAAGCGAGTCTGGGATGTGCGGCGATCGCGTCAATGACCCCCCAACCAGATAATACTTTAGATGTAAATGCCCAGGAAATCGTTTTAAAGAAAGGGAAAGATGCGAATGTCGTTATCGTAGGGGGATTTCCTTTTACAGATAAGCTGGTTTCTACCGCTAAAAAAGCATATATTCTTGAGCTGGATCCCTATCAACTGAACCCGAATGAAGGAATTCTACCGGATTCGGCGGCGGAATATGTTATACCGGACTGCGATGTGCTCGTAATCACGGGATCAACATTGATTAATAAATCCATGGAAAGACTTCTGACCCTAGCTCGCAACAGCAAGGCTTATACAATAATTCTGGGGCCAAGTACAATTATGTCGGAGATTTTATTCGATTACGGTGCTGATATGATAGCAGGCGCATTTGTGACAAACCCGGAAGCTATTATTAAAAAATTAAGTCAGAGCGGTGGGATGCTGAATAACAGAGTGTGCCAGGGAGAAATCATGTTCAGGGTGATGCAACGATAATGACAGCTTCGTCTCCGGATCTGCCGACGGAATTTTGTTTCAAAATGTAAAAGAAATCGGATTATCGGAATAGCATGGTTACAATGGCCGCCCTTTAAATAACGCTGCCGCATCGGCAACATCTATTTTCACGTTAAGGAAAAGATCATAAAATTCAAGAGTTTCTTTTATAATGTCGATTTTGTACTCTTCAGGATAAAGACAGTTCGTTACCCATTTTATTCCGAGTATCCGCATAAATGAAGGGGGGCGGTCAAACCAATTGAAAGGTCTTTTGGGAATGAGAAATACCTTCCCGGTTTTGACAGCCTTCAGATTTCTCCATCCTGCGAGTTCATTTATGCTGTTAAAAAAGTCTTCGTTCTGAACAAGAATTACATCAGGATTATACAATAATACCTGATCAATTGATACTTTCTCCATTCCCATGTGGCATGAAGTATGACCACGATGGATATTTACGTCGCCGGCAAGCCTTAAAAGATGAACATGCAGGGAGTCATCACATTCCGTGCATAATCCGTTTTCACCTTCCGCATAATACACTTTAGGCCTTTGATGAACCGGTATTTTACCGACAACAACTGATATTTCCTGTAACGTTTTCCTGCAGTAATCAGCTTCTTTGGCTGTATGCTCTTCTTTATTAAGAAGCTTTCCAAGAAACTCATAAGCCGCTGGATAATCAACCAGATCCGCGAGGTCTCCTACAGTTACGTATACAAAGGGTAGATCAAGCTTGTTTAGTATATTTTCGGATTTTTTATGAAAGGGATTATTTTTATCTCCCCAAACGATTATCAGATCGGGCTTGTTTTCATTAAATCTTCCGTGTTTTCAGACAACCTTCCTGTTACAGGAAGGTTGTGAACGCACGGATCTAAATATTTTTTATCTTCTTCTTTCAGAGGAAAAACGAACCCGGCTGTTTTTTCAGGGGCGACTGAATACAGCATCGTTGAACCGTAAGGAGAAGGTGCTATCGCCTTGTTCACTATTTCAGGTACAGTAACTTTACGACCGGCCATATCTGTAATATTGCGTTTTTTCATAATTAATACATCCTGAATATGGATTGATTCAAACCTTTTTTGCACATTCGATATTGCCATCATTCTCATCGTTTCAAGGTAAATCTTTTTTGACAGAATGTAAATTATAAAATTCACTTGACGTCTAAAAAATACATTTGTATACAGCTTTATATAATATTTAAAAACGACATATGACAATTAGAGAATACATTTTTTTTGGATCATTTTCAATACCATCATCAAGCCAGATAGAACTGTGGAAATGAAATCAATGGAAATTATCGTTCATTTTGCTAGGTAGTTAACATCAAGATGGCGCTTTAAGCCCGGAGCGGTAAATGGCATTCCGGCAAATACTCGGGCCGAGCGTACTATTATATTTGAACTGAAAACGAGTGACGTTCGGAAAGGAAGTAGGAAAGAAATATGCACGTGTTTGGATGGTTTATTGTCATCGGGTTGATATTATTGCTGGGAATGATGTCACTGAGAATTAATCGTCAATATGCTCGATCGGTTCTTTTCAGGTTAGGGAAGTTATCGGGATTGAAAGGGCCTGGAATTTTCTTCATTCTTCCAATTGTGGATCAGCTTGTGCGTGTGGACCTTCGAATACGGCAACTCGACGTTCCCAAACAGACTATCATTACTATGGACAATATCAGCCTGGATGTGGATGCCGTTATTTACTACCATGTCAGCGATGCCGTTAAAGCCGTCATGGAAGTTGAGGATTACGAAAGTGCGACAGCCTTAATCGCGCAGACAATGCTTCGGGATGTTCTTGGCCAGAACGAGCTGGATACAATCCTTTCAGACAGAGACACACTGAATCTGAAAATTCAGACGCTGCTTGAAAAAGTTACGGCTCCCTGGGGAATTGAGGTCGATGTCGTTACCATTCGGGATATCGCCCTGCCTGAAAACATGCTTCGCGCTATTGCACGACAGGCCGAGGCCGAGCGTGAGAGAAGGGCGCGCATTATACTGGCTGAAGGCGAACAACAGGCATCCGAGCGTATGCGGGAAGCTGCGCTTTTATATGAAAAAACACCGGTCGCCCTGAAGCTTCGCGAGTTCCAAACCCTCTCCGAAATAGCAAAAGAACGCAATCTCATCATTGTTACACACGGAACAGATAATGTAGGGACCATGGTCGGGTGTGCCAGGGCGATTGACAGGGGAACGGTGTGATAAGTTATTTGAAGCTCGGTTCATCGCATTCCCGTCATCAGAGGACACGAACCGGTAAAGCCGGCCGAATTCAGAAAGCCCATGCCCATTCCGTTTGGTTGAAAATGATTTTCCTGCTGGGGCTGGCGACATTTATCGTGCTTGCCGCCGGTGTGATTATAACGCTGGGACAAGTCCCCATGACAGTATCGGACGTCTTTGGCGCTCTTGTAAATCGAGCGATTCCCGGTTCTTTCCCCACGGATCCGCTGATAGATCATGTGGTTTGGAAAATACGGCTTCCGCTGATTATCGGCGCTGTTGCCGCCGGTTTCGGTCTCGGTGCCAGCGGGTGTGCCATGCAGGCGGTTTTGAAAAATCCGATGGCCAGTCCGTTCACTCTAGGTATATCCTCCGGAGCTCATTTCGGTGTTTCGCTGGCGGCGGTATTCGGTGTGACGGTTCTGGACGGACCATACTTTCTGGTGGGGAACGCTTTCTTTTGCGCAATTTTATGTTCAGGTCTGATCATTTCGCTTTCGGCGTTGAAGGGCGCCACATCGGAGACGTTGATCCTCGCCGGAATTGCGGTGAATTATTTGTTTCAGGCAACAAACCAGTTGTTCAGTTATATCGCCGACGACGAACAACGGGCCGTTATGTCGTTCTGGGGAATGGGATCGCTTGCAGACCTTAACTGGCGCAGCATATGCTTCCTTGGTGTCGTAATCGCAATATGCATTCCACTGATTTACAGCAAAGTGTGGGACCTGAATCTGATGACGGTGGGCGACGAGAGCGCGAAGAGCATGGGGGTGAATGCAAGCCATGTTCGAATTTTTGTGATGATCGTATCCAGTCTTCTTGTTGCGGCGATTGTTTCGTTCATAGGCGTCATCGGATTTATAGGGCTTGTGGCGCCGCATATCAGCAGAATCATTATCGGGAACGACCACAGATATCTCCTGCCGGCGGCGGGGGGAATCGGAGGCGCGCTGCTTCTGACTGCCAATGCGGTATCGATGAATCTTCTGGGTTCGGTGGTTATTCCCACGGGCATTATTATGTCCATCATCGGTGTTCCGCTGTTCTTGTACCTCATTCTCAAGGGGAAACGAAAGGAATACTGGACATGATGGTGAAACTGGCAGTCCGTAACCTATGCTTCAGCTATAACAGCATCAATGTGCTGCACGATTTTATGATGACCGTCGGCGATGGGCAGATGGTCAGTATTATCGGCCCGAACGGATCGGGAAAATCAACCCTGATCAAATGCATTGACGGAATCCTGCTCCCTTCCGCCGGCCATATCTCGGTGGATCGCCATGATCTCGGGAAAATGGGCCGAATGGAAAAGGCCCGCTTGATCGCCTATGTGCCCCAGAGTGCGTTGAAAGTTTTCCCGAACACAGTGTTTGATGTCGTCCTGATGGGAAGACGTCCCCATCTGGGGTGGCGGGGAAGCGGTGAAGACGAAGATAAAGTCTGGAAAGTCCTTAGACTTCTGAATATCGAGAATTTCGCGATGCAGTCTTTTACAGAGCTTTCAGGCGGTCAACAGCAGAAAGTGTTGATTGCACGGGCTCTCGCGCAGGAGACGGGGGTCGTGCTGCTCGATGAACCCACCAGCAATCTGGATATCTGGCACCAGATAGACGTGATGGAAATACTGCGAAAGCTGATGCGAAAACAGAAGGTGACCACGATTATCGCTATCCATGATCTCAATATGGCGGCACGGTATTCCGACAGGGTCGTGATGATGAAGAAAGGAAAAATAATCGCCGCTGGAAAACCGGAAGAAGTGCTGACCGGCCATAACCTTGAGTTTGTATACGGCATCAAGGCGAACGTGAAGATGGTTGAGGATACGCCGTTTGTGATTCCCATTTCGAGGATTGCAGGGAAAAACGGAAACAATGGAGATGTGCGGTGAAGGAGAAAGCATGGAATTAAAAAAATGCGTCGTTTTTATACTGTTAAGCCATCTTCAAAACGGTTCCAAGCGACACAACGGCGCGGCTAAACAACGCAAAGACCGGCCCCAAAAGGGTGTTTTGAAATTGGCTGTGTTGATATTATTTTATGTGGGCGTCGGTTTGTGGCCTCTTTTTGAAAGTACGGTTGCGTCCGCGTGGGAGGATAACGGAAAAGGTGTTTCTGCCGGGGTTGTCGCGAATGTGCCATCTAAAGGTTCATATCGAACCATTACCGATATGGCGGGTCGCAGGGTGGTAATACCGAAAATCGTAAAAAAAGTGGTGTGTACGTCTCCCCCCCCCGACAACATTTCTCTACATGCTGGCACCGGAACGGCTCGGTGGGTGGATGGGACATCTTTCGGATGAAAGCAAAAAGTTTATTCCGGAAACATATCATTCAATTCCCGTTCTGGGTTGGGGGCGAGGCAGTACCAATTATGAAAGATATATTGCCGCCTCGCCCGACCTTGCATTTGTCGGTTTCGAAGCTGGAATAAATACTTCCGGCATCGATCTCGTTCAGGAAAAATTCGGTGCGATACCTGTGGTATGTGTGGAAAACACGCGAAACGCCGTCGCGTATGCGCAAACGATCACTTTTATCGGAGACGTGCTTGGCATACCGGAGCGGGCTGAAGAATTGAACGATTACTATCTTGGGGTGCTCGATGAGGTTCAGAGCGGGATTGAAAGAATTCCTGAAGAAAAACGGGTGCGGGTGTATTACGCTGAAGGTAACCACGGCCTTTCGACCGACCCGAGCGGTTCTCCTCATTCCCAACTGATAGATATCTGCGGCGGTGTTAATGTCGCTGATTGCAAGGTTTCATCGGGTTCCGGAATGACCGAAGTGACCATGGAATCGGTGTTGATGTGGAAACCCGATGTGATTATCACTACAAGCCGTGAGTTCACGTTATTGGTACGATCCCATGACAGCTGGGAGAAAATTCCGGCCGTAAGTAACAACAGGGTTTATGTTACTCCCACGAATCCTTTCAACTGGTTCGACCGCCCCCCGGGAGTAAATCGCATTGTCGGTATCCCGTGGACAGCACACGTTCTGTATCCGGAGCTTTTTCCTGACGACTGGTTCAGAGCGAAGGTGAAAAAATTCTATCAGCTATACTATCATTACCCGCTCAGTGATGAGGAACTATCTTTGCTTCTGAGTAAATAAAAACAATATCTTCTTCCGGACAGATATTTCAGGTTGTTCCGGTGGAAAGCAAATGGAAATAAAGGATAATAAATGATGAATGTATCGCGATATGACAAAAACGCCATGGGAATGAATAAACCTCTGTATGCGTACTACGCGGAAAAGATTAAGACGGAGACCGGTGTTGTCGCCGGCAGTTGCCTGGATGCCGGGTGCGGCGGTGGATATCTCGGACTGGCTCTTTCGAAAATTACAGAACTTCGTTTCATTTTCTTCGATCGTTCGGAGGAAATGCTTCAACGGGCGGAAGCGCACATTGTTGAAGACGGTCTTAAGGGAAGAGCAAAAACCCTTCTGGGGGATGTGCACGACATCCCCCTTCCGGATGGAACGCTGGACCTGGTCATCAGCCGAGGTTCAATCCCTTTCTGGAAAGATCCGGGCGCGGCGCTTTTGGAATTCTACCGGCTTCTGGCACCGAAGGGACAGGCATTTGTGGGCGGCGGAAAAGGGACACCCGAGATGCGGAGACGGTTTGACGCGGCACGGAAGCAATCCGGGAAGATGTCTCCCCCCGGGCGGCATAAAAAGAAAGACCCCTATGCCGGGCCTTTGGGAAGGATGAAGCAACGAGATTATAATGCGATTCTGGAAGAAACGGGAATACCGAGTTATTCGATCCATAGCGGTGATGACGGCATGTGGATTCAACTCTGGAAATCATAATAACGGTTAATTCTAAAGGAGGTTCTTGATGAAAAAGTTATTTTATTTGATTTTTGTTCTGCTTACGACACTGTCGCTATATGCATGCAGCAGTAGCTCCGGTTCCGGCGGGGGCAGTACGGACAATACAACCCCGACCCCGACCTATTATTCCATCCAGGGACAGGTGACGGCAGATGGCGAAGCACTGGCCAATATCACTGTTGATCTGACCGGTGCATCGAGCCTTTCAACTTACACTGATGAGAACGGGAACTATACGTTCTCGGATCTCGAGGCCGGTAATTACACCATTACACCCAGCACGGCGTCTGGATATACCTTCGATTCGGAAAGTATCGCGATAACGATTGCCGGCGCGAATGTCACGGCCCAGGATTTTTCCGCGACACAAATAAGTGCGGCACAGTATTTACATTTCAGCCTCCCGGATCAGACAAATTTCTACACGAACTATCCGGATTCAACCGTTGACGATGAAGCGGAAATACTGTTTGCGGACTATACCCTGACAACCGATATCCCCTACGAAGACGACGTAACGGTTTCGGGTTATTCACTGGAACAGTTCGTTGACGAGGATGCCGTCCTGGCGGGAACTCCCGACCCTGACAGTATCCTGGGCGCCTATGACCCTCGTGTACTCTATTCCGTAGTGGTGGTTTCAAATAACGACGGATTCGACAACCGGTCGAAATTTATGGGCAAGGGATATTACAATCCCGACCTGCGGTGGGACCAGTTTATCACCGGGTATCTGCTCGATCTGGATTACAGTGCAAAGACATATTTCCCGGGTTCTCTGACGGGTGAACTCGTTAAAATGTACAATAATAAATATGCCTATGATATTTATATGTTCCGCAGGATAGACGTGAAAAAGCCGGATGCCGAGGGAACGCTCGTCTCCTTCGAGGTCATGGCGACCGAGGAGAGTTATGTTGACGACGCAAACTATGAGGCGGGTACCACAAAGTTTTTCGTTGAAACAGTCGATTATAACAATGTTTCAGATGTAGAGGCCATTTCGCTGGACCAGTTCATTACCACATATGTGACCGACAGCCCGGATGCCTATACATTCAAGATCGTTTCCATTGACGATACCTTCAAGGAAGGATGGACATATGCCGAGATGCAGGAGGCATATTATCTTCCGGATTGGGATCTGGTTGTCCGGATCGATGCTTCGGGCGCCGAGGTGGACGGGACGAAATTGAATTATCCCGTCAGAATCGAGCTTGTCGGCGATACGGTCGAGTATGACGGAACGGCAAATCCGGCACCGGCCTACCCGATATATAAAGATGCGGATAACGGTTATTCGGAATAAAGAGACAGCACGGTTTTACTGCCGTTCGAGAAAAGGTGAATGCCGGCGAGGTTGCCGGCATTCACCAGGTGATATGGGGTATACATGTCGAGAAAACTGATAATGAAGGCGCCTGGCCCGATGCTGCTGCTGTTGCTGCTTGTGGTCGCATCGGTCGGCGCGCGGGAAGTGAACAATACAGACGTTTCGGATATTCCGGCCGGCGGGGAAATATCGGATACTTCCGGGGGGGTAACGAAAGATCCGGATGAGTACATCCTGGATCCGATAACAGTGGAAGGGCGTCGCATCAGGACCACGGAAAAAGCCGTGACCACCACCCAGGTGACCATGGAGGATATCGAGTTCAGAAGTGACAAAGTTCTCAAGGATGTCCTGTATCAGGTGCCGAGTATTCAGGTGTCGACACAGAGAAAGGGCACCACGCGATTTTCCATGCGCGGATACGACATGTCGAATGTCGCCATTCTGATAGATGGTATTCCCATCATCGATTCATTCGGCGGCAGTCTCGATATAGACAATATCGGCCTGATGGATATATCCGAGGTCGTGGTGAGCCGGGGCGTTTCATCCGCGCTCTATGGTACCAAGGGGGCCGTGGGCTCCATCAACCTTATCAAGAGGGCGCCCACCGAAGCGTATGTAAATGCTTCGGTTGAATTCGGCGAGCACGGGAATATCGTAGCCGGTTTTTCCCACGGCGCCGCAGTTGGCCAAGCTTACTACTACCTGTCGGCTATTTACGACAGATTGGAAGGATACAACGTATCGGACAAACTCGACCGGAAGACCCGAGAAAACTGGCTGCTGAAACTTTCGCGTTACGACCTCTACCGGTATTCACTGGATAATATCTACGACAATCCGGGAAGCAGTGCGGCCACATATTATCTCAACGATATCGGCCTGTGGGACCACACCCGGCATGAAAAATACAAGATCAGCGGCAAATTCGGCTATCATCTCACACCGGGGCTCGAGGTTGGGGCTTCCATGTTCTACAATGACACGGAGAAGGAGAGCAGTAACTATTTTACCGACATGCGCAGCATGTATACCTATAACGATTACCTGGAAAGAAAGGCCTGGCGGCTTCCGGATGCATCCTACATCCTTCGCAATATATCGAGTCTCTGGCCCGAATACGACGATTACGCCGTTTCTCCATTTGTCGATTACAGGAACGGGAAATTCAGGTTGAAGGCCAATGCATATTTATATAAGCAGACCAATACATTCCTGGCCTATGACGATCCGATGGAACACGACCTGGCTTACAACCGGGATGCGATAACCATGACCTGGTCCATATGGGACAGCAGTACTTACGGATTCAACCTTTATCCGTCGTATGAATGGTCGCCCCGCCACCAGATGAACTTTGCACTGTCCTATTACGTCAGCGACCACACGGAAGAAGAACAGGCTTATAACGAAGAATCCACCAAGATTATCAATTATTACGGCATGGCGCCATACGAGATACTGAATATAGAAGCCGCCTATCTGACGCTCGCCGTAGAGGATGAGATTAAAATCGGAGAAGATCTGGAGCTTTCCGTCGGTGTCTCATATGACGGGCAGGACCTTCGCCGGTACCAGAAAAAGAGAGATATTTACGGCAGCACCGATATGGTGGAACAGTACCAGGCCATGGACGACGCCATGATCTGGGGCACCCGGGATTCCTTCAACCCGGTGGCGGACATTGTTTATGAGCCTATCAAGGATTTTTTAAAACTCAGGGCCGCCGTCTCCAGAAAAACCTCTTTCCCTACCCTTAGGGCATACTCGAGAACGCTGTCGCCGTATCAGGACTCCTCGGATTTCGGAAGTGCGGATGTGAAAATAAAGCCCGAGAAAATGCTCAACGGGAATGTCGGTATTGCGTTCTCTTTCCTGGACGAGCGGCTGGTCTGGGGGACGGATTATTTTTACAGCAAATACGACGATAAGATCACAAGAATATATATCACGAAGGGTGACGACTATATTTACCGAAACATGGATGCCGCCGTTATTCACGGCCTCGAAACGACCCTGAGCTGGCGTATACCGAATGTGATGGATGTCGCGGATGTCGATTTCTCTTCGACTTACACGTACATCCATTCCGAAAATCAGTCGGATGTGGATGATTCTTTCATCAACAAGGGCGAGCAGTTCGAAAATCTTCCGGAACATAAATTCACTTTCGATATCCGGACGCATTTCAAAACCGATACCAGCCTGATAGTCTTCGGCAACTTCGAGTTCAATCAGATCCAGTACGCGATGAATGCCGTCCCGACCACGGCGGACGGATTTTCCACATCATATTTCCATGCGGAGCCGCTTCATGACCCGTGCAGAATCGACGTCAAGCTTTTGCAGAAGCTTTTTCTGAAATACGATTACGAGATCTATATCATGTGCAAAAACATACTGGACGATTACCGTGCGGATCCATTCAACCCGGGACCCGGCAGAAGCTGGTACCTTGGTTTCAAAGCGAGTTTTTAGCTTGATTCGGCTGATTCCGCCTGATTTTTCGTTGCCGGAGGAGGAAGCTTAAAAGTACTGTACTATCCCTTGAACAGCCATTTTTCGGTCTATGTGGGTACAGGCAAAAAATAGCAGGACACAGAGGAGATCTGGTGCTCTTATGTATCGCGATGTATTTAAGTAAATATAGCGATATGATGGCGCTGGTTTGAATTGTTTTTATGTATGGATATTACTGAAAGAGAAGCAGGAAAAATACTTTTCCAACCATGATCGGAAATTAAAATATGGATACACTGGAGATGCTGTTTAAAATGGAACCGGATCATTTGTTTCAAACAGCGAAACTTAAAGCCAAAGGGAAAAAGAAAATACTGGCCGCCCCTGGCGTGATTGACAATAAATGCCTTGCCAGGCCCTTGTGCAAACACTGCAAATGGATCGGGATGAACGGGAATGACCGGAAATTTCTGAAACGAAAATCAATAGAAGAGTTGGCGAAATATGCGGTTTTCCTTGACAAAGAAGATACGGATAGAATTTTTCAGGCATCCGGTTGGGTAGGATATGAGCTGCCGGATTATTACTACGATTATGTGAGGGCGGTCAGGGAAAAGACAGACCTTGAAATATACGGCCTCTTTGGATCCGTTGGAAAGGAAAGCCTTAAAAAGCTGAAAGATTCAGGTATGGACGGATACCTGTGCGGAATAGAATCGCCAAACGAAGAAGTCTATAAAGCCTTCAGGCCGGGCGGCGACACACTTTCCTCGAGAATAGAATCTCTGCATGCGACCAAAGAACTGGGCCTGAAACTATGGACGGGTTTTCTATATGGATTGGGGGAAAAAGATAAAGATGTCAAGAAAGCACTGCACCTGTTCAAAGAACTGGCGCCCGATTCGGTTTCGATCCTGCCTTTCGAGCCTTATCCCCATACAGAGATGGAAAGATGTAACCCTCCCAATTTGTACGACTGGTCGCGAATCGTCGCCATTGCAGGGATATTCCTGAATAACGTCAATATGTTTACCGTCAGTGGGTCCGGTAGCACATATTGTTACGGATTGAGAGCTGGGACAAACGGATTTTATTTTTTTCCTAAAAAGAGACCTTTTTAACATTTACCGGGCCACCATTGCTTGTGGCAAACAAGGAGATAACAAATGGAAGAAACTGAAAACAACATTTTGATAGAAACAATAGGCCGTCTCCGTACCGTTTTGGGATCGGAAATGGACGAAATCACGGTGCAGCGGGTGGTGGTCGGCATATTTTTTTCCGGCATCAAGCTGTCGAACGGCGAAGGCGGAATCTGTTTTACACCGGTAAAAGAGATCCCCGAGGCCGTCTGCTGTCCGAGTTCCGCCCGTGAAATGCCGAACTCGGGAAAATTGATCGGACAACCCGCTATAAAATTCATAGAAAAGATATTCAAGGGGGGCCCCCTGCAGAAAGCGCTGGGAATCGCCGTTCTCAACGCGCTTTCCGCCGCCTGCTGGAAGAAGTGCCCGCCCGCGGACTACGAGCTGCTGAAGGGCGTCGATCCCGTCGAAAACATGACGATTCCGGATGATGCAACGGTGGTCGTTGTCGGCGCACTGGTCCCTTATATTCGAATGCTGAAACAACGCGGCCGTCTGTTTCACATTCTGGAAAAGGACACCCGGACGCTCAAAGCGGAGGAGATGCAGTACTTCTGTCCCGAGGAGAAGGCCGGGGAGTGTATCGCATCGGCGGACCTGCTTATCATTACCGGTACTACCTTGATCAATAATACGCTTGAATCGATTCTCAGCCGGAAGAAAGATAGCGCGGAGGCGATATTGGTCGGCCCGACCGCCAGCATGCTTCCGGATTCATTTTTCTGCCGGGGCGTAACCTCAATCGGCGGCATTGTGGTGACGGATGCCGATAAACTGCTCGATACGCTGTCCGAGGCAGGGTCCGGGTACCATTTTTACGGAAAATCCGCCGAACGTCTGGTTATCGTGAAGAAATAGGAGAAAAAAAAATGAGGAAAAGAAGTGGTGATTCGATGAGAAAGCTAATTGTGACGGTTGTTATCTGCCTGTTCGGAATTCCGGTTTATGTGGACGGTTTCGCGCAGACAGACTTGGAAACGGAGGCTGAAAATCGTTCGGTAATGACGCTTCAGGATATGAAAGTAGTCGAAGAGATAGATGATCAGCAGGAAGAATCAATTGTCGGGACGACGGAATATGTCAACAAATCGACCATCGATATTCAGGGCGGTGGGGCGCAGACGAACGTTTACAACGCCATTTCCACAATTCCCGGCGTGGATATCAGAACATACGATCCCTATGGTATGAGCCTGTCCCACAAGATCAGGGGAAAGTCGAACCGGAATATCGGGGAGGTCCTGGAGGGGCTCCCCCTTAAGGGGATTGGGCCGGGAGGTGGTGTCGCCACCCTGGTGGATCTGGAGAATGTAGAATCCATCGAAGTCACCAAGGGGGCAGTTACGGCCGACAACGGTTTCGGTTACGGGAGCGCCGAAGGCATGGTCGATATGCACATTATGCAGGCATCGGAGGATTTCGGAGGGACCGTGAAGCAGGCCTTCGGAAGCAATAATTTCAGCCGGAGTTACGTGAGGGTGGATACCGGCAACATCGGGAATCTACTCAAGGCGTTTGTTTCAGGCTCTTATACGGAAGCGGAGAAGTGGAAAGGGAAGGGGGATTCTCCCGACGGTCGGAAGACCCTGGGATTCGGTGTCTCCAGCACCGAGGGGCGGAGTATCGAATGGGAGCTGAACGCCTTCTACAATCACGATATCCAAAACAGCTACCGGGGTCTCAACTATGAGCAGTCCAGGGATCTTTCGAAATACTACGACTACGACTACAACGAAAGCCTCACCGGCAATTCCGCTGACGATGCTCGTTACTACGACTACAACCGTCGGGATTTTGAAACATATACGATTATTGGGAAGCTGACGGTTCCCGTTGTCGATCAGGGTGCCGTTACTTTCAGGCCGTATTACCTGATGGATAAGGGATACAGCTATTCCGGAGGTGTATCCGGCGATACCGGTTATGTCGTTGACTGGATGGTGGAACATGACACCTATGGCGGTGTTCTCGAATATGAACACTCGCTTGAAAACAGCAGAATAAAGGTGGGATACTGGTACGGGGAGGATCAGCCGCCCGGACCGCCCATCAGCCAGAAGAAATATAATATCGTTTCAGGTACCAGCGACCTGGTGTTTGACAGCTGGAAAATATTGCGGAAGCCGACGGACAACTCCCATTTCAATAGCCCCTTTGTTTCGGCGGATACGACTATTCATGGTTTCCGGATCAATGCCGGGATTCGGTACCTCTGGTGGACGACTCCCAGCCTTACCAGCTATAACGGCAAAGGCGTCGGAGATGTGAGCGTCCCTGGGGCGATCGCTTTATCGACCAAAAAGTTTCATGTGGACGGCGATACATACGGTCTCTTTCTTCCAAACATCGGTATTTCCCGGGATATCACAGATGTCGTTACACTGAAGGCAAGTTATGGTCGAACCTACAGCACACCTCAGTATGGCTTCGGTAATACACTGGATTCTCTCTATGGCAAGGGATACACGGAGGTCCGGCTTCAGGATCTGTGGGAGAACTCGATCCGGCCGGAAGAGTCGGATAATTTCGACCTGGGAGCCGTATTCAGTTTCGACCGGTTCTACATGGAACCTACGCTGTTTTATACCCGCACGAAGTATGCGGCAGGGAGTTTCTATGACCCCATCCTGAATGAAACCTATAACCAGAACATCGGAGAGGCAGTTTCCATGGGGGCTGAAATGCTTCTGGGATATACTTTCACCCAGAATCTGGATGCCTCTCTCTCATTCATGTACAACAACTACGAGTGTACCAGCGACTATACGACGGCTACGGGCTATGTAATTCAGGCGGACGGGCATCAGATGCCCGATGCACCTCTCTACCTTGCCAACCTCAACCTGAACTGGGAAATTGCCGGGATAATGATCTCTCCGACACTACACTTTCAGGGGAAGTCCTATGCCGATGTGGAAAATGAGTTTAGCGTCGATTCCTATTTTCTGGCCGATCTGGGGATGAGCTACAGATTCGACCATGTCACAAAGAATGGACTGACGCTGAGGCTTTCGGCTCAAAACCTTCTGGACGAGGAGTACATCGCCAGAGTGTCGGGCGGGAATACCTCCGTGGGAGAGACGAGACAGACCTATACGGTCGGGGCGCCGAGATCCATTGTTGTCTCGCTTCAGGCGGATTTTTAAGGAGTTCGAACCATGGGATTTGTGAAAAAGAATTTCAGAGGTGCGGTTGTTTTCGGCTGTATGGCTATGCTGTTGAACGGATACGGCATGGATGCCGGATCGGCGGCTCTTGCTTCCGAAACGGTCATGGATCGTTCGGGTGAGATGATCGCAATCCCTTCCGCCGTCAACCGGATACTCATCACCTGTTACGGCGGCGCCAGTCATGAAATAGCATTGTTAGGCGGGGCGGACAGGATCATAGCGCAGCCCTCCGTGGAGAGGTTCCAGCAATATACCGAGATTTATAAAAACCTTTCAAAGGTTCCGGATGCGGGGTCCTTCAACGATATCAATATCGAGTACATTATGATGTTGAAGCCCGATATCGTGATTGCGAGCATTACTTCGATCCAGGGCAACGAAAGAATTAAGAAGATGGGTATTCCCGTTGTTACGGTGGGGACGGGAAGGACGACCATCGATCTCCTGCTGAAAGAGTTTATCATGATGGGAAAAATTATAGACGCGGAAGATGATGCCCGTGAGTTGGCGGACTATTGGAATTCAAAGCTTTCGTTCATCGAGAGTCGAACCGGTGCAATTCCGGAATCCGGCAAAAAGACAGTTTACTACTGTTCATCCGGGACTCCCTTCAAAACCGAGGGAAGCGTCGGCTGGGGACAGAACTATATCGATGCCGCCGGCGGTATCAATGCCTCCGAAGAATTAAAAAACACCGGTATCGTTACCGCGGAGCAGTTATTGCTATGGAATCCGGATGTGATTATCTCCGGTACAAACAGGATTAGATCTCCCGGAGACAGGATCGACGAAATTCGGAAGATTGGGGCCATAACAGCGATAAAAAACAAGGAGATACATTATTGCCCGATCGGAACCTTCTGGTGGGACAGGCCGTCGCCGGAGGCGATACTCGGCATTCTCTGGCTGTCGAAAACACTATATCCGGATTTGTTCAACGATATCGATATTAAAAAAGAAACAATAGGATTTTACAAAAGGTTTTACCATTACAGGTTGACTGACGAAGCGTATGATTCGTTCTTCCGTAATGTCAAAGACCTTTAATATTTTTGACAAAACTATTAAGATAACAGGGATGAAAGATGAAAAATATGACAGCTTATGAAGATGCATTACAGATGATATTGGACAACGTTTCGACCATGGAGGAAGAGAGAGTCCCTCTTCAGGAATCGATGGGCCAGGTGCTTTCGGAAGATATATATTCTGCATTGGATTTGCCGCAAGCCCCCATCGCGGGGCCCGACGGCTACGCGTTGAGGGCGGATGATATTAAGGATGCTTCCCGGGACAGTCCGGCGCTTCTTAAAATTATCGGTTCATCGAGGGCCGGACATCCTTTCGGACAAGCCGTTCGGCCCGGAACAGCCATCAGGATTATGACGGGTTCCATTGTTCCCGAGGGCGCGGATTGTGTTGTCCGGTTTGAAGACACCGATGAACCGGAAGACAAGAACGGGCCCAACCGGAACAATCCGGAGGAGGTCAACATCTATGTCGCCGGAAGTGTCGGAAGCGGTATTCGTCCGGTGGGGAGCAATATTAAAAAAGGGACCCTTATGATTTCAAAAGGGATAACTATCGGTACGTCTCAGATTCTGGCAATGGCTTCAATAGGCAAAACGGATGTGAATGTTATCCGTCGTCCGGTTATTGCCATTATGACGACCGGCGACGAACTGGTCGAGCCGGGGCAGGCGCTTTCAGCCGGCCAGGTATATGACTGCAATTCGGCCGCGATATCGGCATTTGTATCATCCTGCGGCGGTATACCAAAAATTATCGGGGTTGCCCGTGATCGGGAGGAAGATCTTATCTCCCGAATCCGGACGGGCTTGACCGCGGATGCCGTCATTACCAGCGGCGGGGTTTCCAAAGGAGATTATGATCTCCTGAGGCTCGTTCTGGCCGAGATGGGCAGGATCCTTTTTTCAAGGATAAAATTGGGCCCCGGCGCTTCCGTCTCCTTCGGACTGATCGACAACGAAGCATCGAGGCGCGTCCCCGTTTTTTCCCTTTCGGGTCCACCCATCGGATGTCTCGTCAATCTCGAAACGCTCGTGAAATCGGCTGTCCTGAAAATGAGAGGGATTGAACGGACCACGCCTACGGTAGTGAAAGCAACCGCCGTTGACGGCGCTAAGGGATTTCATATCCCCTTTGTAAGATATGCGGGCCTGGAGAAAATAGACGGAAAAAACCGGGTGACTATAAATCTTATCGACAAGGCCGGTCCTCTTGCGGCTATCGCGGAGGCGAACGCGCTTGTCATACTGCCGGAAAAGACCGGTATCAAGGCCGGCGATACGGTTGATGTACTGCCTTTTATGCACTGAATCTGTGATAGGAACTAACATGTTGAGAGGAAAAAATGCTGGAGAATGAAAATATTACCACATGGACGAATTTTTGGGAAAATTCGACCTTCACTGCGGCGAAACTTGCCGGCGAGGACCAGTTGGCGGAAAAATGGAACAGGCGTTCGGAATCGTTTGGAAAGTCGCATGATCCTGAAGCAAGAGAGAAACGGACCGAAACAATTATCTCCTTCCTGAAAAATGGCGGCTTTCAGGCCAGGGGAGCGAAAGTGCTGGATATCGGATGCGGTACCGGGGCACTTGCCTTGCCGTTAGCGCGAATGGGCGCAGAGGTGACGGCTTTTGATATTGCTTCCGGGATGCTGAAAAAATTAGAGACGATCGCGGAAAAAGAAGGCCTTCCGATACACACAGTGGAAGGATCTTGGTGGTCGGCCGATATTGATGTATTGGGGCTCCGGAATCAATACGACCTTGTCATGGCGGCCCGAACGCCCGCCGTCAGAAACGCGGAATGCCTCGAAAAAATAATGGCCTGTTCGCGAGAATACTGTTTATATATCGGTTTTTTAAATAAAAACCATCGTGGTATCCGGAGCGAAATCAGCAGGCTGACTCAAAAAGAGGCACCTCCGGGAAATACCACGAGCATTTTTTTCCCGTTCATGTATCTCTATCTTTCCGGCTATCGGCCTGAGGTCCATGTCAGTTTGAGAGAAAAGAAAGAAGAACTCCCCTGGCAGGAAGCTGCCGAGAAGGCCATGATGTTCTGCAGCGGCGAATGCGAATTTGATGTAGAGACAAAAGAACGGATTATGGCGTATTTCGAAAAGGCATCCGTGGACGGCATCTACACATCGGAAAGCAATATGGGTGAAGGAATGATGCTTTGGAAGAAGACTAGAGCATGAAAAATGGCAATACAACGGATTATCTGGAGTTGTTTTGTTTCAGGAGGCCGAAAAAAACGGGAGAGGAATAGCATTCTATCCGGAAAAATTCCCCTCCCGGTTTTCAAAGGTATTGTATTATGCGTTGATCATGACGCTGGTGGCCTTGATGACCACTTCGATCTCTTTGCCCACGGTGAGTCCCAGCCGGTCTACGGAGTTGGTGGTGATGGCCGAAACGATCTCCACCCCGCTTGCAACTTCGATGACAACCTCCGCCATAACCTGGCCTTTGTTGATTTCCTTGATCTTGCCTTTGATAAGATTTCTTGCGCTGAGTGCCATTTTGTTTGCCTCCTTATCATAAATAAATAGTTTCGTTTTCTGAGGTATATATATGGACAGCTTATACTTCAGGGTGATCCTTTGTCAATGATCCCGAAGCGTTCCACCGCGTAAGTTGCTTGAAACAGGTCGAAAAAAGAAAAATAGTTACGGAGAAGACGACGCCTTCCGCTTTTCGAACGGCGATTTGTAATCGATGGCGTCAACGGGACAGACGTTCAGACAACGGGCGCAACTGAAACAGTCCCCGGGCAGTTTCCTGTTTTTAACCCGGTCGCCGGCCGCGGTTGAGGGACAGGCCCGGATACAGGCGCCGCATTCCGTACAGGCATTTTTGTCGATGCGGATGCGGAAAAGAGAGATTCTTTCGGCAATCCAGGAGATGAGTCCAAAGGGGCAGATGAAGTGACAGAAGGGGCGGTAGAAAAAAAACGATATGGCCAGGGAGAGGACAATTGTCAGCAGAATGCTGACGGTCTCGATCTCCAGATTGAACAGATTGAAGGGATTGACGTAGTGATAGAGCACCATACCTTTCCTTCCGCCCACAATGCCGAAGAGAACAAGCAGCATGGCGATAAAGAGCAATCCCCGGATTGTATTTGTAAACAGGAAGGGGAGTTTCCGCTGTTTGATTTTTTTCAATACGGGGATGCTGTATATCAACTCCTGCAGGGCGCCGAAGGGACAGGCCCAACCGCAGATCAGCTTGTTTCCGATAATGGCGAGGGCGATGAAGAAGAGAAACGTTGTGACTTTTACCAGCGGATCGGGATAGAGCCCTACCATCGATTTGAACACCTTCACCACACCTTCCATGGGGTTGGGGGATTTCCCGAGGATGAAACCCGCCAGGCAGACCGAACCCGTTAGAAAAGCGATATAAATCGATCGGGGATACCATTCACGCCGTCGTGAAAGGGGGTCGGCCTTGGGCCGCCCAAGGTCCGTGAGAAACATGAGGCCCCCGAAGGCGAGGGCGGTAAAGACGAAATATTTCAGTGACCCACCGTGGTGAGAAAGAAGATGATCTACAGCATGCGCCAGGATTTCCGGCTGAATCCCGAGGGCTTTGAGTGGCTTGTTTTTGGGTGTGTCCAATGCCAGACCGAGTTCCCGGGCGAGTGCTTTCGGGGTGACATCGAGCTTTGGTGCGATCTCCTTCAGCGTCATCCCGACATGGATATCCACCTCTTTCTTCACATTGCCCTCCCGGTCCGTCAGGTAACCAATGGTAAGGATCATAAACATTACAAAGAAGGTTGCCCAAAGCCGAATACGCTGCCCGTGGGAAAACCGGGCGCTGATCGAATACGAGGTCATGTCATCTCCTAACTGATTATACCGCTGTTCAGAACAATTTGAGCCTATTTGAGTCTCTCTGAAATTTGCAGTTACGCATCCCGTTGAATTGTGGAAACGGTCGATAGAATTCCCACGAATGAGATATGCGGACGATAAGGGCTTTTTTCAAGAAACTGATTCCGTATTGAATATCAAAAGTAGATTAAAAAAGTCAATTAATAATTATAAACTACATTTGTGTAGGTTGTCAGACTATTAATACAGACGATTATCAGAACCAACCTGCAAACATTAGAACACTGTATATAATATTAAAATGCTTTCAGGCGCATCAGTGGGGGGCGAAAAAACGGTGTATGTTGAAAAAAGTACTTGACGTTTATAAAATATATGGAGTAAGCATTCTCAAAATGTACGCTGAATATGACATATGTATATTTCAGACGCCAATTGTCGAAAACGGTATTTTTGCCGGACGTCAGAACACCGGGGCGGAAATTAAGGTATGAAAACTCTTTCAATAGAAAATATTGGATTCAACTACACGGACCGGCCGATACTGTCCGAAGTCTCCTTTTCCACGGAATCGGGTTCGGTCTGCGGGTTGCTCGGTCCCAATGGATCCGGAAAAACAACCCTGCTGAAATGCATCAACGGCTTTTTAAAGCCCAGGGCCGGACAGGTTTATATCGACGGAAAATCCATTACGAATTTATCACGAAAAACCATTGCGGGCCTGATCGCCATGGTGCCTCAACTCTCCACCCCGGTATTTTCATTTACCGCCCTTCAGATGGTTGTCATGGGCAGGGTTGCCCGTCTGGGCGCTTTTGCGGTTCCTTCCCGCCGGCATTACCTGGACGCGGGCGCTATTCTGGAGGAGCTGGGCATCGGGCATCTTGCCGCCTGCGGGATTAACGAAATGAGCGGCGGCGAACGACAGATGGTGCTGCTGGCCCGTGCGCTTTTCCAGAACCCTAAAATTCTTCTTCTGGATGAACCCACGGCCCATCTCGATTTTAAGAACCAGTACATGGTCCTGGATACCGTGGCGGCCGTTACCAGGAAAAAGAATCTTACGACACTTGTGACCCTTCATGATCCGAACCTCGCTGCCCGTTACTGCTCTCAGATGGTGATGCTGAAACAGGGGCGGGTTCATCGAAGCGGAATCACGACAGAGGTGTTCGATTCTCATGCCCTCGAATCGATGTACGGCATCAAGGTGTCCATAGAAAACGGATGCCGGGGAAATTGTTATGTGATGCCTTCGACCGAGGGGTGCGGTGTCACCTGGCATTGAGCAGAGCGGACGATGGATGGAAGCGGTATAAGCAGAAACAGAGGGGCCTTTCTCCTTGTCTCTTTTGCCATGGTGGCATCGTTTTTTCTCGCCGTATCCACCGGCAAATATCCCATAGATATCAAAACCCTCATTCATCTCATCGCCTCCCGTTTCGGGTTAGGCGGTGGTGACCTTCTTTTGCCCCAGGCGGCCCTGGTCCTATGGTCGGTCCGGCTTCCCCGAATCCTGATGGCCGTTATGACAGGCGCGGCATTGTCGATGGCCGGGGTGTTGCTCCAGGGAATTTTTAAAAATCCCCTGGTTTCCCCGACCATCATGGGAGTCACTTCGGGCGCGAGTTTCGGCGCAGGCCTGGCCCTGCTGCTGGGTGCTTCGGCAATAGTGGTGGAGGCTTCGGCGTTTATCGGGGGACTCGTGGCGGTATTTATTGCCTATCAGATTGGAAAGCGGGGCGCTAATTCGGTCACGACCCTGATTCTTGCGGGCGTTATTGTTACCGCCGTTTCCCGGTCCGGGCTCTCATATATCAAATGCAAGGCGGATCCTCTGGGACAGCTTCCGGCCATTGTTTACTGGACCATGGGAAGTTTCAACGGGATTACGCTGGACGATCTGCTTCGGAGCGGGGGCCTAATACTGGCGGGGCTTCTGATGAGTTATTTTCTCCGCTGGGGCCTGAATCCCATGGCATTGGGGGAAGAAGAGGCCATGAGCCTTGGCGTGAATGTGAATCGGCAGCGTGCCATATATATAATTATCGCAACCATGATGGTGGCGGCGGCCACCGCCTCCTGCGGAGAAATCGGATGGGTCGGGCTGATTATACCCCATATGGCCCGGATGCTGGTGGGCGCGGATCATAAAAACCTGGTTCCGTTTTCGGCCCTTCTGGGTGGGCTTTTCATGCTCTGCATGGATACCCTGGCCCGGGCACTTCCCGGTGGAGAGGTGCCGGTGGGCATTCTGACGGCACTGGTGGGGGCGCCCTGTTTCGGATTTCTGCTGATTCGAAGATCCCGGAAGGCATGGAGCGGATAGATGAAGAATGCCTTGGGGCCGGCCTAAACAAGCAGAAATGAATTTGAATGTCGAACATCGAATCCCGCTGGAAGCGGGATCGAATGTGGAGATCGCTTCGCTCCATCGTTGAAGAAAGGGACTGAATGAAGAGATTCGGAAATGAAAAAAGCACCTGGAGACGTTGTTGCTGTATGACTGTTTTTATACTGCCGGTGCTTGCGGCAGTGATTTTTTTAGGGACGTTCCCGAAGGCCCTGGCTGGTGATAAGACATCCACCCGGATTGTCACGGACATGATCGGCAGGAAAGTCGAGATTCCGGCCTATCCGAAAAAAATCGCATGTTTGGACGGACCGGCATATGAGAAGATTTTCGCCTTTGGTGCATCGGACAGGATCGCGCTCATTACCAATGTGACCCTGCCTTGGGATTCCGTATTGAATCCCGATCTGAAAAACATACCGAGTCTGTCGAACTTCACTTCGCCGGATGTGGAACAACTCCTGAACCTCGGCACCGACCTGGTGATTTTCAAACCCTTTGACAAGCCGATTCAGAGCATGACGGCGGCCGGCATACCCGTGGTGGTGGCCTATAACGGCAGCGAGCGCCGGAAGAGCATGGCGGATTTCATCCAGGACTGCTACGCGCAAATCCGGTTTTACGGATCGATCCTGGGCGGTGATGGGTCGGAAATCGCTGAAAAATACTGTGCATACGTGGACGGAAAAATCCAAAAAGTGCTTCAGGTAACCGGGAATATTCCGGCGGCTGAGCGGCCGAAGGTGTTTTACTACAGCGGCATGGCGAACGGTCCGGCGGGCACGCAGTCGAAATACACCACTGCCTGGTGGCTGGTGGAGGCCGCCGGCGGCACCATGATGACGTACGACGATGCCGCCTATTTCATATCCGTCAGCACCGAGCAGATGATCCTCTGGGATCCCGAGTTCATTTTTGTGAGTACCGGAATGACGGTCGAAGACATTATGAACAATTCCCAGTTCCGGGGAGTTAGAGCGGTGAAAGACGGAAAGGTGCTGCCGAGCCCCCAGGGGGTTTTTTACTGGACGCATTTCAGCACCGAATCCTATCTGCTGGTTCTTTACCTGGCCAGGCAGTTCCATCCGGAACTTTTTCCGGACCTGGATGTTACGGTGGAACTGAAAGATTATTACGAAAAATTCTACCACTATCGACTTACGGATGACGAAGCACGGCGGATATTGAACCAACTGCCGCCCCGATCGGAATAGGCTGAGTTAAAGACCGATGGGCCGCGTTGGATCCGGGGCGGATACCTGAAGCGGGAGTCGCTATTGCAATTGTACTGACATGAGCTGAAAGGAAAAATGAAAGATGACGTACTGGAAGAGAAATCTGTTTTATATACTTTGCATTTTTATGATGGGAATACCCTCCGCCCTCGCGGGAGAATTGCTGGCCAGTAATGTGTTCACCCTCGGGGAGATCGTGGTGTCGGCCGAAAGGGGCAGTGTGAGTCCGGCCACCACGGTAACGGAAGTATCCATGGAAGATATCTCGGCAAAAGGCGCAAGTACCGTCGCCGAAGCACTTGAATTCATTCCGGGCGTATCGGTGCAAAGTGCCGGAAAAGGAGAGGTGCATGTAAGCATCCGGGGATTCGAACAGAACCAGGTGAAGGTGCTCATTGACGGTGTCCCGGCTCGGGAGAACTACTTCGGGACGGTGGACCTTTCCATGCTGCCGGCGGATGCCATCTCCAAAATTGTCGTTACCAAAGGGGCCAGTTCCGTTCTGTATGGTTCCAGCACCATGGGCGGTGTCATCAACATTATTACGAAAAAAGGCGGCGTTCGCCCCGAGACATCACTGAGCGCATCTTTCGGCGATTATGGAACCGCCCACTATTTCATAAACCACGGGGGAAGCCGCGGCAATCTGAATTACTGGCTTTCGGGCGGGTATCAGACGTCAGACGGTTACCGGTTGTCCGGTGATTTCGATGCGAATGACCCCGTAACGGGCCTGGGAAGCTCCTATAACGAAGACGGCGGGAAGCGCGATTTGAGTTACTACACGAAAAAGAGCATCAATGCAAAAATCGGGTACGATCCGGGCGGCGATTCGAGTCTCTACCTGTCATTCGATTACGTGGACAATGATCGGGGCATGCCCACTTTTTTTAACCGGTACTGGGCATACGATCACTGGCGGCAATGGCAGACGGATCTGGTTGGTCAGCACAAGTTCAACGACTTTCTGACGGTGAAAGCCCGGGTGTTTTACGTGAACCACAATGACGGCATTACGGATGTGAGCTGGGATGCGGCACACACCACGGGTGGAAAGAAATGGTTCGAAAAAAGCTTTTACGACGATTACTCCATCGGTGGAGAATTCCAGACGGTTTTGAATTTCGGACCACGCAACAACCTGCATTTCGGCATCAATTACATGGAGGACAATCACGAGGAGGGCAACTACTTCACCGATGACTGCTGGAATGTCATGATGGGGTGGAACGATACGGGGTGGCAACCCGAACAGGAATATGCGGCCCGTACCTACGCCCTTGCCGTGGAGGACCGCTTCAAGGTTTCGGACCGGTTCACGATCTCGGCCGGTTTGAGTTTTGACACCTTCGAGCCGACCCGTACCGCCGATCAGCCGGCCCCCGGCATGATGGATACCCTGAATCCGCAGGTGGGCATCGTTTTTGACATGACGGATGCCATGCAATTCCATCTGTCGGTGGGAAAAAAGACCCGTTTCCCGAGCCTGAAAGAACTCTACAGCACTTTTGGCGGCGGGAATCCGGACCTGGACCCGGAAAAGGCCGTTGCCTATGAAGTGGGCGTCTCCCATTTCTTTTCCGAGGCTATAACTGGTGAAGCGGCCTTTTTCTACCATGATATCGATGATCTCATCGATACCGTCAAAATTGACGGCAACAACGTCTACATCAATATCAACGAAGCGATCATCTACGGCGCCGAAGCCACCCTGGACATGAAGCCCACGGATGCGTTGGGTGTTAACTTGAATTATACGTATCTCACCACCGTGGATAAGTCCAATGATGACCGGGATCTTCAGGGGCGTCCCCGGCACCGTGTCAACCTGGAGACGAGCTACAGTTTTCCTTTCGGATTGAGGGCCGACATGCAGGCATCTTATACCCTGCGGCAGTATTGGCAGGACAATGACTACGAATGGGCGAAGATTCCGGATTACTTCCTCCTGAATGTCAAATTGACCCAGAAACTGAAACCAGCAGGTGGTGTGGAATCCGAGATTTTTTTCCAGGGGAGCAATATTCTGGACGAGGATTATTACGAAACCAGCGGACCGGAACCCGGATTCAATTTCCTGGCCGGTATTACGATGCGAATGTGAGGTAGCGAATGCAATGCAATATTTGTGAAATGAAATGTGACATCAAGGATGGTGGCACCGGCGGCTGTGGTATGTACACTCAGGCGGACGGGGAGATTCGGGAACGTTTCCCGGACAGATATCTTGCAGCCGTGGATACGGCCATTGAAAGCATGCCCATGGTGCATTATCACCCCAGGGGCAAATTCCTTCAGGTCTGTACGGTGGGCTGCAATTTTAAATGCAACGGGTGCGTATCGGAGGTTCTGACCGATCACTTCTCAGCTATTGAAGGCTCGTTCCAGGAGATGACGCCGGAGGATGTCATTCAAAAAGCCATGGCGGAGTCCTGTATCGGCGTGATGTTCTGTTTCAACGAGCCGACGGTGTCGTATTTCACGTTTCTTCGGCTTGCGAAAGCCGCAAAAGAAAACGGATTGCTGGTGGGATGTTCCACGAACGGATACATGACCCGGTGGGCCCTTGAAGGGCTGATCCCGGTGCTCGATTTCGTGAACGTCGGGCTCAAAGGAACCAGCCGGGACGTATACCGGTCGTGCGGAGTCGGGGATGTCACCCCGATTTTCCGGAATCTTCAAATGCTTCACGAAAAAGGCGTTTACATCGAAGTGTCGGCAATCTATCGTAAGAACGGAGAACACGAACTCTGCAGCACGGCTGATTTTGTCGCCTCCCTCTCCAGGGACATCCCTTTCCAGGTCATGCGGTTTATCCCCTTCGGGGACGCCACCATCGACATGGAACCCAGTTTCCAGGAGGCCGAGGCAATCTGCAGGCGGCTGCGGAAGCAACTGCGGTATGTTTATCTCTTCAATACGCCGGGAACGGACTATCTCAACAGTTGCTGCCCGGATTGCGGGGAGAAGATCATGGAACGCGGGTTTTTCGGTCCCATGTGCTCGAACCTCTTCAAGTACCGGCCGGAAGGTCGCTGCAGTTGCGGATTCGAATTGCCCGTTCACGGGAAAATCCATGATACGAAAGTTCGTGAAACGGGTTATTTCGGCGGTTACCGGACCATCAACGCCATGAATATGATCCAATCCATTCTCGGTGTTCTCGGCGTTACCGACGGGGCGCACGTCGATGCGGTGATGATAGCGCTTCTGAAGGCGGATTTTATCCAGGAGCTTTACGAGCGGCTGAACCGGATCGATTCCTATTTCGATACGGTGGATTATTTCGCAAAACTCTCCGGGCGGGAAAATCGGGCGAAGCTGTTCCGGGAATATGTGTCAGACCGCATCCGGGAGATTGAAACAAGGGTGGAAGATATTGAAAAACCGGCCGTGTATTGCTCCCTGGGCCATCCCCTCATTGCCATGTTCACGGAGAAAATGGAATCGAGGCTTATCGAGGTGGCAGGCGGCGCCCTGACCAACGCCCTGATCGAGCGGGAGCCGCGTCCCGGCATTACCATCTCAAGGGAACAGTTTTGCCGTATGAACCCGGAAATTATCATTGTTTCCGATGCCGTTGCCTGGCCCGCCGGTGATGTTATCGACTACTGCAAGGACAACGTGCTGTATGTGCCCGCGATGGAGAACCGGAAGATTTTCGACCTGCATCCATTCCGCTGTTCCACCAATCCGGATTGGATACTCGGACTCATGCAGCTTGCGAACCTTATCCACCCGGAAACCTTCAACCATGATGTTTATAAAGAAGCAGACGATTTTTATAGAACGTTTCTGGGCATACCATTCGAAGATACCGGTCGCCGGAGCGTCTCTTTGAAACAGTTGAGACAGAAGAAGACCGAAGCGCAGATGCATCCGGTGACGTGAGGAGTGTAATTGATGAAATGGAATACCATAACTTTCTGGGAGAGCGAATGGATAGCGGAGAAAAAGCGATCCCTGTATGAGGTGCGGCAGAAAAATATAGACCAGGCGGAGTGGTGGAACCGGCGTGCTCCCGGTTTCAACGCCCGACATGGCGAAAAGAGGAAAGGGGGATCATGCGGCAATATCCTCGAGATGATTCATCGGAGTGGATTCGTCGATCCGAAAAGCTGGATGCTGGATATCGGGTGCGGGCCGGGGAATTATGCCATTCCGCTGGCTGCCCGGTTCGAAAAGGTGGTGGCCCTCGATACCTCCCCTGAAATGCTGTCGATCCTTGAGACGCGTGCACGGGACATGGGGATTCGGAACATCGAGACGGTGTGCATGCCCTGGGAGGATGTGGATCTCGACGGAATGAACTGGCGCGGCAGGTTCGGACTGGTGGCCGCCATCAAGTCCCCCGGTATTCGGGATGTGGAAACGCTTCGAAAAATGATCGATGCCTCCCTGTCGGGATGTTTTTACAGCGGATTTGTCCTGCGGGAGGACTACGCCCAGGCGGACATTTGGCAATTGACGTTCCGGGAGAAAATGCCCCCGGTTTCGGCCGACGCTTTTTATGTATACCATCTGGTGCATGCCATGGGATATCTGCCGTCTATCGAGCTGCGCCGGTACAGGAGCGGAAGCCTGGATGATATCGAGACGGCAAAGGAAAATCTGGCTCTTATGATGGCGCCCTACGAAGACCCCTCCGGAATGATGGCGGAACGGATTTCCGAATATGTCATGGAAAAATCGACGGATGGCAGATTTGAGAAGATTGTCCGGTCTGAAGAGGGGAGTGTTTTGTGGTCGGTGAACCAGTAATTACCATGGAGGAAGAAAATATGGAGAACAACTTTACACAGACGAAGAAGGTGACGTTTGATCGGAACAGTGCGGTCAGCATGAACGAAATTGCAAAAACCGTTTTCGCGCCGATCTATCCGGTGATTGCCCGGAACGCCTTATCCATTACCGGTATTGAGAAAGGAAGATGTCTGGATCTGGGCAGCGGGCCCGGAATGCTGGCCATCGCCATGGCGGTCGAGGCACCCGGGTTCGAGGTGGTGGCACTCGATTTCAACGATGATGCCCACGAGCTTGCCGCTTGCAACATTGCCGAAGCGGGCCTTGGGGACCGGATCCGCACTATATCGGGAGATGTGCAGAATATCCCCTATGAAGACGGTCAGATCGATCTTATCGTCAGCCGGGGATCCATGTTTTTCTGGGATGATCTGGCCGGGGCTTTCCGTGACATCTGGCGGGTGCTGGCGCCGGGCGGCGCCACTTATATCGGCGGCGGCTTCGGAAACCTGATGCTTCGGGATCAGGTGATCCGGGAGATGGCCGTGCGGGATCCCGAGTGGAAATGCTATGCAAAGAAGATGGATGACGAGGGACTGACGCGGTTTAAAAGGATGTTCACTGAAATCGGGTGTGAGGACTATTACCGGATTATTGATGACGATACCGGTATGTGGGTAGTGCTTAGAAAGCCTGAACGATCATAAAACATTATGAGACCGAAAGTCACGAAGGAGTATGTTTCCTTGGAAAAGGAATCGACTTCGTGGCTTTTTTCGTTGAAATAATAAAAAAACGCCCAAATGGGTGATGTTTTTTTCGAATACATGTTTTATGTAAGACATATGGCCATAATGAATCCAGAAAGGAGCAAGAATCTGGATGGGGGATGAACGAGGGGGACAGACACAGCTTTTAACATACATTGCAGAAAGGAAGTACCGGGATGGAAAAACCGAAAACCACTGTTGAGATACTGCGACACCTGGAAAAGTCCAATTGTGGAGAGTGCGGTTATCCCGCCTGCCTGGCATTTGCCCTGGCAGTTTTCAAAGGGGAGAAGGCGTTGAGGGACTGCCCCCGGGTCGATCCGGAAATTGCCCGGCAATATGGCGGTGAGGTCGCCCTGAAACCGGAAGCCTCTCCCAACCCGGAGGAAGAGGCACTCTCGAAGCTCCAGCGGCAAATAGAGGCCATCGATCTTTCAGCCGCGGCGGCGCGTACCGGCGGTCGATATGCCAATGGAAAACTGACGATAAAGATTCTCGGGAAAGATTTCAGTGTGGATGACAAAGGCGGACTTTCCTCGGATATCCATATCAATCAGTGGGTTGCCGGGCCGGTGCTCAATTATGTGATCGGGAGCCTTGGCGTTCCCCCTTCCGGAAAGTGGGTGCCGATGCGGGAACTTGAAAACGGACGGGAGTGGGACAATTTTTTTGCCCAACGCTGTGAAAAACCAATGAAAAAAGTGGCCGATACCTATACGGACTTTTTTAAAGACATTGTGGAGATATTTAACGGCAGACCGGTGGAAAACCACTATGAATCGGATATATCGCTTGTCCTGCACCCGCTGCCCCTTGTGCCGCTCCTGATATGCTACTGGAAACCCGAGGACGGTCTGCCGTCCACCCTGAATCTTTTTTTCGATGCGAATGTAGAGAAAAATCTCCCGGCCAGGTCCCTTTACGGGATCGGCGCCGGTCTGACGGTGATGTTCGAAAAACTGGCGATGCGGCATGCCTGACCGGATAGTATGATTTTACTGGAAAGGCTTTTCGCTTGACAGCCGGGGTTTCAATTAATAAATTAACATTAATGCACTGCCATGAAGGCGGCTTTAACGAAACGGGAAAGTATAAGAATAACAGGCCATGAAGGTCATCGCTTTTAATGACAGGGCGACTTTATGGCTTTTTTTATGAGAGGAGGAAAACGAACATGTGTGAAGCCAATGCGTTTATACTGGAAGAGGGCGAAGAGCGGCTGATCATGGAGTCCGTGGACACCATCGATCCGGAAGGGGAGGATGCCTGGCGGCTGGTGGGAATTTTCGGGGACCAGACCGTCGTGCGAGGACGGATCAAATCGATGCGTATGGTGGACCATACGATTCTGTTCGAGCCCGTGGCGGGATGAAAATCTAAAAACATCCTGAAGGATCGAAAGCACCCGATTAGATGATCCGAATATCGGTTCACATCGGTAATTATCCGTTGTCGATATCCCGTATCAGGGGTAAAACGGAGAGTTACGCACCGCAGGAGCCGCCGGATGCGCATTCGCTGCAGCCGCCCTGCTTCAGTTCGAGTTTTGAATCGATCGTGAATCCCTGCATGTTGAAATCGATGGTAATGGTCTTGGCTTTTTCCATCAGCGATTGTTCGACGAGAAAGGTCAACCCTTCGAAGGAATGAACCGTATCACCGGGTTGCTTCTCGTCCACTGCGAGGGCAAGCTGTTCACCGCTGCATCCGCTGTTGACGAATACCCGAACGGGTTTGATATCGTTTCCCTTGAAATAGTCCAGGACCTGCTCTTTTGCCGATTCGGTTACTGTAAGCATTGATCTTTTCTCCCCGTCAGTTTCAAAATGTTCCTGAAATCCGGCCGGCCGAAATACCGGCACGGGTTCAAGCGCTCCCTGGCCCTATCACGGAGCCTGTTCCTGGATCAAAATGATAATGCGAATGTTGAAAAGAGGTGAGATTGAAAAATTTAATGGAGTGATGAAATATGGATTATAACAAACTGATATTTAATATGTTTATCTAACCCTTGATATGCACGCTGCTGACAAATTAATATTTTGACAAATCCGATTGTTATATCGTATCTATGGGATACTTTAATACACTTGTCGATTCACACGTTTCCTGTCAACTTGTAAGGAGAATTTAGAGATGAAAGCATGTTCGGTCATATTCATACTGTTGATCACTTTTACGCAGATTTCTTTTGCTAAAGATGTGGATACAACACCCACCTTAACCTTTAAAGAGACGGAGTACCGATTTGAAAAAGTGCTGGAAGGGGTAAAGATCGTTCATACGTTCGTTTTTGAAAATACAGGCGGTGCGCCCCTTAAGATCAATGAGATCAAGTCCACCTGTGGATGCACTTCCACAAATTTCACCGAGGGCGAAATAGCGCCCGGTGATCAAGGGGAGGTGACCCTGGAACTGGACACCAATGGATACGGGGGAGAGGAAGTTACACAATACGCCACGATATATACCAACGATCCCGGATCAAAGGGCGAGAAAATAAAGATAATCGGCGAAGTGGCGCTTTTTGCCGATATTAAGCCGAAGGCTATCAAGCTGTTTGGCGCCCCTGGCGAAAAAGTGCGTTCAGTTGTGGAGATAGTTCCGTCCAAGGATTATCCCTTTAAAATCGTTGGAGAACCGGAAATCGGAAAGGACTCATATCGGTGCACGGTAGAAGAGAAGGATGGGAAATATATCCTGACAGCGGAAAACCTCACTACGAAAAAAGGGATCTATCTGGACACTGTTGTGCTCAAGACCAATTCTCCCAATAAACCCGAAATCAAGATCAGCGTATTCGGGAACATTAAAACGAAAAAACCGTCATAAAACGACGACTTGCCATGCAACAGGGGAAGAGCAGAAAAATAAGGGCATGTCTGTGCATCTTCGAGAGCGTTTTACTGGCGTCGTTTCAGCTCCTGTACATTACCCTTCTGGTGACATGCACCACAGTCACTGGCATGGTGCACAAAGACCGGATACGTGGTGGATCATATCCGGCCCGGTTCCCCCAAGGCACCATTTCTCCAGGCGGACACAAGAATATCGAGGAATGCAGTTTGTCCCGCATGGGATCGGGAATCCCACGACCCCGCCACCTGTCCGGTTTGCCGGCTCTTTGCGAGCCTGAGTCGAATACTTCCATCTGAAACGACGAAAGTCTCATTTTTTTGCGCCTTCCAGGGATTATCAGCAGTTCAGGTAGTAATCCCGCTGTTGTGAATAAGCCCGGCCGTTTTGCTCCTCCCCTTTCTTTTTTGGCCAGAACATAGTATTCATATTTGACAACAACTGACTTATTCGGAAATGTTCTTGCTGTTGCACAAAATGGCTGAAAGGGTGGAAAATGTTAGCTGTTGAGAAGTCAGGAAAAGCCATTTCGAACTACCGCATTCTTGTGGCTGATGACGAAAAAGCCTATTTAAATCTATTTGTAGAAGTGTTGTCAGCCAGTGAAAATATGGAATTTGAGCTTGTTACCTGCGAACGCGCTGATGAGGCCGTTAATTCGGTGAAAAGGTCTATTGAGCAAAATCAGTGCTTTGCTGTTGCTTTTATCGATATTCGGATGCCGTCAGGGCCGGACGGGTTGTGGGCAGCCAAGAAGATCAGAGAAATCGATCCGAATATTGAAATTGTCATTATTACCGGGCATTCGGATTATGACCTTCAAGAAATTATTTCATACGTCCCTCCTGTACATAAACTTATCTACTTGCAAAAACCCTTCTATATACGTGAAATTCAACATTTTGCCCATGTCCTATGCTCTAAATGGCAACACGAAATCAATTGGATAGCTGCTAATGCCAGTATGGAGAGGGTTATCGATGAGCGCACAAAAAAGCTGACTGTCGCTGCCAAACAACTGGAACAGGAAGTATTAAAACATAAACAAACGGCTGAATTTCTGAAAAAAAGCGAAGAGAGACTCCATATCCTTTCAGCAAACCTTTTGACTGCCCAGGAAGAAGAACGCAAACTGATTGCAATGGAGTTGCATGATGATTTCGGGCAAACCCTTAATGTTATAAAACTCAATTTGAGGTATATTTTAGACAATCTTCCAAATAGCCAAGCAAATCTAGAGAATGAATGTGAAAAATCCATACAGCATGTAAGACAGGTGCTTGAGAAAATCCGAAGATTGTCCCACGGTTTAACACCGGCGGAATTGGATGATTTGGGACTGTCAACTGCAATCATAGCGCTGATGCGTGAATTTTCAAACCATTCAGAAATTAAAATTTCATATGATTTTGAAGAGATCGACAGTCTGTTTCCATCAACGGCCGGATTAATTATTTATCGCCTGTTTCAAGAGGTGTTCATGAACATCCATAAACATTCAAAGGCGGATAACGTATCGGCTGTTGCTAAAAAAGAGGAAAAGCATGTCACTTTTACTATTGAGGATAATGGAAAAGGATTTGATATGAATAAAACCGAGTTCAATTCCTCCTTTAAAAATGGTATAGGCTTTGCTTCGATGAGAGAGCGTGTCCGAATGCTGAAAGGCCATCTGGAGATATACAGCCATGTAGCAAAGGGAACAAAAATTACCTTTAAAATTCCCTATTTCAAAAGGAATGATCAATAATGGATTGCTGTCGAGTTGTTTTAGCGGATGATCATTTGATTTTCAGACAGGGGATAAAGAGAATTATTGGGGATGGAAAAGATATAATAGTTATCGGAGAAGCCGGCGATGGTCTAGAGTTGCTCAATGTTTTAAAAAATACAGAAGCGGATCTGGTTATTATAGATATATCAATGCCAAAATTAAGGGGTATCGAAGCAATACGCAAGATCAAGACAGGCTGGCCGGAGATAAAAATATTGGTTCTGAGCATGCATAAAAGTGAGGACCATTTATATCATGCATTTTCCGCCGGCGCCGATGGTTACATGCTTAAGGACGATTCCGATACGGAGCTTTTTTCAGCCATTAGAAAAATAAGAAGAAATAAATTCTACTTGTCTCCGTTATTGAAGAAAGAGTATAAAAATAAATGGTTGAGCATGATAAATAGAAGTGTTGCGCCAAACGATGACTTCCTGACAAAAAGAGAAATTGAAGTCCTCAAGTTGATCGCCGAGGGTCGGAGAAGCCGTGATATCGCGGAAATGCTCTTTGTCAGCAAACGCACGGTAGACACGCATCGAACGAACATAATTAAAAAGCTGAAACTTAGAACAGTCGCCGATCTGACGCGATATGCCATCCGCAAGGGATACACCTCCAAACCTTTTTGAAGTCTCACTGATCTAAGTATTAATACCTAAGTATAAATACCGATATAAAATACGTACAAGTACTGATTGTTTTTTTCATATAATCAGAATAAAAAGATCTATCCATAAGCATATTGATTGCAGTATGGACGAAAAGGGGACGGAAGAACCTTTTTCACTTGATCTTTGTAAGAATACAATCGTTCTAAAAGAAATCGAAATATTCAGGTTCGCTTTTCAGCTGAGTGGCAGTTGTCAACCTGAGAAAATGAAGGAGATTACGGCCGATGAAGAGTAGTTTTGCGGAACTTGCCGGCAGACGACTGAAAAAGAAAAATCAGTGCATACCTATAGAAATCTTTTCCCCAACATACTGGATTATTATCCCATTATTGCTATTTTTTTTAGCGTCGGTATCGCTGGCTTCGACCGATGTCGGCGGTACCATCAGTGCGGATACGACCTGGTCGTCAAGCGGAAGCCCGTATATAGTGACGTCGAGCGTTTATGTCATTGGTACTGATGGCGCCGATGGAATTACTACCCTGACCATTGAACCCGGCGTGGAGGTTCGGTTTAACAGGTATACGAAGCTTGGAATCGGCGCCGGCTCGGGGGATCCGGGAGCGTTGGTAGCTGAGGGGACAGTCGGATCACCCATCCTGTTCACCTCCAATGCGGCGACCCCCGTGGAGGGGGACTATTACGGCATCCAGTTTCAAAACACCACCGATGATGACACAACATCGCTATCGAACTGTATCGTGGAGTATGCGGGGTGTGCCAATCAGGGCAGTGTGTATGTCTACTCTTCTTCACCGGAGCTTCATGACAGCATTATTCGCTATGGCAGCAGCTATGGTGTTTACATGTATAGCGGTAATCCAATCCTTTCCAATGTAACGATTTCAGATATCGCCAACTATGGGCTTTATTTCGCCGGGACGGCGGGCGGGTCGTTTACGGGCAATACGATCGCAAACGGTTTGTATCTTACTTCCGGTAGCCCGGAAACCCTTTCGGAAAATACGTTCAACTGGAACAACTCATACCCGATTCGAATCGGCTGCAATGATGTCGGAACTCTACTGAACAACAATACATTAAACGGTCTGGATGAATCGAGCTATCTGGATGTCGTCGGCGGCACCCTGACCCTGGATGCCGACTGGCCCCACGTTCTTCCCCTGAGGGTGACAAGTAGTCTGACCGTCAAGGGCACCGACGGGGATGATAATATCACTACCCTGACAATTGAACCCGGTGTGGAGGTGCGATTCAACAAGAATACGAAGCTCGAAATCGGCGCCGGCTCGGGGGATCCCGGGGCGCTTGTGGCCGAAGGAACGACCGCGGATCCGGTCCTGTTCACCTCGAACGAAACAAGCCCCGCGGCCGGTGACTGGTACGGCGTTCGGTTTCAAAACACCACCGATGATGCCACAACGTCGCTGTCGAACTGTATAGTGGAATATGCCGGGTATGCCAATCAGGGCAGTGTCTATGTATACTATTCGGCCCCGGAACTTCAAGACAGCATTATTCGCTATGGCAGCAGCTATGGTGTTTATGTATACAGCGGTAATCCAACCCTTTCCAATGTGACGATTTCGGACATAAATAATTATGGTCTCTATTTCGCCGGGACCGCGGGCGGGTCGTTTACGAACAACACCATCGAAAAAGGCTTTTATCTCACGAGCGGCGGGTTTGATGCACTGACCGGAAACACATTCAACTGGGACAACACCTATCCCATTCGGATTGGATGCGATAACGTCGGGCAGCTTGTGAATAACAACACTTTAGCCAATCTGGACGCCAACAGCTATCTCGAAGTGAATGGCGGCACGATTACCAAGGACTCGACATGGACTGCTTCAATTCCTTATCGCATTTTAAGCCAAATAACCATCCAGGGGACCGACGGTGCGGACGGGGTAACCACCTTGACGATTGAACCTGGTGTGATCGTTCGGTTCAACTCAACCCAATCGATCGCCATTGGCAGCTCTTCGGGGGACCCCGGCGCCCTGGTGGCGGAGGGTACGGCGGCGGAACCGATTGTGTTCACATCGGCTCAGACGATACCCGTAGCCGGTGACTGGTACGGGATTCGTTTTTTAAACACGACCCATGACGTGACGACGAGACTCTCCCAGTGCATCGTTGAATACGCGACTTACGGTAAAAACACTGGGAGTTTATACATTTATAATTCCAGCCCTACCATCGAGAACACCACCGTCCGATACAGCTCCAAGCACGGGATTGTTGCTACAGGAACTTCTTCCCCCACCGTCACCGGCTGTACCATCTCGGATGTTGCCAGTTACGGGCTGTACTTTTCGAGTGTAGCCGACGGTTCGTTTACGAACAACACCATCGAAAAAGGCTTTTATCTCACGAGCGGCGGGTTTGATGCACTGACCGGAAACACATTCAACTGGGACAACACCTATCCCATTCGGGTTGGATGCGATTATGTCGGGCAATTGGTGAATAACAACACTTTAGCCAATCTGGACGCCAACAGCTATCTCGAAGTGAATGGCGGCACGATTACCAAGGACTCGACATGGACTGCTTCAATTCCTTATCGCATTTTAAGCCAAATAACCATCCAGGGGACCGACGGTGCGGACGGGGTAACCACCTTGACGATTGAACCTGGTGTGATCGTTCGGTTCAACTCAACCCAATTGATCGCCATTGGCAGCTCTTCGGGGGACCCCGGCGCCCTGGTGGCGGAGGGTACGGCGGCGGAACCGATTGTGTTCACATCGGCTCAGACGATACCCGTAGCCGGTGACTGGTACGGGATTCGTTTTTTAAACACGACCCATGACGTGACGACGAGACTCTCCCAGTGCATCGTTGAATACGCGACTTACGGTAAAAACACTGGGAGTTTATACATTTATAATTCCAGCCCTACCATCGAGAACACCACCGTCCGATACAGCTCCAAGCACGGGATTGTTGCTACAGGAACTTCTTCCCCCACCGTCACCGGCTGTACCATCTCGGATGTTGCCAGTTACGGGCTGTACTTTTCGAGTGTAGCCGACGGTTCGTTTACGAACAACACCATCGAAAAAGGCTTTTATCTCACGAGCGGCGGGTTTGATGCACTGACCGGAAACACATTCAACTGGGACAACACCTATCCCATTCGGATTGGATGCGATTATGTCGGGCAATTGGTGAATAACAACACTTTAGCCAATCTGGACGCCAACAGCTATCTCGAAGTGAATGGCGGCACGATTACCAAGGACTCGACATGGACTGCTTCAATTCCTTATCGCATTTTAAGCCAAATAACCATCCAGGGGACCGACGGTGCGGACGGGGTAACCACCTTGACGATTGAACCTGGTGTGATCGTTCGGTTCAACTCAACCCAATCGATCGCCATTGGCAGCTCTTCGGGGGACCCCGGCGCCCTGGTGGCGGAGGGTACGGCGGCGGAACCGATTGTGTTCACATCGGCTCAGACGATACCCGTAGCCGGTGACTGGTACGGGATTCGTTTTTTAAACACGACCCATGACGTGACGACGAGACTCTCCCAGTGCATCGTTGAATACGCGACTTACGGTAAAAACACTGGGAGTTTATACATTTATAATTCCAGCCCTACCATCGAGAACACCACCGTCCGATACAGCTCCAAGCACGGGATTGTTGCTACAGGAACTTCTTCCCCCACCGTCACCGGCTGTACCATCTCGGATGTTGCCAGTTACGGGCTGTACTTTTCGAGTGTAGCCGACGGTTCGTTTACGAACAACACCATCGAAAAAGGCTTTTATCTCACGAGCGGCGGGTTTGATGCACTGACCGGAAACACATTCAACTGGGACAACACCTATCCCATTCGGATTGGATGCGATAACGTCGGGCAGCTTGTGAATAACAACACTTTCGCCAATCTGGACTCCAACAGCTATCTCGATGTGATTGGCGGCACGATTACCAAGGACTCGGTATGGCCTGCCTTACTTCCTTATCGCATTTTAAGCCAAATAACCATCCAGGGGATCGACGGGGCAGACGGGGTAACCGCCTTGACGCTCGATCCGGGAGTGACCATGCAGTTCAATCCGGGCCAATCGATCACCATTGGCAACTCTTCGGGGAGTCCCGGCGCTCTGGTTGCGGAGGGAACCTCCGGGTCGCCGATCGTATTTACCTCAAACCAGCCGACTCCCGCCACCGGTGACTGGAACGGGATATACTTTGCAAATACTGCCGATGACAGTCAGTGCCTGCTTTCGCACTGCGAGGTGGGTTATGCCGGCATTTCCAGCTACGGCGGCATTCGCGCTATCCAGTCCAATCCGGTTATTTCCGACACGCGGATCCATCATAGCCCCGCATACGGACTGTCCGCCAACAATGCGGACATTACTTTGGCAGGCTGTGAGATTGATAACAACGGATCGCACGGTATTTACATCTCTTCTTGTGCACCCGACATCATCGGAACGGATTTTCACGACAACGGCGACTTCGATATCTATTACGCTGGGTATCCCACCGGCGGCATTATAACCGGCAATACCATCCGGAATGGAATATACGTAGTCAGCGGCACACTCTCCTCGATCACGGGCAACACTATTGAATACAATGATGTAAAACCTGCAAATATTCTGGCGGAATTGGTCGGAGAGTTTTTAAATGACAACACAATTACCGATATTACCTCCGAGAGTACTCTTCATGTCTGGGGATCTTCCATTACTCAAGATGCAACCTGGCCCGCTCTGATGCCTGTTCATATGCGAAGCAGTGTTACGGTTCAGGGAACCGACGGCTTGGACGAAGTGACAACACTCACCATCGGGCCGGGAGCCATCCTGAAGTTTGACACAGGCAAGCGCCTTACCATTGGCGGGTCCTCAGGTGATCCGGGGGCGGTGGTGGCCGACGGGTCCCAGGAAACGATCGTGTTTACATCGGCCCAGGAGACCCCGGCGGCGGGAGACTGGGATCGTATTCAGTTTTCTAACACATCCGACGACGGGATAAGTCTTATTAAAAACTGTATATTCGAATATGGGGGTTCCGGAAATTATGGAACTCTGTGTTGTGTTGATGCATCCCCGACGGTTTTATACTGTCAGTTCAGTAACAATGCTCACGCAGGCCTCTACCTGTCGTCCGGCGGATCAAGCAATGCAACCATCGGCAATAACGATTTCAGTGGCAACCTCTATGGCATCTACCTTGCCGGCAATGCCCAGCCAATCCTCGATAACAACAACTTTCTCGGAAACACGAACTACGGATTATATAACGCCTCTTCGGTTCTTGTGACTGCCGAAAACAACTGGTGGGGGGATCCAGGCGGCCCATCTGCGGGTGATGCCGTTTACGGTAACGTTGATTTCGATCCCTGGTCGACTTCCCAGAGTGCAGGGTGGATCACAGCAGAGTTTTCAGCGTTCCCCGAAACGACAAACGGTGGGGTATCCACTTTGACCTGGTCTACTGCCAATGCGACCTCGGTTTCCATTGAACCCGAAATTGGGGCTGTAGCCTTGATTGGCGACATGGAAGTGTCTCCGGGAGAGACGACCATTTATACTCTAACCGCCACCGGTCCTGCCGGGTCCGTTTCCAAGGACGCAACCGTTACCGTGTATATCGTAACCGGCCCCGAAGACATTACATACGAATATGATGCGTTGGGGCGGATTACGCGTATCATCAGAAACCCCGGAAGCGGTAATTAGGCAGGTAATGATATCGGTTTTAAAAGAAAAACAGAAACCGGGACTGTGAACTGTAGAAACCAACAGCGATAGAGGAAGCAAATATGAAGATTAGGATCTTGAAACTGCGGAAACCGATGCTGGCACTTTCCATTTTTCTCAGCTTCATGATGATACTGAGTACTACGGCATTTTCAGATACATCCTCAACGGACTCCGGGTTTGACGATTCGGAAGCACAGGTGGATCAACCCGCTTCCCCGGATACTCCTTCAGAGGATCCCGGATCTGATGACTCGCAGATACCGGTGGATCAGGTCGATTCCTTGGTGGACCCCGAATCCGTTCCAGGTCCGGACGGCTCAAAAGTGCCGGTGCCCCAAACCATGTTGTTTACCGGTGCTGCTACCCAGAGCATTCCCATTGTCGTACCGCCCGGCAGGAACGGTATCGGCCCGAATCTTACTCTCACTTACAACAGCTACCAGAAAAACGGATGGATCGGAGTCGGCTGGCGCCTTGAAATGGGCGCGATACAACGATCCACAAAACACGGTTTGAAGTATGATGGCGACGACTACGTGGCGTCTCTCAATGGAAACACAAGCGAACTTGTACGAATTGGCACCAGCGATTATTACAAAGCAAAAATAGAGGGCGCTTTTACCCAATACCAATATGACGAAACCGCCAAGGTCTGGACCGTTACCACAAAAGACGGAACCGTTTACACTTATGGCGGCACCGCCGCTTCCCGCCAATCCGATCCAACCGACCCGAATAACCGGATTTCCAAGTGGTGCCTGAGCAGAGTCGAAGATCCGAACGGCAACTACATGGCCATCACATACGACAAAAGTTACGGGGATAACGAAATTTACCTCGAAAGGATAGAATACACGGGGAATGGCAGTCTTCTTCCCGTATACCGGGTTGAGTTTTTACTCGGCAGCCGGTCCGATACCCCCGAAAGATATGATTCCCATTTCCAGGTGAAGACAACCCGGCGATTGTCCGAAATAAACATTTATGGACCGCCTGATGACGAGAGTATTGAACTGATCCGGTCATATGAGTTGGCGTACAATGCCAGCCCCAACACGGAAAGGTCACTGCTTGCTTCGGTGCAACAGGTTGGGAAGGAGGGGAACAGCCTGCCGCCGGTGACTTTCACCTACCAGCAGGGCGGAAAATTATTTTTCTATGATACATATACGTTTCCAAACACGGTAGCATATACGGACACTCCGGAAAAGGTCTATGCCGCGGACGTTAATGGAGATAAAAAAACAGACATGTTGCTGGGGCCGGACAGCTCAGGCAACTTCAAGGTTCTTCTTAATACAGTATACGCCGGCGGCACCAATGGCTTCAATGAACAGCAATGGAGTACCGGCTATTCGGGCTATGATAGTGAACCCGGTAAAGTCCAGATCCTGGACATTACCGGCGACGGCCTTGCGGATGTCGTTTTGGGCCCGGACGATGACGGCTATTTCCATTACTTCAGGTCAACCGGGAGTTCATTTACCTATGGCGGTTGCTTAAACCAGAGTACTCCCTTGCCCGGCACCTTTTATCCATATCCGGATTTCATGCGGCCCATGGATATAAATGGCGACGGGAAAATGGATCTGGTCTGCGGGCCAATAGAAATGGGTGATTTAAATCATCATTCTACTTACTTTGTGCTTTTAACTACTGAAAACCTGGGAGTAATCCAATTCGATATAACCCAGCACTATGTTGACGATGGGGACCAGGTCGGAATATATGAAAAACACCAAGTACGATCCATGGACGTTAACGGAGACGGATATTCGGATCTGCTTTTAGGTCCGAGTGATTCAGGGATTTTCGAAGTATGGGAATCGGACGGAGTAAGCTCGTTTAATGTAAACACCGGGTATGGATCAACGCTTAATTTCGGGGCCTATAACGGAAACGCCGGAAGGTTCAAACCGGCCGATGTCAACGGCGACGGGCTGCAGGATATAGTATACATTCTTGGCGGCGGCGATCTTGGGGTCATTCTGAACACCGGAGAGTCTTTCGAAGATGACGGCACCTGGTATGTCGACCAGGATGGGTGGGATCACCTTCATGATCATAGCTACCGGGTGCATACGCCCGATGTTAACGGAGACGGATTGGCTGATGTCGTCCTCCAAGGTGGACCGAACTGGAAAGTGCTTCGATCCACCGGCTCGTCGACGAATGGTTTCGTTCATCAGCTGAACCTTAACGACTACGACTATTGGACATACGCCGATCAGACCGGTAACCTTTTTGACGACGCTGGTTCGGCACAAAGCTGGCAGCGGCGTATCGTAGAATCCAATGGAGATGGACTTCAGGATATTGTGCTGGGGCCGGGGGGGGGCTCCGGGCTGTTTGTTGAACTGAGAACCGGCGGCTCTGAAACGGATATCCCCGACCTTTTGGAAAAAGTCGAAAACGGATACGGCGCCTATACCGAAATCGGATATACATCTTCGACACTGTATCCGGGAACCGAGCACGAGAAACTGCCATTCATAGTTCAAACCGCTTCCAGCATTACCATTCATGACGGAATGGTGGGCACTCCGGGCTACCTTACCAACTATAGTTATTTGAATCCGGATTTCGATAATGAAAACAGAGAGTTCCTGGGTTTTGCCGAAGCGCTTCAAATCAATCCAGACAACTCAAAAGTTGAAACCTTCTTTCATCAGGACGAATACCGAAAGGGGAGGCAGGAAACGGTCAACCTCTATTCAACAGATAATCCGACATCTCCTTTCGGGATTACGAGTTTCACCTGGACCGATCCCGAAGTGACCGGACCGGATGCGGATGGCTCCCTTTTTGTGAAGCTTGAAAGCAAAACGGTGGATTTTGCCCAGGACGGTGTCAGCACGACGGAAACATACAGCTATATTCCGGACCAGGGCCCCATCCATGGTGGAATCGAGTCTAAAACAGTGTCGGGCAACAACGCGCCTTCCGTAACCACCGAATACGACTGGGTGAACAACGGGACCTGGATGTGGCGCCTTTCCGAAGAACGTTTATTGGACCCGGATGACCCGGAGGGTTGGATACGGCGGACAGGCTATGGGTATAATGCAAACGGGAATCCGATCGAAAAAAGATACTATCTGACCGATTCCCAGTACGAGTCGGAGACCTTTGTCTACGACAGCTACGGTTACGGAAATCCCACGGGCGGGCTCAACCCCAGGGGCTACCAGAAACCGACTATTGTCTACGACACCGTCACCCAGATCTACCCGGTCAGCATGACCAATGCCCTGGGCCACAACGTTACAAAGGATTACGATTACGGTTTCGGAAAAGTGACCAGTGAAAGGGATCCCAATAACGAATGGACCCATTATATTTACGACGAGTTCGGAAGAATCGAGCGTGTCTATACTACGGAAGACTCGGAAAATGGAACGATTGTGGCAGATGCAAATACATATTATCACGACGATGCCACACCGAGGTATGTGGTTCAGTCCGTCAAAGAGTCAAGCACCAGCACTATCGACAGCTACACCTTTTTGGACGGTCTCGGCCGGCCGCTTCTGAATGCAGCCCGGGGAGAGGATGGAAAGGCCATTGTCAGTTACAAATACTACGACAATATGAGCCGGAACGACAGGACCGACGGGCCGTATTTTGTCGGTTCGGTGTCTTTTCCCCTGTCCGACAGCAATTATTCGAGTCTCCTGCCGCCCGCGGATTCTTACAGTCATCCGTGGATTGAAACCGACTATGACGAGAGGGGGCGTCCGGAAACGATAACAAGCCCGGACAAGTCGGGCGATGGTCGTTCCGAAAGGTTGAACACCGTCACATATGCCTATAACGGGTTGCAGACCACGGTCACCGATCCGGATACCGGGTCGAAAACCGAGAAAACCGATTTCCTCGGCCGAGTGATCGAAGTGACGGAACATGCGGACACCGTGAATCATGTCACCTATTACGAATACAACATTGCCGGGGATCTGGAAAAAGTCACGGATGCCCTGGGAAATGAAACCGGCAACACCTATGACAAACTTGGGCGGAAAGAGAACATGACCGATCCCGACATGGGTTTCTGGCAGTATACCTATGACGGGAATGGAAATCTTCTCACCCAGACCGATGCAGAGGGGCGGGTCATTCAATTCACATATGATGTAATCGATCGGGTCACGCTCAAACAGTATGTGAATACAACCGATCCGGATGTGCATTACGAATATGACAGTGCGCTTATTACGAACGGTACGGGCCGCCTCTACAGTACGACCAAAGTGAAAATTCCGCAGGACCCGATATCGGAAACCGTATACAACGGATACGATGCGCTTGGGCAGGTGACATCCGTCACAAAATCCATACAAAACGGCTCCGGTATTCTCGATTCCTACACAACCGATTACGAATACGACATGTCCGGAAAAACGACACTGATCGTGTATCCGGATACGAGCGAAGTGGGGTATACTTACTACGGCGGAACGAATCTTCTGCATCAAGTGCTTCTGCCTGACGGGCAAGGCGGCATGGACGAACATGCGGAATTCAGCAGCTATGAGCCCAGCGGAAAGATCGGTGCGATCGACTACTGGCAAAACGGTGTGTACACCCACTATACGTATGACCAGGCGTCCGGACGGCTCCTTGATCTTGTAACGACGGAAGGCACTACGACGATACAGGAGAAAAGCTATGTTTATTCGCAAGCCGGGGATATCGAACAAATCACGGACAGCAAACTTGGGGTGACGCACACCTATACATACGACAAGCTTCATCGGCTTACGGGCGAAACTTCCGATGCCGCCGTCAGTGAATATGCGGCCGCGACTATTGAACCGCTCTATCCACAGACCGGCGAGACACAGTCGGGTGGTGTCAAGTATCCGATCCATGCGGCGAAATCGGCCGCTTCAAATGGAATCACCAAAGACTATCGATACGACAGGAACGGGAATATGACGGTGGGTTGGGATTTTAGCGACCCGCTTAATCCGGTTGAAAGAACGTTTTCTTACGATGCCGACAACATGCCCGTCGAGATTGTCCACGAAACAAAAGGCACCACGCAGTACTATTACGATGGGGCAGGCCGACGGGTGAAAAAGGTTGCTCCGGGCGGGACGACTTATTATATAGGAGATCACTATGAGGTGAAAGACAGTGTGGCAACTAAGTTCGTTTTTGCCGGGAACATCCGGCTTGCCATGATTGACAACACCGGTATCTACTATTACCACAAGGACCACTTGGGCAGCACAGCTGCCATGACAAAGGCAAGCACGAGCGCAATTCAACCCTTTAGCGAAGCTGATTATCTGCCATTTGGCGGAGAAAGGACATCGGATACTCATACTCTGACAAATTATGCATTTACGGACCAGGAACGCGATCCGGAAAGCGGACTGTACAACTATAACGCTAGGCTTTATGATCCCGTCATTGGACAGTTTATAACGCCTGACAGCATTGTCTTGGATCTGTTTGATCCCCAGACGTTAAATCGTTATTCATATTGCAGAAACAACCCGCTAATTTACGTTGATCCAAGTGGCCATGATTTTGGACTGGTTAGCGGTATGGTTATTGGCGCGATTATTGGTGGAGTTACGTCAGCTGCCACCGATGGAGATGTCCTTGAAGGTATGTTAACCGGTGCAATCTCCGGCGCTATATTTTGGGGAGCTGGTGAGATAATAGAGATTGCAGAAGTTACTCAAAAATTTGCTCAAGCTGTAATACATTTTGGGGCTGGAGTCACATCTGGAGGAATAAATGCCGGTATTACAGGAGGAGATGTTGGGTTGGGAATGGTAACCGGTGGAATTTCTGGCGGAATTGCAAACTATGCAGGGTCTTTTCTATCTCCCCGTATTGAGATTCAGTTTGTAGGGCGATCAATTATTGGAGGTGTTACAGGAGGGATAGCGGCAGAGATTTATGGTGGCAATTTTTCAGATGGTTTTGCGCAAGGGGCTATGACAAGTGCTATTGGATTTACTTGTAACCATATGCTTCATAGTCAGAAGTATCTTAAGTACCTTCATAAAGCATGGAATTCAGTTAAGTCTCATTTTAAAGGTGTGAAAGTCGGAGGCGTTATTCTAACAGAGGATATTCAAATTGAGCTTTACAGTAAAGAAAATGGAGCTTTTAGCGGAAAAGGTGAAGTGTCCTTTTCAACAGATCTAATAGGGATTGGATATCGAATAGAGTTTGGTGATTTGTGGGCATTAGATAGGTTCCTTAAGATATTCGGTGATTCGGCAATTAATCTTGGCCCAAGTAAATACCTTGGTGTCAGCTATGTACCAGGCACTGGAGCCGGATCTATAAATATCGGAGTAGGAATCGGTTCTCCAATTGGGGTTTCAAAAAAAATAGATGATATTTCTGTTGTACCAGAATAAGAAAAGTATTTAAGGGATGCAAAGGTTTTAATATGAAAATTTTAGAATGCCCGTTTTGTAAAGGGAAAGTGACTTCGTACATTAAGATGGGAAATAGCTTTTACTTGTTGAAAAATAAAAAAGAATGCGGTCACTGTTTAAAGTCAGTAAAACTTGACCTTATGTCTTTAATGGTTTTTCTTTTTATAATACCTATTTTTGGGATAGGATTTCCCATATTTTTGGGCGAATATTTTTCTGTCTTTGAAAGCAGTATTTTATATTTGGTTTTTATAATTGGGGGTTCAGTTGCTTTGATATCTGGTTTATATTTTCTATTTGGTAAAATTGGTATGCGTTTATTTTTAAGAAAAGATAACTGAGAGGAGTGACGCCAATGCTTTATTTGGGGAGGATGGGGATGCCCTTTATATTTAAACATTTACACTATTTTCCAATCTTGACGCAATAAATCATGCCAATATGCCGTTTCCAATACGCTTCCGATATTTCTATGTCATCTATCTGGCAGCGAGCAACCAAATATAATTGATATATCTGATACTCAGGAGGATTGATCGAATGAATAGTAGAAACTGGGCTGTTTCTGTTGTTGTCGCGATATGCTTATTGTTTACACAGAGTTGTGCTACTGTCACTAAATCCATTCCAAAAGATGAATTCCGAAAGATTCCATCGATAAGGCTCGTCAGATCAGCATCTCCGGATTTATTGAAGCCAACCGCCGGTTCTCAGGCAATCGCATTGACCGGGGTGTTTTTTGGTGCAATAGGCGGTGGTATCGGTGGCGGGCTGGCAGCGGCAGCGGAAATCAAAAACGGAAAAAAATTGACTGAAGAGTGTAATCTCCCTGATTTTGGCGAGCTGGTCATGAATCAGTTCTGTGAGGAAATCAGTGTGAACAAAGATGATTTTCCGGAAATCGTAATCGAAAAGGAGCCCGTAAGCGAGGAATATATCGATACTTCGAATGACTATATACTGGTATTGGGATTCAACTCGTTGAGAGTTGCGAATAGTAAAGGTCTGACGGCAGCTACAGTCCTCAAATTGATAGATCCCTCTAAAAAAGTCATATCCCAGAAACTGTTCGTTTATAAATCCTTTGAATATAAGAGATGCTGTAAAATAAAGGAGCTTGAGGCTGATAAAGGCAAATTATTGCACGAAGAATATAAATATGCCGCAGAAAAAACAACCAGCAAATTACTTTCACACCTGCATATAGGTCCCAAATGAAAAAAGAGAGAAATGAGTTGATCAAAAATCTTCATTATCGTTGTCTGAAGGGAATTTAGGGACGTTGTTGACTAATTGGACAAACTCAGATATTGTTTGTGCATTCATAAAAAAGAGGAGTCTGTATGCCACGCTCAGCACGTCTGGATGCGCCCAGAACTCTGCATCATGTCATTATTCGAGGAATAGAGAAACGCAGGATAGTTGATGATGACGAGGACCGCCAGGTGTGTGCCGGGCACGGCACATGTTCTTAAAAGTGCGCCAAATGTATCTTATATTCAAGCATTTGGCAAGTCTTAGGCCCAGCCCGATGGAGGCGAAGGGCGTAGCGGTATGGCAACGGAGTACCGGTGACGATGCTTCGGAGTTAGGGGACGTTGTTGACTAATTGGACAAACATAAATATTGTTTACTTGCATTCATAAAAAAGAGGAGTCCGTATGCCACGCTCAGTACGTCTGGATGCTCCCGGAACCTTGCATCATGCCATTATTCGAGGAATAGAAAAACGCCGGATAGTTGATGATACCCAAGACCGCCAGGTCTTTGTTGGTCAGCTTGGTCGAGTCAATGCAAAAGCTCGATTGGTATCACTGGTATTGAAAATTATCCGGACACGTCATTACCGGTAAATCCAGGCGGCATCGATTTGACATGCAGATCCTGTTGGGGAAAAGGTATTTCAATATTTTCCTGCATAAACCGTTTATAGACAATGGTATTGAGAGCATGGAGCACTCTTCCCCGGAGAATCGGTTTTTCGACCCAGCATAAGAGTTCGTGATCCAGTGCAAATATTGGGGACGTCTATGATTTTATGCGTTACTAAGATGAGAAAGTATGATATAAGGTGAGAATGCCAAGAAAAACAAGGATAGATGCGCCGGGTGCACTGCATCACATTATCATCAGAGGGATAGAGCGTAAGAAAATATTCCGATCCGATTATGATCGGAGTGATTTTGTGGGGCGCCTGGCGGAACTTGTCCCTGAAACGCAAACCGAGTGTTTCGCGTGGGCACTGATCCCCAATCATGCGCATTTGTTGTTTCGAACCGGTTCTGTCCCGGTCAGCAGGCTCATGAGTCGTCTTCTTACCGGTTATGCGGGATGGTTTAATAAAAAATACCATCGACACGGGCAGCTTTTCCAGAATCGTTACAAATCAATTTTGTGCCAGGAAGACGCTTATTTGAAAGAGTTGGTCCGGTATATACATTTGAATCCTTTAAGAGCGGGGATCGTTGAAGATTTGAAAGAACTGGATAAATATTCCTGGTGCGGACATAGTTCTGTCATGGGAAAAAAGAAGCAACCGTGGCAGAATGTTGATTACGTTTATCGGCTGTTTTCTGAGAAAAAGAAAGAGGCACGGAAAATATATCGGGCATTTGTCAAAAAGGGTATTGATGAGGGAAAACGAGAGGACCTGACGGGTGGCGGACTTTTGAGGAGCCAAGGGGGATGGGAGGCATTGAAAGGGTATCGAAAAGCCGGTATCCGCGTGAAAGGGGATGAACGTATTTTAGGAGACAGTGATTTCGTTGAAAAAGTCTTGAAGTCTGCACAGGAGTCGCTTGAAGAGAAATACGGATTGAAAAGCAGAGGGTATGATTTTGATAAAGCAGTAGAGCGCGTTTCGGAACTGATGGACATGGATGTTTCTCAGGTTCTTGCTTTTGATAAGGCACCGAAAACTGTCCAAGCTAGAGCATTACTGTGTTTTTTTGCGCATCGAAAGCTTGGCATGACGACCACTAAAATCGCCGGCAGGCTTAAAATCAGTCAATCTGCCGTAAGTCGTTTGTCAAGGAAGGGAGAAATCATTGAAAGAGAGAAATCTATTAAGCTGATTGAATAGAAACGCATAAAATCATAGACGTCCCCAAGGCGTCCGCAAGCCCTTCGGCCCGGTGGATGCAATGACCCTCGGGAACGGCATTACCGTTTCCAAAACCTTCGACAAGAGCTACCAGTTACTCACATTGGCTTCCGGGACGGTTCTGGGGCGAAGCTATGTACAGGACAATGTGGGCAACATAGAAACCATCACCGACAACCTGGACAGCACACTTAGCCAAAGTTTCGATTATGATGATCTATACCGTCTGACCAACGCGGAAGGCAGTTACGGCACAATTGCCTATACCTACGATGATGTCGGGAACCGGTTGACACGTATCCGGACCGGCGGCACAGAATCTGAAGATACCTATTACTATAAAGAAGATACTAATCTGCTAAATATCGTTGTGGGTACCAACGCTGAAATGATAGAGTACGATACCGACGGCAACACCCTCCAGCGAATTTTAGGCCCCAGCAATCCAAAGACGGCCGTCAGTGATCCTGCTGATTACATATACAACAATGCCGGCCAAAGAATCATTATAGATGCAACTACCGATGTGATCTACCATTACGACCTCTCTGGTCACCTGATCGCCGAAACCGACAACACCGGAAACATGCTAAAGGCATATGTCTGGTTTGCTAACCAGCCGCTGGCTATGATTGCCCCCGACGCATCTATTTACTATTTCCACAACGATCATCTCGGTACCCCGCAAAAACTGACGGATTCAACAGGAGCTATCGTCTGGGCTGCTGACTATTTGCCATTTGGGCAGGCGGATGTTAGTATAGCGACTATTGATAACAATTTGAGGTTTGCGGGCCAATACTATGATGAAGAGACCGGGCTGCACTACAACTACCACCGTTATTATGATCCCTCTATAGGAAGATATCTTACTCCGGATCCGATTGGATTGGCGGGGGGAGTGAACCTCTATTCTTACGTCCTAAATAATCCGGTGAACTTTACTGACCCTAATGGCCTTATTGTTGGGCCGGTTGTCAATTGGTTTCTTGTTAATGCTCCTGCAATTAACGAGACGGCTGTTTTTATAATAGAAGATATTAAGACCGGTGCATACGGATATGTGAATCTTGCACAAGATTCAGCTAAATGGCTTTATGAGAATACTAAAGATTTTCAAGGGTTTGATCCTAGTGTTATTTATAGAACTGAGGAATTCATTGATGATGTTTTAGATGATTTGTGGGAAAATTATAAAGAGAATCACCCACTATACATTCCACCTAAGCCCGAACCTCCAAAAAAAGAATATTACTGGGAAAGTGCGGAACCTCATTTCTATTTACAACAATGCGAGTGATTACATCGCAATTTAGTTCTTTATTGATTTAGCTACGGGATGGAGTGGTAGAAGAATTGACCACTTCATCCCTATTTTTATTAAATACTATTACAATGCTATGTACATATGGGCGGTTATTGATATGAAAATTTTTTGGAAAATATATTTCTTGCTTTTTACATTTATTGTGGCAAGTGGCTATATGACGGTGCCTATTGGAAATACTACCGCTTATTTTTATTTTGATATTTTGTTTTCTATTTTAGGATTGGTTGGCCTTTGGTGTTATGTATATGGGAAAAGCTTTCTATGCCCTGGCTTATGGAGATTGTTTTTTTGTTTTTTTATTTTTTGGGATGCCATTAATATTATTTATGGTCCTTTTTATTCTGGCAAGGAATTTATTGGTCAGAAAGAACAATTATATACCAAATTAGTATCAGCTGCCATTACTGCGCCCACTTATTTCGCGCTGTTTTTATACAGTTTTCGTTCAAAGGGAATATGGCAACGATCTTAAATTGTTGAACTTATATGGTATGCATACACCGATAAAAACCATACGGTGTTCCAAATTGAATGTGCAAGCATACTAGTTTCAATCAATCCGGTCTTTTCGTAAATGTAAGTTAATATGATTGAACTAACTATAAATAGAAATGCTTGGAAAAATGATGCTGTGTGCATTACCGAGAAAATTAATGCGGTTCCGATGTAGCCCACCCTTATATTAAATCTGTTTTTTAAAATTTTGTAAACGCATAATCTAAAAAATAGCTCTTCGATTATTGGTGTTATTATGACAGATAAAACCAATAAGATAGTTATGTGCTCTATACCTTCATGGGAGGGGATAAATAGCTTTGCTTTAATTTCTTTTCCACCAAGGATGGTTGTATAAGGAAACTGTATGATAGATATCGTTATGCCACCAATGGCGCCCCACTTGAGTATGTTTTTTATATTGGTTTTTATTTTGTTTAAAGAGTAGTTTGTTGGATATTTTTTTAGCAAATAAAAAGTGGCGCATAGGGTTGACCCTGTTGAGCTTATAGCTATAAATATTTGCTTGGGAATATCGATATTTACCGATTGTCGAATTGCAAGGCTAAAAATATAAAAAAAGAAGCTGAAAAGTAATGCTACAATAAGTGCGTTGACTATGTGCCATACGCTCCAGGTTTGATTCTTGTTTGTTGTCATGGGGAACAATAATGAGGTTGATTTTTTTGTGTTGTTGATCTATAACTTAAAGGAATTATAAGTATTTAACTATTTTAAATAGTTCTTTTTTGTGGCATGAATGAAGACATTCAAAATATGATGCATCGGCTCGCCATTCTGCCGGTAAAGGCGTTGTTTTACGGATAGCACCTGCTCGGTAATATGATTTGGAAAGTAAATCGCATATTGTGAAGTTTATATTACCTTCAAAGTAATAGTTAGCTATCTGTTGCCTGATTTGCAGATAATTATAATCAAGCCCTTTACACTTCAAAGCATTCATGAAATCCTGCTCTGTCATTAATATCGCATACCCAATTTGGATATACTTTGAGTTAAATGCCCATCTTTTTATGATTGTATCTGCTTCGAATTGCGTATAATCCTTTTTAGGGCCGAATTCTCTTATCGTGTAAAAAGGTATTTTGTTGGCATAGATTTTAATTTGATATGTTAGCAATAGCTGTTTTAAAAATCGCAGTATCATATTCATTGTAAGTTCTTTAGGTGTGTCTTTCTTGATCGAGCTTTATATTGAAAGCGATATTCAGCTTCATAATGTTAACGATATTCCTGAAAAAGGAATATACGTTTATCACGGATAAGATAAAAAGTCCGCCAGAAATAACAGCGGCTATTTTGTTTTGTGTAATATGTGCGATGACAAATGAGATTGTTGTCAGCAGAAAAACCACTATTGTCGACAGGAATGCCCACAGGTGGACATTAAAGGCTTTTTTTTGATATAACCATTTTGCAAAATCAGTATTGCTCTGAGAGTAAAATGTCCAGAAAAATGCAATACTTCCGGCCAACATGATGGCGGTAAACTTTGTTACCCAGCTATCAGCTGTGTTGATGAAAAAGCCTGCAATCTGATCGTAATCCCAGAGTAAAAAAGAGAGCCCGTATAAAAGACCTGTTAGCAAGACTTCGACAAAATAGGCCCATATGATTATGAATATGTTTTTTGCAAAGACCATCAGTCCTCTTTAGGATGCAGTCTGTCAATTTCTTGCGTAATTGCGCTCAAAACCTGCTGTGTTTCCTTTGACCTTGCATTTGCTGCGATACCACGGACATAATCTTTAAGTGCCTCCAACTTGCCCCGCGCCGCTTCTTCGCTGGATCTGACCTTGGTGAACCTTCCCTCTTTCACCCCTTCAAAAAGGACTTCCCCGCTTTTATAGCCTTCTTCGGCTAATGCAACCGAGGCGAACGGCCGGGACTGCTCATTTTTTGATAATCCCCCCGGATTTTTCATGTCCTGAAGATACTCCCGGATGCCGCCATTTTCTAAATCTTCGTAAAGGGATTTTGTGTATCTTGATAGCTCGGGGTTGGGCAGTCTTAGATAAACTTTAAGGCGAGTAAGCCGTTCGAAGGACCTAAACAGCTTTATGATCTCATGCTTTTCCGGAACTTCTTCCAGTATAAGGGATGAAGACATTTTCATTTTGCCGGCGGCATTCATCAAGATTTTTGAAAAAGCACTTTTCCATTTTTTATTTTGTGACAGCTCGCCATGGTATTCGACGGCTACAAGATGACGCTCCATATCAAAAAACAACATCATCATATTGGCCAAAGGCGGAAAAGCGTCTGAGGTACCGGTTATGATCCCTTCGTCCGTTACAATAAGCCCGTCTTTTTTTAAGGTCGATTTTGCCAGCATGATTGTTGCGGCTTGACCTCTGCCGGAGATTTGGCCATGGTCGGTGAACTGTCTCGCACTCCACTTGTACTCGGCCTTTTTAGTCTCCTCGGTTAAATCGAAATCAGAAGAAGTGGCTTTCTGCAAAACGGCCAGGATTTGTTTGTCGGTTCGGATTTTTTCACCGAAGTCGGGGAATATCGGATCGGTGTCAACTATATTGAGGCGATAGAGTTCAAACTGAAATTGTTGTGCCATACAGTAGCCTTCCTCTCATCTAATGGGTGGTAAAGGCATATATGGAGCGTTGCCCAAATCAGTCCATTTTTACATATCCATCAGCTTTTTGGCCTGGTGTCGAATTAGCATGCCGTCGATCATGGAGCGTATGGCTTTTTTGTCCTCGGGGCTCAGTTGGGCCAGAGCCTCGAACTGGAGCACGAAATCATCCGGCGATTTGCGCTCATCCTCGTCAAAAAGGAGCATGTCCCCCGGTACGTTCAAAGCGATGGCGAGCTTGCGCAAAACATCCAATGTCGGTTGAGACTCTCCTTTTTCATAGCGCCTTAGTTGTGATGCGTGCAGGTCTATCATTTTGGCAAGCTCGGGAACTCCGAGCTTTTTTTGTTGTCTTAGTTTTGTCAATCTTTCTGGAAAGCTCATGATCAGCTCCTTATTTTTTAAGCGGCAATATAACACGCGTATTTTTTCTCTTGCATAAAACGCGAACATATGGCAATAAAAAGAGCATAAAATCTTCTTGACAGGTTTTTAAAAGTGGGGATTTTCGGCAAGAAAAAGGCCATCAACCGGTTTGACTTTGGCGGGTCACGGTTGACGGCCGGGTAAAACGCCCCGGCAGGCGGAAGCCGTCCGGAACCGTTTTGTCTTATCTATCGCATCTCCCTGCAAATATCAACGAAAGGGGGTGATGATTTTTGGAACCCACCATCCTTGAGACCACGGACATCTTCAGAGGGGCTTACCTGCTGGCAAGCGGGGGCGACCTGACGGAAATCAGGGTGCGGCAAAACGGCAAACGGATTGCCACGTTCCTGATTACGGGTAAAGGCCTGGATCGTCTTGACCGAGATTATAGGTCCGGTCGTGCTCTGATCAACCCCGTGCAGCTCAGAGAATCCTTAAACCATCTTAGGGACGTTCTGTTTGAAAAACTACGAGAGGAGAGAACGAGATATGGCGATAGAAAGAGAGGTGATCGAGCGGGTCAAGCGTATTGACCTTGTGGCCCTGGTACAAGCCAAGGGCATAGAATTAAAAAAGAACGGCAAGGGCTGGTTCGGCCTCTGCCCCTTCCACGCGGACAATACCCCGTCTTTATCCATCAACCCAACCAAAAACCTATGGCAGTGCTTCGGCTGCGGTGCGTCAGGCGATACGATCCGTTTTGTGGAGATGTTCGACCAGGTAGATTTTAAAGAAGCGGTTAAGCGCCTGAGCAACAACCCCGCTAAACAGCTCAGCGGGGCAGGCGGCCGGCGTAGCGAGACAAAATCGGCAAAGTCTTCAAGCTCCAAACAACTGACGGTTAAAGAAAAAAAGCTTCTGGCACGGGTGGTGTCTTATTATCAGCACAGCTTCACCCGGGATAGCCGGGGACTTACTTATCTTAAGCAGGAAAGAGGCATCGCAAACAATCAATCACTTACGGACTTCGGCGCGGGGTACGTTAACGGCACACTTTTAGAAATCCTCCCCTATGATCCGGAAGTCATCAGCGCCTTGAAGCGTATCGGCATCCTGAATGAAAAGGGCCACGAGATGTTTTATAACTGCGTGGTGTTCCCGCTTCTGAGTG
>CAXXKH010000035.1:0-151923 GCA_963677545.2 Desulfobacterales bacterium | reverse complement strand
TGGACTTGGGACTGCCTAGGGTTTTGACAATGCCCTGCACGAAATCGTCGATGTACGTAAAGTCCAGCTTGTCGCTACCGTCGCCATGGATAGTTACCTCCCGGCCCTGGATCGCATTCTCGATGAAGATCTGCGCCACGCGACGGCTGACGCAGCGAGGACCATACAGCGCCGATGGTCGAATGATGGTGTAGGGCAGGTCGAACACTTGGTTGTAGGCGATAACCAGCTTTTCACCGCCGAATTTGAGCGCCGCATAGATGCCCAAGGGCTCGCAGGGAGTTTCCTCGGTCACGAACCCGTTAGGGAAATGGCCGTAAACCATGCTGGACGAAAAATAGATAAAGTGCTCCACCCTGTGCCGGGCACAGTCCAAGGCATTTTCCAGGGTGCGGAAGCTGTGATCGAAGGTACTGAAAGGGTCTTTATTGGACTTGTTGGCATGGGCCACAGCCGCCAGATGGATGATTGCATCCGGCTGAAAATCATCAAGATAACGACGCATGAGGTTGTAGTCGCGCGCGTCACGCACCATGAGCGATACCTTGGACTGCCGGAGCAGGTCGAGCCGCTCGTTGAGGATATTCAAATACATGCGACGGTTTTCCGACGCGCCGTTGAAATCGATAAACGCCAGCAGGTTGTTGACTTGCAGATTATCCATGATGGAGACCTCGGCCCCGAGTTCCATCAACCTGACGGCCAGATTGTGACCTATGAATCCGGCACCGCCGATAAGTGATATACGTTTTCCTTTCAGGCTCGACACGTTAGGAAACCTCCTTGACAACAGACTTGAATGTTTCCACGACAACGTGGATCTGCTCCGATCTTAGATGGGGACCAACCGGTAGTGCGATACACCCGTCGCTGATCCGTGCGGCATGAGGGAACGCCCCGTCGGTGTACCCGTATTTTTTCCTGTAGTATGCCATCCTCGGCACAGGATGCGGGTAATAAACACTCGATCCGACCCCCTTGGCTTTCAGGGCTTTTATGATTTCGCCGCGCCTGGGAGCCAACCGTTCGGAAAGAAGTGCGCATAGGCAGTAGTGGGAACTGAAGTAATCGCCCTTGTCTCCCGTGTGCAGAATACGAACCTCTTCCATGGAGCCGAGTTCCTGTGCCATCTGGACGAAATTACTACGGCGGGCGTCGAGGAATCCTTGCACCCTTTTCATTTGTTCTATACCCATGGCGGCGGACAACTCGTTCATGCGGTAATTGAACCCCAACCGGTCTACATTATACATGCCGGGCACGGCCCGCTCGCCGTAGTGCCTGTCCACGCCAAAGGCCCGGCACCGAGCCACGGCATCAGCCAACTCGGGGTCGTTGGTGATGAGCATGCCACCTTCCGATGTGGTAACGTGCTTCACCGGGTAGAAGGAAAAGGAGCCCGCGTCACCCAGCAGCCCGGAATGTACACCGCCCTGCCTCGCTCCCAGCGCCAGAGCACAGTCTTCCAACACGCGCAGGCCGTGCCGTTTCGCCACGGCACAGAGGGCATCCATTGCCGCAGGGAAACCCAGATAATGCACCGGGGCTATACCCCAGGTGCGCTCCGTGATCGCAGCCTCGGCCAAGGCGGGATCCATGTTGCCAGTCAACGGATCGACATCCACAAACAAGGGTACGCCCCCCGCCAGTTCTACGGCATGGGCCGTAGCCACATGGGTCTGGGCTGGCACCAGCACCTCATCGCCCTCACGGAGGCCATTGACGAAATAGAATAGGTGCATACCCGCTGTGCAGGACGCCACCGCCTTGGCGAAGCGCGCCCCCGTGAACGCGGCAAAGACCTCCTCGAAAGCCTTCACCTTGGGGCCGTGCACCAGAATACCACTTTCCATAACCTCGCGGACCGCCGCGAATTCCTCTTCACCCATGATGGGCTTACCAAAGGGTATGTTCATACTTTATTATCCTTGTCCCCTGCCACAGCGGGGCTGTTGCAATCTTGGCGCAAAAAGGCGCTCAAGACAAACTTGCCGCTCGGCTCACGCAGCCGCTCGGTGGTGATTACCGTCAAACCGCAACGTCGAGCCAAATGGACCAGCGATGCCATGCTGAACACGTGCAGGTGTTCGATGAAAAATTCCTCTCTGGACGGGCCTTCCGCGATAGCCTCCTCCCCGTCCGGCACCTCCACATACACGATGCCCCCGGACGTCAGATTGTGCCGCGCAGCGCCCAGCAATACCACGGGGTCGGACACGTGTTCAAGCACCTTGTTGAAGGAAACGCAGTCGAACGCCTCTTCCCGCGCCTCTCGCAGGGGCAGCGTGCCACAGTACGCCCGCACACCCGCGTTCCGTTCGGCGTGCGCCACCTGGCGCGGGTCCATATCCAGGCACACACAGTCCCAACCCCGCCCGCGCATGGCATGGGCGAACACGCACAGCCCGGAACCCACGTCCAAAAGGCGCGGCGGGATCTCCCCGGTCCGGTCCGATCCGAGGCGGGCGCGCACGAAGGCATCCACCCTGGCCACGCGGCCCGCGTTATCCGATCTGTCGGGCGGCAGTGCCACTATGCGCTCGAACTGCCGTTGTACCCCGCTCATATCGCCGTAAGTCACATCCACGTAACTGCCCGCGTAGAACGACTCCAGCAGCTGGAAGGCGTCGGACAGAAAATGCCCGCAACGCACGCAACGTGAAAAAGCGCGACGGTAAGCCACACCCGGGGACAGGGAGTAGGCTATCTCGCCGGGCGGTGGCGCGTCGTAGGCCAGAGCGGACAGCAGTGAACCACCGCACATGGGGCAAACGCCCTTCGTCCCTTCCGGCGTCAACGATGCTAGGGTGGGCTCATCCAGCCAGCGAACAAAACTCTGCTCCTCCGCTGCGAGATACGCCTCCAGCCGTGCGTCCTCACCCGGCCCCACCAGCAGCAGGTAATAGAGCCCCGCTCCGTTTCGCGTCAGGGCGGGTCGAAGGCCGAATCGCACCAACCGTCCATTGAGCGAAGTTAGCGCATAATAACCGAAATCCTTTCGCGTCACGTCGAATTCCGTGCCCTGCGGCCCGCGAAAGGTGACCAGTTCGTCGGGCGATAGGTCGATATCCGCCACATGGCGCATCTCTATGTCGCCCCGTAGTCCCACTCGGAACACACGCGGCGGTTGCAGCGGCTTCAGTTTCATGATCCCACCCTTGCCCTGTGCATGCCTGTTCTGGCGCTATATATAGGCAACCCTCTCCGTAGCCCCACTGCGCACCGCCGCATCGATGGCCAGGCACACGGCCATGGCGTCGAAGGCCGCCTCGCCGGGCACGTACATGGCAGCGTCCCGCACAATCGCGTCGACAAAGGAGTGCACGACAGTCATGTCTCCATGCTCGGAATAAGCCTCGTCCAAAGCCACGGGGCGGCTTTGCGTGTCGCGGCTGGTGTGGAACAGGCCACCATCCAGCCGGTTCTCGAAGGAGGCGTCGCGGCCATAGACCATGAGCCGGTGGAAATGCGGGTGCACGCAACCGAAATTGGAGGCCAGCTTGCCCACTACCCCGTTCTCGAACCGAAGCAAGGCTGCCACGCAGTCGTCGAAGCGGAAATCCGTGCCCGCCGACGCCAGTCGGTTGCCCATGGCCTGCACCTCGGTCACCCGCGAGCCCACGAGCCACATGAGCAGGTCAGCCATATGCACGCCGCCGCCCTGGGTCACGGAGTAGAAGCCGAGTCGACCGCGCCAGCCCCGAGTGATTTTGTGCATACGGCCGTAGTTGTAATCGCCTTCCACGTAGTAGATGCCACCGAACGCGCCCTCGTCCACCAGCGCCTTGACCCGCTTGAAGCGCGGCGAGGTGCGTAGCGGAAAATTGGTACCCAGCCGCAGCTCCGGATGCTGGGACAGGGCTGCACGGATGGCCGCAAGCTGTTCCCGGGTCTGGCACAGCGGTTTTTCCACGAATACGTGCCTGCCATTGTCCAGGGCTGCCACTGTCTGGTCGGCGTGCTGGTCGTCGTAGGTGGCGATGACCACCACATCCACACCCGGCCCGCACAGCACATCCTCGACCCGGGTAGTAGAAGGCACGCCGGGAAAGCGAGCCGCCACCTCGCGCAGACGCACCTCGTCGCGGTCGCACAGCAGGGCCAGGGCACAATCCGGATGCGCGGCAAAAGCCCGTGCATGACACTCGCCCACACCCAGCCCCATGACGCCGATCCGAATCATGCAACTTCTCCCGCATCGGTACCGATCATTGCCGCAAGCTCCTCCCATCCGTAGTCCCAGTGGGGGCGCTCCATTCGCTCCACCAGCCCGGCAACACGCGCCAGATCGTCGGCCTCGTCCACGCACAGGCACAGGTCTCCCGCACCCCGGCCCGAGGTGAAGGACAACAGACGGTATTCCGTCGCATGGTCGTAAAAGTGGCGCGTCACGTGCTCAAATTCGTCGGGCAGTCGCATCCGGTCGTAGGCGCGGGCAAATACCACCGCGTCCACCACCTCCACGGACTGCCCCATGGGGAAGGTGCGGGGATGCACGTTGGTCACCAGATTGCTCCCGCCCTGCCGGAACAGGCCGATGGCGTGATCCACTAAGGCGGGGTCGAGAAACGGGCTGTCGCCGCACACCCGAACGAAGCCGTCAAGGCCCAAGGCCGCCGCCGTGTCACGGAAACGCGCAGCCACGTCGACGTGGCTGCCCCGGTAGCAGGGCACGCCCATGCCGCCGCAAAAGGATACTATAGCGTCATCCGCCGCCTCGCTCGAGGTGGCTACAGCTACCATGTCGGCCAGAGCGCACCTGGCCATGCGCTCGCACAGATAGGCCAGCAGGGCCTTGCCCTGCACCAGGGCCAGGGTCTTGCCCGGCAAGCGCTGCGATCCCATGCGGGCCTGGATGATGATACCTATGCGCATGATTCTCGTCCCGGACTCGTCAGGTGTTCTCGCCAAGGGCCGCTACACGTCATACAGATCCTCGTCGGAAAACGCCTCATCGAACGGCATGGGGCCCACACGGCCGGCCATGGGGGCCATGAAGCGGTTGATGAATTCCCGGTCTTCGCCCGCCAGGCATATGGGGCTGTAGTCCCTAAACCGCTTCACCCGCCAACCTCGTTGTAATATTCGGTCCAACGGTTCGTCCAGCACGTTGCCCATGGCGATATGGATAAACGGACACGGCAGTAGATTGCCGTTTTCCGTGATGTAGACCAAGCCGTTCATGGTGCGACAGCCCATGGGGAAGTCGAAGAGCGGGTAGAGGTCGCGGTGGATAACCGGGTGGCTCTGATGCAGTTCCAGCAGGTAAGCCGCGTCCTCGGGGGTAATGAGCATGTCGGTCTTGCCCGCCCAGGCCCCAGCGGAAGTGGCGATCACGAAAAGCACGGTGTAACCGTTGTCCTCGGCAAAGCGCACGATGTCCAGGACGTCCTGGCTGTGCGCGTTCTGCCGCGTGATAACGGTGTTGACGTTGACCTGCAGGCCCGCTTCCTTGGCGTGGCGCATGGCCTCGATAGCCTTGGCGTGCGAACCCTTCTGGTACCGGAAACCGTCGTGGGCGTTGGGATCGATGCTGTCCAGACTCACCGCAATCTTGTCGATGCCCTGGTCGGCCAATGCGCGTGCCTTATCCGGGGTCATGAGGAACCCGTTGGTGGTTATCATGATATGGAAACGCTCCGGCCCAATGGCCGCTATCACCTCGTCCAGGTCCGGCCAGAGCAGGGGTTCACCACCTTGCAGATGCCACTGCCACACGCCCAGTGCGTCGGCCTGGCCAGCCAGGTTACTCACGTCGTCATGCCCCAGCCGCCGCGACCCGTCGGACAGAAAGCGCGAAAAACAATGCTCGCAGCGGAAGTTGCACTGGTTGTTGTAATTGAGTTCCAGAAGCTGCAGCGCGTACTCGCCCTGCTTGGCCCGCTTCTGATACGCGGCCATCTTGTAGAGCACCCGGGGCTTGTGAAGCACCGATTTCGGTCGTCTTTCCTCCGTCGCCATAGCCATTCCTCTCGTCATTGCCCGCTCTGCCCCGATCCACCCGGCCTCAGGCATACGTCAGTTCGTAAAACACGTTGCCCGCGTCTACGCGCAGGAACAGGTAGTCGTGGGGGATGTCCACCGCCCGCTCCACCACCAGCCCCATGGTCCGCGCCCTGTCCTCGAATTCGCACGGCCGATCGAAGTTATAAAGGTGGTCGAACTGGGGCACGTTACGCGCCGTAGTGACCACGAGCCTACCGCCCGGCGCCAGCGCATCACGCAACCTGGCCAGCAGGGCGTAAGGCTCGGCCAGATGTTCCAGCAGTTCCACAGCCACAATGGTCCGAAACCGCTGCCCGTCCGGCTCGCTGAAATACCCCTGTCTGAATGCCATTTCCGGATGGCGGGTTTGAACAAAGGGCGATACGGCCAAATCCCAGGCCTCGCCCGCTGCGCCGCCGGGCCACGCGACCTCTAGTTCCAGCCCCACGCCTACGCCGATAGCCAGCACTGGACCGTCCTTTATGGCCAGGCCTTCGAGCTGGTTCATAATGGAAAACCGGTGCCAGGTAACCAGCGGGCTCATGAGCAAGAACAGTTCGTACGCCTGCCTATCCACTTGGTCTACGGCCCCGGCATCCTCCTGCACGGGATACTTTCCGTTTTGCGCAAACGCCTTCAGGTCGCGCATATACCGACCCACGAAACGTCTGTACCCGGCTGCCGCCTCCTCCGCCCCCATGCCGCTGGCCGCAATGAAAGCCTCGGCATAGGCCACCAGGCGTTGCAGCAGGGCTTTGCCGGCTTCACCGGCCCAGGCACGCACCTGCCGGTGCTGCAAGCCCAGTTCGGGATAGAGGGAAACAATCCGCCGCCACATGGCTGTCCTCCGTGTCCGGGCTATCGTTCCTGGGATCCAGCCACGTCTCGCACCGCCGCCTTCACGGCGTCCAGGCTAAGCATAGCCGTGATCTGTTCCGGTGAAAACTGCACGCCGAGTTCCTCCTCAAGGGCCAGGATAAACTGCATGTGCGTAAGCGAGTCCCAGGCCGTTATGTTTTCCGGCGAGGCGTCGGCGGGCACATCCGCCGGGTCCAGGTTGAACGTGGAGGCAACTATGGCCAGGATGCGGTCGTCCATGAATTTGTGTCCTTGTCAGCGTCATTGCCCGGAGCCGTCGGCCTCGGGCAGAATGGTAATATATTGGCAATACGACGGCGCCTGCGGCTGAGGACCTTGGCGCAGATCCAGGCCGAAGGCCTCGCCCCCTTGCGGCCCCTCCGACAGGGGAACAAACCCCCGCGACGCATAGAAGGTCGCCACCTGGACGTTCTTGGCCGTGGGCAGATACTCGCCCACCGCCCTGATCAGCCCCCGCCCTCGAGCCAAGTCCAGGGCATGCGCCAGCAGCACGTCCTCTACGCCCCTGCCCAACGCCCGGCACGACAACAGCATGATGTCGAAGCGGGCAGCACTGCCTTCGTAAGCCAGCACCACCGCACCCACAATGCCGAAATCCCCGAAATTATCGCGCAGGGACAGGCAAAACACTTCGTGGTCCGCGCTACGGCTCATGGCCCTGATGTCCGCGTCGGCATAGCGCCGCGTAGTCAGGTTGAACTGGTTGGTCTTCTGCGTCAGCTGGGCAATGCGGGCGATGTTGGCGTCCCGGGCCGAGGCAATGGTCATTTTCATGTCAAGAGAGGTGAGGTATCCAGTAAGGTCGGTGGTCTGCGCCCTGAGGGCGCGGCGGTTACTCTCGGCCTTGTAAGCCGCTCCGCGCATGCGATCCTCGCGGGTGACGGTCAGCGTGTCAAACAACCCGGACCCGCGCAGCAGGTCGCGGTAGAAGACCGGCTTGTCCGCCGGGCAATGAATGCACATCACCTCGGGCAGGACCTGGCGCACTAGATTGATCTCAAAGGGGCTGTCGTCCATGAACACCATGCTGTCCAGGCCGATGTTGAGTTCGCAAGCCAAGGCGGCGATATTCGAGGCCTTGTCCTCCCAGTTGATGCGGGCTGCGGCGATGTGCTCCTCGCGCAGCACCATGTCCGCGTGGGTCCGTAGCACCTCCAGCACGTCGGCCTCGTTGTTCTTGCTGCACAGACACAGTAGAATCCCTCTGTGGTACAGGGACAGGACCTCCTGCTGGAACTCCATGTAGGGCGAGCCGGGATAGGTGTTGCCCAGCTTGATGCCGTACATGCCGTCCTCGCTTAGGATGCCGCCCCACAGGACGTTGTCGCAATCAAGTACCAGGCATTTCTTGTTCCGCCCCGTGAGCACGCGCAGGTAGCGTGCGTCCTCCTCGGCGATGGCGCGCAGGGCGGTCGGGGCATAGGGCGCGCGGCTCAGATACCAGTGCCTGGGGTCGTAAAATCCGTCCGCTCCCACCCGCAGCAACAGCACGCCCATGTCCACGAAATAAGCGTTTTCTACGGCCCGCAGGCTGGTACGCAGCATATCGTTCAGCTTGCGAACCACAGCTCCCTGGCTATCCACACCCTGGCCGTCCCATATGCCGTAGGCAGGATACGCGGGCGGCTCGAAGCCATGCCACAGAATCATGGCCGATGTCTGGGCTCGAATGCCCTGCAGGATGGCCGCCACATGTTCCTCTATGCGCCGCACCTCCTCCCCGATCTCCTCCCTGGAAAACGCGGTGAAGCACCGGGACAGCTTCCAGGACAACTCGTCCAGGATCATAAACACCAGCACGCAGTCCGTTGTCGCGTCCATGATGCCGCTACCGCCCACGGCCTCCTGGTAGATAGCGTTGTATTCGCCGAACCGGACCTGTGCGTTGCGGCCTATGCGTAGCGCATGGAAGCGCAGATAGGGTTCCAGCGTCTCTACCGTGACATTACGCAGCACAGCCACGCGCATGTCGGGCATGGAACCGAGGTCCGCTTCGCGCAGAACGTCCTGTATCTGCTTGAGGGAAATTTGTTCGCTCATGGTTGTACCTCGCGGGCTCACGCTGGGGCTGACAGAATATCGGCCCCGTCTTCTGGCCGGCCAAGCGCCAGAATTTCTTCGGCCAGGCAGTCGGCCGCCGCACCGCCCTGGACCAGCAGCGACGCCCGCGCCGCTGCTCCTCCATCCGCCCGTCGAATGTCATGCGTCGCAGGGAGTAGCAAACCCTCCAGGCAACGCCGCAACGCGCCCGGGCTTTCCGCCCGGCAGGTCAGCCCCAACCTGTCGACCACCAGATTGTCCGCTTCCTGCGGGTTCAGCACCACGTTCACCACCGGGCGGCCAAGCAGAACGGCTTCCACCAGCAGCATGGACCACAGCCCCACCACAGCGTCGGCAGCCAGGGCCAACGCGCGCGGGGGCTCATCGGCCACCATAGCCATAGTCACACGGCTTCCGTCTGCCAAGCGCTCCAAACGCGCCGCATCCTGCGGTGTATTGCGCGGATGGAGCTTGGCAAGCAGGGCCAGGGGACGCCCGCTTTCCACCGCCAGTCCGTCAAGCGCCCACAGCACGTGCACCAGCGCAACCTCCACCCTGTCGTCCGCCCCGGCATCAGCATGGAACGAATGCGCCTCAGTCACAGGACGCCCCAGGGGTTCACAGACGAACAGCACGGTGCGCACACCGGGATCCACCCCACATCGGGCAAGCAGCCCCCTGCGTTCCGCCACGCCAAAGCCCTCGCTGGCCCGGTCGATATCGTCCAGATACGGTTGGCCCACCAATACGATCCGTTCGCCGGGCACACCCGCGTCCATGAGGCCTTGGCGGCACAACCCGTCCATGGCCGCCACCCGGGCTGGCAGCACCAGGGATACGCCGTCCCGGTCCACAAAACGCCCCCTGTAGTCGCACCACGAGTCCATAACCGCCAGGCTCGGGGTTCCCTGAGCCCTGGTCGCACGCCAAAAAGCCCTTTCCAGTGACGGCCGCGCCAGGGTAGTGCCCGTTACCACCACTCCGGGGCGTACGAACCGCAGCACCTGCTCGGCGGTGTCCCGCAACGCGTTGGCGCCGGCCGCGCCCACCCATTCGTAAGCCACACCCCGTCGTTCGCATATGGCTGCCGCAGCGCCACACGCGTATACTACGCAGGCATGGCCGCTCCGCTCCAGTACGGCCATGGCGGGAAGCACGGCGTTAACACCGCCGGGATCTTCCACTACGAACAGAAAACGCACACCCACAACCGCCTCCAATTCACGCCGCCGCAACGCGGCGAACGCCCGCAGGGCACCGCGATGACGCCAGGTCTTCTCGAACGCCCGGGCCACGGTATCCATGTCCTCCATGGTCAGGGGACGGCGTACCACCTCGACCCAAAAAAAACATTCGTCCTCAAGCCGCTCGGTCGTGGGGCACAGGCCCGGGCCGTAGGCCGCCTCGCCCTGATACAGGGGACAACCGAACGGGCAAGACGTGCCGCCATACAACACGCCGCGCTGGTACAACGGCTGTAGGTAAAGCGGTTGGGCATAGCCCACGCGGGGGGCACGCCCTCGGCAAGCAGGGCCTCCACGAGCAACTCGCGACTCAGGCCCGCAATGCCGGGATCGAGACGCAGGCCGTAGAAATAATAGACGTGGATCGAACCCTCCCGCACCACGGGCGGGATGAGTCCCTCCAGCCGTCCCAGCCCGCTCCGAAAGTACGGCGGCCAAAGCCTGGCGGTGGGCGTTTATCCCGTCCATCTTTCTGAGCTGTTCCACGGCCACGGCCGCCTCCAACTCGGTCATGCGGAAGTTGAAGCCGAGCATGTTGGCCAGGCTCATGAGGTGAATGCCCGGCGGCGATGCCCGCCTCGGCGTGGTTGCGGATGAGCTGCATGCGGTAGGCGAGTTCCTTATCGTCGGTCACGGCCACACCGCCCTCGCCACACTGGATCGCCTTGTGCGCGTTGAGACTGAACACGCCGATATGCCCGATGGTCCCAGCGAGTCTGCCGTCGCACAAAGCGCCAGGGGACTGAGCCGCATCCCTCGATAACCGCCAGGTTGTAGCGCCGGGCCAGGGCCATGATCTCCTTCATACGGGCCGGATGCCCGGCCAGATGCACCACTAGTATGGCCTTGGTGCGGGGTGTGATGCGTGCCTCCACGGACGCCGGATCCAGGCCGTAGGTCTCGTCCTCAATGTCCGCAAAACACGGGGATGCCGTTGAAGGCGAGCACCGCCGCCGGAGTAGCGCTCATGGTCCAGGGGCTAGTGATGACCTCGTCTCCGGGCCCTATTCCCACTGCGCCTACGGCGGCGATAAGGCCCGATGTCGCCGAATTTACGGCCACGGCATGACCGCAGGCAAACCGCTCTGCCCACCGTGCCTCCAGTTCACGGACCTTTGGGCCGCCGTAGAACTCGGGACGGTTACCCGCTATGAAGTGCGACAGAAGGCCGGTCTCCATGACCTGGCGCACTGCGTCGGCCTCCTCCCTGCCCACCGTAATCTGAGTGGGGAAGGGGGTGTCTATCGTCCTGGAGCCACCCAACAAGGCCGGCTTGTCCATAGTGCTACTCCGTTCCATGTTCCTGTGTCGCATCATCGCATGCCAGGCCGAGAGGTAGAGACACGTCGCCATCTCCGGGACCGCCGCACGGTACCCATGCCCCGTCCGAATTCAGGGACCGTTCCATGGCCTCGACAACGCGCAACACAGCAACCCCGTCCTCGCCCGTACAGGGAGCTTGGACGCCCTGCTCCAGGGTGCGAGCACAGGCTTCCATCACGCCCAGCATGGCCTCACCAATAGTCGCGGGCAGTTCCTCGGGCTTATGGCTCCAGTTGCAAACGACCCGCCACCCGCTCGTGCGGCGCTAGCCTGTACCGGCGCAGCCTGAACCCCTCGCGATCGATGACTATACGGCCGCGCGTGCCGTACACGTCGCACGTAGCTACGCGCACGCCCGGACCGCCCACGCCGGAGAGCGTGGCCACCACGCCCGAGACATAGGCCACCTGGCCGTCCAGCACGGAAACCCCGGGCAGGCTTTCCCGTTGCGCTGTGGCCCTCGCTACCACGGGGGCGCCGAAACACCAGGTCGCAAAATCAAGCAGATGCGTCGCCGTGTTGCGCACACCGTCCGAGTAAACGAGGCTCGCGCTTCGCACCTCGCCCAGGCCGCCGTTGACGAGCACGTCCCGCGCCCGGGCATGGCCCACATCGAACCGGCGCAGATAGTTGACCACAAGGGGAATGCCTGCTCCGGCGCACAGGCGCACGCACCGTTCCGCAGCCTGCGCAGTCGCGGCAAGGGGCTTTTCGCACAATACCAAGCGAATTCCTCCCACCGCTACGATAGCCTTAAACACCTCCTCGGCGGCACGAAACGGGTGTGGCGATGCTCACCATGTCGGGTCGCACTGCCGCCAGCATGCCCGCCGTATCGGAGTACAGGGGCACACCCTTCCACAAACGCCCGAAACCGTCCCTGGCGTCCTGAGATGGATCGCATGCACCGGCCAGCTCGAACGCGGGGTGGGCCTTGTAGGCGGCAGCATGTGTTGCCACGCGGTAAGCAGCGCGAATATGCGGCATACCGTCCAGTAAACCGGCTATATTGCCGCATCCCACAATGGCCGACCGGATGCCTCCCATGTATCACCCCTCCACACCCACGTTCGCACCGGTCGTTGATGGCCAGCAATTCGGGCCGCCGCTCCAGCAACGCCAGGACTTCCCGGTAGGCAAACGCCGGATCACCGGGCCACAAATGTTCGTACACCGCGTTGATGAATATGAGGTCCTCGGGGTAATCGAGGGCGAATCGCCATGCGGGCCTCGCCAGCGCTTCGGGGGCAGCGAAGAAATGCCGCCGGAAACGCTCGGTGTGGAGATCGGCGTACAGTGAGACGTGCTCCCGGCAATCCCGGCTGTCGGCCTCCTCGGCACAGCGACGAAGCGTCTCCAGGGAAAACACCACGGCGTTGACCCCCATGGGATAGCTGCGCTGCGTAGCTCCCGAGGCCGGGTCGAAGGCTACATTGGTCACGTACTCGTATCCTCCCTGGTGCAGCAGGACCACGCCCAGGTCGATAACGCCGGGGTCGAGCAGCACCATGTCACCGGTCACCTCGACCACGGTTTGCGCGCCCACACTCTGCGCCGCGCCGTACACGCGGCCCAACACATCGTCGAGACTTCCCCGGTACACGGCGTGACCCAGCACGCGCGCCAAATCCGCCACCGCATCGTCCTCGGAATGATCCGACGTGGCCACTACGATGGTGTCCACTTCCACGGCGCACGCCAGTCGTTCGAGCAGGCGTTCGAGCGCCGGGCGGCCCAGTACGGGCATAAGCACCTTACCGGGCAAACGCGACGAGGACATGCGGGCACATACAACGGCGACTACCCCCCGTCCTGTCCCGGTCCGCGTCACCGCCCGCTCCCGGCGGCCGCTTCGCCCCGGCCTTCCCTGGCCGCCACCTCGTCGGCATACGCCTCTTCAAAGTAGCTCGTGGCGGTGATGCAATGGTTACAGATGTCGTCCTTGTAGTACTCCCCGCGCAGATGCAGCGCACGCAACTCCGTGAACGCAGACGAATTCCAGATTTCCTCAATGGTGTGGTCCTTGGCGTTGGGCAGGATGCGGCGATGGCCGGGCATGGAATCGCAGGCCACGGTGGAGCCGTCCACGCGCACGATCATGTATTGGTTGGGCTGGCCGCAATGGAAGTCGAGCGGCGGCATATCGAACCGCCATGCGCTTTCCTCCTTGTACTCCGACAAGGTAATAGGCTTGAAGCATTTCTGCACGGTCAGGTAGTCGACTTTGGACTGCCAGAAGGCGCAGAAGTCGTCTACTTCGTGCGTATTCTCCTCGCGGTTTAGGAAACTGACCCGGATGATGGGCAACGCCCCCATTTGGTTGCGGGTTTCGATGAAATCAAGCGTGTTTTGCACCACCCGGTCGAAATCGCCGCCCTTGCGGACCTGCTCGTAGGTCTCGCGTGTGTAAGCATCGATGGATATCTGGATCCTGGTAAGGCCCGCTTCTATGAGGCGTCTGCCCCGCTCCCGGGTCAGCAGCATGGCGTTAGTAGTGATGGCGATGTCCGGGATGTCCGCCTCGCGCGCATAGGAGATGAAATCTTCGAGGTCCGGGCGCAGCAGGGGCTCGTTCATGGAATTCAAATGCACGGCATAGCAATGGCGTCCCCGGCCCTGATCGATGATGCGCTTGTACAGCTCGAAATCGAACATCTTTCCTTTCAGATTCTCCCGCGGATTGTGGCTGATTTCGCACATACCACACCTGAGGTTGCAGGAATAGTTAAGCTCGAAAACGATTTCGAGGGGGTAGTCAGGCATTATCTCATAGGTTTTCGATTTCTTCCACATGTCCCGATACCGCTTTATCATCTCGGGATCGAACACTCCGTAAAATTTTTCGTAGATGCTGCTTGCGGCGTACGTCTTGGAGCCTTGTGCGTTGAATATCTCCTTGACCATATCCTACCTCCTGGAATTCATGCCTCCGCCTTCCCGGCAGACGCACATGCCATGCTTACATAGGCATTCATCTTTGCAAAATGCGAACTTCATCGTTTAGATATAAGCCCTTCATACCTGTCAAACGGATGAGAAAGCATGTCGAACGTCTTTTTGAAATCTGCGATTTTATTTTCAACAATGAGACTTTCCATTGAACATATATCAATTTCTTTCCACAATTTTTGAAACACCCACGGAACTGGGTGTTGCATAAGAAAGAAATACATGTAGCAGTATACATACGCCGATGTTATCTGACGTTCCGACATTTTGAACGATGAAGGATTGTCAATACGGGCATCAATGGTAGCGTAAAATGCGTCCTCACCCCTCGGATCCCATGTAAAATCCTTGTCCGAATAATGGACGAGCGCACCGTTGATGACCGATATCCCCCTAACGGCCATCTCTAAACCGGTCGTGGAGTTGTACACCAGGCCGCATTCGCACACATCCATGAGATCATAGGTGTTGATGGGGTCCTCAGGGCTTATGACGGTAATGTTGGACGGCAACGACGGGAACCGGTCGCAGATGAACTCGTACGTGCGGACATCCTGGCTGATGTAGAGCTCCGCGGGATGCACCCTGACAATTAGGTGCACCTGGGGCCGCTCGCGAAAAAACGCGATCGCGCCAAACACCCAGTCGAGCATCGAGACGAAACAGTGCCGTTCTTCGAGGTTGATGGTTTCCCAGGCAACGGTGGTGCACAGCAGGAATATCCTGGTGTCCGCCTCCACCCCCAGCGCAGCGCGGGTCGCATCCGCTCCGGCCTTGGCCTGCTTCTGCAAGGGGGACACTGTGTCACTTCGCCAGAAGGAGATATCCTCTCGTTCCCGCATCGCCTCTTCCACCGCCCGCCGTTCATCGGGTTCGAGCGAATGGGGACGCATGCCCTCCCAGCATCCGTCGGTCTTCAAGTCCAGGATGGGCACGTTCTTGGAAATGAACAAATGCCTGCCGATCCCCTTCTCGATGTTTAGGTGGTCAATACCCAGCCGATCTAGCACGAAATGGATCACGCCCCACTCCACCACCTTGCCGCTGACGTTTAGGATGACGTCATACGTCCGCCCCCGGATGAAGCCATAGAACCTGCCGGCGGTATCAAAATTGCGCTCCTCCCGAAACAGGCGCAGCGGCTCGTCAAAGTGGTTGATATCCTTGTCCGCGTGTATGGTATAGAGATAGTCCCGATAGCTTTGGTCCTTGAAGGCTTCGTGCCATTCGTTGGGCAGGGGTTCAGGGGCGTAGTCGAACAGGCAGAAAGGCGTGATGTCGATATCTGCTGCGATCTCCTTGATGCGCGCCATCTCCTGCCGCTGCTTGTCCAACTGCGGCTCCTGCAACGAGTACAGCCCACACACGTAGGGCAACCAGAGAAAATCAACTGCGCACCCTGTCTTGCGCAGCAGTACGGCATAGGCCAGCATGGAAGACGTCACCCACGGATAGCACGAGATCATAAGCATCCGCCGATCCGTCTCGCCGCTCTTGACCCCCGCACGCCGGAGCATGTCCGCCCACTCGGCAAACGGGGCAGATATGTCCCACTTGTTCAAGTCACCGAAGTCATCAAGCTTTTCAGCAACCATACATACTCCTTACTCTCGCTGGCTGCGGCAGACACGCCGTGTCGCGTCGCAGGCGGGGACTATACGCCCATCCCTCGGTACGAAACCTCCGCCCCACATCCCAGCCTTGAAAAGCGAGTCACACAGCACGCGATCCGGTATACAGGCGCTCCTCCAGATGCCGCGCCTCCTCTTCATCGCATGAAGCACATGCCCAGGCGCCGCAGCCAATCCGCTCAGCGCAGGCATCCAACCCCTTCCGCAACGACACCATCGAATTGTTATTACCACCAAGTCCGCCCTCCCGCGCCAGCAGAAGACACCGGACCAGGAAAAAACCACTCCAGGGTGCGGCATGACCATCCACCCGAGCGGCCAAACCCGGCAGCCGCTCCAGCCAGGGAACGAGGGGGGCAGCATCGGGCAGGCCTAGGCGCGTCAGTGTGTGCCACATGCCCGCGCAGCAGGCCAGAAGCCGCGTGGCGCGCACATCGGCAAAACCCGGCGCGCCGGCCACCACCAGCCGGGCCACCCGCTGGTGTATTGTCATGTCGTGCCGCCACTGCCGGAGCAGGTCGCTTGACATGGATCCCGCGTGTCGGCGGTACCACACATCGCCGTCCGCACCCGGGAATGGCGCATGTCCCGCGCCCTGCAGCCGCAGCCAGAAATCGTGGTCTTCGCACGCCCCTAGGCTCTCGTCGAACCCGCCCACGGATAGGGCTGCATCGCGCCGCACAAGAAAGGCCAAGGGTGGGGCCACGTTAAAGTGGCACAGGTGGATATCGAGCCGCTCGGGAAAACGCCGCCATCTGCCGCATGGCATGGGCTCGTCGCGCTCGTCCATCCCGCTGAAGAATCGTGTACGGCACACGGGCACACCCGTACCGCCCGCCGCCTCCAGCGCGGCCACCTGCCCGGCGATCACACCCGGCCCCAACATGTCGTCCGCGTCGCAGAAAAGCACGTACCGCCCGGTGGCCCTCCCAAGGCCCGCGTTGCGTGCGGCGGGCAAACCCCGGTTGGGCTGGTCTATCACCTCGATTTTGCCCTTGTAGGGCCTCAGGGCCGCATGCAGGTCGTCCGTGGAGCCGTCGTTCAATACAATAACCTCCACCGGCCAGTCCTGGGCCAGTATGCTTCGCACTGCCGCGTCGACGAAGTGTGCCGCGTTGTAGACCGGAATAATGACCGATACCGTTTCCCGCACACAATCCCCTTCAGTCACCGAGTCATCGAGCTATTGCTTGCCCCGGGCCTTGGCCGACTTGTCGTAGAAGGTATTGGCCTTGTAGATTGCCTGAATCTCGGCCAGCTCCGCCTCGGTAAGCGGCGACAGGACCTCGGCCTGCAAATCCTCCAGTACCTCACTCTCCCGCATCATGCCCGGGATAACCGTTGAAATGGCGGGCTGGGCCAAGCAGAACTGCAGCGCCAGCTGCACATAGCTGCGCCCCTTGGCCTCGGTCAGGTCTTTGAACAGGGCAGGTGCATCGGCCCAGCACTTGAGCTGATTCATAGGCCAGTTGGCACGGTGGTCGCCCTTGGTAAAGGTTGTATCCGCGTTCAGTGATCCGCTCAAGAATCCGAAGCACAGTGGTGTACGGCAGATGAGCCCTGCCCCATTTGCCGATGCTGTTTCGAACAGACCGCATTCCGCCGCACGCTGGTCGATGAGGTTGAAGTTGACCTGCACACAACGGAAGCCGAATTTTTCCACCGCCACCTTGCCGTCCATGGGCGAACGCACGGACACGCCGTAGGCCTTAACCTTGCCCGCCGCCCGCATGGTCTCCAACGTGGCCACACAGTCGTTGACCTCGATGTCCTCCAGCGTGGGGCTGTGTAGCTGATACAGGTCCACATAATCGGTCTTCAGACGTTTGAGACTCGCCTCCAGGGCCTTTTCTAAATAGGCCCGCGAAAAATCCTGCGGCATCCGGAAACCGGTGTGCGGCAGAGTGCCGCCTTTAGTCGCGATATAGATCCGGTCGCGCTTGTGAGCAAAGGCTTTGGCCAACAGTTCTTCGCTCCTGCCGTCCCCGTAAAGATCCGAGGTGTCGTACAGATTCACACCGCGCTCCAGGGCCATGTTTAAAAGCATGACAGCATGCGCCTCGTCCATGGGACCGTATGACACACCGCTCAGGCCCCAGGTGCCGAAGCCGATTACCGATGGAATTATGGACGTGTTACCGAGTGGTTTGGTCCGCACGGAAGTCTCCTGTGGTGTACCGCCGGGCAGGCGTGCATCAGCCCGCCTTGGCCTTGCCGTAAAGCCGGATGGTCTCGGGCCTGTTTTCATAAGCGTCAGCAAACCAGGCAATAGTCTTTTCCAGCCCCTCGCGGAACGGCACGTAGGCATAACCGGACAAGGCCACAAACCGGCTGTTGTCCGTGTTCTTGCGGAATACGCCCTTGGGTTTGGTAACGTCAAAAGCGATGCGGTCGGGATCCACACCGGTGAGGTCTGCAATCATTGTCGCGATGTCCTTGATGGTGTGTTCCTCGGTGGTACCCACGTTGAGCACTTGTGCTTCGTCGTAGTTCTCCAATGCCCACATGTAAATGTGTGCCAGGTCCTGGGAGAAAGTGTATTCGCGCAACGGCGTACCGTCGCCCCAGATCACTACCTGCTCATCCGTGTTCCGGTTCTCGTAGAATCGGCGAATGAGCGCAGGCAGCATGGGCGCATCGTCGAAATTGAAGTTGTCGTGGGGGCCGAAGATGCCGCTGGGCACCAATCCGATGGCGTTGATGCCGTACTCTTCACGGTAGGCGCGGATGGCCGGGTCGCACAACCGCTTGGCAAAGGAGGAACCGTAGTTCGAACCGTGCGGGTAACCGTCATGGATGTTATCCTCGTTGAGCGGCAACGGTGCATCCGTGGGATACATGCCCGTGGTGAGAGTCATAACCGCCTTGTCGATACCGAGCTTGCGTACAGCCTCCAGTACGGAAAAAACCATAAGCGTGTTGTCTCGCAACAGCGAGGCAGGATGTTTGATGCTGAGGCCGATTCCGCCGCTCACGGCGGCCAGGTGGATAACCGCGTCGGGCCGGTGCGCTGCAAAAACCGACATGGTTTTGTCCGGATCGCGAAGGTCACAGTCCTTTGACGCCAGGAACACGAACGCCACGTCCGGGTATTCGTCCTGGACCGCCTTGAAGCCATGCCCCAGCACCGCACCAGCGCCAGTAACAAGCACTTTTCTGTATTTTGCCATATTGTCTCCCGTCCGTTACACGTTGGCGTACTGGTTTCGCTTGAGAATGGTGTAGGTCTTGAGCAGCTCGGCAATACCCATCTGGATGCTGTACTTGGGCCTATAACCTGTGGCCTCGATCTTTTCATTGCTGACGATGTAGTCTCGTTTGTCCGGATCTTCGCCCACCTTGGCCTCCACGAAGTAGAAACCGGGCAGTTGCTTCTGAATCTCCTCGCAAAGCTGCCATTTGCTCAGGTTGGCATCGGACAGGCCGACGTTGTACGGCTCGTTTTTCATGGTCTCGAAATTGTCCATGCAATGAATGAAGGCGCGCGAAATGTCGCGCACGTGGATGAAGTTACGCATGAAGTGCGCCTGGTAGAGCACGATGAAGCCGTCGTGCACCGCACGGTAGGTAAAGTCGTTGACCAGAAGGTCGATGCGCGGACGGGGGCTGGCGCCGAACACCGTGGCCAGGCGCAGAGTGATACACTCTCCCTGGTCCAAAAGCTCCTTTTCCAACTGCACCTTGAGACGGCCGTACATGGAAATAGGCCGCAACGGGCTTTCTTCGGTGCAGTGCACATCCTTTTCGCCGATACCGTAACCACTATTGGTGGTGGGGAAGAGAATACGCTGGTTGCGGCTTTTCATATCCATAATCATCTTCACCGAATCATAGTTAATACTCCGCGCTTCCAATGGGAATTTGGCGCAGATGGGCGCACCGGTCAGGCAGGCCAAAGGAAAAATCCAGTCCGCCTCCTTGAGGTGTTTGGCGACCAGGTCCTTGTCGCGTGCATCACCACGCACGATGGTGAAGTTGGGGTTGGCGCAACATTCGAGCAGCGGGGTCTGGCCGAACATGAAATTGTCAATAACCGTAACTTCATAGCCTCGGGACAGAAGCTCCGGAACAAAAATGGACCCGAGATATCCGGCACCGCCGGTTACAAGAACATGCATTGAAAATGATCCTCCCCTGTTAAGTGTTCTGTCTGAGCCAATCCAGAATCGAAGTGGTCAGCGATTTTTCGCAAAGGCCGCGCTGCTCATGAAGAATATCGCGCTTTCCGTATGCATACAGAAGACTTTCAGCAATCGCAACCCGCTTCACCCGACATCGAAGTCCGTGGTCCACCACCAGTTCGGCGATGGCGCTTCCGATACCACCGGTCGTGGTATGTTCTTCGATAGTCATCACTTTGTCCCAAGCTCCCAATTCGTCTATCAGAAAGGGGGAGAGCGGCTTGATCCTCACCAAATCCAGGACAGATGCTTGGATCCCCTGTTTAGCCAACACATCCGCAACAGCCATCGCCCGGTGGGTAGTAATTCCGGTACCGATCAGACATATATCCCGGCCTTCGCGAAGAATGGCATACCCCCTCTTCGGAAGCGACCCTGCTGAATAAACCGGATACTTTCCCCTGTCAAATCTGAAATACTTCGGGCCGTCCTGTCGAAGCGCTTCGTCCACTAAAAGCATCGCAGCGTCGGAACCCGAGGGGCTGTAAATGGACAGATTTGACAAGCATCGTGTTACAGCCATATCTTCCGTTGCATGGTGAGTCGGGCCGTCTTCACTGTAAGCATAGGCAGTCCCGACACCGACCATGGTTATCGGAAGATTCATGGTGCAAACATCGATCTTTACCTGCTCCAAGCAGCGCAACGTAAGAAAGGAAGCAATGCTGTATACGAATACCTTTTTGCCTCCCATAGCCATCCCGGCGGCTACAGAAATCATGTTTTGCTCGGCGATTCCCATGTTGAAAAACTGGTTCGGCAGTTCTTCCCGAAATCGGTCCAGGCTTGGGGCTCCATAATCGTTGGTAAGAAAAACAATGGAGGGATCCAGTCGGGCCTTTTCCGTAAGCCGGGAAATGAATGCATCGCGCATATCCATCTTTGAAATCTCCATCAGATTTCCCCTCCCAGCTCTTTCCTCGCACGACGGATATCTTCAGGATCACTCATGCCCTTCACATGCCAGATTGGATTATTTTCCACAAATGAAATGCCTTTCCCTTTGACAGTCTCGGCAACAATCATTAACGGGCGGCTGTCATTCCGTGACCAGGCAAATTCGAAAGCATCATCCAATTGATCGATGTCGTGCCCGTCTACCTCCAGCACCTCCCAGCCGAACGCCCTCCACTTCATTGGGAAGTCATGCAATCCGGAATAATTTTTTGTATAATCCAGGGATCCGATCCGGTTGTGGTCCACAATGCCGATAAGGTTTCCCAACTGCTGCTGGGAAGCAAACAAGGCCGCTTCCCAAACGGAACCTTCCGTACATTCGGCATCTCCCATGAGCACTACCTGCCGGTTTTTCTTCCCGTCCATTTTTCCTGCCGCGGCCAATCCGGCTCCAATCCCCAATCCGTGTCCCAGAGCGCCGGAGGTAATCTCAACTCCCGGAATCTTGCAATCGGGATGGCCGCCCAGACGGCAGTCCCCGCATCGATAGTTCTCATTGAGCCACTCTTCCGGAAAAAAACCGCGGTCCGCCAGAACTGCATAGAAGCCGGTTTCGGCATGCCCCTTACTCAATAAAAAACGATCCCGATCAGGATGATCCGGTTCCTCCGGGGAAACATTGAGCCATCCCCCCTGATAAAGAAGAATAAGTATTTCCGTGCACGAAAAAGACGAGGCCAGATGACCGCCATTGCGTACACACATCTCGAATATCTTACGCCGAAGACTTACCGCCTTGTCCTCTAATATCGTTTTTTTTGATTTCATGGACAGTTCTCTACTCTTTTCAACACACCGTCATAACTATTGATCATCTGCCGGTTTATGAAAAAGCCATGCCTGATACAAAGGGACCTGGTCCGGAGCAACAAATCCGTCCTTGATCGGGTCCACGGCATAAACCTTGGGCATGGTCTTGTACACCCGGCGCATAACAACAGGCTCGAATCCATGCAGGGTAAACAGGCGCTCCAGCCCCTCCTCGGAAAACCAGAAGTCCGTGGGTTGTGGCGTCACGATCTTGCGCCAGGAGCTGAACAACTCGCCGCGCGGTGTTGTCACAATGCAGTATCCCCCCGGACGCGTGCACTCGAAGAGCCGACGTGCAAAGGCGGCCTGGCGATGAAGACACACATGCTCGATGACCTCGCTGGACACCACCACGTCGAATCGTTCTTCACCCAAGGCATCGTCCATGCCGTCCGCCAGGCTGCCCACACGGAAATCGTAATCCGGAAACAGCTTTGTCGCATGCGCAACCACCTGTGCCACTGGCTCTACTCCTACATAGTCGTTATACGCTGCAATTCGCGGTGCAAGCCATCCACGACCGCATCCGACGTCAAGCACACGCAGCCTGCTGCCAAGTTGTTGCCTTGCCCGGGCCAGAAAGGCGTTGATGGCCTCCCAGCGCGCAGCCTCGTCCGTATTGAGCTTGGTCGAAGACCATTCCGGGTTTTGTGTGAAAAGATCAACGTAGAAGCGCTCGTCCAGCTCGTTGCCTGTCGAGGCGCGGACTGCATCACGCCGGGACAGCTCCTGATCCGAGTACACAGGCTCCTCTCCGGACTCGATCCAGTCGAGCACCTGACGCACCCGTATTTCCATGGTGTGGAAAGCAAGGATTTTGCTCCTTGCGTTCTCCTCCACTTGCGCCAGCAACTCCTCGTCGGACACCACGCGAGTGACCAACCTGGCAAATCCCGCCGGGTCATCGCCCTCATACAAAAAAATATCCTCGCCATCGGCGAAGAGCGCTTCATTGCGCGGGCGATCCGGCACACGCCAGGCGCACACTGCACGGCCCGAGGCCATAGCCTCTGCTACACGGGAGGTATAACACTTGCCGTAACTGGGCAGGTTGACGGTCAGCGCATAGCGGGCCAGGCCCTTTTGCCACACGGTAAAAATCTCCTTGCGCACCTCGTGCAGCTTGCCGGTAAATGCGGCTAAGGCCGCCATGTCTACTGAACCGCCGTCTCCCAAGGCCTGTAGGGAGGCTTTGCAGTGGTCGTTGAAGATATCGGGCAGGCTGAATGCATTCTCGGGCGGGGAAATGGTCAAGAGAACGCGCATGACCGCCTCGTCCTGTAGAAAACGCTTGCGGTCGCCGTAAGGGAAGCCACAGAAAATGGCCTGTCTGATAAAAGCGGGTTCTTTCTGCCTGAACACGTGGGGCAGGGGCACGGCCGTAGGCCACCAGATGGCAGGCAGGCCATAGGTTTCGCTGATGTAGGCGGTCTCGGCCTCATCCGCGGCCACCAGCACGTGGGTGAGTGAATTGACCTGACGCATGAAGGTCTCGCGCCGCTCGCACAGTTCGGGGCTCATAGCGTGCTCATGGTCGGTGTAGAGCAGATTTTCACCCAACCACCCCACGCAAATGGGGGCCAGAGATTTGAAAAAGTCTAGCAGCTCCGGATCGTACTCGTTGTGAACAAGCCACAGCCACACCTGGTCGAAGGTCTGGCCTGCCAGCAATTCGCGGGCATGGCCAGTCCAGGTCTTCTTATCCGTGGAGTCCATGCCGTGGTAGGCGGGTAAGCACACGCACTCCACCCCCTGGCTACGCAGTGCCTCCACAATGGCGTAGTTGCCCACGAAGGACCAGTGCCTGGCCCGAAGCCATAGCGGAAATTCGAGCGTCACGAGAAGAATACGCACGGATAGGTCCTTTGGATGAGGATAAGCTGGTTTATCTCCCGGAATACACTACTTGCCGGCGAGAACAATTTCAAAACGTTGAGTGGGCATCGCCGCACTTCAATACACGGGAATCGATATGCCTGGAACCACCTTGACCAGCGTGTCATAAATCTCCTGTTTAAAAATAGATGCGATGAAAACCATGTCCACGTCTCCGTCTCGAAGTTTCTCCGGCCCGTATACAGTCTTTCCAGCTATCATGCTCCCGTGCTTCTTCGGATCGGAGTCAATGAGATAGGGGATTCTGTTGCCATCCTCGAAGTCCGGCAACGTGGCGATATGCTCGCGGAAATACCCTCCCGTACCCCAGACGGCAATGCGTTTATCGGAATGCTGGGCGAATAACTCCGAAGAAAGGGGGAATGGCTCCCACTGGTTTTTGGAAAGGTCCCCACATACAGCAAAGGTGACGAAGCCTGGAGGCCTCTTCATGCTGTACTTTCCATGTTCGTCCACCCAGGTGTACGATACAGCGTCTCCGCCAGCATAGGCGACAAGAAGCTTTGAAGCGATTTCAGGGTGATGTCCAGAAAACGTGATTGTATTTCCAAACACTTTCTCAGCTCCGTCCTCATAGCGCCTCATCGAGTCATATATGCTTCCGAATTCAGGGATTCCCTGCTTATTCTTGTCCGGGGCATTCCTGAGTTTCTCGTACAACGCATTCATCCTGTCTACGGAAAGCTTAAAAATAGCCATATTCTTCTCATGCTCTTCCTCAGTTAATTCCGGATAGAGATCTATGCGCATAGGAATGGGATAGGAATACAAAGGGTCCACACGCATGGGCAGATAGTGCTCCGAACAAAAATCGATAAACGCGGGAAGATGCGCCAAGTTATTTTTCTGAAGAAGAAATGTAACCTGGACGCCAAAATTAGGGTGCCGCTCACGCAAATCAAGTAACCTACATAAGTTTGAATACGTTTTTTCCCACACGGCCTTGCGCCGCAAGGATTCGTAAAGCTCCTTGCTGCAAGCGTCCAGCGACACGCTCACGTGACAGTATTGAAACGTGGCAAGCATTTCCAGGACTTGGTCGGGGAGACTAACACAATTGGTAATGATGAAAACCTTGGTGCCGGGGTTCCCAGACTTCTTATGATCTTCAAGCCAGTCATAGAATTCCTTTTGGATCGTCGGCTCGCCACCAATCCACATGATGTCGGTCAAATACGGCATAACCTCGCGAAGAGCCTCGTATCCCTTGGGGCCACAGGACGCTTTCTTGTTCGGTTTTTGCGCGCAAAACACGCAATCAATGTTGCACGCATGAGATGGAGAGTACTGAAAGCTTGTCGGCAGGCTCTTGAGAATACTATCTCCGTTTTCCATATGCGCCATCATTTTGGAGCAATTACGCCAATATGCCTCGGAATGTTTCATTTCCACTGGTTTGAATTCGACATTATTCCTTCCATGTTTTTTGGAATAAGCGGAATATTGTTTAGATCTACAGTCTTCACAACCGGATCCCTTCAACTTCCCCGATGCCAAAGCCTTCCTCAATTCGACGTACGCATCGCCGTTCCATATTTCATCGAGAGTCTGGGTTTTAATATTGCCGAACTGTCCGTATTTTTTCGTATGGCAGCAAGGGTTCACCCGCCCTTCCGCATCAATGTTTACACACACCCACGGAGCACCGCAATACACTTTGCACGACATAATATTTTTCTCCTTCGTTACATAACCAAATATGGGAGCACCGGTGCGACCCGCCCTATATATCGAAATAACTCAACATGAAACACCGGTCCGCCTCAAGACGATCACGCAGTTCTTCTTCCCCACAATAAGCCAAAAACAGGTCGTACAGCCCAAGCATGGATTCTGGACCGTGCTGGTTGGCGAAAATACCCTTGCGGTAAACGCTCTTGGTAAACACCACCTTATGAACGCGGTCCGCATATTCACGCAAATTGGTCACACGTGGGCCGTCAAGGCCAAAAGCTTCCAGGGCTACCTTCACCTCGGGCAGTTCCACCAGCTTGTACAACTGCAACTTCACCAGCCGGTAGACGGAATTCCTGTCCTCGGGAAAGGCAGCCACCTGCTGTTTCATGCAGTCCACAGCCTTAGTGATGTCACCGATGCGCTCATATGCCAGGGCCTTGAAATAGTACAGTGTGGAGTAGAGGAGGCCCCGCTCCAAGGCCATGTCAATGAACTCGATAGTACGGTGGAACTTCCACTTCTCATTCAGGATGTATATGCTGCCATTGATGACACCCTGCAGAAAACCGGGGTTGTACTCGTATCCCATGCCCTTCAGCAGCAGTTCCTTGGCCTCATCGTAGTACCCATTCTTCATGAGGCCGGGCACCATGATAAGGTGGAACCCCGCGTAGGCGCGCTGTCGCAAACCGGGCACGAAATCCGGCACACCCGGTGTGGCCGCAATCATATCGAAGGACTTCATGAGCTGCGGCACCATGGCCTGCAACTGGCTAGGCTGGGCGCTGAGCTGTGTGGGATGGAAGGCAAACTTGGCCACGTAATGCGGCACATAGACCACGGGTTGCCGCACGGCCACCATGCTGAAATAGTTGTACATGATGCAGGTAGCAGCATCGTCCTGGGCGTAATCGTCCCGGGTGTGGGCAAAGAACCCGGCCTCCTCCAGTGACCGGGTACGGAAAAAGCTGGACACATAATTCGGGATCATTTCCCAGCACAGGGCGCGTTCCAAATCCCAGGTGTGTGAGCGCGGCTCAGCGGAAAGATCGCCCGCAATGGCACCATTACGGTCCGAGCAGTACACTGCCCCGTAGATGCCGCCTGCTTCCGGGCGGCGGCGGAGCTGCTCCACGCCCCATTCAACAGTATAGGGAAAATACTGTTCGTCCGACCAGCACAAGCCGATCACATCGCCCGTACAGCGCATGAGCGCCTTGTGGTACCCGTCAGAGGCGTTGCGGTCCGGCTCGGACACCAGCTTGATACGGTCGTCCTTGAAACTGTGAATAATGTCCAAGGTGCGGTCCGTGGAGCCGCCGTCCTGGATGATAAATTCGATATCCTCGTACGTTTGCCCCAGCACAGCCTCAACGCAACGGTTGATGGTTTTCTCGCTGTTGAAGCTGAGGATAATTACCGAAACGAGCGGTTTTTCACTAGATACGGGCATGGTGTTTCTCCGTGCGACTCGCACGCCGTTATTCGATGACTGCAAACGAGACCGTGGAACCGAAGCTAAATCGCTCGATGCGCAGGTTGGACAGGCCGATTTCTTCCATCACGGCGACAGTTTCACCGGGCCACACCTCGTGATTCAGCTCATCGAAGGCAATGATACCGCCCTTGGGAATGCGTGGAACCAGGTGCCTGAGCGCCGCCAGAGTGGGCTCGTATACGTCGAAATCGAGCCACAGCAGCGCTACCACAAGATAGGGATTATCCTCAATATAGCGCGGCAGTGTCTGGCACACGTCCCCACGAACCAGCCGCACCTTGTCGATGTGCTTGAGGAATCGGTTCTGGTCATAGAGCGCGATAGCTCTCTTGAGGTCTTCGTAAGTATCGATAGCCAGTCCTCCCCGGCAACCTTGCTTGGCCAAGGGGCTACGGTCTTTTTCGGACAAATCGCAAAATCCCTCGAAGGTATCGAAGCCGATAACGTGGCGCAGGTGGTTGAGCGGCTCGTATACCTCACTGAGCTGGGCCCAGGTCATAAGGCCGCCGCCGTAAAGTACACCGCATTCCACGATGGAACCATGCACATTCATAATACGTTTGAACATTTCGTGACGGCAAATAAACTTGCGGATGTCCTGTGTGGGGACGTACTTGGCGAAGTTCTGAAGCTTCTCCACGTTGGTACCCATACTTCGGCCAAAATATTCCTCTAACGCCACACGATAATCGACTTCATTCGTCGTGGTGCGCAAAGGTTCCATAAAACGAGAAGGGTCCCTGGTCTCACTCATGCATTTTTTCCTGAAGGTTTCGGCTGTAACAGTTGTTACCGTTGCCGTTGTTGTGGGAATCATTCGGGCTGTAGAAAATGGCCTGGCTTCCACCGGATTCAAAATGGAACGGGACATTAAGATAATCGCAAAGCGCTTTGCGAATACCGGGGTGATATTCCGGTGCCGCAAAAATAAGGACAAAACCACCGCCCCCGGCCCCCAACACCTTGCCTCCCGTAGCACCCGCCATAATCGCTTTTTCGTAGATACCATTCAGGACATCATTAGACACCATTGGCGAAAGGCTTTTTTTCAGCTTCCAGTTCTCGTGAAGCAGTTTCCCAAAATCTATGATATCGGTATTCGACAGAAGAATATTCGCCGCTTCCGATACAAATTCGCCCATTTGTTTCAACTGCACTTTGTTGATTTGAATATTCTTTATCTTTTCAGCCTCAATTTGAGCCGAATACCTTGATATCCCGGAATAAAATAGGAGAAGATGATCTTCAAGCATCCGCAGTCGGCCATCTTCAATTGGTACCCTGCTGATGGTGTATTCATTCTTCCCACCGAAGGATATAATGTTAAATCCGCCATGAGCAGCCGCTACCTGGTCCTGGGAGCCGACACTTTCACCGATCACGTTCTGTTCGATATGGATGGCAAGCTCGGAAAGTTTCTGTTTCGAAATCGCCTCTCCCTTCAGGCCATACAAAGCATTCAACAAGCCTACCGTAAAAGAAGAACTCGATCCAAGCCCCGTGCGGGCAGGCAAATCGGCGTTATAGGTAATTTCGAGCCCGTTGTCGTGCGCCACAACCCCCAGGCATGCCCTGACTGATGGGTGCTGGACCTCATTAGCCGTATGGGCAAGTTCGATTTTTGAATAGCAAATACGGTAACGATGCTCGAAAAAAGGTGGCCAACTGCGGCAACTGATATAACAATATTTGTCGATGCTGGTGGACAATACAGCACCACCATTTTCTCTATACCAATCGGGGTAATCCGTGCCGCCGCCGAAAAAGGAAATTCGAAATGGAGTCCGGGTGATAATCATCGAATCATATCTTTCATCAAATCATCGGTTATCGTATACAGACAACACATTACGCACCGTTTGCAATCCCCCCGCCGGTAGGTTCCCATACGACATAAGAGTGGGGATCATCAAACATGTTGCCAAAGCGCTGATGGTGTACCCTGATAATCCTGATCCGTCCAGCGGCATCTTCTTTCCTCAGGCGCGTCAGGTAATTACTCAAATATTTCCTGCGAATGTGGTATTTAAGAGCCATATAGTCAGTTAAAACACCCGGGTTATACAACTCCTGCAATCCTTCGATATTGACACAGACCGCGGGGGCCTTTTTAATAAGCATATCAAGAAAAGCGCCGTATTTTTCCCCCGTCTGCTCCAGAGCACCGAAAGTCAACACCCCGCTTCCGGAGGGGATTTCCATTGTTTCATCCGGACTGAAAAAATCAAATTGTCGACCGCGTACATGCCATCCACTATTTGTCGCCAGCAGTGACAGGATCTCCTGGGAGGAGCGAGCCCAGTCCAAACCCGTACAGGCCGCATCGGGGAAAAGCTTGCACAGGCACGCCAGATGCTGGCCCGAACCACAACCGAATTCAAAAATATTATCCTTTCCGGTAAAAAAAGACTGGAATATCCACACACGAAAAACATGCGTCACATTGAAAACGAAGTCATCACTTAGGGGCATGACATAGTCGCCAAAAAGCCTTACCGGAACCCGCTTTCGATAATATTTTGGTGTCAAGGCGCGAAGATCATAGTTCGAGGAGATGAAATCGTTCAAATTTTCCTGCCATCCATTCTCCCAATCACCTCTTCTGGATTCGCCTGCAACCGCCAGTTCCGGATTTTCTATACGCTTCAGGATATAAAGTAAAAGGTCATCTCGTTCTTTCCCGCCAAGCGGCTGATAGCGCAAATCCATGGCATCAATAATGTCACGACAATATCTATCGAGCGATTTTGTGTCAGCTCCAAAAAGAGTTGCCAGGTCATCAATATTGAGGCTTTTCTCTTTCATCCAAATAAGATTTTCATCCTTGTTTTTTCATCCAGGAAACGAAGTCAAAATCACTTCTATACATATGCACCAGCCTCATCCCTTTTGGACAGGATTGGATCTTTCACCGGCCACCAGATATTGAAACCCGGATCGTCCCATCGATAGGAAAACTGCCCCCGTGGGGCATAATAATCGGATTGCTTATACTGAAAAATTGCCTGTTCGCTGACGATCAGATGCCCATTACCAAACCCAGGGGGGATAAGGATCTGCCGCCGATTGCGATCAGACACGGTAAACGCCTCCCAATTGCCAAAGGTTGCTCTCTTTTCCCGGCAATCCACAACCACCAGATAGTATTTGCCGAAAGGACACGAAACGAGCTTCCAGGTATGGTTATCCCCATGAAGCCCTCGAAGAACATTTCTGCGTGAAACGGAAAAATCGTCCTGAACAAAATCGACTTCAATCCCTGCTTTTTTGTACTCTTTCAGATTGTACGTCTCCACGTAGGCGCCGCGATGATCTTCAAAAGCATCCAGTTCGATATTCAGAACCCCATCCAGCGACGTTTCCGATATTTTTTTAATCATTTTTCTTCTCCCGATGTGCAGACCAGCGCAACAACATTTCAACCTCAGGCTATCCCTGACAATAAAACCTCCCGGCGGCGCTTCCCCTTCACTCGCTTTTCTTCCAACAACCTGTCGAACGCCACCCGGTATTCAACCAGTTGGTCCAGACTCATGTTGTACGGCTTGATAAAAAAGCGTTTATTCCCCGTCATGTATAGCGTTTCAGCCCGCCAGAGACTTTCCATATCAAAGCTTTCTACAAACAGATTCTCCCGAAGGCATTGCCGGAAGAGGTCAGTCCCCGGGAATGGGATAATATTGCTGACGTAAATATCATCGATATGCATTTGTGAAATCATATCGTAGGAGGCCGCCAGGGTTTCGGCTGTATCTTCCGGGAATCCCATGATGAAATAGGCTCTGAGATAGACTTGGGGATAGCCCGCCACCAGTTCCAGCACTTCGAAAATCTTCTCCCGGGAGAGTTTTTTCCCAACCACCTCATTGCGGATGTAGTCCGATCCGCTTTCAATCGCGATGGACCCTCGCACCCACCCTGCGGCCACCAGGGACTCGATAATCTCTTCATCCAGGGTTCGAACCATGAGACCGTTCGGAGTGTCAAACTGAATATCCAGATCACGACGGATAATTTCATTGCAAATCGTCAGAATACGACGCTTGCTGAAAGTCAGGTTGTCATCCATGATTGAAAAGTGGCGAACACCGTGCTCATGGTATAAATATTCGATTTCCCGCAATACATTATCCGCCGATCGTGCCCTGAAGGAAGGCCCCATGACCAGAAACATGGAACAAAAGTTACATCTGTTCGGACAGCTTCGACTGGTAATCAGCGGAACGGAGATATCGAAGAAATGACCCTTCGGATTGTGCCATTTGCCAAGGTCATGACGATAATCGTCGAAATTCAGTATGTCATAGGCCGGCATCGGCAGGGTATCGAGGTCACGGACAAACTCTTTCTTTTCTCTGATTTCTATTCCGACATCCTTCCGAAATCCGATCCCGTCGCACGTAACCCGAAATCCGGGCGTCCTGGAAAACTGAAGTATTTCGACAAACTGCTGTTCTCCCTCCCCAATGCACACGAAATCGATTCCCGGGCAATTCGACAATATCTCCGACGCAAAAATGGTCGGATGGATACCGCCGATGCAGGTAATAATGTCGGGCCACACAGACTTGATGCGCCGGGTGACAGCATCGACAAATGGAAACTGACCGGAAAATAGACACCCCACCCCAACAACCCGCGGCAAATCAAAACGGAGGCGCTCATAAACAATATCCAGGTACCGTTCAAGAGAACCTTGATTGCTCTCATCATCGTCACGAAGGTGAAGGTTCAGATCCAGCAACGACGATGAAAATCCCTGTTCTGCCGCATAGCCGGCCAGGCAAAGCAACGACGGCGGGAACAGGTACTCCTTGTTTCCCATGGTAACCGGCGTCGGGGGATTGATGAGAAGAGCATCCAGCTTGTTCACAGTTCCAATCCTGCTATCCAATTTGGAATAATACGGTTGGCCTCTGAAAGCGTCTCTGGAAGGCCGATATCGATAAAAAAGCCTGAACAAATTCGGGCTGCCAATCGACCCTGCGCCGCCAGCAAAGGAAACAGGTTGCTTTCGATGGAACTATATCCGACTGGCAAATAGTCAAGTGCAGCCTGGGTCAATATGTAAACACCGGCATTTACTAGCCCCGGGCCTGAATTTCCTTTTTCCACGAACTGTAAAACACGTTCGCCCGCCATGGTAACATTACCGTAACGGGAAACGTCCACAATACTTCGCAATGCAATCGCCGCTGAAATACCGGGTTTTAGCATTAAACCCAAATCCAGGTAGTTACAATCAAGAAACGTGTCACCGTTAAGTACGAGAAATGAATCATCCAACATGTTCGACGCGCTTCGAATCCCCCCGCCGGTTCCCAGAGGTTCCATCTCCACACTATATTCAATGGTAACGCCTAGGTTGCGACCATCCTGAAAATGGGATTCAATAATATCATGCAAGTATCCGACGGAAAGAACGATTCGCTTGACATCAAACCGACGTAAATTCAGAACAAGGTATTCCAGAAAGGGCCTGCCCGCGACAGGCAACATCGGTTTGGGCGCTGTCTTTGTTAAAGAGCCGAGCCGGGTTCCAAGTCCCCCCGCCAGTATAAGTGCCTGCTGGATCATTGAAACGGAATCTCAAATTACCGATAATTAAACGATAGTCTTGCGCCGGGAATTAGGCAGCCGATATTGTCGCTATCAGATGTCGGGCAATGATTTCCGGCCGCCAGTGATGCTGCATAAATTTTCTTGAAGTCGTCCCGAGTTCCCCTCTGTGTGTTTGATCCAGAATCAATTTCTCAAGGACATCCTTCAAGGTGGACGTTTTGGCATGAACCCATGGCAGTTCACTGACACCAGTTAACGTTTTCACATATCGCCGGTTCCAGTCATCCAGTCCGGCAACGACGCACAATCCCTGGCTGAGCCCTTCCAGGCTGCTCACACCAAAATATCCCTGCATGTGATCGAAAAGGATATGGCTTTCGCGTTTTTTCCGCAAGCATTCACTGTGCGATGTGTTCTCGATCAGGCGTAACTCGATAGGGATAGTCGCTTCATGTCGAAACATCTCGTAGGCCTGTATCAATTCAGTAGTATTTTTCAGATCCTTTCGCGTTGGAGAATGGCTTATGATTATCCGTTTCTCCGGTTTGTCTTTCATCGGCATGTAAAGAGGATCATCAATAGGAACCAAGTTGGGCTGCCATTTGGCCTCCGGTAAAAGCTTCAATAAATCCGGTGTACTCACCAGAAGATTCCGCCGCCTTCGTTCCCTGTATTTTTGACGGTATTTTTCAGGATTGCCTCGAAAATCGGGATGACCGTGGTGATGGTGAACTATAGTTTTACCCTTCATATAATCTACAGGTCGGAAAGAACCCAATTCGATATATTCATCAGCAGTCATATGGAAATGGAAAACATCGCTCTGCTTCAGAAGTTCTTCGACTTCATCCCACCCATCGTTATCCAGCCACGGGAGATGAAGATCCTTCTCGAACATGAAATTGTATCGGATCTCTTTAGTAATAAGACGGCAGATATGCGCCGTATATTTGTTAATGGCCTTGGCAAAGGCGATGGCAGTGCCTGCCGGATCGTTTATGGCAATCATTAAAATATTCATTGAAAATCAGACGGTGCACGGCTTACGGCACAGGGCTTAGGGCTAATGGCACAAGGCGTAGGCGGATGGGAAATAGCAATTGATGTCATTTGCCTACATTGCTCTGTAATTGAATCGGTATTGTTTGCATCTCCCCTCCATTTTTCGTCCACTTTCCGATGCTCTCCGTACACCTTTCGCCCTATGCCGTACTCCGTTAGCCGTTCGCCCGTAGTTCCCACATAGCTCCGCTTGGTCAGTTCCCGAAGAAACTTCGGCGAAGTTGTCAGTCCTTTTAAACCCGTTGGCATCTTGCTGAAATCCATAGAACTGGTTCAAACAGATTCAGACCTCAATCCGGGTTACCATTATTCAGGCCACCGTCCACTCATTAAATGGCCGGTGACGATAGTGTTTACTTAATCCGCCTTTACCGGAACCGACGTACGACCATTTCGAAGTTTCGCCATTATGGGCCGCTCCGTCTCGTATACTCTCTTCACACCATCGCCAAGCGCGGTTTCAACCTCACGTATATCGAGGACCAATTGTTTCAATTCATCTGGTTCGAGCGAAGCGGACTGGTCTGATCCCCACATTCTTCGATCCAGCGTTATATGCCGTTCAACGAAACTGGCCCCCAATGCCACGGCGATACAGGACGGCAGAAGATTCTTTTCATGGCCGGAATAACCGACCGGAAATCGAATTCGGCCTGCAGCGCCTGAATCATCCTCAGGTTCAATTCATCATGAGAACAAGCATAGCTGCTCGTAGTATGAGCAATCAACAATTCCCCTTTCGACAGAACTGTAACCGCTTCTCGAATCTCCGTCATGGTTGACATGCCTGTCGATAAAATTATCGGTTGTTCATTCCTTCTGACATGATGGAGCAAATTCGTATCCGTCAGGGTGGCGGATGCAATTTTATAACATGGTGGATCGAATTGCCGCATAAAATCAACAGATGGCAGGTCCCAGCATGAGGCAAACCAAGCGATATGCTTCTTCCTGCAATATTGGTCTATTTGCTCATATTGGGCTATATCGAGCTCGACACGGTGCCTGTATGCAAGATAGGTCATCTCGCCCCAGGGTGTTTCTCTTATTACCGACTGCTGTTCAAGGGGCACGCATAACTCGGGAGTACGTTTCTGAAATTTTACTGCATTGCACCCAGCCTCCACGGCAACATCGATCAGTTTTCTCACAACATCCATCTCACCGTTGTGGTTTATTCCGATCTCGGCAATTATATACGTCGGATACCCTTTTCCAACCTTCCGGTCTCCTATGTATAGACACTCTGGCATCAAACTCCCTCAGATATTGATATCCGACAGTCTTTTTATTTGTATATGATCACCAACAGCATTGTGGACAGAATTGTAAATTTCTTCCTGTTTTCCGAAGGAAGTGATAACAACCGCATCCGGCATTATTTTTAAAAGTTTGTCCGGCGATTGAACGATCAATCCGTTGAAAGGTTTGCCATGCTTGGAACGATCACTGTCCACCACACCGATCACTACCAGGTCCGTACTCTTCAACGCTGCATGGACAACTTCTGCTGTTTCCGCAGCTCCGAACAAAACAACCGTTCGAATTCCTTCATCATAGAAACTGCGAAGAATCATAGCGATTTCACGTTTAACCGCACCGTACAGTTGGACAATTTCCGCGGAGTAAGCCAAAAAATCGTTACGAAGAACATTCCGGCCGGTATCCGTCAGATGATATGTCTGGGTCCGATTGGTGCTTCCGGCTACCCGGATTAATCCTTCCCGGCGAAGGCTTTTCATGTAGTTGTTAACCATGGAACTGCTCAGATGTGTCTGCCTGGCAATGATATGCTGGCTTTTATTCGAAGCATCGCTAATGGCCAGCATGACGGACAACCGTCGAAACAGCTTGGTGGGAGATAAAAACGTCGAGTTGAAAGGAGATATCATCAAGCGTCCCCTATAAACAGCAATGTTACTACAACCATCCATTCACTAAGTGAACAGTTTAGCACGACCATTTTTATTCCGTCAAGACAAAATGTTCATTATCCGGAAACCAAGTCCAAATTCAATAGGTTCGGATCGTATCTGCAGCCTTGAAATACGCTGTACAATCATCTTGACAGAGTTTTTCTCTGCTGTTAAAGTATGATTTATTATCATATAATGAAGGGGCTTTGTAATGGGATACTCAAAAATCAGTGCCACGATTCCTGATGAAACCTATCAGGACATAAAATTGGTGGCTTCAAAAATGAATATTAAGATAAGCCATTTTGTTTCAGAGGCCTTGGCGGAAAAACTCAAAAAAATCAAAGCAGATGCCTTTGTTGAAACGATTAACGAGGTTTATGGCGATCCGGATGTTTCTAAAGAGCAATATTTAGCCGCTGAATCGATAGCAGACACAACAAATGTGGAAGAAGTGCCATGGTAAAGCCGAAGCAGGGTGATATCTACTGGGTACGGTTCGGTCCTTCCGGCGATTCAGGTCCTTCAGGGAAACGCCCGGCGGTTGTTATCCAAAATGACCTGATGAACACGAGCAATCTTCGAACAACTATTGTTTCTCTAATCACTTCAAATCTGAAACTTGCCGATATACCGGGGAATGTCCGTCTGAAAAAAGGGGCCGCCAATCTCCCGAAACCAAGTGTGGTGATTGCCAGTCAAATAGCGACCGTGGATAAAACACGTCTTCTTGAAAAAATCGGCTCCCTGAATAATCCGATGAAGGAAGCCGTTGTGGATGGCTGCCGAATGTCAATCAGCTTGAATATTTTTTAGCTTTAAGAGGAACGATATCCGCAAACCGTTTGCCATCCACCTTAAGCCCTATGCCGTATGCCCTATACCGTGTACCATAAGCCGCTATCCGTACACCGTCCCCCTATTATCAACGCCGATTCCAATGCCAGCCGCGTACGCCAGTCCCGAACCGAGGGTAACTGTTCACGAACTTGTGCCATAAAAGATTTCAGGCCGGGCCGCCCCCCACGATGGCAAATTCCTGCATGCCTTTACGGAGCCAGGGAATTATTTCCCGCTGCTGGTTCTCATCTTCCTTTTGAGAATGGATGATTTGTTTCGCTATTATCTCAAATGCCTTTTCATTGATCGTATCAGCATCAGCTGCATAATTTGCCGCCGTTTTTCCAGCACGGGCACCGAAAACCTGTGTGCTCGTCACCATGGCGCCCCCGATGCGATTGGCCCCATGCATCCCGCCGGCACTCTCTCCACAAGCATAAATCCCAGGGACTCCCGTCCAACCATCCCTGTCTATCCCGGCACCGCCGTTTCCGGCATGGGCCATCAAGGCGATAGTGCTCCAGCCCTTTCCGGGTTCGAACACATCGATCTCACCATTGGGATTGATGTGTTCAATGAAAAACTGATCCACTGCGCTGTCGGCAAGACCGTACCCGACGGGACAATGTGTGGCCCTCTCCTCAGCCAGGCCGAACAGTTTTTTCTGCACTGTTAACAGCTCCCCACCCAAATTTCGAACCAGTGCTCCCTCTTTCAGACATGACTGTATAGACCAGAATCGACGTTCCGGAACCGCATACCACATGAATTGAAGGTAAGGTGTATTGACCATTGTCGCGCCCGCACGTTTCAGAATCGCCTGGGCAATGCCTTGGGTTCCGGGTTCGCTCACATTCTGGATAAAAAGGGACGCCGGTCCGCCCAGTGCGACAATGACAGATCTTGCTGTCACCGCGACTTTTTCACCCCCGGCAGCGCTCTGCAGCACCGCTCCACAAATCCTGCCCTGTCGCTGGTCTATTTTAACAAGATCCTGTACTAGCCACCCCTCCAGAAATCGACCGCCAAAGGACAATAACTTATTTTTTATTTTCTCAAAAGCCACGCTCAATCCCGTAAAAACAACTGCACGCGTCTCCCCGGGACTGAAACATCCCGTGGTTCGAAAATAGTCCTGGTGTTCGCCTCTAACAAACGGGAAGCCAATCCTTACTAAATCGAAGAATCTGGCTTCGCTTTCTTCAGCGAGTATACGTACCAAATCTGGGTCTATCACTCCCGGTGCTGCAATGGATGTCGCTTCCCTGATATAATTTTCCCGCTCTCGGTCGTTCCGACAGACCTGCATACCGAGCTTGTCGTTGATATTGGTAAATGAGGAACCGGACGGGCCGAAGTGATCACTGACAATAGTGACATTCAGATTCGGCCGGGTTTCCAGCGCCGCCCAAGCCGCCCGCATTCCGGCCAGACCGGCCCCGAGAACCAGGACATCGGTATGTAAAATAGTCAGGGGCATGGGTTAACGGCGGAGGAATGGCGGCTTACGGCGTAGGGCATACGGCGTAGGGTATACGGCGTACGGCAGACGGCTGATGGCGTATGGTAAAGGGCTAACGGCATGTGGCTCATGGCGTACGGCAGACGGAGAACGGCATGGGACATGGGGTTCAGGATTAACAGAGATGGAACAATCTTCCTTATCAATTATCTGCTCCTTGATTGAATCAGTTTTGTCAACATTCCTGAAATGCCCTGACATTCATTCTGAGTGTATTCAAAATCAGTTTTATTTATATATTGAATTTCATAGGCAATAATGGCTTGAGTCAGGGCTTCGGCGCACGATCCCTTAGCGATGTAGAAATATTTGATCGACTGTTTATCTGTACCCGAATCATCACCCTCGGCGATATTGCTTGGAATAGAAACAGCTGCCCTTCGAATCTGATCGCGCAATCCGTAATCTTTTAAAAATGCCCCCGAGCCAGTCAGTTTATAAATATAAACCGCAAAATCCTTCGCCCGCTGCCACACTTTCAGTTCCCGGAAATTCCCCATCGCCCCTTCCTTTCGCCCTCCGCCGTTAGCCGTTAGCCCTACACCGTCTGCCGTCTGCCGTTCGCCCTATGCCGTCCACCGTCAGCCCTGTGCCGTTCCCCGTACGCCGTATGCCGTCAGCCGTTTGCCATATGCCCTTCACCGTATACCCTCCGCCGTCCGCCCTCACTCCTTTTTTATAGCCGTTTCATAAGCAACCATAGCCGCTTCCAGTCTTCCTGATGCGGCATGACAATCACCGATTTTCCGGAATATATCCCGCCTGTCCGGCAGGGCGCTGCAACAGTTTTCATATGCAGTAATAGCACCGTCATAATCTTCTCCCTCAAACAGCATATCGCCGATCTCTTCCCACATGACCGCCGCGGCGGGATTGAGCTCGACGGCCTCCTGCAGTCGCGCCAGCCCTTCGTCATACCTTTCGAGTTTAAATAGATATCTCGCAGACTGAAGCAGAAAGGACCAATCCAGCTCGAATTGAGTTTCCATTGCCTTGTCAAGAAGCGCCATTGCATCTTCAGCATTATTCTGAGAGAAAAGCTTATCCACTACGGTCGTTATGAGCTGGCGCTTCTCTTCCACATTTTCATCCGTCTTTGCCCCAAGCATTAAGATTCGTTCGACCATCAGTTTCTGAAACGTCAACGGCGTGTCCGGTGCACACGTATCCAGCCACTCCTTTTCGATTGACACCAGGAAATCATCTTTAGGGTCCGCTTCCCCCTCCTCTGCTGATGAAGCATTCTCGATAAGGGCCACTCCTTCTTCAACAACCCCCTGTCTCGTGCGAATACAGCCTAAAAGAAAAGCGGCCCGGGGGTCGTCGTTGCGAAGATTTTCAACGATGTTTTCCGCCTCGGCCAAATACCCCCGCCCGTAAAGTGCGATAGCAAGTTCCATTTTCAACAATTTGTTATCAGGGTCCGCATCGACAGCCTTTTTTATATCCTCCAATGCCGAAACCCCGGCAGCCTCACCCTCGATTACTTCTAAAGCGATATCGATAGCGTCCTTTCGAGTTCCCTGGACAAATTTCTGTTTTTCATATCGCGCGAAAAAGGTGGTCTCCGGATCACCGTCGAGTTCCGCTTCAAACAGCCGTTTACTAAAATTAATATAGTCCTCATTCGACTCACCGGTTAAATCCGCCAAATACAGGTTCAGGTCGTCCTGGTCCATGCGGGCATTGAGTTTATCAGCCCGATCAAGCTGCCCGGCAACTTTTGGCGGATAGAGAGATTTGCTCCGAAAATCACATCGTGTTTTTTTAAAAAACGCATCTATTTTTTGCGTCACCCTAAAATATGTGTCTATTCGGCTTTTCCCGTCCAGTAGCCGGTGTTTCAACCGCTTAATATTTTTCAAAAGGGTATCGGTGGACAACAAAGCATGGGCGTTCCCCCCCCCATCTTCATCGAGAAGTTCTTCATTCGAAAAACCGGAAATGACGTCCACCAGGGACATGATCTTCGTACCGTTGATCCTGGCCCCACCCTCCGTCGCATCGATATATGTTCTATCCGGCGCATTTTGAATAAGGTTCTCGCAAGAATTGAGCATGTGTATAAAACCGTAGGCAGTCGGCACCCGCTGTCCATGGACATCCTCGACATCAATGCTCTGGTCAACCTGGTTATTCCCCCAATGAAGGATTGTGCCGTCAACATGGTCTTTTTTCCCTGCAAAGGCCAAATCCAACCCCACAAAAACAATGGGATCGAACCCCATTAACTGCGCGCCGTGCAGTGCCAAATGAGTAACGGACTGGGCATCGCTGATACTGTCCGCATCGACACCCAGGAGTTGATTGAATATACGCCTGTAATTTTCGCCCAGGTATGTATAATACCTCTTTCGGAAATGAAGGTAGTCTAAAATCGACGGTGTTGCTTCCGGCAAAAAAATGAGCCGCGAATACCGCAGGTCTTCTCGAATCGGGAACAGCTTTTCATAGGTAAATCTGTTGGGATCCGTCGAAGCGATAAAATCAGGGCGTATGCCGTTTTTATGAAGCGGCGCCACCGCCGAGTCAACCGCGATAAGGACTGCCCGTCTCTTTATATCTTTCAGATAGTGTATATTTTTTGCGAGAGACGGCCCCGAAGAGACGATCACGACCGGATATCCCGCATATCGGTTTTTCAGATCGGTCAACGGATTCGCGGTTGCCAGTGCCCTCAGGTTTCGATGACGGTTCCTGAAAAACAATTTGCCGCTTGTCCTCATGGTTACATTCATGCTTTTTTTTGCAATAATGAATCGCTCCAGCGCTTCCTTCGCTTTTTGATACCATCCTTCCTTCATGCGGGTCCATCGATGGAATGTGATGTACTTCGGATTGGTATAGGCAAACACCACATCCTCTTCGCGTGTCAGATATTTTTCCAAATTCAAGCTGTCATCCATCACGATACGGACGTTTTTATCCGCCAGCATATCCCTCAGATCCAGTTGGGTCATGGCAAGTTTAAAAACCGCCGGAAAAGCTTCAAAAATGACAAATACGTTATCTCGCCCATACCGCTCCCAAAGTGCGACGGCATAATAACCCAATGCGAATCCAAAAACAGATACGATTCTTCCCCTGAGCCCCTTGAGAGAATCCACGAAATCCTGAATCCCTTTGAGGGGATCGGGCGATGGATAGATTTTCTGGATTTGTCCGTCCAGGTCGACGATAAGGTTCGGAACCGGTGAGTCTTCATATCGAGCTTCCATTGAAAAGGGGGATGACGTTTCCAGCAAGTCCGCCACATGGGGATGATGTTTTTGCAGTACCTGAAGGTTTTTCTCAAATATATCTTTCTCTTTTTGTATCATTCCGTCAGCTCCGTATTGGCTTTAACTTTGATATGTTCCGGTTCTTTTCCCGCCACGCATAAAGACCACATTTTTTCATATGCCGCTTCCAGATGTCTCGTAAATCGTTCCGTATCGAACAGGGGATGACTATGGCGATGCAGCCTGAGTTTTTCCTTGAGACGGTCCAGCGCATCGGGATCGGAAGCCAGCCGGACCGCAAGTGTTTCATAGGTCTCCGATGACTTCGTAATCAATTCCGGAAGTCCTATCGCCGAAAGGCAACTTGAAGACATCCGGGATGCGAAGTGATCGCCCGGCAGTGTGATCACCGGCACACCCGCCCACAGGGCATTGACTGTTGTCGCCCCGCCGCTGTAACACCAGGTATCCAAGGCAAGATCTGCCAGTTTCAGACGCGCCAAGTGATCCGGCAATGGCATTTTTTCGGCAAAAACCAAACGGGCAGGGGGTATGCCCGACCGGGCGGCCTCCTGCCTCAGATTTTCCCTGACCAGTTCGGATTTTCCAAACAACCAGAGCATGCCGTTCGGAACCTGGCCCAGGATTCTCATCCAGCAACCGAATACGGTCGGATCGATTTTGTAAGGATTGTTAAAGGAACAGAACACAAAGGCATCCTCCGGGAATCCGACACCCTTCCTTGAAAAATCAGTTTCCGCTATCGGTTGTGTATTATCGGTTACCATGAAGGAATCGGGAAGACAGACAAGCTTTTCCGTATACAGGGCCGCCTGCTCGGGTGGTGTTGCGATTCGGTCCGTAATGAAGTAATCCATAAAATTGGCGCCGGAGGATCCGGGAAATCCAAGATACGAGACCTGAACCGGTGCTGGTCGATGGGCACAGATTTCAAACCTGTTTCCCCTTGTATGACCGGTCAAATCGACAAGTATATCGACCTCATCCCCGGCAATCCCGGCGGCCGCATCGACATTGGACAACCGGTTGAGCGACACGAACCGGTCGCATCCGGCAATGATCTCTTTCCGTGTTCCCCCTTGATCCGGCGCCCCATAGGCGTAACAAAAAACACGGAACCGGTTTCGATCATGCCGGGGCAGCATACCCGCAATAAGAAGCGCCACGGGATGATTCCGAAAATCACCGGAAAGGTAGCCGATGGTTATTTGGCTGTCCCTCTCAGAAACAGACAGCGTCGGCCGGCACATCGGGCTTTCTCCGACCTTTTGCTTTGCCCTGCGACTCCAGGCCATCGCTACAGCCGTGTTTCTTTCGGAATCCATCCTGCGTATGAGGGAGATAAACGGCATTTCCGCCGGTCGCCGGCCCTCACGGATAGCTGCTTGCGTATCAGTGTCCACTCTTTCGTCCATTTGCCGTGCCAAAGTCCAATCACAAGCCTGACGAGCCTGGTAATAGAGCTGGGAAACGGCATCCTTGTAATCCGCCTTGAGTTCCAGCGCACGGCCATAGGCAATCAAAGCTTGTTCCGTTTCGCCAAGCTGTTGATACAGGTTCCCGAGATTGTAATAGGCTTCCGGCAAATCCGGTTTTACCGCCAGGGCTTTCTGAAAACACTTCAGCGCTTCCCCGGTTTCGTGAAGAGCCGAATGTATATTCCCGAGATTACACCACGCCGCTGAATAGTCGGGTTTCAGATCCAACGCCTTTTTATATAGGATTTTGGCTTCTTCCAGGTTGCCCTCGTCCTTTCTCAGGGTTCCCATGCTGTTGTAGGTCATGACGCTTCGCGGATTCAAGGCGATCGTGTGCTGGAAGCATTCCATAGCGGCTTTCCTCCGGCCCAGGGCTGAATATGCCATGCCGAGATTGTGCCAGCCGGAAACGGATTGAGGTGACAACCGGACCGCTTCCGCCAAACAACCGATTGCCTTTCGAATTTTTCCCTGAGAAAGAAAGAGGTTTCCGAGGTTGTAATGGGCATCCCCATGGTCGGGCTTTAGAACGATCACTTTTTCATAACATGCCTCGGCATCATCGAGTCGTCCAAGAGCCTGAAAAATATTGCCGAGACTGAACCGAAAGTCAGGGTTACCGGGTTGACGCCCGACAGCTTTCTCGATCCACTCTATACCGTTAGCGGAGTCCCCTATTTCGAAAAGCGACAGCCCGAACATGTGCATGGCATCAAGATGCCCGGGGTGATCTTCGATAATAGACCTGCAAATAGCCGCTGCTCGAGAAAATCTTCCGGCTTGAAAATGTGAAATTGCCTCTGAAAATCCCGGATCTCTATTTTTCTTTTTAGAGGGCATGACCACCTCGATGTTTTTCACGTTAAAATCACAGTCATATGTGGCATGCTCTAAAAAAAGCAAATTACATACCAGAATTCGATTCGACTCAAGACAGTCCATAACAGATTGAAATAACATGCGCAACGTGCCTTCCTCCAGCGAACCGGGGCAATCGGCCCAGCTGGTAACTGCCGGTTTATTGACACAGTGATCCGTCGTTTAAAAATTTCCTAAAGAGATCGCGGGAAACTCCGATAAATACACTAAAGCGGGAAAGCCGGGCAGGAAAGGAGGGGCATAGGAATTCAAAAAAGCCCGATCCCGGAAGATTAAAACACGGCACGGAAGCCGAAAAAATCAATTCAATAAATTCAAGGAGGAATTTATCATGGCAATGGTCATCAACACCAACATAGCATCTCTCAACGCACAGCGTAACCTTTCAAGAACCCAGGGCTCCTTAAACACATCGCTTCAGCGGCTCTCATCCGGTCTTCGGATCAACTCCGCCAAAGACGACGCGGCGGGACTTTCAATTGTAACCCGTTTCGCCGCCCAGGTTAAAGGTATGAACCAAGCGGTCCGGAATGCCAACGACGGGATCTCCCTGGCCCAGACGGGGGAAGGCGCGATTCAGGAGGTTACCACCAACCTGCAACGTATCCGTGAGTTGGCGGTCCAATCTGCCAACGGCAGTTATTCCGCCACCGATCGCCTCTCCATGCAGAAAGAGGTTGACCAACTGGTCGCCGAAATAGACCGGATTGCAACCAAAACACAATTCAGCGGCCGTAATATTCTGGACGGCAGCAGCGGCACTCTCGCTTTCCAAGTGGGCGCCAACGCCAACGAAACCATCTCCGTGAGTAATGTAAACGTAAGAACCAACAGCCTGGGCCAGCAGGCCGGCATCAACCAGTCTACAACGGATCGGATGTCGCTTACCGACGACGGTACTGATGACGTCAGCATTGGAATCCAGGAGGACACCGCGGGCACAGGTAAAGGTGCTGAACTCGGCGAAGCCGGCGGAGAATTTAAAATCACCGTCGCCGGCACCACTTCCGTGGATATCTCCGCGGCGAGTTTCGGCGGGGCAATCACCGGCACCACGACGAGTAACTTGAAGGATGTAAACAATGCGGAATACGGCTCAGGTATGGCAAAAAGTATCGCCGAACGGATCAATAACATCCGGGAAATGGAACTTGACGATACCAACGCCGGTGCGGACGGCACTTACCTGGAAGGTGTCTATGCATCCGCCAAGACCACATTTAAAAGCTCCGATCTTAATGCTGACGATTACTCCGGAAGCGCGGTTTCAGCTTCGGATTACTCATATGTGGGCGCGGGCTCTCTGAAAAACGGCGACCTCAACATAAACGGGGTCGATATCGGGGCCGTGAGTTTCCAGGAAAAGGATGCCACGGGAACCCTGAGCACAGCCATCAACGCTAAAAGCGACGTTACCGGCGTCACCGCCAGCGTAGATGAAAACGGTGAGCTCGTCCTGACAGCCGAAGACGGCAGGGACATCGTGGTAAACACCACGACTTCAACAGCCACAAACAACCTGTTCTCCGCCGGCGGCAGTTCCCAAACAAGTGGTGCGGCCGATTTTACCGCAAAACTCGAGAACCTTCGCGTAACGGGTCAGGTAACCGTCACCGCCCAGGAGACCATCACCCTGGCGGAAACCAACGCGGATGAATTCGGCGTCGGGGCTAGTCAGGGAAGCCTAAAGGAGAAAAATGTCCAGGCCGTCGGCACCATCGCCAACGCGGACGTCAAAACGGCGGCCGGCGCCAACGTCACAATCGAATCGGTGGACAGCGCTCTCGAACAGATCAGTTCAATACGGGCGGATTTCGGTGCGGTTCAGAACCGGTTTGAATCCGTTGTCCGGAACCTCCAGAACGTCTCCGAAAACCTGTCTGCCTCCCGTTCCCGGATCGAGGACGCCGATTTCGCGATGGAAACGGCATCCCTAACTCGGGCACAGATTATGCAACAGGCTGGTACAGCCATGCTGGCACAGGCCAACATGCTGCCGCAGCAGGCTTTGAGTCTGTTGGGATAAGATAACGGCAAACGGCGGCCGGCGTAAGGCTGGCGGCCTGATAACCGGAAAAACAAGTCGGCAGTCGGCGATAAACAGTCGACAGACGGCGAATTAGAAAATGAGTTTCGGAACCATGCCGGGTAGGAAATAATTTCCTGCCCGGCATCCCGACACCGTCAAAAAATTCCCGCCGGGCGGCCGGGGGATCAAAATGACAACAACCCTTCCGCTGCCGACTGCAAACTGTTTTTAAGAAGGAACAAATCATGGCCATCCAGGTAGGCGGCATAATTTCAGGAATCGAAACCGAAAGCATCATCGAGCAGCTCATCGAGTATGAGAAACGACCGATCGAGATCCTTGAGGCGCGGCAGGAAGATTACACTACACAGTTTACCGCTTACGGCATCATGGAAAACAGGCTCAGCGCTCTGAATACGGCCTTTAAGGGCATTGACGATGGGTTTGATTTCAGCGTGTTTTCAACCATTTCCGGTGATGAGGACATTTTCACCGCCACCGCCTCCACCAGCGCGGTGCCGGGTGAATACGACATTCTCGTTAACCAGCTTGCACAATCCCACAAGGTGAAGAGCGACATCTTTAGCGGTGATGAAGAAGTGGGGGAAGGCACTCTTCACATAGAGATGGGCAGTACCTTCACCATCGATGATACCAACAATACGATCGATTTCATGGAAAACGCCGGAAGCGGTCTGGGAGCCGAATTGACCGCCACTCTCACCGAAGGCACCTATACAATCAAAGAATTAGAGAGTGCAATCAAGGCCGCCCTGGAGACGGCGTCCGACGGCGGCTCCAACAATATCGACTATACGGTCTCTTATGACGCCGCCACCCAGAAATTCTCCATTACCGAAGATGGCTCAACCCTTACGGAACTCCAACTTCTGTGGAGCAGCGGCACCAATGCAGCCACCAGCGCCGCATCGACCCTGGGATTCGATAACAGCGCCGACGATACCGGGGCAATGACCTACACGGCGGACAACGAAACCGCCACTGTGGTGGACATCACCGTCTCGGCCACCGACACCCTGGCGGACGTGGCCAAAGCCATCAATGACTCGGACGCGGAAATCACCGCATCGGTAATCCTTACCGAAGACGACACCTACGTGCTCTCTCTCTCCTCCCAGGTCACCGGGGCGGACAACGTCATGAACATCACGGTAACGGACGCGGACGGCGACAATACGGACACCAGCGGCCTCTCCCGGTTGGCGTACGACGCCGGGGTGACGGAGAACCTTACCCAGACCCAGGCTGCCCAGAATGCCCAGTTTACAGTGGACGGAGTTGGCGGTGCGGGCGCTTACATCGAGCGGGCATCCAACACCGTAAGCGATGTCATTACAGGAGTATCCCTGACTCTGAAGGGGGCCCAGGCTTCACCGGAAACACTTACCATCACCCGGGATACGAGTACAATTTCAGAAAAAATATCCACTTTCGTAGATGCTTATAATGACCTGCTCGACTTTTTCGGCGAATACCAGAAGAAATACGACCCTGATGAGGAAACCGTAGGCATGCTCGTGGGAGATTCCACTACGAACATGATTCGAGATACCCTCCGCAGAAGCTTTGAAGAATCCATCTCGGGGATCGATTCCCTGAGCCACCTGGCAGACCTCGGGATCACGCTGAGTCAGGAGGATGACCCGCGCCTGGAGGTAAACAGTACGACACTTGCGAGTATGCTCGAAACCCATTTTGAAGATGTTTCGACCTTTTTTGCGCGGGACACGGAAGGGGAAGAAGGTTTCGCCGTTAAACTTGTGGATAGCCTTAAGAGTATGACCAACTCATATGACGGCATTCTGACAACGAAGAAAGAGGGCATTACCAAAAGTATCGGGGCCCTCGATACCAAAATCGAAACACTGGAGACCAAGCTCGAGACAACCGAAGCCTCTCTCTGGAAACGGTTCAACTCCTTGAACTGCTGCTTGCGAACTATCAAACGACAGGGGATTTTCTATCGCAGCAAATCACTGCGTTGCAGAACTTGAACGGATAGGTATAGAAGGTATCCGGGTAAGGATTTCAAACCGGCGATCCATGGATGGATACGCTGTAGATGCATAAGAAGCATTTGACAAGGATGTAGTTTTAAAAGATTCAGGAGAAGGTATATGTATCATTCAGGATGTAACGCATATCGGCAGTCAGCCGGCAACATTGTGGAAGACAAAGGGGTGGTCCTAATAAAGCTATATGATGGGGCACTTCGGTTTTTAGCCATAGCCAGGAGAGCGATTGCTGAAAAAAAACCCAATATCCGCGGCGAGAATATCTCCAAAGTCATGGACATCATCAGCGAATTCGAATGCGCACTGGATATGGAAAAGGGCGGAGACTTGTCCGCCCAACTGGCCGGTCTGTATCGTTTTGTTATGGGCACACTTACACTTGCGAACACCAAGAACGACTTGATTGCCCTCGGTCAGGCGGAAAACATCCTGAAAACGCTGAAGGAGGGGTTTGAAGGGGCCGTACGAAGTCGGAACATGAACGCCACCGCCGCGCCCCTGATGACGGAAACCGAGAAGCCCCGACAGGAGGGAATTCGCCTTGCATACTGACAGCCCTCATGAAACATTGTACCGGCGACTGCACGGAATTACATCCGATGCCAGAGAAGCCCTGGCACATGATCATTTCGAAAAATTGCCGGAGATCATTAAGGCACAGCAGACCGTTATGGCGAAACTCGGTCAGGCGGGGGACTGCAAGGACACTGGGCTAATCCCGCTTATCACCGACATCATGAAAGATGTGTGCAATGTTCAGCAGGATATTGGGGAAAAAACCGCGGAGATCCGATCGGCATTGAAAGTTGTGGGAAACAAAAAGAAAATAACGAAGGCGTACGGGGCATAAAAACGGTCGACAGTCGGCAGGTGACAACAGTCTACAGTCTGCAGTGGGCAGTCGACAGCAGATAGTAAACAGCGGATAAAAACCGTGGAGGGAATAAAAATGGTTCAGGGAATCGACCCATTGGGAAGCAACATAGACAGTCTCCTTCAGACCGGAGGCCTGAAAAGCAAGAACGGGAAAGCGAACCCGGACGCCAAGGCAGACTATAAAATCTCCTTTCAGGAGGAAACCCTCACCGCTGTCACATACAACCGGTCGGCAAAAATTGAAACGGGTGATGCAGACGGCAATATTACGGAACTGCGGCAGCTTGTGAGCCGTCTCCTTGAACGCCAGGGCATCACCTGGCAGGAGGCGATGAACGGTACACCGGTTGAAGTCGATGAAGAGACCCGGGCCGAGGCCCAGTCACTGATCGCCGAAGACGGCTACTGGGGGGTTGAAAAAACCTCCGAGAGAATTTTTCAGTTTGCCGTTGCAAACGCGGGGGGAGATGCCGGGAAGCTTGACGAAATCAAGGCCGCCGTGCAAAACGGATTCGATATGGCCAAGGAGGCGCTTGGCGGAACCCTGCCGGAAATATCCATGAAAACATTTGACGCAGTCATGGAAAAACTGGACAGCTGGAGTGAAACTGAAACTCCAGCGGCGTAACAACAAATCCTTTTCAGTCTTTATCCTCATTAAGGAGGTGATATTATGTTCGAAGCAGTAAACAACATTACTTCAAAAGCACCGGCCCAGGGGAATGGGAATGGTTCTTTTTCCAGCCAGGTCGTCCCTTTGAGACCGCCGGAGCCGGCGAGAGATCAAAACATACCTGAGAGAATGGTTCCTCAGAAGGAACAAGCCGCCCAGGCCATGCAAGAGGCTGAAAAAGAGAGCAACGAGCAGGTAACGGAAGAGATGCTCGTCGAGCTGGAGCGGGACATTCAATCAATCCACAGCATCGGCCTCAAGTTTTCCAAGCATGATGAAAGCGGACGGACCATGATCAAGGTCATGGACAAACAGAATGAAGAGTTGATTCGGGAGATTCCGTCCGAAGAGGTGCTGAACCTGGCCGCCAAAATCGATGAGATGATCGGGATTCTGTTTGATAAGAAAGTGTGACGGCGGACGGTAAACGGCGGACGGCTTACGGCACACGGTAAACGGCGGACGGCTTACGGCTTACGGTGAACGGCTTACAACAACCGCAGATGTCGGGAAATGGCCTTTTTAACCGCAACAGACTGGGAAACATGTAGAAAATAAAGCTCGCGGATTCAACATCCGGGGGAGATGGTTTTTTGTGTCGAAAGGTCGGCGGAATGTTCCCGCGGACCTTTTTGTTTTGATGTTTCCATCAGGCCGAAACACTATTCTGTCGATCCGTCTGCTGCCGGGTCTGCGCGTTAAAAATCAAGTACTGGTGTGAATACGGACTGTTGTGCAGCACGAGCTGGACCGCCTCGAAACGCCGGGTGTTGATTACAAGCGGACCAATCAGATTGGCGGTAATCTTCTCGGGTACACCCGCTGATGTATTAACAATCACATATAGTTTGATATCCTCCGGATCGTCGCCATCCCACCCGGCCTCCGTGGCTGCCTGCTTCATATCCACGTCATAATCCGCCTTGAACAGATAGGGGTTCATAATGAAAAAAGACAAACCGGGATCATCCAGGCACTGATAGCATTGAAACGGCCAGATATTCTCCCGCTCGATAATAATGAACCGCTTCATCGAGAGGAACCCGGGCATACCGTCGGGCATGGTGTAAACCTTGCCGCCATCGATATCGATCGTGCCGAACTGTTTCGTTTCGATTTTCACCTATCCCCCCCCTTTATTCTCTTTGGAGAAACCCGTGTTGCGCCAAAGATCCGCCACTTGCTGGATATTCGTCGCTGAAGCGGCCCGGGAAGCCGTCAGATTCTCTTCCTGAATTCGCTCGTATACTTCAAACCTGAGAACGGATATATTCCGGGGCGCCTCGACACCAATCCGGACGCTCCCCCGGTTTACCTCGATGACACTGATGGTGATGTCGTCACCGACGAGCAGTTTTTCCCCCACCTTCCTGGTTAGAACTAACATTTGCCCTCCATGGCTTAAAAACAGTCGGCAGTCTACAATTTACAGTCTACAATTTACAGTCTACAGTCTACAGATAACTACAGCAGTTGACGGTCCGCGGTCAACAGGTAACTGCAACTACAGTCTGCAGTCTACAGTCTGCGGTCGGCAAATAACTACAACCAACAACCATCGATCATCGGCTCCTTTTATGGTTCCATCATTGTGCTGTCGACTGCCCACTGTGGACTGCCGACTGTCCCTATGGTCCTATCCTTCCGCTACCGACTGCCCACTGTAGACTGCTGACTATCTTTTATCTTCGCTGTCGACTGTCTTCAGATGCTTTATCAATCCAAAGATCATGCGCTGTATTTCATCTATAAGAGAATATAGCTCCTCAAATTTATCTTTGGGTAAAAATTCTATGTCAATAGCCACATACAGGTGCGATTTCAGTTCTGCTGCCGATCCACGTGCAATATTGAGAAAGTTGGCAAACTCCCTGTCAGAGAGCCGTCCATGTCCTTCCGCGATATTGGCCATTATTGACACGGAAGCTCGCCTGATCTGATCCCGTAGCCCATAATCGTTCTTGAATTCTTCCGAAGCCGTCGCCTGGTATACTAACCGGGTCAATACCCGAGCCTTCTGCCATGCCTGGATATCCTCGAACTTACCGAATCCGCCCATTCAGCCCCCTCGTTCCGGTTACAACCAGCAATGCAATTCAACCCCCAGCCAAAAAAAGAAATCACCAACATCATTCGCTACAAAGCAGTCTTTATCATTCCGCTGCCGACCGCCGACCGTCGACTGCTGACTGTTGTTGCTTGCCGACTGCAGACTGTCGACTGCTGACTGTTGTTGCCTGCCGACTGCCGACCGTCGACTGCTCACCGTAGTTACCTGTCGACTGCTGACTGCATACTGTCGACCGTCTTTCAGACTGTCGACTGTTTTATAGATAATTCATCAAACTGATATTCATAATCTGCGCCGTTGACGCCAGGGCCGCCTGATATGCCGTCTGTTTGGCTTGAAGAGAGGAGATCGCCTCAATAATATCCACCTCCTCGATGTCTGATTTCTGGGTCTGGAAGCTTAAATCGAGGTCTTCCAGGACCGTTGTCTTGGCATCCAGGGCCACACCTTTGTATCCGATCCGGGAGACGGCATTGGTCATGTTTTCGAACTGGGTGTCGATACGCGCGAACGATCGCTCGATACCTGCAACATCGTTATTCTCGAGATAGCCCTTCAGGTCGAAGAGCGTATTGAACAGGCCCCACTGAACCGACTGGTCGCTGTCGATGGCCACAGTATCCATCTCGTCCACGGGTTCAAACCCGATATCCGGTGCGATACTCTGGTCCGCGTTGGCGCCGCTCCGCCAGAGAAGGTTCAGACTGTCCAGTGTAGTGGCGCCACCGTCGTCCCACAGCGAGTACAACCCACTGGTATCGTTGTAGGTCACTTCATAGGTCACGCCGTTTCCCGGGGCCGAAGCATTGGTCAGGGCATTTTCAATCGCCGTGGCCAATTCGGCCTTAGTGTAGTTGCCATGAGGGATAGTGGCTGTCAACTCGGCACTGGGAATACCTCCCACCACTTCCTGAAAGTCGATCTTATTATTGGTGTCGTCCACCGTCAGATAGTCGCTGCCGAAGATGTCCTCACCGGAATATCCCACGACCGTATTGCTGGTGTTACCGGTCTTGACCTTGAATGCACCGTCATTCCCCGAATAGGAGACCATGGTCGGCGCATCCGGATCATCGAAGGCATAGGGTTTCGTATCCACTTTGGTGCCGGAAAAAATAAACTGTCCGTTCACCTGTGTATTGGTCAGGTCCAGAACCTGTGAAAGGGTTTCCCGCACCTGCGCGGCGGCGTTGGTCCGATCTTCGGCGGTGTAGCTATCGTTTCTCATGCCGATGACCAGCACCTTCATATCGTCCATGAGGTCACCGATAGTTCCCAGGGATGTCTCGGCGGACGACAGCCAGTTCCGGGCCGTGGCAATATTCTCGGAAAGCTGTTCGATGTTGTCAATACCCGACCTGAGATCAACAACCCTGCTGATACCCACGGGATCGTCGGAAAGCCGGTTGATACGGTTTCCCGTGGTCACCTGCCGGTTCGCATCACCCAATTTTTCCACCAGGCTGCCGAGCCTTGACTGGGCGACGTTGTATATGGTGTTATGCGTGACTCTCATTTAGCCTCCTACTTCACCGACAACAGGGTCTGAAGCATCTCATCGGCGATGGAGATAATTTTTGCCGCCGCGGTGAATGCGTGCTGGAACTTCATGAGATTGATCATCTCCTCGTCCAGATTCACGCCCGATATGCTGTCCCGCTGTTCCGTAAGCTGGCCCATCATCACCTCGGAAAACGTCAGGTTTCTGGCGATGCTTTCCGCCTCGACACCCATACTGCCGATCATGCTCTCATAATACTCTTCTATCGTCCCGTTGATAATACTCGAGGTGGTATCCGAACCACGCTCATATCTCCACTGTGTAACGGAACGGTTCGCATACTGAAGGTCCGCTATGGCAATGGCGTTGCTGTTATCGCCGACACCGTAATCACCGCTGTCGGCATCGATTCTAGCGGCGGCTATAAAATTGTTTTCGGCTAAAACATCGTTTACTTTAATGCTGGAGGCGTCATATCCGTCAAAGAACGTATTGAACCCCAGGGCCGCCGCCACCCCGGCATCCTGCACCTCATCGTCGGAAAAAGCATACTGATACCCCGCAAGGGGGGTCAACACTAGTTCCCTGTCCGCATTGATGGATGCCTGCACGTACCCGACTCCGCTGCCTGGCAAACCACCCGCGGCTACATCCGCCGCGTCGTTGAAGGCATCCGCAAAGGAGGAGAGAGTCCAGTGCCAGTCGGATGACGGATTGACCGTGCCATTCCCCTGTGAATCGGTTGAAATGCTGAACTCATCTCCGTCAAATACCGTTCCCCCGTCGAAACTCAGGATCATGCCGTCCACCTCAATGGTAATCGGTGTCGCACCCGGTTCCAATATAATGGTGTCGGCTTCGATGCTGTTGTTCCAATCGATCCTGATGGTATCGGTCCCCACCGTCCCCTGGGTATTGATTTTGAACTGATAGGTGTCACCAGCGCTGTTGGCGATACCGGACGCAATGGACACATCCAGATTATCCACCGCCCCGGCAGCGTCGGTATTGATCCGGAAAGTGTTGCCGGCGTAAAGATCACCGGCACTGACATCGAAGTCCAGACCGTCCACGGTGGCCGAAAGAGTATCCACGTCCGTTACCGTCACGGTACCCGTGCCGCTGCTGGAACCATCGGGGTTGAAACGCTCCCATGAAATCACCGGGTCGGTACCCGTAGGTCCCACTGTCCCCCCGGTGGTGACGGTCAGTTCGTATTGAAAGCTGCCCGGTGCGTTGCCTGTATAATTATCCACGGTTACGGATGGAACATCCATATCCACGGTGATATCGGAATAGGTAGGCGGCGTGGTGCCGGTGTCCTTCACCCACATCTTGAAGTCACCCGTGTAATCGATACGATCTCCAAAAGCGAGGGTCGAAAGCATCCCGCTGTCATCGGTATGGTAGGTGCTCGTCATGGGGTTGGTGAAGTAATCGAGCCCGACCCCCTGGCTGTGGGTTTCATTCACCGCCCAGATAAACTCCCGGGCAACGGCATCGAGATCGTTTCGGTACTTGGGAACGACCTCGTCGCGCATTTTGAGCCAGCCGCCAAGCTTTCCACCCGTCAACCGGTCGGTCATATCGACACCATTACCGTTGGGATCCACGGCAATGATTCGGTCACTTTTCTGCTCCAGTTGATACGCATCACCGTTGTAAACCAGCAGGCTGCCGGTTTCGGTGGTAACCGTCAAACCACCGTTGGGCAGCTCGAAGGTTTTTACGTCGATTAGTTCAGACAGTTCCCCGATCAGTTCGTCCCGTTTGTCGAGCTGATCGTTGGGCTTGCTGGTTATCGATACCGAAATGATATCCAGATTGAGGGCGGCAATCTGCTCGGACAGTATGTTGATACGGCTGATGCCCGCGTCGATCTCCTGGGTCAGGTCGTTTTCCATCTGACGCATATTCTCGTTCAGCCATTCGAACTGATCCGCCATACGGGCTGCCGTATCATAAACCGCCACCCTCTCGGAAGCACCATCCGGCACATTGGACAGATCATGCCAGCTGTTCCAGAAGGCGCTTATCTGACTGCTCAGGCTGGTCTCGGAATTCTCGCTGAAGAGCCCCTCCAGAATGCGCATATACCGGTCCGCTTCTTCATAACCGGAAAGCGCCGTTCTCTGATCGTTGAGCCGTGTCTCGAGAAGTGCGTCCGCCACGCGGGTGATGTCGTCCACTGACACACCGGTACCGAGCAGATAGGGCCCGATCTGAACAGGATCGAGATTTCCGTGGATTGTCATCTGCCGGCTGTAGCCTTCTGTATTTACGTTGGCAATATTGTGGCCGGTCACATTGATACTGACCTGCTGGGCGGCAATCGCCTGTTTCGCCGTATTGAGTACCATTCCGATTCCGGACATATCTATACCTCCCGATGAAGAACGGAGGGGCCGGCGGTCGCTGCCTTCCGGTTGTTTGAATAGGTCGGCGGTGAATTTCCCCCTCCCGTCAAAACCGCGATCAGGTCATCGAGCATTGACAGGTACGATTCAATATAGTGCTTGTTGTCTCCGCTGATACTGTTGATTTCTTTTTTGATTGATATCAGTGAGATATGTACATTGGTAAGCCGTTTTCTCTGTTCCTGAGGCAGAAGCGACATCACTTTGGACGCCTGATAGTTCAATCCGTTCATATCATGGTGAATCCCCTGGCCGGAAAGGGCATCAAGTATCCGTCCTCGGATATCCTCAATATGTGCGGCAATTGCCTGTTTTTTTTCGGAAACCCGCCACAAGGCATCCGTGTCGGCATGGATAATCCGTTCTTTTTCTTCGTTAAGTGTCTCCACCAGTTCACGGTAAAGCATCAGCTTTTCATGAAACAGGGTTTCGATCGATGCCGTTTCCATGGTAAGTCTCCTCAATAATTCCTTATAGTTCTGTTATCGGACAAATAGCGCCGCCCCTTGAGCCGGCTACCGACTCAAAGACGGACGAGTTACTTTATAACTAACGGTCCTCATTTTTTTTTTGACCGCTCCCGCCCCGTCCCGGGGAGTGTGCGCCTCATCCCCGGAATCCTTCATCTTGCCGGTTAACTGTCGATAGAGGGACTCGCCGATACCTACTCCCCTGGTCTCCGCGATTTTCTGGGAGATTTTCTCGAAAAAAAGGGACTCGTACATATCCTTTCGAAAGCTGTTGTCAAACAGTCCCCCGTCCCCCACGGTTTTTTTCATTGCCTGGTACATATGGTTCAGAAGTACACTCTCAAAATCAGCGCAGGCCTCTTTCAATTTTGAATCGTCTTTTCCTGACGCCCCCATGCTCACGGACATTTCGGCCTTCTTTGCAAGCGCCTCCAGTAAGTACCCGTTTGCCGTGCTGCTGTTTATGTCCATATCGTTCTATCCTTGCCCGTTGGCCGTTCGCCGGTTAGCCCGTTAACCCGTAAGCCGTACGCCGTACGCCGTACGCCGTTAGCCGTTAGCCTTATGCCGTTCGCCACTATATTATCTCCAACTCCGCCTGCAGTGCCCCCGCGGCCTTGATGCTCTGGAAAATACTGATAAGGTCCCTGGGCGTCACACCGATGGCATTGAGCGCACTGACAAGATCCCCGATTGTCGCACCGCCGTCGACGACCATAAGGCTTCGCTTCTCCTGTTCGATCACCACCTGGGTGTCGGGCGTCACCACCGTCTCTCCCTGCCTCGAAAAGGGCTGCGGCTGGGACACCTGGGCGGATTCGCGAACGCTGATGGTCAGATTCCCGTGGGATATGGCCACAGTGCTGATTTGGACATTCTCTCCCACCACCACAGTACCGGTCCTCTCGTTGACCACTATTTTGGCTACCGAGTCGGGTATAACGTTCAGGCGCTCGATGTCGGCGAGAAAGGAGGCCACATTCGACTGCCGATTTTCCGGGACATGAACCTCAATCGTCCCCGAGTCGAGCATTCTCGCCGTCGGCTGCCCCAGTGACGTGTTGATGGCATCGGAGACACGGCGCGCGGTTGTAAAATCGGGGGGTAAACAACATCATGGTCAGGGAGGTCTTCCCGTCAAGTCTCACGGGAATTTCCCGCTCCACACTGGCGCCGTCCGCCACGCGTCCCGCCAGCAGATGATTGACGGTGACCCCGCCACCGCCGCCGCTCGCCCCCACGCCGCCAATAGAGATAGGCCCCTGGGCAAGCGCGTATACATTGCCGTCCACCCCCTTCAGGGGAGTCATCAGGAGCGTACCGCCCACCAGGCTCTGGGCATCACCAATGGAAGAGACCACCACATCCAGGCGGTTACCGATCCGGGCGAAAGGCGGCATGTTGGCCGTCACCATCACCGCCGCAACGTTCTTGACTTTTACCAGGGATTTATCCACACGGGTGCCCATCTCTTCAAGCATGTTGACAAGGGACTGGATGGTAAAACGGGTCTGCTGCTTATCGCCCGTGCCATTAAGGCCCACCACCAGGCCGTAACCGACCAGTTGATTGGTCCGAACCCCCTTGATCGATGCCACGTCCTTTATCCGGGCCCCCCAGGCTGTCTGGCACAGGCTTGCGACAGCCACGGCTGCTATTAGAGCTACTATTGCTTTTTTCTTCATTTGATTTCCACTCCGGTCATTAAACCTGATGGAAGATGGAAGACCGCTTCGCTCGGAAGAGGGACGAAACGGCATACAGCGGCTCTAATCCTGCTGTCCTTTTCTTCCCTCTTCCCTCGTCCTTCTTCCATCGTCCTTCTTCCCTCGTCCTTCGTCCCTCGTCTCAGTTAAAACGGCCAGATCTTGCCCAGCAGCCGCATGCCCCAACCGGGCTTCTGTTCCTGCGCGATGACCCCCCGGCCGATGTATTCGATGCGCGCATCGGCAATATAGATCGATTGAACCCGGTTGTCGGAATCGATATCTTCGGGCCTGACAACACCCGTTGCGGTAATGTACTGGATTTCATTGTTCACCTTCATCTCACGTCGTCCGAAAAGCACAAGGTTGCCGTTGGGAAGAACCTGCACCACCCGTGCGCCGATGGATGCCGTAATACTTCCGCTCCGGTCACTGCTTCCCTTGCCGCTGAAACTGTTCGTGGTTGCGGCTTTGATCAGGCTGGAGGTCTGAGCGCCTTCCAGATCCTTTCCGAGCCGGCTGTTGCGTTCCTCCAGCGCGCGCAGGTACCCGAGGGCACTTTCCACACCGGCATCGACGCTCGATGTCCGCCCCGTGGTAGTGTTGGCATCCATTTTGGAAGAAGTCACTTCAACGATGTCTATGGTGACGGTATCCCCCACCTGACGCGCCTTGGCATCGGTAAAAAGCATGGACACATTCTCCCGCCAGAGAGACCCTTCTTCGGCCATTGTCGTTTGATAAACCTCCGGTGGGGTAACCGGCCCTTGATCGGCGTCAACCGTGCTGACCAGTTCCTTTTTGGATCCGGTTGCACACCCCTGCACGATAGCAATAGAGATAACGACTAAAACAATCAATGCCGTCCGGGCAATTCCATCCCTCATATTTCCTCTCCTCCATGAATCATTTTTAAAACAGAACTTCCACGACGCCTTCGGCCATAATGCGTCCCACCACCGTTTTCTCCGAGACGACATTCTCCACCCGGATCTGGTCCCCCATGGCGCCATCCGCTTTGGCAATACCCATGGTGGAGACGCTCAATCCGCCGGATTGAGCCACAATCTTCACCCGATCCCCCTTTTCTATCAGGGGGGGATCCTTGAGCATATGCGCCCGGAGGCATTCTCCGGCACGGACACGGGACCTGAGCTGTTTCCCTACCGCCTGATTCGGGTTGAAAACTATCCGGTTCGGCGCCTTAGATACATTGATACGTTTGAGGCCGACATCCCCTGGAGTAAGGACCGCGTCCCTTCGAATGAAACGGGTGGCGCATACCGCCTGAATATAACGGTCCACCCATCCCGAAATCGATACCTGCCCCTGATCTTCTCCGGCCACGGTCACCGCAAGCCGAAGAGTCACCTTGCCCTTGATGTAATCACCACCGTGTCCTAACGGTGTCAACGCGATATCACCCAGCGGGAGCGGTTCCACCCCCTGGACCTTCACGTTGCTGACCACCGTTTCATCTCCAGCCGTTTTGCGATCGATATAGGCCTTGAACACCCCTTCAAGGGATGTTTCCGAAATGGTCTGAAAAGCCCGTTTAACAATAATCCAGTCGGGAACCGTTGTCCGGGTGTCGGCAGGCAGCCATTCACACGACTTCAGCGTCGATTCAACCAGCCGCCCCGGTACACGTCTTTCTTTTCCCGGACGTGGCGCGCTTCCTATATCCAGCGCCGAAATCTTCTCCCGAAGCATATGGTTCGCACCGGATATCTCAGCCACCTGCCCAAGCAGGATTTGCTCTCCGGCAACCTGTGCCTTACCTAAAACGACAATGCAAACGCCCGCATTTTCAGAGACGCCCTGTAAATTTTCCGCAGTTGTTCCAGTAACGAAAATCAGCATGAGCAGACAGCAAAGTACCGAATATCCAACCCGAATCCCCGGCCTGCTACCACGGTTCCGATTCTCCGCACTGTTGCGTCTGATTGTTATGTCTACCTTTGAATTCATCTTCATTCCATGCCATCTTTGTCTTTTGGTCCATGCGGTTACCGTCAGCCGTATGCCTTCCGCCCTAAGCCGTCTGCCGTTCGCCGTCCTTACCGTTTCACATTATTGGCCATCTGAAGCATGCTGTCGGCGGTCTGGAGCGCTTTGGAGGTGGCCTCATAGGCCCGTTGACCGACAATCATATTCACCATCTCTTCCACAACACTCACATTTGACATCTCCAGAAACATATTGGCCACCGTCCCGAATCCGTCCGTTCCCGGTGTGCCCTCTATCTCTTCACCGGAAGCTTCGGTGGCCCGGAGCAGGTTTCTGCCCACGGAACTGAGACCGGCTGAGTTCATGAACGAATAAAGCACGATCTCCTCGGTGGCCACTACTTCGCCATCCGTTCCGCCGTATGCGGTCAGCGTCCCGTCGGACTGAAGAGAGATGGTGGTGGTTTCTTCAGGAAGTGAAATTTCAGGTTGAAGACGTTCGCCGTTGGGTGTGCAGAGAAACCCTTCACTGTCCAGGGCAAAGTTCCCTGCGCGGGTATAGAGTTCTTCGTCGCCGCTCAACACCTTGAAAAACCCCTTGCCTTCGATAGCGAAGTCGAGTTCATTCCCCGTGTCCACGTAATCGCCCTGGCTGTAAATCTTGCTCACCCCGGAAGCCCGGGCACCCATACCGACCTGAATCCCGACCGGCGTCTGGGTTCCGGCGGTGTTTGTGGCGCCAGGCATCTTAATTGTCTGATACATCAGGTCCTGAAAATTGTTTTTGCTTTTTTTAAATCCGGTCGTACCGACATTGGCCAGGTTGTTGGCACACACATCGATGGTGAGTTGTTGAGTGACCATACCGGATGCGGCCGTCCATAATCCTCGAAGCATATCTTGCCTCCAATGTTATCGTTTTAGCCCGTGTCGTTTCCCGGGCATATTCCTTCCAGTCTCTATCCTCCGACCTCTGATCTCCGGCCTCTGACCTCAGGCCGGTCCGGTCTACCTCACCTGCCCGACATCACTGATCGCTTTTGCGTTCAGCTCATCGATCGTCTGCATCAATTTTTGAAAAGACTCATAAAACCGGTTGGTTTCAATCATCCGGGTCATTTCCGCCACGGTCTCGACATTGGATTGTTCCAATGTGCCCTGGACCACCTGGAACTGTTCCGGAACGATTTCATCCGCCTCTTTGCCGTTGTAGGCAAACAGGGAATCCCCCTCTCTTCTCGAGCAGCCCCGTCATTTGAAAGTCGACGATGCTGAGTTTCTCCACAATGGCGCCGTCCACCTGGATCTCGCCGCTTCCATTGATTTCAAGATTATCGCCGTCTATGGTTATAGCGCCGTTTTCGCCCATGACCTCATTTCCCTCGCCGGTTACCAATGTTCCCTGGTCATTCAGCAAAAACGTACCGTTTCTGGTATATCGGATCCCCTGGTCGGTCTGAATTTTGAAATAACCGTTTCCCGAAATCGCCAAATCAAGCGGATTGCCCGTGGGCAGAAGATCCCCCTGAGATGTATCAATGCTCATATGTGCCTGGAGCATTCTGTCGAACGACAGGGTTTGTGTCTTAAAACCAGTGGTGGCGGCATTCGCCATATGATTGGCCAGGACTTCAAACCTTTTTTCCTGACGAATAGCGCCCTGCACGGCGTAGCTCATTTCATGTATCACGTCCTGTGGCTCCTTTCTTTTTTCCACTGCTGACAGCAAAGTTTGCAATATCAATGCCAGCACGGTGGGCACATGATTGGAAGGTTTGTCCCGCAGGGTCACCCCCGGCATATCCCCGGTCATATTTCAGTGGATTATCATCGGTAAAACCGCAAGGTCAGGAAGAAAAGGGAGCGAATACATGCTTCGAGAAGTGGAAAACCCGGAAAAAAGTGCCTATAGCGGCTCCTTTTTCCCGTTGATGGAATAGGCAAATGCGAGAAGTTCCGCCACGACCACGTATACGCTCGGGGGAATCTCCTCTTCGATATCGAGCTTGGACAGTACCTCCACCAGATCCGGGTCGTCCTTTACCGGGATACCGCAAGCCCTGGCGGTTTCAATTATTCGCTCGGCGACCTTCCCCCGGCCGGACGCGACCACTTTAGGGGCCGGATCTTTCAGGGGGTTATAGGTCAGCGCAACCGCTTTTTTTTGTTTCTTTCCTTCTTTCATATCACCAATTTCCGTCAAATTTATGACATAACGGTTCCAAAGAGCGCCATCAAATCACCAAATTCAACATTCCTTCCGACGATGGGGCAACGGCCTGGTTCACAAGGCTCGTCTCGGACAAGCGCTCCGGTGAAAGAACCAGGCAGGGAAATATCATAAATCGTGAAACCGTGGGCCTGGAGCCGCTGTTTCAACTCCGGCAAACGAGAGGAAACCAGCGCCCGGTTTTCCTCATTCGCCACACCGAAGGCGCCTGATATTCCTTTCTTTAAAACTGAAAAATCCGCGCGCAACTGGCCCAACCGGGACAGCGACAAAAGAAAAGATACCGTTACCACCTGGTTTTCCCTGCTGCCGCCCGCTTTCTTTTTGCCCAGGTCAAGTAATAACTGTCCGAATTTCAGGGTGGACGGCCACAGAACGGGTATGGGTAATAAACACCTCCCCTACGCTGTCAATCAGGTGTTGATTCAGCAACTGGTGCTGTTCAAGCCCGTTTAGAATTCCCTTGAGCTGTTCAGTAAGGTGTTCCGGCAGAGTATCAGCGCCGGAGAGGAGTTGAAGTGTCAGGGCCTTCAAGTCTCCCCCAACAAGGGCATCGATAGCCGCCGGAGCGGGCATCTGCTCCTGAAGCAGGGCCGACGCCAGTTTCGATTCCCACAGGAGGCCGCTGCCACTTATGAGACGCTGAAGAAACCCGGCGGCAGGCGTACCTGTTTTGAGGCCCATGGATGTCGTCAGGCGATCGAGAACGGTCAGGCGCTCCGTAAGTTCCGGGCCACCTGTTTTCAGCAATGGCTTCAATCCGCTTTCCAACGGGGCCTTCAATCCCCTTTCCAACGAAGGTTTTAATCCATCGAGCAGTTGAGAGAGGATCACATAGGGCCTGGCTTTCCCCAAACGACCCGATCAGAATGCGTTGGTCCAGCCCCGGGACATCCCCGGAGCGCCCCATAAATTTGAGAACCTGCCGCGCGCCGGTCTGCTGAACCTTCAGAAAAATGTCCTGGCCGGGCTGAAGCGGCAGGAATGTTTTCGCATACACTTTCCGCCCGTTAATCATCAGGAGCGCGCGACGGTCCGAAACAACCCGCAACACTTTTGCGGTTACGGTTTCATTTTTGACAAGCTGCTTGAAGCCCGGGGCGCCTTTCGGCCCGCGGTCGAGGACAACTTCAGAGGACGATACCAGGATCTGTGGGGGGGGAATAACCGGCATGATAATTTTAGGGGCCGGCCGAAAATTTCTTTTTCAGATCGATCACCAGGTCCACCTCGCCCCTGGGTATGGAAAGACGCTTTGAAATCTCTTCCGGATCGTGGTTTTCACCATACATTTTCAATATGGCTTCCTGCTGGTCGAAGATATGGTTCGGGGCTGAGCCTTCATTGTTGGTGTTTTCGGGAGCCTGTGCGGCGGCACGATTGAGCAGAAGATTCAGGCTTATGATTCGGCTGTCAAGTCGCTCATTGATACTCCGGACGAGGCGGGCTTTTTCTTTTAGCTGATTTTCAAATGTCGTAGCCGTCGATTTCGCCTCCTTCAGCAACGGTTCGATCAGCCCGATCACCTGCCGGGCCGCATCCCTGGCGGCTTCCCGGCGAAGGCCGGATCTATAGCTCCTGATAAAAAGAAGCACCAGCACTACCAGAAACATATCCAGTACAATTTGAAAAACCACCCAGAATTGAACAGAATGAAGCGCCATTATACCACCGTATCAAGAGACTTCCCTGTTAGCACCCTCTCTTTTTCTTTCTTCCTATGCCACCGTATCAAGAAACTTCCCGGTTGGCGCCATCTCTTTTTCCTTCTCCCGCTTCTTTTTTTTCTTCTCTTCCTCCGACTGCCGACCGTCGTTTTGCCCTTCCGGTTTTTCTCTCTTTAAACCCAGTTTATCGGATGTTTCCGATTCCGGCACTTTCCCTTTCAGGTCCGTCTCGCGGATAGCCTCCTGCTCGGCGGCAATCATCTGTGTGTGCTCGATGGTCTGCTGTTTAATGTGATGCACATCCGGGGCACTTCTGCCCTGCTGCACAACAACATTCAATTGTGAAATGCCAGTCACTGGTGGCGCCTCCCGGATAAAAGTCCTTTACAAGGACCGTCAAACATAATATCCCGGGAGACCGAAAGCCGCTCTTTAGACTGTCGGTCGGTTTATCACGCCAGCGAAAATCCTTCGAAATCGATCTGTTCAATCGCCCCACGGGGAATAATACGACCGAGCTCCTTTCGAATCGCCAACTCCAGGCTAACTTCATCGATGGTGGATATATCCCGGGTCATCAACTCCCTGTTGATGGTCCCATAGACTATATCTCGGACATACGCTTCATTTTCTTTAATCAGATCGACAAGAGAGGCATCCGAAAGGCCCAGACAGCAGGTCTCCGGTCATATAAGTGACAGCAACCGAATTGGGTGGTGCAAGAACGACAAATCCGCCAAGACGGACATTTTTTGCCAAAACCGCTCCTCCCCCCTGATCGGCATCATTCGGCTGAGCAATGGAAAAAGTCAGCACCTGGGGTTTTAGAACCGTTCCCTTCCGTTCGAGGGAATCATTATCGCGATTGAAACGGCAAGGATAAAAACGACACCGGCGGCAACACCCGCAAGCAGCCGCTTTTTCTTGAATCGGGCGGCGGTCTTTTTACGGGGTCGCGGAGCAGGAGCGCGTTTCAGGGCCGAAGGGAGAGATTCATCCACCGCCTCGTCCACCGCCAGAATAACCGGCTCATCCGCGTCAGCTTCGTGGGCGGCTTCCGGTTCCCGGGCCTCTTCCTCCTCCGGTAGTTCCTCCTCTTCAAGACTCTCTTTCAGGAGTCTGTTGATATCGCTCTGCGAGATATGCTCTTGGGGCGTATCGTCCCTTTGAAGTGAGGTCCCTTCGGCATCACCTCCCGAAAGCGCCTCCCCCATCAGCTGGTCCAAATCCGCCTGGGATACCAGCCCTCCCACTTCGGGCGCTGCCTCGGCATCGGTTTGGTCTATACCGCCCTTCAGCAGCTGGTCGATATCGTCCTGGGATACCAGGCCCCCTTCTTCGGGTGCTGTTTCCGCATCGGCCTGGTCCATACCCCCCTTCAGCAGTTGATCGATATCATCCTGGGATACCAGTCCGCCATCTTCCGGCGTTGCTTCCGCATCGGCATAATCCATACCGCCCTTCAGCAGCTGGTCGATATCGTCCTGGGATACCAGTCCGCCATCTTCCGGCTCCGGATCATCAATGGCGCTCATCAGCAGCCGATCGATATCATCCTGGGACACTGCTTCCGTCCCCTCCGCCGTTTCCGGCCCGGCCGGCGGAGACACCGCGCCTTCAGTCCCGGTCCCCCGTTGAACTCCCGCCGCGGTTTTTTTCATCAACTGTTCTACATCATCCTGGGAAACATCTCCTTTGCCGGACCGTCTATTCGCGGCGGGAGACACCGCGTCCTCTTCGGAACCTGCCGTTGCCAGCAGCGAATCGATCTCTTTCTGGGCAACTTCCCCCTCGGCTCCTGCCACGTCACCATGCAACAGCGCTTCGATGTCTTCCTTTGATAAAAGCCCGAAATATTCCAGATCTTCCGAATCAGGATCGACAATGTCCGCCTCATCCAGGATCAACGCCTCCGTATTATCCGCATCTGCGTTCGCTTCCGGTGCATCACCCCCCCGGAGCGCAAAGTCAATATCCTCCTGGGTGAAAAACAGGCCCTGTTCTTTCTTATCCGTGCTTTGTGTCATGGGATTCAGGCCTCAAAATAACGTTTCAAACGGACTTTCATCTTAATCAGCGTCTGGGTATGAATCTGACAAATTCTGGATTCGGTCAGGCCCATCACCTCACCGATCTCTTTCAGAGTCAATTCATCGAAATAATATAAAGATATTACCAGTTGCTCTTTTTCCGTCAGCGTTTTGATCGCCTGGGTCAGTACACGTTTCAGTTCTAATTTGGAAAAGTTTTCAGACGGGTCGTCATCACTGACAATTTTTTCCTGAAAAGAACGTCTGTTGATCGTGTCGTTTTCTTCACCCCTGATAAAGTCATCAAGACTGAGCAGGGAAATGCTGTGAATGTTCGACAGCACTGAATGATACTCTTCTAAGGGGATGCCAAGTTCCTCGGCGACCTCCCAATCGGCCGCCTGGGACCCTTTTCGTGCTTCAATCGTACGAATGGCACTTTCAATTTCCTGAATTTTTTTCCGCATGGAGCGCGAATACCAGTCCATACTTCGCAATTCATCAAGAATTGCCCCCCGTATTCGGTATTCCGCGAATGTTTTAATATCCGTCTGCTTATCGGGGTCAAACCGATCCACGGCATGAATCAGCCCGAGTGTCCCCGCACTGACCAACTCATCGAATGAAACGCTTGGCGGCACGCGCATCGCCATTCGGCCGGCAATGTATTTCACCAGATAAGCATATTTGACTATTGTCTCATCGCGTTGTGTGGGGTTGAGCCTGCTGGTGGCCATATAATTGGTCTTATAGATGGTTGTTGGCAACATAGAATAAACAGTCTTCACAGCCAATTTCAAAACGTTTAATGTCAAACGATTTCTGCGTTGGCCGAATCGCTTTGCACCTGATTTCATGCATACCAAAAAACCGTTTTGGAAATGGCTCTTTAGTCGACACGCTTCAGCCGACAGCCAATGTTAGGGTCTACGCAATTCCATATATCTCTTCACGAAGAACTTGATATTTCCGTTGCCGTCAAATCGCCGCGGCGTCTCCTCCAGCTGCCGGATAATCCGCTGAATCTGCCGGCTGACAGCCGCCTTTGGATAAAGTGCCACGAATGGCTTTCGCTGCAGCACCGCAGCCGGCACTTTTTCATCCCGAGGCAGGTACCCGCAGTACTCCAGGGAAACCCCGCTGAGAAAACGATCGGTCGCTTGTATCAGGTTCAGGAAAACAGCTTTTGCTTCAGCCTCATCTTTTACCATATTCATCAACAGCTTGAAATGCTTTTCTCCATGTCGGGTGGACATGACTTTAACCATGGCATACGCATCGGTTATCGAAGTCGGCTCCGGACTCACCACGACAATGCACTCGTTCGCAGCCAGGTTGAAATAGGTCACATTGTCGGAAATACCGGCCCCGGTATCGATCAGAAAATAATCGAAATCGTCTTCAAACGCCTCGAACTCACTGAGAAGACTGAGCTTCTGGCCGTCTGTAAGATGGGTCAGGTTCACAAAACCCGAACCCGCCGGAATAATTCGAACCCCCGAAGGTCCCTCAATGATGACCTCCTTCAGTTCCTTTTCGCCACTCAGCACATCTCCGATATTGTAGCGGGGATGTATGCCGTAGATAATATCGATGTTGGCCAGTCCCAAGTCGGCGTCCATAATCAGAACCCGCTTGCCCATATCGGCCATCGATACGGCAAGGTTTCCCACCACGTTGGTTTTACCAACCCCGCCCTTACCGCTTGTCACCGCAATTACCCTTGGATAGGCGCCGGAAACACCGGACAGCCCCCCCCCCCGACGTTGTCCCCGCTCCGCTTTGCTTCGTACGATTTTTCTTAGGCTGCTCGCTTGATCCGCCATGTTATCTCCTGATCCCGACAACGGGAAACTTTAAGGCGTCTTTTATCAAATTTTTGATGGATAACCAATGACTAATGACCAATAACTAATGACTAATGACTATTTATTGACAAATGACCGGCCGTCCTCCCCCTCCCCCTGCAGCATCAGCTGCAACACCTTCCTCCGGGTAGCGGGGAAAATATCCTCGGGAACTCTCTGACCGTTTGTAATATACGATATCGGCAGTTTCAAATCCATAAGCTGGTCAACAATCCCGCCCCGGGTTTTTGTTTCGTCTATTTTGGAAAAGACATAAGACGAGGGGTTCAATACGGCAAAATTTGTCGCCGCTTCTTTCATATCCTCCGGTTTGATGGCGGCACTGAGGACAAGGTGTGTCTCTATTGACAGGTCCTCCCCCAGCAGTTCGCTCAGCTCTTTCAATCTTTTTATATCCCGGTGACTCTGCCCGGCCGTATCGATCAATATGACATCCTTATCCTTCATTTTTTGAAGGGCCTGGGCCAAATCCTCCCGGGAAAACGCCGGAAGGCACGGCAGCCCCATAATCGATGCATAGGTTTTGAGCTGTTCCACGGCGCCGATTCGATAACTGTCCACCGAAATAATACCAACCTTTCGTTTCTGTTTCAAACTCAGTTCCGCGCTTAATTTTGCGATAGTGGTGGTTTTTCCGACGCCGGTGGGCCCGACAAACGCCGCCATATGCCTCATTCCGTCTTTTTTCTGAAAGGGGTCGGAGACACTGATAACGCCTTTCAGCGCCTTTACTACATGTCTTGCCACCGCTTCCGGGCCGGCCGGTTTCCGATCAAAAGCGCCGCCGGCCTTCATAAGCGCCCAGACACGCCGTTCGGAAATACCCGATGCGAGCAGTTTTGAATAAAGGCTCAGGCACGCGGGATGCAATCCCAGAAGCTGAGGAATACCACTCATATGGTTTGAAAGGAACAGCATATCCTTGATTTCCGAAAGCTCGCTCTGGATATCCTGCCATTCATTCCGGTTTCCGCGAAAAGACGGCTCCCCGAGCCATGACGCCGGTTTTTCTCTCTCTTCGCCCCGGTTTCCGCGGATAGGCGGTTCCCTGAACCACGATGCCGGTTTCTCCCGATCTTTTGCAGGCCCTGTCTGAAGCAGGTCCGTCATATCATCCTGGGAAGCGGCCTGAATTTCAAAAAGATCCTTTCCATATGGATTCTGGGGTCCCCTGGGTATTCTTTTGGTCGACAGAATCATCGCTTCGGCTCCGAGAGAAGCTTTTACCTGTCCGATGGCTTCCTTGATGCTGTTTGCTTTGAACGTTCTAGCCGTCATATTATCCCGTTACCTTTCCCACAGACTGGAGGCGAATGGTGGGAACTACCTCCGCGTGTGAAATTACCATAATCGCCGGCGCCGATGACTCCACAAGCCGGCGCAGGTGACGCCTGAGCACCGGTGAGCAGAGGATAATCGGCTGCATGTTATTGGCCGCCATTTTTTCGGTTTCTTTCTTCACCGAAGCCATGACGGCTTCGGTCAGAGCCGGTTCCGCCGCCAGATAAGCGCCGTGCTCGGTGTGCTGGATCGCTTTCCCGAGACGCTCCTCCACCTGCGGATCGATCAGGAGCACCGGAAGCACGCCATCCCCCTGAATGAACGGACTCAGGAATCCACGGGCAAGCTTTTGCCGGACATATTCAGTGAGAAGGTCCGGATCTTTGCTCATGGCGCCGTAATCCGCGAGGGTTTCCACAACAGTTAAAAGATCACGTACGGAAACCCGTTCCCGAAGAAGGTTCTGGATCACTTTTTGAACAATCCCGATGGGAAGCAGGCCCGGCACCAACTCCTCCACCGCCTTGGGACTCGTTTTCGCCAGATTGTCGAGAAGCTGCTGGGTCTCCTGGCGCCCCATCAGGTCCGGTGCATTCTCGCGAATCACCTCTGTCAGATGGGTTGCCACCACGGTGGAATTGTCCACCACCGTATAGCCGGAAAATTTGGCCTCCTCTTCCCTCTCGGGCGGAATCCAGATGGCGGGCAGATTGAAAGCGGGTTCCCGGGTGGCAACCCCGTCGATCTTCCGTGGGACATCCCCCGGATCCATGGCCAGCAGATGATTCACCATCAGTTCACCGCGGGCCATCTCCACCCCCTTGATAACCATTCGGTATTCGGAGGGTTTCAGCTTCAGGTTGTCCCGAATGTGAATGGGGGGAATGATCACGCCCAGTTCGGTTGCGAACTGCCGCCGAATGGCCCGAATGCGCCCCAGCAGGCTGCCGTCCTGCTCCCGGTCCACCAGGGGGATCAGACCATAACCGACTTCGAGTTCCATGGTATCCATGGTCAGCAGATGCTCCACATCCTCAGGACCAACCGCCTCTTCTTCGGGAGCTTCCTCCGGCCCGGTCGGAAGCTCGGGTTGGCTCGCACGGCGTCTCTGGAACAGGTACATCCCGCCACCCAGCAGCAGCGACAGGCCCATGAACGGCACCGCCGGAAATCCCGGCACAAGGCCGAAGAGAAACACCACGCAGGACCCCACATAAATCGGCTTGGGATTGGATATGATATGCGCTCCGAAATCCCTGCCCATGCTGTCTTTGGCCGCCGACCTGGAAACCAGGACACCCGCGGCGGTGGATATGATAAGTGCCGGAATCTGGGAAACCAGCCCGTCGCCCACGGTCAGCAGCGTGTAATTCTGGGCCGCTGAAACCATGGTCATGTTCTGCTGGAAAACGCCGATAATGAAGCCGCCGATAATATTGACCACCGTAATGATAATACCCGCCACGGCATCACCCCGAACGAATTTGCTGGCGCCATCCATGGCGCCATGGAACTTGGACTCATTGGAAATCTCCTCCCGGCGCTCCCGGGCTTCGTTTTCGTCGATCAGCCCCGCGTTGAGGTCCGCATCGATGGCCATCTGCTTTCCCGGCATTCCGTCCAGAGTAAATCGTGCGGCCACCTCGGCGATTCGGCCCGAGCCTTTGGTAATGACAATAAAATTGATCAGCACCAGAATAACGAAGATGATCATGCCGATCACATAGTTGCCGCCCACCACGAAGCTGCCGAAGGCCTGGATGATACCACCGGCCGCGGCTTGCCCTTCGTTTCCATGCAGCAGGATCAGGCGGGTAGAAGCGACGTTCAGGGCCAGGCGAAACAGGGTAAGTACCAGCAGCAGGGAGGGGAATATCGAAAACTCGAGGGTGCTCTGGGCATACATGACGGTAATAAGCACAATGATGGCCACCATAATATTGAGGGCGAGCAGAAAGTCGAGCATCAAGGGAGGCACCGGAAGAATCATTGCTACGAGAATACCGATTACCACCAATACCATGCCCAGGTCCGACCGCCCCTGGACCACACCGCCTATGAAACCTTTTTGGACTGCTTCCATGCTTGTTTCTCACTGTGGTTGTTTTTTGACACTTCCGGAACCTTGACGACTGAAGGTTGACACCCTTCTTATGTCCGTCGGGCCCGCTTCCCGAAACAAGCTTCTTAACCCATTGCTTTTCCTTTCAATTTATACACATAGGCCAGAAGCTCGGCGACCCCCCTGAAAAATTCGGAACCGATGGGTTCGCCAACGTCTATTGATTTATACAAGTTTCGGGCCAACTCTCTGTTTTCAACCACGGGGACACTGTTCTCCGCCGCAAGGGTCTTGATGCGCTCGGCCACCAGGCCGGCGCCCTTCGCCACCACGAGAGGCGCTTCCATACTCAGGGGATCATACTGAATCGCTACGGCGAGATGGGTGGGGTTCGTCACCACCACGTCCGCTTCAGGGACGGCGCGCATCATTCGCTTTCGCGCCGCCTGCATCTGGATGCTTCGAATTCTCGATTTGACCTGTGGATCCCCCTCGGATTCCTTATGCTCTTCCTTCACCTCCTGTTTGGTCATCTTGAGGTCTTTTTCATACTGCCATTTCTGATAGACAAAATCCAACACTGCCACCACGATCATAATGATCAGCACCCACATGAAAATTTTGAAAAATCCCTTGAGGACATAAAGAAAAATATAAGCAACTTCAGCGTCATACAATTTGAGAATGGCATCGATTTCGCCCCGGACCGCAAAATAGGCGACTGTTCCGATCACGGTCAGCTTGAGAATCGACTTGACAAGTTCAACAAACGATTTCAGCGACAGAAGACGCTTAAATCCGTTGATAATATTAAATTTTGACAGCTTCGGAGAAATGGTTTTGCTCGACGGGTGAAATCCCACCTGGGCATAGTTGGCAAGGAAGGCCGCCAGAAACACCGCTCCCATCACCGGCAGCACGAACACCAGGAAATAAACAACCGACTTGTTCAACAGGGAAATACAGAACTGATTATCGACTACCGGGATTGTCTTAAAATGGGATATCCCTTCCAAAATCTGCATGAGTTTCGGATAGAAATAGGCGCCAAAAACGGTAAGAACAAAAATCCCCACCATGAGTATCAGTACGGACGCAATCTCGGCGCTTTTAGCGACCTGTCCCTCTTCCCGTGCCTTTTCGCGTCTCTTGCTGGTCGCCGTTTCAGTTTTTTCCTGGAAACTCTCTTCAGCCATACCTTAAATCTCTACGGCCTATTTATAGTAACGTGTTTCTCTTATTTCGAAATGTAGAAGTCTGAAGAGCATACCATGGTTTCAGGTGTCGGGTGTCAGGTTTCAGGAACGGCATCTGGTGTTACCCCTGACACCTGACACCCGACACCCGAACACTTACCCACCCGATCGGCACAAAACCTCAGCCGCCCCCCAACCAGTTAAGCAACATAGTCAAAAGCCCCGGTAATCGACTCACATACCCCCTGGTAATCAGCTCGACAGCAAAAAGACAAAAACCGAAAAAGGTAAGCCCGACAACAATCTTCACCGGAAAGGCGGCAATCAATATGTTCATCTGCGGGGCGAACTTGGCCGTTATACCAAATGCCGCACTGGTGAATAGAAGCGCGACAATGGCGGGAGCCCCCATTTTTATGGCAATCACAAACATATCGCTCATAAGGGCATTCATCTGGTCCATAAATCCGCTTGCCAGTGAAATCGTACCGATATCCACCGCCCGATAACTTTCCACAAGCCCCATGATCAATGCGTGATGCCCATTCAAGGCGAGAAAAATCACCAGAACCACCAGGTTGCCGATCTGGCCCATGATAGAGACCTGACTGCCTGACTGGGGATCGAGGACATTGATAATGGCGAATCCCATCTGGAAACCGATGGTCTGCCCGGCGAGTTCTACAGCCGCCATAAAAATGCGCACGCTCAATCCGAGCACCAGTCCCACAAACAGCTCGCAAACCATCATCATGCAGACAGCGGGTATTGACTCGGGGAACCGGGCCGGATCCACGGGGACGGCGGGCATCAGGACAAGCGCCATGGCAAGGGCCAGACCGGCCTTGACCGTAGCGGGAATCAGCGTACTGGAAAACACGGGGAACAGATAGAGCACAACACTGATACGAACCAGCACCAGCAGGAAAATTCGGAACTGTTCCGGGGAGAAGTTCAGGAGTTCCATAAGGGCAGTCGACAGTCGACAGTCGACAGTCGGCAGTCAGTAGTCAGCAGTTGGCAGCGAGCGGCTGAGAGTCTTTTGAATGTTTGTATCATCACCGATTGTTGCATGTTAATGTAATTTCGAAACATCAGCGTTCCTTTAAAACCGTCCTCCATCCACCAGCTGTCGACTGCAGACTGTCGACTGGTCGTCACCTGATATACATCGGAATCTGGTTAATAAGATTTGCCGTATATGCCGTAATCTTCTCCAGCATCCAAGGGGCAAAATAGAGAAGACCCAGGAGAACGGCAAGAATTTTGGGTACAAACGTAAGGGTCATCTCCTGAATCGAGGTGGTCGCCTGGAAAATGGAAACCGCAAGTCCCACCACAAGCCCGAGCCCCAGCATGGGCATGGCCACCAGAATGGTCAACTGGATTGCCTCTTTTGCGAAACTGACGACGAATTCAGGTGTCATTGAAACACTCCGAAACTGCGGATCATGGATCCCGCCACCAGGTACCATCCGTCCACCAGAACGAACAGCATAAGTTTGAAAGGGAGGGATATCATCACCGGCGGCAACATCATCATCCCCATGGACAGAAGAACACTCGCCACCACCATATCGATGATTAAAAACGGCACATACAGGACGAAACCGATAATGAAGGCGGTTTTGAGTTCACTGATCACGAACGCGGGGATCAGGGTCAGCAATGAGACATCATCGCGGTTCTGGGGACGCGGCTGACCGGAGGCTGCCACAAAGAGTTCCAGGTCCTTGTCCCGGGTATTCACCTCCATGAATTTTTTCACGGGCGCTTTGGCTTTCTCCAGCGCCGTCGTAATGGAAATCTCTTCATCCATATAAGGCGTGAGCGCATCGTTGTATACCTGCTGCCACACCGGGGTCATGATAAAAAAGGTCATAAAGAGCGCCAGCCCGACCACCACCTGGTTGGGGGGACTCTGCTGCGTACCGATGGCCTGACGGAGAAAATGGAAAACGATGACCAACCGGGTGAAAGAGGTCATGAGAATCATAATCGCCGGCGCCAGGGAAAGCACCGTCAGCAGTGCGATGACCTGCAACACCACCGCCACGTCTTCGGGACCGTCGGCCTGGTCCACCCCGATTTGAAAGGAGGGGATCGGTATCGTCGCAGCACCCGCGGCCCCGGCCATGCAGATGGAAAAGACAAGACCGATGAACAATCCGCCGGCCAGGGTGCGCCAATTCAAAGAGCCGTTTCGAAACCCGCTCATCTTTTCCTCACCTCCGGCATCAACTCCCACCTCCCTTTGCTTCGGTGTTCCCCGAAGCCGTCTGCAGTTTTCGCCTTAGAAGCGTTTTGAAAAATCCGCCCGGGGCCTCTGCTTTCTGGCTGCCGCACAGGTCCTTATCGTCTTCAATACGTGCAAGGAAACTGATCTGTTGGGCTGTAATGCCGATCAGGAGCTTTTCACCAAGCACATCCACGAGTGCAATCCGTTCCTTGGGCGCCACGTACATGGACGCCACCATTCGAATGATTCCCTGTTGACCGCCGGCGCCCTGGAGTGAAGAATAGCGACGGATAAGCCACAACACCAGAAGGAGAATCGCCAGCACCACCAGAAGCATACTGAAACTCCTGAGCATGGTTCCCCATAATTCAGGCGTGGCGGTCTGGGCCACATCCTGTGCCGGCAATGCGGCCAATGTATCGATGCCGGGATTATCCAAGGCTTTTTACCCGTTCCATGGGGCTGACGATATCGGTCAACCGGACTCCGAATTTTTCGTTTACCACCACCACCTCGCCCCGGGCCACCAGCTTCCTGTTGATGTAAATTTCAAGCGGCTCACCGGCAATCTTGTTAAGCTCCACGATAGAGCCCTGACCAAGCTGGAGGAGGTCATTGACCAGCATCTTTGTGCGGCCCAGCTCCACGGAGAGATCCAGCGGAATGTCCAGAATGAAATCCAGGTCCCGGGTACTCTCATCCTCGGCCGGCGGCTTCTCATCCGGTGTCTCCGCCTCTGTTGTCTGATTTATGTCATCCATTACAATAACTCCCTGTCTATTCGTTTTTCTATTTGAAGGGCCTGGTATCCGCTCTGCACGCCGGCATATCCTTCCAGTTTGGCTACTCCCTGAATAAAACCGACCAAGGATTGCTCGGCATTTTTATCGAGTTGGATGATATCCCCCTGTTTCAAATTAACCAACCGTTCGGCGGTAATTTCAGTTTTCCCCAACTCCACCACGAGGTCGATTGAAGAGGCCATAATAAGCGTTTTCAGCCGGTTTCTCCATGTATGGTCGACTTCCAGGGCATCGCTCTGGAACCCGGCCGTCAACTTGTTGCGAATCGGCTCTATCATGGCGTAGGGCATGCAGAGGGAAATGGTCCCTGAACTCTGCTCCAACTCCAATTCAAATTTGGAAACAATAACCAGATCCGTGGGCGGTACGATGGTGGCAAACTGGGGATTCACCTCGGACCTTACATATGCCGTCTTGACGGCTTCAACCGGACCCCAGGCATTTTCAAGATCTTTCATGCAGGAATCCACCACTTTTCCAATCATCACCTCTTCGATGGGGGTGAACTCACGGCCTTCGATCTTGGTTTTTCCGGTTCCCCGGCCGCCAAAGAACGTATCGATCAGGTTGAAAACCAGTTCACTCTCAAGGACAAGAAGAACATACCCTCGAAGCGGCTCCATCCTGAAAATGTGAAGACTGGTCGGCACCGGCAGAGACCTGCCGAATTCCGAGAATTTGAGTGTTTCCATGGAATCCGCCGTAATATCCACCGATGAGTGAAGTAATGAGGAGATACTTGCATTCATCTGGCGGGCAAACCGTTCGTTTATCACCTCAAACGTCGGCATCCGGCCCCGGATAACACGTTCCTGACTGGCAAAATCGTAAGGGGCTATTTCATCCGAATCAACCGCCGCATCCGTTTCGGTTTCGACCTTTCCGGCGGAAAGCCCCTGGAGCAGGCTGTCGACTTCGTTCTGGGATAATATTTCGCTCATATTATTTCCGTTATTGAATAACGAACTCCGTGAAATACAAATTCCTGATCTTTCCCGTGGTCAGGATCTGGTTGATACGCTGAACCAGTTCCCTGCGCAGTGCAATCTTGCCGTCAACGGTCTGAATATCATCCAGCCCTTTGCTGCTGAGAAGAAGCAGAATCAGGTCCCTTAGCTGGGGAAGCCGGCGTTGCAGCTCTTCTCCCATCGCTTCCGTTACATATTCCAGCTCAATATTCGTTTTGAGATATCGCTTTCCGCCCGGGTCGTTCAAATTCACCACAAACGTTTCCAGAGGAAAGTTCAGCGTGTTCGCCTCGTCGATTGCCTCAACCTGACCACCCGAGGAGGCCGCTCCCTGGGCGACATCTCCCGTTTTTTGGGCAGAAAGAAGCTGCCAGGCCACGAATCCACCACCGGCCAGAATCAAAACAGTCGCGCCGATAATAACAAACATCAGTGTCGACCCTTTTTTTTCTTTGGGTTCTTCCCCTTTTTCGTTTTCTTCCGCCATTATATCTCCTATTTTTTATGCGGGTTTTCTTAAAATGAACTCTACGCGTCTGTTTTTGGAACGATTCGAATCGCTGTCATTGGGATACTTCGGCATCCGATCTCCAAACCCGCCCGCGGCAAGCCTTTCGGGGCTCATCCCCGCGGCATCCTTCAGATAATAGAGCACACTCAATGCCCGATAGACCGAAAGCTCCCAATTGGATGCGAATCGTTTATCCCGGATGGGTGTGGCATCCGTGTGTCCCATGATCAGAATATCATTGGCGGCATATCGGAAAAGCTGCGCGATAGCGTCCAGAACCGCAACCCGGTCCGGACGAATCTCGGCATCCCCCGAACCAAAAAGATGGTCTGATTCCAACGCTATCACAACCCCCTGTTCACTTTCGGAAACATCAATAAGATCTCTCAGGTTCACAACGGGCCGTTTCCTGCCCGGAACGGGATCAATGCCCTCCAGCAGGTCGATCGCCTTTTCAATGGCTTCCGTCGAAGTGATAACGGATGCCTTGACGTAAAGGTCAAATTCGTCAAGGGGCGGCACATATTCATTCTGGGATATGAAATCGAGCGGGCCGTACGTCCGGACAAAAATCTCTCTTGTCTTGCCCGCATCCATTGATTTCATCGTCAGCAGCATCACAAAAAAGGTCAGCAGCAACATGAGCAAGTCGGCAAACGTTGCCATCCAGGCATTTGGATCCGTTTCCCCGCCGCCGGCGTCTGTTTCTTTGTCGGATGCCATAAATCAGACCTTTTCGCCAGTTTCAAAAAGTCCCTGCGTTCTCTCCCTTGAGAGACTAATCCTCAAACACGTTGAAAAAGAAATTTTTAAATGTAAAAAATCCTTCGGGTTTTTCGAGGCGTTTCTTATGTACCATGGTGATCTCCACTCGCCGGTTAAGAACCCTGCCTTCACGCATCCGGTTCGAAGCAAGGGGCCGGAACTCTCCCCAGCCGTAAGCCGTCAACAGGTCCGGAGAGACGTCGCCTTTTTCAATAAAGTATCGGAGCACCGCAAGAGCCCGCAGAGAAGAAAGCTCGCGATTGCTGCTCCCCGGGTCCGAAGTGTCCATGTCTTTATCCATAAATCCCGCGATATCAGCGGAATATTCGGTCTCTCGAATGGCCGCGGCGATCCTGTCCAGTACCGGGTAACTCGAAGTGATGATCCGATTCGACCCGGGCTCGAAAATCAGAGGGTCCGGAAGAGTAATCACACTCCGTTTACGATCATGAGTGACAACCAGGTCGTTAAGCGGGTCTTCTTCGCCTTTTATCAAATCCGAGAAATTAAGCAGATTGCCGATCTGGGTAATTTTTTCGGATGTTATCTCCTGGTCTCCGCCTTTCATAATGGAAAACCCGCCGGACAGCACACCGAAGTTTCTCATAAGAGAGCCCAGGGCCAACCGCTGTCTGGCCTCATCCGGAACGGCAAGGGTATTGAGCAGGATGAAAAACGCAAGCAGAATAATAAACAGTGACACCGTCATAACCATAATGAGGTTTGGGGCACTTTCTTCGGCCTGTTTTTTTTTCTTTTTCATTTTGGCAACTATTTAGAAACTGCTTTTTCGCAACTTGGGCGGCACATAAGCCAGCATCTTCTGCTCGAGAATCCTGGGATTTTCTCCCCTGGTCAGGGACAGGACCCCCTCCACCACCATCTCTTTAATGAGCATCTCCTCTTTGCTTCTTCCCTTCAATTTCCCGGATATGGGCATACATACCAGGTTGGCCATTACCGATCCGTAGAACGTCGTCAGAAGCGCAACCGCCATGGCGGGCCCGATGGAGTTCGGATCGTCCATGGATTGAAGCATTTGCACCAGCCCCACGAGGGTGCCGATCATTCCCAGGGCCGGGGCGAATGTGCCCATGGTTGAAAAAATCTCGGCGCCTAACTGGTGACGCCCCCGGAGATAATCGATCTCCGTGACCAGGATTTCCTCAATCGCCTGTGGTTCAAGACCATCCACGGACATCTGAAGGCCCTTTTTCAAAAAATCGTCCTTGATATCCTTGACATCCGACTCGAGGGCCAGAATACCTTCCCGCCTTGCCTTCGACCCCAGATCGACAAACGTTTTGATCATTTCATCGGAAGCCGGCAATCCGCCGGCAAAAAACACATTCTTGACCACATTCACGGCCCCCAGCACGTCTTTCAGGGGGTAGTTGATCATGGTCGTACCGAGGGTTCCACCCACCACTATGGCTAAAGACGGCACGTTAACGAAAATCATGAGCCCGCCACCCATAAGGATTGAAATGATGACCAGGCCAAAAGCGGAAATAATCCCGATAAGAGTTGCTAAATCCATAGGTCCGACACCTTCGACGGTTATCGATAAAAGTTATACAGCGGCGAAAAGCACTCCAGTTGAGCTGGAATGCTCTATAACATAATAGCAACCCGCATGCCAAGTGTTATTGTATACACGGATCGATATAACCTATTGGAAATGCCTGTAATTCAAAATCATCGAAAGAATCGGTTCCGGATTTAAAAAAACGATGCCCGGATGATGACACGGTGAATGTCAAAAGGATGGCACAAGTTCAGTCGGCCGTTGACAGTCAGCAGTCCACAGTCGACTGTCGACAGGGGAGGAAAACCACAAAAAAAAGCCGGTGGAAAAGACCCCGAAAGGTCCATCCACCGGCTGCAATCTGTCGACTGCTTACTGTCGACCGCCGACTGTCGACTGTCGACTGTTGACTGTCGACTGTTGACTGTCGACTGTTGACTGTCGACTGTTTTTAACGCTTCATGTTAATAACATCCGAAAGCATCGTATCCACGGTGGTCACGATCTTCGAGTTTGCCTGGAATCCGCGCTGGGTGGTGATCATCTTGACAAACTCGTTGGATATATCCACATTGGACTGCTCCAGGGAGTTTGCGGCGATGCTGCCCAATCCGTTGGTACCGGGTGAACCGGTAATGGCTTCCCCGCTGTTTCGGGTCTGCCGGAAGAGATTGCCACCCTCCTTGAACAAGCCCTGGGAATTCTGGAACTTGGCAAGCGCCACCCTGAAAAGCGGTGTCACCTGGCCGTTTGAATAGGACCCGGTAATGACCCCGTCCGTATCCACGGAGATACTCTGAAGGTCCCCCACCCCGTATCCGGTGGCTGTCTGGAAGACCGTGGTGGATGCCGTAGAGAAGTAGGAGGTGGAGAGAGCATCGGGAATCCAGTCCGTGCCGTCCCAGCCGGGACCGAAATTCAACTCCACGTCCATGGGGGTGCCGCCGAGAAAATCCGCCTGAAAGGTCAGGTGCTGGTTGACGAAATCGCCGTCCATGTTCGACCAGTTATCTCCCACCAGCAGATCGTCCGGGTCGCCTTCAGTAACGGTGGCATCGAATGCGTTGCCCACAGCCACGGTATCCCCAAAGTTGAACTGAAAAAGCATGCCGTCCGGTCCCTGAACGTAGTCCCCCGCAACATAGGTGGAGGGGACTGTGAAAGAACCCGTAGTTGCGCCGTTGTCCCAATCGATGGAAATGGCGGCAGTGCCGATGTCCCCCGCACCTGCAGCCGTAAACGTATAGGTGGCCGGCAAGGCGGCCGTGCCCGAATAAGCGCCGGTAACCGCCGGTTGGTTTGGCCAGGAAGTGTTTGTGGTATCAAGCCCGCCATTATTGCCGACGAAGCGCTCGAAATTCATATCAGTCATCACACCATCCGCGGAGAACTCAAGTGTTCCCCTGCCAAGCAAGCCGAGCCCGGAATCTGTGGTGGTATTGTTAAAAATCTGCCGGTTGTCTTCCTCGGGATTGCAGGTGACGATATACTCATAGGTTCGATCCTGATCCGCCTTGTCGAAGTAAACGGTAATATCGTGGGTGCTGCCCAGGGAATCGTAGACCTTTACGGTCGTCTGGTATTCGTAGGCAGTGTCTCCGATATGGGTGTCAAGGCTCAAATCCCCGTTCCAGACTTCCGACAATGACGTGGAACTTCCCGACGTATTGTTATCACCTCCGGAATCCAGATTCGCAATCACCGAGATACTGTCGGTTGCTTCCGGAGGAGATGTAAAGTTTTCCAGCTTAATGTCCGTGATGGAACCGATATCTTCCACTTCACTGGTAAGGGGGTTTCTCTCCAGTTCCCATCCGCGGACCACATACCCGCCGGCGTTCACGAAATTACCTGTCTTGTCGAAATAAAATCCGCCGGCCCGGGTGTAGAATTCATTCTCGACGTCGTTGGGGTGACGGACAATAAAGAATCCGTCGCCGCCGATGGCAAGGTCCGTGGGGGACTCGGTAGATTCAAAAGAACCCTGCCCGAACGCCTGGGTCACGTCCCCGAGAGCCGTACCGCGACCTACCTGGGCGGAACCGGACTGGGTCGCCACGGTCTGACTCAGGATGTCCTGGAACGATACGCGGCTCGATTTGAACGCCACCGTATTCACGTTTGCAATGTTATCGCCGATGACCGTCATTGCATCCCCGAGAACCGACAAACCGCTGACGCCTGAAAAAAGACTGCTGGTCAAACCCATGATGATACCTCCATATTGTTAGTCGTTACAGCCAATTTCAAAACCCCCTGTTCCTGCCTATCTTTGTGTCGCATTATCGCATTGTTGCATGTCAGCGGACTGTTTTGAAAATGGCTCTTTTCGCTTTATTTTTATAGAATATTTCTTTACCCATCGACATATGTCACCGATGGAATGCATTCCAATTTATGCCTCTGCGCTCTCCTGGCCCACCCTGGTAACCGTCGTCGGATCCACCAGTTTATCTCCTATCAGCAGGTAGCCCGAACCATTTTCATAAGTCACCCCGGTCACCGTACCGCTCAAGAGAGTATCCACCTCGACCGTTTCATAGTTCTCATCCACCGCCAGGACTTCATATGAGTACGAGCCGTCGAGCATCGTGTCTCCATAATCATCCGTCCCGTCCCATTCAAAGCTATGTGTACCGGCCTCTTTCTGGCCGCCGAGAACCGTGGCCACCTGCACGCCCGCGTCGTTGTAAATACTGATCAGGATATTTGCCTTCTCCCCGATGGTGTACTGTCCTTCAACGGTTTCACTGTCTTCAAGACGCAGCGAATTGTTAACTCCGGTAACCTCTTTTCCGATATAATCCATCAGATTCTCTTCTGTATCCGGTGCAATCGCCGATTCGATATTTTCCAAATTTTCATTTACCTTGAACATCTGCTCCAGGGTGGAAAACTGTGCAAGTTGGGCGGAAAAGTCAGCCCCTTCCATTGGATTAAGGGGATCCTGATGCTTGAGTTGGGCCACCAGCATGGTCAGAAATGCATCCCGCCCCAGGGGATCTTCCTCTTTTACCGCCTGAGTCGTTTGGCTGTTGAAAATGGCGTTTACCTCTGCACTTGATGACACCTGATTGATGGACATTGTTATTTCTCCTGTTTATTCAATTCGCTTTCTCTAATACCTGCCAAAAATCCCGTCGCCGGGAACACTCGCATCTAAGCCACAAGATCCAGCCTTCCCGTATCCACCGTTCGAACCACTTCGGGAAGATCCGATCCCTCCGGGATGATGCTGTTGCCCGACAAACCGCGTCCGCTCTGCCGGCCGTTCCGGCCACCGGACCGTCCAAATTCCCGGCCGGCCTGGGCCATGGAATTTCCGAAATCACCCTGGGTCCCCACATCAATTTTATCCAGTCGAATCCCCTGATCTCCCAGCGCCGCTTTCAACTCGCTCGTATGCGACAGGAGCATCTCTTTTGCCGCGGCGCTTTCAACCACAATTCCCACTTTGATACCGCCGGATGTATTCTCGACGTTGAGTTTCATCCTGCCCAGATGCGGCGGCTTCAACTGCAGGGTTATTTCATTTTCTCCGGCTGTACGGAGCTTGACAATCTGACGGCTCACCTGATCAAGCAGATATCCGGGGAGTGTTCTCCCGGCGGGCATTTTTGCGGCGTTTGATACCTCATCCGCGGACTTTACCGCTTTCGTAAAACCGTCGGCTGCGGACAGGTTCTGCTCGGTGGTCTTTTTTACCTTTTGTTTTACAGCAGATGCCAGACTATCCATGAATTTTCCGGTGTCATCCTTCCCGGCGGAATTTTCCGAAGTACCGCGTCCCGTATCCGCCCCCGAAGATGCCTCGCGAATCGCCTCCAGAATGTTTGGCTTCTGACCGTCTTTACCGCCGACATCTGCAATCGACTTCTCGGCCGTCTGCCGGGCATTTCCCGTCAACACCTCTTTATCGTCCACTTGTCCGGCACCAGTAAAATTTCCCATCGTATTGCGACCCGGATCTCCTCCTTTGGCATTTATACCGGTGGTTCTTTTTTCGGTTGCCTGCCGGACATCCCGCATCAACACCTCTGTCTCATATTCCTGTTCCATAACCGCGGAAACCGTCGACTTGCTCTGTGCACTTGCGACATCCGATGATATCTTTTCCAGGAAATTGCCGACAACCCGGGCTGTCGGTCGGCCGGGAGTCTCCTTTTCCAGTGTGGTCCGAATCTGATGCGCTTCTGAAATCCGGGCCTCCAGAGCGGAAACAAACCGCGACAGACTCATTTCACCCTGCGTCGAATTTTCTCCCTGTATGCCGGCCAGGCGCTTCATTCCCGATACTGCAGATGCTGTAGACAATTCCTGTCTTAACTGGACCAGCCTGGCCAGAAGGGCCTCTCCGTTAAATCCTTCGCCGTCATTCCCGGCGGAACCAATCAACTGCCGCAGATTCTCACCGTCGTCTCCAAGAGACGCCGTGAGTTGCTGTAGGTAGGAAATCAGAAGGCTTCCCGACACCTCTTCCGATAACCCCTCGTTCTTTTTATTCAAATCCGACAACTCGGAAATCATTTTATCCAAAGTCGTCGAAAGGCTTTGCGCATCGTTTTCCATTAGGCCGATGCGTCGCATCATTTCGAGTATGTCATTCGTATCGCCTGAAACATTGCCGGTCGACCCCTTTCCCGCGGCCATTGCACGCCGAATGTTCCCGGCAAGCTTCTCGATATCAATGCCGCGTCCCTCTATCTTCGCGCCGGCAAGAACGCCCCGGATCGATTCCTCGTCCATCCCCAATTGGCCGAGTATCGTTTCGATATACGGCAGGGCGGATATATCAAGGAGTACCGATTCATCGCCGTCCTCGTTCGGTTCCGAAAGCTGCGACGCCTTTGCAAAGAGAGTGGCAAGGGTGACACCTTTTCCGGTATCGTCAGAAGTCAAATCTGTTATCATTTCCTGAACTTCCTGTTTGTTAAAACCGGCCTTGACAAGGAGATTCCGGAATTCCGCCATTGCGTCCGCATCGACATGTTTCGCGTCAAGAGAAATCCCGGAAGCCATGATCGCTTTTTTAAGCTGCTCCAGAAAACGATGGCCCGTTGGAAATCCTTCCGCAAATGGAGTCGTATCCGGGCTATTCGGGGCATCGTCCATGACCCTGCCTAAAATAGCCGCGAAACTGGATTGGGCTTCGCCTCCCTGTTTCGCGCTTCCCTTGCCGGAGAGAAAGTTCTCTTGGATGTTTCCGGTAAACAGTTCCTGAAAAAATGTAGTGGAAATCATGTATGCCTCGTTTCAAGGGGTGGCTTTCACCCGTTTTACTTGTCGGCATACATATGAGCAAAGGATGTGCCAAGGCCTGTTAAAAATATTTTTATATATAATATTCAATATTTTATCATAAAAAAAATCATCCTTTCAGCTATAATTTCATGCGGGGAGAAACGAAGTTTTTGCCTATCCTGAATCCGGTGGGGGAAATTATTGCCGTCTCACGAGAACGGTCAATCGTGAGGGGGTCTACAAACAGGGTAACCATATTTGGAAAAAATAAGGACACGAAGAGCACGAAGAAAAAACAAGAACAAACAGAAAACCCCGGAGAAATATATCTCCAGGGTTTCTTATAGCCGTGGGGAATGCTATTCAGCCAATTTCAAAACGGTTCATTTCGTCCGGTTCCCGCGTCGTCAATCCGCTTTGCGCCTGGTTTCACGCATGGCGAGAAAACCGTTTTGAAAATGGCTCTATTGTTTTATTTATCGTTATTGGCCGCTAGCCGTTCGGTTATCTTGGCCGCCCTCTCTCCGCTGACATAGCTCAGGATCTGCCCGATTTCCTCACCCTTCATGTTGGAAAACACTTCGTAAATCACCTTCATATCCAGCTTGTCTATAATCCCGGCCGCTTTCTTGGGGCTCATACTCGAGTAGACCTTGACGAGCTGTTTCAACTTCGCCGCCTCGGCGACACTCTTCTGCTGCTGTTCCTGGGCCGCCAATTGCGCCTTCCGGGCGAGTCCTTCTTCGATTTTCGCCTGAACAGCCTTCATCTCGTCCAGCTTTATATCGATATCCAGCTTCAACTGCTCGAGCTGATCCCTTTCATTTTTGATGCGGTTTTCCTCTTCCGCGAGTTGCATCCGCCTGGCCTCGATCTGATTCATCATGGCCTGAATTTCCGCATACTGGTTCTGATTCGTTTCCTCGTCCTCGTCCTCGGCCGACGCGTCGACAGCCTCGGCAGCCTTCGCTTCGGCCACCTCATCCTGGGCCACCGCTGTGTCGCGGGTAAACAGGAGGTCCGTAAACGGCAATATCCCCGACAGGCAAAGCGCAACAACGACTAATTTTACCAAAGCAAGCCCGATAATGAACGTCCTGAATTTGAATTGCTTTCGTCGGCTCATTTATTTTCACTCCTTGCCTCTCTGAGGATGATAATATCATCCAGAGACTGTTGCTCCATCTTAAACATCTCTGTATAATATTCTTCTTTTTGCCTCAGCTTCAGTTTTTCAATCGCTTTCTTTTCGACCGATTTTTTTTTGAGTTCTTTCTGACGCTGGGTCAATACGCCAACTAGCTGGACGCGCCTTTTTTTCTCCGTATTCTCGAACGATTCAAGCCCCGAAAGATAGTCTTTTACCCGGAGGAAGCGGGCGGCATCCATCCCCTCGCTCAGATCGTCCGTAAGCTGGTTCGCCGTATTCGAAAAAGCGGCACGGGTTTCTTCGATGGAGCGTTCGCAGGAAATCACGTCGGAACGCGCCTTGGCAACTTCGAGTTGCTTCCGACGTTCCATAAACTCCCGGTATCGCATCAGGGGTTCCAGACGGAATTTGAACTTTTTCATTATTTCGACCTTTTTCTTCTATTCCGTTCCCGGTATCGGCCTTATCCTTTATTCCCGCAGATTGCCTTCAAGCGATTCAAGCCTTCGTCGATACGGGTTTCATTTCTTAACTCCGCAGATTGCCTTCAAGCGATTCAAGCCTTCGTCGATACGGGTTTCATTTCTTAACTCCGCAGATTGCCTTCAAGCGATTCAAGCCTTCGTCGATACGGGTTTCATTTCTTAACCCCGCAGATTGCCTTCAAGCGATTCAAGCCCGCGTTGTATGGCGACTTTTCCATAATTTTCTGCCGTAAAAACTCGTTCACCCGGGGCATCATCCGTTTGGCGTCATCGATCCTTGGATCCGATCCATCCGCATAGGCGCCAATGGAAATCATATCTTCAACATCGGCATATGTGGCCATGGCATCGATGACTTTGCCCCGGAAATCCATATGCTCTTCCGTTACTACGTCCCGCATCACACGGCTGACACTCTGGAGCACATCGATGGCCGGATAATGTCCGCGGTTGGCGAGCTTCCTGGACAGTACGATATGGCCGTCCACAATGGAACGAACCGTATCCCCCACGGGATCGTTCAGGTCATCCCCTTCCACCAGGACCGTATAAATCCCGGTAATACTGCCTTTGCCCTCAACCGTTCCGGCCCGTTCCAGGAGCACAGGAATCTGGGCGAAAAAAGACGGGGTGTATCCCCGGCTCGTAGGCGGCTCACCGGCCGCCAGACCGACATCCCGGGAACTCATGGCAAACCGGGTAATGGAGTCGATAATGAGCAGCACATTTTTCCCCTGATCCCTGAAATATTCAGCCAGGGTGGTCGCCAGGTAAGCACCACGCATCCTGACAAGCGGAGGCGAATCGGAGGTGGCAGCCACAACCACGGCCCGCTTCATGCCCTCCTCGCCCAGATTGTCTTCGACAAAATCTTTTACTTCCCGTCCACGCTCACCGATTAACCCCACCACGGTGACATCAGCCGATGTGTGGCGGGTCATCATCCCCATCAAAACACTTTTGCCGACCCCCGACCCCGCCATAATGGCGACCCGTTGGCCTCGTCCCAGGGGAATCATGGTGTTGATGGCGGTAATTCCCACATCCATCAGTTCACGGATGGTTCTCCGTTCAAGGGGGTTGATGGCCGTTCCGTACAGGGGGTACTGGCGGGTTGCCTGAATAGCGCCTTTTCCATCAATGGGCCTGCCCATGCCATCCACGACCCGTCCGAGGAATTCGTCTCCGGCATCCGCATACGGGTATCGGTCCAGAAGGGCGATACGACTCCCCGGACGAATGCCGCGGGTATCCCCGTAAGGCATCAGAAGCACCCGATCTTCCTTGAATCCCACGACTTCAGCCGTAAGCGTTTCGCCCAGATCGTTTTCAATAAGACACCGGCTGCCGATGCTCATTCCGACCCCATGCCCTTCAGCGATAAGGCCGACGACCTTCACGATCTTCCCCTGGAGGTTCGGCCCGGGATGAGTATTCACGGCCTCGAAGTAAGTGTCCCAATCAATATGCAAGGCCGGCGTGTTCATCGGATGTCGCCCTTTCTTCCATTGGCCCTTAAAATACTTACCCGAACGGCTTCCAGGCGGTTTTCCAGTGTGGCATCGACTTCTCCGAATTTGGTCCTGACGGTACATCCCCCCTGATGGATAGCGGCATCCGGTGTCACCGACACGTCTTTGAGCCCCTTGATATGAGAAAAAAAGTCTTCTTTGACCGTTTCAATATACTCGTAATCCTTCGGATTGACGGCAATCTGGACATTGACGGGTTCGGGAATAACCCCCAGCGCCTCAACAATCGCCCGTTTGACCATTTCCTGGTCCACAACCGACTGGCCGTACACCACTTTTTCGCTTATTCTGCAAACAAGCTCGATAATCCGTGCCTCATGGGTTTTAATCAGGTTCGTCCATACCGTTTCGACATCGGTCAGTATCTTCTGTATCCGGTCGATTATTTCCCGCGATTTCCTGCGCCCTTCTTCGATCCCCGCCTGCTCTCCCTGGGCAAAAAGCGTCATCCCAGGCCTGGCGTTTGATAGTCTCCAACACCTCCGGGTCCGGCTCGACAACTTCCTCGGGCTCCTTGTTTTTCGTCAGTGACCGGGCCTTTTCTTCACTAACAAAGGAAGCGACGAAAGTGTCCGGTTCTTCTTTCTTCTTCGGAGCGGCATATAGCGCCCTGAATCCATCGCCGCCCTTTTTCGCGCCACCTGGCGCCGCACCGGACCCGGCTTTATGGCCGTTCCGCCAGGAGGTCGCCTCGAATGGTTTTACGTTCTTCCGGTCAGACAAGAACATCCTCCTTCCCCTTACCCCCCAGTACAATGGTCCCCTTCGGCTTCCAGTTCCTTGGCCGCGCGGATAATCATCTGTTGCGCCTCCTCCACTTCGGCCAGCCTGACCGGCCCCATCACTTCGAGGTCTTCCAGAAGCATTTCAGCGGCCCGCTGGGACAAATTGCCAAGAATCTTCTGCTTCATCTCCTCGCTGGCCGTCTTCATGGCAAGAGCAAGTTGCTGGTTTTCAACCTTCTTTAGAATTTCCCGCATACCGCGGTCATCCACCTTGGACAGATCTTCGAACACAAACATTTTTTCCCGAATTTCGTTGGCCATATCGGAGTGCTCTTCTTCAATGGTCTCCAGAATAATGTCTTCACTGGCGCGATCCAGGTTGTTCAAAATATCCACCACTGCGTCGATGCCGCCGATCTCCGTGGCGCTGGCATGGACCTGGCTCAACTCGTTTCTGAGCGTCCGGTCGACCTCCCGCACAATTTCAAGGGGAACCTGGCCCAACCGGACAATCCGGATGGCGATGTCCCCTTTCCTGTCGTCAGGCATGGCCGAGAGAACTTCGGATGCCTTTTCCGGCGGCAAATGTGCCAGGATCATGGCAATGGTCTGGGGATGCTCTGTCACTATCTGTTCTTTGAGCAGGTTGGCATCCACCTCTTCACTCCATTCGAAGGGCCGTCCCTCCTCGTCCGCGTCCAGGGAACGCATTATCTTGTCAGCATCCTTTTTGTCAAAAGCGCTGCCCAGCACATTTTTAAAAAAGCTATCCCCCCGGACATTCAGGTTGTCCTTGTTTTCGTATATTCTTACGAACTCTTCGGCAATCGCGTCCGCCACTTCCGGATCGACTTTGTCGAATTTGGCCATGACCGGCGCGATTTGCTTGATCTCTTTGTCCGTCAGCTTTTTAAAAATCTCAGACGCCTCGGCCTCGCCGAGAGTGAGAAGCAACACGGCCGCTTTTTCCGGACCGGTCATTTTTTTGGGGTCCAATATTGCCATTTACTGCTCCTATCAAGTGGCTTCGCCCAGCCAGCCCCGGACCTGCTCGGTTGTTTTATCCAAATCCTGCCTTGCCAAAAACGCCGCTTTTTCCCGTCCCGACATCTCAGCCGGCGCCGGCAGGGCTTCCTGCTCGGAGGGGCCGGGCAGCTCTTTATTCTCCTGGGTGTGGACCGTCAGTTTGTTCTGCTCCGTCTGAACGGTAACCTCCTGAACCACCTGGGTAATTGGCCGTATCAGAAATATGAAGACCACAAGAATGAGCGCCGCATACCCGCCGAGATGCCCATAACGTTTTAATATAGCCGGCCAATCGATACCCGGCCCCCCCTTCAGCGTCATCTCTTCCATGTATGCAAAGGGGAAAGACTCCACCGAAACCTGATCTTCCCGATCGGCGCTGTAGCCCATGGCGTTCCGGACGATTTGTTCGAATTTTTCCAGTTCCTCCTGGGTACGGGATACGTAGGTTCTTGTCTGCTTGCCCTCCTTGTCCGTTTCCAGGGTATAGCTGCCGTCAAGCACCGCCGCCACGGAAATTCGTTCCACTTCGGCCACGGGGTTGACGGTCCTTCGAAGGGTTCGGCTTATTTCATAATTTGTGGTCTCATTCTGTTTCTGGGCCTTCTCCGTCCGCTGGTCCGGCGTACCGGCCGTTCCGCCGCCCGCCGCCACCGGATTCACACTGGAAATACCGCTTTCGACGCCCTGGGAGCTGTCCGAGCTTTCGGTTGACAGTTGCCGGCTTCGGATCACCGGGGTCTCGGGATCATAGATCTCCTCGCTTAAATCCACCTGGTCGAAATTCATGTCGGCAGCCACCCTTACAATGGCCTTGCCGCTGCCAACGATTCGTTCGAGCATGGACTGAATCTGACGGGCCAAGGTATTCTCATAGGTCAGTTTGTACTCGAGCTTTGCATCCGCAAGCTCGGTTTCCTTCCCCTCCTCACTGCTTCTCTTGGAAAGAACATTTCCCGCCGTGTCCACCACCGTAATATTGTCGGGCGACAAATCCGCCACGGCACTCGCCACGAGATTCACCACCGCCTCCACTTTCGATTTGGCCAGCTTGCCCCGGAGTTTCAACAGCACCGAAGCCGATGCCGGTTTCGACTCTTCGATGAACACCGAATCTTTCGGCATCACAATCATCACCCGGGCATCGTCCACTTCTCTGAATTCCTTGATGGTTCTGGCAAGTTCTCCCTGAAGCGCACGCTGATAATTGAGTTTCTGGACAAATTCAGTGGTGCCGAAATCGGTCTCGTCAAACACTTCAAATCCGACGCCGCCTCCCCGGGGAAGTCCCAGACTGGCCAGGGAAAGTCTCAGGTCATAGACCTTCTCCGAAGGGACGAGGATAAGACTGCCGCCGCCTTCAATCTGATACGGCACCTTCTGCTCCCGCAGTTTTTCAACAATAGTTGCCGCGTCTTCCGCCGACAGGTTGCCGTACAACGGCTGATACATCGTTTTCTGACCATACATATATAGCGCGACAAAGCCAAAAGCCGCCAGAAGGAGGATGGACGCCATCATGAGCTTTCGCGAAAGGGGCATTGCGCGGAAAATATTTGCAATCTGTTCAAATAGTGAGTTCATAAATCACCTACATCCGGCTGATCTCTTTATAGGCATCCATGATTTTAGTACGCACCTGCACAAGCAGCCGCAGGGACAGGTCCGCCTCTGTAATGGCAAGCATCCCTTCGTGGATTCCCATTTTACCCAGTGTAACATCCGTCATTGCCTTGTCTGCATCCTGCTGCAGCTCATTCACTTCCGAAATGGCCTGTTTCAGTCTGGCGCCAAACCCCGAATCACCGGTCTCCCGGGATTTTTCAATTGTAAAGGACTGTCCATTTCCAATGCCTTCAATGGGAATTATGTTCATTTGTGCCCCCTTTGGAATCGCAATTCATTCAAATCGATCCTCTTCTCGATAATATCATACCCGATCCCTATTTACCGATCTCCAGGGCTTTCAGGATCAGACTCTTGGTGTTGTTCATGGCGGTGACACTGGCATCATACGCCCGTCTGGCAGTCATCATATCCGCCATTTCGGTGACAACATCCACATTCGGCATGGCCACATAACCGGTATCCGGATCCGCATCCGGATGACTCGGATTATAGACGAGACGAAAATCTTCCTGTGACTCCACAATGTCCGTGACCGCCACCCCGGCAGCCTCCCCCTGCTCCCTTTTCAGTACCGCCTTGAAAGGCTCCACGGGCTGCGGGGCAAATACCACCATCTTGCGGCGGTAGGGCTGGCCGTTTTCGGTGCGGGTGGTTTCGTTGTTGGCCAGGTTTTCTGAAATAATATTCAGCTTTGTCCGCTGCGCGGTAAGGGCCGTTCCGCTGATTTTCATGGCTTGGAGCAAATCCATTACCTGCCTCCTTCCGTAATGCTGTATTTGATCAGGCTGAGTTTACGCATCAGCATTTCCGAATTTGTACGATATTGCAGGTTGTTTTCAGCCAGATTCGTCATCTCCCGGTCAATATCGACGGCCGCCACCGAGCGCTCCCGATACACCGGGTCACCCGCGGGCGCCGTACCGGCGCCGTTTTCAAAATGCCTGGCATCGGTTGTGGCCAAGGTATTTTCGGATGGGGTTTCCAGGGCCTGGAGAAGTGTCTTTCTAAAATCCACGTCCGCCGGCTTGAAGCCGATGGTATCGACATTGGCGATGTTGCCGGTGATGACCCTATTACGTTCCGAAGAGATATTCAGCGCTTTGTGCATCACATTGACCGCTTTGTCAAAAAGAATCGAATCTACCATTTCAATGCCTCCCGCATATAATGTTGTCGGCGGTATCCGATCATCTAAAGATAAGACCGGCGACTCGATGTATCAACAAAGCAATATACGTGCCTGCTTTTTCAGCCTTCTACTGTTTCTTTATATTCGTTGAGTTTGTTGCGAAGGGTACGGACACTGATACCAAGAATTTTTGCCGCGTGTGTCCGGTTGCCGTTGGTTTGATCCAGGGTCTGGAATATAAGATTCTTCTCGACATCCTTCAGTTGCCGGGGCGCGAACTCCTGTATATAGGCGTCAGCGGCGGGAATCCCGGAATCGCTTTCACATGCCGTCATATCGCCCGAAAAAAGGTCCTCCGGTCGAATACAGGTACCGTCGCAGAGCAGGACGGCCCGCTCGATTATATTTTCCAGCTCCCTGACATTTCCCTTCAAGGGGAGCGACATGATCTTGTGAATGGCCGAATCCGACAATTCTTTGACGCATCGACCGTCAAGCACGTTGTATTTTTCGACGAAATGGCGCGCAAGGAGGGGGATATCGCCGGAACGTTCCCGAAGCGACGGAAGCCGGATGGGAATCACATTCAACCGGTAATAGAGATCCTCCCGGAACTCTTTCGATTCAAGGGTCTCCTTCATATTTCGGTTCGTTGTGGCAATAACCCGGATATCCACCTGAACGGGACGACGGCCGCCAATTCTGTCGACCTCCCGCTCCTGGAGCACACGCAGGAGTTTGGATTGGAGATGAACCGGCATCTCTGTAATTTCATCCAGCAACAGCGTCCCACCGTTTGCAAGCTCGAATTTCCCTTGTTTGGCGGCAATCGCACCCGTAAACGCCCCCTTTTCATGTCCGAAAAGCTCACTTTCAAGCAGTGTCTCCGGAAGAGCGGCACAGTTAACCGCCACAAAAGAGGCATACCGCCGCCGGCTGTTCTCGTGAATGAAACGCGCGATCAGTTCCTTACCCGTACCGCTCTCTCCCTGTATCAGCACGGATGCACGGCTATCGGCCACCTGCCGCGCCATATCGAGTATCTTCAACATGCCCTGGTCCTGGGCGATGATACGGGTATCGCCGCGGTTTTGCCTCTCCCTGTTTGGTGCCCCCCCAAAAACCTCCTGAAATACTCGCTGGACAAGGTGGTATAATTGTTCGGAATCCACCGGTTTGATGATAAAATCAAGTGCCCCCGCCTTCATCATCTCCACGGCGTCTTCCACGGGCGCCGTTCCTGAAATAAACAGCACCTGTGTGTTGTCGTTTTCACTCTTGATCCGGTCGAAGAACACTTGGGCAGTCAGACCCGGCATATCATAGCTGACTATAATGAGGGAAAACCGGCACGATCTTATTTCCTTGCCGGCATCCGCCACGTTTGAAACGGTCGTCGGGGCATACCCCCACTCCTCGAGCATACGACCGAGTACCGCCCGTTCCTGGGGTTCATTTTCAACGACCAATATATTGCGATTCCGTGTCATTCTCGTTTTCAGCTCTCTTTCAGCTTGGCCTCAAGTTCCATGGTCCTCAGCCGTTCCTGTGCCATTCGTCCCCAGAAATCATCTCCGCTGTCAATTATCTCCAGGAACACATCCTTCGCCGCTTCCGATTTTCGCGCTTTCAATTCCGTATCCGCCAGGAGAAAGAGAAGCCCGGGCGGACGTCCTTCCGTACAAAATTTGAGCGCCATGGTAAAGGCATCGATCGCCTTGTCATTCTCACCGAGTTTCAGATAGCTTACACCAAGAGATCGGTGGGTCTGCATCAGTTGTTCGGGACGAACATCCGGCGATGAAGCCATCAGGTTAATCGCCGCCTTCAAGGAGCCAGGCACTTTCGCCTCTTTGTCGAGATCTTGATATACTTTGGCCTGAATTACAAGAAAATCGGCTTTTTCCAAATCCGATTCACTATTTCGAATACCGTTTTTAGAAACCCCAGGGCACTTTCCCACGACTTTTCCGCAATCAGCAACCGGCTCATACGCAGACAGGCGTCGGGCTTTACCCGGTTGTCCGGCTCCTTCTGGAAATAGGCGTCGAACATCTCCCTGGCCCGCATATCCTTACCCAACTCCTGAAATGTAACGCCGAGTCGATAATAAAGGCTTGCCGTTCGGGTATCGGGGGACGATTGTTTGTAAGATTTCTCGAACAGCTCAGCGGCCTGGCTGTAGAAGTGTGCTTTAAAAAAAGCGGTCCCGACCATTTCAAAAATATCCGGATTGTCCAGGCGATTGATCAAATGCTTGTCTTTTTCATAAGCACGGATAACGGTAAAGGGATCAGCCTTGTCGGCCATCTGCCGGAAAAAACCGGCGAATGCGGACTCTATCGTATAAGCGGCTTCATCCCGCAAATCTCTCAAACTGCCGGTCATAAGCCCCCGGAGCGTATCGATGCCGGCGGCGTACTCACCTGCCTGAACCTGAAGATCCGCCAGCCTGATAACCGCAAGTTTGGCCATGGGATGCCCCGGAAAATCTTTAATTACCTCTTTGTATTTTGCCTCTTTTTCAGTCCGGTCCGAAAGCATGCCCGCATAACGAACGGCACTGATGGCAAAGCCGTCCGTACCCGGGTATTTCTTCATAACCAGTTGGTAAATCTTTTTCGCCTGCTCCGTTCGCTTATCGCTTCTCAGGGTGTCGGCAATTCGCGTCAACAAATCAGGCGCCGAATCACTTTCCGGATAGAGATTCACTGCCTTGATCATCGCCTCTCGTGCGCTTTCGAAATCGCCAAGCTGATAATTGAGGTAGCCGATATAAACCAGCAGATCAGGATCTTTGTATATACGGGCGGGATCATCTTCAACTACCTTTCGCAACAAGGCGAGGGCTTCTGTAAATTCATCCGTTTCATACAGGCACTTTCCGAGAGCAAGCCGGGCGTCCGTCAGCCGGGGGCTTTGGGGATATTCTTCCATAAATTTACGGAATGTTATAATCGCCTGTTTCTCCTTACCCTCCTTCAGATGGAGTTTCCCTAAATGAAACAACGCATCAGCGTACACGGGATGATCCGCGTACGACTTTAAAACAATGTTATAATACCCTTTGGCTTCAGGCAGGTTATTCATATCATGGTAAATGGAAGCCAACGCCAACAGACCGTATGGGGTATGAGAAGACGCCGGGAAATAGCTGGTGGCATCCTGGAAATAATTGGCCGCATCCAGATACAACCGATCATCACCCGATCGGTTCATTTTATATGCCGCAAACGCCTTGAGATAATAGAAATCGGCCTGACATATATCCGTACTGTTTGGATCAAGCACCGGGTTCAGCAGGTCGAACACCTGCTTCCACTCTTTCCGCCCGGCAAGTTTCAAAGCACCCTTTAATATGGGTGATTGACTGCATTTGCCCTGGGAAATTTCCGTGATCAATCCATCCAATCCAGACACTTTTTTCGGCTCGGCCACGGGCGCCGAGGGTAATATGGTGTCGGAGACAGCCATCGGGGCATTCATCCCGGTTTCGGATGCCGGTGCGGCTTCCGGAGCGGCATCCGCCGGCGGCAGCGGCGATGTCGCCTCTTCCCGATCGGGAGCGGGTGTGGTATCCAGATCCGGAGTGACATCATCCGAAACGGTGTCCGCAATCCGGCTGTGATCCGCCGGAATGCGTTCTTTGCTATACTTTCGCAGTTTTTTGGGAATAGCCCTTGGGGGAGCACTACCGGACGGAATCAAACGAACCAGAAGCGTTTCGGAATCGTCTATCCAGTCGGCCTGGACCTCCGTGATGTTCTCGGCCGTGTCGACCATCAGAGAGACGACCTGATTCTGAAGCATTTCTATCTTAACGTGTTTCACGAGCCCGGCGCCCTTGAGGGTTTTTGCGACCCCACTTGCGATATCCGCTGATTGGAAAGCAACCATGACCTGCATTGCATCGAGTTTGAACACCTTATACGGCGCCCGCCCACTCATTTCTATCTGCAGGGTGTCCTGGACTGGATCGATATCGATGCCCTCCACCCGCACGACGGCATAGGCGGAGGATTGACTCAACAAACCGCCCCAGCAAGCGAGCAGGCACCAAAATACGGTGTTTTTCAATATGCGTTTCATCTGGGTTGTCATCGATATAATATAGTACTCACCTCATTTCCGAATGGACACGAGCTGTCGCCCACAGGTAATAAAAACCCGACACTCCGTTAACAGCAAACTATATGCCAAAACATAAAGAGGCATAACGGGCAACTGGGTCGACACCGGAAACAGGCACCTCTTCAACCATGCGGTCCATTTGCCTTTCTCATGGAAAGATGTCCGTGGTGTAAGGGCTACAAGCCGCGTATAGATGAAAGATAACATAAAATGGGGGGAATATGGAGATGCGTTTTTACTGCGGAGGAGAGGTAACCTCAGAGCAATAGCGGTGTCGGGATTTGGTATCCCGAAATGAAGCGTGTCAAAAAATTGGCGGCCGGATCAGCTGGTTTGAAAAGCCCCGGACACATTGTCGGGCCCTTCTATTCCCAGTTTCTTGATCTTTTCCACAAGGGTCGTCCGATTCATTTTAAGTTTTTCCGCGGCCTTGGCCTTTACCCAGTGGGTCTCTTTCAGGGCATCTATAATAAGTGCTTTCTGATATTGGTCGACCAGCTCACCGAATCCTAAATTGCCGGCCGGCATGAAGGGCAGTGACGGCCCTCCCCGGACGGTCTCTTTTCCCCCATATATATGGGGCGGTAAATCCACCAGCTGAATAATATCGCTTTCCACCAGCACCGACAGCCGTTCCATCATATTCTCCAGCTCACGAACATTACCGGGCCATTCGTATGAGATAAGCCCCTGAAGCGCCTCATCGGAAAAGGATTTCATCCGTCTCAAGTCTTCACGTCTGCGACCGCCCATACGATTCATGAAGAAGTTGACCAGCAGCGGGATATCACTTTTCCGTTGCCGAAGCGGAGGGACCTGGATGGGAATAACATTCAATCGGTAATACAGGTCCTCCCGGAAGTTCCCTTCCTCGATAGATGCCGCCAGGTCCTTGTTCGTCGCTGCAATAACCCGGATGTCCACCTGAATGGAGCGGGTGCTTCCGACCCGCTCAAAACTCTGTTCCTGGAGGACACGCAGCAGTTTGACCTGAAGATCGGGACTCATATCACCGATTTCATCAAGGAAGATGGTTCCGCCGGTCGCCATCTCAAAGCGGCCGAGCCGGGTGCGGTGGGCGCCTGTAAATGCCCCCTTCTCATGGCCGAACAATTCACTTTCCAGAAGTTCACGCGGAATAGCGCCACAATTGATGGTCACCATGGGTTGATCGGAACGGTAGCTGTTCAGATGGATCGCCCTGGCAATAAGCTCTTTGCCGGTACCACTTTCGCCCGTAATCAGAACCGTGCTGTCCGACTCGGATACTTTTTCAATGGTTTTGAAAACCTTCTTCATCTCGGGGCTGTCGCCCACGAGATCGCCGCATTTGAAACCGGATAACTGGTCCTCTTTCCGTCGTCTCTGTCCCGGCGTTTTCCTTTCGTTAAACGCCTTCTCCAGAACCGCCTTTACATCCTCGGGGCTGTCGCTTTCAGACAGATAATCGTAGGCGCCTCGTTTGATAGCCTCTACAGATTGCCGGTAGGAAGCCTGGCGGGTGTAGACAATACACGGAGTAAGCGAATTGCGGTTCACCACCATATCCACAACGGTGGCCCCCGCGCCATCGACACTCTCGAAGTCGGTCACCACCGCATCGATGACATTGCTGTCAATCAATTCAAGCGCTTTTTCACGATCCTCTTCCGCGGCTATATGACAATCATGCTCATCTCTAAACAGCTCTTCCAGGAAAGCGGTCGCTCCCGGAGCATCTATGACGAGAATTCTTGTCATTTCTAACGCCTTTGAGAAAAAACAGCCCGGTTCACATCATTTTCCAAAGATCTTTTCCAGTTTTTCAGAGATGGCCTCGGCGGTGAAAGGTTTGACGACATAGTTCGTTACGCCGGCCTGAACTGCATCAATAACATTTTGCTTCTGGGCTTCGGCGGTTACCATCAAAAATGGGACGTCCTTAAGCCCATCCGTACCGCGAACACTTTTAAGAAGATCAAGTCCGGTCATCTTAGGCATGTTCCAATCCGATATGATCAGGTCCACGGCGGTCTTATTAAGCTCTTCCAGCGCAGTAGTACCATCATCCGCCTCGATAATGTTACTGAAGCCGATCTGCTTCAATATGTTTTTCATAATCCGGCGCATTGTCGCAAAGTCATCAACGATAAGGATCTTCATGGATAAATCCATTAGCTGAGCCCTCCTATAAACTGGGGTTCGGAAATAGTTGAATTGGTCCGGTCAGGTGACCCGAACCGATATTTTCAAGTGATCGGCATGTCATAATCAAACCGGTCCTTATATCACTTCATTTCAGATGCCGCTCAACTTGCCATACAAACCTCGATTGTAAACGCACCTTCATCGATTTCAAACGGTATGGCAATTTTGGGGCCTTCCGTAATATGTATAATTTTATGTCCCTTTCCTGTGATTACCGAGGGAATCGCCGCCTCAAAAACCTTGCCCTTCTGTTCGAGTTCCATCCGGGCCTGACCTGAAATCATATTGGTCAACTCACCCACTGCATCCGCGACTTCATGATCCAGGGTCGTAATTTCCTCTCCGAACATGTTGGAAATGATTTTAAGAATGCTGTTCTCTTCAAAGGTCACCGATATCGTACCATGGGCCATCCCGGTAAGACCGATTACGCCGGTCACGTCACCCCGGGCGGTATCATCTTTCTTCAGATAGGGCTTCCCCGGTTTCGCCTTTACAAATGCCATGGTATCAAGAACGTTGATAGTGGCATTTATGAAAGGATTGATTATGGTTGCATCCATGTAAAAAACCTCCTTTCCTCCTCAGCTTGCACTTATAAGAACTTTCAAAGCCAGATGCAAGGTTCTCATTGAACAAACAGCCATATCAGCCAATTTCAAAACTCCCCGTGCCGATATTCGTGCGGCTCCATCGCGCCATGGTGTGTCGGAGAACTGTTTTGAAAATGGCGCATTTGTTTAAATATTATCCGGATCGTCCGTATTGTGCCGAATGACCTCTTTCAGCAATGTATAACTGTCCAAATCCATTTCATCAAACTGAATCCCGAACCCTGAAGCGTCTTCCCTGACCACCCTGCCGTCCATGGTCAATTCAATCGGTTCCTGGGTCCCGGTCAGCCTCAGGCGTGTCCGGCAGGTGGTTCCGAGTGGGATCCCTTCTTCTGTTTCCACGAGCATCCCGCCCATGCTTATATTTACGGAATCGCCCTCGAAACGAATCTTCCGGTCCTCATACTCGATTATAATTTCCGTTCGAAACGGTACCCGTACTTTTTTTCTTTTCTCTCTGGCTTCCATCACTCAATATTCCCGGTTATTTTTTTTTGCCATTGTCAGGCCCCGAATTGCCTGCCGTTGTTTGAAAAAAGCATATGATATCAGTTTCTCACGTTCGGTTTCATTTATAATTAGGAATTTAATGGATGTGTCAAAAGATTGCCGTCCCATATCTTCTTTCGGCACTACCCGAATAACCTCTCCATAGGCCTGCAGAAATCCGATGGAAAAGCCGGGTACAGAAAGCGAGATCAGCACGAGTTGCCCCGCTTCCATCTCCTCGTCCAGGGAGAGCTTAATCCCTACACCGCTGACATTTTGGGACGTTCCATATTTCACCCCTTCATCGGACCGGCTCTCCGGATCCAGTTTGGCAAGGATCTGGTCGACCTTCTCCTCGATTCCGGCCATCCGCCGGAAAAGATGCCCCATCGGTCCGTCCGGTATATTTGTCTCATCCGGGCAGGTACCGTCCAGGGGAATACCTGTCTGCATCGTTTTGATCTGCTCGAACTCTTGTCGCGAAACCTGCTGTATCTTGACCCTTGTTGTCAGGTCCGCCCGGACATACTCCCGTTTCTCACTGATTTTCTGTTCCGCCATCGCGCCCCCAGGGAAGTGATTTCATCGACTCGAATTATGGAATATGCCTTTCCGCCCATGTCGGTCATCGGTTATTTTACCCCGATTGACAATATATATTTTCAATCCACAATAAAAACAAGATGGTTATAGCATTTATTCGGACGATTTGTAAACGGGGAAAACGAATACGCGATACCCATCAGGCTGCATCAAGATTGATTGTTCCGCTTTCATGCAACGCGATGAAGGCATGGACCACATCGGGATCAAATTGGGTATTCGCGGCTGACTGGATTATTTTAAGGACTTTGGGGAGTTCCATCCTTTTACGATATGCCCTGTCGGAGGCCATGGCGTCGAATGCATCCGCCACGGAAAGAATCCTTGACAGCAGAGGGATTTCATCCCCCTTGAGACCGGACGGGTAACCGCTGCCGTCATACCACTCATGGTGACAGCGGATAATCTCCTGCTCCCGACCCCACATCCCCAGCTTCCCAACAATATCCGCCCCCAGATCCGGATGCTCCTTAATCTTTTCATACTCCGATTGCGTCAGATGGCCCGGTTTCAGCAGGATATTGTCCGGGATCCCGATTTTGCCGATATCATGGAGAGGACCGGCAAAATTCAAAATATCGAGTTCCTCATGGCTGCACCCCATACTTTGCCCCAGTTGAATAGCGATGTCGGTTACCCGACTCGAATGTTGCTGGGTATAGGGATCTCTGAGTTCTATCGCTCTGACGAATGCATATAGCGTCGAGAACAGATTGTTATAGATATTCTCATATAATGCCAGCTTTTCAATCGCGTGGGCGGCATGCCGTGTCAGAAAAGAGAGGTAATAAAGATCACTTTCTCCGAAGCATCGGTCTCCATATTTAGTAGCGGCCGTCAGTACGCCGAAGTTTTTCTCCCGGATATTCAGCGGCACGATCATGCAGGATCGAATATTTGCAGGAAGCCGATCGCCGGTGTTTTTGGAAATAAGCATGGGAATCTTATCCGCGGCGGCCTCCTGGATCAGCTTTTCCATATCCGTTTGAGTACAATCAGTGGCATCATGCTCGAGCTGGACCGTATCGGATTCCGCGGATCCCTGATGGTCCTTTTCCGCCCGCGCCACCACCACGGGTTTGCCTTTACAGCCTGAAATTACGGAAAAATTTGTTATATCAGCATTTGTAATATCCAGGGTCAGATCCACCACCCGGCTGAATATGTCCTGATTGCTGGAAACTTCACTTAACTCGCTCAAAATATTATTTAAAATATTCAGGCCCTGCAATTTAAACTGCAGCTCCTGGTTAAGCCTTTCCAGCTTCTCCTTGCTTTCGACTTCCTTTTTCAGCAGGAGGTTTTCCGTAAACAAGCGTCGCTCTCGTAAAACGCGCTTGAGGCAAATTTCCATCTGATTCAGGCTGACCGGTTTGATCAGAAAATCAACAACACCGTTTCTAAGGGTTTGCAGGGTGGTCTCCATGGAAGGATAACCGGTCATGACCACCACGGGAATGGTGTTGTCGATCTCGCGGATTCGCTCTGCCAGTTCAATCCCATCCATCCCAGGCATGTGGATATCTGTAAAGCAGCAGTCGATTTTTTCTTTTTCAAGAATTTTTACGGCATCCAACCCATCCTCGGCGGTAATGACAGGATAGCCTTTCTGCTCGAAAAATTCCCTGGCGATGTCAAGGATAGTCTCCTCATCATCTACAAAAAGGATTGTACTGTTTTCATTTACCATCTGCTGATTTTCCAAAATATGCTGTAACCCGGCTGTTCGATTCCGCATCGGCACAGCCAGGCAGCCGGTTTATTGTCACCGGAACCTGCAATTCCGCCCGTGCGAGCCCTCACAAGCCGATTTCATGTCGTTTTCACTCGGTTAATTAGACTCCGGAGACCGGCGGCATGATATGATTCGCGGCCGTCTCTTTTGCTAATATCGGCCGGCCGGCATTATCCTTTAGGCGTTAAACATGAATCATCACACATACGGTAACACGCGCCGCTGCTTGACACGAAAGCCATGGTGGGATAAAGGCCTTGAAAACAAACAATCACCAAGGATTTATCATGTCTCGAAATATACTTGCCATATATGGAAGCCCCCGGCGTAATGGTAACACAGCCACCCTGTTGAATGCCGCCGTTGAAGGCGCCCGTGATGCCGGCGCACGGATCGAAAAAATCGTTCTTCGGGATCTGAAAATTTCACCGTGCCTTGAAATTTACGGATGCAAAAAAAACGGGGAATGCGCAATACGGGACGATTTTCAGGATTTGAAGGACAAATTTCTCTCCGCACAGGGCGTGATGCTGGCATCTCCGATTCTCTTTTATGCCGTCAGCGCACATACCAAAGCCCTCATGGAACGATTCCAGTCCCTATGGGTGAAAAAACACTGGATCGACAACGTACCTCTCGGCAAACCGGACTATACCCGGAAGGGGCTTTTTATTACCGTCGGTGCCACACACGGGAAGAAACTGTTCGACGGGGCGATCCTCAGCGTGAAATTTTTTTTCGATGTGCTGGACATCTCCCTTTCTCAGACGCTTGCTTACCGGGGCATCGATTTTAAAGGGGATATCGACAAGCATCCGGAATACATTCAGGACGCGTTTGACGCGGGAAAAAACATGGTCACCGAACTGCCGGTATAACTAAAATGAATATTTAATACCCGCGTAATAAAATCTTGTCCTCGCGGGAACCAGGAACGGCTGTATACGTTCCTCGTCAAATATATTGTCGATCTGAAAAAACAATGTATATCCGTCTAAAGCATATTCAATCCGGCCATCCGCCTCATAGTAGCTTCCCACACTCATGGTATTTGCACTGTTACTGAACTCTTTCGAAGACCAGTTGACCGTCGTACTTATGGAGAGCCTGTCAAGGGGTGTCATCAATATTTTACCCTGGAACCGGTGCTCTGCCCTCATGGGAAGCCATAACCCTGTATCATCATCCTTGGCGGACCTGTAGTTGTAGGAAATTGACACATTGAATTGTTGAGCAGGCTTCCAGGAAATGGATGTGTCAACCCCCTTTTCAGTCGCGCTACCGATATTCACATGAGTACGCCTCAGCCCGTTTTCAGTCGTGATTGAATCCATGCTGATCAGATCTTCAACCTCTGTATAATAAGGCGTGATATTAAAAGAGAGCATTTTTACCGGTGAATAGAACAGGTTTAGTTTATAGTTGGTATATTTCTCTTTCCCCAGGTCGGGGTTAGCGATAACAAACGCGTCCGACCGATATCTGTCCCTGTACCCCGGAAGCTTTTCATTAAGATTAAATATTAAAACTGCGCCATAGTTGGCCTTTTTATATCCCAGGCTCAGTTCCGGATTCACGCTGTTGTCAAAATTGTTATAATAAGTCCCCCTCAGCCCCAGATATAATGACAAGGGATTGTTTTCCGGCTCATATTTATATGTAGCGAACAGCCATCCCTTTTCTTCTTTTTGTGTGGTAGTAGGCATCCGCGCATTATTTATATTGGTCTCGACATCGATCCGCGCGTGTTCATATCCGACACCGGTGTTCAGTTTTCCTGCTGATAGAAAAGAAAACGCCGACGTAAATTCCTGGCTGAATATTTCAGGGGTTATTTTTATATTGTGGGGAATTGGCGCAGGCGCCTCATCTATGCTTTGGTCCATTGAATTTGTATAAATAGACTTGCTGTTCAACTTTTTAATTCTGGCGAAAAGGTTGACGGATAAGCTTTCAAAGGTCGCTTCATTGTAAAGTGTGGGTGCAAAATAAGGCCCACCGAGTCCCTTAATATCTTTCAAATAGCTGACCGATGGTGAAAAGGCTATATCCTGCCGCGGGCTGTATGAAAGGTTGAGCCCTGCCCGTGTAACCTTTTTATGTTCATTCTCGCGCCATCCGTCATCATATTCATAACCACCCATAATGCCTATTTTCAAGTCCTTGTACCGTGTCTGAATATCGGCGCCGAATTCCTTATACGCCATATTCCCCGCGGCAACTTCCAGGTTTCCTCTGAAGCTATCCGCCAGCTTGGATGTAATGAGAATAACACCACCGCTCGAATTTTCACCATATTCGGCACCACCGCCCTTAACAATCTCGATCCTGCCGATATTGAGGAGTGAAATCTGATCCCACTTGATGTCCCCTGATATCGGGTCTTTAATGCTGCGCCCATCCAGCAGCACAATAATTTCAGGTGATCCGTTAATAAAAATATCTTTCCCCACGGCAGTTATGCCGGGCGCCCTCTCGAGAGCGTCCGTTACATTTGACACATTCATTTTGGCAATATCTGCGGCCGTAAAAACATTCTCCTTTTTTTCATCCGATATTTGCTCCTGAGCAGAACCGGCAGTTCCGGTAAAAAAAATCAGACACAATATACTGAGAAGATAAATCCCCCGTTTTCGGCTTAGATAAGCATGATTCATTTTTTTGATCCCTTCCATTCTCCATACCGCTTTGCAAAACAGTGTCGCTCGCGCTGCTAATGGCATCCATGTCTATTCATATAGTGGTGCTTCCACTTTCATCATTTACAGCAAAGTCGGAGGCACTCTATGGGCCTTCGACTTTGCTTGTTACCGTCTCATTCATAATAACCAAGAGATGTAAAGGTTTTATGTCTTTCCTCCGCTTTTATGTAAAGTAATTGTAAATCAGATTCGAAGAAATGCAAGAATGCAGCCCTGGCTCAAAGGATGTTGTTTATGGGCAGGTATTGTCTATATTTCATTCTTGATGCGCCCGTTGTGGTACCGAAAATAGAAATAGGCCGGCACACCCGCGAAAACCATCAGGATTGCAAAGCTCGACTCGACGGGTCTTTCCATAAATGAGAGCGAAAGTATGGCAAGAATTGCGACAAGATAAAATAAAGCCGTGATCGGGTACCCCGGGAGTTTCAGGACAGCTTGATTGGTTTTACGAAGCTTGAAGATTCCAAGGACGGCCAGAAAAGGGAAAATTCCCAAAGCAAATCCCATGTAGGTTAAAATCTGGTCAAAGGATCCGGTCAGGGCAATTATGGTGGCAATTACGCCCTGCAATACAGTGGCCTTCGATGGAACGTGGAATACGGGATCGATACGGGACAAGCCGTGGAAAAACACATTGTCCCTGCCCATGGCGAAATAAACCCGGGGTCCCAGAATGATAAATGCACTGAGCGACGAAAAAAGGGCAAATGCGATCATTAGCGAAACAACGGTATCCATCGTACGGCCGAAAGCCCTCTCCACGGCAAGACCGCCGACGGAGATAACACCTTCCATTCCGGCCGGCCCTACGGCATAGATATAAAACAGGTTCAGGAAAAAATAGAGCACCATCACGAGGCCGGTACCGAGCAAGAGAGAGAGGGGAAGATTTTTCCGGGGTTCCCTGATCTCCGACCCAATATAGGTTGCGGCATTCCAGCCGCTGTAGGCATACATGATCCACATCAATGATAGCCCGGCAGTCGTCAAATGGCTCAATTCAAATGAGAATGACTTTCCGGTCGACAAATGCGACCAATCCCCCTCACCGAGGGTAAACCCCGCAATGACAAGTCCAAAAAGCAGAACCAGTTTGACGGCGGTCAGGAAATTCTGAACCCGGGCCCCGAACGTAACGCCCCGCAGATGAATACCCGTAAACAGAAGAATGCATGCCACGGCGACCAGCCGCTCGATCCATGTAGAAGACGCTTGGGCTCCCCCGAGTTCCGAGAGAAAAGGCACGGCACGAAAAAGGTATTCGCTGAATCCAATGGCGGAGGCGGCAATGGCGGCTGAAAATCCGGCAAAAAGCGATACCCAGCCACTCAGGAATCCAAGCAGGGGGTGGTAGAGCCGCGACAGAAAAACATACTCGCCGCCCGCCTGGGGAAATGCGGCACCGAGTTCCCCGTAGCACAATGCACCACAAAGGGCGACCACTCCCCCGACCAGCCAGAGGGCAAGCATCACCACGGGATTTTGCAGGTCCTCCATCAATAGACCGGAGGTCGTAAAGATGCCGGCGCCGATCATGTTGGCAATGACGATACTGGTGACAGGGAGTAGTGTGAGTTTTCGTTCGAGTCTGGGCTGCATTAGAGACTCCTAGACCGGCAATCCGGGGTCAACAGTCCGCAGTCGACAGTTAACAGCGAGCGGATCGAAATCTATTTTGGTCTTGCAATCAGCCTTCCCGAAAGATGCATATTAATGAATGTATGTTTCTGATAAAAGACCTAAAACACGCTGGAAATATGAGTCCCTTTTAACGTTTTTTATAGCTTACTGATATCCCGGTCGTTATTGTTCCTTCCAGGGTAGTTTCGAAATCGGGCCGTTCCATTACATAATCGACAAACTCTCTCGTCCCCCTCTGTCCTCCCCGGCCGTATCGACCGCCGCCCCATCGCCCATGGCCCTCCCTGGCAACCGGAATGTTATGGGCAGTAAAACACCCGCCTATCGTCAGCTTGGGTGCGACATCAATAAAATACTGGGTATACCACTCCTTGTCCGCATCACAGAAGACATAATCGAACGGCCCTCCAAGTGTCTTGACAAGGTCATGGGCATTCGCAAGCCGGGCGTCTATATACTCCGAAAGGCCGGCCTCTTTGAAATTGGCCAACGCCCGGTTGTAGATCTCTTCATCAATCTCGATGGTAATCAGCTTGCCGCCGGTTTTGCTCATGGCCCATGCGATCCAGATGGCGGAGTGTCCGGTGGAGGTTCCGATTTCCAGCGCATTTTTATACTGATTCTCGATAATCAGATCATAAAGGAACTTCCCGTCCCGCTCGGGAACATTCAGGTTGCGCCACTGATACCGATGCTTTTCAAGAAAGGCGTTGACGCTCCTGTCAATGTCCTGCTGGGTCCTGGTTGCGGTTTCAGCGGAGCAGGAGAGAGGTGACATAAGAACCGAGAGAAGCGATATGATAACAAATGCCTGGCTCACTGTTTTCATAAAAACCTCCTTTTTTACCTGTGATGCCCCCTATAATGACCATCCCGTTCCGCAAATCCATGCCGGCCTTTATCGCCGAACATGCCGCCGAACAGGAGGAGCAATGATATGACAAGGACAACAATAACGGCAACCGCGCCCTGCTTCTTACGAAAACAGGATAGAAATGCGGGCCAATTGAGGACCAGATGGAGTGCACCGACGATAACGAAAAATACGCCGATCCACTCATGAAGACCGACAATACCGCCACTTTTGACATGAAGCAGCATCAGAATACCAGTAATCGAAAGAATAATAAATGAAAACGCGACGAATGGAGAAACCCAGGTTCTTTGCATAACAGATTTCATCAAAACAACTCCTTTTTTATCGTGTCGGCCTGTTTTGTAACGTCACCGTAGTTATTAATAATCGTTCCATGTAAAGGTTTTATGTATTCACGCCGGATATTTGTAAAGCTTATGTAAAATGGGTTGCGGACACAAACGGTGTGTGCTCAACTATAAAAGAAAGAGCCATTTTAAAAACGTTTTCCGCTACTAATGAGATCGATCCCAAGGCGGATCGCCCGCCTGAAGATCGGTCAAAATGAGCCGTTTTGAAATTGGCTGGAAAGTTTCAGAATATAAATTTATAGCCGGATCGCTATATGAAGCATCAAACCGAAACGGAAAGCAGCAACACCGGGACGAAAGTCCTCCTCGTGGATGACGACCGGAAATTTTGCCGATTGGTTCAGGAGTATCTCAACTCCATGGGTTATACTGTGACGGTCGCTCATACCGGCGGGGAAGGATTGGAAATGGCTGCGTCCGGGAGCTTCCGGGCAATCATTCTCGACGTCATGATGCCTGAAATGGACGGCTTCGAAGTACTTCGGAAATTGAGACAGACTTCCGACATACCTGTTCTGATGCTCACTGCCCTCGGAGAAGAGACGGACAGGATTGTCGGTCTGGAAATGGGTGCCGACGATTACGTGCCGAAAACCTTTTCCACACGTGAACTCCTGGCCCGTCTGCGGGCGGTTATTCGGCGACACACCAGGGCCGAACATCATAAAAGACCATCCGAAACCGTGGACAGCCTGACCGTAGGAGACCTGCGGATCAATCGCTCATCCCGTTCCGTTCGATTGGGGGAAAAGCATATCGACCTGACCGCCTTTGAATTCGACCTGCTGGTTTCCCTGGCCGGCTCCCCGGGGCGTATTCTGACACGGGACCAGCTTCTAAATGCCGTGGCAGGCAGGGAATATGAAGTCTTTGACCGATCCGTGGATGTTCATATTTCGTCTTTAAGAAAAAAGCTCGGGGATGATCCAAGAAATCCGATATATATCAGGACAATACGAAGCTCAGGGTACATGCTCCAGGCACCGGACAAGCAACAGGCATGAAACCTTTTTCCTCACTGTTCACCAAGATCCTTCTCTGCTTCCTGCTCAATTTGTGTCTTGTGGTGGTAGTATTGTTTGCCTTTTTCATGTTTCAGGCGCGGGTGGATTTGCATTCACTTCTCGGTCGTAAAACTACTGACCGATTGCGGATCGCCGCCACACTCATTGCACACGATTTGAACCGGGGAGCAATGACCCAGTGGCCGGAAATTCTTACCCGGCACAAGGAGATTCATCAGGTCGATTTCGCACTGGTAACGCTCGGCGGCCCGGTTTTTACCTCGCAGGGGCTCTCCGTCCCCGGCCAGGTCACCGACCGGATCGCGGCAGCGCAGAAAACAAATACGAACACAACATCCTCACGCTTGTCTTCGCGATATGAAACGCCGGATAAACGTTTCGAAAACGAACGGAAAGAAGGTTTCGACAATTTACCGGGCTATCGCCACACCAGGCGGGGGCCGCGTGATCGGGATTCAAGACACGGCGTGGAACACAGACTGATGATGTGTACCAAAAATCCGACACGCTATTGGACCGGCATTTGGATTTGGCTTCCACCGACTGTGGAGAAAAAGGCAGCACCGGCGATGCTTCTGGCAGCATCGAATTCCATGACAGGAAACGGTTTTTTCTTTGATCCCATTCCATGGGTCATTGCCGCTACGGCCGTCATTCTGATTTCGGCCCTGTTATGGATCCCTCTGGTCCGGCATATCACGAAACCGATCGGGCGGATGACCCGGGCGGCTGAAGAGATCGCCCGGGGGAAATTCAATGTTGAAATCCCTGAAAAACGGCGGGACGAGATTGGACGGCTCTCGGATTCAATCAACCACATGACGTCGAGACTTCGGGGGTTTGTAGAGGGGCAGAAACGGTTTCTCCGGGATGTGGCCCATGAGCTTGGCTCGCCCATTGCCAGAATTCAGTTCGGGCTCGGCATTCTCGAGCAGCACGTGGACGGGAAGAATCTGGAACGGCTGGCGGATGTGACCGAAGATGTGGATCACATGGCCAATCTTGTCAACGAACTGCTTTCGTTTTCCCGGGCGGAGATGAATCCGAAAGATATCCAACCGGTGCCCGTGGAACTGCTTCCCATTATCGAGAGGGTGGCCCGTCGGGAAGGTATTATCGCCGAACAGGTTGTCGTCGACATTGTACCCGGTACCCGGGTCATGGCCCACCCGGCACTTCTTTCACGTGCCGTTGCGAATCTTGTCCGGAACGCAGTCAAATACGGGGGGCAGGCAGGAGCTGTTCATATCGCCGCAAAAGAAGAAAAGACCGCCGTTTCCATCGAAATCCGGGATTCGGGCCCCGGCGTCCCCGAAGCAATGATGGATGATATATTCAAACCATTTTTCAGGCCGGAGACCTCACGGGATCGGGATTCCGGAGGTGTCGGCCTCGGCCTCTCCATCGTTAAAACCTGTATGGATGCCTGCGGGGGGAGTGTCTCGGCTCAAAACCTCACCCCTCATGGATTTTCCATAACCCTCTCACTGCCTCATCCGACACAATAATTCCCAGGCGATTGCACGCGGGTTAAAAGGCAATTTCATAAACTTATCACACCGCTTAATAAAGCATTAACCCCACGAAGGCGCACCGTACTGGTGGCTCTGGGCCTGGGCCACGGTAACCGCCACAACATTGACGACATTCTCCATATCCGTGTTGCGTTGCAGCACGTTAAACGGTTTGCTGAGCCCCATCAGAAGCGGGCCCACCGCCTTTGCGCCGCCCAGACGATCTACGAGCTTATAGGCGATATTACCCGAAGCCAAGTCAGGGAAAATCAATACATTCGCCGCCTTCCCCAACCGGTTGAAGGGAAAGTCCTCATTGAGAATATCGGCCATGACGGCGGTATCCGCCTGCATCTCCCCGTCGATGATCAGATCCGGTTTTTTCGAGCGGGCCGTTCGAACCGCCTGGGCGACCCGCTCGACTCCCGGATGACGCACAGTGCCGAAGTTAGAGAAAGAGAGCATGGCCACCCGGGGGTCCAGGCTGAAGAATTGGGCCATTTCAGCCGAAAGCAATGCGATTTCAGCCAGGTCCTCCGCGCTGGGCTGAATGTTGACCGTGGTATCGGCAAACAGGAGCGTACGGCGTTTGGAAATCATCATATAAAGGCCCGACACTTTTGACACGCCGGCACGTTTCGGAATGACTTGCAGTACGGGTCGAATGGCATGGGGATAGGATTTGGCAATACCGTGGACCTGCCCGTCCACAAGCCCCTCACGCACCATCATGGCACCGAACACATAAGGATTCTGCAATTGTCGTTGGGTTTCCGCCAGAGACCACCCCTTGCGCTGCCGGGTCAGGAACAAGTTTTGGGTAAATTCTTCCAGGTATGAATTATGAAGCGGATTCAAAATCTCGATGCCTTCAAGTGAAAGCTGCAGGCTGTCCGCGGTCGCCTCTATTTCATCCCGGTCACCCAGCAGCAGGGGACGAGCGATACCATCCCGGTATACCTGGTGGGCCGCCCGGATAATTACGGGGTGACCGCCTTCGGGCAACACGATGCGAAGCGGCTGCTGCTGGGCACGCACGATAATCCGCCGCATCAACTCGCGTTCCGGTCCGAGGGATGCTTCCAGACGTTGGATATATGCCTCATCGTCGGGCGGTTCTATCCGTGCCACGCCGCTCTGTACCGCGGCCTTTGCCACCGCCGGAACAACTTTGAGGAGCACCCGGCTGTCCATGGGCTTCGGGATGATATAATCATTGCCGAACCGTATCGGCTTTCCGCCATATGCCCGGATGACCGCATCCGGAACATCCTCCCGTGCCAAAGCAGCCAGGGCTTTCACAGCCGCCACCTTCATGGCCTCGGTGATGCCGGTGGCACGTACATCCAGGGCCGCCCGGAAAATGTAGGGGAATCCCAGGACATTGTTGACCTGATTTGGAAAATCGGACCGGCCGGTGGCAATAATGGCATCGGGCCGGGCGGTTTTTGCCTCTACGTAGTCGATTTCAGGGTCCGGATTGGCCAGGGCGAAAACAACCGGATTTGCCGCCAATCCCGACAGCACCTCACCGGTGAATGCGCCCTTCACGGACATCCCCACCAGCATGTCCGCCCCCTGAACGGCATCCAGAAGACGGCGGGCGTCGGTATCCGCCGCGAATTCTTCCTTGTAGGGATTCATTCCGTCGGCTCGCCCCCTGAATATAACCCCTCTTGAATCCACCATCATCAGATTATCCTTTTGAACGCCCAACAGAATATAGAGCTTGGCACAGGCGATAGCGGCCGCGCCGGCGCCGTTGATAACGACCCGCATCTCCTCTATTTTGCGCCCGGTCAACTCAACCGCATTCAACATGGCTGCCGCGGAAATAATGGCGGTACCGTGCTGGTCATCATGAAATACGGGAATGGACATCTCCTTTTTGAGCTGCTCTTCGATGTAGAAGCAATCCGGCGCCTTGATATCCTCCAGATTGATTCCCCCGAAGGTGGGCTCCAGCGCCTTGACGGTCCTGATGAACTCGTCGGGATCAGTGGTGTTCACCTCCAGGTCGAACACGTCAATATTGGCAAACCGCTTGAACAACACCGCCTTGCCCTCCATCACCGGCTTTCCGGCCAATGCACCGATGTTGCCCAATCCAAGAACAGCGGTGCCGTTTGTGACCACACCGATCAGGTTGGCACGGTTCGTATAATCAAAGGATTGTTCGGGATTACTTTGTATTTCCAGGCATGGCACCGCCACTCCCGGTGTATAGGCAAGACTTAAATCCGCCTGGGTCAGGCACGGCTTTGTCGGCACCACCTCGGTTTTCCCCGGTCGGGGGTCCCGATGATAGCGTAAGGCATCTTTTTTCAATTGCATAATTTTCTCTCTTTCATAGAACGATCTTCAAGCACAAGCGGCCCGGCACTAAAAAAACATGGGGCCCGGCAAAAAGAGGCATGCATAACACAAACCTCGGACAGTTAATATATGAATCTTCCCTGCCGTCAGGGCAACCACATTTGACTTTTTATAAGGCTCTATGGATGTTTTTATGAGAATGAACGTCCAACATCGAACGCCCAACATCCAATTTTGAATGCAGAGTTCGCTTCGCTCCACCCTTTTCAAATAAATTAACGGTTATCCATTTACGTTTATGAAGCAGTACCCAAAAAAACGCTTAAAATCGGCAGCATACCTTATTCGACGTTCGATGTTGGACGTTCGATGTTCGATGTTCATTTTTTTAATAATTCAATACCAAACCCAAATGCGGTTACCCTGTCCATGCCGTTACAGCCTCCGGAACGCCCTTGCATGACCCAATAAGAATCTCCTGTGCTCTCTTCCGTCCGCCGCCAAAAGCGGAGAAAGATTGAATTCATCACTCTTTCCTGATAAAAATGCCCGGCAAACGAGGCCACCCTGATATTATGGAACCGATAAAAAACTATTTCAAGTTATTGTCCCGGATCGATGCCGAATCCGCCCGGCTCACCGCCCTTCACGGCAGGGCCATTGTCTGCCGGCCCGGTTGCACCTCCTGCTGCCGCAACCTTTCGGTCTTCCCCGTGGAATTCCATGCCATCCGCCAGGCCATGGCCCGGGCGGGTGTCAATCCCGAAACAGTACCATTCGACTCATCTGCTCCCTGCGGGTTTCTGGATGAAGGCTTGTGCCGAATCTATCCGTTCCGCCCCATTATCTGCAGAACCCATGGCCTCCCCATTCTCTTCCTGGACGATTCTTCCGGAGAATACACCTGGGAAGTCTCTTTCTGTGAGCTTAATTTTACTGGTCAGGACAATATCGAATTCACGGATGACATGCTCCTCGACATAGAAGAGATCAACACCGAATTGAGCCGGATAAACCGTGACTTCATCGCCTCAAAAGAACAGGCAAAAGAACGCCCGCCGTTACGGATACCGCTTAAAACGCTGTGTACCCCAAAAAGGTAAAATTACGCTTCATCCGGTTTAAACGTACTCTTATTTCCATATCCCTATGTGTAATTACCACAAAGAATTCAAAGATTATAAAGAAAAAAGTAACGGCCTGTTCACCCACCACGAAAAGCACGAAGAGAAGCAGAAAAATATATTCAATATGAAAATGTTCATTTTTTTCAGACAAATTTTATGTGTTGTTACTTTTGTTCTATCTTTTTTTAACTTCGTGCTCTTCGTGATCTTCGTGGTTAGATAATTTTGCGTCTGATAAAAACAGAAAGTACGGTTCAGTCGGGTGAACCCAAGTCATGTTCCCCCCGGGCCAGATCATCTGTATGCCACGAAGTTGGTTCCAAGCTGAAAAACGCTTCCTACCAGCATGTAAAGCGCGAGACCAGACGGTTGATTTAAAAGGAAAATAGTAAACATAATGGGGAAGAAATATGTTAACCATCCGGGCATCTGTGTCCCTGTATTACCCGAAAACTTCGTCACAAAAAACATTATGATACCGGACAAAACAGGCAACACATAGTATGGATCCGCAACTCCAAGGTCATTTATCCAAAGGCCAAGCGGTGCGCCTGAAAAAAGACGGGCTTCACTGACTATTTTGTAAAGGGCAAAGAATAGAGGAATCTGAATTACGGCGACGACGATACTTCCCAATGGATGTATACCCTTCTCCCTGAAAAACTCGCCAACAGCCTTTTGCATTTCCAAAGGGTTGTCCTTATACTTGTTTTTAATCTTTTCTATTTCATCCTTCAGTTCCGCCATTTTTTTCGAGCTTTTTATCTGCTTGAAAGCCAGGGGTATTAAAAGCAACCGAATCACTAGCGTAATCACTTATTTGAGCAACGCCTGGAATGAACCATATCCCTCCTTCTCCAGTTCATCTTCAGGGATGAACCGCAACGCCGCCGAATTGATACAGTATCGCAGCCCGGTGGGCGCGGGACCATCCTCGAACACATGACCGAGATGCGAGTCTGCATATCTGCTTCGCACCTCCGTGCGGGTCGTAAACAGGCCACGATCCACCTTCTCCACGATGTTTTCCGGCACCAGGGGACGGGTAAAACTCGGCCAGCCGGTTCCGGAGTCGAATTTATCCCTGGAGCTGAAAAGGGGCTCGCCCGACACGATATCCACATAGATCCCGGCCTCGTGGTTGTCCCAGTATTCGTTTCGAAACGCCGGCTCCGTCCCCTCCTCCCGCGTCACTTTATATTGCAGGGACGTCAGACGGCGACGAAGCTCCACATCGTCCGGAATTGCATATTCCCCCGCATTTCTTTTCATACCGCTTCTCTCTGTTTTCCCCGTTATTTCTAATGGATTATCCCCCCATGCCTTTTTCAGGAATTGATCGCGTCCGCAACGCGACCGGTAATAGTGATAGCGAATCGGGTTCTTTTTGTAATAGTCCTGGTGATATTCCTCAGCGGGGTAAAAGAGCCCCAGCGGGAGGATATCTGTAACGATCGGCTTCTGAAAAACCGACAAAGACCCCAATTTTTTCTTGGAATCCTCCGCCAGCTTGCGCTCCCGATCATCAGCATAAAAAATAACGCTTCGGTACTGGGCCCCTTTGTCGCAAAACTGTCCCCCGGCATCCGTGGGATCGATCTTGTGCCAGAATACCTCCAGGAGCTCTTCATAGCCGATCTTACCAGGGTCGTATATCACCTTGACGGATTCCACATGCCCCGTCCCCCCGGCGGAGACCTGCTTGTAGGTGGGGTTCTCTACACGGCCGCCCGTATAGCCGGAAACCACCTCGAGCACGCCGTCGACTTTTTCAAAATCCGATTCGATACACCAGAAACACCCGCCGGCAAATACCGCCGACCTGTTTCCCTTCGCTATCGATTCCATCGTATCATCTTTATTTTCCATTGTTTTTCCCTCCCTGCCCATCACCAGATACCCCGTGCTCAGGAGCACCATTACAGCCAATAGAATGAATGAGATTCGATATATTTTTCTCATGGTACACCTCCATGGCATCGATTTTTACTTGAAATCGGCCCAATGCAATGGTTTAAGTAGCCTCACCTTCCAGGCAGTCCGCCGGAAGAGAGAAGGGCCGGGTAATACCGTTCGGAAAGCCGCCTTTCGAATCGACCTGGACATAAGATAAACACGATGTCTGAAAATGGTATAACAATTTTCGTAAGTTTTTTGAGTTGCCGCCCGGCGAAAGGGCACCGGAGGAGATAAAATGACGGAAAAGGCGTTTCAGGACTATTACGGGGACGAGTTCAGCCACTGCTACGGCTGCGGCCGCCTCAATGAGCACGGCCACCAGATAAAAAGCTATTGGGACGGCGATGAAGCGCTATGCGTATTCACTCCGGAACCCTATCACACGGCATCGCCCAAGTATGTCTACGGTGGCATGATCGCTTCTCTCATAGACTGTCACTCGACAGGGACCGCGGCCGCCGCGGCTTATCGCGCGGAAAACAGGGACATGGACAGTAAGCCGCCATTTCGTTTCGTCACCGGCTCCCTTCATGTGGACTACCTGAAACCCACGCCGATAGGCGTACCGCTGGAGATTCGGGCAAGCGTCCAGGAGATCAAAGGACGAAAAATTATCGTGACCTCTACATTATCGGCCAATGGTCAGGTATGCGCCAAAGGAGAGGTTGTTGCCGTACAGTTACCGGAAAACTGGTAAATACGGAAGCCGCTTCAGAAAAAACGCCCGTTGGGGCGTATCTTCGATTTGGCACATAATGAATCTGCAAGGGAATGTAAATGGAAATCTCATCCATAGAAGATCAAAGAAAACGGCAATTCGCTCTTCTCAGCATCGCCTATGCCCTTCCCCTCACCCTCGGATTTCTTATCGTTGACATTCTGGAAGGCGACGTGGTGGAAATATACCTCAATATTGTGTCCGCGATGGTTCTTTGCGTTGCGCTTATCGGTATCACAAGAATGAAAGCGGACCTGCCGGTTTATCGATCGATACTGACCCTGTTAAGTATCATTTTTCTATACAACACATGGATAGGATCGGGAAACGGCACGGCCATTTACTGGCTGTTTCCCTTTCCCCTGGTATTTGTTTTCTTTCTGGGAAAAAATGAAGGGGGTATCGCCGCCGCCGCCTTTTTGAGCCTTTTATGTATCGTGATGCTCAACCCGTTTGCACTGAACATTTATGCATACAACCTGGGAGTCACCCTCCGTTTTCTTGCCTCGATGCTGCTCGTGACACTCATGGCTTACGGCTTGGAGGCCTCCCGTGAAAAATACGGCCGTCTTCTGACTGAAGAGCAGGCGGTGTTGCTGGCGGAAAAGCAGAACCTCGAGCAGGCGCTGGGTCAAATAAAAACACTTAGCGGATTGATCCCAATTTGCAGCAGCTGTAAAAAAATAAGGGACGACAAAGGCTATTGGCAGCAAGTTGAAGTGTATGTACGGGATCACTCTTCGGCGGATTTCAGCCATAGCATCTGCCCGGATTGTGTTGCAAAATTATACCCGGATTTTCCCGGCCTGAAGAAAAAAATGGAATCGAATATCGAACACAACAGGAGCAATCCACACACGCCCCAAGAAGCTGTCCCGGGGGCCTCGAAACCATAGACCAAGAAGGAGAAACAGATATGAACACCTGCCCCTGCGGCAGCGGTGTCGCTTACGACGATTGCTGCCAGCCGTTTATCAGCGGAGAACGATCCGCGGAAACCGCGGAGCAACTCATGCGTGCCCGCTACAGTGCTTATACCAATGCAGCGGTCGATTTTCTTTTCGACACCACCCACCCCGACCATCGGAAGGGATATGACCATGCCGGGACTAAAGAATGGGCGGAAAGTTCGGAATGGCTCGGGCTGAAAATTCTCGAAACCTCACAGGGCGGCCCGGAGGATACAGCCGGTGAAGTAGAATTCATCGCCCGCTACCGGGAGAAGGAAATTGCCAGGGAACATCACGAACTGGGGCATTTCAAGCGGAAGGATGGACGCTGGTTTTTTACCAACGGCACCATGGTCAAACCAAAACCGGTCACTTCCCAAAAGATCGGCCGCAACGCCCCCTGCATTTGCGGCAGCGGCCTGAAATATAAAAAGTGCTGCGGGAGGTGAGGGTGATTTCTTGACAAAATCGAATACGCCTGACATATACTTGCTTCCGGATGGTAAGTTACCAGCTATAATTCCGCCTTACTGATCGTCATCATTATTTAGCTTTTTCAGAAAGATTATTCCGTGCACGAGATTGTTCACATCATCGGCAAAAGCCGGATTCTTTCGAATGTGTTTGAAAAGGCCGAGGCCTTTGCGCCTGTTCCCAGGCCACTTGTTATTCGCGGCGAACGGGGAACCGGTAAAGAGCTTCTGGCTCATTTCATTCATGAAAAAAGTGCCTTTGCCCGGGGACCGTTTGTGGCCGTCAATTGCGCCGTTTTCAATGACGAACTCCTTGCGAGCGAACTGTTTGGTCACGAAAAGGGGGCATTTACGGGCGCAACGTCCCAGCGATCCGGTTGTCTTGAGAAAGCCCGGGGGGGCAGCCTCTTTTTCGATGAAGTGGGGAACATGTCGTTGCGTTTCCAGGAAAATCTGCTTCGGGTCATTGAAACCAGAAAGTTCGAACGCCTCGGGGGCCGAACGCCACTGGCTACCGACGCCCGTTTCATTTTTGCCACAAACGCGGATCTTGAAAACATGATGCATAAGGGCGAGTTCCGCAAAGACCTCTATGACCGTATTGCGTTTGAAACACTGACGCTCCCCTCTCTGCGCCAGCGACGGGAAGATATCCCCCTTCTGGTGGCACATTTTTCTTCAATGCTTGCACGGGAAATTCCTAATTTCGAACCGAGACGTTTTTCCGCCGAAGCGGTACGTCAAATGATGCACTACTATTGGCCGGGCAATATCCGTGAACTCAAGAACGTAGTTGAGCGGCTCCTGCTTCAGCCGGGGGACGGTATCGTTCTGACATCCGACCTGCCTCTGGAAATTACTGCCGCCGCGCCGGCCGGAAAAAACTTCAATGAAAAGGTGGAGGCTTTCAAGAAACACCTCATTCTGAGCACCTGGCTGGATTCCGATAAAAACCAGAAAAAAGCCGCCGACACGTTGGGCATCTCCTATGACCAGTTCAGGCACTATTTCCGGAAATATGGTTTGAATGATTTGTATTAATGGCGCCGACAATGGTGTTTTTCACCACTGCCGGTGAAAAACACCTGATTTATCGGGAGCGCGCAAGTTCGCATACGGCGCCCAACATAATTTAAACCAAATCTATTCAAATCAGCCAATTCCCAAACGCCCCTTTTCGACCGATCTTTTTCTTGCATTATCGAACTGTTGTGTGGCGGGGCACCGTTTTGAAAATGGCTCGGTTAAAATTAAATATCGGTATTGGCACGCCCCTTGACTATCTGTTTTGATGACACCCCCCCTCATCATGAACAGAAAAAGGGAAGAATCATCATGGCTATTCTATCACGAATTAAAAAAATTATATCGGCAAACATCAACGGGCTGATCGAAAAGGCGGAAGATCCGGAGATGCTTCTCAATGAAATGATCCGGGAAATGGATGACAACATCATTAAAATGCGAAATGAAATCGTCAAATCCGTTGCTCTGGAAAAACGATTCGCCCGGCAGATCGAAAATGTCGGGAAAAAAGTTCGTACGTGGGAGGAAAACAGCGAAAAGGCGATTCGGGATGGGAATGACGACCTGGCTCGAAAAGCGTTGTCGCGAAAACTTCAGGAAGAACGAAATCTCCCCGAACTGATCGAACAGCGGGATAAATCCGCCTCGGCCAGTAAAACCTTGAAGGATCAGCTCCGATTGCTCGAAGACAAGGTCCAGGATGCCCGGCGCAGAAAGGAACTTTTCATCTCGCGGAAGCAGAACGCCATGGCCCGTCAATCCGTGATGAATTCGGCCAACCGCTTCGCTGTGGCGGCAAGAAGGAGCGACGCACTGCTTACCGAAACGGATCTGCCCGCAGCGAAGGGGGTCGAATCCCTGGAAGATGAGGTCCTGCGTCTGGAAACCGAAACCGAGGCCATGCGGGAAGTAATGAGTCCGGAGCCCTCCCTGGAAGAGGTTTTTGAAAAATCGAGAACAGATGAAGAGATCGAGCGTCAGCTTCAGGCACTGAAAAAAAAGCATAAAAAATAACCCCATTCAGGGAGTATGATCTTACAACGATAGGAGCCGATACAATGGAAGCATTTTACAACAGTTTGAGTCCGGTTCAGAAAATATTTCTCTTCAGTGCCGTCCTGGGCGGCATTATCTTCATTCTCCGGATGGTCCTCATGCTGGTCGGCATGGGAGATCATGACCTGCACCATGACATGTCGGATGTCCATGGGGATGCCGACGCCAGCTTTAAACTGTTCTCCCTTCATGGTCTGACCGGTTTTTTTATGATGTTCGGCCTGGTGGGCCTGGGCCTCTCCCGACAATTCTGGATACCGGATCTTTTCGCCGGTGCGGCGGGTGTCGCCGCCGGGCTGGCAACGGTGTGGATGATCGGAAAAGTATTTTCGAGCATGACCAAGCTTCAATCCGACGGAACCCTGCGGTTGAGCGACGCCATCGGCCAGCAGGGAAAAATCTATCTGACCATCCCTCCGGGGGGCACCGGCCAGGTCCAGGTCGCTTTTCAAGGGCGGTTAATGATCTACGACGCGGTGTCAGCCGACAAAAAAACAATTAAAACCGGCGACCAGGTTGTGGTCATCGACATCGTCAGCGGCAATACGCTTGTAGTTGAAAAGGCTTGATTTCATATCGAAACACATCAATATAAAAGGAGACCATTATGGAATACCTAGCACTGACAATCGGGGCATTCGTCTTTATTTTTATCGCCACCGTCCTGATCCTCGCAACCCGGTACAAGCGATGTCCATCGGACAAGATTCTCGTCATCTACGGTAAGGTAGCCGAGGGCCGCTCCAGCCGGTGTATGCACGGCGGCGGTCTTTTTGTATGGCCGCTGATACAGGATTATGCTTTCCTGGCCTTGACACCCATCACCATCAGCATTCCTTTGCAGAACGCACTCTCCTTTCAGAATATCCGCATCAATGTGCCGAGCACATTTACAGTGGGCATCAGCACGGATCCCAACATCATGAGCAACGCCGCCGAACGTCTTCTCGGTATCCCGTCGCCGGAGATCGAGGATATGGCCAAGGAGATCATTTTCGGCCAGTTGCGTCTGACCGTGGCGTCCCTCACCATCGAGCAGATAAACCAGGACCGGGAGAGTTTTTTGGAATCCATTCGCAAGAACGTGGAGCCGGAACTCAACAAAATAGGGCTCTATCTGATCAATGTGAACATCACCGATATCACCGACGAATCCGACTATATCGAGAGTATCGGCAAAAAAGCAGCCTCCGAAGCCCTCAACAAGGCCAAAGTGGATGTGGCCGAACAGGTGAAGTTGGGCGCCATCGGAGAGGCGGAAGCCGTCAGGGTGAAAGAGATTCGTGTGGCTGAAAACGTGGCCGAAGGCGAAAAAGGCAAGAAGAAGGCCATGGCGGACCAGCGGATCTATGTCCAGGCTCAGGAAGCGGAAGCCGTTACCGGAGAAAACACAGCCAGAGCGGATATCGCCGCCTCAGAAGCGGCACTGGAAATCCGAAAGGCGGAGGCCGTTGCCTCAGCCGAAAAAGGGAAGAAGAAGGCCATGGCGGATCAGCGGATTTTTGTCCAGACCCAGGAGGCCGAAGCGATCGCCGGAGAAAACAAGGCCAAGGCCAATATCGCGGATTATGAGGCTGAGCTTGCCATCAAGCAGGCAGCAGCTCTTCAGCGGGGAGAAATCGCCAAACGGCAGGCCCAGGTCGAAATACAAAAAGCCCAGTACCAGGCTGAGCAGGAGCGGCTCAACGCCGAAGAGATCGTTCTCAAAGAGGTGGAAAAAAGAAAAGTTGAAATCGCCGCGGATGCCGAAGCGGAAAGGACCCGGCGGGTGGCCAGGGGCGAGGCGGACGGTGTTCTTCTGAAATATGAAGCGGAAGCCGCCGGTATCAAAAAACTCCTGGACGGCAAGGCAGCCGGGTATGAATCCCTTGTCAAAAGCTGTTCAGGGGACGCAAAGGCCGCCGCAACGCTTCTCATGATCGAAAAAATAGAAGAAATCGTAAAACGTCAGGTGGAAGCCATCAGTAATCTGAAGATCGACAAAATCACGGTATGGGATTCCGTCGGTGGCAACGGCCGGGGATCCTCCACCGCCAATTTCGTCTCCAGTCTGGTCAAGAGTGTCCCGCCTCTGCAGGATATTGCGTCCATGGCCGGTGTGGAACTGCCCGCTTACCTGGGCAAAATGGCGGATTCCGAAAAACCGGCGCCACCTGAACCGGACAAAACAGTCTATCCGGGCAAAATGGTGGACACTGAAAAACCGGGAACATCCAAACCGGACAATTCAGGCCCGCAAGCAGAAGGAAAAAAAGTTTAGAATTATTTTGGCTTTTCTGTTATTATATCGAAACTATTCAGAACATAAACAATGGCTTTTCCCAAAGCACAAACAATAACAATGCCAAATGGAGGCATCTCAATGGAAAAGTATTCACGAAGGGATTTTCTCGCCCGGTCCGCCGCCGGGGCAATGACGCTGACCTCCCCGGCGCTGATTGGCAAATCACTACTCGCCGCCGAAAATGCGAAAACCAAATCGGCAAAGATGGCCATCGCCAAATGGGCCGGCCCCAAAAAACTCGATGTATCGCAGATCAGTAAAGCCGCGGTAAAACTGACGGAACAGGCGATCCAGGGCATTGGTGGGCTGAAACAATTCGTCACGAAAGGCGCCGTGGTCTGGATCAAGCCGAACATCGGCTGGGACCGCACCCCCGAACTGGCCGCCAATACCAATCCCGATGTCGTCGCAACCCTCATTCGGCTCTGTTTCGATGCGGGCGCAAAAACCGTCAGGGTAGGCGACAATCCCTGTCAGATTGCCGCCAAGACCTATGTATCGAGCGGCATCGCTCCCGCGGCGGAGAAACTTGGCGCTGAAATAGTATACCTGGATACCAGTCGCTTCAAGGAGATCGATATCAAGGGCGAGCTCATCAAGAAAATCCCCGTATTTCCGGGAATAATGGAAGCCGATCTGGTGATCAACGTTCCCATCATCAAGCACCATATGATGTCCACCGCCACCATGTGCATGAAGAACTACATGGGCGTGATTAATAATAGACCCACCATTCATCAGAACTTCGCCGTCTGCCTGACCGATCTCACCCGGTTCATGGCGCCGCAGATCAGCGTACTGGACGCCGTGCGCATCATGACAGGTCACGGGCCGGTCGGCGGCAGTCTCGACGATGTGGAACTGAAACTCACACTGGCGGCGGGAACGGACGTCATTGCCCTGGATTCCTGGGGTGCCGGCGTGCTGGGGAAAACCATTGAAGAACTTCCCTTCATCACCAAGGGCGCCTCGGAAGGCCTTGGAACAACCGACTACAAATCCATTTCGAAAGAGATAGCCGTTTCATGAGCAAAAAAAAACCGAAGATTACCGCTGCCGGAATTCGCCGAGTTGTACAGATCCTGTTCCTGATTGCTTTTTTTGCACTGCTTCTGCTGACGCGTTTTGAACCGACATCCGGCAGCACTTCGGTGGGAGGTGAAACCGTCATCACCCCGGCGCTTCAGGCCCCGGCCCCGATTTTAAAACTGTTCTTCATATTCGATCCCCTGATAACAGTGGTAACAGCCCTGACCGCACACGAAGTACCCAGAATAGCCCTTTTTTCCATAGTTACCATTGTGGTTACAATGCTTCTGGGGCGTGTATTCTGCGGCTGGATCTGCCCCATGGGAACCATCCAGGCCATCGCAGGTAGACTTCTCCGGGGCCGGAAAAAACGAAGAAACATCGGTACATGGTCCCGCTGGCAATTGGCGAAATATTACATCCTGGTGGGGTTGTTGATACCGGCTCTCTTCGGCCTGCATTTCATCTGCATGTTCGATCCCCTGGTGCTACTCACCCGTTCATCAACAACCGCATTACTGCCCGCCATTCAGATAGCATCCAAGGATACCTCAACGATTCTCTATCATACCGACCCGGGCATCGGTCCGCTTCGTATCGATAAAGTCGTTGAACCCACTTATCAGTTCGCCAACAAATACATCTTCGGGCTTGAAGGGGTGGACCACAACTGGGTCTATCCCGGCGGCGGATTGATCCTGTTGATCTTTGCCGCCATTGTCGCACTGAACGCCTTTCGTCCGCGTTTCTGGTGTCGGTATATCTGCCCCCTGGGGGCGCTTCTGGGCCTCTTTTCCTGGCGGCCTTTCCTGAAACGCAAGGTAAACACGGAGACATGCACGCACTGCGACCTGTGTGGAATGAGCTGTCACGGGGCGGCGGCCGTCGGCCCCGGAGAAGCATGGAAACCGATGGAATGCCTGGGCTGCATGGATTGCACCGAATCGTGCAAACAGGAAAGCCTGACCTTTGAGTTTTCACTGCCCAAGCGCAAAGATCCGGCAATAAAGTCCGTAAATCTCAGCCGCCGAGGCATCATCACCGCCGGAGTCAGCGGGTTGACTGCAATGGCCGCCATGCGCATCAGTCCCCAGTCCCGGGGAGAAAGCTATAATCCGGCCCTGATCCGCCCGCCCGGCGCCAGACCCGAGCGGGAATTTCTGAAGCGCTGCACCAGTTGCGGATTGTGCATCAAGGCCTGCCCCACAGGGGGCCTGCAGCCAACCCTGACCGAGGCCGGCCTGGAGGGCTTATGGACACCGATGCTCGTCCCCTCCATCGGATACTGCGATTATATGTGCAATCTCTGCGGCCAGGTCTGTCCTACCGGCGCCATCACCGAACTTACCCTGGAAGAGAAGCACGCCACACGCATCGGGCTGGCGGCCTTCGACGTAAGGCGCTGTCTGCCGTATGCCTATGGACGCAACTGCATGGTATGCGAAGAGCACTGTCCCATTCCGGACAAGGCGATTTACTGCCTGGATGTCGATGTGAAGGACCGGAACGGACAGGTAAAAACCATCAAACGGCCCTTTGTCGATCCGACGAAATGTACAGGCTGCGGTCTCTGCGAGAACGTCTGTCCGTATAACGACCGCGCGGCAATCCGCGTGGCCAGCGCCAATGAATCCCGGCATCCCGACAATCAGCCGATTCTTGGGGGCGATAGTATGGGATATCCGTATGGGTAGAAAAAACCGAGGTCAAAGGTCAAAGGTCAGAGGTCAGAGGTCAGAGGTCAGAGGTCAGAGGTCAGAGGTCAGAAAAAACAGGTAACACGACTTTGAGTAAAATAGTACCTCTTTAAATCGAACTATTGAAACGTTCTCCTCAAAACCCGACCGGCATAAACATAAGCGAACAGAGCGGCACTCCAGGTAATACCGAAGATCCCCCACCAGATCCCCAAAAGCCCGACGCCCAGGAAAACCACCAGGGTCTGGAATACAACAACCGGGAAGGCAAACTGGCGGAGAATACCGATCCATACAGCAAACATAGGCCGCTTCATTCCCTGAAGCGCCGCAACGTTTACGAACAGAATGATATAGGCCCACAAAACAAACGCATCCACCTTGAGGTAGCTTGCCCCGGCCTGAACCACCCGGGGATCGTCCGTAAAAAAGGACATGAGCCATTCCGAGGCGAAAAAAATCACCACTCCCATGGGAATCATTATCCTGCCGCCATAGGTTATGGCCAGCCGGACCGAGTCTTTGACCCGGTCACCGAGATTTGCACCACTGTTCTGGGCAACCAGTGCAAGCGTGGCGGTGTTCAACCCGATGGTGGGCAGCAGAACAAGCTGCTCCACCCGGACGGCAATACCGTACGCGGCCACCGGCTCCTTGCCGAACAGGCTGACAAAATAGGTGATGACAAAGATCCCGGCCCCCACCGTCATCATACTGAACGCCGCGGGAAGCCCCTGGCGAACGAGGTCGGCAATAACGCCGGGTTTTGGCAGGAAACAGGCCAGCCGGGGGCATTGGATTATCCCGGAACGGAACACCCGGATCCCCAGGTAAATCGCCCCGCCCGCCTCGCATAGAATCGTCGCCAGGCCGATGCCGAAAATCCCCATGGCAGGCAAACCGAACCCGCCGAAAATGAACCAGGGATCGAGAATTATATTGGCGATAAAGGCAGCAACCAGAAAATTTCTGTTGGGTACCGCATCCCCCAGGGCGAAGAGAACGCCGTTAAAAAGGAATGCCATCATGAAAAACACCGAGCCCCAGAAGATGACATTCATGTAGGCAAGGCTCATGGCGAGGTATTCCCGGGAAGCCCCCAGGAGTTGAAACAGATAGGGGCTTATCCACAGCCCGACTGCGGTCAGAAATACGGCGATCAGGATGCCGAAGGAAAAGGCCTGGGCAGCGTAATCGCTCGCGGCGGCTGTATCTTTTTTACCCATGGCATCCCCCACCAGGGCGGTGGTTCCCGTGCCAAGCCCGTTGGCGATAGCAGTAATAATAAAAAAAACAGGGAACGACAGGGAAAGGGCCGCCATGGTTTCCGTGGAGATCCGGCCGGCAAACCAGGTGTCGGTAACATTGAACATGGTATGAAAAAAATAGCCGACACTTGTGGGCGCCGCCACTTTCCAGATGAGAGCCGGAATCGGCCCGGTGGTTAAAGATCCTTTTTGCATAACACCTCTGAGTTATTTTTAACCGATTATGCCATAGGATATATAGCACAATGAAATGGTGCAATCATATTCTTCAAAGGTTCATCGAAAATCATCCCACAATAAAGATGCTTGCTCTCGGTTCTCTTCTCCTCATCGGCATCACCCTCATGGTGAAGCCTTCGGGCTCCACATTCAAAATTGAACGTTGGACGTTCGATGTTCAGTGTTCGTTTTCTAAAAAGCCGCTATAAAGCCCTAAAAAATCTAAATAAGGCTACCCTGATTCCCTCTTGACAACCTATTGTAATACCGGTATATATTTTTTCGAAAGTAGATTCTTATCATATAAAAAAATGACAGACTTACACCCTTTTTCATGAGCCGAGAACCTATGATGCCATTTGACCCGCAACAACGGAAACCGTCGTTTGCCGGTTCATTTTCTATCGATAGCGTTCGCCGCTTGCCATTGAAGGAGTACAAGCCGTGAATAGTCCTCGGATATATTCAGTTTATTACTTCGACTTTGTGACCGCACTCCGGAAAGCAACCAATGCGAAACTCCGGATCGATAAGGCTGAAAAGCAGCGCTGGACAGACTATGTTCGAAAAAATAAAGTCCCGGAAGCTGCGATGGGCAAGCAGGCCGAGTCGATGAGTGTAGGCGGTAAAATCGAATCGGTCATCATAAATGATGACGGAGAATGGGAAGGGTACTACGTCTATTCCAATGACGACCAGTTCTGTGTCAAGTATGACCTGGGTAAAAACTGACGGCCATATTGTATCCGCAAGACTCCTCGTAGCCTCCCGTCTAAAATGTATGCGTAACATAAAACACCGTTAAGGCCCTTTGTCTGTAGTCATCAGAAAAAAACCGAAACAATGAAAGCGATTGTCTATAAAGAATATGGACCGGCGGATGTTCTTCGGCTTGAAGAAGTAAAAAAACCTGTGCCGGGTACGAACGACGTCCTGATAAAGGTTCGCGCCGCGGAGGCAACCAAGGGAGACTGTGAATTCCGACGCTTTCATTTTCCGGTGAAATGGTTTTGGCTGCCCCTTCGAATTGGATGGGGCATATGGAAACCAAGGAGACGGATACTGGGGGGGTATTTTTCGGGAGAGGTAGTATCCGTTGGCGGAAGCGTTTCCAGGTTCAGGAAAGGGGATTCCGTTTTCGGCTGCACAGGACTCCGGTTGGGCGCATACGGCGAATACGTCAGCCTCCCGGCCGACAATACGATTGTACCGAAACCACGCGGCACAACATTCGAAGAGGCGGCGGCGGTACCGCTGGGCGGACTGAACGCACTTCATTTCTTGAGAAAAGCCGATATTCAAAAAGGGGAGAGAATACTGATAAACGGCGCCGGCGGCAGCATCGGCACGTTCGGTGTACAAATCGCAAAGGCAATGGGCGGCGAGGTAACAGCCGTCGACAGCGGTATCAAAGAGGCAATGCTGCGCCGGATCGGCGCGGATCATTTTTTGGACTACACCCGTGCGGACATTACACAGAGCGGTCTGACCTACGATGTGATTTTTAATATAGTGGCAGGGAGTTCCTATACAAAATTCGTTAAAATGCTCACCCCCGGAGGACGCTACCTGATATCGAACCCGCGGCTGTCCGACATGGCGAGGTCTCTCCTGACATCATGGTTCAGCGATAAGAAGTCCATTTTCGCCCTGGCCGGTGAAACGGAGGCGGAACTGCTTGATCTAAAGGAGATGGTCGAGAAAAGCACAGTTTCTGCCACCATCGACAAAATATACCCGATGACACAGGCCGCGGAAGCACATCGAAGGGTCGAGACGGAGCAGAGACTGGGGATTGTCGTGATCTCGATGAACAAGTCATAAACCGTTCAAAATCAGTGTGACCGCATTTTTCACGCCATTCTCGCTGTTCACCTGATCGCGCAGGCGCTTCAGTCTTTCGCGAAATACGCCATTTCCCAAGACATTGCGAACCGCGAAAGTTATCCTCTGCCGCTTCAGGTGCTTTTTGGGTATCGGAGGCAAACCGACCCCTTGTTTTACAAGCTGTTTTGCCCAGAAGCGCTGATCAAAGAAAAATGGAATCACAATCGATGGAACACCTGCCCTGAGGGCTGCCCCCACGGTCCCCCGCGCCTCCGTGGTGGATAACGGCGGAGACCCTTTGAAAAAGCCAGGAGTGGGGAATATCTTTTGCCGGGTAAAGATTGGATGACGGCCGGAATTGGCTCTCCAGTCCGCTCCAGCCGGTCAGCAGGATCACCCGTTGGCCGGCATCCAGAACGCCTTTGACTACGGTTTCAATGACAGTTTTGATATCAAGGTCATTCATCGATCCGAAACCGACACATACCGGCGCCGGCCCCTCATCAATAAAATCCTTCAAATCATCCGGCGGGACCCACTCCCCCCCCGGGTCATGGAACCAGTATCCCGTGATATGCATGTTCTCTCCCCAGTCTGTCGGCCGGGGGACAATATGGCGACTGAAACCATGCAACACCGGAATGTGGCGGCTGTAAATTTCGTCAAAACAATCCCTGCAGAAGATCTTCTTTTTAAACTGTCTGGTGCTGCTCAGGAAATACGCCATACATTTTTCAGCGACACGGTATGTAAGAGAATAGAACGCGCAGGGGACTTTAAGATGCGAAAAAATAATCGGGATTGGAAATTCATTTGTTCTTCCCAGCGGCTGCAGACAGATCGGATAGGCTTTGATGCCGATCTGTTTTGCGAGATAATGCACCGGCAGGCTGAGCATATTGTAAAGGACCAGATCCGCATCCCGGATGGCATGTTCGAGATCGTTGACAATGCTGTCCATGATCGGCGCGACCCGTCTCTTTTTCAAGGTTAAAAGCCGAAACGTATCAAGTGCTTTTGCAGGGTAGATACTGTTCGGATGAATGGCGAGCGATTGTCTGTACAATGCATTGACGGGAGAGAAAAGAAGGCCCTGCCGGCGGACAACCGGCTCGAACATTTTATGTGCGATAATGTTGGTCTCAAGTCCGACATTCCTGAAACCCTGCCCCAGTGCGATGGAAGGATACACATCCCCGCAAGAGCCCAGAGAGGCAATTGCTATCTTCACGATACACCACTTTCTTTTTCAGGCGCATGAAGTCGTTGACGCAGTAATTTAGCCAGATCCGCCACGTAAGGCTCCTTCATGAAACTGTCATGGTTACCGGCAACCATATGAAGCTTGAATTCCCCCTCTGCGGTTTTCATCCACGTGCGGTGCGTCCCGAGAAATCTGGACAATGCCCGTTTCCCCTGGAAATAGTCAATCATGCCCGTATAACCGCTGGGATAATATCCCCTTAGAGAACTGAGATGACATTGAAGCCCCCGGTCCTTGAAAAGCGCAAAAAGTATTTTCAGCATGTCCGAGGAGATTCTTCCATAATCAGGCAGGAATCTTGCGATGAACGCGCCTATTTTATTATTGATAAACCGGAATGGCCGCGAGTAGCGTCTCGGGGCGCCGATCATGGCCAGCAGCTCGACTTTACTCCCGCAATCGGAAAGCTGCCGGGCAGTTGCATAGGCCAATAACCCGCCGGCACTGTACCCGCCGATTCGATACGGACCCGTCGGGAATTGGCGCCGAATCTCTTCGGCATACCGGAAAGAGAGTTCCCTTGCACTGATTTGAACTCCATTCGTGTCGGGGGGTTGAAGCATGAAGAAAGGCTGGTCCCGCCCGAGATAATCCGAAAGCTTCCTGAGTTTCACCAGGTCCCCATACCCGGCCGTAATACAGAAAAACGGAGGGACTGCCCCATTCGTTCGGATGGGCACGAGGACACTCTCACCGGCGGCCTCCTCTCCCCCCCGGATCGATATCAACTCAGCCAGGTCGTACACGGTGCTGTTGTTCACGAGTTCTGAAAATGGAATCCGCCGGCCGAACACTTTTTCAACAGCGCTTAAAAATCTTATTGCCGTGAGTGAATCCATGCCGGTGTCAAACAGGTCATCATTGATCCCTATGGACTGACTGCCTGAATCCATGATGCTGCATAAAAGCGTTATAAGTGCACGTTGAAGTTCGGTAACCGGCTGCCGTCGACCGGTGGTGATGGATTGCGCTTCTATTTTAAGGGCACCAAGAACATTCCCGTCAATTTTACCGTTGGGCGTATGGGGCAACGAGTTCTGATGAACAAAGTGTGACGGAATCATATAACCCGGCAGCTTTTGCCGAACATACTGTTTGAGCTCCGCGGGCAGTCCGTCATCAACAGAATGACCAATGCTTGAAAAAAACGCTACGAGATACTTGTCGCCCAAAGGGGTCTCTTTTACGATCACGGCAGCCTCCAGGACTCCCGGGTGCTGTGTCAGAACCGATATGATCTCCTGAAGTTCTATCCGATATCCCCTTACCTTGACCTGGCTGTCCTCCCTTCCAACGAACTCCAGGGTTGAATCGGGTATAAAACGAACCACATCACCTGTCCGGTAGAGGCGTTCATGCCCCTCCAGATCACTGAAGGGATTTTCAATGAATTTTTTCCTGTCGAGATCGGGCCGGTTCAAATATCCTCTGGCCAGCCCCGCCCCAGCGATATACAGTTGGCCGGGCTCGCCTATCGGAACGGGCTCGAGATCTTCATTCAGGACGTAAAGGCTCGTGTTGTCGATGGGGTTCCCAATGGGCAGATGCTCCCCACTCTCCTGACTACAGATCCAGGCAGATGCGCAGACAGAGGCTTCGGTCGGTCCGTAAGCATTGATAAAACGCCGGCCTTTTCCCCATTTCCGGTATAGCCTTGAAGGGCAGGCTTCTCCCGCGGTCACCAGCGTTTCGAGGTCAGGCAGGGCACGCGCTTCCATCACCGCCAGTGCGGAGGGCGGCAGGGTGACATGGGTAATTTTCTGCCGCTCCAGAGTGTCCAGCAGCGGGAACCGGGCATCAGCGCGTTTCTTTCAGCCATGACCAGGGTGGCGCCGGCGGACAGTGCTGTAAATATCTCCGACACCGAGGCGTCAAAAGAGAGTGACGCAAATTGAAGGATTCGGCTGGAAGCGTCGATACCAAAGATCCTGATTTGAGCCGCCACAAGATTGGACATCCCACGGCGGGAGCACATCACTCCCTTGGGCCGGCCGGTCGTCCCCGATGTGTAGATAATATAGGCCAGGTTATCCCGGGGTACTTGAGTCGCATGGGGGAGAGGCTCGACTGCTTCATAGAGGAAATCATCCATGGCGACGACTCTCCGGCCCTGGTCAGCCGAGAGATTGGGAACCAGCTCTTTTTGCGTCAGGATAACGGATGCCCCCGAATCTTTCAGCATAAAGGATATTCTGTCTTCGGGGTAGGACGGATCCAGGGGAATATATACCGCCCCCGCCTTCAGGACGGAAAGAACCGCGACAACCATTTCCACCGAGCGATGCATATAGATGCCGACAAACGGTTCCGGCCCCTTCAATATGGCCTTGAGGAAAGAACCCACCCGAGCGGCCCTGTCATGAAGCATGGAATAGGTCATCTTTTGGGTACCGAAAAGAAGGGCTGTTTTTTCGCAATACTGTCTGGCAGCAGATGCAAGCCTTTCCTCGATGGGTTCAATCGAATGAGCATCGGGCCCGTCGGGTTTCCGATTGAATTCCAGCAGAAGCTTTTTCAGCTCTTCATCGGGTATGAGCGGCAGGCGCCCCAGGGCCATGCCGGGGGTTTCGATGATCTTTTCAAGCAAATGCTTCACCCGCTGCATCAAATAGTATATTTCGTCCGGTTTGTAGGCCCTCAGGTTGTAATAGAATTCCAGTTTCACGTCCTGATCTTTCTGGTATTCCTTGATCGCCAGTGTCAGAGGGGTTTGATCATACCCGTTGTGCATGGTGCAGACATCAAAGGGTGTTCCGTCAAAATGGGCATCATAACTGAACCTTTCATAGGAAAGGCCGATATCGAAAATCTGCCCCCGGCCGCTTTTCTGGATCCCGGATATCCGGTTTATTTCACTCAGGGGAAACCGGTGAAAAGGCCTGCTTTCCGTCAACTCTTTTTTGATGAGTTCGAAAAACGTCCCGATATCGATATCCAGCCCGAAAGAAATACGAACAGGAATTACATTGACAAAAGGACCCAGCGTCTTCATGAAGCTGCGTGTCGGCCGGTTCAGAAGCGGCAGGGAGAAAACGAATTCCCGGGCATCGGATATTCTTGAAAAGTATGTATACAGGACCGCGACCATGAGAAAAAAAACATTCGCCTGACGGTTTTTCGTGAATCTGGTCAGCGTGTTGTAAAAGTCGCGTTCCAGCCATATATAGGAGAACGAACTGGGTGTTGCGACAGTATTGAATCTCGATGCGTACCGCCGGGGTATGATCGGCGGGGGCAGTGTCGCATATTTATTCTTCCAGTATGCCTTCGCCTGCTCATACTCGACAGAGTGCCTGTATTCCTCGTCACTGATAATGAAATCAATGTAGGAAGGCTTTGCCTCGAATTCATTTCCGCCGCCGATCAGCGCATTATAATTCTCGGCAAGACACCTGCCGAGCAGGGAAAAAGAGTACCCGTCCATTGTCAGATGATGTCGGCACACGAGACAATAATAGAGCGTGGAGGAGACCTTCAGCAAATAGTACCTGGACATCAGCCTGTCATAAAGCTCAAAAGGTTTCCGGAAGTTTTTCTCCCACCAGGCCATGGCCTTTTGATCGGGATTCTCGACTTTGGAATAATCCAGGAACGCCAGTTCATCCGCGGTATTCGAAAAAACGACTCCGGGTATTGTGCCACTTCGGTGCAGAGTGATTCTGAAGGCGTCATTCTGAAGAACAGCCTGGCGGTAAGCTTCAATAAAAATATCGGGTTCTATCGGGCCGTTGATTTTTAAAAATCCCCCGATATTGAAAAGCGGAACAGAGCCGTGTGCGACCTGGGACAGCCAGATGCCCTCCTGGACCAGCGACATCGGATAGATTTTATTTGAACCCGTTTTTTGCACCCATTGCCTCTTTGAACATAATTGTGACTTTTGTCTTGTCCACACACATATAGATTACCCCTGGAAGCGTATTCGAACTCAGCATCACGGCGTGCATCACAATGGCCGAGTACAGTGCAGCCTGCTCCGGCACGCCGAACATTGAAAGGACCGCTACCGTCACTGCATGATAGGGACCGGCATTTGCAAATGACGGAATCGTCATGGAAAACACCTGTGCCAGCAAAATGAGATAAGGCACTCTGATTCCCGGAAACGCAATCCCGAATGCCTTGAGTACGATCCATATGCTTATCCCGCATAACAGCCAGAAGATGAGGCTTAACAGGGCCCCCGCCAAAAGATACCAGGGGGATTCAAGACATGCCAGCCCATCACGGAACAGCATTACAGCCTGTTCTGCTTTCTCTTTAAAGCGGGTCGGGATAAACCGTAACAGCGTCCGTATGAATCTGTTTATTGCCGAATCTTTTCGCATGAAAAAAAAGAAGAGAACAATCATGAACAAAAGAAAGCTTCCCGCCAGGGCCGCTGAATGGAAAAAAGATCTGAAGTACACATCGCCTGTGGAAGGGACCTTAAGCCATGAAATCATCAAAAGTCCTAGAAAAACCAGTGTGATACCGTCCAGGAGTCTGACCAGTGCAACTGAAGCCAGTGCCGAACTGATGCTTAGTTTCTCCTTCCTGCCGATAATCCAGGCCTGAATCAGCCCCCCGGCCTTTGCGGGAATAATCATATTGAAGCAGTAAGCTGTAAATGTCGCCAGGCATATATTGTAAGCGGCAATTCTTCGATTCATGGGTTTCAGGATAAGCGCCCATTTAAACACTCTGAAATATAGAAGGCCGATATTAAAGGTAAAAGATAAACAGATCAGCCACCAGTCGACACTCGAAAACGCCTTGCCGGCCTCGGAAAAATCATAATGAAAAATCATCCATATGAGAAAACCGGACAGTACAAGAACTCCGAAAATGGGAAGCTTCATTGGCAAGCTGTCGTCAACAATCAGTGATTTTATTTATTGTTCGCTCGTCAGCAGGTCTTCGATCACAATCGAGCAGTTGTGGTGATAATCTTTATATCCGAGCCGATTTTAAGTTAGTGGTTCCGATCGCTTTGAAGTTGGCTCATAAAATTGAAATTTCGTCAGTGATTATGTTATGTCTATTATATCATAAAAAAAAATAAAATTTGAAATAATTTCAAGTAATGCCCATGGCCATTGGGAATAAACAGATATTGGAGCTGTTGAAGGCGAGCACTGAATTCGGGTTTCTCTCCGAGCCTGTTTTGGGGGATCTGGCCGATCGTCTGGAGATTCAGGAAATCGACGGCGGGGCCAAGATCGTCACCGAGGGAGAGCTTATAGACTCGATGTTTGTGCTGATCTCAGGCAGACTGAGAGTTTCAAGGCAGGGCAAAGACGGGAATACGCTTCTTTACAATGAAATTCTGCCCGGCGAATGTGTGGGTGAAATGGGCGTTATACTTCACCAGCCCAGGACGGCTGACATCACGGCTCTCAGGAAATCGGTCCTTGGCGTACTGTCGCAAAAGGAGTTTGAAAACCTTTTAAAAAAATACCCCGTGGAGATGAACAGGGCTTTTTCCCACGCCATTTACAATCATATGCGCCATCACGCCAGGGCCAAGAGACAAAAGCGGGCGCATTCATTTCTTGTGGTCCCCCTCTCCGAAGACATCAATGTATCTAAAGTCTCTCAAAATCTGACAAAAGCATTCTCTTTCATGGGACCGGCCGAACACATTTTCCTGGATACGGCCGTATCGAAAGACGGATTAAATTTTGATGACCTGGAAACAAACAACCTCTTTCTTGTCTATCAGACCGGAGCGGTTTTTTCTTATAAAAAGCTTAAAAGTTATCAGCATGCCGATCAGATTCTATTTGTTTCCAGGGCAGGGGCATCAAAAGAGATTTCGCCGGTTGAAAAACACTTCGCGGAAGAGCCGGGTTTCAAGTTGATGAGAAAACATCTGATCATCCTTCATGAAAAAAAAAACCGGGTTTGCGACGATAGACAGAAGTGGCGGGAAAAGAGGGATGTGGAACGCGTGTATCCGGCGACTCTGGACAACCCGTCGGATTACAGACGTATTGCCCGCTTTCTGACAAGCAAGGCGGTAGGCGTTGTTTTAGGCGGTGGCGGCGCACGGGGATTTGCCCACATCGGTGCACTGCGCGCCCTTGAGGAGGCGGATATCCCGGTCGATCTTCTGGGCGGCAACAGCATGGGGGCATTAATCGGGGCATGCTATGCCTTTGGAATTCCTCTCGGACATATTCATCGCGAAATTCTTCGCTTTGCAAAGGGGGCAATGGCGCTCGATCTGCCGATCGTATCCATTCTGTCCGGTAAAAATTTCAAAAAAGCCCTTCTGGAAACTTTTGACAATACCCAGGTCCAGTCCCTGTGGCTCTCTTACTTTGCGGCGGCCTGTAATCTGAGCAAAGCCGATACAGCCGTATTGGATTCAGGACCTCTCTGGCAGGCCATCCTGGCCAGCAACTCGCCTGCCGGACTTCTGCCGCCCGTGATCTATTCAGGACAGTTACTGGTAGACGGTTCCGCTCTCGAAAATGTACCGGTCCAGGCGATGCGAAAGCGATTGGGGACAATATTGGAACTGCGCCGGGGCAACGGCGCCATAATCGCCATAGATGTGGATGCAAAAAAGGATCTGACAGTTTCGAATGATATCTCTTCGCTTACAAAATGGAATGTTCTCAAATCTAATTTCAGCTCAAATCCCGCCAAACTTCCGAACCTGAAAGATATCCTGATACACTCCAGCCACATCGGCGGTCTTGCGCAACGGGGAAGAATCATCGCCGCGGCGGATTATTATCTCGAACCGCCTGTCTCCCATTTTCCGTTGACTGCATACAAAAACGCGGATGAAATCATCGCCATGGGGTACGAATATACAGCCAAGCAAATAGCCGGCTGGGAATCTTTACCGATTTGACTCAGCATTTGAAACAGACTTATTGAATAATCAGGTTTTTCAGCTCATTCGTATCATCCGGTTTGACAGGAAAGTGCCGGGCCAACGTATCTCCAACGGTTTTCACCGCATCGCAGATGGCCTGCGCCGGTCGTTTTTCCCGAATGCCGGCTGTAATCATATCGACGATTTCGCCCCAGTTATTCCGGGAGACCTTTTCATTAATGCCCCGATCCGCCAGCATCCATACCTTGCGCTCGAATACGGAGATAAATATCAGCACGCCGGTCTCATCCCGGGTGCGAAAAAGACCATTCTGGTAAAAAGCGGTCACCGCCGCCTCCTGCACCTCTTCTTCGATCTCCCGTTTTGAAATGAACCGTCGCTTGAGCCACGGCAGATGCTTCAGCAGAAAATGGAACCCGGCAAAAACGACAGCAAAAATACCCATAAACAGCCACATATCCCGAGTGCCGATCCAAAGCAGGCCACCGATGACGACGGTAAGGATGACGGATACGGGCAAAGCAAATGTCGCTGCGCCAATCACATTTGCCATGGGATATTCATAGCTGGCGGGAACGATCATGGCAACGATTTCACCGGAAGTATTCTTCTCGGCTGCCGCGACAGCAGCCTCCACTTGTTTCTTTTCAGCATCGGAAAGTAATTTTTTTGCTAATGAACGCATTATCATTCTCCTGATTCCCGGTTAAAAACCGATGGAAGGTGGAAAACCGCTTCGCCGGGATTACGGCACACGGCACACGGCGTATGGCATACGGCAAACGGTATACGGCGTATGGCATACGGCAAACGGTATACGGCTTAGGCGCTTTCTCAGAAACATACACGCAAAAGCGTGTATCTTTCGTCGCCGTTCCTTCTACCATCCCCCGGAAGCACCACCGCCGCCAAATCCACCGCCGCCACCGGAAAAGCCGCCGAATCCACCGCCGCCGATGCCGCCACCGCCCATCCAGAATCCACCGCCACGCGAAGTTCTATGGCGGGAGTGACTGTTGTTCAGCACGCCACCGAATACCCCCAGAAAAGATCCCAGCAAGAGCCCCACGGGAATCATAATCAGGATGCCGACGATGCCAAAACCGAACAGTAACGCCCCTAAAATCGGCGCAATGATCCCTCCCCCCACCGCGCCAAGGGGGCGGCTTATCCTCCCGAGCATATTGAGAATAAAAAGAAGGGCAAAAAAGCCGAACACACCGGGAGACGAGGTTTTCCGGGAGGATCGGACAGGCTTCGATTCGGCCGTATAAACCCCTTTGACCGTCCCGATCATGGCCGATACCCCCTGTACAATACCCACATCGAAATTACTCGACTTGAAGTTGGGCGTTATAACATTCCGGATAATCCGGCCGGACATCAGATCCGTGAGCTTGCCTTCCAGGCCATACCCCACTTCGATCCGGATTTTCCGGTCCTGCTTTGAGATGAGCAGAATCGCGCCGTTGTCGTTGTTCGCCTGACCGATCTTCCACTGCTCCGCCACTCGGATGGAGAAATCCTCCAGGCTGTCACCTTTCAGAGAAGGGATTGTCAGAACCACAATCTGGGTTGAATCGGTCCGTTCAAGCTCTGCCAGGACCGTCTCCAATTGGCGCTCGGCGGCATTGCTCAACATCCCGGCGTAGTCATTCACCCGACCTTTGAGCGCCGGCACCTCCAGTGCGGAAAGAGACGACGCTGAAAAAGCACCTGCCATCATTACGAAAAAAAAGGTTTTATAAATCGCTTTAAACAATTTCATAGTTAGTCCTGGTATAAACCCGATGGAAGATGGAAGACCGCTTCGCTAGGACGATGGACGACAAAACGAATCTGCCTTCTTCTCCATTACATTCAACATCGCAAATATATGTTCATAAATATCATCAAGTCTTCGAAACGTCACTTCATCGATGTATTTACAGTGAAAGGAAAATTCCAACCACGTTTGGGTTTCAGCTGCCTCCTGCCCGGAATCAGTCAACTTATTGAGAAAAACTGCTTTATAGCGACGTTTTCGCCACCCCTCTGATAAATTAGTACAAGCTGATCGTAATGCTCTCCTGATTTGATCCGTTAAGGAATAGGTCTCCTCTTTAGGAAAGCTTTTGGTAAGCTCGAAAATTTCCATCGCGGCGTCGAAAGCCTTACGATAGACTTTCAAATCTCCGACAGTTTTTATTCTGTCTGTATTCTTTGCGTCCATCGTCCCTCTTCCTTCGTCCATCGGTCAGTATCGTCCCTCTTCCCTCGTCCATCATCCATCGAATTTTATCGCCCCTTGGTTAGTCCCCGAAATCCACCTTAGGCGCCACCGTGGCCCCGGCGTCCGCCTTGAAATACTCTTTTCTGTCAAGATGCAGCAGCAGACTATTGGTAAGACTGTTGGGAAACTTCCGGATGGAGAAATTATACTTTTCCACTGCCGTATTGTAACGCTGTCGGGCAACGGTAATCCGGTTTTCAGTACCCTCCAGCTGGTTTTGCAGATCCATGAAGTTCTGGTTTGCCTTCAGTTCCGGATACCGCTCCACCACCACCATGAGCCGGGAAAGGGCTGAGGAGAGCTGCCCCTGGGCTTCCTGAAGACGTTGCATGGCCTGGGGGTTCCCCAAATCTTTGGCGGTCAGGTTCACACTCGTGGCCTTCGACCTGGCGTCTATCACCGCCTGGAGTGTCTCTTTTTCATGGGAGGCATACCCCTTTACCACTTCAACCAGGTTTGGGATGAGATCAGCCCGGCGCTGAAGCGTCGTTTCGACATCTCCCCACGCCTTCATGACCGCCTCTTCATTCTGCTGCATGGTGTTGTATCCACAACCGGACATGACAACCAGAGCCGCAAGCAGAAGCAAACTTAAACAGGTACATCTTCTCATGATATTACCTCCCGGAAACTGAATTCATAAGGTGCAAGAGTTGTTTTAAAGCTGAAAATTTCGGAACAAAAATAATCTTTCGGCCCGGATCCAACATCAGGGCATATATGTTCTTGTTGTTTAACATTTTGAACCCAAAGGGTCAAAAATAATCTGTTTAGAGCGCCGCTTCTTTTATTATATTGACTCAACCCACTGGTCTGATGGATAATTCATGAAATTGACCCGGAAATACGCATTTTAGACCCAAAACGATGAGATGATACAATGACACCGATTGATATCGCCGGCGCCGTAAACGCTTCCACCGGGGGATTGCAGGCAAATCCCTTTGTAATGCTCACCTTCATCGTGGCGCCGGCCGTCCTCACCAACGCCTGTGCCATACTGGCCATGAGTACCAGCAACCGGTTTGCCCGGGCCATCGACAGGGCCAGGGAACTGACAGTGAAAATCGAAAATGACGCCGGGACCGGCCCCGCGGAAGCCGAATGGCTGGTAAATGAACTGACCATCAGTGAAACCAGGGCGCTTCTGCTCGTCAGATCTCTGAGAAGCTTTTACTGGTCCCTGGCATCGTTTGCCCTCGTCACGCTTGCCTCTCTGTTGGGGGCAATCCTGACAACCGTCACCCAAACCGCTATCGGTCTGATTTTTCTCGGCTTTGTTCTGGTCCTGGGGTTTTCGGCTGTCTGCGGACTTGTTTACGGATCGGTTCTCCTGCTGCGTGAGACACAGATGGTGGTATCCATCATCCATGATCGGATTGACGGAATAAAGTCGAATCAATGGCCGAAATGAATTGGGACAATATTACATTTTAGCAATGTTTCTGTTTTATCTTGTGGGTTGACGCGGGTTCATCTATTTTTTATGGTTCAACGTCACATAAGCCACTTCTTACCCGGGAATTATTTGGCAACCATGAGTGAAGAAACAGAACATAAAACGCTTGAACCATCCGACTCACTACGTGTAAAAGCCCTGATCAGGGCGTCGTTTATCGCCATGGGGGCGGATGTTTTTCTGGCGCTCCTCAAATATGTCCTTTCCATAATTACCGGAAACGCGGTGCTTGTGGCGGACGCCCTCCATTCGGGCGCCGATTTTGCCGTGAGTCTGGTTGTCCTGCTCTCTATTCTTGTAAAGTATACCTTCCAGGGCAGCAAACGCGCGAGACATGCGGAAGCGCTCGTCGCTTTCCTGATTTCGGTGCTCCTGATTTTTGGCAGTTTTGAAATGTTCCGGTATGTGTGGGGAAATACGCCGGATAAATTCATGCTCACCTCCGGCATTCCTCTCGTAATCGCATTCGCCGGTATTTCCCTCGTACTGCTTATTACCTTGAAGATGTCCGAATTCAAGAAACGCACGGGCCGGAAATATCGATCCGACGCTTTTTCCGCGGAGGGGGATCATACCTTTTCCGATTTCCTCTCTTCCGTGAGTGTCTGGGTAACCCTGCTGCTGGGGTATTTCGGTATTCATATCGAGAGAGTGATTACCTTTCTCATCGGCATCATGGTCCTGAACATCGGCATCAAACTTTTCTGCAAATCCTTAAAAACATTCGGCATAAAATTCCAACTGCTTTCCAGGATAGCGAACAAACTCCACACGGATGTTCGTGGCAGGCTTCGCGACATAAAGGAACGATGCCGCCGAATTATCGAAAATCTGAATTTGAAATTCCTGCTGCTCCCCGGTCTTGTAATAAACAAAATGAGGGCCTGGGTATTTTTTAATATTTTTCTGATATTGGCCCTCTATTTCGGCACGGGTTTTTATGTGGTCCGCTCGTATCAGACAGGGCTGAAACTGCTTTTTGGCGAGGTCATTGAAAAAATCGGGCCCGGCCTTCATTACCATCTGCCCCAGCCGGTTGGAAACGCCCTGATGGTGGATACATCATTGATAATTCGTCTCGAAAGCGGGTTCAGGACGGATATGGACTACAAGGGAAAAGAACCGGATATGTATTTCTGGGAGAATATGCATAATGAGGGTAAATATACAAAGATACCGGAAGAGGCACTGGCCATTGCCGGGGACGAAAACCTGATCGATGTCAATTTTCTCTGCTACTATAAAATTGCGGACCCCGTGCAGTATGCCCTGAACATCGAGAACGCCCACGAGACCCTTCGCAACCTCTTTGTATATGAAATACACTCGATTTGCGCCCGGTACAACCTCGATGACCTGCTGTCGTCCAAAAGGGTGGAAGTGCAGGCGTCGCTGCTCTCACGCATGGATCGGACGGCGCACAATCTCTCGATGGGGGTCGACATACTGCGGGTCAACCTGCAGGAAGCCCACCCGCCCGTTGAAGTCATTCCTCAATATCGCAGCATCTCCTCGGCAAGAGAAAAAATGGATGAAATCATTCATCAGGCAAGTGCATACGCCAACGACCTGATTCCGAGGTCACGCGGAGAATCAACCGCTATCGTTCTGGACTCGAAGGCATATGCGGAAGAAAAATTGAATGACGCACAAGGCGAAACGGAGAGCTTCATGTTGCGGCAACAGAATTTTTCGAAATATGAGGCCGTTCAAAAAACCAGGATCTGGCGGGAAACCACGGAAAAACTCCTGGGGGATAAGGTCCTGTATATCCTGCCTTCAGAAGCGGAACGCAGATTTGTTAAAAACGAAGAAAAAAAGAGCAGAAGGTAAGCGATGGGAAAGAAATATATCTATATCACGGTCTTCGCCGCAATAATTGTATCGTTTTCTCTCTCCTGCACCCTGATCGTGAATCATGGTGAAACGGCTGTCCTGAGAAATTTTGGCAGGATCGTGAGAGTCATCGAAGAACCGGGCATCTACCTCAGGTTCCCCTACCCCGTCAATGATGTGATCAGGGTAGGGGCACGTCAGAATATCCTTGTCCCCGTCCCTTCGGAATATCTTACAGCGGACAAGAAAAACCTGATCATGGAAGCGGCCATATGCTATGTAATTTCAGACCCCGTCTCTTTTATCAAAACCTTGCGGAATTTAGACGGGTTGGAACTGAGGCTGACGGAACTCCTCTCCTCCCACCTCGGGCTGCTCCTCGGGCACATCGAGCTTTCTGCGCTTGTGAATGTCGATCCGGAGAAAATCAAATTTGAAAAGATGAATGAAGATCTGACCCGGTTGTTGAGTGACGACAGCATGGAGCTGGGCGTCGATATCAAAAAGGTTTTTGTCAAACGTATCATGCTTCCCACCGACAACAGGTTTTCGGTTTTCGAACGAATGCGGGCGGAGCGAAACCGCATCGCAAAAAAATACATCGCCGAAGGCGAAGAAAAAGCACAGCAGATAAGGGCCGAAGCGGACAGCTCTTCACGTATCCTTCTTGCGGAAGCAAAGAAAAAGGCAACCGTCATAAAAGGGCAGGCAGACGCCCAGGCGATGAAAATCTACGGTGAGTCGTATCAGAAGAACAGGGAATTTTACAATTTTATCCGTTCCCTGGAGACCTATGAGAAAATATTCAATGAAAAGACGGTGGTTGTTCTCGATGAAAAGTCTCCCATTCTCGAGACGTTTATGTCAGGGGTAGCTGGTGAAAACAAAAAATAACAGACAAATATTCACCGCGGCGGCAGTAATCCTGCTGCTCGCTTTCTACCTGACGAGCGGCACCTACTCCCTGGAAAACGGCCAGAAAGCCCTGGTGATCAGGTTAGGTGAGGTGGCGAAGGAAGTCTCCCGCTCAGGTGTCCACTTTTCGTTTCCCTGGCCGGTGGAAAAAACGATCAAGGTTTATACCAGTAAGGTTCAGACCGTTTCCATCAACAGGGAGCGGGACAAAAACTTCGAGAGATTGACCGGGGACGAAAACCTGATCTCCGTCAATGCCCTCATCAGCTATGACATTAAAAACTTGTTTAACTACATTTATAAATGCGTTGATGTGAAAGAGGCGCTGCAATCCACCGGACAACTGTGCTTAAGCAGAGAATTGACCAGCATGACGGTGGACGATGTCATGACAACCGGGAAATCCCTGTTACGGCTGGTTTTGAAGGAAAAACTCCAGAAAATATCGGATGAGATGGAGTTGGGGATCAGGATTATCTCGGTTGAATTCACCGATATCGCCCCACCTGAAAGTGTATCCGATGCGTTCAATTCGGTCTCCAACGCCAGGGTGAAAAAACAGGAAATCATCAAAGACGCCGAGGGCTATGCCAATGCCATCATTCCAAAAGCGAGGGCGGATGCGAAATCGCTCATTTCAAATGCGGAGGCCTATTCGAAAGAGACCTTGAACCGTGCGGAGGGAAGCGTGAAGGCATTCGAGGAGATGCTGGCGGAATACGAACGAACCCCCGAGATCACACTGAATCTGAAGATGCTCGAAACAATGAAGGTGATCCTCAATAGAAGCAATGTCAAAATAGATACGAATCCTTCCAGGAGCATTTACTATATCTACGAATAACTCACTTTCGTCCGATCTTGATGGCATCCTGGGGACATACGGACACGCAATCGAGACAGTTTGTGCAGTTCGACTCCGCCGGGTAAGTACCCATATGACAGTTTTTAATGCACCTGTCGCAGGCATTGCACGCGTCCGTTCGATACACCTTGAACACAGAGATACTTTTAAACATCTCCAGAAGACCGCCCGCGGGACAGGCATATCTGCACCATGCATTTGCGAGTATCAAGCCAAGAGCCATGATACCGAGCACGATAAAGGTCCTTACGAGCCATAAGTAATCAGCGTTCGTGAAAGTAAGCGACACGGATTCGAAAAAGTTACCGATGCCAATCGGTACGGCACTCCTCGGCTGCCCCATAATAAAATAGACATACAGTGCCAATGCCAGTGCCAGGTGTTTGAAATAGGGCGCAATCGGGGTGACCAGAATTTTGAATCTCAACTTGATCGGCGCCAGCATTCCAAACAGCTGATTGACAAGGCCGCCGGGGCATGCCCATCCGCAAAACACCCTTCCGAATAAAATAGCTGAAATGGGAAGCATCAGCCAGAACCCCCAGAACATCGTGAACAGCCTGCCGTGACATGTGATAACTGGACAGTTCTGACAATTCACATAGGGAACGATAAAAGGGCATCTGAAGATGCCGTAAAATGACCATTGGCCCAAAATGCCGAGAAAAATGGTCTGGCTTATGCGGCGCCACCATATGAACGGTTTCGTACGTGTTGTTTTAGCCTTGAGTATCTTTTTCTGAAATATGTTCAGGCCGTTTTCAGCCATTACTCACTCCCTGTTCTGCGATCTCCAGGCTACGTTCGAAACACAGTTAAGAACCACGCCAAGGCGTGGCCAAGGCGTGGCCACGGCGTAACCTTCAGGCGAAGCCGGGCTCTTATCGACACACTCAAATCTTATTTCGAACTACGCCCCGGCAAGCCGACCTCTGATTTATGATTTATGATTTATGATTTATGATCTCTCATATCTGACTCCGATCCGTCTTAGTAGTTTATGGCACATTCGTAAAAAGACCATATCTCTCGCAAAGCCGCAAAGATCGCCAGGAAAAACAAAAAAGATTTCTGTAACCTTTGCGTTCTTTGCGTCTTTGCGAGAGAACTTGCTGTTGTTTTTAAGGTGTCAGATTTTCTGATCACACTCCGTCCAAAATGGATGGAGCGGCGGGGCTGACCTCTGATCTCCGGCCTCCGACCTCCGTCCCCTACTGCTCCTCGCTCCCTGCTCTCAGCTCCCTGCCCTCTACTCTTTGCTCCCCGCTCTCCGCTCCACGCTCCTTGCTTCGTAAAGCTCACTCAACGTCACGAACGCATATCCCTCTTTTTTCAGCAGCGGAATCAGGGTATCGAGTGCTTCCGGTGTTGGATGCGGTCTGGGTTGAACATCGTGAAGGAGAATGATTACGCCGTCCTTTATCTCCGGCAGGAGTTTCGCCATGATACGATCGGTCGTATCCCCTCCCCCGCCGGGCCAGTCACCGCCTACGACACCGGCCGCAAACGGCATATCGATCGTGCTGAACATAACGCTGCTCGTGGAGAGATTCGGGGCACGGAAAAATGCCGGGGTCACCCCCGCATATTTCTGAATAGCCCGGGTTGTATCACCAACGGATTTCCTGATCTCGTCCGCGTTCATCCCGGCCATGTCATCATAGTCCCAGGAATGATTTCCGATTTCATGCCCACCGGAAACGATACGCTCAACAACATCCCTGGTCCCTTCATTGATATTCTTTCCGACCATGAAAAACGTCGCCACCACCTCGTAGGATTCGAGTTTGTCCAAAACCAGCGGGGTCAGTTCCGGATCCGCGCTCGGGCCGTCATCAAAGGTCAGCGCGCATATCTTATCCGGTGCCGGGAATTGATTCCCGGCCTCTTCCCCGGAATAACACATATCCATTTTCAGCCCCCAAACCATCACCACAAGTATCGATACAATAATCGTTTTTTTCATGCTCTCCATCCTGGTCTTGCATTTCGGCCTTCCCGAAGAAACGCCGCCAGTCGCATTTCAAGCGGCTCCCGCACCCCGTCCATAATAAGCCTGACTTTTTAGCATATTCCTATCGGACATGACAAATTGAAATGGAAAGCCGCCTTTTCGGTACTCGATTCCGGAATCATTGTGGGGCGGCATGGGTCATTCGAAACTTTAGGATCAATGCTATTAAATTAGTACGCTATCAATGAAAATAAGTGATATCACCGCCGGCTTGGCTCAAGTTCGCAAAGAGACGCAAAGAAAGGATTTTCGGTCCATCCAATCAAAGCGTACTTTCTTACGTCAAAAAAACCATTTCACATAGCGTAGTTATTCGGTGTCGTCTGTGAGGGTCTGTGTGGGTCGGTGGCTAATTTTATTCTTTTGTTTTTCTGTCTGTCTGAGCCTGAATACCCCTCAAACCCTCCGGACAACACCGACAAACCTGCTGACAATCGACACCATTCCCCGCCGGGGTCCCTTGAACTCAAGGGGCGGATAGGCTGGATTTGCCGGCGCCAGGGTCAGGGTCGAGCGGGTCCGGCGCACGATCTTCAGGGTAGCCTCGGAGATAAGATCCCGAACCATAACCGCGGCGATCTCACCGGACTCCACCCACTGCTGCGGGTGAATGATGGCGAGATCTCCGTCCATGATATGCGCATCGATCATGGAGTCGCCTTTGACACGAAGCCCGAAACAGGTATCGCAGCCGAAGAGTGACGGTGAGACCGGAAGCTCTTCCTCCAAATTTTCAACGGCTTCAAGAGGTGTTCCGGCGGCGATGGCGCCGATGAGGGGAATGCCGCGTCCCGGGACCTCTTTGCTGAATCGCCAGGACCGTTTTTTCCCGGCTTCCGCGACAACATAGCCTCTGTCTTTGAGGATGTTCAGAATACGATGGATACCCGCGGGTGCGCTTAGTCCCAAGTGCGCGGCGATTTCGCGTACCGTGGGTGCCATCCGATGGGTTTTCTGAAAGGATATTATATATTCCAGCACGCTTTTTTGTCTCTCTGTTAGATCCGTTGTCATGTCCGCCGCTCCTCCCCTGTATTTTCCTTAAAAACAAAACCAACTTCAATTCTCGCGCTGAGACGCTGAGACGCAGAGAACTACTTTGACGCAAAAGAACAGGACTTGAACTGTACACACCAAAATCATCCCATATGCTCTCTGCTGTTGTCCCGTTTTTTTATGTCTTTCTCTGCGCCTCAGCGTCGCAGTTTATCCCGTCGTCGGGACGCGATACCGTTTTTTATTTTAAAAGCAAAACCAAACAGCTATTCTCGCGCGGAGCCGCAGGGGCGCAGAGAACTACCTTTTAAGAAATTACCAAATTATTCACAGCAATATCCCATTATCATATAATATTCTCTCATCAGTTGCTCTTTTTTATTTTTGCCTTTCTCCGCGTCACTGCGTCTCCGCACGATACCGTTTTTTTATTTTAAAAGCAAAACCAAACAGCCATTCTCGCGCGGAGACGCGGAGACGCTGAGAACTGCTTTTTTAGATTATTAAATTAAAAGCCAATATTCCATTATCACAGTACATTCTCTCTGTAGCTTCCCTTTTTTTCAAGCTTTTCTCTGCGTCACTGCGTCTCCGCGCGATACAGGCTTTTTTGTCTTCGCCGTTTGAAAGCAAACGCCTATTCTCGATCAGTCCCTGAAAACATCATTCTTCAAGACCATTGACGCAACGAACAATCCCTGTGCTCATAAGGGCTTCCCCGAAGTTGAGCAAATAACCAAGTTTACACCCGGTCAATCGCAAATATGTCTGTACTTGCTTTCTATGAGCGGCTGTTATCTTCTCTACCGATTTCAATTAGAGTATTACCTTACCATTGGCAACAATATCTGCGCGAAACCCTTCATCAAACTTCATTTCTTTGTATATAATCGGAACCGATACCTGACGTTCGATCCTCAGGTTCCGCTCTTTCAGTTCACGCGCCAAGATAACTTCATACACAGCCTCCAGAAGGCCAGGGCCGAGAGCCCGGTGCACGGAAATAGCACTTTCAACAACAATTGTTCCGATATCATTTTCATTCATCTTCCCGCCTCCGGCATACTTTTGATTCAAGGTGTTATGTTTTTATAACACTATTCCGTTGTTTCCTTTCTCCGCGTCACTGCGTCTCCGCGCGATACCGTTTTTATTTTTAAAGGCAAAACCAAACATCCATACTCGCGCAGAGTCGCAGAGACGCTGAGAACTACAATTTAAAAAATATTGAGGTTCAAAAACAATATCCCTTGTCATGGAATATTCTTATCGACCTTGGCTTTTTGTCTATCTTTTCTCTGCGTCACTGCGCGATACAGGTCTTTGCCCTTTCCGTCGCGCACTACTATCTGGCGGTATCCAAAATCGACGTCCTTTACTCGAAGACGGACGCACTCCATTACCCGCAATCCCGCACCGTAAAGCAGCTGTCCCATAAGCCAATGGACACCATTCAACTGTAGCAGCACCTGTTTTGTTTCTTCCTGTGTGAAGACAACCGGCAATTTTTCGGGTTTTTTAGCCCGTATTAAGTTTTGAAATTCCCCAAGGTCTTTTTTGAGGACCTCCCGGTAAAGGAACACAATCGCGCAAAGTGCCTGGTTCTGAGTGGAACTGGCCACCTTTTTCATAACCGCCAGATGAGACAAAAACGCACTAATATGTTCTTCGTCCATATCTTGGGGATGTTTTTTGTTGTGGAACAGTATGTAGCGTTTTATCCAATCCAGATACGAGTGTTCCGTCCGGATGCTATAGTGCTTGCACCGGATGACGTTGCGAACTTGGTCAAGCAAGCGTGGTTTGTCAGAAGTCTGGGTGCTATTTGAAATCGAGGGAGGGCTTTTGCATTCAAGGTAATAGCTCATAATGTGTTCTCCGTCATTTGAGGATTGAAAAATTTTCAATTAATTCATTGACATAATAATAGAGACGCGATAATTACCGATATCTAAAGAACCACCGCCAAAGCAAAAATAAGATTCAAACGCAGGTGTGTGAACGTTTGTTCACTTGGTGCGACACTCTTTAATAAATGTCAAATTATTATTGGCCTCCATAGACCAATAAATAGGGATCTCAGGCATATTATTGGCCCGAACAGGCCAATAATATAATTTCGTCTGTTAAATAGACGTAATATAATGCGTCTATTGGGCAGTCTAAACTATGTTATCTTTTAAAAAAATGATCACAAAATTATTTGATATTTATATTGATATAACAATTCGATTTTTAGCATATGGTATAGGATACCTTTTGCTTGCTTTCACATACCCGGTTGCTTTTATTCTTCCTCCTTTAAAAAGAATGCTGAAAGAATATAAAAGAATTGGGTCGTATAGATCAGTTTTTTGGGTAACATTCAGTGCTGTTATAACAATGATGTTAGTATTTGTAGTTATAGAAGAGCTTACCTCAAATGATCCTTTTTTTAATTTGAAATATTATTTTATCAGTTTCATAATATGGATGTTTTTCGGTTTCTTGGCCTTATTCTTTTTGGCTGATTATAAAAGAAAACATGAATAGAAATCAATGAACTGAAAGACAACTGAAAAGATAACCCCTAAATCAACGGGACGCGATAAAGCGTTGCGCCCGTTATTAAATTGTTAGCGGGCCAACGATGATGTGAATTGAACGGACATTTGCTATGCAAAATTATATAAATCAATTTTTGAATTTGTCCGTGCTGCTCGCACCCATCTTAATAGTATTTTTATGCAGAAAGTTTGCTCCGAACAAATTTTGGTTAGCAATGGTCCTTAGCGTCATATTTTTCCCCATTGCCCATTTCTATGTGAAAAAAGGCGGTGGGTATGTTTTTATAGTCCTTCTTAATATCTATCTGTTATATCTTTTAACAGAAAATGAAATTGTTTTGGTGACAGTTAGTGTTTTAATTTCCGTTGTTTTAATGTTTTTTCGCTTTAAACTTTGGTCTATTAAATCAATTGAACAGGGCCGCTAACCTGTCATTTCAGCAGAAATTATGTTGCAAGATCGAATTATGTAGCGAGTTTTATACCCTGCGGTACCCCGCTACCCCGCCATACCCCGCAAAAAAATAAAAATTATCCTGCGTACCCCGCCCTTTCTTGAATAGGGACAGATATTGCGATAGAACAATTTGTCATGATACGTTGCTGTGCGTTGAATTTTTCTTTGAGGAAAAAAGAAAAGGCCTGAAGTAGCAGCTTCAGGCCTTTAAGCGACGTTCCGTAAGTGACTACGGAAGCCAACAAAGATGTTCAAGAATACCATCGCTTTCGTTCTCTTACAAGAAGAAAGCGATGGGGTATGTGCCAAACTGATGTCCTGCTGATAGAAATCGAGTGCCGGCACTGCAAGACTTGTTTCGTAATGTGCCGAGAATGCTACCGAGGTCATGTATATTGCGGCACCGCCTGCCGGATCAAAGCTCAAAAAATATCCCACCGGAGATCCCAGAAGAAATACCGACGGACCGAAAAAGGCAAAACAGCCCACCGGGAGAATGAAAAGAAGCGGAGATTGGGCCGGGTTAAAAAAACCATGGCTGATGCCACTACAAGACCGTTTTTTTTTCGGCTATTGAAGTTCCCGTACATAAAGAATCAGAGGCCCAGGCGAAATGCTTCCGGGGTCGCACCAAGATAAGTTGCTGCGAAATGCTTCCGGGGTCGCACCAAGATAAGTTGCTGTAAAAATATCTCGTTCCAGGGGCGTTCCAGGGGTGGACGTTCCAGGGGTCGCACCATGTCAAGTAACTGTAATGATAGTAAATATTGTAAAAATACACGCGTATAGAGGGCAATACGGCATTTTTTGAGCATGAAAAGAGCAATATAGGAAATTAAAGTGGCCAGAGCACACAGACATTTTGTTCCAGGTCAAATTTATCACATTACCCATCGTTGCCATAAAAGGGAATTTTTGCTGAAGTATGCCAAGGATCGGCATCGATGGCTGCAATGGCTTTTTGAGGCGAAGAAACGATACGGGCTTGTCATCCTGAATTACACCGTTACCTCAAATCATATTCACTTGCTGGCCTATGATTCTTCCGGGCTGGATGTTATCCCGCGTTCAATGCAGCTTCGTTCCAGGGGTCCTTCGTTCCAGGGGTCGCACCAAGTCAAGTAACCGTAAAGATAGTAAATATTGTAAAAATACACGCGTATAGAGGGCAATACGGCATTTTTTGAGCATGAAAAGAGCAATATAGGAAATTAAAGTGGCCAGAGCACACAGACATTTTGCAATGGCGTTCCAGGGATGGCGTTCCAGGGGCGTTCCAGCGTTTCCAGGGGTCGCACCAAGTCAAGTAACTGTAAAGATGGTAAATATTGTAATAATACACGCGTATAGAGGGCAATACGGCATTTTTTGAGCATGAAAAGAGCAATATAGGAAATTAAAGTGGCCAGAGCACACAGACATTTTGTTCCAGGTCAAATTTACCACATTACCCATCGTTGCCATAAAAGGGAATTTTTGCTGAAGTATGCCAAGGATCGGCATCGATGGCTGCAATGGCTTTTTGAGGCGAAGAAACGATACGGGCTTGTCATCCTGAATTACACCGTTACCTCAAATCATATTCACTTGCTGGCCTATGATTCTTCCGGGCTGGATGTTATCCCGCGTTCAATGCAACTTGTAGCCGGCAGGACAGGGCAAGAATACAATATTCGAAAAAAGCGGAAAGGAAGTTTTTGGGAAGATCGATATCATGCAACGATTATTGAAGATGGGGAGCACTTGTTGCGTTGTATTGTATACATCGATTTGAATATGGTTTCGCGCAAGAGCTGTTGAACATCCGAACCAGTGGGTTCATGGTGGCTATAGAGAGATTCAAGCGCCTCGTCGAAAGTGTATCCTTATAGATTACGACCAATTGAAAAAACTCTGTGGGTTTGATGATTTCGAAAGTTTTCAGGAAGCCCACCGGAAGTGGGGGGAAACAGCGGTTGGTTAGGAAATATCACAAAGAGAATCCACATGGACACAAGCTATAGCTGTCGGTTCCGATAATTTTGTTGAGAAAATCAAAAAACAAATAGAAGCGCTGGCGATTGGACGGCGAATCTCACCAACTAAAGATGGTTGGGAGTTACGAGAGGAAGTAAGCGCGTATAATGCATTTTTAGGGGCTCAAAAAGTCGATATGGACCCTGAAAAACTCATATTCCTGGGATTATAATACTGCAATATCTAAACCTTAGCTTGGTGCGACCCCAGGGGCCTTGATGTCAGTACGGTTGGAAGGCGCTCGGGCCGTTTCGCACGATACGCATCAATTTTTTGAAAAACATCGAGTTCAAGGACCTTTTCATACAAAAACAGTATCGCATTGAAAGCCTGATTTTGTGTGGAAGCGGCTACCTTTCTTTCCACCGCGAGATAGCTCAGGAAACGCTTCGACCTCTTTCTGCCCCATGTCCTTGGGGTGCTTTTTATTGTGAAATAGGATAAAACGTCGTATCCAACTCACATAGGCTTCCTCAGTCCTGATCGAATAATGCCTGAGACGAATTTTTTTGCCGAACCTGGTCCAATAGCTTAACTGGTTGTTTGTTCATAATTTCCTTGCTCCGTAGGATAAATTTGTGTACAAACCATTAACGATATTTTCTTAAAGCTTCCTGAAAAAAATCTGAATCGTTGTTGATGTTGATTGTTTCTTGGTGAGAAAAATTGCTTTGAAACTTTTTTGCGGCTGGATCTGATATGGTCTCTTTATCGAAAAAAATCTCATTTTTGCAAGTAATACAAGTTTATTGAGATTTTTTTTGTCAATATTATGGCATTTCGGGTGATATTGAGTGTTTGTACTCGATTTTCAGTTCTCAATATGAACCTGTGAAATATATTACTATTTGTTTTAATTGTTTATTCTATTCAGTTTCCGGTTTTTTTTCTGAAAGTGATATTGAGAATTTTTCATCGATAATAATTGTTAGAAGCATGAGGAGAGACCAAGAAGTGGACGCAGAACTACAGAGCCGTTGCAAGGAATTAATAGACCGAGGCAAAGGGTACGTATCGCGGATAAAATATTACCGGGAATCGCCAAACTACTGGTTTAGTAGCGAATTAGCGCCAGAACTTCAGGCATGGATAGCTTCGACTGCAAATCTCTTCAGAATCATTGCAACTCCTGATACCTATTTCCACCAAGAATGCGAAAGGATTCTTCAAGATGAAAACCTGCGCAAAGGGGTGCCATTTCATATTGTACAGAAGCTTCTAGGGCTCTTAGACTCCGTTTTTGGAGGAGATTCAACTCGGTCTTCTC
>CAXXKH010000034.1:0-4862 GCA_963677545.2 Desulfobacterales bacterium | reverse complement strand
TGTTCCGTTTTCGCTGCTTTCTTTGATTGAACAAGCTCCGGCTGCCGCTACTACTGATGTGGCGCCAACCGTCTCTCTCATCCGAAAGGGTATGTTAGGAGAAAAACGAACTGCGGGAACGGTTATCATATGCTAAATCGGTAGTCAATACCCTATAAAAAAGTGCCTAAAGTCGATCTATTCTCTCCATTATGGAAAGACCGAGCAACTTCAGGCACTATGAGCTTCAGGTGCGGGTGTTACTATGCAATCCCAAGTTGGAACTTAAGGGATTTCAGCGTGTTTTTCATGAGCATCGTGATGGTCATGGGGCCGACCCCGCCCGGCACGGGTGTAATGGAACCCGCGATTTCCTTGGCGGCATCAAAATCCACATCGCCCTTGAGAATGGCAATTTTTTTGCCCGTTTTTTCACTGATTTTTTCGCCGACGCGATTCACGCCCACATCGATAACACATGCCCCCGGTTTGATCCACTCCGGCTTGACAAGGTCCGGCACTCCCGCGGCAACGATCAGGATATCCGCGCGCTTGCAATGGGATGCAAGATCTTTGGTGCCCGTATGGACGATGGTAACGGTAGAGTTCGCACCCGTCCCTTTTTGAAGCATCATGTTGGCGATTGGTTTCCCGACGATGTTCGAGCGGCCTACCACCACAACTTCGGCGCCTTTGGTCTCCTGGCCGGACCGGACAATCATCTCCTGAATTCCGGCGGGGGTACAGGGCGGAAACTTCACTTCGGAACCACCGATCATCAGGCGGCCCACGTTGACCGGATGGAATCCATCCACATCCTTGTCCGGATCGATGGCATTGAGCACTTTCTTCTCGTTGATGTGCTTCGGAAGCGGTAATTGAACCAGGATACCATGAATCGAATCATCGTTGTTGTACTTGTCAATCAATGCCAGGAGGTCTTCTTCACTGATATCGATCGGCTGGCTGTCCTGAATCTCTTTGAAACCAACCCGATGAGCGGTTTTTATTTTGAGTGTTACATAAGAGATGGAGGCGGGGTTTTCACCAACAAGGATGGTAACGAGCCCCGGAACAACACCATGCTTTTCCTGGATCTCTTTTACCTCGGCGGTTATCTCTTCCAGAATTTCTTCTCGAATGTCGGTTCCTTTGATTAGTTTTGCTGTCATCGGCGGTCTCCTTTTTATTCTGTCGTTAGTGTTTCAATATGATTAAAAAAGTGATCAGACGGGATACGGCATCTGACTCAATCCCGTCGTCTCGTCTATCCCCAGCATGATATTCATGTTTTGAACTGCCTGACCCGCGGCGCCTTTGACAAGATTGTCAATAGCGGAAACAATGATCAAGCGCCGATGCCCCTCATCTACCCTGCAGGCGATGTCACAAAAATTGGTGCCCCGTACAAATCGGGTTTCAGGCAGCTGTGTTTCACCCAGAATCCTCACAAACGCCCGTTTCTTATAAAAAGATTCGAGACACTTCAAAACATCGGATGTTTCGACGCCTTCGGTCAGTCCCGCATATATGGTTGTAAGCATTCCCCGTCCCATGGGAACCAGATGGGGCACGAACGTAACGTGAATCGATCGTCCGGCGGCATCGCTCAGGATTTCGTCTATCTCCGGATTATGACGATGCTCGGCCACTTTATACGCCTTGAAAGAATCCGTCACTTCACAATAGTGGGATCCAAGGGACAAGGACCTGCCGGCGCCGCTGACGCCGGATTTGGCATCCGCCACAATGTTGCCGGTATCAATCAACCCGTTTTTAGCCAGCGGAAATATCGGCAAAAGGATACTCGTGGGATAACATCCCGGATTCCCAATTAAATCAGCGGTCCGAATCCGCTCTTCATAAACCTCGCAAAGACCGTATACGGCCCCGGGAATACACTCTTTTGCAGTATGGGGCTGATAGTGAGCCTCGTAAGCGTCTACATTCCTGAATCTGAAATCCGCCGAAAGGTCGATCACCTTCTTTTTTCGTGCCATGAGTTCGGGTACAATGGACATGGGTATTTTGTGCGGAAGCGCCAGGAAGAGCAGATCCGCCTTGTCGCACATGTCCGCCACCGATAAGGCATCGCATGCTTTTGTCACAATGCCGTTAAAAGAAGGGTAGACCTCATCGAATGCAATCCCCGCAAATTGTCGCGACACAAGCGTTGTCAATTCAACCTCGGGATGCCCGGAAAGTATTCTTACCAGTTCAGCACCGGCATATCCGGTGGCGCCGATCACTCCGACTCGCACCATTGATCATTCTCCTATGGATAATTAAATTATTTTAACTATCAAAAGCCTTTCGCTTTTTCAAGGAGTTAGTGCAACCTTCGAATCCATATCTGTTTTTGCTTGACCGATCGCATTTTTCTCGTGGTATGTATGCATTCATGGACACCGAAATGATGAAAGGGCTCTCGTGACACTAACCCGCCCCTGCTGGTATCTCGATTTGGGGTGCATGCCATTCACCCGGGCCCACACGCTCCAGTTGGAAATTCTTGATGCACGGATTGCATCACATCTCGAAAGGGACGTGGTTCTCGTTTTAGAGCACCCCGCGGTGTTTACGATGGGAAGAAGGGGCGGATGTGACAATCTGAAAGTATCTCCCTCTTTTCTGGCCGATTCCGGCATAGAGCTCCATCACATAGAGCGCGGTGGGGACATCACATTCCATGGTCCGGGTCAGCTTGTGGCCTATCCGGTCACGGATCTCAAAGCGACAGGCGGTGGTGTTCTCGACTTTGTCGAAAAGCTGGAAGAAACCATGATAAGAACCGTCGCGGATTGGGGCATCAAAGCAGCCCGTGATCCAAGGAATCGAGGTGTCTGGGTCAACGACAAGAAGCTGGGCAGTATCGGCATCGCCGTCCGCAGAGGCGTCGCTTTTCACGGCATCGCCCTGAATGTGGACCTGTCTCTGGAACCCTTTTCCTGGATAAACCCCTGTGGTTTGGAAGGAATCGGCGTGACTACGATGAACCTTGAAGGGAAAAAACGCGCCTCCCTGAAGAAGGTCAAAACCGCGTTGAAGATGCATTTTGAAGAGATTTTTTCTGTAATATTTGAAGATGTTACTATCGATACGTTAAAGGGAAACAAGAATGCTGCATGGAACAGCCAAACCACCCTGGCTGAAAAAACGCCTCACCGTCGGTCCCGCCTATGAACGCCTGCGGAACCGACTGAAACGAAACCAGATCCACACGGTGTGCCAGGAGGCGAACTGCCCCAATATATGGGAATGCTTTTCCCAAAAAACAGCCACGTTTTTAATTCTTGGTGATCACTGCACACGATCCTGCCGCTTCTGTGCGGTGACGCATTCCCTCCCCCAACCGCCGGATATCGATGAGCCGGAACGGGTTGCCGAAACAGCCCGGGAGATGCAACTCGACTATGTTGTCTTGACTTCCGTCACCCGTGACGACCTGCCGGACGGCGGCGCCGGTTATTTTGCCGAAACCATACACCGCATTCAAAAAAAAATACCGGGGGCTCGCGTGGAGGTACTCGTACCGGATTTTCTTGGAAATTCGGACGCCCTTTACAAAGTATTGGATGCACATCCGGTCGTCCTCAATCATAACCTCGAAACCGTTTCCCGCCTCTATGACCGGGTACGTCCCGGGGCCGATTATACCCGATCGCTTACATTGCTCGAACGGTCGCTTTCATATGCTCCGGAGATAACGACCAAGTCCGGTCTGATGCTGGGAATCGGTGAAACCGATAGTGAAATCATGCAAACATTGAAAGATATCCGGTCGGTGGGGTGCGGTCTGCTGACGTTGGGCCAATATCTTGCGCCGTCCCGCAACCACCTGCCGGTGGACCGGTATATCCCCCCAGAGAAATTTGACCGCTGGCGTTCCAAAGCCCTCGATATCGGATTCGATCAGGTAGCCAGCGGTCCGTTTGTCCGCAGCTCTTATCATGCGAAAGAACTGTTAAGACAGTCTCTATAAAAAGCTTTTTGACTTTCTTTCCTGATGACTTACATTAACTTGTAATGTATATGTGGCGTCACAAATCCGATATTGTCAATTTCGAGGAGGTGTTATATGAAAATTTTAATTCTGTACTATTCAATGTATGGTCATATTCATCAAATGGCCCGGGCGGTTGCGGAAGGAGCAAAAGAGGTGCCGGGAGCGGAGGTGATACTCCGACGGGCGCCCGAAACACTCCCGAATGATGTGCTTGAAAAAATGGGCGCACTGGACGCTCAGAAAGCCATGGCAGATATTCCCGTCGCAACCGTGGATGAATTGGCGGATGCAGACGCGATCGTCTTCGGCACGCCGACCCGTTTCGGGAACATGTGTGGTCAGATGCGCCAGTTCCTGGATGCAACCGGCCAACTCTGGGCAACGGGTGCACTGGTGGGAAAAGTCGGCAGCGTGTTTACCAGCAGCAACACCCAGCACGGCGGTCAGGAAACGACAATCATCAGCTTTCACCTGACGCTCCTTCACCATGGAATGGTAATCGTTGGGCTTCCCTACTCTTTCCAGGGGCAGATGGGGATTGATGAAATTACTGGCGGCTCCCCCTACGGAGCGAGTACCATCGCCGGGTCACAGGGAGAACGGCTCCCCAGTGAAAACGAATTGGCTGCGGCCCGCTTTCAGGGAAAACACGTGGCGGAAATTGCGGCAAAGCTGTCGAAATAAAATAAAAGGAGATAAACAGGTACTTTTATGAAAATGACCGGTACCAACATCGAAATCATCAAGCACTTGAGAGAAGGCCGTAAATCCTTCAATGCCATTGCAGCGGATCTGTCACTTTCGGAAAATACGGTTCGCTCGAGAGTTGCCAAAATGATCGAGGAGGGCATCCTCGACATCTCGGCTCTTGTCAATC
>CAXXKH010000033.1:0-288011 GCA_963677545.2 Desulfobacterales bacterium | reverse complement strand
TTGTCCTTTCGAATTTCTGAATTCGGAATCCCCTGGTCTTTCGATGCCATAACGGTCTCGGTTTTGACTTTCTGTTCGGGAGAGGGTTGGGCCTGTTGGTCTGGCGGGCTTGTTTGCGGTATTGCCGGCTCCGGTTTCCGGTCCGGAACATCGTTAGAATCCACAGCAAGTTTGGACGATGATATGAGCGTTACGGTCAGAGGTTTGTCAATCGAGGGGGGCGCTGGTTCGACTATCATGTGGTCGGTAACCGTGACCCACAAAAGGAATGCCAGGAATGCGTGGAGGACCACCGAAACGAAAACCGCGATCGAAAAGTGCCGTGGTGAACGTCCTCCCGGTATCGGCTGCTTGAACGGCGGCATTTGCGACCATGCGCTCAGTTCAGTGTATGTAGCGGTCATGGAGCACCCTGACGAGCCCGCGGAATAAGCCATTTTGTGACGGCTCACTGCCGTAATGAATCCTTGAAAGAAATGTATGGTAATTACCGTGAAAAATCAAGCGCACCGATTGATGACGCCGGGAAGCGAAAAGCTGAGTTTCAGAAACCAGGGGCGTCATATGCACATGGGACCTGAGATTATGTTGATACACTTAATCCAATGTAAGGGATAACCCGGAATCAGCCTCGGCCTCATCAAATAAACTATCTTTTTCTTTTTCGTCTTTAAGGTGTCTCAGTGCGGATTCTCTTACTTCTTCAGGAAGGTCCTTCAATGCTTTATTTAACCGGGACATGGCTTCACCAATTGACCTGGGCAATTTGTCGGCGAAGCTTTTTTCTATGTTTTCCAGATCTTTTTCCCATTCCGGAAAATCGTCCTTTGCTATCAGCCGCGTTCGTATCATTAAAAAAAATCCTGTCCACTTCCTGATTGTACTGGATGCCTGAAAGATTCATGGTAATGTCTCCTGGCGTTTTCATTATTTGGAAATATTTTGAAAGTATCGAAGGTCGCTCTATTTGTTGGATATCTGTTACATCCAGTTTTCAATCATCAAACCTTTGACTCTCTTGAATTCCTTTGTATTATTTGTAACAAGAACCGTGTTGTGTGTAAGGGAAATGGAGGCGATGAGAAGATCCATTGGACCAATGGGCGTCCCTTTCTTTTCAAGTGAGTTCCTTATCTCCGCGTAAACCTGGCAGCACAGGCTGTCAAAAGGGATTTGTTCGAAGTTGTCGGCAAACCTTTGTACTATTTCTTTATTTTTCTTTTTCGCTCTGCTTTTTTCAGCACCGAAAAGAAGTTCGGTAATGGTTATTGAACTAAGTTTGATATCTGTAGGTGAAAGGCTCTTCATTTTTGACATGATATTTTCGGAAGATTTATTCAGGAAATAAATACAGGTATTTGTATCCAGGACATATTTCATTCCCCTATTACCTCTCTCTTTTCGTAACTATCAGTATTTCTTCCGATTTCTTTCATTATTGCGTCCGGCCCTCTGTCATCTTTCCAGCTTCCGGCCAGGTTAAAAAAATCTTCCGGCCATTGATCATCAAGCTCCTTTTTAATGATATCCGCTATCCATTTCGATTTAGATTTACCCGATGCTTTTACAGCTTTTTCGAGTTTCTCCGACAATCGATCCTTTATATAGATGGCTAACTGTGTCATTTCAGATCCCCTCCCTTTTTTTATGACACATATATTGGCACATATATTATAACAAGTCAAAAATAATAATGGCCAACAAAATAATAAAGGCCGATAATCTCACTGGCCGTTTTCCCCACACATGTTCGGCACCTTTTTGCCTAAAAAAAGCACGATTCCCGCAAGCAGCAACAGCCCGAGAAGAGAGCCCAGCCAGGGATTGAACGCGAAACCGGCGGGAAGATATCCCGTTACACAGGCAATGATGCCGACCAGCAGCGCATAGGGCATCTGTGACCCGACGTGATGCATGTGATCGATGGAGGAGGCAATAGAAGACATGATGGTCGTGTCCGAGATGGGAGAACAGTGATCCCCGAAAACCGTTCCGCTGAGGATGGAGCCGATGGAAGCATACAGTACGGCCGAGGCTTGTTCCGCCGGTAGTCCCGTGGAGAGCTGCAATACCAGGGGCACGGAAAGGGGGAACAGGATCGCCATGCTCCCCCATGAAGTTCCCGTGGCGAATGCGATCACGGAAGAGACAAGGAAGATGACAAGAGGGAGGACCTGTACCGGAATGTTGTCATTGACCAGTTGGGCGACACATTCCGCGGTCTTTATGTCCCTCAGAACCCCCCCGAGTCCCCATGCCAGGCAGAGAATGACGACGGCCATGAGCATGGATTTCATCCCCTTGATCCAGACCTGCATGGCATCCCTCAGGGGCATGATTTTCTGGGCGACAACCATGATGACCATAACGACCGAAGCCGTAAAGGATGCCCATATCAGGGCCTGATAAGAGTTCGAGCTTCCCAGAATATCCCGCGGGGAGGCACTCGCCAGAGCGGTCCGTCCTCCTTCTTCGAGAATGGCACTGCGTCCGGTCCACCAGAGAGCCGCAAGTACGCCGAAGATCAGTATGCAGATGGGGATAACGGCATTCAGGGCACGCGGTTTTATCCCGCCCGAAAGATCCATCTCCTGGAGTTCTTCCCCGGCTATGGGAGGTGTCCCCGGTTTGAGGCACTCCCCGGTATCCCGCGCCCGTTTCTCCGCTTCGTACATGGAAAACATATCTTTTCTGGAGAAGATCATGATGGGAATGAACAGGAGCATCAGAATGACATAGAAGCGGTACGGTACGGAATAGATAAAGGCCATATAGGGATCCAGATCCACATTCTGTGCCTTGAACACATCCTGGATCAGCCCGAGCTCGTATCCGATCCATGTCGAGACAATTACCAGGGACGCCACCGGCGCCGCCGTCGCATCGACGATGAAGGAGAGCTTTTCCCTGGAAATCCTGTATCTGTCGGTGATGGGGCGCATGGTATTGCCCACAATCAACGTGTTGGCGTAGTCGTCAAAAAAGATGAACAGGCCCATAAGCCACGCGTAGAACTGAGACAGGACCGAAGACCTTGCGTAGCGTGCGAGCTTTTCGACAATGCCGTGTAACCCGCCGGAGGCGGCAATCAATGCTACGACGGCCCCGATCAACATGGTAAATATGATAATCGAGACATGGTCGCTGTCGGCGGCGCCCATCAGAACATAGGTGTCGACCGATTTATAGAAACCCTTTCCCAGAATCTGGAAGAAGTTCAGGAATCCTTCGATCCGGCAGGTCATCAGGGACCCGAGAAATATGCCCACGAAGAGCGATATCAGGACCTCATGGGTAATGAACGTCAAGGCAATAGCCACCAGCGGCGGCAGAAGCGGTGCAAAGCCTCCCAGATTGGAAAACCCATGAGTGATCCCCAGTAGAATTACGATTCCCGCAACGAATATCAGTACGCCGGTGGTCCTTTTGATCATGCGGTTTCCTTTTGAATCATAATTTCTGAGCCATTTTAAAAACGTTTTCCCAGCAGATTAAAATGAAACGTTTTAAAATTGGTTGGTTTAATTTGAATATTAGCGGCCGAAGCCCGTCCGGACGCAGATATGTCTCTATTCCCTTATTACGGTTTGAATGTCAAATTTTTCACCCCCTGCGGTCAGATTCGGGGCCGTAAATCCTGCCGCAATGACAGGGTGCTTTTCTGTTGACCTAAATCACCCGGCTCCATATACTTGGTTTCTACATGACCAATCTCACCAACCGTAAAGACATGAAGGGAGACGCCCGTGGAATATCGTCCCTGGACATGGAAAGCACCGGAAAGTTGCGATGAGATGAAGCGGGACCTCTCCCGCCAGGATGCCTATGAAAGAGTCAGCGGCCAGGCGATATACACGCGTGATGTAATCCTTCCCGGAATGCGCTACGCCAAGATTCTTCTCTCGCCATATGCGCATGCAAAAATTGTCCGTATCGACACGAGCGAAGCCAAGGGCCTGGTGGGGGTCAGGGACATTCTGAAGTTCGACGATCCGGACATCGCGTATGAAAACGGACTCCTTCCCGTATTCGAGGTTTCCCGGAATTACAATCTCTTGACGCTGCCCGGAACAGCCGAATTCTGCGGCCATCCCATGGGTGCCGTGGTTGTTGCCGACAGTGAAGAGATCTGCGACAGGGCCCTCCGGCTCCTGAAGATAGAGTGGGAGGAGCGGCCCTTCATCCTCGAGATGGAGGACGCATTGAAACCGGACGCGCCGAAGATCATGCCGGAAGTGAAGCTCATGAACCCGGCGGCCAGAGAGCCGAATACGGTGTTGACCGACCGTGTGGAAATCGGCGATGTGGAAAAAGGCTTCGCGAAGGCGGACAAGGTCCTGGAGTACACGATTACCCGGGCCCGGAATACGACCGCCGGAGTGGAACCGATGGTATGCGTCGCACAATGGAGAGGTGATTTCCTGGATATCTGGGTTCATCACCAGGATCTTCCCCTCGAACTCCTCACCACCCCCAACGACGTCCGGGAAAAGCAGCAACCCCCCATTGCCGAGTGGAACAAGATTACCGTCACCATGCCTTATCAGGGCTCATGGTTCGGCGGTATCTCCTGGCTTTCCTACTCATACAGCTTTATCCGGCTTGCCGCGATCCTCGCAAGGAGATCCGGCGGAAAGCCTGTAAAACTCCTTTATGACGAGAGCGGTTATTATTGCGGCGGTGATGACTGTGGAACTTTCAAATGCAGGGTGGGTGCCAAAAAGGACGGAACCATTACAGCGACCCATTGGCACATGCTCGGAATAAGAAATCCCGCAGTGGAGAAAACCCATGAGAGCACAAGGATTCCCAATATCCTCGGGACACAGGAATGGGCACTGAACAATAAAGGTCATAACATGTGTATCCGGCACGGCGCACATTGCTGTGTCCCTCACAATGTGATGTTCGATCGTGTTTCCGCGGAGATGGGGCTCGATCCCACGGAGGTCGCCCTTACAAATGACGGTTGTAAAGGGCATGACTGGGAATGGGTGACGCGCTATCAGGAGGAAAACAGTTTCCCCCGGCGGTGGAGTCTCAAGGAAGTCATCGGCAAGGGGAAGGAAGCGATTGGATGGGATAGAAAATGGCACAAGCCGGGGGGCAGGAAGCTTGAAAACGGCAGGATGCACGGCCTTGGATTCGTGCATGTGAATGAGTGGCACTGGCATGCGCCGATCCCGGGAATTTCTTATGCCTGCCTGACGCTCCGCAACGGTAAGGTCGCCATTATCGGCATGCGTTGCGATATGGGGGTCGATACGGAGTCGGGCGCCCGGTTGACCGTGGCTTCCGAGATCGGGCTCAACTATGAAGACACCGTCATGCTGGAACGGCGGTCCGACAACAGTAATTTTCATCTGTGGCAGCCGGGCGGGTCTTTCGGAACAGGCTATATTACTACCCAACTGGTCCTGGCCGCGAGGGAACTGCGGCGGAAAATACTTAAATATGCCGTGACGTCAAAACCCGCACTGTATACCAGCCCGGAGAGGCCGCCGCTTTTTCCCGGTTTGACACCCGAGGACCTGGACATCCGGGACAGCATGGTTTTTGAGCGCTCAAACCCCAAAAATAGGAAGACGATAAGAGAAGTGGCGGATGCATTCTGGGTACTGGATCCGCCGATTGTTCACCCGCCCGCCGGCACGCTGTACGGTCTTACTCTCGGCGGCAAACCCCATCCCGATCTCTATGCCATGGCCCGGCAGGCACACTTCATAGAAGTCGAAGTGGATACCGAGACCGGTGTGGTCGATGTCACCCGGATCGTATGTGTCAACGACGTGGGGCATCTTTTCAACCCCCGGGGAGCGGAGGCGCAGCAGTATGGTGGCGCCATCATGGGGCTGGGACGCAGCCTCACCGAGGAGCATCTCTTCTGCCCCCGCACCGGCGTTCCGTTGAATTACGATTTAATCGGATACCATCTTGGCACGATGAACGACTATCCCCCCGCCAAGTGCCTCATCAACGAGAGCCATCTTGGGTACGCCGCCTACGGGGCTTATGGAATAGGGGAGAACGTTGGTGCCAGCATGTCCGGAATTACGGTTTCCGCAATTCACAATGCGACGGGCAGATGGGTTCTGGACTATCCCACTACTCCCGAGAGGGTACTCAAGGCCCTCGGGACAATATGAAGCACCAATATCTAAATGCTCCGTTTCGAGCGATCCTTACGTTTCGGAAGTTTCCGATGGCCTGCCACACGCTTCCGCGGCAGCCGTAACATCTTGTGCCAATTGCAGTTTGACAATATGTCGAATTGCTGACATGTGACTTGTTGCCCAAAGCAAGCTCTTATTTACTCCGACAGCATAAGCATTGGCTTCAATCGGACCCCTATTTACTGGGCGGGCATTCGGAAAAACCTTATTGGCCTGCTTCCCGAAGCACTGATCCCCAGACCCTTTCGTCGGTTGAGATGAAAATTCTGAAAAGGGCTGACATTTTATTTGGAATATATGGCTAATACTTCGTTAGCTCAAATGGCGCATGAGCGACGTTTGCACTCAGGTTTGGTTAAACCGTTAAGTCGAAGTGAACCTTATCGTCCTTTCAAGCGAAGTGCGCCGCATGATTTTCCCGTATCCGCAACGACCCCGAAGCGCAGGATTTCCACTCTTCTTGAAACCGACCTTCAAGTGCATGAAACGCTGGTTCAGGCTGAGATCATACTGGTGAGTACGCTCATTGATACATCTGACCGGTCTCCCGGCAACAACGACGGCGCCTACTTCCGCGCCTTCCTGTGCCGCCGCGTTTCCAAGCAAAGGACCCGGTGGTCCGAAGCCATGAAATTTCATATTCTTTATCTCTTCATCTTTCCAGGTGAAAATATCGACGATACCCGGGACCGCTTTTGCTTTGCTTATGTCGATATTTATAATTCTGGCGTTTGCGTATGGGCTTCTTAAAAATTTCGCGTGAAGCATACCTGGTATTACATAGTCTGAGCCGAATTTGGCCAGACCGGTTGCCATGGCATAGGAAAACCTGCCCGGAAGGTTCGGTTTTCCGACTACTCTAAAATTTTCTCTCTGTCCGTTCGTTCCTGCTAAATCAGCCATCTACCATTCACCTTCTTTGCAATAGTAACAGTTCTTATTTCTTATTCTATGGTCAATTGATACATGAAAAATCAGCTTGCCAAATAGCGAGGGATCCGCCTTTTGTTTTTTGAATGAAACGTGAAGTATTACATTCTCACCGGAATTCCGGACTCCCAGGGAACACCGGTCTGGCAAAATCCGCAGCCATATGCTTTGGGGGGAAGCCCGAGTTTTTTGGTTGCGTATTCCCATGTGGACATGCACTGATTCGTGCACGCCTTAGCCATGGGGTTGAATATTTTGGTAAGTGCGGGGGCGAATGCCGGATATCCTGATTTCGTAAGGGTGTCGGCGATATGGCGGCCGAGCTCATCGCTGAATTCGCCGCCATAGAGGTGCGCCCGGATCCACGTATTTCTCCCGTATGATCATAACTCTCATTTAAGTGTCATTCACAAGGTCGGTTATCCGGATATAAAGTTGCTTATCCGGGTTATAAGTTATTTATTGACATTCTATATACGAACAAATAGATTATAAGTAAAATCGATTTAATGGATTAAAATGATAAGTATTGCTTATTGTTTTTTGGGGGGGAGGTATGACGGATCTCGAAATCAAACATCTCCGAATGATTCAGACAATCGCCAGGACAAATAACCTGACAAGAGCGGCGGAAAAACTCTTCATATCCCAGCCGGCCCTTTCCCAGCAGCTTATCAATGCTGAAAACAGGATAGGGACGAAACTGTTCACTAGGAATGGTAAAAAAATGGTCCTGACAAAAATCGGGAACCGGCTGCTGGACAGTGCGCATGTCATTCTCGATGAACTCGAGAAAGTTGAACAGGAAATGGCGCAGGAAGTGAACGGGGAAAAGGGGGAATTGAAAATCGGCATATGGTGTGTATTCTGTTTTAAATGGATTCCTTCGGTAGTTAACCAGTTTCACGAGATATATCCGAACGTGGATATTATTATCGGCAATTCGCAGTTAGCGGAAGAAGATCTCCTGTCAAAGACCTATGATATAGCAATAACATCCACATACTCTCCTATAATGAATAGCAAGATATCCTATGCGCATATATTCGAAGACGAACTTCTATGCGTGATGTCGGGAGATCACCCATTAAGCCACCGGAAATACCTGAACTTCGAGGATTTTGAAGGTGCCGACTATATTGCACTGACTGAAAACGGAAGCAAATATTTCAAGGATAAGGGGATTCGCCTCAGAAGGTTCATGACCATACCATACCCGGAAACGATAGTGGATCTTGTGGAAGCCGGCCTGGGGGTTGCGTTTCTCCCTAAATGGTATGTATATCCGCATACGCTGACAAAAAATATTCACACCTGCCGATTGACCAAAAAGAAACACATCCTTCAATGGAATGCCCATTTCTTAAAGGAGGGAAGCAAACCCGCTTATCAGGATGAATTTATCAAAACGATTGTTTCACATGCTATTGTTGAATAGAGGAGGAGGTTTTTATGAGCACTCTCGACTTTTCCGTACCATATAACAACGATCCTGAATCCCTTAAAGAAATTTTTAAATGGAAAGAGTGCAACGGTAATCGAATAAGGGAAATATATCTTTCCGGTCCACAGGAATATGCCGGATCCGGCCGGATCTCCCCGGAACAGTCATTTGACGAGTTCGCGGACGCCGTGAAAAAGATACATCAGGAAGGGATCCGCGTTAACCTTCTCATGAACTCGGTTTGTGAAGGGGACGACTGGTATTCGGGAAAAGTGCTGAATGCAACCATGGAATACCTGATACGGGTTTTCGAAGAATATAGCGTGGAAGCCATAACAATTTCGAACCCGATGTACATCAGGGAGGTTCGAAGGCGTTTCCCGGGAGTGGAGATATGTGCTTCGGTCCTGGCTGACATCGACTGTATCGATAAAGCTGTCATCTACAGGAAGGCGGGGGCCGATTCTTTTACACCCGATGTGAATATCAACCGGAATCTCAGACTACTGAAGGCGATCAGGGAAAAAACGGGGCTTGAGATAAAATTGATGGTCAATGAAGGATGCCTGTTCAAATGTCCTTTCCGGAAATTCCACTTCAATTACATCGCCCATAAGTCGAGGAATCCCGGGGTGGGCGGGGCCAGGGGCGAAGACAATGTCTTCAGCCAGAATTGTATTCAGGTGACGAAGAGTGATCCTGCTCAGATATTCAAGTCAGGATGGATCCGGCCCGAAGACCTTGAACGATATGGTGACGTTACCCCCTTTTTCAAACTGGTGGGAAGAACCAGTTCCACGAGAATGATTTGCCGGGCCCTTGAAGCATATATGCGGCAGGCATGGGAAGGTGATCTCCTCGAACTGATGGCGGGGAACCTCTATTCCTACGGGATGTCTTTCCTGACGCACCTGGACAACCGAAGCCTGGATACTGTCGGCTTCTTCGAAAAAGTCACTTCCTGTGACCGGGAATGCATAGACTGCGATTTTTGTGAACGGCTCGCCGGTAAATTGATAACGCGGGGTGTTTTTACGGTTGAGAAGATTAAAGATATGGGGTTGCAGTAGACATTTTTTTTCAAACGGGAGTGAAATATGCGAGATCAGAAACGACCGTGGACCTGGGGGGTGCCCGAGTATAGCAAAACCGTGAAAGAAAATATGAGCCGTCAGGATGCCTTTGATCGAGTGACAGGGCAGGCGGTGTATACGCGGGATGTCAGGCTACCGGGTATGCGCTATGCAAAAACACTCGCCTCTCCCTATGCGCATGCCAGAATCAAGCATATGGATACACGCGAGGCGGAGAAGATTTTAGGCGTACGGGATATACTGAGATTTGACGATCCCGACATCTCCACCGACAGGGGAATCGGCGTCGACACCGGCGCCCGGTACAGTATTCTCAACCTTCCGGGAATAAGCGATTTCTACCAGCATCCCATGGGGGTGGCCGTGGTCGCCGACAGCGAGGAGTTGTGCGACAGGGCTCTGAGGGCGATAAAGATAGAGTGGGGGGAGCGGCCGTTTATTCTCGATATGGAGGATTCATTGAAGCCGAATGCACGGAGGGTTATGCCGGGTGGTCATACAGGAGCAGCACTCGGATAACAGTGCGTATTGCCTTGCCCAGCCTGCCAGTTCCAGTGGAACCGTCAATGCTACGGTTCAGCTTATCGCCGCCGCCCGGGAACTTCGGCGGAAAATCCTGGAGGAGGCGGCGTCGCCGGGGAGGGGAGGGATGCCGCCATTCATGTTCGGCATGGATGGGGGCGGTCAACCATTCAAGAGCAAAGATCCCGCCGACTATGATATCGAGGAGAGCCATGTTTTCGAGAAAGCCAACCCGGAAAACAGGAAACCTGTCGACCGGGTGGTGGGTGGTTTTATGTTCACGAAGCCCTTGATTGCACATCCCGATGCCGGTTCTCCCATGGAGATGATGGGCGAGATAATGGGGGGGGGAGACCTATGTGATGGGCAGGCAGGCGCACTTTATAGAAGTAGAGGTAGATACCGAAACCGGTATGGTTTTCGTGACAAATGTGGTATGTACGAACGATATCGGTCATCTGTTCAACCGCAGGGGCGCCGAGGCCCAGCAATATGGCGGTACAATCATGGGCTTGGGACGGAGTGCAACCGAAGAAAAAAATTACTGCCCGAAAACCGGTGTCGGGTTGAACTTTGATCACATCAACTACCACCTCGGAACGATGAACGACTACCCGAGCGTCGACTGCCATCTCATTGAAACCCACCTTGGATATGGTACTTACGGCGCGTTCGGGATAGGGGAGAATATCGGCGCATCTCTGTCGGGTGTTACCGCGGGTGCAATATACAATGCCACCGGGAAATGGGTTCTCGATTATCCGGTGACTCCCGACAAGGTTCTGAAAGCCCTCGGGAAAATATAAATAAGGAAAAAATTATGGAAGGAATAACCGGAAAATATATAATACAGGACTTGCAGGATCCCAACCCCGGATCCCCCGAATTTCAAGCCATGTATAAAAAGTTTGCGAAGCGAATCCTCTGGATGGATGCGAATGTGGTGGAGGGCGCGTTCCAGATGAACACTGCATGGTATTTCAAGATTCCGGAGTGGGACCCGGTGTTTGAAGAACATGTCCACGACTATGATGAAATGATCGGATTTTACGGGAGCAACCCGGATGACCCTTACGATCTGGGGGGTGAAATAGAGGTAACCATCGACGGGGAGGTTCACACGCTTACCAGAACCGCTATGATTTTTCTCCCTTCCGGCATGCCCCACATGCCACTGAGCATCAAGCGGGTGGATCGGCCTATTTTCCATTTTTCCGTTGTACTGAATCCGGAGTACTCAGGTGATGGGGCGTATAAGTAGAAAACCAATGGCGCTAATTCAATGGCATTAAGATGAACGGCTACACAAAAATGTCACCACAGAGGACACAGAGGGCACAGAGAAAAAACTTGTAATAAATTGTATTCTATTCATTCTCTGAGACCTCTGTGCTCTCTACTGGTCCAGAAGGCTGATCCGTTCCAGAATCTTCTCCCGCCTTTCTTCCAGATTTAACAACTCCTGCATCAATACCGGCTTCACCGAATGTGCGCCCAGCCGGTCCTCAGCCTCATCGATGAGAGTGTTAACCCGGTTCAGTTCCGCTTCAAGTTCCTGTCGATCCGTCATAACAGGCCTCCTTTTTTGCCTGTAAATGATTATATTACATAGAGAGCAATTTGAGAAATTGATTTGGATCAATTACTTGAAATCCAATTTGTGCTTATAATCGGCTCAAAACAACATACTTCTTAAAGCAAAGGGGGGTTGATATGCTTAAAAAAATAAATATTTATAAAGACGGCACCTTCAACGACAAGGCCATGAGCAAACTGCTGGTCCATGACTCACCTTATATGAAGGTGATTAATTTCAATTTCAAGGCAGGCCAGACACTTCCGGTTCATTCCCATGATATCGACGGACAGTTGAGTATCGTGGTGCTGGAGGGTAACGGTCAATTTCTGGGAAAGGACGAGAGCAGCATCCCGGCACGGCCTGGCGATGTGTTGATATCGGATATCACCGAGCCTCACGGTATCAGGGCCGATACAGATATGCGGGTACTGGTCACCATCGCGCCGCCGATTTGAGACCTGAAATAGAACATTACCGGTACAACAGCGGCGGGATCAGGCCTTCATTTGCGAATCGGTGCAGTCCCGGTTATAAAAGAAGGCCTGATTTTCGCGGGCTGTCAGCAGCAAAAGCGGCTGTTGACGAATCGACCGCACTGATCAATAAAGTGGAAACAGTGGTGCAGTTTCGGATGTACCATCTTGCACTGATTCTTGTTGTTTTTTGACTTGTTTTTCTTATGTTTGGACTTCATTATGATCACCTCCCGTGGTTGCAGCATGGTTTGAGCGAATTTTCTTTGTAAAACCTCATTACGGACCACTCTCTATTTGTGAATGGGAACCGTATATTCAACGATAAGAATACCCATGTCCTTTGTCAAAATAACGGACGGTGTTTGTTGACACGTTCTTCAGGGGTGCATACCTTACGGTTAAACCAGTTGGGAGGACATACCTGATAAGGTGTTGAAACCAAACCTATATCTTTCGGCTTTGGCCACCTGTGAATAGATTATATCAGTAAAGGGGGCAACATGATCACAAAAGACGAACTGTGTAAACAGATAAGAATGATTTATCCGGATATCGGCGAATGCGGTATTGATTTAAATGCTGATTATGATGGAGAAATGTTGCGATGGGCGGTTACCTTGAAAAAAGACGGCAGAGTGCTTAAAACGTATCTGGAACCGGGTGATGTCGAATACTGCCTTCTGGGCAAGGAGTGTCTCAGCCTTGCGATTGAAATCAACCAGCTCAAAGATAGTATTGAGCGGATGCCGGGGACCTCGCCGGAATCAAATGGTGGTGGGGATAGCTTGGCCTCCCAGGCGGATGTTTGTCAAAAAGCGCCTGAGCTTGCGGAGCATTACCGTATGGGGGATGACGACCTGCCGTGCGATGATGGACGATCCGGCGACAGATGATGGACGATCCGGCGACAGACTGAAAGGTTAAGATTGCGGTGGTCTTAATCAGTTGATAAGCTTCTCGAAAAAACCGAACGTAACCGGTTCATATCCTGCCGGCAGGTGGTTCCACTCTTTTCCGTAAACATGGACCCGGTTTGTCTCCCGTCCGTCGAGAAAAACTTTCCCGCCGTCGAGAATCCAGGCGACGATACCTCCCGTGAGATTAAACACGTTGGTCCCCTGCTTGACCATTTTTTCCGAAAAAACGCCGCTTCGATACCCGATGGTGCAATATGCCACAGCTGTTTTCCCCCGGGCAATGCCGGGGTTTTCCAGGAACGTTTCCTCGGTGACGGCGCCGGGCAGTGTGGAGACTGCCTGTTCTTCGGGTTTGCGTACATCGATAAAGACAACCTTCCTTTGTTCGAAGAGTGCCCTGGCTTTTTCGACGGAGATATCCACGGCACCCGGAAAGTCTCTTTTATAGCTGCGGTACATATTCCGGACAATGGCCATTTTTTCCCCATCCGATTCTCCACTTTCCGAGGCAAGCAGCGACCCATGGGTGACATTAATGAGAAAAAAGAGCGGTAGAACGAGTATAATGTACAAGCATCGTTTAATATTCATGGTATATAACTTCCTTCAATCATAATACTGACGGTAAAACTTATCGGTAGCCTCACGAATGCAACCTTTTCGTCGCACCAGCATATATCGGGTAAACAGACACAGCACCTGAATCGTACGCAATGCAAAAGATCGGGTTTTCCAGCGTCGCGGAGAGGCCAGAATACCCCTGGGCAGGAAGGAGATTCGACCCACTGTTTTCAGGCGAAGGGACAGTTCCACATCCTCCATCAGCATCTGCCGGGGAAAACCGCCGATTCGCTCAAGGGCTTCCCTGCGGAAAAATTGCCCCTGATCGCCGAAGCTGATACCGGTAAAGCGGGCGCGCAGGTTGTTGAGGAGGGCAATCACTTGCAGCCGATACATACGGGATGTAAAGGCCATGGCAAGCGCACCGCCTGCCGTAAGCGGATCCGTGTTCAAGGCGGCCAGCACACGGTTCGCAGAACCGTTCGCTAACCGGCAATCGGCGTGAACGGCAAGGATTACATCGCCGGTGGTGTTCAAAATTCCATCGGATAACTGGAATCCTCTTCCCCGATGTCCGGATTTTATGACCCGGGCGCCTTCCGCGGCTGAGATCGCACCGGTATCGTCCATTGAGCCGCCATCCGATACAATGACCTCGATTATTTCCGGCTGGTTCAGAAGGGATGCAATGCATCCACGGATGTGGTCTCCTTCATTCAAGGTGGGGACGACAACCGATATATTCCGAACAGGCCGGTACGGATCGGAATCCGTGAAGCAGCTTTTATTATAGGCGCGGTTCATCCTCCTAAGTTAATAGCATTGGGCCCGGAATTCAACCCGGAACAGTATTAAAACAACGACACACTTATAACTGTTATGAAACGCCTTGCCAAATACATGCGAATTGGAATATATGGGGCTATGATATTAAAAAAAGCCATTTTCAAAACGTTTCCTCGCCAAAAGCGGGACCAAGTTCAGTGCGGATTGCCAGTTTGGTGATCGGCCCAAACGGGGTGTTTTGAAATTGGCTGAAAAGAATTATTTTAAGCGGATAGGAGAATATTATGACTGATAAAGGTATCTTCGATTTGAGTGGGAAAGTTGCCCTGGTAACCGGGGCCAGCCGAGGGATCGGCCGGGCGATGGCAACCGTACTCGCGGAATATGGCGCTGATGTCGCATGTGTTGGGCGTGATATGAAAGCCTGCGAGATAACGCTTGACCAGGTGCGTGCGCATGGCCGGAAGGCTTTACCGCTGAAGGCGGATATGACATCCGAAGAGGATATCAAAACGATGGTAGCGGATTGCATAAAAGAGTTCGGTAAAATCGATATTCTTTTCAATAACGCCGGTACGGCTTCGGGATTCGGCAGGATCCATGAAATCGCCACTGATGAATGGGATTATTGCATTAATGCAAATCTGAGAGGAACGTTTCTGTGCATGAAATACACGATTCCGCACATGCTCGATAATAAAGGCGGTTCCATCATTAACACGTCTTCTATCGCGGGTGTTCGCGCGGAAGTGCCGGAGATCGGTCCCGCCGCATACGGCGCTTCAAAGGCCGGAATAAACAACCTGACCAAAGTGGCCGCCATGCATTATGCGAAAGATAATATTCGGGTTAACGCGATTGCGCCGGGGATGCACCGATCCGAAATCGGAAGGGCCGGGAATACCGAAGAGCAGAACAAGGAAATGGATAAATTCCTCGATGAATATTGCGCCGAGTGGATTCCCATGGGCCGCCTGGCCGAGGCGGAGGAGCTGTCCGGTCTTGTCCTGCTGCTGGCTTCCGATGCCTCCAGCTATATTACCGGACAGATTATATGCCAGGATGGGGGGAAAACCGCGAGGCAGTAAGAACAGTCAGGATCAGAGTTATATATTCAGGTTCCAGAATGTAGCTGTTTGAGTATATACTCAGGTTTCGGGTGTCAGGTGTCAGGTTTCAGGGTTGGTAAACGATGAAGCTGACACCTGATGCAAATCCCGCCGTCGGGGAAACCGAAATGTCCCTTAAGACTCACGCGCAGGCGGCGGTCCCATCGCTTCCAACATTTTTTTCCATGTTTCTCTGTAGGCCGTTTTAATTTTTTCTATCCGTTCCTCCGGCCATTCGGGATTCCATCCCAGTCCCAGGTCCTCATTTACCAGGATAATCGTAAAATCCATTCCCGGCGGTTTTTTATTTATAATAGTGGTGATATTACAGATACGGGCCGGTGAGTTGCAGTCTTCGCATTTCCCTGTCTTAGAGCAGGGAGTGGGAACACCCATGTTCCAGGCATGATAGGGCGCGATAACATTTTGAACCCTGTCCAGCGCCTCGTCGACATTTCTGACGATTTTATTCCGGCCGACCACCAGTATGGTTTGTGTCGGGCCGTAAACCATGCCGGTCACCCTGTTGCCCATACCGTCGATATTGACCAGCTTGCCGTCCATGGTAACCGCGTTTGTGCTGACCAGAAGGACATCTTTACGGGTTTTATTTACGACATAGGGATCAAATCCTTCCGAATCGGGAACCAGGCCCTTGTTGCCCCTTTCAATCAGCAGCTTTTTGACGCCTATCTGGTCAACAGACATTCCGCCCGCCATTTCGAGGGCCGCGTCTTCGGGGATCAGTTTCAGTATGATGGCCGCTACATCCTCAGCTTTTTCAACATACTCTACTTTGAAATGATTCCTTTTAAGTGAGTTATAGGTTTTCTCCATGTTTGGGTCCATTTTACACCTCCTGGTTGTTAAATACTATTCTCAAGTGTGTTGTCGGACGGGATTCCGGTAACGTGTTTTATGAACGGAGTCAAATCATTTTATGAAAGGCACATGGGTTGCTATATAAGTTATTGATATTGAAGTATAATATCATGACGGGATGCGTTTTTTTCTGTTTTTACGCGCCTGCTTGCATTTTCGATAACTGAGTCTATTATATTAAATACTGAAGTTTCCCATTTTTTTAATCCGGCACGCGGCGGAAATACTCCCTCGCACTTTAAATAAGCCAATCATAGTTAGCAAAATATGGGCGGCTCGTAACATGCTGAAATCATTGATAATTCAGAGGCCGATATGTTCGTAAAATGTTTAAAAATCGGCATGTTATCGTTGATTGCGGGCCAGGTTGTGGTACGTTTATTTTGCCCAAACAAACACCACAACCCGTTTTTATCTTACAAGAAATCCTCACCAAACTCAAAAACGAATTTGCTTCGTCCCGCCATGAACGCGGCAGTTGGTTCATCTACACGCCTGGCAATTTTGCAACAATATACTCTAATACGCTTTTCACAAACACCAATATCGGCAAAAAGCGCTTTTACACATTCATGGCCTCATTCCCTGGGAGCAGTTGTGGCAAAGGCTTTGGCAGATGATTGATAATCCCTTGACTGATGGCCGCCTGCTTGTGGCCCTTGATGACTATATCCAAAACCGGTAAGAAGATTTTTGGCTGTGCCATTTTGATCATGCCGCCAAACAGAATCAGTCCAAATACCCCTGGTTGTAGCTGTGGGTCTACTGAAAATCGTCAAGGGACGTTGGGCCTGTCTGCCGCTCAGCTACCGGTTCTATCATCTAAAAAAAAGCGTGAACGCATCAATCGCGATAATAACGGGCCGAAGCTGACTTTTGAGAGTAAGCTCAAGCAGGCTGCGGCAATGATCACCTCGATGGCGGACGTGTTTGCGTTAGCCCGCATCCTCGTGGTCACCGATTCATGGTTCGGCAACAACGGTCTATTCAAACCGTTGCAAAACCAACTGGGCCGACGCGTGGATCTGCTCTCCCGGCTGCGGTCCAACAACAACGTCTTCGAACTGCCCGGACCTCAAGGTAAGCGCCGGGCGGGACGACCTCGCAAATACGGCGCGAAGCTGGGCACGGCAGCGTCACTGGCCGCTGAATTCAAATCATTGGTGGCCTACGAGCGTGTGGTCATGCTTAAAACGATATGCCAAAGGCGCTACATGGGAAGCCTTGCTGTATAACGTTATTGAACTATTGAAGTATAATATCGCTCATGACGGGATGCGTGGTTTTTTCTGTTTTTACGCGCCTGCTTGCATTTTCGACGTAACAGAGTCTATTATATTAAATAAACAATCCGTTTTTTTCAATATAGGAGGTACCAATGAAGAAATTAATATTTGCTTTAGTTGCGATGGCCATGAGCATAAGCATCGCATATGCCTCGGGAGGATATGAATATAAAGGCTCCCATACCGGTTTTGATGTAACCGCCGAAAACGCCGTATTGAACATGGTGGAGTCGCAGACCGACCCCGAAACCGAAAAAGTGAATATAGCCGGCAAAACCTACAAATTTGAATATTTTAACAACAATTTTCCCGAGGTGGGCGGCTATCTGGTGGGAGCCGTCCATCTTTCCGATGGCGATGATCAATATGTTTTTGATTATTATGTGGCGGGAGAGAACGTTGTGAAAATACTTCTTTATACAAAGAACGGCAAAGTAATAAACAAGCAGGTATATCCGGAGAATGAAGAGGCCGGTTCTGATTGAAATATAACGCCTCTCCCATCGGGATATATGCATTTTTTGCTGCATTAACCTGGCTTGCAATTGCATTTCTCACTCATGGTTTCTGGGGTACTGAAGGTTTTTTTTATGACCTCCCGAATAAACGGATGCCGTTCGGGAGGTTTTTTCTTTTTTATACAATCGCCTTTGCACTTTACTCATTTGCTGTCGTTAAAATAAAAAGCATCCCGGCCGGCAGGCGCAATTTAGTAATTGTCCTGGCAGGTGCTTTTGTCTTTCGTCTAATTCTCATACCCAGCATTCCCGTTCATGAAAATGATATCTACCGCTACATATGGGATGGTAAAATTCTTACCAACGGTATCAATCCTTATAAATACCCTCCGATGGTTGCCGGCATCAAGCCTGCACATAATGAATCCCAGGCCGATTTCGAAAAGCTCAAATCCATAAGAGACGAAAATCCCAAATTTTACCGGCGTATAAGCTACAAGGATGTGCCGACGATCTATCCGCCGTTGACCCAGGCGGTATTTTCCGTATCGACCCTGGCGGCGCCGGGGTCCGTATGGTTTATGAAGTTTTTGTTTGTGCTGTTTGATATGGGCGTCATTTTTCTGATCTGCGGTGTTCTGAAGCTTTTAAAACAGAACCCTCTATATGCCATTATCTATGCCTGGAATCCTCTCGTCTTGAAAGAATTTGCCAACTCCGGGCATTATGATGCATTGGCTATATGCTGTGTGACGGCGGCCGTGTATCTGGGGTTGAAGAAAAAATACCATTTTTCTTCGGTTTGCCTGGGTCTCGGAGTGTTGTCCAAATTCTACCCCCTGATTTTTATTCCTTTTTTTATACTGAAAAAGCAGTATAGCGCATTTTTTATCTGTCTCGCTGTTATTGTTATCGGGTATTTCCCCTTTTATCTTTGGGGGGAAACCGATCTTTTGAGTATTTTTACCGGCCTCGGTATTTACGCCCATAAGTGGGCCATAAACGGTTTCGTTTTTGAGCTGATTAACTCCCTCTTGCTAACCCTGGGAAAAAATTTCTACATTTTATCAAAAATAATATGTGCGTGTATATTTGTGGCGATATGGCTATTTATCTATTCCGGTAAGCGGGATATTATAGAAAAGATGTTCTGGTCGGTCACCGCCCTGTTTTTGCTGTCGCCGGTCGGTGACCCCTGGTACTACTGCTGGATGATTCCCTTTTTGTGCATATACAGAAACTACAGCCTGATAGCCCTCTCCTACCTGCTGATACTGAGCTATTTCGAATTTACACGGGATTTCGGGGCGTTTCGGCTCGGGAAATTCGAGATCGATAATCTTCTTCTGTTGCAGTATATCCCGTTTTATCTCTTTTTTCTGATTGAAAGCTGGTTTGGAAGAAAGCGTGGACCTGCTGAATCATGAGGTTATTAACCGTCTTTAGCTATAAGCATCCACATCTTCCCTCGTCCGAGCGAAGCGGTCTTCACTCTTCCATCGGTCTTTCTCTGCGTCTCCGCGCCTCTACCGCGAGAATGGTTTCTTATGTCGAATGTTCCAGGCAACTCAATTTCTATGGCTTCTTCTTGTGCTGGGCCCGCATGCTTCTTGCGAGTTCTTTTATCTCCCCGAGATCCTTGGTCATCTCATTCCAGCCATACCAGTAGGCATAATCAGGGTTGACATGGAAGAATCCCTGGTAGGCACGCATGCGATGCTTCATGTACATCTGAACAAGGACCTGGTCGATGTAGGAGAGTTTGTCGAGGTCCTTATCCCAGCCCTCCCCGTTGGTGTGCATGAAGGTAAGCAGAAAGGGATAGTTCGCCGGATAGCTCGCGGGTTTTTCGATAATGCCATCCCGGTAGAGAGCGGCAATTGTTTCGATGGCCTCCGCCATCAGCCGATCGGCCTTTATCATGATCGAATCGGCCATATCGAGTTGCTTCTTCGCGTAGCTTTGGGAGTGGCAGCCGGAACAGATGTCCAGCATTTTGTCCCTTTCTTTCTGCCATGATTCCTGGTCGAGCTTGGCCATTCGCAAAGCTTTTACCGCATCGAGGATCGGGGTGGGATCGCCGGTTTCGGGGTCGAGAACGCCCAGCGCTTTAAGGATTGTTACTCGATCCGCCGCAGCCTGTTTGTCATCGGGCAGCGGCAGACGCACGCCGAGAAATCCCCATGCGGTCTCGTTGGTATGGGTGCCGTCCGGGAGATGGCATGTCTGACATTTGGGAGCCGCCGCGGCTTCCGGAAGGTCGCCGTTCTGCTTGGCGAACCATCGCGCGCCGTGTTTGGAACTGGACCACATTTCCCATTGGGGATGGTCATATCCCATGTGGCACTGCTGACACGCCCGGGGATTTTGCGCCTCTTTTTTAGAGAAACTGTGGCGGGTGTGACACTCATCGCAGGAGTTGGTCTGATAGTGATATCCTTTTGACAGTTGCTCCTTTTTCTGTTCCTCGCTTTTGATCCCCATATTGTGACATCCCCCACAACCGCGGCCCCCCTCTATCAACTCATCGGGCGCCAGGTGGGCGGCCGGCAGGGCATTGAGTGAGGCCCAGCCGAAATTGTGTTTACCATGGGAAAACTGGTCGAACTGATCCGGATGGCATGCGCCGCAGAGCGTCTCATCGGGCATCTCGGCTTTTTCAGCATCTTCGGCGGACATGTGGCCTTCGCCGTGGCATATGCCGCAGGTGAATCCATTTTCAGCATGCGCACTGGTGCTGAAATCTTTCACCATTCCCGGCGTCACTTTGGTGTGGCATTCGATACAGGTACCGTTTCCCAGGGCGACTCCGGACATAAGGAGCACTGCAGCAACTCCCGCCGGCATGCTAAACATGGTCTTTTTCATTTTTCCCTCTGTGCTGTATGTGTTAGATTACTCAGTAATCATTATCAGAAAAAATGGCCGGATGCATTAAAAAAATTAGCCAGTCAAGTGGATTCTCCTGTATTTTTAAAGGGATAAATCTGTTCTGACAGAGTTCCCACGGGAAAATATATTGAGGAGCCATTTTCAAAACGTTCTCCCGGCACAAGCGGGATCAAGCCCAAAGCGGATCGCCCTCCCGGGGAACGACCCAAAAGGGATGTTTTGAAATTGGCTGTGAGGTTTTACCTTGACCCGTCAACTTGTTTTATATATAGTTCCTATTCCTTAAATAAGATTCTATATCGTATAATTAACATGGTGAAAATATAAATAAATAACATGAGCCAAAAAGGGATTTGGCAAGGGAGGATTTAGCTATGGCTTATATGCCGCTCGATAAAAGCAGAATGTACCTCGACAGAAGCAAAATGACCAAAATTTACGATCTCTCACAGCCGTGGGGAATGGATACACCGCTGTGGCCTTTTCCGGGGCCCCGGCAGGATCTGCAGTTCCCGAGAGGACAGTATCTGGGCCGTTTCCACAAACGTACCATGACTTATACCGGTACGCTTCATGCCGGCACGCATATGGATGCGCCGAATCATGTTCTCCATGCGGAAGAAGTCGATCGTGAACGCAACGGATACTCCTTGGATGAATTGCCGCTCGAATACTGCATCGGCTCCGGCGTTATTCTTGATATGCGTCATTTGAAGGAGGAGTTTGAAGCAGAGTGGAAAACCGGATTTGAACCGGGGTTGTGGCGGATTATCATGCCGGAAGACGTCGACAAGGCATGTGAAAAGGACGGGCTTGAGATTCGCGAGAACGACTGGGTGGTTATCAACACCGGGTTTCATCACTACTGGAGAATGAACAACGACAAGTACTATAACTACTATCCCGGACAGGGACCCGAAATAGCGGAATATCTCATTCATGAGAAAAAGATCAAAGGCATTTCAGGAACCTGGGGCGCAACGGATGCGCCGCTCTGGCACACGCCGCTTAAAGAGCAGATGCCCTGGCTCGACAAAGCCTACCGCAAAGCCACCGGCAAAGATCCGGATGTCGAGTTCCCGGATTACGAGCCGTGCCACCGTATGTACATGCAGGCAGGCGTCATCACGGTAGAGAATGCGGGCGGCAATATCGACGAGGTGACCGGTAAACGTATGACGATCGCCGCGTTCCCGTTCCGGTGTGAAATGGCGGACGGCGGGTTTGTGAGACTGGTCGCTTGGGAAGAGGGATCAATATAAAAAAATAAAAGCTTGTAATTATTTGCAAAAGGAACCGAGCCCCTCGCGGGCTCGGTTTTTTTAACGGCTGCCTGCTTTAACCCGCGAAAACTTCGACCTTTATGAGTTGACAACAAAGATCCTGTTTGTCTATAAACATAACCAGTCCATTCTTTTAAATAAATACATCCGGTGAACGCTTATCGATTCAGATTTTTCTCATTCAGGGAAAGATTCGAGTGCGTATGAACCAAGTCCACGATTCAATAGAAGACAATTGCCATATTATTTTCGACAGTATCGAAGAAGGTGTTTTTACCGTAGATCTGGAATGGCGAATTACATCCTTCAACCGGGCGGCGGAAAAAATAACAGGCGTTGCCAGAGAAGATGCGATCGGTCAACCATGCCTGGAGATCTTTAAAACCAACGTTTGTAAAACCGACTGTGTGCTCCAGAGGGCGCTCAAAAACAACAAACCGGTATTCAATGTTCCGGTTTATATGGCCCGTTCGGGCTCAAAGCATGTCCCCATTGTGGTCAATGCGACGGTCCTGAGAGACCATAAACAACGGATGATAGGCGGTGTTGAAACCTTTAGAGATTTGTCCAGTCTTTCCAAGCTCAGAAGATCTTTTCTGAAATATCACTCGTTCGAAAAGATGGTGAGTAAAAGCCGGAAGATGCATGATATTTTTTCGACCCTCGAAATGATGTCCGACAGCGATTGCACCGTCCTGATCGAGGGGCCGACCGGGACCGGAAAAGAACTGCTTGCAGAGGCCGTCCACAACAACAGCCCCCATAAAAACGGGCCGTTCGTACCGGTCAACTGTGGCGCGCTTCCCGATACGTTGATCGAATCGGAGCTTTTTGGATACAAGGCCGGCGCGTTTACGGATGCCAAACTGGACAAACCCGGTCGTTTCGAACGGGCCCAGAACGGTACCATTTTTCTGGACGAAATCGGAGATATTCCCCAAGTCCTGCAGACGCGTCTGCTGCGTGTTTTAGAAAACAAGAGCTATGAACCTTTAGGCGCCGTTAAGCCGTCTAAAACCAATGCCAGGGTCGTTGTGGCCACCCATCACAGCCTGGAAAAACTGGTTGAAGAAAGAAAGTTCAGAGAGGATCTCTATTTCCGTGTTAATGTAATGAAGCTGACGTTGCCGGGCCTTGACGAACGGAAAGAGGATATTCCGCTCCTGGTGGATCATTTCCTGGGAAACTTAAACCGCCAAAAAAAGAAAAATATTCTGGGTCTTTCCCATGAAGCGATGGCCGCATTGATGCTGTATGACTGGCCGGGAAATATCCGTGAACTCGAAAATGCAATTGAGCACGCTTTTGTTCTCTGCAAGGACGATTTGATCAGTTTGCGTCACCTGCCGGATAAAATCCTGCTGGAAATCAACGTGATCAATACCAAAAGAGACTCGACGCTGAAGGAAATCGAAAAAACCGCAATTCTACAAACTCTTAAAAAAAACGACTGGAAGAAATTAAAAACCGCAAAAGAGCTCGGAATCAACAAGAACACGCTTCGCCGCAAAATTATCAGCTATGGCATCGAGGAAAAACCATGACAGGAAATTCCAGGAACAAAAGGAAAAACCCGCTGACTGTTCTGAAAAATGAAGATACTTTTCGGTTTGACTGTCGCAAAGACATGGATTGTTTCACACGTTGCTGTCGAAATGTCGCCATCTTCCTGACACCCTATGATGTTCTCCGCATGAAGAACGCTTTACACCTCTCTTCCGGAGATTTCTTAGGCCGCTATACGGCAACACTGATTGGCGATATCGGGCTTCCGGTTGTCGTATTGAAAATGCGGGACGATAGCGAGAAAAGCTGTCCGTTTGTCGAAAACAGCGGGTGTATTATTTATCCGGACCGCCCCTGGGCCTGTCGCAGCTATCCATTGACGCCCGAAAGCACGCCACTCACTGAAAAAGCGGGCAAGGCCTACTATTCCGTGATGGATGTCCCGTTTTGTCTCGGGCTGCAATCGGATAGAACAGTGTCTTTGTCGGCGTATATCGAGGAACAGGAAATTCCCGTTTATCTTGAGATGGAAACTCTGTTTAAAAAAATCACCGGCGACGAACGCCTCGTTAAAGAAAAAATTACGAATAAAAAGATCCAGGAAATGTACTTCATGGCCTGTTACGATCTGGATCGTTTCCGTCGTTTCGTACTGGAAAGCACTTTTCTGGATCGTTTCGATATTGAACCGCAAACCGTTGAAGCATTAAAATCGGATGATGCGGCACTCTACCGTTTCGCCATACGGTGGCTTGAATACGGTCTGCTCGCTCAGGATGTTATGAAAGTCAAAGCGGATGTCATGGCGGCCAGGAAGGCGGATTTGGGGATTAACTGACCGATATTAAGTCATTCCTCGATGATATTGTCCTTGAGGGCGTCGACGGACCAGACCGGCAGGGGAACGAACTTGCTGGTGTCGGGATCCCGGCGGCAGCGATAAGATGCCCGGGTTTTCTGCTGATTCCACAGGCAATCCCAGCCCTTGACATAGTAAGGACACGCATCGTTGAAACAGACGTAAAAAAAATCGTCAGGCCATGTCGACGTAATGGGAACCCGCCATTTTTTCATTTGAAACCCACAATGCGGGCATACTGGCGTTTCTAAATCTTTCAACGGTGATCCTCCCGGTACAGGGTCTTGCCGGCCATCGCATCCGTTCGTTCAGACCTAAATTTCTTCATAAAATTCGATGCATGCCCGGGCAAAACCGGCCGCGAAAACCTCGAAATCGAAGTCACGGTCTTCCAGATAACGGTTCAATATTTCCGCACGGAATAGGTCCCAGCCCGGCGGAATTCCCCGCGCCCGATTCACAGCGGCCAATTCATCATAATCCGCCTCACTTCTGGCAAATCGGCGCCCTTTTTCATACCCTCTTTGGTACCATTTCTGGTTAATCCCGTTGTCTTCCCATTGTACGGCCATGATATGCTCAGTCAACACAACCCCCATCGATGGTTTGCGGACCGATGGTCAAGTGACCGGAAATCACCGGGATGCAGGGTGTGAATGCCGTATTTATCGAATTTCAACAATCTGTATGACCCGATTTCTTCTTGTTCATCGACAATCTCATCACACAGTTCCACCAAATCCTGCAATGCTTCCGCATGCGTTTCCACCGTTGCACGGACTCGCATCATATGCGGCACATCGGGATCTCTTTGATAACCGGCAAGGATAACTTCCGTCATTCGGTCATCGCCTGCCGGAACAGGAAAAACGGCGACATAGACTTCCGTCACCCGTTCCGTTATTTGTTGGCGTCTGTTCGGGCCCATTACTTTTCAATTCCGATCATACGAGCTTAACTTTAAAACATCCGCAAAAGGCACAGCACTGATCGTCGTTATCCCGCGTTCGGCATAAAAACAGATTACATACCAACGACCTGCTTGATATCAACGAGATGGATGATCGGGCGTTTGAGCATGCGAAACTCATCATTTTCCGCATCGTAAACCGAATTGACGAAGACCTTGCCCCACTGGTCCTCGTTCATCTTCCGAAAATCCGAACGGTAATAATACCCGGGCCATCTGGTTTCTTCACGGTACAGCTTGTGGCGGGCATGGGCCTCGGCGATCTGAACCCGATGGACGTTTTCCCAACATCGCATCAATTCATGCAGGTTCCTTGCCGCAAGTTTCGGCAGGTCCTCTTTCAAAAGCTTGATCAGATCCAGTGCGATGTTCAGGGTGGTCGCACTGCAGGTGTAGTTGGTGCCCCATCCGGCGACATATTCATCCATAATTTTGTTGAGACGGAATATCGCCATTTTGGGGGTGATGTAGTTCGGATTCACCTCCTCCACCGGCAGGTCGTATTTCTTCGTTGCCGTCCCCAGAGTAGTATAATCCTTGTGTGCTTCATAGTGTTTAAGGGGCAGCAGGAGTTGTTCTTTGAGCTTCTCCACCTCCGCGTTGTCGATTTCGGGCATATCGGGGTTTTCCACACAGTATTTCACCGCTGCCTTGGCTGCGATCCGACCTTCGGTAAACGATCCGGAAGAAAACTTGTGGCTTGAAATACCGACGCCGTCACCGGCGGCAAACAGGCCCTTGACCGTGGTCATCCGGTTATACCCCCAGAAATACTCATTTTTTGAATCTTCCGTCTGAATATCTTCAGGTCCGCTGCACCACGCTCCGGAAGCACCGGAGTGAGATCCGATGAAATAAGGCTCGGACGGCATGATCTCGGAAGGTCCCTCCTCCGGGAAAACATCCTTTGCCGCCCAGAGAACCGCCTGGGAGATGGTCATGTCGAGAAAATCCTCCCACGCCTCGGCCTCCAGTTTTTTCAGCTCCTTTTTGTATGCCTTCTCATCCGGGGCGGTTTCGGCCAGCTTGGCAATGGCTTTGTCCGTATGAATGAATATGGGGCCATCCCCCTTTTCATACATCTCGATCATCATCAAATGGTTTCGCAGGCAGGTCGGGATCGGCTTGACCTCTCCATAGGGAGGCCAGTTATGCAGTTCGCCGCCTTCCGCCAGACCTTCGGCCATGTAATTGAAACCGGTTGCCGATGTCGCCGCCGCCTTGAACAAAAGGAACCATGCCCCGACCGGCCCATAGCCGTCTTTGAACCGTCCCGGAATAAAAACGACTTCCTGGGATGTCATCTCGGCGCCGGCCGTCGTACACAGATAGGAGCTCGAACCGGCATTCCAGGGCGGGTACCATGCCCTGCCGAGACCTTCTCCGGTGGACCGCGGCTTGAAAACATGAACGGCGCCCCCCGCGCTGACGATACAGGCCTTGAACCTGAACACGTATATTTCGGGATCCCTGACGCTGAAACCGATGGCGCCCGCCACCCTGTTCTTATCGTTTTTGTCCAGCAGCAGTTGGGTGATAAATACCCTCTCGAAAATATTGTCCATGCCGACGGCGTTTTTTCCGGCTTCGGCAACGATTGCCTTGTAGGATTCGCCGTTGATCATCAGCTGCCACCGGCCTTCGTGAACATAATTGCCTTCCGGATCTTTCCAGATCGGCAGACCGTATCCTTCGAACATGTGAACCGATCCGTTTACGTGCCTGGAAATATCCATGACCAGATCGTCCCGGCAGAGCCCCATCAGATCCTGCCGCACATAGCTGAGATAGTCGACCGGCGTGTTTTCCCCCTGGTATTGATTGATGGCGGAAAGACCCATACCGACCGCACCACTTCGTTCCATGGCGGCCTTGTCAACTACCGCCATTTTGACATCGTTTTTATCAGCCCAGTAAGCGCCTTCTACACAGGCGCCGGATCCGGCCATCCCCGGACCGATAATCAAAAGATCCGTTGTCACCTCGATGGTTTTAAATTCCTGCATGACGTATTACCTCCCTCAATCTCCAAGTGTCCAGAGCTTGTCGGCTTTCAAAGATGCCGGTTCCGTAAATAAAAGCTGATCGTCCAACGTGCCCGATCCCACGCCGAATCCACCATCCGGCTTGGCATCCCCCTCGGGAGTCGTCCGAATCGGGAATTTGAACCGTTTGATCGTCCCGCCTCTGAACTTGACGGTCCACATGATGTCTTCGGACCCTCTCATCGGGACGACACTTGCGCCCAGAGGCGTAAAATCAGCGTAGCCCCGTACTTCAACCGCCTGTGTCGGACAGATTTTAACGCAGTTATAACACTCCCAGCACATGTCCGGCTCAGCGTTGTAGGCTTTCATCCGATCGACATCCAGTACCATCAGATCGTTCGGACAGATGTACATGCACGCTGTCTTGTCCCCGCCTTTACAACCGTCGCATTTTTCGTCAATGACAAAACTAGGCATTGCTTCCTCCTTTTTCTCGACTGAGTTTGTCCAACGCATATTTAGAAAAACGCCAGAGCTGCCTGCGGCAAACTGCAGTATGTTGTGGTGAAAGCGAATAAAAACGATATTTCTTCTTACAGCAATATCTGTTCCAAACCGACACAATCCGCCGCTTTGTCGATAATACGATGAATTGTCATTGAGTATGGTATCGGCGGCGATGATGACGCGAAAACAGGACCGCAATGGAAGGTGCAAAATGAGGATTTTTGAAAAATATAAATCCTCATTTTTAACCCTGCCAATTTGTTGTCTGCTGAAATACCATTTAGATTTTAATATAGATAATCATGTTAAACGATCTCATTCCCTCTTGGCATGGTTTCTGCTGGATGATGTCAAGAAAGCAGTATCCAATTTTAACGTTAACAAAAGAACCAAAAAGGGGGCGAATATGGGTAATATGAAAAAATTCATGGTGATTCATAATAACCCGGGTATTGATTGTAACGTCATCCAGGCCAATTGGCGCAAACTGGCTAAAGTCGAATCGGCCACCTGGGTAAGAACCTACATCAATGAACAACTGGGGATTCGTTACTGTGTCTGGCTTTCCCATGATGAAGAGGAACTGAAAAAAATCTTTGATGAAATCGATGTGAGCTATGAATCGATATTGCCCGTTGAGGAAACGGTTCCCGACCTTTGGGGGGAAACGTGGCAAGAGCACCTCGAAAAAGAGAAAACAGCGGATACTTTAGGCGTATGATGTTTTTCTACCGGGCTGATTTTTAAGGGGGGGGCGATGAATAATCGAACCGCCGGCAGCAGGCAGGCGTCATCACGGTAGAGAATGCGTGCGGCAATTCGACGAGGTGACAGGCAAGCGTATGACGATCGCCGCGTTCCCGTTCCGGTGTGAAATGGCGGACGGCGGGTTTGTTAGATTGTTGGTTGCCTGGGAGGAAGGTTTTTTTAGTGCCTGCCTGAAGCAATATTCCCTTGATTACGGTAATTATTTTCCCATTAATTATTACTTAAAATCCACAGCTGCATGTTTTGTGCTATTTTCAGTTTTGTTTGTTTGAATATAACCACCTGTATTAAAAATAAAAATTAAGGAATATCTCCTGATAGCTGAGATGGATTGTCTTGGTATATATTTTGCTGTAATAGAATCAAGTGCTTGTGCATTCCCCAAAAGTCCCTATCGCACAAATATAAATGGGACAAGAGGGGAATAGCCGCTCCAACCTTACAGCTTTAAGTTTTAGCTATTTTTTTTGTTTTTGCATCACCCCTCGAAGCGAAAAATTTATACAAGGAAGGTATGGATAGTGGTGTTAGTTCTGTCCATTCTGGTCCAGACTTCTGATTTAGTATGGGGACCGATATGTTCCCGGAAGTGATGTTATTACAAGTTACTGTTTATTGATCCTTTCCAGGATTGGCAGCAGACAGAAGCTGAATATTAAAAGAAAATAGTTCGCTCATAACAAAAAACAGCTTCTTTCATATCGTTCTTTTACATATGTTTAAAGTAGTATAAGAGACATAGTACTCGAATGTTCACTAATACTTTTTTCTAGTAATAGTAACCTTATACAATACTACTTTTTTCATACCATTTGCTGATTGTTACCTGACAGGAATTCGCATATGGGTGGAACTGGTTTATTATTTAAGGCACCGTTGAAAATAGCTTTGTTTTAATTCCATAAGGTTTTCTATCAGGTTTTATGTTCTCATGAAGTACTTAACATTTCTAACTTGAATTAAGGAGGTATTATGATTTACAAACGGATTGGAATTATTTTAGTGGCTATTTGTTGTTGTACATTTTTCGTAGTACCTGCATTCGGTACACCCACCTATGAAATGAGCGTGAACCAAGGAGTAATATGGGGTGGTGGCGGTAATGCGGTTGACTACCTTAACTCAACTCTTGCATCAATAAATTCATTAGAGCAGTTCGTATGGCCTGGTGGCTTGACTAGCCCCATCCCGCAGTTTACAACTCCACTTGATGGGACAGCTGTCGCCGGGTACTGGACCTTTACTGTTACCTCTTCCACGAAGGATACAGGTACACCGAGTTGGAATGATATAATGGCCGGTGGAGTATGGCCGTTTAGCATTGACTGGTCTGGTCAGGTAGGTGATAGTTATATGTCTGCGGAATTCAATATTACGGATTCCTTTGCAAACATATATGCAAAGTGGGCTGAAAATAATCCGGATATGTATACGCTTTTTGGGCTTTTCACAGATCCTACGGCAGGCGGAGCCTCAGATGGTTCGGTTATACCCACCGGACTTTTCGCATTTGCTGGAGATGCAAGTTCATCTTTTGATTTAAGTGTGTTTGCTAATCTTGAAGGTGTCAAGATAAATGAAGGCTCAGGCACTATGACAGTGGTACCTGAACCATCAACCATGCTCCTTCTCGGAGTCGGCTTGCTCGGCATTGTTGGTGCTTCCAGGCGTAAGCTGAAAAGATAATCCTCAAAATATCATCTGTTTTCAAGGGCAGAACCGAAAGGCTCTGCCTTTTTTTTCGTGGTATGCCAGGTATAGTGTAACGCTGTAGGGCGAAAGTCCCGAGCAAGACTGTAATGGCCGGAAGTGTTAGCAGAGGGCAAAATACTACCCTGCCCTTATGCACTATTCAACGAGTTCTTTCGTTCTCCCTCCTGACTTCCATGACCATTTTCAGCAGGACCTTTAAAATCAGCAGCCCGACCGCAAAAATGCCCACGGATATCGTCAGCTCCGGAAGGGTTGGTATATAATCTTCTATACGGTGAAGCGGTGTCGGTACGAAACCGCCGGTGATTAAATCGATGCCTTTGTCAATCCATGTGCCGATAAAGAGGGCGACACAGGTGATAGGCAATATGGTTACATTTCTCCGTACTATGGAGTCCCAGATAACAATGGATTGGGGGGGAGGGCATAGAAATACGTTGAGTGCCCGGGCCGGCTGCCCGATATCCACGAACAGAAAAAGCCCGCACATACTGACCGAAGCAACCGCGGTAAATTCACCGATGACCGTCAGCTTGCCGAACGCTTTATAATCATGGAGGTAATACGAGAGAACGACCATGACGGCTGAGGCCGCTACCCCGACCAGAAAGGTCAACTGGGCGATATAGAACCCCCAGGAAATATAGCGGCTCAGTCCCGTAATGCCGAGGCCAAATTTATACTGGTGCAGGTACGAAACGATACCGGTGGTTATGGCCGCCAACAGCAATACGATCCAAATCCAGTAGGATTTTCCTCCTTTCAATGTCAGTTCAAGCATTGTGGATTCCTCCAGCAGGCATTATTGGTTTTCAACTTTCAGGCTGACCAACCGGCAAGCCGGAGTCGACAGTCTGCAGTCGGCAGTCAACAGTCGGCGTATTGCATCTATTTCATTTTACTATCGACCTTATCGAAAGATGCACCCTTTTGTGTGGATGTTTACGGCAAAGGGTCTAAAAACTAGTCCTCGCGCAGAGATGCAGAGCCGCGGAGAACGACTTGAAAAACAGTTGAGAAATAAAAGCTTGTGTTTAAGCGATGCTCGATAATATTCATCTGGCCGGGTATATTTCTTTTATTATTGCTTTTCTCTGCGCCTCGGCGTCTGCGCGAGAATTGCCTTTTGCTGTTATGCGTCTCCTGTTGCATGTGAACTCAGGACGTTTTTTACATAAACTATAGTGCCGATTGCTGATAGTGAGAAAGTTATATATTAAGGTTCTAAAATTCAATTCCCGGAAGAGCACATTAAAGCTTTCTATCAATCCTGAAAATATGATAACAAAAGTAATCAAGATCTTAATGTGAACATGTTCATAATATGATCGTGTTATTGGTGCCAAGAGGAAAATAGAGAAGGGTATTGGTTCAAGGTCACAAAAGTGCGGCACCCGCAGGGAAAAAAACAGGGAAGAGACCCGGCGGGTCATTCTCGATACGGCATATGCGTTGTTTGAAGAAAAAGGGTATGAGAAGATGACCATGCGCGAACTGGCGGCCAGGGCCGGGGTCGGCCTGGGCACCATTTTCAAGCATTTCAAGGATAAATCCACACTACTGGTGTCGGTGTTCGATCAGGATTTTCATCCCCTGGTGCTGAAGGTATTCGCATCTCTTCCCGGAACGGATTTGAAGGCCCAATTGGTCTATATGGTGAGGCATTTTTATTCATACTACGCACAGCGACCGGAGATTTCCCGGATCCTCATGAAAGAACTGTATGTGGATACGAAAAATTCCGAACACATCTCCAATTCGTTTCAAGCCGATCTTGCACAAATAGCGGGATTGTTTGAGGCCGCGAAGCAGCGGGGAGAAATAGATCCCGATGCCGGTACATTCGAAGCGGTAACGATCTGGTGGTCCTGTTATACCATGGTCCTTCTGTATGCCCTTCGGCTTCCGAATTTCGATGTCGATACGCAGGTCGCCAATTTTAAGCGATTGATGGCGCAGCATTTCAGGGGGATCGGGCCAAAAGATAAATCCTAAGGCCATCCGCTATACGGAAGGAGCATCACTCATCTGCATTGTACGTGTAAGTATAAGGTGTCTCCATTCGGCTGAGTTGCCAGACCGTTTCTATGGAACTGCCGCCGGATTTGAGGATTGATTGCTTTGCGGCAAGGCTTGTCAGATACTCCTCACTGGTGTCGGGATTCATATAGTCCAGAAGCGTACCGGTGTTCATCTGGAAAGAATTGACATAATCCAGGACTTCATTGTTGGCACTCAGGCCCTTGAAGGCCTTCATGAAGCTATCGTCGTCATTCAGGGCATCTTCCAGCTCGCTTTTCCCTTCAAAGTCTTCCTCGATAACGATGTCGTTGTCACTGTCCAGGCTCAGGCTGATGGTTTGATCCGGATCTATGCCCAGTTTTTCTAAAGCAAAGGCAAGTATCGTATCAACTCTGTCTTTCTGATCGCTTGCGGCAGATTCAAAGTCCGTCAGGCTGAGGCGTCCCGTCGGCGGCAGTCCCAGATATTCCTTTGCCCGGGCAGTGGCGACTTCCGGGGAAAGGGTAATTGTGTCACCGGTTTTACCGGTTGACCCCGTTTCTTTTTTTGAGGATGACGAGGCGCCGGTATCGATCTGTTCCGAAAGATTGCTGCCGGCGTAAGCATAGAGATTGGTGTTGATGTTACCGGATATAACTGTCATGTTTGCTCCCTTTCGAGATATTGTCTGGATTAATAGGTATTTCAAAGCAAATACCATGCCCATTTCGGGAGTGCTATGGGATGCCTTTAGATACGGGCTCTTCAGGCGGCAATAGACCTTTATGGGGAAGGGAAGAAAGAAGAAAATTCCCGGCTCCCGAATCGATGCGGAAAAAGATTCCTATCTTGCTTATTCCAAAATGGTGAACGGCCAAGTCAGGATGAATGTTATTTCAGTGTGTCGAACCACTCTTTCGCCAGGAAGGTGCCTGAAAAAATTGAGCTTACATGGTCAATATCCGAACCCAGATCAATGAGCTGCAGATCGCTCGCTCCCAGAAAGCTCATTTCTTTATAGGCAATTTCCGACACGGCATAAGGCGCCTGTTCGTCATCCCGGGCGTGAAAAAGCCGGGTGGGAGTGATAAGGCCAAAATTGTATGTGTTGTTCAGTTCCATCTCTTCGGAGATGGGATGTCCCCCCGAATTGACGGAAGCGAGAAATTCCGCCTGGAGGAGCTCCGGGAGGGTTTTAGGGAGCATTTCATACATTTCGTCACTGTTGTAAGTGCCGTCATCGATGTCCGTGATGGTGGTGTTATAGGGGGGGATAAAGATATCATCGAGGGTATCATCGGACCCGTATATTTCCATGTATGATAGGATCAGATGTGCCGCCAGGGGAGAACAAGTTCGCGGACTGTTCTCATACCAGAAATTCCAGCACACGGGAATGTCATATGGCCCTGCAATGGGAGCCGATCCCGCAAGGTCGAAAGCCTGCTCGGAATCGGTGGTCTCCAGGTATTGTTGCAGTGCCATTGTTGCATGGCCGCCCTCCGACAATCCGCAGATAAAGAGCTTGCCGCTGACGGAAATATTCAGATCGTTGCAGAGTTCTTTCACGGCTTTAAGCATATCGGCCGAGCATCGGGCTACAGATTCGCTGTGGAAATAAGGGTGATTCACTCCGGATGCTCCCTGGCCGATGTAATCGGGGAGGGAGGTCACATACCCATGGGCGGCGAAAAGGGCGCTTGTGATCGCCGCCTCGTCGCTCCTCTCGAAGTTTGAAGGCACATCGTCGTTGTTGAATTGGGTGCCATGGTGATATTGAACGACGGGATAGACCCCATCGGCGGGGGACGGTATGGAAACCAGGCCGGAAACTACAATCAACTGCCCGTCGATATCGGTGGTGTAGTATTCGATGGCGTAGGCATCGATATCCGTTGATGAGTCGAGCAGGTCTTCGACATCGATACCCCAGGGCGTATAATATCCCTCTATGACGGAGTTCGCGTCATCTGCCGTGAAAGAGGCAACCAGTTCCGAGTTGATCAGCTTTCCCGTATAGTCGTTTGAATCACCGTCCCCAACAGAACTTGACGAGGAGCATCCCACAAAAAGGGCCGGAAATAAACACATCAGAAAAAGGACGGCTTTGGACACGAATTCAACTCTTTTCATAAACTGACTCCCGGGTTGTTTGATTGAGGTTCTTCTCCCATAAAATGTGTGCCGACAGCGAAAGCGGCTATCACCAGCTGTTTTCCTCTTTACGCACCAAGTAATTTATTCGAAAAGAGATCATTTTTCTATCATTCATGGGCTGTTACGTTCACTTATCGGATCTATGGTGCTTTAACTAAAGGTGATTTTGAGACATGCTTCCGGAGAGGAACACTGAAAAACCGGCAGCATGTTTCATTGTTTTGAAATTATGGAGGACCTCTATATCACCGTTGATATGGCCAAAAATGGAGAGCGTCATCAAGGCTGTCAGCGAGTTCAAGGAGCTGTGGTGCATCGTCGTAACTACCGGCGGATCCAACCTGAATGCCGAATTCGTAGTCAAAAGCCTGGAGGAGCTTCACGACCTTGTATACAATCGCCTCAGCCGTATAGATGGCGTGCAACAAGTGGAAAGCGCCATTATCATGAAATACATCAAGCGGCGATACGATTTCGGCGCTTATATTTGATCTGATTCTATTTGTTTCCTTGATAGTAGACCGAAATAATGGCTAATTTTATTAATGAATAAATTTATTCAATGGCCACTGAATAAATTTATACAGCGGCTATTATCAGCATGGTGACTCCACTCCCGCTAAACAGTAGCGGGACTTCACAACTGATCATTAAAAAAAATGGGCGTTCAGAGCAACTCAAACCCGGGTTGCCGGCGTGAGAGGCCCAACTCTACCCTAAGCCTCACAAGGTTTTGCACGTTTATTCGATGCAGAACATCCATGTGAGGAGTATGATTTCACCCCATTTTACATCCATCTTTACACCCAAAAAGCTTCTTCTTTTTGCCGTGCATCTAAACGGCGGCCGCGACTTGTTAAATGGCACAGATTTGGATGGACCTCTTTTATCGTTAACTGGAGCGGTAGTGGAGGGCACTCAAAGCGGCCATCCTTTCTTTATTTTTTTTCGTTTTCCCCCTTTCCCCTTTTTCAAAAAAAACAGAGCAAAAGTTCCAATTAGGGCTTTTACTCCGTCAATCTGTGAGGGTCCTTCCTGGAGAATAAAGGATTACGGTTTCGGGCATCGCGGAGAACGTGTCCAGGTGAATTTTGAAAATGGAATGGAAAATGGAAATAGGAATTTTTTTGGTGTTCGATGCATATGCCTAACATTCAAAAATTATAGTAAAAAATGAAACGGATTGAAAGATGGCGATAATGACCAAAAAAATTACGGACCTGGACGAGATCCGCCGGCGGGTAGAGGAGCGGAAAAATGATGAGGAAAAGCGAAGTGATAGAAACGATGATGGCGGTGGAGACTCAGAACTGCCATCCAGTTTCATCCGTGCCTGCCTTCGCACCAACCAACATGGAGACGGGGAACTGTATAAGGCACTTCACCGCGGGAAATTCGTGTATTGCAAAAATATGCAGTGCTGGCTTCGGTGGGCTGGCCATCACTGGGAAGAAGACTTTATGGATGATGCGCTGGCTTCAGTCGAGAATGTTGCCGATGCCTACGAGAAGGAGGCGGCGACGATCAAAAAGTCGTTACTTCAAATTGAGGATAAACAGATCGAACGTGGGCTGAATGCTTTGATTGATTCGCTCGAAAAACGAGCGACCCAGTTGCGTGGTGATAACCGACGTCAGGCCTGCTTAAAATTTGCTCACACTTCTTCGGATCCATTGGCAATCAGTGGCCATGAGATCGATGGCAATCCGTTGCTTCTGGGTTGCAGAAACGGTGTGATCGAACTGACCACCGGGAGGTTCAGGCCCGGGCGCCCTGACGACTGGATCCTGAAAGCAAGCCCGCAAGACTGGGTTGATATAAATCATCCGTGCCCTCGATGGGAGCAAGCGCTTTCAGATATTATGGCTGGGGATGAGCACATGGTCGGCTTTATGCATCGCCTTCTCGGGATGTCGATCTCCGGCAAGGTTGTCGAAAAAATCTTCCCGGTACTTATCGGCCCCGGGGGAGACAACGGCAAGACCACCCTGATCGAGGCCATTTCCTTTGCGCTGGGTCCCTTGGGGGGACCGGTTTCCAGTGATATGCTTGTGGCTGGATATAAGCCGAGCAGCAGCGGAATCGATCCGTCCATGATGGCACTCAAAGGATTGCGGTTTGCTTACGCCTCGGAGACCGAAGACAATGCAAAGGTCAGTGCCGTACGAGTCAAGGTTATGACCGGCAAGGATAAGCTGACCGCCCGGGCGCCATACGATAAGCGTCAAACCGATTTCGATCCCACGCATACGCTGTTTCTCCTTTCGAACTTCAAGCTTCGCGCCGACACCGAAGACAACGCCTTCTGGAACCGAACGGTGTACATCCCGTTCTCAGTTCGTTTCGTCAAGGATCCCAAGAATCCGAACGAACGCAAAGCGGATCCCTATCTGGATGAGGCTCTAAAGGCCGAGGCTTCCGGAATCCTGGCATGGCTGGTGAGGGGATTCCTGGAGTGGCAAAAGAACGGGCTTGGTATTCCACCGAAGGTTCTGGAGGAGAGCAAGCGCACCAGGGATGACCTGGATCACTTCGGGAATTTTATCGAGGAGTGTTGCTTTAAAAAAGAAGGTGATGAGATCGGCCTTGGTTCGAGCGAACTCTATCATTTCTTTGACAAGTGGTATCGGAAAAACATCGGGAATTTCCCGCCGAAGATAAAAAAATTCGGTACCTACATGAAAGCGCATTATGAATCTAAAAAATCGAGCGGTGTGACCAGGTATTATGGCCTGGCAATAGATTATGAGGTGGTCAGGCATTACGATCCGGATGCCAGCTCGACAGATTATATTTAGTCCTCTCTGATTTCAGGGAGCATCGAACCGGATTAAAGTGGATCTTCCCCGGCATTAACATGCTGTTAATACAGGTGTTTTACCGGATTGGCGGATACTCGAAGGTATAATTAATATATATTTTTTCTTTTTTTAGATTTCATTTTTCAAAAGAGGTAAAACAAGGTTGATCTTCCTAATTATTTAAATTTGCAGAGAATTTTATAGGGAGGATCGAGGGAGGATGAACCGGATCATGGTGACGAGATGACGGACATTTTGTCTGCCGTTCAGGCAAGGGGGATCGAGCTCAAGGCCCACGGGAAAAAGCATGGGGGGGAATTCGTGGGACCATGTCCGTTCTGCCGTGAAGGGACGGATCGGTTTCACGTCTGGCCGCATCACGAAAAGTGGAATGGCGGCGGTTTCTGGTGCCGGATTTGCCGTAAAAGCGGGGATCTGATCGCTTTTCACATGGAGATGGACGGTCTCTCTTATGGCCAGGCCTGCCAGGCGGCAGGGTGCGATCCAAAGCAGTATGGATATGTAAAGCCGGCTATGCTGAAAAAAAGGCCTACCGACAGCAAAGGATTTTCTCCGATCAAATATCCGAATCCTGATAAGTTGTGGCTTGAAAAAGCGCTTGCGTTTACAGACGCCGCCAACGAGCGTCTTTTAAAAAACCCGACCGCATTGGCAAAGCTGTACCGCGATCGTGGCCTTACGGAAGAGACCGTTCGCAGATTCCGCCTGGGCCTGAACGATGCCGATTTTTTCAGACCCCGGAAAAGCTGGGGACTTCCGGAAGAGATAAGCGAAAAAACAGGAAAGCCGAAAAAGCTATGGATCCCGCGCGGGTTGGTGGTGCCATATCTGGTTGAAGGGAAGGTGGTGCGAATCCGGATAAGGCGTCCGAAGGCCGATCTGAAATCAGAGAAGGATCCGCGCTATTATTTTGTTCCGGGATCATCGCCGGCCATCATGTTGATCGGTGAAGAACAAAAGGCCTACGTGGTTGAAGAAACAGAGCTTGACGGGATGCTTATTGCCCAGGAAGCCGGTGACCTTGTTGGTGTGCTGGCACTCGGGACCGCAGCGAGCAAACCGGATAAATATTGTGCATCACATTTGAAAAAAGCGGACATGCTTCTCATTTCCCTTGATTCGGATGAAGCCGGAAGAAAGGCAAGCCCATGGTGGCTCGAAAACTACCTGCAGGCCGAACGATGGCCGGTACCGGATGGAAAGGATCCCGGGGATATGTTCCGGACCGTTGATGTGAGGTCCTGGGTGCTGGCCGGTCTTCCGCCGGCCTGGCATGTCGGATCGCGCTCTTTGCCGAAACAGCCTATGGGAGAAGAAGGGAACGAAAAAAAAGCAATCGATCTTCCTCCGGATAAGGCGCCGACCGGCCTGCCTGAATACCCGGATTCGGTGATGGAACTCGGCCGGATGCTGCAGCAGTATCCGGTCCGGATCATTTCAACCGACAAAAGGCTCGGGATCGAGGAGGCGCCACAATGGAACAATGAAGAGGCGAGTCGACGTATCAGCCAGCTGGTTTTTTTTGACGGCGATGTCATTAGTTTTTTGGATGCACATCCGAAGCCGGTTATCAACGGGAGCAACTATTTCGAGGCAGCGAATGGATAAAGAGTTTATTGGTAAACTGATCGAGCAGGCCGGGGATTCTGAAGGCGGTATTTTACAGACTCTCTATTCAGCATGGGAGAAGAAGTACGACGCATATAAGGCGGATGACAGCAAGGCAAATCTCACCGAATGGCAGGCAGCTGAAAAAGTCCTCAAGGTAAAGGTGGAGGAGTATTCGGGGAAATACGGCGAAGCCATAGAAAAACCGATCGAGAATTTAATGGGTGTTGTCCAGTTCCTGAAGGCGCAGGGATACAAGATTGCCAAGAGCAAAGTGTATGCGGATGCAAAGTCCGGGCTTATCAAGGTCAACCAGGACGGAACCGTCAACGAGTCCGAAGCCCGTGCCTATGCCCAGCGATACCTGAAAAAGGTCAAATCGGGAAAGAAAGACGATGGAAAGCTGGACACGCTCCACCGGGAAAAGGCGGAAGCGGAGCTTGAAAGTGTACGCAAGAAGAATCAGCGGCTTCAGTTCGCCTTTGAGCGGGATCAGGGGCTGTGGATGAAGCGGGAAGATGTCGAAACGCAGTTCGCCATCAAGATGGGCGCCATCGATGCCCAGATCAAGGACATGATCCGTTTCCGGGCGCTGGACTGGATCAATGCCGTGGGCGGTAATTCGAAAAAGGTCGATGTCCTCATCGAGCTGATGAATGCCGATGTGGATCAGCGGTTCAACGAGCTGGCCGAAATAGAGGAGCTGAAGGTGATGATCCGGCTGCCGGCGATGGTGATGGATGAAGGCGATGACTGGGGAGAAAAAAAGGTGACGGCCTGAAAAGGATTGAAATGAATCTTGCTGCAGCGAAATCGAAAAACCTTTCCGTCGATCCGAAGTGGGTTGACGGAATCGGCGGGATCGAGGCGTTCGCAAAGGGATACGCGCTGCCGGCCGAGCACACGAAAGACGGATGCCTGATTATCCCGGTCCGGTTCAACCGGCGGGAAAGACGGATGCTTCGCAGGAAGGTGGAGATATTCCCCAGCCGGTGGGCGGAGCGGCACCGGCACCTTCCCCGGACGGCCCGGTTCAATGGATTGTGGCGGAATTCGAACGTGGCATACCTGGCCGGCATCATGGACGCCTCGTTTTTCAAGAGTGTTGAGGAGATCATCGTGGTGGCGGCGCCCCAGACCGGAAAGACCGAAGCGGTCTATACCTGCCTGGGATATGCTGCGGACCGGCGGCCCGGAAACGCCATGGTCCTTTTCCCGGTGGAGACGGATACGAAAGACAACGCTAAAGACCGCATCGCGCCGATGTTCAAGGATTCGCCCCGGCTTCGGGAATACCTGACCGGCTATACCGACGACCTGGGCACCCTGAAGATAACGCTGCAGCACATGATCATTTACATGGCCTGGTCGAATTCCGCGTCCCGGCTTTCCAACCGGCCGGTGATGTACGGCCATGCGGACGAGGAGGAGAAGTATCCAAGAACCGCCGGCAAGAAGGAGGGCTCGCCGGTGGATCTCCTAAAGAAACGAATGCGCACCTTCCGGGGGATGCGCAAGCTGTGGCGGACCAGCTCGCCGAACATCGAAAGCGGCTCCATCTGGCAGGCGCTGACAACGGAGGCCCAGGTCGTTTTCGATTACTACGTCAGGTGTCCGGTGTGCGGCATGCGCCAGAAGATGGAGTTCGGAGACGGATCGACCAGGTACGGCATCAAATGGCACGAGGATGTACGGGATCCCCTGGTGATCGAGGAGACCCGGGATGTCTGGTACCAGTGCCGGCATTGCGATGCGAAATGGGATGACGGGATGCGGGATGCGGCGGTCCGGGACGGAGAGTGGCGGGACCGGGAGAAGGGCCTCTCCCTGTTTACGGCGCTGAAGTCGATCAAGCCGCTTCGAATTGGGTTTCACATACCGGCCTGGCTTTCTCCTTTCGTAACCATGTGGGAATGCGCGGCGGCCTTTCTGAGAGCCCAAGGCGATCGGACCAAGCTGAAGGACTTCCTGAACGGATTTGCCGCGGAGCCCTGGCGGGTAACCGAAGCCACCCGGCAGGAAGACCGGATCATGCTGCTGAGGGACGAGCACATGCCGCCTGGCATCGTGCCGGGGGATGGCCGGACGGCCTGCCTTCTCGCCGGCATCGATACCCATGGCAATGACGACACGGGGCGGCTGGATTATGAGATCCGTGCTTTCGGCTATGGCCATAATCCGAGCACGTGGGGCGTCCGGCACGGGCATCTGATGAGTTTCGACGCACTGAAAAAAGTCCTCTGGGAAGACGAATACAAGGACGCTGCCGGCAATCCGTACAAGGTGCATTTTGCATGTATCGACGCCATGGGAAAAAGGACCGCGGAAGTGTATGAATTCTGCCGGATGCACCGGGGTCTGATTCTGCCCTGCCAGGGGAAGGACAGGCTGAACGGACCGTCCCATGCGTTCAGCAACATCGAGTTTTATCCCGGGACGAAACGGCCGATCCCGGGCGGCATAACCCTGGTTCGGCACGACACTAATTTTTTCAAAAACAAACTGGCCGGCATCCTCGAGGTGAACCCGGGGGACCCCGGTTGTTGGGCGTATCACAGCGAGCTGGATATCGGGTGGGCCCGGGAGATGTGCGCCGAGGGAATCAACCCGGAGACGATGCTTTGGGAAAATCCCAATAACAGGCCGAACCATGCCTGGGACGTGTCGGAACTGCTTCTTCTCGCCGCCGAGATTATCGGTATGAAATACTGGCCGAAACCGGAAGAGAAACAGGCGGCTGTTTCGGTGCGTGCGGGTGGTGGGCCTAATACTCAACAGGGCGGCCGGGGCCGGCCGAGTTGGTTCAGGGGGAGGTGATGGGGATGGAAGCAGCTGCGGATAAGGGGCGGCAGGGGGTTTTTGTGAGGGACAGGCTTTTGATGGTGGCGCAGGTGGCGAAGCGGTTGACCGTTTCAAAAAGTACTGTCTACCGGATGATCGATTCGGGGAAGCTGCCTTCTGTTCGTGTCGGTCCCGTTAACGGGATCCGGGTGCGGGAGAGTGCGGTGGCGGCCTATATTGAGGCGTGTGAGTAATGACTTTTAACAAGAAGATATTTTTCTCTTGCATTTTATTGGCGGGGAGGTATTATCATCAATGATTCCAAATTGATAAAAAATGTTGTCCTAAGCTTCAATTCACGGGCTGTTAGAAAACCGGCAATATTTTAAGCTGCAAACCGGAAAATCAGTCAACGGAGTCAATAACGTCTCGAAATTCCCAATATGGATTTCTGACTTTTTGGCGTGTTTTCTGCTTTTATAGTTAACACCACAATACGGGTTATTATCTGGGCGGTTCCGTCCAGATAATACTTTTTAGCCTGAAAACAGAAATATGATTACATTACAAAAGGGATTACCCACAGAACTTATTAATTCAGCGACGGATCTCTTTTTAAACGCTTTTGGGTCCAAGTTTTATCCTATACTTGGTGACGGGGAAATTACAAAGGAGCTAGTTAAATCCAGCATAAACACTACTAGCTGCATTTCAGCGTTTGAAAATGGAGATTTGCTCGGCATATTAGCAGTTCAAGAAAAAAACAAAAGCTTTGTCGATATATCGTTTGATAATATCAAATCCAGTTATGGATTAATCAAAGGAATGATCAAAGCTGTTCTTTTATCTTTGTTCATGTATAAGCCAGACGATAAAGAAATCCATATTGAGTGTATTGCTGTAGCTATCTCAGCTCGGGGCATGGGAATTGGAACGAGGCTTCTCAATGAATTATTTTCACAAGCCTCGGATGAATGTATTCAAAAAGTTACTCTTGAAGTAATTAACACAAACACAAAAGCAAAGTCACTTTATGAGAAATTGGGATTTCATATTGAAAAAGCATCAAATATATGGCCACTTAACAAAATAATTGGATGGTCATTTGATAAAGTATTCAAAATGAGCAAATCAATCGGCTAACGAATGCATACACCCGACCACCCCGCCGCTCGATCCTCGCTCTGGGCTGGCGGGTGATGCTGCACTGAAAACTGACTATTTCAAGTGACTTGACAAATAATTATAATATAATTTCATTTAGGTAAACCCCCGGCTATGCCGGGGGACTCACCAGAGTTTGACATTTACGGGAACAAATGAAAGCCCCTCCAGCGTGAACCGCTCAAAATTCACAAAGGAGAGGCTTTCATGAACGACGTTTCAAGTTTAAAACACAGCAGATGGGAATGCAAATACCATGTTGTATGGATTCCAAAATACCGGAGGAAAACCCTGTATGACCAGTTACGAAAACACCTCGGAGAGGTGTTCAGGAACCTGGCAAGGAACAGAGAGTGCGAAGTTCTGGAAGGGCATATGATGCCGGACCATGTACACATGCTGATATCAATACCTCCAAAATACTCTGTCGCCCAGGTTGTTGGATACATCAAAGGGAAAAGCGCGATACATATAGCGCGCAATTTTCTGGGGCATCGGAGAAATTTTACCGGTGAGCATTTTTGGGCCAGAGGCTATCATGTTTCCACAGTGGGTAGAGACGAAGCCACGGTTAGGGAATACATAAGAACTCAAGAGGCCGAAGACCGCCGGTTAGATCAACTCAACTTGTTTAAGTAGATAACCCGCCACCTTTGAGGTGGCCCTTTTTACAACCGCTTTGAGCGGTTCACATTTTCAAGCCTCCGGCTTTGCCGGAGGTCTTGTGACTATAGAATAATTATGAAGAAATTGGTTTTTGAAAGGAACAAGGCGTTTATTTTAGGAGGTCATGATGAGAAAAGAATACAATTTTGAAAAAATGAAAGGGTGCCGAAATCCTTATGCAAAACATTTAAAGCAACAGGTGACTATTCGGATAGGTGTTGATATTATTGATTATTTTAAAAATTTAGCAGAAGAAACCGGCGTTCCTTACCAAAATTTAATTAACCTGTATTTGCGTGACTGCGTTCAATCCAACCGAAAGCTTTCTTTTAGCTGGCATCAGGAGGATTCAGAACATAGCGTTGCACATTGACCGGGAACACTGGGCGGCCTTTTCCAAATCTTTCTTCCGCCATTAACGTTTCTTTTAGCCACGCCCTCATTGTGTACCCGACAAGTGAACTTTTTGTTATGTGTAGTATATGATAACGATAGTATCAAAGAAGTATCAAGAGAGATAAATTGGATAATCACATGATAAAATTAGATAAAGAGAAAGAAACACTGCTTGTTCCTTTATATGGAAAAGCGATAGAAAGCAGAAAAGAAACACCGATTCTCATTGATTCTAAGGCATTGGACATTGTAGAAAAAATTGATTATGATTTTAACTCTCTAAAAATACCTGGCAAGACCAACACCATGATGTGTTTAAGAGCGAAATTAATCGACAATTTTACTAATGAATTTTTAATAAATAATCCCAAGACCATTGTATTGCATTTAGGATGTGGGTTTGACAGTAGATATTCCAGGATTGATAATACAGAAGTAGATTGGTATGATCTGGATTACAAGGAAGTGATTGATATACGTAGACACTTTTTCCCGGAGACTGACAAATATCATCTCATTTCATCATCTGTTACAGAGCCGGGATGGATAGAGAGTATCCCAACAAGTGAAAAACCATATTTAGTTATTGCAGAAGGACTTTTTATGTATCTTAAAGAAGAGGAAATTAAAACACTGCTGAATTCCGTCAAGAGAAAAGTTGGTCATTTTACCCTTATATTTGACGCCTATAGTGTTTTTACTTCCAAGAAAGTTAAAAACCACCCATCCATAAAAAAGACCGGGGCAAAAATTTATTGGGGAATTGATGATCCTGAAGATATTCTTCAATGGAATAGCGGAATACGATTCATTAAGGAAATATATTTTACATCGAATGAAGAAATCGACAACCTCGGATTTGGAACGAGATTAAGCTATAAGATTGCTCATATATTTCCAATTGCCAGGAAAGCTCAACGAATAATGATTTATGAAATTGGGGAGGCTTGATAAACCTGAAATCAATCAATATTGAAAGTGAAAAAGAAAAACCACATAACAAGCTTGCAGCAGACCAAAACCGCGCGCCGCAGTTTCAGCATATCCCTCTCGCAGAACGGTTTGCTGCTTGGTCAGGCGTGTTGCCCGTCGTCAGGGCGCGCTTTTGGCTGCTGAAGGCAGGCGTTATCGTATGGTTGAAGCAAATCCGCATACAAAAGTATTTCCCCTAATCCGAGATAGCTCTATTTACAATTTAATATTCAATCTTAGATAAGAAGGCAGGATTTAATCCCCTTTTGGGAAAATAACATTTTAACCTGCCTAAATTATTTTCCCATCCTTCCCATCCTTCCCATCCTTCCCATGCTTACTGGACGAAAGCCAATTTTCCATTCACCATAAGAAAAAATCAAAAATTTTCTTATGCCGATGGAAAAGTGAATGCCGATTTTCACCCCTGAAGAAATAGCCGAACAGAAGACCGCTTATAAAAAAGCGTTGATGGCGCTGTCGACCAGCCAGGAATACGCCATCGGCAAGCGGCGGCTGGTCCGGGCGGACCTCCCCGAAATTCGCAATACTCTGGCGTTTCTGGAAGAGGAAGAGCGGAAGCTCTCCGGAACCTCCGGGCCTGTGATGCTTGCCGGGAGGCCCGTGCGATGAAGATGCATCTGCCGAAGATAGATGCTCTGGACCTTCGATCCAGCACCGGGCCGCTCCCGGGCGGCGGGACCTATCCGGTCACCCGGACGGCGGGGGCCTTCAAGGGCACCTTGGGGAACTGGCTGACCAGCCGCCTGATGCGATCGTCCGAGCCCCGGGAGCGCCAGACCATCGCCACCCGGGCCCAGGACCTGGTGGCGAACGATCCGAATGCCGCGAGTATCGTGGATTCCATGGGGATGAATATTGTCGGCACCGGCCTGATCCCGCAATCTCGCCCCAATATAAAAATGCTCGGCTGGACCGAGGAAGATGCAAAGGGGTACCAGGAGCAGGCGGAGTGGGCCTTTTCCGTGTGGAGCACCGAAGCGGACGCCCGGGGAGGGCTGCCGTTCTGGGCCATCCAGTTTCTTTCCATCATCTCCATGATGACCAACGGGGAGTTTTTGCGCGTCCCCGTGATGCTGAAAAAACCGCACCGGACATTCTCCCTCGCCCTGCAGTGCATCGATCCCCTCCGGATGCTGACGCCGTGCGATATGACCATGGACCCGCGGGTCCGGGACGGCATAGTGCTGGATGCCGCCGGGGCCCCCACCAATTACCTGGTGGCGTGTCCGCCAATGGATCAGGCCAGCTATCTGTTCGATTATTCATCCCTGTCCTCCTCGAGCTTCCGGTCGGTGCCGGCCCGGGTGGCCCATCGGCCGGGAGCTTTTCACGTTTTCATGCAGAAGGAAGACGAGCAGGTCCGGGGTGTGTCGATCCTTGCACCTGCCATGAAGTTCTTCCGGGATCTGTCGGACTATCTCGACTTCGAGCTGGTGGGGGCCATCGTTGCGGCGAGTTTTCCCGTGTTCATCGAAAGCCTGGACCCGGCAAGAGTCGCACAGATGCAGCTTGGTGCCGGATTGCCGGGTGCACCAGTCCAGGACAGCGACGACAAGAATAAATATGCCGAGTTCGCCCCGGGCGGCGTTTACTACGGCAACCAGAACGAAAAACCCCACATCCTCAAATCCGACCGGCCCGGTGACTCCTTCGATCCGTTCGTGGAGCGAATTCTTCGCGCCACCGGGTCCGTGGCGGGGCTGCCCTACGAACTCGTGGCAAAGGACTTTTCAAAAACGAATTACTCCTCCGCCCGGGCCGCTCTGCTGGAGGCCTGGCGGGTGTTCGGCGTGTACCAGAAATGGCTGGTGGATATGTTCTGCCAGCCGGTATGGGAAATGGTGCTGGAAGAGGCCTGGCTGCGGGGGATGATTACCCTGCCGCCCGGGTCGCCGGACTGGTACGATGCCCGGCCGGCCCTTACCCGGGCCACCTGGATCCCGCCGAAACGCGGCCATGTGGATCCGCTCAAAGAGATGAGCGCCCTGGTCCTGGGCAAGGAGCACAACATTCTCACCCTGGCGAAGATCCTGACGGAGATGGGTGATGACTGGGAGGCCTCGCTGCAGCAGTCCGCACGGGAAAAGAAGATACAGGATGATAGCGGTATTTCGCCGCCCGGGGCCAAGGCCGCGACATCCACCACGGACGAAGAAGAGGACGGGGTGGATAAAAAGGCGGCCGCCCTCGCGCTGGCGCTACGGGTGTTAAGGGAGACAGCGGTTGAAGAAAATTGACCTTTTAGCGGACGTACAGGGCAAGCTCTGGATCATCACCCAGGAGGGCGCCGATCAGCTCCAGGTGGATGCCGTTGTTGTAGCCACCCAGGAGCGCAGCATCGAGAGCCGTTCCGAAGATAAGATCGAGCCTTATCCGGTGAAGGATGGTGTTGCGGTTATTCATGTCCGGGGCGCCCTTGCCAAGGATTACGGATGGGTGGGGTGGATATCCGGCGTCCACTCCGGATACCTGGGGATACGGGAGCAGGTGGAGGCGGCCCTGGCGGATAATGGTGTGAAGGCGATTCTCCTGAACGTGGACTCCCCCGGCGGCACGGTGGACGGGTGCAAGGAGCTGGCGGATTTCCTGGGCCGGGCCGGGCACCAAAAACCGCTTTACACCTACAACAACGGCCAGATGACTTCAGCAGCCTACTGGCTCGGGGCCCAGGCCAAAGAGATCGCCGGACCGGCAACCTCCGTTTCCGGCAGCATCGGTGTCCGCACCATGCACATCGACTGGTCCGGCTACAACGAAAAGTGGGGCCTGAAGGTCAAGCATATCACTTCCGGAAAGTACAAGGCCGAACCCAATCCGGACGCACCCCTCGGCGAAGAGGCGGAAGCCTACATCCAGGAACGCATCGACCAGACCATGGAGATTTTCGTTGCCGGTGTTGCGCCGGCCCGGGGAATTTCCGCCGAAGTGGTGCGGGCCATGGAGGGCCGGGTGTACCTGGCGGAAGAGGCGAAGGCTCTGGGGCTTATCGATCGCATCGAGGAGAACATCGATACTTTTATTCAACACATCAACTCTCAGGAGGGACTTGACATGAATTACGACAAACTGAAGGCCGATCACGCGGACCTCTTCAACCAGGTAAAGGCCGAGGGGGCACAGGAGGCGGAAACGGCCAACAAGGAAGCAGTGGCCACCGCCCGGACCGAGGCGACAACCGGCGTATTGGACCTGGTGAAGGCGGTGTGCGGGGACGAGATTCACAAGAAGGTTTCGGATCTCCATTCCGCCGGCGTGACCGCCCAGCAGGCCGATGCCATGAAGACGGCATTCGCAACACGGGAGCAGACGCCGGAGGATACGGAGCAGACCGGGCGGCAGCAGATCTTGAGCGCTTTGGAGAACGCCCATTCGGAAACCCTGCCGCCGGGCGGCAAAGCGGCTGCGGAGAACCCGCTTATTGCCGACGCGAAGGCGAGGGCGGGGAAGAAATAGGCTGACGGCTGACGGCTAACGGCTAACGGCTGGCGGCGTATAACCCATTCGGAAATACTTTTAAAAGGAGGCGAAAGCCATGGCGGTACAGACAGAACCCAATAGACTCAATGATTTTCTGGCCTGGGAGGAAGTGCAGCTCTATTCCCGGAAAAAGGTCACCATCCTTGCCGATGAAGTGCTTGCGGTCGGTCAAGTGGTGGGCAAGGTAACGGCGTCCGAAAAGTACGTGGCCTTCAACCAGGATGCTGAAGACGGCAGCGAAAATGCCGCCGGAATCGTGATCGACAACTACGACGCCACGGGCGCCGATATCGAGGGCGTCATCATTGCCCGTCACGCAATGGTGAAACCGGACGGCCTGGTATGGCCGGCAGATATCGAGACCGGCGAAAAAGAGGCGGCCCTGGCCCAGCTTGAAGCCCTGGGAATCCTAACCAGAGAAGAAGCGTAAGCCCGGCCGCCGGGCCTGACGGTGTTTCGGCCATCGACTTTTTTGATCAATAAACAGGAGAAATTATCATGCCAGGAACAATGCTTAATCCTTTTGCTACCGACGCCTTCAATGTGGTGTCGCTGACTGCGGCCATCAACATCCTGCCGAACAACTACGGCCGGTTGCGGGAAATGAACCTTTTTCCCGGCAAGGGAGTGACCACCCGGACGGTGATCGTCGAGGAGCAGAACGGCGTCCTCGTCCTGCTGCCCACCCAGCCTTTGGGAGCCCCCGGAACACAAAATAAAATGGGCAAGCGCAAGGTCCGTACTTTCACCATTCCCCACATCCCCCACGACGATGTGATCCTGCCCCAGGAATATGACGGCGTACGAGCCTTCGGTACCGAAAACCAGACGAACCCGGTAGCCACCATCATGAACAACCACCTGCAGACCATGCGGAACAAGCACGGCATCACGCTGGAGCATCTTCGGATGGGCGCCCTGAAGGGTATTATCCTGGATGCGGACGGGTCTACGCTCTACAACCTGTACACCGAGTTCGAGATCACCCAGAAGGTAATTTCCTTTGCGCTGGGGACCTCCACCACCAATGTGCGTAACAAGTGCCTGGCGGTGCATCGGCACGTCGAAGACAATCTGCTGGGCGAGGTGGCGACCGGCGTGCATTGCCTGTGCTCCGAAGGCTTCATGGACAGCCTGGTGTCGCACCCGAAGGTCGAGGAAACTTTCAAATACCATGAAGCGTCCGTGGAAAAACTTGGGGAGATCCCCGTCGCGGTTTCAAATACGGCGGGATCGTTTTTGAAGAGTACCGTGGAAAAGCGTCGGACGCCGAGGGAAACACCCGGAAGTTCATTGCCGACAACGAGGCGCACTTTTTCCCCACCGGAACCATGAACACATTCGAGACCGTGTTTGCCCCGGCGGATTTCACCGAAACGGTCAACACCATCGGCAAAGAGGTATATGCCAAGCAGGAACCCCGGAAGTTCAACCGGGGTATCGACCTGCACACCCAGTCCAACCCGTTGCCGATCTGCTACCGGCCGGGAGAACTCGTGAAAGGGACGGTGGCGTAGAAAACGGCTGACGGATGACGGCTTACGGCTTATGGCCGTCAGCTGGCGAAACGAGGGGCGGATGGATTTAACGATCACTATTATGAATGTGCTGGTTAGCCTGCTGATGAATTATGGCGTGTGGGCAATGGCCCTCGGAATACTTCTGCTTGCCGTTGGTTTTTTTTCGTGGCGGCATTTCCGGTCTCGCGGGCGTCGCGGCGGACTGTTCAGGCGAAACAGATACAAACGCCTCCGGAACGTCCTCCGGGAGCGCATCGAGATCGATCACCAGATCAATGATGTCCTCGCGGGGCTGGTGCGGATTCTGAGATGTGACCGGGCCTACATAAACCAGTACCACAACGGCGGAGAGAACATATGCGGCGTTCCGTTCGCCAAGAATTCCCGCACGCATGAACGGGCCCGGCCGGGCACTCCGGCCCAGATCGCGGAACTGCAGAACCTGCCGAACTCTGTTTTCGCTGGGGTGAACCTGGCCATCATCCGGGACAGGGAGATCCGCTGCCCGGACGTGGAGGCCCTGAAGGAAAGCGATCCCATGGGGATTTATCACAGCCTGCATGGCCAGGGGATCCTGGCGGTCTACCAGATCGGGATGTTTTCTTTCGACGGGGTGCCCGTCGGTGTTCTCGGTATCGATTTTTGCTACGGCGCCCGGGCGCTCGAAAATCATCAACTCGAAAGTCTTCGGGCCTGCGCCATGAAGCTTTGCGGCATGCTGCTGTCGGAGCAGGCCCAGACGGGAGAAGAGTATGGATGCACTGCCGGTTGCAATTGAATTCACGATGAAACAGGAGGGCGGGTACGCGAACGATCCGTCGGACCCCGGGCTTGCCACGCAATACGGCATCAGCCTCCGGTTTTTACGGTCCATGGGGCTGACCATGGGGGACGTCGACGGCGACGGCGACATCGACGCCGACGATATCCGCGCGCTGACCGTGGAAGATGCCGTGGCGTTGTACCGTGCGCACTTCTGGGACCCGTTGGGGCTGGATGCTCTTCCGCCGACCATCGGCGTGGCGGTGATGGACACGGCCGTCAACACCGGCCCCGGTACCGCTACCCAACTGCTGCAAAAGGCCCTCAATGCGGCCGGCGCCGATCTCAAAGTTGACGGCGACCTCGGGGTGAAAACCCGGGCGGCCGTGGAAGAGATATACGCGAACGGATCCCCGGCGCTCCTGAAAGATTATCTCCTGCGGCGGGTATTTTACTACCGGGAAATATCCTCGAAGAATAAAAAACTCCGCCGCTACCTGACGGGCTGGCTGAACCGGGTGGAAGCGCTGGACCGTTGCGTGGCCTCCGCCTTTGGGGAAGAGTGATGGTTCATACCTTCAAAGACCAGGCGGTACTGGACAACGAAGTGTTTTTCGACACGGTGGAGTTTGCCGACGAGATCGAATGGTGTGGTGCCCGGCAGTGGTACGACGAATCCATCGGCGGATTCCGGCCCATCACGGCGGTGATAGGGAGCGACGAACATTCCGGGTTGCCCCAGGAGGGCGTGTTCGGAAAAGAGACGCTGGTATTCATTCCCGCCGAATGTATCGATGCCCCGGTGCCTGACCAGGAAGTGACCCTGAACGGCGAGCGTTACATTGTGCGGGCCTGCGAGAACGTGGGCGGTACGCTGGAAATCGAGCTTTTCGCGGTGGGGGCGTAGATGAGTAACGAGTGGGTATCCGTTAATATCAATGCCGAGACGCTGGACCGGGCCGACCATTTTTTGAAAGCATTCGGCAATGCTGCCGTTCCGGGCACTCAGCGGGCAATGAACCGGAGTATCGTCGGTGTACGAACCGACGCCGTCAAGGCTACCCGGGAAGTCTACAACGTCAAGGCCGGAGATGTTCGTGGCAGTTTTACTATTTACAGGGCTAAGGGCGGCAGTGCCCACGGCGGCATGCACGGCGGCCGCCTGCAGGCGTCGGCGGTCTCCAGGGGTCGGCGGATCCCTATGGCGGCGTTCAGCCCCATTCCACGAACAGCCAGCCGGAAGCGGATGCCGCCGGTGGGGGCCTCCGCCATGGTCCGAAAGGGCGTGCGCAAAACCATACCGGGCGCATTTATCGGTACTTCCGGATCCGGCCAGCGCCGTATGTATATTCGTGCTGGCGGCAAATACAAGAAGGGCGGGAAACTGCATGACAGGCTCCGGGTGGTATCAGGACCGTCAGTTCCGTCGATGATCTTCAGTATGAACAATCCGAAGATCTATGAAGAGATCCACCGGAACGCCCGCCGGCGATACGAGGTCAACTTCGAGCATGAGATGGACCGGCTGTTGAAGCAATTGGGGGTCAGATGACATTTTTACTGCTCAAGGCCATCGAGACGTTTCTGTGGACTCTATTTGCCAAAATGGTTTTCCGGGCTCCAGGGACGGAAGAGGAAGCGTATCGTCCTCCGGATATCAAAATCGGTGCGTTGCCGCCAAAGCGAAGCGGTGAAAACGGGAAGGACTTTCCGTTTATCGTGATCCGGCCGGTCGAAGGCGAGGATAACGAAGACGATTCGACCGCGACTGTCAAGATCACTTTCGGAGTCTATACCGAGGAAGGTATCGAGGGGGGCTTCAACGATGTGACGAACATGGTGGACCGGGCTCGGCGGGGCCTGCTCCAGACGAGGTTCCTGGATAAGAAATATGTACTGAACCTGCCACTCAGGTGGACACTCGGCGATGAGGACAGCGCCGACCACCCGCACCCCTACTATCACGGCGCCATCATAACAAAGTGGAGCACTCCTCCGGTCGAGCAGATACTGCCGCCGGAGGACGCGATTAATATATTCGGATCCGGGTACCCGGCCGAGAACGGTTAAAAGGGAGAACAATCATGACTTACAAACATGGAGTATATGTCAGCGAGCAGGCCACAAGCATCGTGCCGCCCACGCGGATCGGCGCCGCCATGCCCGTGGTGGTGGGGACCGCGCCGGTACACCTGGTGGCGGATGCCAACTGGCCGGTGAACACGCCGAAGCTTTTCTACACCTACCCGGAAGCCGTGGCGGCCATGGGATATTCAACGGACTGGGCTAACTGGACGATCTGTGAATTCCTCCGGGCTTTTTTCGGGCTTTTCGGTGTGGGGCCCGTTGTGGTGATCAACGTATTCGACCCGGCCACGCATAAGGTTTCCGTAGAGGATGAATCAAAGTCGTTTGCGGACGGGACGCTCACCCTGGCCCATGACGGCCTCGTGGCCGATCCGGAGGTGACGGACAGTACCGGCGCCACGGTCTATGATTTGACGGACGACTACACGGTGGATCGTGTTACCGGTGTGATCACCCGGGTGGCCACCGGCGACATCGGCGAAACCGAAGCGGTCCTGGTGAGCTACGACTATGCGGATCCAAGCGCCGTGACCACCGCCGATGTTATCGGGACAGCCGGCAAGGGGCTTCAACTGGTGGAGGAGGTGTTTCCGAGGTTCCGCCTGGTGCCCGGGCAGATCGTGGCGCCCGGCTGGAGTCATAAGACCGGTGTTGCCGCCGAGATGATGGCCCGGGCCAAGAGTATCAACGGGCTGTTCAATGCCATCGCTATCGTGGATGTCGACAGCGGTACGGTGACCAGCTACACCGCTGTTCCCACCAACAAAGAGACCAACAACCTGACGGATCCCCAGTGCGTGGTCTGCTGGCCAAAGGTGAGCTTGGGCGGGGTGGCGTACTGGATGAGTTCCCAGCTTGCAGGACTTCTCGCCCAGGTGGATGCGGGCAATGACGATATTCCCTTCCGCAGCCCGTCGAATAAAAATTTCCAGATGGATTCCGCGGTGGCGAACGGGTCCGAAGTGTGGCTGACCATCGAGCAGGCGAACTACCTGAATGGCCAGGGCATCGTGACGGCGCTCAATTTTACGGGTGGCTGGAAGTGCTGGGGCAGCCGTACCGGGGCATACCCGTCCGTAACGGACGTGAAGGACGCCTTCCTGCCAATACGCCGGATGTTCAACTGGATCGGCAACGCCCTTGTGACGACCTACTGGCAGAAGGTGGACTTTCCCATCACCCGCCGGCTGGTCGAGACGATCGTGGACGGCGGCAATATCTGGCTCAACGGTCTGGTGGGCCGCCAGTTTATCCTGGGCGGCCGTATCGAGTTCCAGGAAGACGAGAACCCCGTCACGGACCTGATGGACGGCATTATCAAGCTGCATTGCTATGTCACCCCGCCCAGTCCGGCACGGGAGATCGATTTTATCCTGGAATATGATCCGGAATATCTGGAGACGTTGTTCGGGTAAATAGCTCGTGGCTCGTAGCTCATAGCTTGGAGCGGGGGCTGAACATTTTAAAATTGAGGGAGACGCATAATGAAGCGACCTGAAAAACTCATCAGTTACAAAGTATACCTGGACGGCACCGAACTTATCGGGACGGCGGATGTAAAGCTGCCGTCCCTCGATGCCATAACGGAGACCGTGAAGGGCGCCGGCATGGCCGGTGAGGTGGAAAGCCCGACCTTCGGGCATTTCGGCCCTATGGGGATCACCATCAACTGGGTGAAGATCACCGGGGACATAAGCAAGCTTGCCAAGCAGAAAGCCCATCACCTGGATATGAGAGGAGCCGGGCAGCAGTACGATGTGTCGACGGGTGAGTATTCCGTGGTGCCCCAGAAAGTGGTGGTTAAAGCCATCCCGAAAAAGACGGATCTGGGTAAACTGGAAGTCGGCGCCAAACAGGACGCTTCCTGGGAAGGCGAGGTGGTCTATCTGAAACTGTCCGTGGAAGGCAAGGAGAAAATCGAACTCGATAAGTTCAATTACATTTTCAAGGTGGATGGAGAGGAGCAGCTGGCCGATATTAAAGCTGCCCTGGGGATGTAAAAAAGCATTTAATATCTGAGTGAATGCCGGCTCCCGGGCCGGAAGAAAAGGAAACCCCGTTATGAAAAAGACTCAAGAAGTAAAACTGACAACTCCCATTATGGTGGACGGCAAAGAAACGGACAAGCTGGAAATGAGGCGGCCCAAGGTAAGGGACGTTTTGTCAGCCGAAAAGAATACAAAAGGCGATTCGGCGCGGGAGGTATGGCTGTTTGCCGCCCTTTGCGGTGTCGACGTGGAAGTGATCGAGGACCTCGATATGATGGATTACACCTCGCTCCAGGGGGTTTATACGAGTTTTTTGTCTTGAGTGCCGGGGAGTGCCGCCGGGCAGTGCTGATCCTTAACAGCTATACCCGGTGGGCACGTCGTGAGTTGTTGGACATGGATATCAGCGAAATGATCGACTGGCTGGAAGATATCCCGAAGGTTTACGACAGCAAAAGCTAATCAGTAACGCATGAACAGACGGCCTGCAAGACCGGCGATAAAAGCGGATATCGGGCTAAGGATGGCGGCGAAGAGAAAACCGGCGGCGGCCACGCCGAAAAGACCCGTGTCAGGTGATAGGCGAATGCCGAGAACGATGAAAAAAAGCCAGATGACTGAAAAAACGATTATACCCGGGAGGTTTTGACGCATGAGAACATTCTCCATCGGAATGGTTATCGGCGCCACTCTGTCGGGCAGTTTCGGCCGTTCTCTCGGTAGCGCCAGAACCAAGCTTAGCACGCTTGGCGATGAAATAAAAGGCATTCGGTCCCAGCGGGGTTTGATCGAGCGGTTCGAGAAGGACCAGGCTGCTCTATCCAAAGCCCGTATCAAATTGGCGGCAACTACCAGGACGGTGGGCCGGCTGAAACTTGCCCTGCGGAAAAATCCCGATGATACCGGAACTGCAAAGGTGCTTGAAACAACCAGCAATAAGGCTGCGAAGCTGTCGTCATCGCTTGAAAAGCAAAAGTCCAGGCTGCTCAAAACGGAGAGAGAACTCAAAAAGGCCGGGATCGATGTAAAAAATCTGGGCGGACAATACACGCGCCTTGGCCGGACACTGGATAAAACCCGTGCCAAGCAGGCCCGCCTGGAAAAAGTAATGGCCAGGAGGAGCGCCGCCGGCAAGCGGCTGGCAGACCTTCGAAACAGGGTGCTTGCCGTGGGCGCCGCTTTTTACAGTGTGGCTCGGCTGGTTGGGAAGTCCAACGTGTTCGAGGATGCTGGCGCCCGTCTGGCGACGGTTTTGACTTCGGACGATATCGGCAAAAGCCTGGAGGCTTCCAGGAAGCATGCCCTCGATTTTACGGGCAAAAGGAGAAACCTGGCTACCCGGACCGAGATAATGGGGATCGAGTATGCGCTTGATTCCGCCGGCCTGGACGAAGCCACGGCACGCATCGGCAGCGAACTGGTGAGTAAGGTGTCCAAGATAACCGGCGGTGTTTCCGAAAGCGTCGGTGAAGTGATGGCCACGGTTTACAATAACCTGGGCGAAGGTCTTCAGGGGAATGCCGAGGAAAAGTTCCTGCGCATAGGCGAACTTCTCTCCAGAACCCAGTTCAAATACCAGATCAAAGACTTCGACCAACTCGGCGAATCGATGAGGTACGCCGCCCCGAGTCTTGCCATGTATAATGTCGAGCTCGCCCAGGGGGTGACCCTGCTTGGCGAACTGAACACCGCAGGCATGCCGGCGTCTCAGGCAGGTACCGCTTTGGCGGCGACATTCAGGCAGATGAGCAGGGCGTCCGAGGAGTTCGGGTTCGAACTGTCCAGAAACGAGAAAGGCCAGCTCGATTTCATCCAGACCATGGAAAACCTCTCCGATGCCATCGGCGGCTTCGATGGCATGGACCAGGATACCATCGACCGGATGCAGGAAGCTTTTGGTGATGAAGGCCAGCGGGCCGTAGTGCTTCTGGGCAAGAAGCTCGAAGGACTTCGAAAGGCCCAGGACGATGTGGTCGACAGCAGTCGGGGTATTATCGATAAAAAATACCAGTTTTTTCTCAACACCACCTCCGGAAAGCTGCAGATCCTTACCAACAAGCTGGGCCGGTTGGGTGAGATCTTTTCCGGGGGTCTCAAGCCCAAGGCAAACGCGGCTATCGACGTGCTCGGAAGGATAGTTGACTGGGGCGCATCCGTTATCGAGAAGATGCCGTGGGTCGGTGAAGTTATTGCCGGAACCGGTATCGTGCTGGGAGGATTCACAACGGCGCTTGCGGTGGTAACGGCGGCCACCTGGCTATGGAATACCGCCCTGCTGGCAAACCCGATCGGGATCGTTGTGGGGTCGGTTGTCGGGGCCGCTGTGCTTATTTTCAAATACTGGAAACCGCTGTCCTCCTTTTTCACGAAATTCTGGGGGAAAATCAAGTTCGCTTTTATGGCCACTCCCATCGGTGCCATGCTGGTCCCGATAATCGGTATCGCAAGGAAGATCGTCAAGTACTGGGGGCCGATCAAGTCGGTTTTCGCTACTGTCTGGGCCGGTATACGAGCGGCGTTTACGGTGGGCAGTGCGTGGCTTAAAAGCTGGTGGGAAAAAAGTACGTTCAAAAAGATCATTGGCGGCGTTTCCTGGATCACCGGAAAGCTGGGCGGGATGTTCAGCGGTGGCTCCAAGGTGATGGAGACATTTGCGGAGGGTGTACAGAGTAAAAGTGATGCGCTGAGAACCGCCATTGAAAAGTCCATGGAGAATGCCGACAAAGTAATACCTCATTCCGATGCGAAGGAAGGCCCGTTCTCGCGGCTCACCGAAAGCGGCTTCTCAATCGGTAGCACCATGGCCGCCGGTGTGCGCAAGGGCGCTATGAACCTCAAGAAAAGCATGGCCGGACTTTTTGCAGATGTAATGCCGGATTTTTCGGCAACGACGGCCAACTCACCAAAGGCCGGAGCCAGGCAGCCCGAATACAATTTTGCCAATGTCATTGCAGCAGCAATGTCCGCCAGACGACCAGCGGGCGACCGGGGTGGTGTGCAGGTGACATTTTCCCCTGTCATCAATCTTCCGCCCGGGACCAATGCGGGCGGCGTGAAATCATCCGTGGACAGAAGCATGCGTGAAAGCGAGATCCGGATCAAACGTATATTCGAGCGCCTGATGGCCAACGATCGCCGTTTGAGCTTCACCTGACCCGAACACAGAAAGGAATGGAAATGAAAAAACGACTCTACGGCAGCATGACGTTCTGCCTCGCGGGTTTTCTTCTGCTGACAGCCGTGGTGCTTTTGAACGGTTGACCTTGAACCTTGAACTTTGAACCTGGAACTATGAACCCGTGACAACCACTTACACTACATCCCAGGGCGACATGTGGGACGCCATCGCCCGCGAGGTTTACGGCAGCGAGAAGTACATGCACCTGCTGCTGGACGCGAACCCGGCCCATCGCGAGACGGTGCTTTTTTCGGCCGGGGTAACTCTTTCGGCGCCGGAGAACACCTCGGACATCGGTATCAGTGAGACGCTGCCGCCATGGAAACGGTAAGAAACGCATACCTGAACATCAGTTATAACGGAACGGACATCTCCGAGGATGTCTCCAAGGGGCTCGTTTCAGCCACGTATACGGACAGCGCCGCCGGCAGGGCGGACGACCTGCAGGTGACCCTGGAAGATACGAAAGCGCTATGGCAGGGCGCCTGGTTTCCTGAAGAGGGGGCCGTCCTGAAAGCTTCCCTGGTATGCCGGAACTGGCGGAAGGCCGGCGCCGACCTGACCCTGCCCTTCGGGAAATTCGAGATTGACGAAATCGATTTGAACGGGCCTCCGGACACCGTCACCATGAAATCGGTGAGTGTCGACATCAAGGGCAGCATGCGGCTGGAGAATAAAACAAAAGGCTGGGAAAACGTCCGGATCGAAACTATTGCGGAAGAGATCGCCGGATGTCACGGCCTGACTCTTTACTGGGATGCCGGCGTCTCTATTGAGTTCGGAAGAGTTGAACAGCGGGACCAGAGCGACGGGAGATTTCTCGAGGAGCTCTGTGGAAAAAACGGTCTCACTATGAAGGTGTCCGGCGGAAAGCTGATCATCTATGACGGCAAGGACTACGACGAACGGCCGCCGGTGTACACGGTGACGAGGTCCGACGGAGAAGTACTCGATCATCATTTCTCTTCCAAAAGCCACGACGTCTACCGGGCCTGCACGGTACTTTACAGTGATGCGGACACTGGAGATGAACTTTCCTATACCTTTACGGATCCAGATGCATCGGTATGCGGTCACACTCTGAAGATTAACGAGCGGGTAGAGTCCCTGGCGGCGGCCCAGAAAAAGGCCATGGCGGAACTTCGGAAGAAAAACAAGAACAAGGTCACAGGAGATCTGACACTGCTGGGATGTCCCGAGCTGGCGGCCGGCGTCAACATCGCGGTGGTTGGCTACGGTGCTTTTGACGGTGCGTACCACGTGGAAGAGGCCCGGCATGAACATGGCTCGGGAGGTTATACGACGGCGCTTAATATACGAAAGACGGTGCTCTATTAATGCTTGGATGGCTTGAAAAACGGATCGATGATCTCGAGGCTCGCCAGGCCCAGATGATGCGGGTGGGAACAGTCAAGACGGTGATCCAGGCCACTGGCCGGGCCCGGGTGGAACTGACGGACGCGGACGGTTTGATCAGTTATGAACTTCCGGTGCTGGTGGCAGCGGCGGTGAGTGACAAATACTACCACCTGCCGGCTGTGGGTGACAGAGTGCTGTGTCTATTTCTTCCTTTCGGGCTGGAGCAGGGCTTCATCCTGGGGGCTTTTTACGACGGGAAGATCGGGATCCCGGACGGGGCCGGCGCGAACCTGACGACGGTCGTATTCCGGGACGGCGGAACGGTCAAATACGACCGGGCAGCCCACACCCTGACTGTTGAAGTGTCCGGTGATGTGGCCGTGACGGCTACCACGCTCGCGGTTACCGGGAATGTGACCGTTACCGGGACGATAAGTGCTGATGGGAATATCAGTTCCGGTGGAGACATCAGTGCCGATGGAGATATCAGCTCCGGCGGAGATATTACTGCCGATGGAAGCGTGACGGATACCACCGGCAATACGAACCACCACGCACACTCATAGGCGGAATATGGAAATAGGAACTTACGGAAAGACGGTGTTTGAGGTCAGCACGGATCGGGTGCGCACCTTCGGCCAGCTGGAACGGACCGGCGAGGCTCGATTCGCGGAGCACGTCGTTCAGGGGACTAAACCGATTCTGCAGTTTCTGGGCCCTGGTCTGGATGAGGTGGGCCTGGACATTCGGCTGGATGCGGCCCTGGGGGTTAATCCACTTTCGGAGATAGATGCGCTTCGGGAAGTACGGGATACCGGCGGCGCATCGAGCCTGATGGTGGGGGGCAAGGTACTGGGTAAGTTCGTGCTTATAAACGTGACGGAAACCTGGCGAACGGTGGATGGATTAGGGGCATTGCTGTTGGCGGACGTATCGCTGAAACTGAAGGAATATGCCGATGGCGTATGAAGTCACGGGCGTTCTTGACGGGATCATAATCGGAGCCACGGGCCTGACGGAGATTTTTCAGAACGTGAAGACCATCCTGGCCACCACCAGGGGATCCGTTCCCCTGGACCGTACCTTCGGGCTCGATGCCGCCCTGGACGAACCGCTGCCGATTGCATGGGCAAGAATGGCGGCGGACATCGTCGCGGAGGTGGAAAAGCAGGAACCCCGGGTGCGGGTAAGTCGTGTCGATTTCAAGGCCCTGGACGCGGCAGAGGGACGCCTGGCGCCGGTGGTTTACATAAGGATCAGAGAGGGAGCGGTCTGATGACCATGTTTGACCTGGAGGATATCACTTTTGCCGATACCGACGCAACGGCGATCGAAAGCCATATTATCACCACCTACGAGGCCATTTCCCGGACCACCCTGGCGCCGGGAGATCCGGTCCGGCTTTTCCTGGAGGCCCTGGCAGTGGTGGTGGCACAGCAGCGGTTCCTTATCGATCACACCGGCAAAATGAATCTTATCCGATATGCTGCCGGCGGTTTTCTGGACCACCTGGGTGCGTTTACCGAAACGGAACGGCTGGCGGCCACCAGTGCCGAGACCACCGTGCGCTTTTCCATCGATGAAGCCCTTGGTTTCGAGGTGGACATCCCCGCCGGATCCCGCGTAACGCCGGACGGATCGGTCTATTTCGAGACGGCCCTCGACGCGGCGATCGTAGCCGGTGAGACGTATGTGGATGTAACGGCCCGGTGCCGGACCGCGGGCGCCTCCGGAAACGGATACCTGGCCGGACAGATCAACCGGATGGTGGACCCGGTGGCTTACGTTTCCGGCGTGTCCAATATCGATACCTCTCTGGGCGGCGCCGACGAAGAGGCGGACGATGCCTACCGTTCCAGGATTCGCAGGGGCCCCAAGAAGTTCGCCACGGCCGGGCCGAATGATGCCTATATCTATTGGGCAAAGACGGCCTCCCAGAACATCCAGGATGTGGCGGTGTATTCGCCGACACCGGGTGTCGTGAAAGTGCTGCCGCTGATGCTTGGCGGGGAGCTTCCGGACGCGGAGACCCTGGCGGCTGTGGATTCGGTGTTGTCGGCACGGACAGTGCGGCCCCTGACCGACCAGGTGACTGTGGAGGCGCCGACCGCGGTGGCGTACAATGTCGACGTTACCTACTATATCAGCAGCGAGGATACTGCCCGGGCCGCATCGATCCGAACGGCGGTTGAAGCTGCCGTGGCAGCATACGCAGCGTGGCAGAAAAGCGCCATGGGCCGGGATATCAATCCAGATGAGCTGGTCTACCGCATGCGGGCTGCCGGGGCCAAGCGGGTGGTCGTGACATCGCCGGCATTTACTGTGCTGGACGATTACGAAGTGGCCCAGGACGGCACGGTGACGGCCACCTACGGTGGGTTGGAGGCGAGTTGATGGGAAAAAGCCTGGCTGAAACCGCATTCATCGACCTGCTGCCGTCCTCTATCTCGGGCGATGACACGATCATCGCGGCCGCACAGGCCCTGGACGGGGTGCTGGAGGAGACACGGGCCGGCATCGAGAATGTCCTGCTCTTTTCGCGGATCGATGAAATCGAGGAACCCCTGCTTTCCGAAATGGCCTGGCAGCTCCATGTGGATTACTGGGATACGGATTTCAGCCTGACTACCAAGCGCGAACTTATTTTTACTGCCATCCCCCGACATCGAAGAAAAGGGACGCCCGGCGCCATCGAGGAGATGCTGCATGCCATTACCGGAAGCGGCAGTGTGTCCGAGTGGTTCGAATATAGCGGGGATCCGTATTGGTTCCGGGTTGAGATCGACCTTGCCGAGGTTGTTTTGGCTTTGGCGGACCTTGAGGTGGCGGAGACGATAATCGGTGTCTGCAAAAATGTCCGGAGCCATTGCGAGGAGGTACTGTATGTGGCCGGGGCGGAACCTTATACCCATATACTTGCGACAACGATTGTCGGCGAAATTATTACTGTATACCCAGACCCGGAGGAGTAAATGGCGACCTATAAGACAAAAGTAACCGATGTCGGCGCGGCGGCCCTGACGGCCGCAATTGCAGCATCCGAGGAGTATGTATTAACACATATGGCCGTGGGCGACGGTGGTGGCAGCCCTATTACACCGACCGGGGCAGAGACGGCGCTGACGAATGAGCTGTACCGGGCTCCCCAGGCTCTTCTGCAGCCCCGGCCGGACTATCCGAATCAGTTGATTGCAGAGTTCCCGGTGCCGTGGGCGGAGCTTGCGGGCGAGACGATCCGGGAAGCAGGCATCTTTGACGAAAACGGGGTACTGTTTGCCATTTGCAACCTGCCGGCCGTTGAGTATCCGGCAACAGGGGAGGGTTGTACCATTGACCCGATGATCCGGATGGTTTTCGAAACGACAAACGCGGATGATTTTACACTGTATATTGATCCCACTGTCGTTTACGCCACCCAGCAGTATGTGCAGGATTACATGTCGGCGGCGGCCATGCTGGAAGGGCCTGTGGAGGCATATCCGGGCCAGAACGTCCAGTACCAGATAACGAACTATAATTCCTTTTACTCCTATACCGCCCTGGTGGATGCGCCGAACGATGCCTCTGTGGTGGGCGACATCGTGGTGCTGTCGGTGGATGCCGCACAGGCGCCGGGCATCCTGGAGCTGCATGTGAACTGCAATGGTTTCCTGCGAAGCTTCGATCTGACCGTGCTGGCCGCCGGCATTCCCGCGCCGTCGATTACTTCTCCGGCCGAAGGGGAGGACGTCTCTCCTCTGCCGATGATTACCAGTTCCAATTTTGCCGTGTTTCCGCCGGGGGGCGACACCCACGAGGCGAGCCAGTGGCAGATCGCTGAGGATGCGGCGTTTACGACGATCCTGGACGACAGCGGCGAAACGACGACCGCCCTTACATCATATACTGCCGACTGGCTGGATATGGGGCAGGATGTCTATATCCGGGTGCGGCATAAAGGCACAACGTATGGGTGGTCGGACTGGTCGGACACAGTGTGCTGCCATGTCGCCGGGACGGATTGGTTTACCTGGGACGGATCAAACGACGGGCCGGTGTTCGAGGCGGCCGCCAGTGTTGACTTTTGCATAATGGACATGGTCGCGGTGTCCGACACGGATCTGATTGTGGTAACGGATGCCGATGGGGATGGGATTAGCATAAACCTGAATTATTTACGGCGGAACGGGACAGTGCTACAGCGAGTCGGCGTGTCTAATGTCACATTGTGCAACAGCACCGGTGGATCGGTTCCTTACACGCAGGGCACCAACCCCGTCCGCGCCCGCCTGCATCGGGGACGGATACTGCTAAGTTGGGGGATTGCGGATGAAATATACATCCAGTTTGCAACGTACAACAGAATCCTCGGCACGGTGACAGCCGTCGGGTCTCCCGAGGCAGTAATCGATGGTTTGACCGGGTATACCGGCAGCGGGAAATATGGCTGCATACACAAGATAATTCAGATGGGCAATACGGATCGATTTGTATGCGCGGTTTGGCGGGCTGGATCTCTTCCTGCCGCCAACACGTCGCAGATGGCGGGGTTTTACATCGACCCAGCCGACGACAGCGTGACCACCGGGGGCACAGAGGTTTTATCAGCATCGGATTACATTTGCGATATCACATATTATGATGCCGATACGTTTATCACCGTGGAATCGCGGGACCCGACATCGATTGTTATCCGGACCTGGGAGATGCCGGGCCTGGTTATCACCGAAATGGACGCTTCAACCAATGCCGGCGCTTTTTCGCCGACGACATCGGGGTCGCGCTATCCGACGATTCAGGTGTATGTGCTCCCGTCCGGCGCCATAATGATTTTGTCCGCACTGGACGACGTGGCGCTGCTGCTGAGTTTTTCTATCGGCGCTGACAACCACACAATATCGTCGGTGGCGACATACTTTGACGATGACGCATCCGGTCCGTTTCTCCTGGACAGTCTGCGCGGGCTAGAGAGCGGTTCGAACCGGCTTGCAATGCCTATACAAAACAGCGCTGTTTACCTCGGTTATGATCTTTCTATGGCCCGGGTCGTGGTATCCGCAAGCAACGTTATAACGAGTCAGTTCGATTACCTACGCCGGGGCGGCCAGACCAAATGACAAAAACAAATATGCCGATGTACGTTATCCCGGAGGTTGCAATGACGGGCACATACAAAATAGCGCATACCGTTGATGACGGCACCTATAATGAGCAGCGGCATAATGCTGCTGAATGGAGAGGTGTAAATGGATTACGCAATTGTCCGAGATGGCAGGGTTGTTGCCGGCCCAGGGCCGAATGTGAGGCAGGCCAGGAGTGGTGAAGTGCGGCCTGCCGGTGATGACGCACACGCCGGAAACGGATTTTTGCACAGGCGTGCGATTTTTAACGGGTACGAGATCTGTGCGCGGAGGGTTGTCCGGGTGTATGTTGCATCGGATCTGCCCCTGGAAGATGCCAGAGCTGCCGCCCACGGCATGCTGGCGGCGGAAACGGCAGCGGTGGAGGCCGCTGGTGTGGAGCTGGACGATGGTACAGTGCTGGATACAGGCCCGGAGAGCCGCAACCTGCTGGCTGCGGAGCTGCTGGCAGCGCAGCTCGATCCGAATGTGGAGCCGGAGATCCGGGAGAAAGAAAAGAAGGCTAAAATCGACGTGGAGGATATCGAGAATGCTTACCTATCGCTGATGAAGCATGTGCGGGAGACGAATGCACTTGCCCGGCAAATTGGCGGTGAGATCAACGGGGCGAAATCGGCGGGTGCCTTGCGGACTATTGTGGCCGGGCTGCCGTCTCGGATGCGTGCAGACCAACTGCCATACAAGAAGGCAAAGGGATAGAAATAAAAGTAATTGAAATAGAGTTATCAAGCTGTATCGAAAGGATCGGATCATGGCAAAAATGGACTGGAAAAAACTCGTTTCAACCGTTGCGCCGACACTGGGAAAGGCCCTCGGCGGGCCCCTGGTCGGGACTGCCGTCCAGTATGTTAGCGATGCGCTTCTCGGGCGCCAGGACGCCACCGAGGAGGAGATCGAGGCGGCCCTGGCCACAGCATCCCCCCGACACGTTGTTGAAGTTGAAGGAGGCGGAAAACAGCTTCAAAATCCAAATGAAGGAGCTGAATATTTCTGAAGAGAAGCTGGTCTATGACGAACCGGGCCAACGCCAGGGCCCGGGAGATCGCGGTCAAGGACAGGATGCCGGCACTGCTTGCCGTCATGCTGGTCCTGATGTTCGGGGTTGCTCTGTGGGCGCTGTTCGGGGTCGAGATCCCGGAAGGCAATAAGGCGGTTATCTATTCCATGATCGGGTCTCTGGGCACACCTGACAATCACGGCATGTGCATACTATCACGGGTCAAGTAATGGCAGTGCGAAAAAAAACGACCTGCTTGCGAACGGCGGGAAGAAGAATGGGTATCCGCAATAGTCAAAAATACGGGGTGAAAAAATGTCCTGGGACATTACCAGAAATAGAGGGGCCTGCCTACAAGGCGAAGTGCGGGAGCAGCCTGAAATCATCCGGGCGGTATGATCCTTACGAATTCTCCTGCGTGATCGAAGACGCCGGCGACGGGATTGCGCTCATTACGAACGCGAGCGGGGCGATCCCGACGGCCTACAGGAACGATTTCTGGCATAAGCTGAAAGCCATGGGATTCTCCATGGTGCGATGGGTCAGGGTTGTAGAAAGGGCTTTAGGCGATTGAACACATTCGCTGAAAAAAAGATGCCGACCGGGCTTATATCGATGATCTTTCCGATAAATCCCGTGGCGATGGATGAACTGGAAATATAGAAGTCGTCGTCAAAGTATGTGCCGTTCCCGTGTTCGTCTCCCTCTCATTTTTCAACCTTTTCTCAATTTCCGTTTTGATATTCGCTTTCACTTGGAGCCCTGTTTTGCTCATCAGTAATAAGTGATTTTTGAATTGCGATCCCGCTGACTATTTGCTCCCGCTTTTAGTGCGTTAATCAAGGTTTGACACTGATCCCCCTTAAAGTGAGAAAGTCACAACTATCAGTAATTTTATTCATTCCGGCATGATTGGATAGTCAAACCTGCGATAGTGGAGAGATATACAGCAGTTCGGTGGTTCCTTTGCCTGTGAGATATGCAATTGCCATATCACAATCTCAAAATGAAAAGGCAGAGCCTTTCGACCCTGCCTTAAAATTAGTTTAATCCCAATTATTATTTTTTCAGCTTGCGCCTGGTGGCTCCGGCAAGGCCAACCAACCCCACACCAAGGAGGAGCATCGTGGAGGGTTCAGGAACGACCCCATTACTTTCTGCTCTAATCAAGAAATTTCCAGGTAATCCATACTGATCTATAATACCAAACATGTCCGCTGAAGCAATATTAGCGGGACTTGCCGCACCATTCCATGTAGCAAGCCAACTATTACCGGCGGATGAATTAGTATCTCTTGAAACGGCCCATTCAATGGACTGAAAACCAACAAAAAACCAGTCATCAATATTGAACCCAAAAGAGGTGGGTAGAAAAAAATCAATAAAGGAGTCGGTATGGCTTTGTTGTATAGTTCCGGAAACTGTAGATAGAACAGACGCATCGCTTGGGTTACCATCGTTTGTCGGATCTGCCCACAAGTAAACCTCAACACTGGTTCCATCAGGAGGGGGATCATTATTTGTGTTTGCTCCAAAAGCAATTGAAATTTTGGATATGGTTTCACCACCCGAAACCACCTGGAAGGCGTTAAGCCAGATTGTATTATAACCAGCAGATATGCCAGCACTTGATTCACCAGTACCGTCATCATAACTATAAGTAGTAGCGATTCCGGAAACCGGCACTATCACAATAATCGCAAACATTAAAAAACAAGCAATCCACTTACCTTTCATAACGCCTCCTTCGAACGTATTCAATATAGTTAGTATAATGTCCTTACTTCCAGCCAGAATGATTCAATAAGGATTTTCATGTTTGTAAAGCAAAAATCATGCACAAAGATGCGCTTTGATTTCTAATTATAAATTCATATCGTTATACAAATTTATGGGGCACAAGGATGAAGTCTTACGAAGAAAGTATTAGAGAATTGTGGGAAAAACTCCTTAATATTGTTACATAGATTACATAAATCTATCTAAAACCACTTGATCGAAAAAGAATATTCACATAGTTTGTAAAGGCTGAGTTGCGATTATCAAATGACACTTAATCTGCCGCAACAAACTGGAAAATTGTGATTAAGTGAGAAAGTCACAACTATCAGTAATTTTATTCATTCCGGCATGATTGGATAGTCAAACCTGCGATAGTGAAGAGAAATCACAATCCGACAACATCTATTTCACAGAGTGATACACAGCTCGTATCACAATCTCAAAATGAAAAGGCAGAGCCTTTCGACCCTGCCTTAAAATTAGTTTAATCCCAATTATTATTTTTTCAGCTTGCGCCTGGTGGCCCCGGTAAGTCCAAGCAAACCCACGCCAAAGAGGAGCATTGTGGCAGGTTCAGGAACAGGGGCCACTTGTTCCAGGCGGCTTAGATTACCGTTGATACCGGCGGAGCTATCATCAAGCCAAAGAAATGTTCTGCTGAGTACAGCCGCTGCAGAAGGTTCGGGAAGGATTGTATTGAGTATATTGGGATCATCGAAATATTGACCAGAATCGCAATTATCATTAAACTCAATTTTCAGCATCTTAAAACCGTCTGTTGTCGGGTCCCCATCTACTTCTGCCACCCAAACGTCATAAGCTCCTTGAGCCTGAAACACATGGCCCGGCCCAACGTCCAAATGCAAAGCCAAACTGCTGTCAGAGTTGAAATAATTGATTTCGAACCAAACAAGTGCCTCAGAAAAATATCCAGAGGAAGAAGAGGAAGCCGTATCTGTATTCTTGGTATCATCAAGAGCCAAAGATCCTGAATATGAAGAATTCACCGCCACAGCAGCAGCAGTGGAACCATATACCAAACCTTCAAACTCATAGGTAATCAATTCCGCATTAGTGTTCACAACCATGCAAGCCAAAGCCAAACCGGCCAGCATTCCCATAAAGAACATTTTTTTCATCTCTGTCTCCCCTTTTTGAGTGATAATAGGAAAAGAAAATGGAACAAAACCGTTTTAATGGTACCGTGCTTTTAGTTGCTTTCATAATCCAAAGCACTACTTATATGATTGAGGATAGCTATTTTCATGCAAGAATCATACAAAGATATAGAGTTGATCTATCTGATTGTTATTTTAAAAGTTTATCTTAATTAGAAAAAAATGGAGGCGTGCAATTAGATAAAAAAACAATGGAATTGTGGTGTAAACTTCATAATATTGCCACATAAATTACATAGAGGTATAAATTCAAATGAACCACGATACAGTATGCTTGGGAATTGTGATGCTTGAATTGTAATTACCAGATGATATTTAGATTACTGAGGCGTTCAGGGAAATCGGGATACAGAGTATCGCCAAAAAAATGAGATTACACATACTGTCATCACTCATTCATCTGCCGATTTATTTTCTGGTTTTTCCCAAACATATTTTGATTGTGTTCCGAAAAAAGATACCCCCTGAGCGTTGGCTGGACACCCAAGGGGCAAAGAGTTGAAATATGAAACAGTTGCATGGTTCACATAGCACGAATATCGGAATATTCGCAAGAGATTTTAAACGGACCAGCGGGGTATATCGCACACAGATCCAGTTCAACCTTTTTTACTGTTTCCGCCGCTCCGAAAGATCGATTACCTCCGCTCCGTACGGCTCCCCCTTGGAAAGCGCCTCGATATAGTCCTCGTGGATCCCGATGTTTTCGAGCAGCACGTCATCGTTTGTTGGTTCGCTGATGATTATTTCCGGTTTTTTGTCCATTTTTCAATTTTTAGTGCACTGATCAGGGCGACACCGATTCCCTTGGATATTTTATGAGCTTGATTTCCGCGGCTTTTTCCTGTCGATCAACGCTTAAAACCCTCACGACTAGTTCACCATTAAATGGTTTTGGAAAAAAATTGGCAAAAGAATTTCCCTCTAAAACATTCGTAATCTTAAACATAGTATCACCCCGAAAACCATACGAGAAGTCTGCATTGTTTTTTACATCACCAATATTGATTAGGCTAACATTAATACCCTGAAAGCTTGTATTTTGACCTTCCTTCAGCAATTTGTCTGATTCAGTCGGTTGAAGCCGATTAATGATCTCTTGTTTCTTTTCAATTTCTAATTGAAGGTTTTTAATCAATTTTTCAGCACCATCAAGGTTTGTTTCGGCTTTAAGTAGATCACGTTTTGCGTCCGAAAGATCCTTTTTATTTTTGTCGATTCGCTGTTGAAGTCCTAATTCGTTTTCGCTACCCTTCTGGAGTTCTATCTGGAGTTCGGCCTGTTGATTTTCAAGTGCTTGAACTTTTTCGCGAGCGCTGCTTAGGTCGTCAAAACGAAGAGATTCAATCAGTTTCAGGAATCCTTTTACGTCGATATCGAAAAGGTCTTTATTGTCATCAATCAAGTTTGTCATAGCTTCGAGCTTCGAGAGAGCAGCTACTCCGATAAATTCAGGTTTTTGGGTGTATTCAAGTAATGCTTCAATAATTGCAACCTGCATTTCTCTCTCGCCGAGCTCTTTTGTTACATATCCAGTGGCAATAGCAACAGCCAGCGATCCAAATACAGCCGTCACAAGCGCAGTCAGGACTCCTGGATGTTGAAACGGTTTAAAAAATGCTGAGATACCGTGTCTTTTATCTATTATTTTAACGTTATTACTCATCTGTTATTCCCTTTGTTGAGTTGAGGTTGGTTTGGGAGATCAATCACATCCACCCCGAACGGCTCCCCCTTGGAAAACGCCTCGATATAATCCTCATGGATCCCGAGATTCCCGGCTTGTTCATCATCGCCCGTTGGCACGCAGATTATTATTTCCGGTTTTTCGTCCATTTCTCAATTTTTAGCGCGTTAATTGAGGTTTGAAACCGGTCCCCCTTAAAAACTGTGACGGATTATGCCTTTTTTTGTACAATACAGGTGTTGTTTGGATGAGTTATATACTGATATAGCTCTCCATCATTCTTTGATTCAACCACAACCATTTCTTTTGACAAAAAACCAATCTTGCCTTTTATAATGCTTGGAAGAGATGGGAATAAAAAATCGGCGATTTTGTCATTGTCTTGGATTTCTTTTAAAGCTTCAAACATTGTATCCCCCTAATTATTGTTTGGAATTGCTATCGTCCCAGAACCAATGTCAGAAAGAAAGTCTTTCAATGCCGCATCTTTGACTGCCTGCGATGCATTACTATTGGCAAACTCCGTTGCTGCAATGAATCGTATGGCATCTAATACCCGTATGAACAGTTCTACCCTTTGCTTAGTGCCCACGAAAAAATAAAATCACATTTCTAATGGACTGATGGAGTAATTCCATTCAGGCCGTTGTGTGTAGAACTTGATGTTGATATTTTGCATCTGCTTATCAGAAATACGTATTCCTCTCTGGTACTGTTTTGTTTTTAGGACGGCACGGATTTTAAGCCCGGCCTTGGTTTTAGTTGTCCGAATGAAATTGAGAACGGTTTCGTAATCAACCAATGGACGGGCTGCCCAATTGTTGCTGATGAATTGAAAACATTTTATGCTCAATGGGATTCCATTTCGAAGTTCCTGGCGGATAATGGCAAACCTTCACATGAATTTTATGGCGACTGCAAAAAGCGTTTTGAAGTTGATGCTTCACATACGCGTGCGATAACCGTTGCTGCCGCCACAATCCGCAAGAATCAGGATATGGTCGCATCGGGATAAAGGTCCGATCCTGCCTTTTGCCACCAGTCTCGGATAGCGTCTACGGCGAACTCGGCAGTATCCCGGCTTGTACCCACGCAAACAAAACCCTCGTTGCGATTAAAGTCATAGATGCCGTAAGGGAGGGCAACGCCCTTGGCATCGGAAGGAAAATCATGGTCCAACACCCGGAGGGGCTTTGGCTCCAGATGGCGCCAGGGTGATAAAACGGTCCGACCAGTTCCGGCTTTTGCTATCCACACTGATAACGGGAAAACCATTGGCCGCAAAATCTTTAATCTGGATCGAATGTATCGAAACTGCTGATCTCGCTTACGGGGCGGCGGTGGATTTTTAAGACCGGACTCCAGGCATTTCAAATTCACCCGAAGGGAATAGTTCATTTTCTTGAGAAGCCGGCCGACTGTTTTGGCCGAAACCTGGATGCCAACGCGTTCGAGCTGCTTCGCGATTTTGCCAGTCGTCTTTCGCGTCCACTTGCAGCCGCTTACCGGATCTCCTGCTGTTTCGTATTTCATGATGTCGGCAATTTCGTCCATTATTTGAGGAGTTTTTTTTCCTGTAAAGGACGTCCGGCGCCTTTGGCCCTGATCCTTTCGCCGGGGTTAAATCTCCACTCATGAGTTCCCGGCGTCCTTTTGCCACTGTATGGGGATCAAGCCCCAACAAAGAGGCAATGTATGCGTCGCCGCCATGGCCGAGTTTCAAGGATTCGAGTCCGGCATATAAGCGGCGCTGTCTTTCATCCAGCATACTGCAAAACAAAAGAAGCAGCGCTTTGGCCTCTTCAGTTGCCAAGTCGGGATTTGTGACAATCATAGCCGCTGTTGATTCTTTTAAAAGGGCCTTTCGCGTTTTCCGCTGCTTGGTCGCAACAACTTTTTCTGCGGACATGTATATGAAAACAGATTCAATCTTTTCCCGCTGCAAACGGCCTTCTCGATGTAACTGGGTAAGAGCATGTTTGGTTTTTACGTGAAGAATCTCCATGAGTTCGGAGGCGCTGTACCCGGCTTCGGAATTCTCAACAAACGCTCCGCAGTCTGCAGCAAATTGCCGAACGCGGAGAACCGGACCGAATTGTAAATCCACAAGCCCTGTGGAGAAAACCGCGCAATGGATTTAAGTGTGTAGTATTTTCCCCGGTGCGAGTAGCTGCTCAAATACTGAAGCTCCTCCAACTTGCGAAAAACCGTACAGCGGGCCGGTTTTCCCAGCAAAGCTCGAAGTTGGTCCAGAGTGGCGATCTTATGCTCGCCGAAGAATTGCCTAATGTCCCTGAGGGAATATTTTGTTGTTTTCATAATGAGACTATTAGCCCATATATATTCAATTGTCAAGGCCAAAGTTCTCATATTGCTTTTGTCGTATTTTTGTTTGTAATAAGGCCATTAATGGTTACCACCGACTTTATCGCCGCCCTCATAATGAATATGTTGGCCTCTATTAATGTAGTGTTATTTTTGCGTGAGCCCTTAGTATTAATATCAGAGCTGGCACTCATTTCTGACAGCCTAAACAACGATTCACGAAGGACCTGTAGTGTTTGGCTTCGATTTGCTAAATTGACAACTTTATTGGCGTATTCGGCTTTCAACTCAGGTTTTACAAGATTTTCAATAGTATCTGCTGACAATCCGAGAGAAGTAGTAATCTCTTTTGATACATCTGGTGATGGTTCTGAAACGATAAAATACTTGCCTCCTGTAGTTTTCAACAAATAAGACCCTCTTCTATCAGCTCCATAATCGATCACGGTAATTCCAGTGTCTGGCACATCTATTTTTTTGGTCGCTGAACAACCTGCTAATATAAAAATAAATATTATCAATCCTATTGATTTTGGCATGCTTCTATCTCCTTTTTGACCGAAAAGTTAGAAATAGACAAAAAGCATATTTTATACATTTAGCTCCACCAACACCGGACAATGATCCGACGCCTTCGGATTATCCTGCCCCACACCCCTGAACCGCCGCCCGTCATACCGGATCGCGCGTTTCGGCATTCCGCGTCGTTCGATTTCGACGGATGTCACGAGACTGCTCAGCGACTTTGAAACAAGGATATAATCGAGTTGACGATATGCGTTGCCCCCCTTATAGTAATGCGTCCACTGGTCATTCGCGGGCAATTGTTCAACGACATTCTCCACCTGGTTCCATCGCACCAGGTCCGGAAGGCTCGATGCCGCCACATCACCTGTCTCGATATAGTCGTTGAAATCTCCGAGCACGATAAACGGATTATTCCCGGTTCTATTCCTCCCGAACCGGTCCTGGATAATTTTTTTAACTTCACGAACCTGTAACAGCCGTCTATCACGAGTATTGCCGCGTCCCCCCCATCATGGATTTAAAATGGTTGACGAACAGGGTTATTGTGCGTCTCCCGAAATCGATATCGACTTCAAGGCAGTCCCGGGAAAAAAATATACGATCTGGAATTCGGGGATTTCCTCAGATGTTGATAGCTCCTCGCGTGGACTATGGGAAACCGGCTGAGAACGCCCACATCGATAAACCGGGGATCATTCCCATCGATCAGCATCATGTGCGGATAGCTCCTGGAACCGCCCAGGAATCGATTTCTGAACCGCTCGAGGACATCGAGATTTTCAACTTCCTGCAAAGCGATAACATCGGCGTTTATCGATCGAATCGCGTTGCCCGTGATCAACCGTTTCGGTCGGTCGGTAAATTTGAAGGATACATCATTAATCGTAAAATCATCATCACGGATTGTAGAGTCTTCGGGAATGCTGTCTCTGAAACGAAACCGGGCGAATAAGTTCTCGCAATTGAATGATGCAATACGTACTGACATGATTACACCTCCTTTAATTATAAATGTGTATGTTTCAGACTTCTTTGTTTGAGAGAGGTGGAGACTGTAATTAAAAATTTCTATCTCGAGATTTGATTCTTATGAATTTATAGCCGATTATAATGCGTCGGTCGAGGGTCGATACTGATCCTCTTAAAACAGAATTTTGTCAAAAGTGTAGGTCTCGTTGTATATTCATCAAAGCATGGCAAGGCCTTTAATCATTCTCCGGCAATTCATCCCGCAGGCAATCTTTAAGCTCCTTAAGCGCCTCACCCAAACCTGTTGCAGAGGCCAGGCTGCCCAGGAAATTATTAATTCTATCGATCCATTTTTTAAACGGGCCCCAAAAAAAGCTCAACCTACCATTTTGCAGGCTTTCCCGGAATTCCTTGTTGGAATCCGTCACCTGTTTTTCCTTAAGGTCGAGTTGAGCACCATACAGGCCGGCATGCTGAAAGTTTTCTTTCGGTGTTCGCGAAATCAATTTTTCAGGATCAGTTTCTTCGGAGTCATCTGTATGAGATATAAAATCACGCAGGTGTTCTTTGATTGCAGCTCTGATTAGATCGGGATTTTTTTTAAATAGACTGTCGACATTCTCCTCTATTAGCTCAAAAGTACTAATAGTGTCTTTAAACATACTCAATACTCTATTTTGTACGTTTTCTAAGTCATCATTTCTCAATGGCATAATCTATCACCTCCTTTGTGTCGTGTTTGTAGTGTCTTAAAAGATGCTTGGCACTATCCCTGAGATAAAGCCCCAATAAACCGCTCCAACTCCCCCACCTGTTCCACCGTCAAATCCGTAAAAACCCCGCTGCGTCGCCTCACTGCCTGATCATCCCGGGGAAGGCCCTGAAGGATCTCGTCGGAAACCGTTTTGAATGGCAACGAATCCAGAGCCGAAGCGAATTCAAGAGCCAGAATGCCCAATTCGTTCATGTCGTCAGGCGCCTCGAAATCCATAATGTAGCTGAATGAGATGCCGGTCAGGCTTATATCGATAATCTTTCCGAATAAACCTGTGGAAATGGATGAACTGTAAAGATAGAAATCGTCGTCAAATGTGTGCCGTTCCTGCGTTCGTCTCTCTCGCATTTTTGAACTCCTCCTCAGCTATCTTTTTGATGTCCGCTTTCATTTGAAGTGCCGTTTTTTTTCGTCGTTTTTAATCGAGCCTTAAAATCAGGAACTTTTCGCTGCCTTAAATACGAGATAAGATTCTATATATTCAGCCGGACATTCAATATCCCGTTCATGAAAATGATCAAGAGTTATCGTTAACTGATTGTCGCTGTAATCGTGATGAGAGTAGTCAAAATAATCCGGGCATACAGGATCTCTTATGAAAAAATATGTGTAAGTTTCTAAATCAGGGAGAGATATGTATTCGTTTTGGTCAGATGAATGAGTCCCATTGAAAACCTCGAGGTCGTCATTGCTTTCAATTGTGTAGGACTCGGGAGCGGCGACAATTTCAATAACAGGTGAATATATAGTAAAGCTGTCCTCCTGAACTAATGTGGACGGATCAATGGCGGTGTTAAAGATAAAGTCTCTGGAGCCTAAAAGTTCGTCATTTGAGTCTTTTGCATCATCGCTGTCCGAACAGCCCAAAGCCGTAAATAGTGAAATAATTAAGATGAAATAAATGGTCTTTGTTTTCATAGTTTCCTCCTAATGTTTTGATAACCAGGCTGGCAAGCCTTTTGCCGGGTCTTCGATTATTGAGGGTTAGGAAACTGATGCGGGGTCTCAACTTGTGAGGCTAGTCCAAATATCTTTTCAAAAAAATGCCTCCCAGGCTGCACAGTGTCAAAGAGTTGAGACCCCCAAGGCTTTATTTGCTGTATAAATTCCCATATAGCTCTTTTTGCCCCTAAAAAAGTCGATATAGCCCCCATTGCGGGGGTAATTTTGAACCTATATGATTTAATTCCGATATTTTAGCTTGGCCCGACCCCACGATCATTAGCTGAACATTTAAATAAGTGATGATTTGCAGCCTAAGACTATATTCCAAACGCGCCTGGCCCTGGATTCCCATGGAGTGCATTGTTAGCCGGTTTTAGCGTAAAATATGTCTTTTTCTCATCATGATAATAACCAATTTTTGTCGCTGAATAATACTACCTACAAAATACGCAATCGAAGGGATCATCAATAAATATGAACCATACTGTATCAGTGGATTTCGAAAAAACTGCGCTTGTATCATTAAGATACAAAACACGAATGTAATTATTCCATGCCAAGCAATATTTTTTCGCGACATTACCTCAATAGTTTTAATCGTAGTCTTTTGAGTCCACCTTTCTGTTCCTTTCTTGGTAGCCCATTGACGTAAAATCCTAATACGCAATTTCTGCCACAATTTCTGCTCGCACTCCGTTATTGGCAAGTAAATTAATGGAATGGAACTAATTGCCAAAAGAAGACATAGGGTTATTGGAATGAAAGACACTTATTAAATTCTCTTCATATTGAATTAGAAAGCTTATTAGTGCCGGCCAACAACAAGCTTAGTAGCAGACAGGGCGATACGATATTCCAATTTACCAATGCCGACCTGCCCTGACTGTCTACTACAGCGACAGGTTCGGCCTTTTCATTAATGCCCCCAATAACCTCTTGTTGCATAAGTATTGGACAAGTCTTTTCGATTTTCCCAAATATAATCCCAGTCGATCTTATCAATATCGGGCCAGTGTTTATTGTTGAAGACATCTTGAGCATATTGCCGCCAATCAGATACTGAAAAACCTGATTTAGAAGGTTCGCCAGTAGATCTATCAACAACGATTGAAGTCAATATTGGTAATTTTTCGTGAGCACAAGCTATCCATGCCAATTCTAACCCATACCTGATGGCATGCCCCGGGACACCTTCGTTATAGCCCAAATAATCAAGCACTTTTCGATATGTCACCATTTTATGAGACTTGGCATTTAAAACACATATTTCATAAATCTTTTTTGCCTGTTGGATGGAATTCATAGAATCCTCCACTTATGATGGTAGCCGAACGTTTTGAGTTCAGCGACGGGCAACATGAAAGAAAGATCATTCACGAACGTGCCTAAATAAACGACATGTTCGAGCTTGCTGCGCATTATGTCCCGTTGCTGCAACGTCTTGTTGGACGAACGCGGCACGTATGTCCTTATTAAAAGGGTTTTTCTGAAAGAGCAAAACGTGCTGATTCGACCTTTGGTTGATATACTTCTAAGACTTCAAGTGTGTATGACGACAATTTGATCATTTGCGTTGCCGGTTCTGTGTTGAAACGATCAGAATATAAACAAAATTTGTGTTTTTTGGCAATACAATTCCCAAACCGCAAAAGCCGCTGGATTGTTCATTAATCTTCTCGCTCATGCGGCACGCCTCCATTCGGAGCCGATACCGCCGCGGTATATGAAAACGGTACGAAGCTCCGCTTTACAGATGGGGCATCTGCCGACCTCTTTATCGGGATACATCCGGGTTAGAAGCTCCTGAGCGGTTGGGATTTTTTGAGACGGCTCATACGGTTCTTGCCCGAGAAAATCGCGCGCCAGGTTCAGCTTTTCACGGCAATTGGGATGAAACAGACCGAAGGACCTGACCACGTGAGTTCCTTTTTCCGGAACGTGGGCAAGTATCCTGCGAATGAAACTTTGCGCATCGATTTTAAATGTCGATTCCTCTTGTTTCTCCTGGTGAGGATAAGCAATGGTGACCTCGCTGCCATCGTAGCCAATTATGCGCCGTTCGGAGATCGGCCCCCGGCGGATATAACGACCCACGTACTTGAAAACGCCATTGGCGTGCTCGTATTTGGGTTCGATGTCCACATGCCAGGAGACCCGGCCGAGGCGGTTGAGCAGATTCAAACACTGCTGAACACTCATGCCGGCGGGCGGACACAGTATCTTTTCTTTCGGCTTGGATTTTCCAGTGGCGGTATATGGGGAAAATGCATCCCTGAGATATGCCAGAAATTTACCCCGAAACTTGGCTGCCAATGCCGGCGACCAGAGAAGCTTCTCGCCGGCACTAACCCACCTGCCGTTTTCATTGAGGCCCCCTGCCGTTATGATGAAGTGCAGGTGACAATGCTCCTGCATCTCATCTCCCCAGCTCTGGAAGGCTGCCACCGCGCCCACAAGTCCGCCTAAATGACGCCAGTCCAGCAAAAGCTCTCGCAGACTGTGCCAGGCGCCCTGCATCAATAAATTGGTGAACAGTTTTCGGTTGTACCGCCAGATAATGTGGAGATCGTGGCTGATTGTGAAAATCACATGGAAGTAAGGGCAATCCAGCGCCTGGGCCTTTCTCCGCTCAAGCCACAGTTGCGTGCCGGTGGCGCCGCATTGCGGGCAAGCCCTGTGCCTGCAAGAATTTAAAACAGTGATTTGGTAATCGTCGTTGGGGCAGGCATCGATGTGGTATCCCCGCACCGGCGTGCGGCACGTCATTATGGCGACAGCCGCGTCCTTCTCTCGTGAATGAAGGATCTTGTTACTACTGTATTTGTGAAAGTGATCGTTGAAAATCCTCTGGACGATGCCGGGTTTCATCAGATATCACATCCTGGTTTTACTTCCGCTTTGCACTCCATTAATACTCGTTCGGCCTTCTCCTCACCGAATTCCGCTACCATCTGATCCCAAATCTCTGAGTTCCTGATTTCCGTTTGAAAGTTCTTCGTAAAAATATCCGTAAAATTTTTCTCTATATTTTTATTCTTCGCCCGTCTCAACTTTTTAAGCCGTGACGCCTTACCCACTTTACTTTTCTCCGAGTTTCCCGAGACGCAGTCTCGTTCGTCCAACAATTATTATTGATGAATAACTCTCAATATCATTTTAAAAAATAACCGTATACCGGATAAAATAAATAATAAAAACGAGTAGTAATATATCTCACCATCTCATATTGAAAACTGTAAAATGAGTAAAAACACTCAATATCACCCTAAATGTCATGATATTGATGGATAAAACTCAATAAACTTGTATTACATGCAAAAATGAGACTTTCCCAATAAAAACACAAATATCAATTCAAGTCTGACGCAAAGTCAGATATCAACAGGCTGTTTTGACCCCCGGCTGTTCAAGGTGACCCCGCTGCCTTTTTTGACCCCGATGCTTTTCTGCATTGTGTCAAATGTTGAGACTTGACCCCTTGGCTGTTGCTAAAATTTTACCGAGTTGTAGAATAAAGACCGACTTGCCTTCAGGCGCACCCCATTCGACTATACCAAGGCCACGGTAAAACCCGGTACATTCTATTGTAAAAGATGGGGCGTTTTTAGCATACCCATTCCGAAAGTGTATGGCGTCAAATTCCTTGCCACGCAGTCGCTTCTGCCAGTATGGTTTGATCTCTCGGTATTCTTCTTTTTTGATTCCGGACCGGATCATATCAAACCATTTCTTTTTTAGCGTAAGATGAAGAATATTCATGAGTATAACGCCTAAGCTGTGGGGCGCGGTGTTGTTTCCGCGTCCCGCACCAGCGCCTTGTTGGACGAAGCCGCTACGCGGCGGAAAAAAATCTCATAACAGTGTATACCTCTCTGGATTGCCCAATCCCGGGCGTCATAAATCAAAAGGAGGTATACCATGAAAAAATCTGAACAGAACCGATTTGACAAGCTTTATCAACGACATTTACGTTCTCTCAAACTCCAGGGCAAAAGTCAAAAGACAATTGAGGCTTATTCGCGCGCCGTCCGCCGGATCAGTGAACATTTTGATTGTTGTCCGGACAAATTGTCCTTGGAACAACGAGAACAATATTTTTCCGATTTGGTGAAATCCCACTCCTGGAGTACCGTCAAGATTGATCGTGTCGGGTTGCAGTTTTTCTGGAAACATGTCCTCAAAAAAGATTGGCAGTGGCTTAATATCGTCAAGGCCCCAAAAGTGCGCTCATTGCCGGATATCCTCACCGTTGCCGAAGTTGAAAAATTGATCGGCGCGACACGCAACCTGCGATACCGGGTATTTCTGCTGACAACCTATTCCATGGGCTTACGCCTGGCGGAAGCCCTCTCCTTGCAAGTAGGCGATATCGACGCTCAGCGTAAACAGGTTCATATCCGGCGTGGCAAGGGACACAAAGATCGTTTCGTCCCATTGCCGGATCTGACCTGTGAGGCACTACGCGCCTTATGGTGGAAACATCGCAACCGTTGTTGGTTATTCCCCAATGCCGTGGGTTCGCCCGAGCGCATCCAAAAGGCCACCACCCATATGGATCGCGGCGGTACTCAAGCCGCAATGAAAGCCGTGGTTGACGAGTGTGGCATAAAAAAAAAGTCTCTATTCACTCCCTGAGGCACTCATTTGCAACTCATCTGTTGGAAAAAGGCTTAGACCTCCGTTATATCCAGTCAATCCTCGGCCACAGCAGTCCCGAAACCACCGCTCGCTACACTCAACTGACTGATACCGTCAAACAGAATGCCGCTAAAGTCATTAACGAATTGATCGATACACTCCACGTCGATTTAAGGAGGAAATAATCATGCAGCTTGCCTCTATAATCGATGAATACCACGATGCCTTTATCGCGAAATACGGTCCCCGGCTTCTACCGGGGCATTTCCGCGCAATCAATGCAATCCGCAGATGTCGAACACAGGAGGCCGAACAATTACTATTACAATGCAAGGACTGCGGTCTTGCCGCACTGCGGCCTTGTTCCTGTGGACATCGAAGCTGCCCGCAATGCCAGAACCATGAAACTTCACTCTGGCTGGACCGACAGCAAACCAAGTTGTTGCCGGTTGAGTACTTCATGGCAACCTTTACACTCCCCTACGAGCTAAGGCTCCTGGCATGGGATCACCAAACCCTCGTTTACAACTCCCTTTTTGCGTGTGCTTCCGGCACGCTGAAGGACTTTGGGCTTAATCCCAAAAATCTTGGCGCAAGCATCGGCATGACCGCAGTCCTGCATACTCATACCCGTCGCCTGGATTATCACCCGCATGTTCATGTCGTGGTGCCGGGCGGCGGTGTAAACAAGACCAGGAAACAATGGAAGAAGAAAAAAAGCAAGTATCTCTTCAACGAGTTCGCTCTGGCCAGAGTGTTTCGTGCCCGTTTCCTGGAGATGTTAACCCAAGCAGGCCTTTCTTTGCCCGATTCGGTGCCTCAAAAGTGGGTTGCCCACTGTACTCACATCGGAAAAGGGCTGCCCGCTCTGAAATATTTATCGCGGTACCTATACCGAGGCGTCATCAGTGAAAGAAATATCGTCTCGAACCAAAACGGTGACATCACATTTAAATACACCGAAAGCCGTACCGGTAAAACCCGTTACCGAACTGCCAAAGGAGAAGACTTCCTTTGGCTCGTTTTGCAGCATGTTTTGCCAAAAGGGTTTCGTCGGGTCAGGGACTATGGTTTTCTCCACGGTAATGCCAAAAAGCTACTGAAACTCGTTCAATTGGTTTTGCATGTTATGATTCAAGCCCGAGATGCACGACCCCGGCCGGTCTTTAAGTGCCCGGCATGTCAGGCGCCCATGCGAATACTGGGTGTCAGTTCGAAGATACGATCGCCAGGGTAGCATACCAAACGGCAATGGCTCGCTGTAAATATAAGCACAGGAGGAACTGAAAAACGCCATGACATAAAAGGCCTGCGCAAAGCCTCTCTGAAGGCTTAATGATCCTGCTCGCCCTTAGAAATTCTCTCCCCCATGTTGGGGGTACACCTGCCTCCCGTCAAAAAAGATATTTTCTTATATAAAGGTCACTACTCAAATCCCGACGGGCTTGTCCAACCCAGGATAAGATCGTGGATCGCTCCGCTCTCACGATCTATCCTTATTCGTTAGCTGTTTTAACTATTTTTTCGGTACAGTAAGTGACCTCAACATCTCTGGTGTGGCTGTATTCGTTCCCGCAATTATCACAAACGTGTTCGTCTTCGTCTGGAGCCTCCCAACTGTCGGACTGCTCATACCCACACCAAGGGCATGTAATTTCATGGGTATAGTCGGTATCCTCGTCAAAAGCCTCAACCTGCTTTCTGGCCCTTTCAGCATGACACTGGTCGCACGTTAATCCACCATTCCTAAAAACCAGATTCTTTTTTGTGCCGCAAACATCACAGCGGTAATGTTCTTCACATCTAAATAAATGATCTGGATTTTCTTTCCCACATATTTTACAATTCAGACTCATGGCTATATCTCCGTGACAGCTAACGCTGCAAATAACCGGTGCAAATGTAGCGCAGCGGAATTTGCATCCGAGTTAATTTGCCTTGTTATATTTTTGTTTTTTGTATCCATTTTAATATGTCGGCATGGTCCTTAAGAGAAAGTTGGTATTTATATTCTTGAGCCAAATTGTATGCGTCACGAGTAAATCTGGATGTAGTTGCAATTATGCCATGTGATGCGCTTTCAATTTGCAAAGTACCATACATACTTCGTACAGCAGCTATGCCAACAGGATTAGTTGCCGAATATTTTTTACAATCTACTATGGTCAGAATGTTTCCAAATCCCTCATTCTTAAGGGCAAATATATCTATGCCCCCATCTCTTGATTGCTGGGTCAATGTTACTTCGTATCCATGTTTTTCCATTATATAGGCCACTAGTTCTTCGAATTTTCGTGGGCTAATATTCTGCATTGCATCTGGATTGTTCAGTAAATAAGCGGTTAACTCTTCAGAAATGGTTGAAAAGTTTAACTGAATAATTGGGCTTTCAAGTTTTTCAACATCTGGAGCTTTGTAATCTAACGAATTAGTCTCGCCAGATAGAATTTTTGATATTTCTGCCCAACTCCAATTTACAATTGGGATATTCTCCGCTGACCAAATTGGGGATTCAATAATGTTGTCTTTATTTGAAAGAAGCCCAACAACAGGGATACCTTTGTTAATCGCTGTATTTAGCTCATATTCCTGCCAAGTACTCCAGTTTTCACCAAGCATTACAAGCATCAATGCCGATTTATCAATTTGATTATTTATTGAATCCTTAATCTTCTCGGAACTCGATGTAGCTTCACTGACAAATGTAGCATCAATTTCCGATGAGTGTGCCAGTTGTCCCTTAAGTAGGTTCACTTTGGCATTGTCTTTGTAATTGTAGGAAATGAAAATTTTCTTTTTATTGCTCATTTGTAATATCTAATTTAGAAATATAATTACTATTGATTAATAACTCTCAATATCATTTTAAAAAATAACCGTATACCGGATAAAATAAATAATAAAAACGAGTAGTAATATATCTCACCATCTCATATTGAAAACTGTAAAATGAGCAAAAACACTCAATATCACCATAAATGTCATGATATTGATAGATAAAGCTCAATAAACTTGTATTACATGCAAAAATGAGACTTTCCCAATAAAAACACAAATATCAATTCAAGTCTGACGCAAAGTCAGATATCAACAGGCTGTTTTGACCCCCGGCTGTTTTCAAATTCCTATAATGCTCTTTTTGCCCCTAAAAAAGTCGATATAGCCCCCATTGCGGGGGTAATTTTGAACCTATATGATTTAATTCCGATATTTTAGCTTGGCCCGACCCCACGATCACTTCGTTTTTTGTGTAGTGTCGTGTTAGGCAGTCGACGTCCTAATCGGGACTAAAATTGACAGCAGAAGCCGTAACAGGCTCGATCGAGACCATCTCTCTCTCTTCGAGTTCCCGTACGAAGCTTAGTGTGTTCTCTATCTTTTCATGGCCCGACTCATCCGCAGTGTTGGAAAGCTTCTCGATGGCAACTATCCGGGCGGGATCCGGTCCCCGCTGATAGTAACACCAGTTCAGTGCGTACCTGGACGCGCCTTCGGGTGGCGCTTCCTTGAATGGCACATTGTACTCGAGAATCAGGCCCCGCTCCGCAAGACCCGAGATCTCGTCGGGAAATCGGGCGACTGCGTTACGACCCAGAACGCACCCACACCACTGTTGGGCGAGTTCAAGGTTGTGAGCTTCAAGCAGCGCATCGCCGAGGTATACATTGCGGTCGGGCAAAGCTCTGAATTTCCCAACTACGATTGCACCGCGGAGCAGCCAGTTTGACATGAGGACCCAGTCCATCAGGAGAGCCACTGTTTCACAGAGGACGCGAATAGGTTCCTGCGTGCCCGGTTTTGGATACAGAACAAGTGTGTCAGAGATCACGCCATAGGCGACTTGAGAAGCAAGCTCGGGGAATTGCAGGTTCTGGTCATCGTCGAAGACGATCGCCCCACTTGAAAGCCCAGAGGCAACCATCAGTATCCCCAGAATTCCGTTAGTGAACTTCTTCTCAAGTTCATCAAGGGACGTGTCGCGGATAATGTTCGAGAAGCCGAGAATGTCCAGAACTGCTACTGCGTTCTCGTCGTCGTCGAATATCCGCGGCGGGGCGATATCCAATAGGCCGAGTAGGCTGAGTCCGCCGGTGCCTTCTCTCAACACGTAGAACATCACTGCGTGAAGCTCCGGGGACCCGGGATCCTCATCGTCGCCTTGCCCAAGACTTACCGTGTACTGGGCACCGTTCCGGATTAGGGAAAGTACTTCGTCGTCGAGTTGCTCCTCTTCGTCCAGATCGAAGCGCGCAATGAGTACGTTTGTCTCTGCCGTGGCCGACATCGCGAGAATCTCATTGAACGGAGCCGAGGTATCTGCTGGCAGCTTCCTTTCCGGTTCGAGAGGATCGGTGACAGAAACTTCGTCTCCCAACTTCGAACGTATCAGAAGCGGAGATTCGCTAAGTTCTAGAGTGCCGCCCGGAATCAGGCCATCGAGGGTCGTTATTCGCATCGTGAAGTCTGCCTAACATAATAATCACGCGGCCCGGTGTTTGGGCTCGCGTGGATTTACGTGTTAGTGGTTTTTATATTAACAGCTCCATATTATAAGTAACAATACCACTCCTTATAATTTGGCCTTTTTTTGTAAGAGCTATCCCATTTCTTATCCAGATATGGGGAGAATCTCCTTTATTTTGCATCAACTCAGATTTGAAACCAGGAAAAGATATATCATGCTTTAATATAATATTTCGGCCAGAAACATATTCTGCTTCCATAGCTATTCTATTTGTTCCATAGAAAAAAACCTTTATGGCTTTGAATTTATCTATATTCTTAAAATATGATATTAGCATCTCTTCCTTCTCAAGCTGAACACCAAATAAAGTACGAGGTTTTGATGATCCAATTTCAACATGGTATGGAATCAGCAATATTCGCTCATTTGTAAGAAAAGTAAAATGATTCTCTTTCAAATCAGCTATCACTTGGCCTTTGAATCTTTGTGTTGCTTTTTGGTCATCAGCAATCGACGTAACTTCCAAATCGGCATAAATATTCTGAGCGTGTAAAATTCCATGGCATTTACGGCAGAGCAAGACACATTTATCTACCTCATCGAGCTGTTTGGTTGAAATAACTCTACGGATTATTTTTTTATATTCTGGATCCTTATCATTTGGGTTTATATGGTTAAATTCCAACATCCTATTGAATGTTCCATACCGATCCATCATCTCTATTATTGAAACACCACAGCAAGCGCATTTATTTCCTTTATACCTGAATAGTTGTTTTTTATTTGCCATGTTCTCTATAGAAAAAATTTTTTACCACTAACATGGTTTAGACTGCCCATTAGACGCCTTATAATACGTCTAATCGAAAGACGAACTGGGTTTATACGGCTATTCAGTCGTATAACACCGGATATGGCCATGATAGATTGCTGAATAGCCATATAAATATTTAGTTTTTAGTAAAAATTCCGTGCGGTGAACAAAAAACAAATCTCATTCACTCGTAGGATGGGCTTTTCGGCTCGGTTCTTTCTCACAAACAAAAAGCAACCTTTTGTTCGTCAAAAGATGTCAATGCCGATAAAAGGAATCGCGGTAATCACTTGACTACCCGAAGCCGAAACTCCCGCTTTCGAATCTCTCTAATCTGTTCAACCGCAGCAACAATATAGCATTCGACAGCATCCCTAAGCACCGAGTGACGTTCAATTTCAACCAGGAACCGGAACATCCTGCCAGCCCAACGATCATTATCCACAACAGGTACCTCAAACAAGGCTTGGATAAATGTACCTGTATCAGCTAAAAATATGCCAAGAATAGATAAAATGAATTTACTCTAATAAATCTTTACCTTATAAAAAAATAGAAAAACAGTATGTATATAAAATTAACGAATTAGAGCGCATTCGCGTAAATAATTCTTACACCCTTTTGCGCTTTTTTTTCTTTTTTGATCTGACCTGCTCCGCGATCAAAGAAATGGACGTTTCAGTATGTGCTTTAAGGATCGGATCTTTCTCTATCTCGGCAAGGTATTTACTCATACGAAATATCCATTCAGGATCGTCGAATCTTTTAATTAATTCAGCGTAGAGACCGATTATTTCGCCTCTTTTTTGTTCCGGAGTATGCGGGGTTGTTTTTAGATCAATCCACGGGGAAGATATGATTGTATCTTTCTCGGCCCCATGCTGTTCATCCAGATACGCCTTCCCAAATAAAAGGACATCCTCAGCCCTATCAAAGTTTAAAACGGATACAAATTTATCCTTTAATTTTTTATCTATCGCAGTTTTCCCGGACAGAATGTCATCAAGGTCCGGGAACTCTTTTCGCAGTATCTCGCGGAACTCTTTTTTGAAGCCTTTTCGGGATTCATCGGCAAAGAATTGGATCCCCATTCGGAACAGCTCATCGGCTCCACCGATTTCTTGGGCTTTCAGAATGGCTTCGCCGAGGTTTAGGAATGATTCGTAAGAAAAACCGGCTGCTTCAGCTATTTTACGCCTTGGTCCTTCTTTCCCCGGCGCTTTTCCTCGCGCAATTAGACTTATTGTCTGCTGACTTACACCGGTCTTCCTAGCAAAATATGATTGCGAACCAAAGCCTTTCTTATCAAGAAAATAGTTCAAAGCTGTTTGAAAATATTGGTTTATTTGTTCTGCCATAAGCAAAGCTACAAATAATATTTGTAAAAAACAATGAGAAATACCTGAAAAACGAAAAAAGCTACTAAATAATTTGTTGACAAGCTACAAATAAACTTGTAGTTGCTGAATATCATGAAAACACAAACTCAAATTGCGGCAGAGGTCGGGGTCACACAACAAGCAATCAGCGCATACGTGAATGGCATTGCACGCCCAAAATATAAAGTTATGCAGCGCTTATTGATAGCTGTACCTGGATCAACCCCACAACTATGGATGGAAGGCGGTCCCGGGGAGATCCAGTCGGCAATTGATGCGGCTACAGATGCCGACGCCAAAGCCGCCTGACAAGCGCATAGCATAGCCATCTGATACGGATATTCAGTGAATTCCGTCGGTTTTTAAATAATAATTTTTGGGAGATATTCTTATATTAAAGGCGTTGCCAGGGGGATCATGGGGTTGACACCAGACAAAGCATTGCAAGCCTTCAATTCGATTGTGAATGAGTCCCGCCCGATCGATGGTCATCCAGACCCGGGGGCCATCAAAGATCGTGAGAATGCAGTCAGGGGGTTTATTCTGAGCGTACGGGCTAACCGAAAGAGACCGTATCGTATTTTTTCACACTATGATCGAGGTTCTCTGGCCGGTTCCGGCAGGAGCTTTTACATCAAAGCCCGGGTCTATCGCTCCTTTCTGGAAGACACCATCCAAGCCCTCAAAAATTTGAACCCGCTGGATTTTAAGGAGTCGGAAACCAGAGGTTTCCCGAAGACCAAAGAGATGATCAAACAATGCGAATTCGAGATTCTTAAGTGGAATAGAGCCGTTCAAAGCCCGAAGGGCATCGGCGAATACCGGGCGCTTTTAAAGAAGGATGTTGAATCTTTCGTGGAAAAAACCGGGAAAGACCGCGCCGGTATAGAGGATGGTGAAATCTGGGTACTGCAACAGTGCCTCCGCCAATTTGAAAAGTTTGCCCAGTGGGCTGAGCTTAGTCTTGCTCACCTAACTGTACAAAAAAGGAGATCGACCAATGGACGAAATATTCGACCTAATTGACTCGGCAGCAAAACGATTCCCGATGAAGGCCCTTGCCCCCCGCCTGGGCAAGGCGGAAAGCACCATCCGGAACGAACTGACCGAGCAGCAGGGCTATAAACTCGGATTCCGCACGGCCGTACTGATCATCCGCATCACTCAGGATTTTTCCGCCCTGGACCGTATCGAGCAGATGTGCGGCCGGGTGGCCTTCGATATCCCCCCGGCGGAATCCACGGACCGGGTCCCGCTGCTCGAGCTGGCCGGCCAGTGCGGGATTGAATTCGGCGAGCAAAATGTCGAGCTCGGCAAGGCGTTTCAGGATCGAAAAATAACTCCCGAAGAAAAGGCCCGCTGCATCAAGGAGATCGATGACACCGTGAAAAAATGCCTCCAGCTCAAAGCCAACATCCTGGCCCACAAACCAGGCGACAAAATAGAGTAGGGGGAGGGGACGCTATGTTTAAATATCTAAAACTCGGAAACAGGGAGTGGATGGAGCCGGTTCGCTACGAAGATCAGGTCTCCATATTGAAGCAGATCCTTGACATCAACTCCACCATCGTCCGTTTGATGTCTCCTACCGACTCCCTGGCGATTCTACAAAATCGAAGGATGACCCACGAGGAAACGGCCAAAACCTCCTGGCACACAAACCACGACCAAAAATAAAGCAGGGGAGGGAAATATGGTGTCCCGAATTGAACAACAGGCAATTAGAGCAATGAGCCGGGAACTCCTACGACTCTTATCAGTCAAAACAGATTAACCGCGGAGGAAGTCGCAAAGGACCTTGAAGAGAAAATTGTAGCCTCTGAACTCCAAACCGCAAGACTCCGAATGATTCGAAACGATGTTTCGACGCACATGGGTAACCCGGAAGACAGGTTCGACCCTGCGATGCATACCCATGGGTTTGCTGAATTAGGCGTATAGTTCGAGGCTGGCTGAAATTTCTTTTATTTCGGCTTTGGTCATAAGTTTCAACTCATAGCCTCCATTTTTAAAAGGACTGTCTTTGGATACGCAATGCGCAACGCGGTGCCCGATATTTCCAGCTTTGATGTCGTCTTGGTGCCATGAAGATGCCATTTCCGGCAATAAGGGCACCAGGCTTTTACCTGGCCGTTTCGTGTGGGGAAGCACTTGAGAACAGGGAACTTTTTTTGGCTCATTCAGGTCTCCTTTTTTTGGGAGTGAAAAATGAAAATAGCAAAAATCATGGGATCAGATCAACACATATCGAAGCACATGGCAAGCTGGGGCCTCGGTCTCCTGTTCACGGTGGGCCTCTGTCTTGCCGGTTCCGAAGGCGAATGGTTCCCCTGGGCAAACTTCGGGGGCATCGGGCTCCTGGTGCTGATGGCGATACCGGCAAACCGCATATTTCCAAAGAGAGAACCGTATGCCGTAAGCCGTGAGCCTTATACCGTTGCTCTTGCACCGTATGCCGTAAGCCGTGAGCCCTACACCGTTGACCAACCCCTCCTTCCCGGCGCCCGCGACGGGTCAAGTAGCGTTTCGTTTTGAAGGCCGCGAGACTGCGAACGCGGGCGAAAGGGCAAAGAGATGCCGGACTGGAACACGCGAAAGGTCTGTATCGAGATTTCGGCCATCATGGATCCCGGACCGAGAAGCATTCCGGCAGTTGTGAAACGGACGGGCAGGGTGGTCAACTTTCCGAGGAGATTCTCGGAAGTCTACCCCGGCCGCATTTACGTCCCGCTCTGGTGGGCAAAGAAAGTCCTCGGCAGCAGCGAGGCGAACCGAAAACAGGAGGAAGCAATCGCATGAACTACGAAGAAGCAGGCGCGGCCATCGGGCGGCTGGTCGATGAGAAACAGAAGGCTTACGGTGATGCCTTCGGCAAGAGCGGTCAGGTGATGCGGATCCTGTATCCCAACGGCATCCGGCCGGACCGGTATGACGACGCCCTCGCAGTGGTCCGGATCATCGACAAGCTCTTCCGGATCGCCACGGACCGTGATGCCCTGGGCGAGAGCCCGTTCCAGGACATCGCCGGTTATGGCCTGCTCGGGGCCACCATGGCGGCCGCATCCGCGCACTACAACGCCGAACTTGAAAACCTCCGGAAACGAATGGACGAAATCACCCCGGCCCGGACACAATACCGGTTCCCGGGGGACGGGGAAGGCCGTTGAATTGATATGAAACGGAAAAACTACACCGGAACGCAGCTCGCCTTTCTGAAAAGAGTCTATCTCAGCATGACGGTAGAGGACCTGACAGCGGCTTTTAATAACGAGTTCCGCGAAAAAAAGACCGTCTCCGCCATTCGTTCCGCATTGAAAAACCACAAGATCACCTGCGGTCGGGAGCCTGGCGCCCGGCTCTACAAGAATAATCGTCTCCGGATCTTTACCCCGGAACAGGCCGAATTTGTCCGGCGTAACTATTCGGGCAGAAGTGGAGAGGAGTTGACGGCGCTTTTCAACGAAACTTTCGGCGAGAATAAGACGCTCCAACAGATCCGGACCTTCGTGCACAACCGGGGGATCGTTTCCGGCCGGACCGGACATTTCGAAAAAGGGAATACACCCCATAACAAAGGCATAAAGGGTTGGGATTCCGGCGGCAGAAGCAAGGAGACCAGGTTCAAGCCCGGGCAGCGTGGCAGCAAATGGGTGCCGGTGGGAAGCCATCGAATCACAAAGGACGGCATTGTCCAGGAGAAAGTGAAAGACAGTAAACAGGCCGGCAAAAACTGGAAGTCCGTCCACGAGGTTCTGTGGGAAAAACACAACGGCCCCGTCCCCAAGGGCCATATCGTTATTTTCAAGGACGGCGATAGTTCCTACGCCGGCATCCGCATCGACAATCTGGAATGCATCTCCCGGGCGGAGAACATGCGACGGAATTCCATTCACAATCTTCCGGAGGATCTGGTCGACGTGATCAGGATACGAGGCGTCCTTAACAGGCATATCAACAAGAGGTCAGACAATGAAAAACAAGATAGAAGACCTGAGAGATCATCTGTTCTTCACCATCGAAGCGTTGCTCGATGAAGAGAAACCGATGGATGTGACCAGGGCGAAGGCGGTCAGCAATGCGGCCCAGGCGATCATCAATTCTGCAAAAGTGGAAGTCGATTTCATTAAAGTAACCGGCGCCGTCGCCGGTTCCGGATTCATTCCGATGGAGCCAAGAAAACCCGGCTTTACGGAAATAACCGGATAATTGCGCTGGCAAAAAGCCATGGAAAGCGTAAGGGCGCAATGAGCGCCGCCCGGGCCGCGGTTCTTTTCGGAATCGGGATCGCGGTCCGGGCAGCCAAAAGGATGGAATCATGACAGGCATCGAGAGAATCGCAGCCGAACGAACCCGGCAGATAGAGCAGGAAGGCTGGAGCGCCGAACACGACAGCCGGCACGTCAACGGAGAGCTTGCCCTGGCGGCTGCGCTTTATGCCGCGCCGGTCGCCCTGTACCGGGTCGCGCATCGCCCGGACAGTGTGGAGTGGTATGACCCCTGGCCGTGGCAGCGATGGGTCGATCCGCCGAGGGGCGGTCCCATGATATCGGTCGACGCCTGGGACAAAAGAGAGAAGCACAGCCGGATCCACCGGCTTGAAATCGCCGGTGCACTGATTGCCGCTGAAATCGACAGACTGACTGCCGACGGTAATGGTGAAAAGAAAAACCCCATACAACTGAAGGAGGCCTCCCATGCCTGAACAGACCTATCAGGAAATCATTTTATCCGGAATAACACCGAATCCCTTCAACTGGCGAAACAGGTTCGAGGGTAAGGAGTTCGATGAACTGGTCGACTCGGTTCGTCAGAAGGATGTCATCCAGCCGATCCTGGTCAGGCCGATCGCCGATGAGAGTTTCGAGATCGTTTTCGGAGAACGGCGCTGGCGGGCGAAATGCAAGGTGGCAAGCGAAAACGGCGGCATCGAAAAGAACAGAATCCCCGCCCTGGTCCGGGAATTGACCGACGACGAAGCCTTCGACCTGATGGCCATCGAGAACCTGCAGCGTGAGGATCTCACCGAGCTGGAGGAAGCCAGGGGATTCAAGGCCTACCTCGATCGGCATGGCCGGGATGCCGTGGAGGGCCTTGCGGTCCGCACCGGTGTCAGCGCCCGGTACATCCGCCGGCGTGTCCGGGTGCTTTCTCTTCCTGCCCGGGTACTCAAGGACTGGGAGTCCGGTCGCCTGTCCTACGGTCACCTGGAGCAGCTCATGCGGGTAACGGACAGCAAAGCCCGGGGCGAGCTTCATAAAGAAGCCATCGGCAATGAGCGATGGAAGCCGTCCGTAAAGGATCTTAAACGCCGAATCGACAACATGGCGCCGGTCCTCTCGAAAGCACCTTTCAATCTCGAAAAGGAAGGATGCCTTTCCTGCGGTCATAACTCGGATGTGCAGAGGAAGCTGTGGGACATGGATATGGAAAAGACGCTTTGCCATAATCCGAAATGCTTCAAGAAGAAGGTCAACAACCATCTTTTGAAAAACTTCAAACGCACGGCCATGCACCGGAAATTCAAGGTGACCGGTTTCCGGTTCAAGGACGATATGACCCCGGACCAATACGAAAGCATGTCCGACTGGCAGAAGCTTTCCGCCATCAAACCCGCGAAAAAATGTCTCACCTGCGAGCATTTCATCAGCCTGATCGATACCTACGGCGGAGTCGATGATTGGTACCGGCGGGTGTGTGTCGGGGAAAAGTCGTGTTTCAAAGCAGTGGAAGCGGTATCTAAAAAGGACGCGAAGCAACATCAGGCCGCCAAAAACAAAGATGCCGGTGCCGGCGACGACGACGCCCCCAGGGTGGCCTGGCATGGAGAGTACTTCCGGGAGAAGTTTTTCAAGGCCGCAATTCCGGAGAGGTATCCAACGTGCGGTCGCTCAAAACTTTACCCGGTTCTCTTTGCCATAATCGATTCCGAGAACGATTTACGGCCATGGGTCGCTGAAAAACTGGGCATCGAGGTCGAGCGGGACGATGCCGGGCAGATCCACTGGTGGTCTGTCGAAACGGCTACCTTATGGCCTGCGATCGAGGCGCTTGAACCGTTCCAGGTGCAGCAGTTGATAGACGAGGCTGCCCTCCGGATCATCATGATGGAAAGGTTCGGCGCCGAAAACAGAAAGCGCATGGCCGATTACATCGGCATCGATCTGGCCACAGAGTGGGCCATGGACGAGGAATATCTCAACAAAAAGACGAAACCCGAACTGATGGCCATTGGGGAAACCCTGGAGATCTTCAGCGACCGGAAGGCCCGGGACTTCCTGCTCGAAAAGCTTAATAAAAAGCGAGGGAAATTCAACACCTGCAAAAAACCGGAATTGATCCGCGTCTTCCTCGAGTCCGGGGTCGACCTGGTCGGCAAGGTCCCGGCGGAAATACTCGGTGGTTGAGATATGGAAAGAATTGAATTGTCGGAAACTTTAGGGCGGCCGCTCACGGCAAAGGAGCTTGGTTCGCTTGTCGGTCTTGACCCCAGGACGGTTAGAAAGTATTACCGGCGATGGGGTGGAGTTGTGGTCTCTCCCGGGACAATCCGGTTCTTTGAAAATCGAATAAAGGAGGTCTTGCATGCCGAGTACAATAACGAAGCGGGGCAAGCGCCGTGTTCTGGGGACAGTATGGGTGCAGGGGGTCAGAGGCCCCACCAAATTATATCCGGACGCGAGCAAAGACAGCTATCGAGAGGCGATCGAATGGGAAAACGAGGAGCGAAAAAAGCTCCGACGACAGCTGAACTCGATCCACACGGAATCTTTCACGACGATTAGGCTTTGGGCGAACAAATATTTGAATCATGTCATGACGCATAATTTTGCTAAAAAGACATATGACGAAAAGAAGGGCGCCTTCGAGCGATTCGTGGCGTTTGATCAGGTGACGCCGGATATGCCTGTGGACAAGGTAGACAGGTTTCTGTGCGCTGATTATTTCAACGATCTGTTACAGACGAAGCCGGATCCCGAAAAAGATGAGACGAGATCCGGCAATTCTGTCAACAAGGATCGTAAAAATCTCGGGGCAGCATGGTCGTGGGGTAAGGAGAACCTTCGGGGCTGGCCGGAGAACATTGAGAACCCGTTCCTTGCAGTAGCAAAAAAAGCTGAAAACAGGGTTCCGAGGTATGTACCACCGGAGGACGATTTCTGGGCGGTTTATAATTATGTCTCAGCAATAGCAGAGGACGGTACCGACGCCCATCTCCAGGACCGTGTCATGCTCCTGGCGTATCTTCACCTGGCTGCCCGCCGTGATGAGCTGTTCAGGGCAAAATGGGCCGATGTGGATTTCGGCCGCGGCCAGATCCGATTATGGACCAGGAAACGCGAAGGCGGAGGGTGGGAGTTCGACTGGCTGCCCCTTACGTCTGAGCTGGCAGAGGAACTGGAGATGTGGTCTGAACGTCGACAAGCCTTGCCGATTGATGACAAGAAGCACGTTTTTGTCTGCCTCTCTGAACAGAAGGCAAATGAGAAATATTATGGCCGGCCGTTTAAACACCGTCAACGAATCATGAAACGATGGTGCACCAAGGCTAAGGTAGAGCCTTTCGGGTGGCACGCAATCCGCCATCTGACGGCATCGACGCTTTACGGGGAAGGTTATCCGAAGAGCGCCATCCAGGCGATCCTGAGACACAAATCGGCCAGTACAACGTCAAGATATTTGAGGACATTAGGTTTTAACGAGGTTAGGGAGGTTTTGGAGCGTGGACTGAAGCGGGATCGGACGGCGGAAATAATTCCGTTCGAACAAAAAAAAGCGGCATCAGGAAGGCAGTCCTGATGCCGTTTTACATCCGTTTTTTACATCCACTACGGATGGTATCACGTAAGCATTGGTGATCCCACCGGGACTCGAACCCGGGTTACCGGCGTGAGAGGCCGGCGTCCTAACCGCTAGACGATGGGACCATAGGGTTTTGTTTCAAAACAGGCTGTTGAATATAGAAGGAAGGCGGATTTGTCAAATATTTTTTTGAGCCAATTCCAAAACGTTCCATTTTGGCCGACTTTTTAAGCAGGTTTCGGCTTTTCCCCCCTTTTCATTCCGAAAATCAGATAGACGATGAATCCAACAAAAGGAACCGCGGCGATGAGTATCCAGACCGCTTTTTTTTCGATGGCCCCGAAGTCTCTCTGCGCTGCATCGAAGATGGCCCAGAGGGTTAATAAGACGAATGGGATGCATATACTGATTATGATTATAATTGTATTGAAATCCATTACTCGCTCTTTAACAGCTCCTCGATTTTCAGGATAGTGTTTGCGTAATAGCTGCTTCGGTTGTAGTGCAGGATGACCTTGTATCTTGCCTCCCGGTTAAGCCCCGGCCGATATCCATGGTGGCTGAGATAGTTGGCGACACTTGCGATGGCATCCTCGTTTTCGAACAGATTGATCCGGCCGTCACGGTTGCCGTCCACGGCCAGGGTCAGGGCGTTACTGGGCATGAACTGGGAAATTCCCATGGCCCCGGCATAGGACCCCACAATTTCCTGCGGCGCCATGTTTTCTCTGTTGGCGTATTTGAGGAGTGCCTTCAACTCTTTATAGGCCCAGCCGGATTTGTCCCGTGCTTTTTTTTCAAACTTGGGCCTGGTCAGTTTTCGCTCCGGGGGTACTTTTTCCCAGAAAGCTTCCAGTATGCGGGGTTCATTTAAAGCGGCCATGGTGGAGAGCGTATTCAGAATGCTGCTGGAACCGATATAACCGCCAAGCCGTGTTTCCACCAGCAGGATGGCGGTGATCAACTCACGTCCGACACCGGTGTCGGTTTCTACCCGGTCGAAGGCCGCTTTATGGGTCGAGATGTAATCCCGGGCCTTTTGAATGGGTGCCTTTTCAGTAAACTGGTCATAGTTCAGTTTCCCTTCATGGTGAACGAAAAAGCGGGAAACACCCTTGAAGTCGAATTCAATGGTTTCACCCTTATACAGGGCTTGAATTGTGCCCGGATCGAATCCATCCGCTATGAGCCGTTTCTGAAGAGATTCAAAGTAGTCTATGTTGCTTCGGGCCGGCGCCGGCAGGCAGATACACAGGAGCGTCATGAGAAAAACGAACTGCGATATTTTCCACTTTCGGAGTAACGGGGCAAATACCGTGGCAAAAAAAGAGATCATTATTCACCTTCTGATGCATTGCAAATTACGTTGTCATCGAATTCTTGATTGCGTTAGGATGCCATGGTATGTATCGCCCTGTCAATTTCTAAAACTATTGCTTGTATTCCACTGCTGGAGGTGACGCGCGTGTCGGGTGCCGTTAAAAAGAATATCAAAACCGTCTATGTCTGCCAGGCATGCGGTTATCAGGTGCCCAAATGGATGGGGAAATGTCCGGATTGCGGTCAGTGGGAAACCCTGGTTGAAGAGCGTCTGCAACCCGCTTCCGGAGGACGCACTTCCAAGGTGGTTTCCGGAAACAAGCCGGTGTTGATCGACTCCGGAATCCCGGATCATGAAAACAGACTCAGCACCGGGATCGGAGAGTTCGACCGGGTTCTCGGCGGCGGGCTTGTGCCCGGGACCATAGTCCTGATCGGGGGAGATCCGGGAATCGGCAAATCGACACTGATGCTTCAGGCCCTTTCCGGTATGGCATCCCTGAAGAGAAAGACACTCTACGTATCCGGTGAAGAGTCGGTGCGGCAACTCATGCTTCGAAGCCGGCGGCTCGGTACCACATCGGAGGATAACTTGTGGGTTGTTGCCGAAACGGACGTGGAATCGATTCTGGGAATAGCGGAATCGGAAAAGCCGGATGTGATTGTGGTCGATTCGATTCAAACCATGTTCAGTCCCGATATCTCTTCCACACCCGGGAGCGTGAGCCAGGTGAGAGATTCCGCCATGCGGCTCATGTTCCTGGCCAAAAATACAAATATACCGGTGATGCTGGTGGGGCATGTGACAAAGGACGGTGCCATTGCAGGGCCCCGGCTCCTCGAGCACATGGTGGATACGGTACTCTACTTCGAAGGAGACCGGAACCACGTGTTTCGGATTCTTCGGGCTGTAAAGAACCGGTTCGGTTCCACCAACGAGATCGGGGTGTTCGAGATGAAAGAGAAGGGACTTTCCGAAGTAGTGAACCCTTCGGCAATTTTTATTTCGGAGCGTCCGGAGAACGCATCGGGTTCCGCCGTAACCGCCAGCATGGAAGGGACGCGGCCGATTCTGGTCGAGCTTCAGGCGCTTGTCAGTTCCACCAGTTTCGGTACGCCGAGACGGACCATTCTGGGCCTGGATCAAAATCGGGTGGCCCTGTTGGCCGCGGTTATGGAAAAAAAACTGGGGATGCATCTCATGGGGCATGATATTTTCATGAATGTTGCCGGCGGGGTGAAGATAACCGAGCCCGCCGTGGATATGGGTGTTGTGTCGGCCATTGCCTCCAGTTTCCTGGACCGGCCGATTCCGGACGGAACGGTTGTTCTGGGCGAAATGGGACTCACCGGTGAGGTGAGGGCAGTCAGTCACCCGGATATTCGGGTGAGTGAAGTGAAAAAGATGGGATTTACAACCTGTTTGATGCCGGTCGGCAATCTCAAGCGCATGCCGGAGATGAACGGTATCAAGCTGGTGGGCATTAAAACTGTTTCCGATGCTGTGGATGAGCTATTCTAACTGCGGAGGTCAGAAGTCAGAGGTCGGAGGTCGGAACAACTGCGAGGGAAGATGGATGATGGAAGAGGGACGAAAAAGCAAAGTCCGTTATCGTCCATCATCCTAGCGAAGCGGTCTTCCCTCTTCCATCGGATATAAAGTTATGGCGGGCAAGAAACCAAAGAAGATTACCTGGCAGGATCACTACACCCGACGGGCGAAAAAGGAGAATTACCCGGCCAGGTCTGTTTATAAGCTTCAGGAGATTCAGGAAAAATTCAAATTGATCCAGCCCGGCCAGCATGTGCTTGACCTGGGATGTGCTCCCGGATCCTGGCTGCTTTTCGCAGCCAAAAAGGTCGGGCCGCGGGGGAAGGTTGCGGGAATTGACCTGAAACCGGTATCCGGTAAGCTTCCGGGCAATGCCGTTGTCCATACCGGGGATATTTTCGATGAGGCTGCCGGGTTCTGGCCCCGGTTAGGGGATCGCTTCGATCTGGTACTTAGTGATATGGCCCCCGGCACTACGGGAAACAGCTCGGTGGATGCCGTCCGTTCCTTCTATTTGTGCGAAGCAGCGCTTTCCGTTGCCGATAAACTGCTTGTGGCCGGGGGAGGTTTTGTGTGTAAAATTTTTCAGGGGGAGGAAGTGGAACAGATGGTCGGGGCCGTCAGGAATGCTTTTAAACAACATAAGCTTTTTAAACCAAAGAGTTGCAGAAAAGCGAGCAAAGAGATATACATTATCGGTATGGACTTTAAAAAGGAGGCATAATCAATGTCTGGTCATAGCAAGTGGTCAAATATCAAGCACAAAAAAGGGGCCGCGGATGCTCGCCGCGGGAAAATTTTTACCAAGCTGATCAAGGAAATTACGATTGCCGCGAAAATGGGGGGAGGAGATATCGATGCGAATCCCCGCTTACGCAGCGCGGTCCTTGCGGCAAAGGCTGAAAACATGCCCAAGGACAATATTGAAAGAGCGATAAAAAAAGGAACCGGTGACCTCGAAGGCGTCAGTTACGAGGAGATCGTCTATGAAGGATACGGCCCGGGCGGGACAGCGGTGCTGATCGAATCCCTCACCGACAACAAGGTGCGGGCGGTGGCGGATATCCGGCACATTTTCAGCAAGTGCGGCGGAAACCTGGGAGAGAACGGCTGCGTGTCATTCATGTTCGACAAAAAAGGGTATATCGAGATACAGAAGGACGGAGTTGAGGAAGACGCGCTCATGGAGCTGGTTCTTGAGGCCGGCGCCGAAGATGTCCGGGAAGAGGAGAACACATTCGAGGTCATTACGGACCCGTCGGATTTCGAAACGGTGAAAGACGCTGTCGATAAGGCGGAGATATCGGCCACAATAGCTGAAGTAACCATGCTTCCACAGACCTATGCCAATCTGGAGGGTAAACAGGCCGAACAGATGCTCAGGCTTATGGATATGCTTGATGATTGTGATGATGTCCAGAAAGTGCATACCAATGCGGATATACCGGATGAGTTCCTATAAGATATGAACACAAAGTGAAATATGCTTAAAAAAAGCGCCGACGCGGGAAATGCAACGGCGCTTTTTATATGCCTCAGTCAATTTCAAAACTGGCCGATCAGCTTTGAGCTTGATTCCACGTCTGGCGGGAAAACGTTTTGAAAATGGCTTGCCTGAAATAAAAATCTGGCTCACTCTTCCAATGACGTCCTGTCCGTCCCCTCAGGCGGTATAAACTCAAAAAAACCGTTATCAATATCCTCATCGAATTTCGAATCTTCAAAGATCAGGCTGGTTTCATCGCCGTATGCATTCAGGGTAACGACCCGGATCAAATCAAATGTGTCTTTGGAGACGGTTATTAAAACGGTCTGGATGCCGTTCAATGCTTTTATGGGGGTTAACTCCAGTTCATAATCGCCGGCGTCATTCACCGAGGTGAGTTTAATTCCGAAATTCTTTCGAATAGTGGTTATGTCCGACAGGAAGACACCGCCCATGCCCTCGCCAAAGAATGTGGCGGCTTTTCCGATCATGACCTGGTTATCTTCGGGACGGTAGATCCACAGTGTCTCGCCGTTGGTGATGATGGACTGTTTTTCGGGGCGGTCGTATTCCCAGCGCATTCGGCCGGGTTGTTTGATATAAATGCGGCCCTCGGCCGAATCGGTGACATCCAGTGCCTTGAGGGTACTGGTTTGTTCAAACCGGGCATAAATGCCCGTGACATCATACCGGGCTTCAATCCCGTCCATAATTTCGTCTGACGAGAGACGTCCCGCGGCGTTGCTGAACGGCCAGATCAGCAGGCATCCGGTAACCAATAGAAAAAGTTTTATCTTCATGAAAAATCCCGGTTTGGTTGAGTTTTTAGAAATAGTTACCCTATGCTGTTAACCTAATGGGAAGGATTTGTAAATAGAACCCGTAATAATCCAAATTCAAAATTGGACGTTGGACGTTCGATGTTGGACGTTCATCTTTTAGCGGGGCACCGGGGCGACCCAAAGCCGCCCCGGTGAGAATAAAAGAAATTAGATATCGTAATACATGAAGAACTCGTGCGGATGCGGACGGAGTCGGAGTTGATTGACTTCGTTTTCCGATTTGTACTCGATCCACTTGCTGATGACATCTTCGGTGAATACATCACCCTTGAGCAGGTACTCGTGATCTTCCTGAAGCGCTGCCAGGGCTTCATCCAGAGATCCCGGTGCGGAGGGGATTCCCGCTGCTTCTTCGGGGGGCAGATCGTAGATGTTTTTGTCCAGGGGTTCGCCCGGATCGATCTTGTTCTGGATACCATCGAGGACCGCCATCAGCATGGCGGAGAATGCCATGTAGCCGTTACAGGACGGATCCGGCGTTCTGAACTCGATACGTTTCGCTTTGGGTGAGGAAGAATACATGGGGATACGCACCGATGCGCTCCGGTTTCTGCTGGAGTAGGCCAGGTTTACAGGTGCTTCGAACCCGGGGACGAGGCGCTTATAGGAGTTCGTGGTGGGGTTCGTGAAAGCGCAGAGGGACTTGCAGTGTTTCAGAATGCCGCCGATGGCATACAGGGCTTCCTGTGAAATACCGGCATACTTGTCGCCCGCAAACAGGGGGGTCCCTTCTTTCCAGATACTGATATGGGTATGCATGCCGCTTCCGTTGTCCTCGAAGAGGGGTTTGGGCATGAAGGTAACGGTACGCCCGTCTTTGGATGCCACGTTTTTCAGCACGTACTTGAACCAGACCAGTTGATCGCCCATCTGCAGAAGGGGCTTGAAGCGCATGTCGATCTCAGCCTGGCCGGCGGTGGCCACCTCGTGGTGCTGGCACTCAACGTCGAAACCAAGATCTTCCAGGGTCAGCATCATCTGGGTTCTCAGGTCCTGGAATTTGTCCGTTGGCGGAACCGGGAAGTATCCTTCCTTGTGGCGGGGTTTATATCCCAGGTTGGGCATTTCATCCCGACCGCTGTTCCAGATTCCTTCGACCGAATCGACCTCGTAGAAGGAGCTGTTTCGGCTGGAGTCGTACTGCACATTGTCGAAGATGAAGAACTCGGCTTCCGGTCCGATGTAAGCGGTATCCCCGATGCCGGTGCTCTTCAGATAGGCTTCGGCCTTTTTGGCAATGTTACGGGGGTCCCGGGTATAGGGTTCCAGCGTCACGGGGTCAACGATGTTGCCGATGAGCACCAGGGTGGGGATTTCGTAAAAGGGATCTATTTTCGCGGTTTCGGCGTCCGGAACCACCAGCATGTCGCTGGCGTCGATCGGCTGCCACCCTCGAATGCTGGAACCGTCAAATCCGAAGCCCTCTTCAAAGCTGGATTCGCTGAGTTCTCCGATGGGTACGGAAAAATGCTGCCAGATGCCCGGAAAATCCATGAAACGGATATCCAATACCCGTACGCCTTTCTCTTTTGCCATTTCTAATACTTGTTTACCATTCATAATACGTTTCCTCCTGGTTTTTTGATAGTTGAAAAAAAGTATAAAAAAGTTAACAGATGAGCCATTTTCAAAACGTTTTCCTGGCACAAGGATCAAGAACAAGACGGATCGTTCGCACGGAGATTGGCCCAAATGGGACGTTTTGAAATTGGCTGAGATAAAATATCAGTCCCTCAGTATTTTCCGGGCTCCGCTTAAAGAGCGTCGGCCCCCCTTTCACCCGTACGCACGCGAACGGCGGAATCCATGGGGAGTATGAAGATTTTGCCGTCGCCGATTTTCCCGGTGTTGGCGGCTTTGGCGATTATATCCACCACGCTGTCGGCCCGGGCTGCCTCGACGACTATTTCGATTTTGAGTTTCGGAATAAAATCAACAACATATTCGGCACCGCGGTAGATCTCCTTATGCCCTTTTTGACGGCCGTACCCTTTCACTTCCGTAATGGTCATGCCCTGAATACCGATTTCATTCAAAGCCTCTTTGACATCATCCAATTTGAACGGCTTGATGATTGCTTCAATTTTTTTCATGTCATTGTCTCCTGTTTATTCGTTTATTCTAAAATTCAAAGCCCCGTTCACCATGCAGGGAACTGTCAAGGCCCTTGACTTCATCATCCCGATTTACCCGCAAGCCTCCCGTCAGGAGCTTGGTGATCCACACAACAATAACGGTACCTATCGCCGTATAGGCAATTGTAGCCAAAATGGAGATTACCTGAATCCAGAGTTGTTTCGGGTTGCCGTAGAAAAGGCCGGCAGCGCCCTCGGTGATGGCGGGGGTGGCAAACAGACCGGTGGCAAGTGCTCCCCAGATGCCGCAGAGCCCATGAACCCCAAATGCGTCGAGGGAGTCGTCATAGCCCATTTTGAGTTTGAGTTTTGAAACGGAAAAAAATCCGAGTACGCCCGCTACGGCGCCGATCAGCAGTGACGCCGACAGTCCGACGAAACCCGCCGCTGGAGTGATGGAGACCAGGCCCGCCACGATTCCCGAGGCGATTCCCAGAAGGGTCGGTTTGCCGGTTCCTATCCATTCGGCCGCCATCCACGCCAGCGCCGCCGTGGCTGCCGATGTGTTGGTAACCAGGAATGCGGAAGCCGCCACGCCGTCGGCCGCCAGTTCGCTGCCGGCGTTGAATCCGAACCATCCGAACCAGAGTAATCCCGCGCCGAGGGTGGTGAGCGTCACGCTCGAAGGAAACATCGCCTCTTTGCCGTACCCGACGCGTTTACCCAGCATCAGTGCGATGACAAGGCCGGCCACACCGGCATTGATATGCACGACGTTCCCGCCGGCGAAATCCAGGGCGCCCAGCTGGGACATCCAGCCGCCGCCCCATACCCAATGGGCGATGGGACAATAAATAAAAGTGACCCAGAGCACGGTGAAGACAATCCACGACGAGAACTTCATGCGGTCCACCACGGAGCCGATGACCAGTGCGACGGTGATGCATGCGAAGGTCATTTGAAAAAGAACGAACACATATGTGGGAATGGTACCCGACACGCTGTTTATGCCGATGCCCCGTAGCATCAGCGCGTCCAGGTTTCCAACAAGGCTGCCTTCGCCGCTGAATGCGAGGCTGTAGCCCCACACCACCCAGATGACGCTTGCCAGACAGTAGGCGATTACGGTCATGGCAAAGGTGTTGAGCAGGTTTTTATACCTGGACATGCCGCCATAAAAAAGAGCCAGACCCGCCGGCGTCATCATCATTACCAGGGCAGTTGCGACGATTATCCATGCAGTATCTCCGGTATTCAGTTCATCAGCTCCGAATGCCGAAGATGTCGGCAGCAACAAAAGCACTAAAAAAGCTCCCAATTTGGTTTTCATTTTTCCCCCTTTATACGATTAATTAAAAAAAGCATACTGTTATTCCGAGACCCTCGATGGATGGTCGTTCCCATCATTTTTGTTTTCATTTTCCAGCATGTTGAGAATGGCTGTTTTTAGCTGCTCTTCCTGCTCAGGCGTATCAATTTTTTGCCCGTCCACGTCCCGGATGTAGAAGACATCAACCACCTGATCGGCTTTGGTGGCGATTTTCGCCACCCACACATCTATACGGTGCTGAAACAGCACGTCGGTGATAAGAAAGAGCAACCCGGGAAAGTCATATGTATGCACTTCCAATACGGTTAGAAAATCGGACCAGTTGTTGTCGATCGATACCTGGTGCGGCCTGGTTTTCGGCTGTACTTTTTGGGGTCGATAGGTGGACATTCGCTTATAAATTTCAAGGCGCAGATTGAGTTCGCCGGAAAGAGCAGAGGAGAGAATACGTCGTGCTTTTTGCCATCGCGCTTCTTCCCGATCGTGGTCCACCGGTACTTTTACTTCGAAAATGTCGAGGGCAATGTTGTTCCGCCATGTAAACACCTGCACGCCGAGGATGTCGAATCCGCAGAGTGTAAAAGCGCCCGCTATTTTCGAAAATAGGCCCGGCGTGTCTTTGGCGCACACGGTGACTTTTTTATTACCAGGAATGTCGCCGGGCATGACCTGCCAGACGAACAGGTTGTCTTTCAGCTTCGCGTGAAGATCGATATGGGATCGGATCTCTTCCGGATGGGAATGCAGCATGTAACGCGGAGACATGACGGAGAGGAGAGCGGCGGTTTGTTTGCGTTCTCCCTGGGCGCCCGCCGATTTTATCAGCTTCTCTTTTTTCGCTTCCACGGCCTCCAGCACTTCACGACTGGCAAGTTCACCTCTTTCCAGAATTTTCAGCGTCTTCAGGGTCAAGTCCCGGAGCAGCATCAGCGTCCAGCTGTTCCAGGCTTTGGGGCCGGTGGCGGAAGAATCGGCAACCGTCAGGAGATAAAGCATTTTAAGCCGGTCGATATTTTTTATTCTCCTTGCGCACATAACGGCGGTGGCTTCGTCGTTGATGTCCCTTCGAGTGGCGGTCTTGTTAAGAAAGAGATGTTCTTTTACAAGAAATGCAACCGTATCGATTTTTGCTTCCGAATAACCCATTCGGCCTAAAATATTCCGGGCAATCCGGGCGCCCTTTCCGGAGTGGTCGCCACCGGGAATGCCTTTCCCGATATCGTGGAGCAGTGCCGCCCACAAGAGAAGCTTACGGTTTTTCAACCCCCGATAGAATGCCGCGCACAGGGTGTCCTGGGTGATATCTTCAGGGCTGTCGATGTTTTTAATGGTCTGGACCGTTCTGATGGAGTGCCGGTCAACAGGATACAGATGGTATTCATCGTACTGTATACGGTTCTCAATAGCTTTCAGCTCGGGAATGTATTTGGCCAGGATACCCGTGGACAACATGTCGTCCAGCACATTGAAGTCGTGGGTGGTGAGGGTCAGGCACCGCTCGAAAGATTTCGCGTTTTCGGCTGAGGTCAGGGGATTATCTCCCACGAGATACAGGAACTCCTGGACGAGCCGCTTGCCCTCCGCGCTCAGTGGTATCTTAAGACGACTGCTTTCTTCAAAAATCTGTATAAGAAGCAGAGGATTGGACAGGATGATTTCCGAAGAAGCAAAGCTGAGCATGCCCTTTTCGACTACGAGTCCTTCTACCAGAGGCTCTTTGGCTTTTTTGCTTTTGGCGTAAAATTGGTTCCCGTATCCCTGTTCGAGGATAAATGTCAGGAACATATGTTTGACCCGTTCCATCTTTTCGTGCAGGGTACCCAGAAACCGTTCTACCGGCGTCTGCCCGTTCTTCCCTTTTATTTTTAATACATTCGGGATTGCCGTCTGATGCTCGAAATGGAGTTGATCGCATTTTCGGCCCGTCAGATGATGCAGATAATTCCTTACCCGCCAGATATAGACGAGGGATTCCCTTAATCCCCGGTATTCGTTATGGGATAAAAATCCCTGGAATTCTAGGTCCTTGATGTTCCCGAGGTCATATTTTATTTTCGAGATCCACATGAGGGTATGGTAGTCTCGAAGGCCACCCTGCCCCTCTTTGAGATTGGGCTCGAGGAGATAGGAAGAGTCTCCGAAATGGTGATGACGCGCCATGGCGCCCTTGATCAGTTGGGCAATTATTTTTTCGGATTGCCTGGGCGAGAGCAGTTTGGTTCGAACCCGTTCCATGAGCGTTGAATAGAGAGGGGACATTCCGCAGAGAAAACGGGCGTCGAGAAGCGGGGTCAATACCTCGATGTCCGTTTTGGCATACTTGATACATTCCTGAATGGAACGTGTTGCATGCCCCACTTCAAGCCCCATGTCCCATAGCGGGTAGATGATCTCCTGGATAAGCTCCGTGGCCTCCTTCGGCACCTTTTTCTCGAACAACACAAGCAGGTCGATATCTGAATGAATGCACTGTTCCTGCCGTCCATAGCCCCCCTGGGCAATAAGGGCGTAAGGGATCCTGTTTTTGATCAAATGAAGTCCCACAGTGCTGCTTTCGAAACTTTCTCGAAAGTAGTCGTCCACAAATTCGGCATTGTCAGTTAAAAATGAGGCACTTCGACCTTTCAGGAATTTCTGGACCAGTTTCTCTCTTTTTTCACTTAACGATGCGACCATATGTTGTTGACTCTCATTCATATTCGATCCTGCTGGTTTCATAGAAACATTCTCCAAATCACAAGAGCAATAGATATGCCAAGACGAACTGAGAATAAATATCTAATTCTTATAGTATGTTAAGAAATGAACAAAGTGGTATCGTTAAAATAAAACCACAAAAGTGTAAAAATATTTGCCATAAAAATAACAATTATGTCATATTGCAGTTTGTTTATTACGCCGATCCGAATACTCGGCGCCATAAGCCGGTGATGCCTTGTCTCAGGTTTTGAAACGTCTCCTTCGGCACAACGGCCGGCTTGTCCTGAAGGCTCAACCGATGAGCGCAGGACCGGTAAGCAAGGTAGGCGGCCCGAAGCAGATGAGCGGTCCGATCGTTGATCAGGTTGCATTGGGCGAGACTCTGGATAAGGCGGACATTGTCCGTCCATGCTGAAAGCGGGGGGTATTCCCTCGCCATTAGAAGCACAATGTATTGGACCAGAAACTCAATGTCCACCATGCCGCCCCTGCCTTGCTTCAGGTCAAAGAGGTCGGGGTTACGGTTTCCAAGTTCCCTGGACATTCGTTGCCGCATATCCGCCACCTGTTGTTGCAGCATCGATTTTTCACGGTGGAGAGCGATGACATTTGCACGGATCTGTTCAAACCGCTTCTGAAGGGCGGGGTCGCCCCAGATGGCCCGGGCTCTCACAAGCGCCTGGTGCTCCCATGGCCATGCGTCTTTCATCTGGTAGGCTTCAAAAGCATCGATGTGGCAGACCAGAATTCCCCCCGTCCCACTCGGGCGCAGCCGAACATCCGTCTCGTAAAGGACGCCTGCACTTGTGTGGGCGGTCATGAGATGAATGACGCGCTGTCCCAATCGGGCAAAAAACTGACCGGTATCCACCGGCATGTTGCCGCCGACGGTTTCGGACTGGGCGCCTGCATGCAGAAAGACGAGATCCAGGTCGGAAGTATATCCCAGTTCATATCCGCCCAGCTTGCCGTAAGCAATTACGGCAAAACCACGCGGCAGCTTTTCGCCGGATAACTCGCAGATAGGGATACCGTGCTTTTCAGTCAGATGTTCCCATGACAGGTCGAGGACTTTGTCGATAACCACTCCGGCGATGTGGGACAAATGGTCACTGACTTTCATAAGCGGCAGGGCGCCGGTTATATCCGCGGCAGCCACGCGCAGTGTGTTGGCATATTTGAAGATGCGGAGCGTATCCATTTGATATTCAAGATCTTGTGTGTCGATGGCGTTTAAACGGCGCAACAGATCCTGGGTGAGTTCGGCGTGCGTGGGGGGAATATACAGTGTTCTGTGATCCAGCAGGTCATCGAGAAGAACCGGGTGACGTGCCAGGTAGGTAATTATCCAGGGGCTTGCGGCCGAAAATTCCAGCAACCGGGACACGGCATCCGGATTCTCCACGAGCAGAGAGAGATAAGTGGTTCGCCGCTGCACGGTTTTAACGAGTTCTAAAACATCCTGAAGGACCTTCGGTGAGTATCGGGTGGCGTTGAACTGCTTGAGAAGGATGGGAATCAGTTTATCCAGGCGTCTTCGTCCTTCCTGGTTGAGGGCCTGGGTGACCGGATCCTGGTGAAGAGCGGACAGGAGATTAAGCACTTCTGCGGGGTAGCTGCAACCGAGTCCGGCCAAAAGGTCGGTTGAATCCTCTCTCTTTTCCAGACTCAGCCAGAGATTTTCGAGCTGCATTTCAGCAGTCGCTGTTCCGGGGGAGGGAGAGGAGGCTTCGTCTTCATCGTCCGTACTCAGAAGGAGCTGGAATTGACCATGGACAAAATTACGGTGGATATCCAGCTCACTTTTAAACGCATCCCAGGTTTCAAACCCCATGGCCGCGGCGGTGCGTTGACGACCATCGGCATCCATGGGAAGCACATGGGTTTGACGGTCCGAGTATTCCTGAAGGCGGTTTTCGGTGTTTCTGAGAAATTCATAGGCATTGCTCAATTTCCGGGCAGTGTCATTCGGGATGAAGTTTCCCCGGACCAGTTCCCCGAGGACAACCCGGATGGCCCTTCTTTGGAGTTTCGGCATCACGCCGCCCCGCAGAAGCTGAAATATCTGTCCGAAGAATTCAACTTCCCGAATTCCCCCCGGTCCGTTCTTGATATTTCCCTGAATGCCTTTCGCCATTAATTCCCGTTCGATTCTGCGCTTCATCTCCCTGAAGCTTTCGAACATGTTGTAATCGATATAGCGCCGGTAAATAAACGGTTTCATGCGCTCAAGCAGCTGCTGACCCGCCGAATAGTCACCGGCAACAATCCTGGCCTTGATCCAGGCATAGCGTTCCCAATCTCTTCCCTGGTGCTGGTAATAATCCTCCATGTTGTCGAAACTCATGACGAGGGGGCCGTTTTCTCCATAAGGTCTCAGCCGGAGATCCACCCGGAATAGGGGACCGTCCGGAGAGGTAGTGCCCAGAATACCGATGTATTCACGGGAGAGGCGAATGAAAAATTCTTCGTTCGTGAGTGTTTTTTCGCCGCCGGTGGTATTGCCGGGCTCCGGGTAGGCAAAAACCAGGTCCACGTCCGAAGAAAAGTTGAGTTCCCGGGCGCCGAGTTTTCCCATTCCGATAACAACGAGCTGCTGTGCCGTGCCTTGTCTGGACATGGGGGTTCCATAAATCCTGGAAAGCCGGCTGCTGAGTACTTCCAGTGCGCACTGGAGGAAGGCGTCGGCCAGTGCCGACAGGTTTTCCATGGTTTCGGAAAGGTCGGCCCACTCGGCAAGGTCGCGCCAGGCGATGCGGATCATCTCCCGGCGCCGGATTCGACAGAGGGTATTGCCGATGTTGGCGTCATCGGGCGCTTTCTTGAGGCATTGGTAAACATGGTTGCGGTAATGGTATTCCGGATAGGATTTCGAAAGGTCTCCGCTCAAGACAAGCTCTTTGAGCAGAAGCGGCGAACGGAGGCAATTCTCGAAAATAAAGTCACTGAACGAAAATACTTTGCGGGCAAGCCCCGTGAGGTGTTTTTCTTCAAGAAGCCGCGGTGTTTCCTCGTCGGCGGCATCGGAAAAAGCGGCCCATTTTTCAGCGGCTTTTTCCTCGAGAGGATCTGGAGAATCGATTTGAAAATGGCTCATTGATAACTTTTTATGGTATAGCGCATCAGGTTGTTGTTGACTATTGTGCGTTCCCGGAGGAAGCGGTTGGTGGATTTGACAGTATTATTGCATCAATGCTACTAGGTCAAATCGTCGATGTAAAGGAGTATCTTTGGAATAGGATGATTACTATGAAAAATAACGATAGACCGAGGGAAGCCTGCGGGTTGTTTGCCATTCACGATCACCCGGAATCGGCCAAAATGGTCTATTTCGGGATTTACGCGTTGCAGCACCGCGGTCAGGAAAGTGCCGGAATTGCCGTTGTCAAAGAGAACTCGGTTGATCATCACAAAGGAATGGGGCTTGTTTCCGATGTGTTCTCCATGGACCATCTTGAGAGGCTTGGCGGCGGCAGTGCCATCGGCCATGTCCGGTATTCCACTACCGGCAGTTCGATCCTGTCCAACGCCCAGCCGTTTGTGGTTCAGCATAGCAGCAAGTCATACGCCGTGGCGCATAACGGCAACCTTGTCAATGCCCACCATCTGAAGCGGGAACTCGAAGATACCGGTTCAATCTTTCAGACCACCATTGACAGTGAAATCTTTCTGCATCTCTTTGTGAAAAATCTGAAACTTGGCTTTGAAGGGGCGTTGATCGAGACCGCTTCCCGAATGAAAGGGGCCTTTTCTTTCGTGTTGTTGACGAGCCGAGGGGAAGTTGTCGGCATGAGGGACCCTTATGGTTTCAGGCCCCTTTGTCTGGGCCGGCTGAACGGTCATTACATCCTGACTTCCGAGACCTGCGCCCTGGATTTGGTCCAGGCGGAGTTTATTCGGGAAATTGATCCCGGAGAGATTGTCGTTATCGATAATGACGGGGTCCGGAGCATTCACTATGCCGCCGCTGCGTCAAAAGCGTTCTGTATATTCGAATTTATCTATTTTGCCCGGCCGGACAGTGCATTTCTGGGGAAGAGCGTTTACGAGATTCGCAAGGAACATGGCCGGCAGCTTGCCCGGGAGGCGCCCGTCGATGCCGACCTGGTGATGCCCTTTCCCGATTCAGGCACCTATGCGGCCATAGGGTATTCGGAAGAATCGGGAATTCCTTTTGAAATGGGGATGATCCGGAACCATTATGTGGGCAGGACCTTTATTCAACCGACCCAGAGCATGCGGGATTTCGGTGTCCGTATCAAGCTCAATCCGGTTAAAGAGTTGCTGAAGGGCAAGGATATTATTATCATAGAAGATTCCATTATTCGCGGCACGACGATCCGGACCCGGGTCAAGGCGCTCCGTGAACTGGGGGTCAAGCGGGTTCACCTGCGCGTGAGCGGCCCCCCCCATCAGTTCCCCTGTCATTACGGGATCGATTTTTCCACCAAGGGGGAACTGGTCGCCGCCAAAATGTCGATAGATGAGCTGGGCCGGCATCTGGGCGCCGATTCGCTTCACTATCTGAGCCTGCCCGGACTTTTATCGGTGACCGGCATCGAGAATCCGGGACAAAGCTTTTGCAAAGCCTGCTTTGATGGATGCTATCCGGTGGCGTTCGATGAAAACCTTTCCAAAGATTGTCTTGAGATAAGGTAGGTATCATGTTCGAAACAAAATTTTTAAAGGATAATATTCAAAACATTCAGAAGCTGATGGGCTTGCCGCCACTCCAGGGGTTTGAAACCTCCAGCCTGAGACAGTTGCTCCGGCTTAGTAAAATCCGGGAGTTTCAACACAATGAAAAGATCATTGAAGAAGGCGCCATGGATCCATGGCTCTATTTCCTTCTGTCCGGCAGGGTCCGTGTGGAAAAGGAAGGTATCCAGATTACATTTCTCGAAGAGATGGGGGATATCATCGGCGAGATGAGGATGCTGGATGGCAAGGAACGATCGGCATCCGTATTTGCGGAAGGGAAAGCTGTTTGCCTGGCTGTTAAGACGGATGCCAAGGACCGGCTCGCATCCGAAGAGGAAAAGGCGAATTTTTTGCTGACGCTCTACCGGATGTTCGCCGAATTCATAACATTGCGTCTGCGTTTGACAAACGAAGAGCTTATTCGATTAAAAAGCGATCAGAATGAAACTCCATGAATAGAACGGTTGCATTTTCAAAAAACGCCGTCAATATATTCTTTCATATTCTAACCCGTTGCAATCTTTCCTGCAGGCACTGCTACATTAATCCCGCTCAGCATGGACGGTGCACACTGCCGATTGATACTATCAAACGTTGGCTCGGCGCGTTTTCGCATAAATGTGAGGCCGCCAATGTTATCTTTCTGGGCGGTGAGCCGACCCTGCACCCGGCACTCTCCGAGGCTGTCCGGGCTGCCCGGACCATGGGATATACCTCGATTACCATCGATACCAACGGATTTCTATTCAACGACATTCTTTCACGGGTGACGCCCGCAGACGTCGACTATTTCAGCTTCAGCCTGGACGGCGCCACCCGGAAGACCAATGACCGGATTCGCGGAGAGGGCAGTTATGAGCAGTGCCGGGCGGGTATTCAGCGTGCCGCAAAGCTCGGATTCAACACCAGCATTATTTACACTGTCAGCAGTATGAATCTTCATGAACTTGAACAGATGCCGTCTATTGTGAAGGCGCTGGGGGTGGACAGATTTTTTATTCAGGTGATCGGTCTTCGGGGGAAATCATCAGCGGCGGCAGGTTCAGGCGATGATGACCATCCGGACCTTCAGGTGCCGCGGGAGTCGTGGCTACGTATCATTCCGGAAGTGGCGGCTGCGGCGGCGGAATTTGGCATCACAACCACCTATCCAAAGGTTTTTCTGTCGCCGGGAGAAATCTTTGAATGTGCCGGACTTGCCGCGGAAAATTATTTTATTTTTCCAAATGGTCGCGTGTACCGCTGTCCCTTGTGCGAGGATTACCCCTTTCACAGTCTGGAATTCAAAGACGACTTATTGGAAGCCACTGGAAAAATCAATGAGTCCGATCTGTTTTCGTTGGAGATCCCCGAGGGATGCGTAATGAACAAGCTTTTGCAGCCCGGCAATTTGAGCTACGAGCCCGACGGCGTGCCGCAATTTAAAATTGCCTGTTGTATGTTGAAGGAAGAGGTGGGACCTTCTTGACGGAGGTCGGAGGTCGGAGGTCGGGGGGCGGAGATCAGAGGTTATGAATTTTGGGCTGTAATGCGGTGATTGTAAAAAAACTTGCCGTTTTTTTAAGATATTTGTATAAAAATCTTCCAGTTGTTATCGGCGGCGTATCGGCTGCCGGGCAAACGGGTCAGGAAAGGAGCCGGCGCTTGTGGTGCGGAAAATAGGTCTTGTTGTAAAATCAGATGCCCAGGCGGAGAACAAGGCGGACGCTCTTGAAGCATGGCTGATCAAAGAGGGAGTGGGAGTCGTTCGTAAAAAAAGTCCGCCCCCGGTCCCCAGGGTCCCTTACAAAACAGGCGAGGAAAAAGCCCCGGGGGATCTTTTCTGTATTTTTGTCCTGGGGGGTGACGGAACATTTCTAAGTGCGGTTCGGTGGATCGGCGACGCGCCTATCCCGATACTTGGCGTCAAATTCGGAGAAGTCGGTTTCCTCGCGGAAACAGCCGAAGAGAATATATTCCCGGTTGTCAAACAGGTCCTGTCCGGTCACTTTGAAACCGAGCCGCGGATGCGTCTGTCGGTTAAAATCATCAGGAATGGGGAAAAACGTGCCAGTGAGATGGTTTTAAACGATCTTGTCATTAACAAGGGTGCGCTTGCCAGGTTGTCGGCGATCAAAACCTTCATAGACGACAGCTATCTGACCACGTATCGTGCCGATGGGTTGATTGTTGCGACGCCTACCGGTTCCACCGCTTATTCCCTAGCGGCGGGAGGGCCGGTGATTCACCCCCGGGTTCCCGGCATTCTAATGACCCCAATTTGTCCGTTTACCCTTACGAATCGGCCGCTTATCGTGCCCGATACGGTTTGCATCAGAATTGAACTGCTAAAGGGGGCCACCGATATTCTGCTGACCCTTGACGGGCAGGCAGGCTTTGAAATAGACGAACGGGATACCATTCTGATTGAGAAGGGGCCACATCCCATTCGAATGATTACCCTGCCGGGAGTCAACTATTTCGATGTACTGAAAGCCAAGCTTCGGTGGAGTGGTGGAAGGGCGTGACGGGATTATGCGGAAACGGACGCTGATAATCATTTTCTTCTGTTTTTGGGTATTGGCATTCGGTGATGCGGCAGGGGCCGGCACGATGAATGAATATGGATTTATATCCGCAGACAGGTTCATACGCCTCGGAAAGTATGTGGATGCCGTCGATATTTATCAATTTCTTTCCAAAACCGCCCGAAATGCCCAGGATCGGGCCCAAGCCCTGCTGTTGGAAGGTACTGTCCAGGGTTTTTTTATGAGAGGTCCCCGGGCGGCAATGGCGTGTTACCAGAAAATCCTTTTTCTTTATCCCGAGAGTCCCGCGGCGGCGGATGCCCTGTTTAACAGCGCGGTCATCTATTATGGTCAGGGGCGGTTTGAACAGGCCCGGAGTGCATTTTCCGAGTATGTTACGACATATCCGTATGGCGTGCGGCGTGCTTCCGCCGACGAGTGGCTGAAGCGCGGCGAGGCCAAGGTGGATGACTCCATGATTCGGGTGCTGGCGGCGGACCATATGAGTCGATTGACTATCCGGTCCGGAGAAAAAATATTTGTTCAGGATACGATCACCGGCAGGCGTGTCTGTCCGGATTCGCCGGCCATACTGATCATGGCTGAAAAAGGGGGGCTTTCCATAAACGGCCGTATGACGTCCTGCCGGCAGTTCCGGGTCTGGTCCGATACTGATGTGGTGATCTTTAACGGTCGCGGATCCAGGGGGGAATACATTATCTCCGTCACGGATGACGGCCTGCAGGCTGTTAACCACATACCGGTGGAGCAATACCTTTATGGCATCATCCCCGGGGAGATGCCTTATACATGGTCCGAAGCGGCCCTTATGGCACAGGCTGTTGCTTCCAGGACGTATGCACTCTATATACGAGAGCGAAACAGACATCTTCCCTATGATGTGTCGGCATCCGTGGCGTCACAGGTTTACGGCGGCGTCGACGCGGAAAAGCCGTCCACCACCATTGCCGTGGATGCCACGCAAGGTCAGGTGATGACTTTTGGCGGCAACCTTATCGCGGCTTATTTTCATGCCGACAGCGGGGGGCATACGGAAGATGCACGGAATGTCTGGGATGTGGATATTCCTTATTTGAAAGGCGCTCCGGACAGGTTCAGTAGAAAAGTGCCCGGAAGCGACTGGCAATGTTATCTTCTGTTTACTCGAATGGGCAAGTTTTTGACAAAAGCGGGCAAGAGCGCGGGGATGGTTCGCGGTATCAACATCCTTGAGAAATCCCCAACCGGTCGTGTTTTGAAAATAGAAATAGTTACGGATGCCGGGCGCCTGGAGATGAGCGGTAATCATTTTCGGATGAATTTCGGTTCCACTGTTATTAAAAGCACTCGATTTCAGGTCGCATCAAAGGCGGACGGCGTGCTCCTTACAGGCAAGGGGTATGGTCACGGTGTCGGAATGAGCCAGCAGGGCGCCGGCCGGATGGCTTTGGCCGGCTTTACCTATCGGCAGATACTTGAATTCTATTATCCTGGGATTACTATTTCTGATGTGGACATCGTATGCCACAGCTCCTATGACCGATTTTTTTAACTTGGGATACATCGTATTATGAAACGATTTTTTAAAGTCATTTTCTGTCTCTCCACGCTCGCCTGCTTCACGGGTGTTTCATGGACGGAGGAGGGGCCGGGATGCGAACTGGTTCAGAGAACCGAAGCGGCAAAGATTAACTGGACGGAAGGTATTTTGAGCGCCACCGGAAAGGGAGTTCCCCCCGAAGAATATCACGGAAATCCCCAGGGCCGAAAAATAGCGCTGGCTGCTGCCGTTGAAAACGCCCGGCATCAGTTATTGACGCTGGTCGAACAAATACCGATCGATGCCCAGGATACGGTTGGGGATCTTGCCGGGGACAACGAGGCGGTTCTTTCCGAACTCAAGGATATGATTGAAAAGGCTGAAGTGGTCCATCAGGAATTTTCGACAGACGGGTCTGTTGCGGTGACAATCCAGATGAGCATGAACGGTGGATTTGCACAGCTGATGCTGCCGACAAGGATAAAGCAGATCGAACCAGTCAAGCCGATTCCAGCAAACAGAGAGAGCGAGATGTCGGAAACGGACACTATTACACCCGGACCATATACGGGGATGATTGTCGATGTGAGAGGTATCACTGTCACGCCTTGCATGGTACCCCGTGTGTGCGATGAAAACGGTAAGGAGATTTTCGGATCGGCTTTCGCAAGCAGGGAGTTTGCTGTACAACATGGTATGACCGGATATCTTTCCGATTTGAGTGTGGCTAGGGAAAATCCCCGGGTGGCCGACCGCCCCCTGATTCTTAAAGGACTTAGAACCGTTGGCGTGGGAGGAACCGATATTGTTGTAAGCAATACGGATGCTGCCCGTTTGAGGAGCGCGTTCGAAAACCTGGCTTTTCTTCGGCAATGTCGCGTATTGATTGTTATGGATCTTCCAGATACGTATACAGAAGGGTGATATGCAGATACAGAAATGTGCTGTTGCCATAAGATTCCTGTTTGCTGTCCTGTTTGTTGTTTTAGGGGGGGGGAGGTTTGCCGAGGCCCAACAGGCAGCTAATGCCGGCCCCACGATCACGACTTGCGCCGCTGTTACTCTGCTGGAGGGGGCATCTACAGTGGCCCTGCCATTCCTTGGACAACGACCGCTCGTTGCCGGTGAGACGCTTGATGCCGGAAGCGTTCTTCAAACCGGCAGCACTTCAAAGGTGGAACTGACTCTTTCAGACAACAGTGTCGTGAGGGTGGCTGAAGACTCTTCCATTGAACTGGCCATTGATGTCAGAAGTGGAGAAAACCAAACCAGGCAATTTCAGGTGAAGCTTCTGAAGGGCGGCATGTGGGTAACGCTTTCCGGTCAATCTGAAAATTACAGATCTCCGCAAATTCTTGTGGCCAATGCCCTGCTGGTGGGAAAAGAAGCTGCTTTTCGGGCGGTGCTGTTCCGGAACGGCGCCGCGGAGATAAAGGTGTATTCAGGGTATGTAACGGCCAGCGGTCCATTCGTGTTTGTGAAGGAGGCATCCCGATTCCTGCTTCATCTCGCGGAAGAAGAGGCGTTGCAGAATGCGGAGCCGTGGCGATACCGGATTGAGCCTTACAGGAAAATAATCATCCAGGCCCTGGGCAAGGAGACAAAGCCGTTCCGTTTTGCCGCTAGGACCGATTTGTCGGAATGGGTGAAGTGGAATCAGGCAAGGGATAAGGACATTAAGTAAATAGAGCAAATTTCAAGCGTGGTTGCCCGTAGGGAAAATACAGGTTTCAGGTGTCAGTCATCGCGGCCATTATAGTTCCTGACACCTGACACCTGACACCTGACACCTGACACCTGAAATCTATAAAAGATATTAGATAAAGAATAGGTTTACAACGCTACTTCTTGGGCGAAGCATCATATTCGCTACAGCCCTGCCAGTTCCCGCAACCGATCGGCCTGATTGGTTTTCTCCCAGGTAAAATCCGGATCATTTCTTCCGAAGTGACCGTAAGCCGCCGTCTTTTTGTAGATGGGCCGCAACAGGTCAAGATATGAAATGATCGCCGCCGGTCTCAGGTCAAACACTTCTTTAACCGCGTTTTCAATCCGCTCCTTCGGGACCTTGGCTGTTCCCATCGGATCGACCATGATGGATACCGGATCAGCCACGCCGATGGCATAAGCGATCTGCACTTCACATTTACCGGCAAGGCCTGCCGCGACGATGTTTTTAGCGATATGACGTCCCATATAGGAAGCGCTCCGATCGACTTTGGAGGGGTCTTTTCCGGAAAAGCATCCCCCCCCATGACTTCCCTGTCCACCGTATGTGTCCACAATAATTTTACGGCCGGTCAAACCGCAGTCGCCCATGGGGCCGCCGATGACAAATTTTCCCGTTGCGTTGATAAAGTACTTGGTGTCCCCATCGGTCATATTCTGGGGGATGACTTTTTTAATGACTTCCTCGATGATGGCTTCCCTGAGGTCTTCATGGGAAATGTCCGGCTTGTGCTGGGCGGCGATGACTACAGTGTCGACTCTGTGCGGGATGCCGTCTTTATATTCTATGGTAACCTGGGTTTTCCCGTCGGGTCTCAGGAAATCAAGCGCTCCGTTTTTCCGAACCTTTGCCAGTCGTTTGGTAAGCTGGTGGGCATACATGATCGGCATGGGCATCAATTCCGGTGTCTCATCGGTGGCGAACCCGAACATAAGTCCCTGATCGCCGGCCCCCTGGTCTTTGAACAGTCCTTCGCCGGAGTTAACTCCCTGGGCGATATCCGGAGACTGCCGGCCGATGCTGGTGATGACGGAACATGTCTGGTAGTCGAATCCCATACGGGAGGAAGAGTAGCCGATTTCCTGGATGGTGTCCCGAACGATCTGCGGGATATCCACATAGCAGTCGGTAGTAATTTCCCCTGAAATAAAGGCCAGACCCGTGGTTACGAGGGTTTCACAGGCAACCCGGGCGGTTTTGTCGGTTGCAAGAATGGCATCCAGAATAGAATCGGAGACGGCATCGGCCACTTTGTCCGGATGCCCTTCCGTGACCGATTCTGAAGTGAAAAAATAAGCGTCATTTCCCATAGGAATTCTCCTTGTAGTATTAAAATATTGACGAAATCTTTTTATGACCGCAATTCTGAAACATATACAATCGAGCCATTTTCAAAACGTTTTCCCGGTACAAGCAGGGTCAATCCCAAAGCGGATCACCCTCCCGGGGATCGGTCCAAAAGGGATGTTTTAAAATTGGCTGAATCAAAATAAAATATCTAAAGCAAGGGCCAGGGAATGTCAACACACTGGGTCGGATTCTACATGGTAACCGCATTCTAGCATGACACTGATGTATTAAAAGATGAACGTCCAACATCCAACATCGAACGTCCAACGTCGAATAAGGTATTCTGCCGATTTTTATGCGTTGCTTCACAAAAACGTCACTGAATGACTGCTAATACCTTCATCAACAATGGAGCGAAGCGATTTCCGCATTCAAAATTGGATGTTGGACGTTCGATGTTGGACGTTCATTTTCTAAAAGCCGCTATAGCACTTTATGAAAATCCAAATGCGGTTACCCTGTCGGATTCTACCCGTAGAAATAGGAGCAAACAGCGACCGCAAAAGCGATTCCGGCTATGTCAGCGGTGAGGGCTGCAACCAGGGTGTGCCGCAGGCGTTTGATCTGAACAGCCCCGTAATACACGGCGATCACATAGAAGGTGGTTTCGGTAGACCCCTGAAAAGTGCTTACCAGATACCCGATGTAGCTGTCCGGCCCGATGGCGGGGTCATTGATGGTGGCAGCAAGAATGCCGAATGCGCCGGATCCGGAGAGCGGGCGTAGAAACGCCATGGGAAGAGCTTCGGCGGGGAGACCCACTTTCTGGGTCCATGGACCGACCCAGTTCACCATCGCATCGAGAACTCCGCTTGCCCTGAGCATCCCCACGGCCACCAGAATCGCCACGAGATATGGAATAATTTTTACCGCCACTTGAAATCCTTCTTTGGCGCCTTCCACGAATACTTCATAGATTCTTACCCGCCGAACCAGACCGAATCCTAGAAAACCGACCATCAGTCCCGGTATGATCCATGGCGCGATTATTTTTCCGTACAGGATGATAAGCAGAATCGAGACGGCCAGCAGGCACAACGCGATCGAACATACCCAGGCCGGGTAACCGGATCCGATCGCGGCTTCCGTTTCCGAAGCCTGTATGGCCTCCGGTGGCGGGGGAGTGCCGGCGGATTTTTCACCGGGGGATGTTTTATTTAAAGGGAAAAATCGCTGGTAGACTTTGGCGGCGAGGATGGCTACGGCCGTAGATCCGGCGGTCGCCAGCAGTGTCGTTTGGAAGATCCCGGCGGGATCGGTTGATCCGGCCGCGGCCCGAAGCGCAATGACGCTGGTGGGAAGTATTGAAAGGTGCGATGTGTTGATGGCCAGAAATAGTGCCATGGCATTGGTGGCTGTTCCTTTCTCGGTGTTGAGTTTATCGAGGGCCTGCATGGCGCGGATGCCGAAAGGAGTCGCGGCGTTGGCAAGCCCCAGCGCGTTTGCCGAAAAGTTGAGAATCATGGCGCCCATGGCGGGATGGTCCGGCGGCACATCGGGAAACAGACGGACCATCACCGGGCGTATGAGACGTGACAGTATGGTGAGCATTCCCCCGGCTTCCGCCACCTTCACCAGACCGAGAAACAATGTCATCATACCAACGAGGCCGATGGCAAGGTCCACGGAACCCGTCGCCGCATCCGTCATGGCCTTTGACAATATTTCGATGGGTGGAACCGCAGCTTCCGATGTGGGGACCCACCCGATTTGACGCCATGCCGCGCAAAGGAAGGAGATGAAAACAAAAACTGCAAAGACGATATTCATGGTCAGCTTTTCAGCAGCAGATACAACAATGCCATTCGAATATAAAGACCGTTTCTTGCCTGTTCGAAGTAACGTGCCCTGGGATCACTATCCACTTCCCGGGGAATTTCATCCACCCGGGGAAGGGGGTGCATGATGATGGCATCTTTATTCATCAATTGTGCTTTTTCAAGGTTGAGAACATATTTTCCGGCCGCCTCTTTATAATCTTCCGGGTTTTGAAACCGTTCCTTTTGTATCCGGGTCATATAAACACAGTCGACCCGCGGGAGCACTTTTTCAAGCGCTTCATCTTCCGTCCATGATATGTCCATGCGGTTCAGGAAGTCCTTGATATCGTCTTCCATCCTGCATACGGAGGGGGAAACAAAGTAGAACTTGATACTATCGTATTTGGTCAGCAGATAGGTCAGAGACCTTACAGTCCGGCCGTATTTCAGGTCGCCGACCATGGCGATTTTGAGACCGTTGATTTCAGGGAAGTTATCGTTGATGGTGTACATATCGAGCAGTGCCTGGGTGGGATGTTGCCCGGCGCCGTCACCGGCATTGATGACGGGAACAGTAGATGCTTCGGCCGCTTTTTTGGCGCTGCCCGCCTCATGATGCCTCATTACGATGACATCCGCGTATCCGCTCATGATTCGTATGGTATCATACAGGCTCTCCCCTTTTGAGGCGCTGGAAAACTCCTTTGCATTTTCGGTGGTGATAATTTTCCCCCCCAGTCTGCTCATGGCGCTTTCAAAAGAAAAGCGGGTCCGGGTGGAGGGTTCATAAAACAATGACGCCATGATGTTGTGTTCGAGTTCCCTGGCATATTGTCTGTCACCGATCAGAGAGGCCTTCATGTCATCGGCGACGTTGAAGACCAGGTCCAGAAGCTCTCGATCGAATTGTTGAGCCTCATAGACATGTTTCAGGTTGAATTCCGCCACGTAGGTACCTCCTTCAGGTGAAAGATAAAGAGACTGTCGAAGATGATTAGTCGTCTACAGTTGATATGAATTCGAGATTGATGATGGCGGCCCGGAGGTCTTTCCCCTTATAGCTTGCTTCGTAGAGGATCAACCATTTTTTTTCCGGGAAGTTGAGAAGGTCACTGATTCTATCCAGTTGCTGGGTTTCTCCCCAGAGGTTCACCTTGCCCGCCAATTGCCCGAGGTCGTATTTCAGCTTGATGGACACCCTGGCGTCTTTGCGGAGTTCCGGGCTGGGGGGTGAAATATTATCGCCCGGGATTACAACGGCTATATCCTTGATATTAATCAAAACTTCTTTATCTTTAAGCCCTTTGACAGTGGCATTGTAGAGCGGCAGGAATGCGATGTCGCTTTTTATAAACAGGTCGCTGACCCGGTTGATTTGTACATTGGAGAAATTCAGGTTGATGTTTCCCTGATATTCGCCACTGGTTGTCACAATAGTAACAGGCTTATCATCGGTGGCCACTTTTTTGTTGATATCACCCGTTTGCCGATCAAACCTGTCTGATGCAATATCGGACATTCCGGCTCTCCTTAAATGAATCATTGCTTTTTTTATCTTGATTGAATTCCACGATCCCGTAACAAATAACAATGGATAACTCGTTTACCTAACAATAAATTGGTGGGGTGTGTCAATAGAAAACAACCGACAGTTTTAATTATGAACCGAAATCCGGGGCCATTGATTAAAGGCCCATGGCGCCGGCTATTTGTTCCCGATAAATTGCTTCCTGCTCGTCCAGGATTTTTAAGAGAATTCGGACCGAGGTCATGGGGTTCATGATAACCGCCCTTAAAACGACCATTTCATCCTCCGGTGTGGGACCTTTTTTAAGAGTGGTTCTGGAGACGAAGCTTTTTCCGGCTTCACGCTGCAACCGTTGCAGACGCCGGTTTATTTCGTTGAGTTGCTCATGAATGATCCTTTTCTTCTTCAAATTGCCTTTGTTGAAGGATTCTCTCATGGAGGCGGGAAAGAGGCGATAGAGCAGGATGTTGAGTTCCGGAGGGGAGACAAGATCGAAATCCGCTCGTGACTCGATTTCAGCGGCGAATGCGCTAGCGGTTTCGATGCCGTGATCGATCAACAGGGCATACCCCTCGGCGCCCATAATATCAAGAGCGCTTGAAAGAACCAAAGAACTTGCTTCTCTGGATCCGGAAAGAGATTTTATGCCGAGATCCACTGACCCGGGACGGATGATGTAGTTTGCATGATAGGCGACATTGTCCAGCGCCCAGGGATTTTTGAAGTAGACCATTCCGCAGCTCATGGGCATGTAGAATTGCTTGTGACCATCAATGGTAACCGAGTCTGCATGCTGGATACCATCCAGAAGGTGTTTATATTTTTCGCTCATGAGTGTCGGGCCGCCCCATGCGGCGTCCACATGGAAGTGAATGTTGTGACGTGTACAGATTTCCGCGAGTCGTGAAAGCGGGTCCACGGTGCCGGTTTCGGTGGCGCCCGCGATACCGACAACCGCCAGAACGCGGGTTTTCGGCTGCTCTTTAGATATCGCTGTAAGCGTTTTTTCAAGATTTGGCAGATGAATACGCTGGTGTTCATCCACATCCAGGGCAATCACGTTTTGATTTCCGATGCCCAGAACGCCGGCCGCTTTTTTGATAGAATAGTGTCCCCGTCTCGACACCAAAATAATGCACCGGTCTACCCCGTAGGCGTTATAGGCCGCGTGAACGCCTTCGGTTTCAATACCGGTAAACCCCTTTTGGGGTGGGAAAAGCTTATTCCTTGCAACCCAGAAAGCGGTGAGATTTGCAAGCGTGCCGTTTTCTGTAAAGCAGCCCAGCATTGTGTCGGTGTGCTGAACATGGGTTTGATAAAATGCTTCGTCGAAGCTGTAGATCAATCGATGTACTTTGGCCAGCACCTGTTTTTCAAGAATTGAAAAAACCTTGGATGTTTCAAGCTTCACTACATTCTGGTTCAATGCGGCAGTAATGGTTTTGAGGTGTACCATAAAAAACGGGAGGGCGGATGTCATGTGGCCCACAAAATATGGAGATGCCACATTGACCGCATGGGGTGCGATATTCTGGATGAGGTCCGTGATGACTTCGGTCAGTTTCCGTTGGGGCGTTTTATAGATCTGGGTGTCGGTGAAGTTTTCCGCCAGGTCTTTCAGAGAGCTTTCCTCGGTGAAGCCCACGTGTTTTTTTAAAAATTCGTGAAGACCGAAAAGGATCTGCTCCATGTACTTGATCAGGGTTGTTTTCGCCTCTTCGTTTTCCGGCTGGATAAAGATTTTAGATAGTGTCTCCCAGTTTGCGACCAGTGTTTTTTTGGATGGAGAATCGTCCCTGCTAAGCATGTTTAACCTGTTCTTTCACTATTATTCCCGCCGGAGGCTCGATTGTCCTGAACGGAAAAGTTTGCCGCCGGCAAGATATTGTGTTACTTAGCGTTACATAATATAAAAAATGAAATTGTGTCCACAACAAAATTTAACAAGAATTTAAAGGTGTCGTTTTTCAGATGGGCACTACAAGAGGGGCTCCAAATACATGCCAAAGAAATTTAAAGTATCCTATCTTGTTTCCGGAATTCTGTTTCTTGTTCTTGCATATATAGGCGGCCATTATCTGTACTGGGGTCAGGAAGTGTTTGCCTTTCTTCTCTTAACATATCTCATCGTTGTCATAGGTATAAGACTTGATGAATTGTCCACCAAACTAACTGAAATTCAAGCTCAATTGGCCCAACTGCAAGAGCGCCGAATGCGTCAATAGTAGTACCATATTGTTTTATAATCCGCCAAATTTTCCCCTGCTGCCTTAAGCCGTTTCAGGTAACCGTAAATGGAGACGTCAGTGTAGACATATGTATCCACCAGGGTCAGTTTCTTTTCCCATGGGTGAAATTCGTATACCCGGCGGCCGTTCGGCAAAATAGAAATGACATCGTGGTTTTGTCTGGCCCTTAAATAGTTTTTCCCGAGCCCCGGTACATTGAAAACGATTTCATCGGTCCGGACCGACCCCGGCTGCAGCCGGGCTTCTTCTTTTTGCTCCTGAAGCAGTCGGGCGATCGGCACCCGGTAGTCATCGGTTTCTTCTTTTCCTTTTGTATTGAAGGTGTAATAGGGGGACACCCCGATCATTCTGAGCTTGTGCCGCAAAAGGGCGGCCTCAAACTTTCTTGAATTGAAAAAAGTATAGACCAGCTGGTTGGAAACATCTATGCCGAAACGACGAAATTTTTGAACCGCGTCCATGGCCTGGGGGGTAATTTCGTAGGGATGTTCAAAATGCGTAACGACCATGATTTCACGCTTTCCCGGATTGTGAAAACGATTGATGCTGCTGACCAGAGAGTCGGTAATACGTTGGGGGAGAGTTACCGGTGTGCGGGAACCGATTCTGATTCGATCCACATGCTTGATCTGAGAGAGGCGAAGCAATAAATTCTCAATTTTTGCGTTGGACAGCAGCAGAGGGTCCCCCCCGGTAACCAGGACTTCACTTATTTCCGGTGTATTTTCGATCCATTTTATGGCCGAATCGAGTTTCTTTCGGGATAAAACAGCCGTTGGAGAATAAACATCTTCTATTTCCCAATTGCGTTGGCAATAGACGCATATTTGCGGGCAGGTCAGGATGGGCTTGAGGATAACGATTTTCGGGTATCTGCGGGTGATGCCTTCTATCGGGGATGTGTTCCGCTCCAGCATGAAATCCATCGAGTTTTCCGATGTGTTTTGTGAACACTCTCTTTTCTTTTTAAAAAGCTTAATATATTTTAATGGAGGAATTACCTGGGCTCGCACGGTGGTATCCCGTCCTCTTCCGGGTTCGTAATCCATAAGCGACGCATAATAAGGCGTTATTCCGAAGGGGATTTTATATTCATTGGCCAATTTAATCGCTTTATATTCCTGGTCGGTGAGTCTGATGAGAGCGGACAGGGTATCGGCATCCCGGATGATATTTCGCGTATGCCAAGACCATTTTCCCCATTCAACCTCTGTCGCTTTAAAGTATTTCATGATTCTGGCCTGGTTTACACTTCGCTTCCGGACAATTTTGTTTTCAAGCCCGCAGGTATATCTGTCCATAAATTTCTTCGAGGTTCTGGCCATCCTTGAAAGGTCGTTACTTCTAAGTTTCGCGGCCCGGACGCCGTCGTGCTTCGAGTAGGCTGGGACCGTGTCCGAGTACACACCGGCGTGTCCTGTAATACCTTTCAGCAGATGTTCGAGTTCCGCAAAGAAATCCGCGCTCGGGGTTGGTGTACTTTCCGGAGAATTGCCGGCCAGGATGTCATGGATATAACCGATCAGGCTAAAGCCTGACAGGCGTTCGTTTCTCCTGGATAAGATGTTACGAAAAACGGTTATGGCGGCGCGTGCAAGTACCCACTCCAGAGGCGGAATTTTCGGGTTGTCGTCGAAAGTGGCGATTAGATTGTTAGAGAGAAAAATTCGAATATCATCTCTTTTGACTTCCAGCGGCGTGCCGGATAAAAAAATCGCCTTTAGCTCAGGTGCGATTCCCAGTATTTTGAGTAGCCGTTTTTTTGTTTTTTCATTGATCATGTTTAACTCCTTAAACAATTCAATATGCAGCAGAGCAGGCAGGAAATGTCTTATGCCGGATTAGTTTTAATAGTATATATTTTTTCCGGTAATTAATCAATAATTATTGAAAAATAGACGAAAAACCGCCTTTTCGTGTTTTCTTTCCAGGTGGTGACTTTCGGGATATTTATACCCGGACACTGCATAAAAAAAAGTTAAAAAAAGATATAAATTGCTATACGCATTGGATCTGCCGTGTGATATTTTCGCAAACTCATCCAGGAGAAAAACACGAAATAGAAAAGTATCCGTCTCATTGAAAGTCTATCATGGATTTAGAAGCTTTTTGGGGTGGAGTAGATGGATAACACCTCCGAACTTATAGTTTTTTGTCGTTTTTTTGGTCGGAAGTTGTTGACATTTGAAAAAGTACATATATAATCATTAGACAGTAATAAGATGCAGCTAATTCTCAATTAAAAGGAGGGATTTTGAAATGAAGAAATTGCAAACGCAGCTGAAGGCAGTTGCAAAAACACTCGTCTCATTGACTAAGAAGATAGAGTTGATGACCAAACAGCTTGAAAAAGCCGGTACAGCGGCTGCTAAACCGGTTAAAAAAGCAAAAGCTGCTCCTAAAAAAGCGGTGAAAGCCAAAACAGCCAAAGCTGTAAAAGTGGCTAAAAAAGCCAAACCGAAGAAAGCGGTGAAAGTAGCTAAAACGAAAAAAGTGGCAAAGACGAGAACAGCAAAAAAAGCAGTGAAAGCACCGAAAGCGGAAAAAGCTGCCGCGGGACAGGGGACTGTTCTCGACTCGGTCTTTAATGTCATTAAAGGTGCTGGAAACGGCGCCAGCATAGACGTGCTCAAAAAAAAGACCAAACTGGAACCGAGGCAACTTAGCAATGCCCTGTACAAATTGACGAAAAAGGGAATGATTGAAGCGAGATCCCGAGGAGTTTACTTTAAGAAATAATAGTATTCCGGGTTTCAATTGACCCTATACATATCTTTCTGCCAATAGCGGAGAGTGTCTCCGGAAAAAAAATAGAACTCTTTCCACAAAAAGCCTTTGACTTGACGTTTTTGAAAAGACGTCGGGTTTCAGGCTTTTTTGTTTGAGCGGTGCATACATGATTCGATCGGGAAATTGCTGGATGTATTTTACTGGAGGAGATTGAAAGAACGGGATAGAGTGTTTCAGAAGAATCACTCATAGCGGTTTTTTGCGGAAAGCGTTGTATCAGAAGTGAAAGAACGGACGATTCAAAACCGACTGGAAGAGAATTGAGGTTGACTGAATGCAGTGTTCGCTTCGGCGGCTATTTTCACTGAACGGTTTGTGCCATAGGTCGATCAGATCGCAATTTATTGAAACCGGGACCCGGAGAGAAGATTCCCGGTTGGGCAGAGATTGGAAAAACCTTTCAGGATTGTCACAATTCTAAACCGGCAAGCCGGAGTCGACGGTCCGCAGTTGGCAGTCAATAGCCGGCTGATTGAAATCTATTGCATTTTACCATCAACCTTATCGAAAGATGCACGTTTTCGCGTGGATGTTTGCTCTAAGGTGGCGGCGGCAGGGTAACTGCATTTGTTCCTGGTATGGGATTATTCAGAAGATGAACGTCGAACATCGAATCCCGTCAGAGGGTGGGGTCGAATGTTTTGACCGCTTCGCTCCGTCGTTCAAAAAACTGAATTCGGATCACTTGCATATTTTGCGAAGTCAGGTTTTTTTAATTGATGCAAAAAGGACATTTCGAAGCCGGCTTTGCCGATTCCGTACCATTTCAGTACCTGTCGGCTCCTATTCGCATCTTCTAATACCGGATTTTTGCTTGACAAATCTCTCAGGTGAAGATACACGTTTTTTTTCTGAATATAGCCAGATTTAGGTGTCATTAATAGTGTGAAAACTGGTTGCGGTGTAATGTCCTTGTCAACACTTCAACAGGCAAAATGGAGTTTCCATGAGTATGACAGATGAAAAGGCGCATGAGACTTCAACGGATGCGGCGAGTCAGAACGGCGATTTGAGCGGGCATGGTGATATAGAAACCCCAAAAGACGGGCCGGGGGGATTTATTATCCTCTTTTTTATTGCGGGCCTGGTTGTCAGTCTTGTTGTCGGGTGGGGTCTTTTCCCGAAGCTTCTATACTCCCAGAAAAAACAGCCGATCGCATTCAACCACAAGCTTCATATGGCCGAAGTGGAACATGGTTGTGAGAGCTGCCACTATTTTCGAGAGGATGGCAGTTTTTCCGGGATACCGACCCTTGAAGAGTGTATGTCCTGCCATGAAAATGCCATTGGGGAGTCGGATGCCGAAGGCCTTTTTATGGCGGAGTATGTGTACAAAGGCAGGGAGGTCCCTTGGTATGTTTATGCCCGGCAGCCGGACTGTGTTTTTTTCAGTCACGCCGCCCATGTCTCTATGGGAGAAATGGAATGCGAAACGTGCCATGGCGATGTTGGAGAATCGGAAGCGCCGAGAGTATACGAGGAAAATCGCATCACCGGGTACAGCAGGGATATCTGGGGTAAAAGCATCGCCGGACTCAAGATAAATTCATATGACCGTATGAAGATGGATGACTGTGCCGAGTGCCACGAGACAATGACCGGCCGTCGGACCAGTGTGCAAACCCAGTATGATGCCTGTTTCGTATGCCACAAATAAATCCGCGGCTTATTATTTTTTTAGAAATGGTTGAGGTAACAGGTTTTTCAGGTTTAAGGGGTATCAATCAATGAAAATAGACAGACGATGTTTTTTGTCACTCGGAGTCGGTGCAGCAGCCGGTGTTGCCCTTTCGCCGTTGCCCTGGAAACTACTCGATGATAGTTCCATTTGGTCCCAAAACTGGCCTTGGACGCCTGTGCCTAAAGATGGTGCAGCCAGTTATGTCCATTCCACTTGCACGCTTTGCCCCGGTGGCTGTGGCATTACCGTGAAAAAGATCGGCGATCGGGCCGTGAAAATAGAAGGAAAGGCGGGACATCCGGTCAATAATGGCGGCGTTTGCATTATGGGCCTTTCGGGGCTCCAGCTTTTGTACGGCCCGACGCGGGTGCAAAGCCCTTTGAAGCGTGTCGGTGAGCGTGGCGAGGGCAAATGGAAGGAAATATCCTGGCAGGAAGCCATTGCGGAAGTGGCCGGAACACTCCAAAAAATAAGAGCGGAAGGTGACGCTCATACAGTGGCCGGCATTATGGAATCGGACAGGGGAACAGTACCCCGCCTTATGCAGCGGTTGCTGACAGCCTATGGTTCTCCCAATTTTTTCCGTATGCCGTCCATGCAGGATTCATACGAGCAGGCACTTTACCTGATGCAGGGCGTGCGTGCCATGCCCGGTTTTGATGTGGAGAATGCTGATTTCATATTGAGCTTCGGAAGCGGGCTTATTGAAGGGTGGGGCGCTCCGGTGCGGATGATTCAAGCCAACAGCAATTGGCGCAGTACCGGCGCACATGTTGTCCAGGTGGAACCGAGATTGTCCAACACGGCTGCCAAATCCGACGAGTGGATCCCTGTTAAACCGGGTGCCGAAGCAGCCCTGGCCCTGGGGATTGCCCATGTGATGATAAAGGAAAATCGGTGCAGCGGGTTCGCGGACCAGGCTGCATTTGGATTTGACGATTTTGTGGATGATGAAGGGCGGACGCATAAGGGATTTAAGCAGTTGGTCCTCGAGTCCTACAGCCCCGAGACAGTGGCGGAAGTCACCGGAATCGATTCACGGCGGATAGTTGACCTGGCCCGGGCTTTTGCCGCTGCCAAGCGGCCGATTGCCTTGACCGGGCGTGGCAGGGGATTAACCCCCGGCAGTGTAAGTGACGTAATGGCGATTCATGCTCTCAATGCGCTGGCCGGCAATATAAACGCCGATGGCGGTATCTGGGCGGTACCCGAGCCTGACTATATCGAATGGCCGGCGCCGGAAATGGACCGGGTGGCGGTTGATGGAATCCAGAAGGGCCGGATCGACAAAGCCGGCGGTTCGGAGATACCTTATACACAATATCTTCTTAACCGGTTTGCCCTCACGGCCCAGGGGAAAGGGGACTATCCAATCAAGGCGCTGATGGTTTCGGAGGCGAACCCGGCCTACAGCCTGCCGGATACACGGATGTTTCAAAAGGCCCTTGATGCCATTCCGTTTGTTGTGAGTTTCTCCTCATATATGGATGAAACGGCCCTTCAGGCCGACTTGATTCTCCCGAATCATATGTATCTGGAAAGATACGAAGAAGTGCCGGCACCCGCCGGGTATTCGAAACCATTGATTGGTCTTACCCGTCCAGTGATCAAGCCCCTTTACAATACCAAGCATGTGGGGGATACCCTTATCGGTATCGCCAGGCAGCTTGGCGGGAATATAGCGAAGGCTTTTCCATGGACTGATTATGAATCCTGTCTCAGGAATACTATCAGTGGAAAATGGGATTCTCTGATGCGAAAGGGTTTCTGGTGGAATGCCGCTTACAAACCGGCTCCGGCTTCAAACGGATTTGATACCGCATCGGGTAAGTTTGAGTTTGCTGTTACGATCCCGCGGGGTACTGACAAGGCAGGTGATGCCTTACTTCCGAAATATCAACCGATCATACCTGAAGGGGACATCGCCGAATTTCCCCTGCTTCTGATGCCCTATGAAACCATGTGTTTGTCCAGCGGATACACCGGTTCTCCACCATTTATGATGAAGACCGTCCCCGACACGGTTCTCAAAGGCAATACAGGCCTGGTAGAGATCAGTCCGGAAACGGCGACATCTCTCAATCTCGATGAGGGTGATCCGGTTATGCTGACAACGCCCAAGGGGCAGGCGAACCTGAGGGTGCATCTTTCCGATGGCGTTCCACCGGGAATTCTGGCGATGCCGAGAGGGCTTGGGCACAGGGCATATGACGACTATATGGCTGATAAAGGCGTGAATATAAATGAACTCATGGGACCTGTGGAAGACCCCGTTTCCGGGCTGGATGCTGCCTGGGGAATCCGAGCGAATCTGACCAAAGCCTAATTAATGGAATGAGGTTCTGATGGAAAACGAACATCATGGCAGTAAAAAATATGGAATGGTGATAGATCTGGATAAGTGTACCGGTTGTGGCGCCTGCATGGCGGCCTGCATGTCCGAGAACAATGTCCCGTTCAAGAAAGATGAGACCGACAAACTAACGAGCATCACCTGGTTGCGGGTGTTCAAATTGAGTAACGGCAAGCCTTACCCCGATTCGGATATTTGTTACTTGCCGCGTCCCTGTATGCATTGCGCGGGGCCCGGCGAGCATGGGCACTCCCCGTGTGTTTCGGTTTGCCCGGCGACAGCTACGGATTACAGCTCAGAGACGGGTATTGTCAGCCAGATATACACCCGCTGTTTCGGTTGCCGCTACTGTATGGCGGCATGTCCCTATCATGCCCGATATTTCAACTGGTGGGATCCGGTCTGGCCGGACGGGATGGAGAAATATCTGAGCCCGAACGTATCTCCCCGGATGAGGGGTATTGTTGAAAAGTGCAGCTTCTGCTTTCACCGATACCAATTGGCCAAGGACAAGGCGTATAGCGAAGGTCGCCGGGAACTGGAGGAAGGCGAATATCAGACTGCCTGCACCCAGGCCTGTCCGGCAGACGCAATCACTTTCGGGGATCTCAATAATCCTCATCATAAGGTGCATCAGCTTGCCCAGCCGGATCCCGATAATTGCGGGAAGCCCCGGAATCCCCATGCGTTCAGATTGCTTGAGCGGCTTGGCACCAATCCCAAGGTATATTATTTGTCGAGCAGGGAATGGGTCCGGCGCGCCGGGGACAATTATCTGGAAAGTGATGGAACATCCGCGGCCCACTGATGATGATCTCGAAAAGAGGTTTCGGGCGCATATGGTATATATAATAAAGGTAACGACGGGTTGAGGAGCATATTCAATGATAGATTCCGCATTAATACCTGAGGGGGTGAAGCGTTGCCCCACCTGGAAATTCCTGCTGGCACTGGCGATCTCCGGCGCGGTGGCGTTATGGGGTGTCTACGCCATGCTGCTGTGCTGGTTCAAAGGTCTGAACCAGACCAACATGAATGATTACTACGGATTTGCGCTCTGGATCTGGGCGGACCTTGCCGTTATCGCCCTGGGCGGCGGCGCCTTTTTTACCGGTCTTTTAAGGTATGTCATCGGTAAGAAGGAACTGAAGAACATTGTCAATTATGCAGTCCTCATCGGTTTCATCTGCTACAGTTCCGCTCTGCTTATCCTCGGTATGGATGTCGGACAGCCCATGCGGGGATGGTTCATCTTCTGGCATGCCAACGTCCACTCCATGCTCACCGAGGTGGCTTTCTGCCTTTCCTGTTATTTCGGCGTGCTGTGCATTGAGTACCTGCCCCTGGTTCTGGAAAACCGGCAGGTGGATAGAGTGCCGTTCTTTCATAACCTGAGTCACAACTTCCATGAGATCATGGTCGTGTTCGCCGCCACCGGCGCCTTTCTTTCTTTTTTCCATCAAGGTTCCCTGGGCGGTGTGGCGGGTGTGCTATACGGCCGCCCCTTCGGGTATCGGGAAGGACTCTTGATCTGGCCCTGGACTTTTTTTCTGTTTACCTGGTCTGCCGCTGCCTGCGGCCCCTGTTTTACAATTTTTATAACACGACTGACTGAAAAGATTACCGGGAAGCAACTCGTAAAACCGGAGGTGGTTCAATTACTCGCCAAAATCGCCGGATGGATGCTTGCTACATATCTGGTGGCCAAAATTGCCGATACGCTCTGGTGGGCTTTCAAGACCGCACCGGCAGCAGGTTTTAATTTTATGGATTTTTATTCCAACAATGCCCTCTACGGGCCATGGATCCTTTTCACCGAGATCATTATCTGTGGTGTCCTGCCAGCGGTTATCCTGACCGTAACACCGCTTCGGGAGCGTTCCGGTCTTCTTTTCACCGCAGTGATCCTGGCTTCCATCGGTGTGTGCCTGAACCGTTGGGTGATGGTTCTGCAGGTTCTTGCGGCGCCGGTGATGACATTCGATAAGTGGGTGCTCTATTATCCGAGCTGGCAGGAGGTGGCTACGACGATCCTCCCGGTGGCTTACGGAGTGATTCTTATTATGATTTCTTATCGGTATCTGCCGATTTTCCCCCAGGAGCGGGAACTCAACCCGGTCGTCGATTCCACGACCTGATCAAGGAGGTAGTTCATGTTACCATTTTCTTTCGAATGGCTCTGGGATGCAGGCCATCTGGTATTCCACGGCGGGTTGTGGTATGCGCTGTCCATTATCGGGCTTGGGTTGGCCTACTGCATTGGCAAGGCCGCCTATGATACGGCCCAGGGCAAAGGATCGCATCATCACTGATACCGACTGAATTCGATTTCCGGCGGCGCTTCTCATGGTATTGGGGGCGCCGTTTTTGTTTGAGAGGTTCAAATGTACAAAATTCTTGTTGAAGGCGGACGACGGCTCGAAGGGGAAGTGATGATCAGCGGCGCCAAAAATGCCGCCCTGCCGATACTGATTTCATCCCTGCTTACGGAAGGGAAAAGCACTTATACCAATGTGCCTATGCTCAGGGATATCGATAGTGTGAAAGAGCTTCTTACGGCACTGGGAGCTTCCGTTGAAACAGATGTCCACAGGGTCGATATCGATGCCGCCGGGCTTTGCTGCCCGGAAGCGGATTATGAACTTGTTCGAAAAATGCGGGCATCCATCCTGGTGCTTGGTCCATTGGTGGCGCGGCTTAAAAAAGCCAAGGTTTCTCTTCCGGGAGGATGCGCCATCGGCGCCCGCCCCATCGATCTGCATCTCCGGGGGCTTCAGCATCTGGGGGCCACCATAGAACTGAGCCACGGATATGTTGAAGCCAGCGCGGAGAAATTGACAGGTGCTGAGATTTATCTGGACATGGTCACCGTAACGGGTACCGAGAACCTGATGATGGCGGCAGCGCTGGCTGAAGGGAAAACGGTGCTGAGAAATGCAGCACGGGAGCCTGAGGTGGTTGCCCTGGCTGATGTGCTCAACCGGATGGGGGCGGATATCGAAGGCGCCGGGACAGCCGTGATTACTATCAATGGGGTAAAGCGTCTCAACCCCGTGTCCGTTTCGATTATTCCGGATCGTATCGAAGCCGGTACCTTTATGGTGGCCGCGGCTTTGACCCGTGGGGATGTGAAAATTAACAAATGCGATCCTTCACACTTGCAGGCAGTGATCCATAAGCTTCGAATAACCGGCGCCGATGTGTCCGTGGGGGAGAGTGAGATCAGGGTCAAAGGCGCCGATGTGATCAGCAGTGTCGATTTCAAAACCCTTCCGTATCCCGGGTTTCCTACCGATATGCAGGCCCAGTTTATGGTGCTCATGTCTGTAGCCGGAGGGCTCAGTCTGGTGTCCGAGACCATTTTTGAAAACCGTTTTATCCATGTAAGTGAGCTCCAGCGGATGGGTGCCGATATTACCGTTTCGGGAAATGCGGCAATGGTCCGGGGTGTCCCGGAACTCTCCGGTGCACCGGTGATGGCCAGCGATCTGCGGGCGAGTGCCTGTCTCATCCTCGCGGGGCTTGTTGCCAAAGGAACCACGGAAGTCAACCGGGTATATCATCTGGACCGTGGATATGAGGCTATGGAAGAGAAATTCGCGCGGTTGGGCGCCGCGATTCGGCGTGTGAAAGCCTGAAGGATAAGTGATAAATCCATTTGAAGTAAATCGGTAAAGCTACTGTTATTTTGGTGGTTCTTAATCCGCCTGGCCGTGATGATAATCAGCTTTCACCGTCTCGAACTTGCACATAACAGCTCCTAAAGAAAATCAGTGCCCCGTCACTTAAGATTCTTGCCTTAGTAATGGATAGAAGTTGCATTACCACCATAGTCTCATCGCACTCTGATTTTCTTAATTGGATAATCATGACTTATTACCATCGACCAATTATTCCACTTACTCTGGCTATGATAGCGGGCATTTTGCTCGGCGAGATTATCCCGGATCAGCGGCTGGCGGCGTGGTGTCTCGCGGCTACCTGCGGGGTGTGTCTCGTTTTCTTTATATTAAGGAAGAAATCACCGGTGATCCTTCCGATTATTCTGTTTGTCTGTCTGGGATATCTACTGATTCAGCCTTGGATGGCGCCTCGGCTTCCCTCCGAACACATCCGGTTCTTCGCCACCGGCCACAAGGCGCTTATTACCGGTGTGATTGAGACAGTCCCAGTTGCGGCAGGATTTCGGCAGAGTTTTATCATTCAAACGGAAGCATTGGGGGGGGAATCATCTCGAAAGAAGGTGACCGGTAAACTCAGGGTTTCACTATCCGGCCGGGAGCCACTTTTAAATGTGGGAGACCGTATCTCATTCATCGGAAGAATCAAACCGATTCGAAGTTTTCGGAATCCCGGCGGGTTTGACTACAACCGTTATATGGCGCTCAAGGGGATATGGGCATCGGCTACCGGCCAGGGGCAGAGCGTAAAAGTACGGGAGCGTTCGATTCCGGTCGGGCTTGAAGTAGTGATATCACCAGTACGAAAATCGGTCGCATCGCTGATTGAGGAAGTGTCGCCCGGTGATACCGGTGATATTTTAAAAGCACTTTTGTTGGGAGACAAAGCGTCTGTCTCTGATTCCCTCAGGGAGGATTTTCAACGAACCGGGATCGGGCACCTGCTTGCCATATCCGGTCTGCATGTGGGGTTGACGGCCACGGTAGTCTTTTTTATCTTCTCACGCGGTTTCGGGTTCCTTCCGGGGCTTCTTCGAAGGGCCTGGACGAAAAAGAGCGCGGTTGTCCCGGCATTGCTGGCGGTCTGGTATTATGGGCTGCTTGCCGGAATGTCTCCGTCAACACAGCGGGCTGTAATTATGGTGACGGTATTCCTGGCGACCTTTTTTCTTGAAAGGCCACAGGATACGCTGAATTCGGTGGCGGTCGCCGCCCTGACAATATTGATTGTTCAGCCGCCATCCCTGTTTGCCGTTTCCTTTCAGCTCTCTTTTGCCGCGGTTGTAACCATTGTTCTGGGGCTTTCACTTATCTCCGGACGTGACAGGTTATCTTCTGAAGGGGTATGGCGAACCCTATTGAGACGGATTACGGCAGCTCTGTCGGTTTCCCTGGCGGCAATATTGGGTACACTGCCGCTGGTACTCTACTATTTTAATGAAACTTCGCTTGTCGGTATTTTATCGAATCTTGTGTTCATCCCGATAATTGGATTCGGAGTGGTACCTTTGGGCCTCTTCTCCATTTTTGTCTATCCGCTGAATGCCTCATTAGCAGCCTGGGGACTGAAACTCTGCGGAATCATTCTTTCAAAGGTGCTTCCTCTGGTACATCTGACGGCATTGCTTCCGTTTGCATCCGTCAAGACCGTTACGCCATCCTGTATTGAAATCATCCTTTACTATTGTCTTCTGGCAGCCGGGGGCTGTTTGGTACATGCACATATTTCAAACAGGCGGGACGAAATACCCAAACGTTCCATATCGCGGCAAGGCGGTCTTCGTTTTGCCGTGGTGGTTGTCGCAATTGCTGTTGCCGGGATTGTGCTGGATTCTCTATATTGGAGCTACCAGCGCTTCTGGTCAAAACAAATGAGAGTAACCATTGTCGATGTGGGACATGGGAGCGCGGGGGTGGTTGAAATGCCCGGAGGGGAAGTATTGCTGCTTGACGGCGGCGGCTTCTCGGACAATGCGTCTTTTGACGTCGGCTACCGGATTGTAGCGCCGTTGCTTTGGCGAAAGAAAATACGGACGGTCCGGACTGCTTTTCTATCACATCCCGATAGTGACCACCTGAACGGACTCATTTATATCTCCCGGCACTTTCATGTGGCACGTATTCTGTCAAACAATGAGCCCGCCGAGACACGGGGATATGCAACATTGATGTCGGTGGTCCGGGAAAAAGGGATAGAGATGCCGGATTTCAATCGGCTGCCCCGGAGCTGGTCCATGGGGAAAGCGGACGTGGAAGTGCTATACCCCTTCTCCGGGTTCAAGGGAAAGGATGGGACGGGACTTTCCAGGGACAGAAACAACAACTCCCTTGTTGTCAGGATTACGTTTGAAGGGGTGTCATTTATATTTCCGGGTGATATTATGTCTGCCGGAGAAAGAGAACTGGTTGCGACATCCGGCGGCAGGTTATCCAGCCGGGTGCTGGTGGCGCCGCACCATGGGCGGCGGTCTTCAAGTACCCGGCTTTTTCTTGAAGCAGTAAAACCTGAAATTATTGTTGCCTCAACCGGATGGAACAACCGGTTCGGTGCGCTTACTCCCGACGTGCGTGACCGCTATGAACAATTGGATGCACGTATTTTAACGACCGCCGAACATGGCGCGGTTACCTTCATTACAGAAGGCGGGCGGGTTCGGGTGAAAACGGAAAGGGAAGAATAATAAGGGGTGCATGATAACTGAGAATATGGTCCAAAAGCAGAAACTAGAATCACTGTATAAAAAATACAACCGCCGGGAATTCGTTCATCCCGATCCCCTTGAGTTTCTATACGGATATCCTGACCTGAAGGACAGGGAACTGGTCGGTATGGTAGCGGCCGCCCTCGCCTATGGCAGAGTCGCCCAGATTCTGAGGAGTGTTTCGGTCATACTGGAACGGATGGGGTCATCGCCATACCGCTTTATAATGGAATCATCTCCGGCTCAGATCGAGTCGGCTTATAAAGGATTTGTCTATCGTTTTGCTACCGGAAAAGAGATCTCCCGTTTACTAACCGGGATGAAAGGAAGCTTGGAACAATACGGGTCTTTATACCAGGCTTTTCTGGGATTTGTTCATCCGGATCACGATACTGTTTTGCCTTCCATGTCTCGATTTTGTCGTCTGATCGACGACGCGGCCGGCGGTGATATCGGGCATCTGCTGCCAATGCCGGATCGGGGAAGCGCCTGCAAGCGGATGAACCTGTTCCTGAGGTGGATGGTTCGGAAAGATGCCGTCGATCCGGGCGGCTGGGAAGCGATCCCAGCCGCCTTATTGATCATACCACTGGATGTGCATATGCATCGGATCGGTCAGAAACTTGGGCTTACCGTTAGAAAACAGGCAGATATCCGCACTGCCATGGAAATTACTGACGGGTTTAAACGGTTGACGCCTGAAGATCCGGTCCGGTACGATTTTGCTCTCACCCGGCTGGGAATCCGGAAAGATTTGGGTGACGAGGATTTCCTTTTGACACACACGTTTTAATTATATATAATCTATATAAATTGCTCGTGAGACGATGACACCAGCCTGACCCGAAGCCTCAAGCATTTAACAAAGCTGCCGATACATTCTGTAATGCCTTCGGCGGCTGATGGAGAGGGTCTGATTTGATTGCCATCCGCTTTCTTTGATAGGGTTTTTCTGAGTTCTTGCGTCAACGAAACTTCCAGGGCACATAGCGTTTACCGCCCGTCGAAAGCGTTTATCGCTGTATCCTAAAGAAACAGGAGACGGGTTGACCGCTTCTACGCAAAATCGGCTATATGAGCCGAAGTGTCGGTATAGACGGCAAATTGCAATTGCCCCCGTTTATTGGGTGCCCGAATAAAATGATTAAGTATGGAGGATGTAAATGGACGATTTTTTATATAATTTAAGAAGAGAATCCGACAAACGGAACCGCAGACAAAGTGGCCAGCAAAATTACAGAGGACCGGACAGACGCGGTCCGAACACTCAGCGCCGGCCGTACCAGAAGCGATATGATGCGTCGGAGCATTCCGCGGAAATAAAAACACTCCTGGAGACCATTGCTGAAAACCAGAAACAGCTTGCTGAAAACGATAACCGGAAGATCCATGCGCTCGAAGATATCGCGGATGCCCTTCAGTCATTACTTGGCGCCGGAATTTCGCCGATAAAAAGGAAAAAGGCCGAGACGGTATCACCATCGTCGGACGCAGTGGAGAGCGAAGCACCTGAAGTCCCGGGGGATTCATCGCGAGCTTCCGCGGATACACCCGAATTACATGCGGAGGCTGCTGAAACGTCCGGGGAAAAAGAGCCTTCGGTGAAGGCGGATGCGGACCAATCCACAGAGAAGCCCTTACGCTCCACACATGAAGAAATTCGCAAGATCGCCTTGTCCTTACGTGAGCAGGGAAAAACCTACAAGGAAATCGCTCAATATCTGGATGATAATAAAATTCCTACCTTTTCAGGAAAGGGTGGATGGCACGCACCGACGATTCACAAACTGTGCAAATAAACAGTTGATAAATCGGCGGGAGGGGTGTTTTTTCGCTTTATTTTCCAACGCTTCATGACATTAAGATAGTGACATGGAATTGAATGCACAACAGCTGCGTGCTGTTACCTGCGATGACGGACATGTACTGGTGCTGGCCGGAGCAGGTACCGGTAAAACCAGAACGATTATCGCCCGGGCCGCCCGTCTTATAGACGGAGGCGTTCCGCCGTGGCGGATTCTATTGCTGACGTTTACGCGGCGCGCCGCCCATGAGATGACCGGAAGGTTGCGCGAGATGATCGGGAAACCGGCTGAAGGATTGATGGCCGGCACGTTCCATCATTTTTGTCTCCGTACCATGCGCCGGATGCCGGAGGCCTTTGACATCGGCGGGGCGACGATAATCGACCGGGACGACCAGCTTCAATTGATGCGGCTTATCCGCGGGGATTATAAAATAAAAGGAAAAGATTTTCCAAGGGCTTCGGAACTTGTCAACCTCTGTTCCTATGCCAGAAATACCCTGCAGGCGGCGGAATCCTATCTGAAAACATTCACCGATTACGACATGGAAACCATCGAACGTATCTGCCGGGTTTTTGAGACCTTCGAACACCGGAAGCGGGCGAGTCAATACCTCGATTACGATGACATCCTTTATCGTTTTTCAAATAAGCTCCACAGTGATTCGGCATTGAATCGGACGATCCGGCAACTCTATGATCATATCCTGGTCGATGAAATGCAGGACACCAATCCGCTCCAGTGGCAGGTACTCGAAGGGATGCGGGAACCGGCCCGCCTTTTTTGCGTGGGGGATGATGCACAGAGCATCTATGCATTCCGGGGGGCGGATTTTCGAAACGTACATGCATTTGCCGATCGTGTTCCGGATGCCGTTGTGCTCCGGCTTGAGGAAAATTATCGTTCTACCCAGGGGATTCTGGATGTTTCTAACTGGCTGCTGAACGATTCCGGTATTGAATACAATAAGAATCTTACAGCACATAGAAAAGAGAGCAGTACACCGCTTTTAAAGGATTTTGGCAGTGAGTTCGAAGAGGCTGACTGGGTGACGGCGGACCTGTTGGAGCGCCGCCGGGCCGGTCATTCCTGGAAAGAATTTATGGTTATCACACGGACCGCTTATGGGTCACGGGCAGTAGAATCTTATATGGTTGAAAAGGACATCCCGTATCAGTTCGTAGGGGGCACAAGCCTTCTGCAGACAGCACATGTGAAGGATTTGCTGTGTCTTGCGCGTGCGGCGGACAATCACCGGGACGAATTGGCCTGGGCCCGTTATCTCACGCTTTGGCCAAAGATCGGTGATGTTACAGCCGCCCGTCTTATCAATGGCATTAAAAAAGAGAACGATACCGACGAAGCGATAGAAAAGCTGCTTGTGCTTCTCAAGGGGCGGACGGAAATTACCGATCCTCCCAAGGCTGTCCGGGAGCATTGCGATCATCCGACAGTTGCTCTCGAGGAGGCGGCAAGGCATTTGATGCCGTTGATGGAAAAGCGATATGACAATTGGAAAGCCCGGCTCCGGGACTTTTCACTTCTCGTACGGCTGGCGGAGAAGCACAGAAGTCTGAAAGGGTTTATGGAGACATATACCCTGGATCCCATTTCCGTTTCCTCCGCCGGGATAGGAGATATGGATGATGTCGTCACCCTCACCACGGTTCATAGCGCCAAGGGAACCGAAGCGCCGGTGTGTTATCTGATACGGGTGGAGCCGGGAATGTATCCCCACACGCGAAGTATGGGATCCGACCAGGAGCGTGAAGAGGAGCGACGGATTCTTTACGTGGCCATGACCCGGGCACAGGACGAACTGATTCTCACAAGAACCTACCATCCCTATGGTTGGTACTCCCGGCCTTTTTCAGGAAGCGGGCAGTGGGGTATTCCTTCAGGCCAGAGTTATTTTATTGAGGAGTTGGATTCTCCTCTTGTTCGGAGATAGTGCTATGAACCGAGGAGAACCGTCAGGACCGCACCGATCAGGATTACAGCGGATAGCGTGAGACAATCTTTCAGGATGTTCACAAAAATTGAGACCGCTTTTTTATCTATAATTTCCCGTCGTACATTCCGTTTTACATAAAGACATTCGGCTGAAACTGCTGCAGTACGTTCCATTGGTTGCTCCTTTGATGAATAAAACTAAACTCAATGTTTATAAAAGTTAACATCGTGGTTAAAAAAATATAGCCGTTTCCAGTTATTATTTAAGTTCTCGACAAATCCAGATAACTTTTCCGATCATTCTGATATTCGCGGCTTCCTGATCCTTCAGATAAATCGGTGCATAGTCTTTGTTGTCACTGAGAAGCACCAGGGCGTTCGGGTGTTTTTCGACCCGTTTGACCATAATTGTATCTTCCACCCCCACGGCATAGATTGCTCCGGACAAAATATTTATCTGAGACTGGTCGATCAGGACTGTATCACCATCCTTCATTTCAGGCGTCATGCTGTTTCCAAAGATATCCATGAGCACCATTTTTACAGCACTGCCCTTACCCCGCAACCAGTGCTTCTGAAATGAAAAAAAGCCCTGGATGTTGTTTCCCACTTCAAAAGAACCGTCACCTGCGCAAAGCCTGGCATTTACCTTGGGAATCTGCACAAAATCGATGGAATCCCGGGACGACTGGTTTAAAAACGGTTGCCCCTCACCCGTTTCAGCCCAATCCGGATTCAGGCCGTAAGCCCGGAAGAGTTGAAGCAGCCATTTGGAGGGGATAGTATCCTTTCTTCGGGCTTGACTGATTGCTGACCGGTTAATATCGAGCGCCTCGGCCAGCTCGGCTTGGGAGCTGATCCCTGTTGACTCAAAAACCCGTTTCAGGAATATGTCGAAGGCGGAAGATTTCATGGATACCTCTTTCAGTAAAGTTAATAAAACTAAACACAAAAATAAATATATTGCAACACTTTTTAGGCAGGGTTAAGGAAAAAAATGAGGCCTGTCTTCGGCCTTTAACAAAATGCCTTTATCGGTTTATCAAATTGCGGTATGTTTCCGGCGTTACTGAATCTCTATTTGCTTTGTTGTTATCACGGGAATGGGAGCGGTGAATTTCAAACGGCGGGGGAATTATGAAAAACGTGCTGGTGACGGGGGGATGCGGATTCATCGGGGCCAATTTCATCCGGTATCTGCTCGAGGATTCGGATTTCGGGGGCCGCATTATCAATATGGACAAATTGACCTATGCCGGAAACATGGAAAACCTCTCCGGTGTGGAAGACAAGTGGCCGTCGCGTTATGTTTTTTGCCGGGCGGACATCTGTGACCCGAAGGAGATGGCCCGGATATTCGATGATTATCAAGTCGACAGTGTCTGCAACTTCGCGGCCGAGTCCCATGTGGACAGATCCATCGCGTCGCCGGAGAATTTTGTTCAAACGAACGTGATGGGAACCTTTGTTCTTCTGGAGGCGGCAAGGGGATGCCGGAAACCTCTTGAGCGTTTCCACCACATCAGCACGGATGAGGTCTACGGTTCTTTGGGGGTGGACGGATATTTCCTGGAAAGCTCGGCGTTTCGACCCAACAGCCCCTACTCTGCTTCCAAGGCGGGTTCAGACCATCTGGTGCGGGCATACCATAAAACATATGGTCTTCCCACCACCATTTCAAACTGCTCAAACAACTACGGCCCCTATCAGTTTCCCGAGAAGCTGATACCGCTTGTGATTCTCAACGCCCATGAAGGAAAACCGCTACCGGTTTACGGCGACGGCATGAACATTCGAGACTGGCTCTATGTGCGGGATCATTGCGTGGCGGTGTGGGAAATTATGAAGCGCGGACGGGCAGGGGAGACCTATAATATTGGCGGCCGATGCGAAAAGAAAAATATCGAAGTGGTGACCACGATCTGCGACATTGTGGATGAGATTCTGCCCGAATCCGGAAAACCATCGCGACGGGACCTTATTACTTTTGTGAAGGACCGGCCGGGCCATGACAGAAGGTATGCCATCGATTTTTCGAAACTGCACCGGGAACTGGGATGGGAACCGTCGGAAACATTTGAAACCGGTATCCGGAAGACAATCCAGTGGTATCTTGACAACAGGGAGTGGGTGACACATGTCAGGAGCGGGGAGTATATGAAGTGGATTGAAATGCAGTATGGTAAATAGGCAGAGATCGGAAGTCCGAGATCGGAGGTCGGACGTCTGAGGCCGGAGGTCTGAGGTCAGCACAGCCGCCGGGAGCTGAAGCACCCGGTTTGATCAGAAACATCACTTTTAAGGTATTCCCGACGCCGGGATCTTCGACAGGTGTCAGGTTTCAGTCGGCACGGCTTTTCCAATCCCTGACACCTGACACCTGAAACCTTAGTACGCTCTTTCTTAATGAGCGACAAGATTTTGCCAATCAAAACATAGGATGAAAAATGCGACAGGCAAAAGACTACATAATATTCCCCCTCGATGTACCGACGCTGGCGGAGGCAAAACCATTTATCTCTCAATTATCTTCGGATGTGGGGATGTTCAAGGTGGGGCTTGAACTGTTTATCCGATCCGGACCTGAAATTATCAGATATATTAAAGACGAGAGTTCCGCCGGTATCTTTCTGGATTTAAAACTGCATGATATTCCGGCGACCGTGGCGCGTGCCATGCAGTCCGTGGCTGAATTGGGTGTTGACCTGGCCACCATTCACTGTGGTGAATCCTCTGCCATGATGGAAGCTGCCGTTTCGGGTGGCGGCGGGCGGGTTCGCATTCTCGGTGTAACCGTGCTGACCAGTGTTTCCGGAGAAGATCTCAGGGATGCCGGTTTTCATATGGAGATCGATGCGCTTGTTGCAAAACGAGCCGCCATGGCCCAGGCGGCCGGTTTGAGCGGCGTTGTCTGTTCAGGACTTGAGGTCAAAAAGATCAAGGATGCTTGCGGGAAGGATTTTCTATGTGTTACACCGGGCATTCGTCCATCCTGGGAAAACGTGGGAAAAGATGACCAGCAGCGTGTCTGTACTCCCGCGGGGGCGATCCGTGACGGCGCCGACTACCTTGTGATAGGGCGTCCCATACGGGATGCCGAGGACCCCCGGGCGGCGGCCCGGAGGGTAGCGAAGGAGATAGACATAAGCATATGAGCCCGAACGACATGGATACGATGATCCCGTTCGGGGGGCCGGATGCACAGCATCCCGAACTTGAAACCGCTCGAATTGTAGTACTTCCGTTTTGCTACGAGCAGGCCCCCTCTTATGGCATCGGCAGCGGCGAAGGTCCCTACCATATCGCCGTTGCTTCCGAGCAACTGGAGCAGTTCGATGAGGAAGCTCTTGTTGAATGGGGGAAACTTCCCATTCATACCCTGCCGCCCATGCATTTTTCGGAGCCGCCGGAAGCATGTGTCATGAAGATGAAGTCGGCTGCGAAGGCCGTTCTCGAAGATAAGAAGTTTCTTTTATCCCTGGGGGGGGATCATGCCATATCTATTGGCCCGATCCTGGCTGCTTCTGAAATCTGGACCCGGATGGGTGTTTTGCAGGTAGATGCGCATCTCGATTTGAGAAATGAATGGAACGGCAGTCGCTACAATCATGCCTGCGTTATGCGCCGGGTGCTGGAGGCCGGTGTCGGCCCCGTTGTATCGGTGGCGACCCGGGCGGTCTCAAAGGAAGAGCACGAAGTGGTTACCGCGTACGGGCTGAATCCTATTTACGCCCACCGTATTGATCCCCTGGATTATTCCTGGATCGATGACATCCTCGACGCGTTGCCGGAGGAGGTATATCTGACCGTCGATCTTGACGGGCTGGATCCTTCGGAAATGCCGGGCACCGGTACACCCGAACCGGGGGGATTGACCTATCGCCAGCTTGTCAAATTGATACAGGCGTTGGGGAGAGAAAAACAGGTGGTCGCCGCGGATGTCAATGAGCTTGCCAAGATAGAAGGCTCGCAGGTATCGGAGACAATGGCGGCCCGGGTGGCGGAAAAGATCATTGTCTTTTGTTCCGGGTCGGTTTAAAATACGAGCGTATTTGTACAGCCCGCTTAAAAACGGAGTACACAAAAAAACAACTCAACTATAGACGAAGAGAGAAGAGGAAAAAAATATGCCCGAGAGAACATTTCAACAGGTGTGCAAGTGTGAAAAATGTGGAAATGAAGCCGAGATGCAGGTTACCTGCACTTTGGAAGAAGGGCGGAATGTTGTGCTGCCCGAGCCCGTAGATAACGAAAAAAAAGCGGATGACAGCTCATCGAAGGAAAGGATTCAGGGCCGGTCTGTTTGCAGCCATTGCGGGAATGAGGCGGATATGTGGCTGGAAGTGGAATAGCCCGAAGCCGGTTTCAAAACATTTCCCGATGCCGTATGTCAGGGAAACGTTTTGAAATTGGCCCTGCTTAATCGTTCTTCAGTGATCCCTGCCCCGTGGCTTCCAGGACGCCCCGCCAGAGTTTACCATTGGCATCGACTTGCTTTCGCCTGTTGGCGGAAGCGCTCATTGGTACATGCACGAAGTGTTCATTCCATCGTCCGATGAGCAGTTTTGTCTTGCCGGCCATTCCGGCATGAACGGCGTCCCGCCCCAGGAAACTGCAGAACACATGATCATTGGCATTGGCCGGCAGGCTGCGAATGGTATAGCTGGGATCAATATACTTGACCGTGAACTGATGGTCCCTTTCTCTAAAATAGCCGGATATTTTTTCTTTCAAGAAAAGCCCGATATCTTTGAGTTTTATGTTCCCGGATTCGTCCATGTTCCGATCTTCGTTTTCGAAGAATTTCTGACCGGCGCCTTCCGCCACGACGATTACCGCGTGGCCCCTGAGTTTGATTCTCTCCTCCAGCGCCGCCAGAAACCCCCTGGGCCCGTCCAGATCGAAGTCGACTTCCGGGATCAGGACAAAATTTACATTCTGCTGGGCAAGGGTTGCTGTCGCGGCAATAAACCCGGAGTATCGTCCCATGAGTTTGATCAGGCCGATGCCGTTGGGAAATCCCTCCGACTCGTTATGGGCCGCAATGATGGCCCTGGTCGCCACGTCCACTGCCGTATGAAAACCGAAAGAGCGGGATACCAGATGAATGTCGTTATCGATGGTTTTGGGGATTCCCACCACACTGATTTTAAGGCCTCTTTCGAGGATGGCATCTGAAATGTGGGTTGCAGCCTTGAGTGTACCGTCCCCGCCGACCATGAAGAGGATGCCGACATTCATCCGTTCCAGGCTGTCAACGATTTCATCGATGGGCTGGGGCCCCCGGGAAGATCCGAGTATCGTTCCCCCCTGTTCAAGTATATTCACTACGGTATCCGGACGAAGTTCCATGATATCATGACGATAGTGTGGTATAAATCCCTGAAGGCCGAAGCGGACGCCGTAAATGCTTTTTACGCCATATCTGTAGTAAAGCTCCAGAACAATCGCCCGGATGATGTCGTTGATACCGGGGCACAAGCCGCCGCAGGTCACTACCGCGCACCTGAGTTTGCTTGGATCGAAATAGATGTTTTCCCGGGGACCGCCCAGTTCGAAGGATTGCGGTGTCTCGCCCTTCCGAATGGTGTCAGACACCCGCTTCAGATCGACATCGATCAGGACCCGTTCGTCATCGGATACAAAGACCGCCGGGTTTGAATCGTTGGCATCCTTATGCATGGGTGACGGGATTTTTGCTTCCCCAAGGGTCGGAATCCGGTTTTCAATCGTTTCGGTGTCCATTGTCTTCCCCCTTTTTTGGGTTCAACAACCGTTAAATTTGAACTGACCTTTTCCCAGAATGTCGTGAAGATGAATAATACCCAGGATTTTACCCGTCTCATCGGTAATCGGGAGAACTGTAATCTGATGATTTTCCATCAGGTTCAGGGCATCGTAGGCCGGTGATTCCGGAGACAGGGAGCGCGGGGTCGGGGTCATTACCTCCTTGACCTTGAGTTGGCAGGGGGATTTTTCCTTGGCCACCAGCCGACGGATATCCCCGTCGGTGATTATGCCGACCAGGGTATTGTCATTTTCCACTACCAGGGTGACTCCCATTTCCAGGCGGTTTATCTCCAGAAGGGCGGTTTCCATGGTGTCGCTGATGGACACCTTCGGGATGTTGTCCCCGATGAGCATCATCTCTTCTATTCTTGTCGACAGCCGCTGGCCGAGGGCACCGCCCGGATGGAATTTTTTAAAATCACCGGCGTTGAAGCGCTTTTTGTTGATGAGCACCACTGCCAGGGCATCTCCCATGGCCAGCAGGGCGGTGGTGCTGGTGGTGGGCGCCAAACCCAGGGGGCATGCTTCCCGGGGAACGCCTACGTCGATGACGATATCGCTGTGTTTGGCAAGGGTTGACGTCAGGTTTCCAGTGAGCGCGATAATTTTGCACCCGATGTTCCGGATGCTCGGCAGGAGCATGTTGAGTTCGTCTGTTCCCCCACTGTATGAAAGGGCCATGAAAACATCATCCCGGGAGACCATTCCCAGATCACCGTGCATGGCCTCCACCGGGTGCATGAAGAGTGCTCTTGTACCGGTGCTGGTCAGTGTGGCGACGATTTTCCGCCCGACAATACCGGACTTGCCGATGCCGGAGACAATCAGTCGTCCATTCGCCTTATAGATAAGATCCACCATGTCGGTGAAATTATGATCGATGCGATCAATCAAATTCAGAATGCCATCGGCTTCCGTTTTAAGGACGTCAATGGCCTCCTCAATAGTGTTTGTCATTCACTTTTTTCCTTTTAAAATCGGATTGTTTGTGGCCATACTGCCGACCATCGAGCTTCGCCGCTACATTGACAATTTTTTATTAAAAATGCAAGTGCGAAAAGACAGGGCAGTTAGCGGACGGCTTTGCATTGCAATAAGGTGTGGTTTGGGATAATTGCAACAGTGCCTAAAGTGCGCTAAAGTTCAAAAAAACGAATGCCTAAAGTGCGCTAAAGTGCCTATAGTGCCTAAAGTTGAGGAATTCTAACGTGTTAGAGAAAAGCAAGTGCGTCTGTCGGGTTTGACTCAAAAACAGACTAGAATGTTCGTTTTGCATTTTTAAAAAATTAGATGGAGTGAAACGACTCCTGAACTTTAGGCACTTTAGCGCACTATAGGCATTTTAGGCACTGCCCTTAAACTGTGACTTAGGAACGGGAACAAAATGAAACCCATAGTTGCCCTGGTGGGGCGCCCCAATGTGGGAAAGTCAACTCTCTTTAATCGAATGACCCGGAGCAGGTCCGCCCTTGTGGACAATTTCCCCGGTGTGACGAGGGACCGGAATTATGCCGATGCCTCCTGGGATGACGTGGCGTTTACCCTGGTGGATACCGGCGGTTTTTCCGATATGGACGAGGGCGGGTTCGCCGGACAGATTCGCGAACAGGTGCATCAGGCCATGGATGATTCCGATGTGATCGTTCTGGTGCTGGACGGAAAGGGGGGACTCTCTCCCTATGACACCGACCTGATCGGATTGTTGCGGGGTGTCAGCAAGCCGGTGCTGTATGCAGTCAATAAAATAGATGGGCTGGAACTGGAAGTGCATCTGCACGATTTTTATGCCCTGGGAGTGGAGAACCTTTATCCGGTTTCCGCCGAGCATGGGTATGGTTTTCCCGATTTCATGGATGAACTGATCCGGAAGCTGCCCGAAACAGTGCCGGAGGAGGATTCGGAACAGATTAAAGTCGCGGTGGTGGGGCGTCCGAATGTGGGGAAAAGTTCTCTGATCAACCATATCCTGGGCGAAGAGCGTCTGCTGGTGAGCAACGTGGCCGGTACGACCCGGGACGCCATCAATACCATGGTTCAGGTGGATGGTACCTCTTTTGTCTTTATCGATACCGCGGGGATTCGGCGAAAGGGAAAAGTATCACAAAAACTGGAGAAATTTTCAATCATAAAGGCCCTCAGAAGTCTGGATGAGTGCGATGTGGCGCTCGTGATTCTCGACACATCCGAAGGGATTACCGAGCAGGATATGGCGGTTGCCGGATATGCGTACGAGCGGGGATGTGGCTGCGTGATGCTTCTGAACAAGTGGGACCTGGTGGAAAAAGAGACCGGCACGGCAAAGGAATACCAGCAACGGCTCGGGGAGGCAGCCAAGTTTTTGAGCTTCGCGCCTTCCGTTACGGTGTCGGCACTTACCGGGCTGCGGGTTCGGCGGGTGTTCGGTCTGATTAAATCGGTTTACCAGCAGTATTGCACAAGGATCGGGACCGGACAACTCAACAAGATCTTCGAGAAAGCCCTGGAACGACACGAACCGCCCTTGCATAAGGGCAAACGCTTGAAATTTTATTACATTACCCAGGTATCGACGAAACCGCCCACATTTGTCTGCTTTGTAAGTTTTCCGGAAGCCGTTCATTTTTCCTACAAACGCTATCTTTCCAATCAGATTCGAGAGGGGGCCGGTCTGGATCGAACCCCCCTGCGGCTTCTTTTCCGGCAGCGGACCGGACGGATCGAATTCGGCGGGAAAAAAAGCGGCAAAAACAAAGGCGCTCGGGAAAAGCGGAAGAAGGCATAGCCCGTGGATCTGTTCGATATGCAAAAAGAGGGAGAAGTCGCACGGCCCCTGGCCGATCGTATGCGGCCCCTAAATCTTGGTGAGTTTATCGGACAGCGGCACATCGTCGGTGAAGGAACCGCACTTCGGAAGGCAATTGAAAATGACCGCATTTTTTCGATAATCCTCTGGGGGCCGCCGGGATGCGGTAAAACGACCCTGGCCAAAATTATTTCCAGGGAGACCCGTTCCCATTTTCTCCACTTTTCAGCCGTTCTGTCAGGCGTCAAACAGATACGGGCGGTGATCGATGAGGCCCGGGAAATATTGCGGCTGCAAGGCAAGCGGACCATTCTGTTTGTGGATGAGATCCATCGTTTCAACAAGGCCCAGCAGGATGCCTTTCTGCATCATGTGGAAAGCGGCCTGATCACGCTTATCGGCGCCACCACCGAAAACCCCTCTTTCGAAGTAAATCCGGCGTTGATGTCCCGGTGCCGCACATTCACTCTCAAAGCGCTTTCGGAAGAGGACCTCGGTCAAATCATTCAAAATGCCCTGACGGACCGAAGTCGCGGATTTGGCGCTCTGGATCTTTCCGCTTCGGAAGAAGCACTCTCCCACATGGTGCGGATGGCGGACGGGGATGCACGGACCGCCTTGAGCAACCTGGAAATAGTTGTCTCCGCCATGGTCGCGGAAGCGCCTTCGGGTAGCGGCGAAGATGACCGGTGCTTGATTACCCTTGAAACGGCGGCGGATGCCCTTCAGAAAAAGGCACTGCAGTACGACCGGGCCGGTGAAGAGCATTACAATCTCATTTCGGCACTTCATAAAAGCCTTCGGGGAAGTGATCCGGATGCCGCCCTTTACTGGCTGGCCAGAATGCTCATGGCCGGGGAGGATCCCCTCTTCATTGCCAGGCGTATGGTGCGTTTCGCCTCCGAAGATGTGGGAAACGCGGACCCGAGGGCCCTCACGGTTACCATGGACGCCATGGAAGCGTACCGGTTTCTAGGCCCCCCCGAAGGAGAACTGGCCCTGGCTCAGGCGGCTGTGTACCTGGCGACGGCCCCCAAAAGCAACAGCATATACAAGGCGTACGGAAAAGTGCGGGAAACCGTCGAGCGTACCGGTACCCTTCCGGTCCCGTTTCACATTCGAAATGCACCGACCGGACTGATGAAGCAGCTCGGTTATGGAAAAGGCTATAAATATGCCCATGATTACGAGGGCGGCTACGCAGCGCAGGATTACCTCCCGGATGAAATAAAAGACGAGTCCTATTACGAACCCGTGGACATGGGGTATGAAAAGACCATACGGGAGCGGCTGGCCTGGTGGCGGAAGCGGAAAGAATAAGAGGAGATATCGACATGGAATGCAATAAAGAAAAAAACCTGACGAGATGTAATTGAATGCGGAAATCGCTTCGCTCCATCGTTGAAAATAGTATTAGCAGTCATTTATTGACGTTTTTGTGAAGCAAAGCATAAAAAACAAGCAAAATCGGCAGAATACCTTATTCGATGTTGGGCGTTCATCTTTTAATACATCAGTGTCATGCTCAAATGCGGTATCCTGGTGTCGTACCGATCGCATCTTGACGAACCGGTGTAATCCTGGCATATTACCCGTTATTAAAAAAAACAAATTCCTATCCACCTGCCATTAATGGAGCTAAAAATGAATTTTAAAAGATTTTTATTAGCCGTTTTGGTGTCCTGTTTCGTTTTGCCAGCCTTTTCAAATGCCGACCCGCTCGAAGACGCACGAGCCGCACTGGATAACGAAGATTTTAAAAAAGCTTACGCGCTGCTCACCCCACTGGCGGAAGCCGAAAATGCCGAGGCCCAGACCAAACTGGGGGTCATGTATGTTAATGGACAAGGCGTTGAAAGGGATCTCAATGAAGGGTTGAGATTGATAATGGCGGCCGCGAATAAGGGGTATGATAAGGCCCGGGGGTATGCGCTCAATGTATCCATAGATATTGCCAAAATGGGCAATACGGCGGCGATGTACAATGTCGGGGGGATGTGCCTGAAGGGCTGGGGAGGAGAACAGGACAAGAATGTATGCCTGGAATGGCTGGCGGGGGCGGCGAGGCTCGGCCATATACATTCGGGAGAGATGCTCAGCAAGATTTACAAGGAAGGTCAGTTCGGTATACCCGTTGACAAAAAAAAGGCCTCTGAATGGAAGGGCGTGGCCAGAGGTTTCAAGAGAGGCATGAATGGTACATGGGGCGCATCAGTTCCGGGAATGGGAGAAGAGCCCATGTATCTTTCATTTACGTTCAGGGTAAAAGACAACAAGCTTAAAGGGACCACCCTGGGCGCTCAATTTAAAAAAATACCGTTGGAAGACTGTAAAATAGACGGTAATGATTTCTCCTTCAAGGTTTCCACCAAATGGGAGGATACGGATATGACGCAGTATTACACCGGCACTTTTTTGGGAGATGTGCTGAATATGTCTTTAAAAACCGATATGGGATCAGGTCCTGGCCCTCAAACGGAATTCATTGCCAAGCGCAGTCAATTTTAATCTGATACGGATTCTCACCAGGAAGCATCAGGATATCAAAAAAAGCGCCGAGAAGATCTATTGATTTCCGGCGCTTTTTCTTTTAACGATTGAAAAGGGGCTTCCGATGCCAATGCCCTGTCATGCCTATTTCCGGTTCTACGAGGAGTTGAACGATTTTCTTCACCCCTCGAAACACAAAAAGGAGTTCCCGTACGCTTTTCAGGGGACGCCGAGTGTCAAGCATGTTATTGAATCCATCGGAGTGCCCCACCCGGAAGTGGACCTTATTCTGGTGAACGGCCGATCCGTCGGTTTTGAATACCGGCTTCGGGATGGGGACCGGATATCGGTCTATCCGGTATTTGAAAGCCTCGATATTTCGCCGGTTATCCGGCTCAGACCGAAACCACTTCGGAACAGTGCCTTCGTGGCTGATGTTCACCTGGGGCGTTTGGTCCGAATGCTCCGGCTCCTGGGATTCGATACCCTCTATCGAAACGATTACGACGACCCGGAGATTGTCCGGATCGCGGCCGAGCAGACCCGAATTATTCTCACCCGGGACCGGCATCTCCTTCAGGCGGGTACCGTTACCCGGGGGTACTGGGTGCGGTCGGGCGTTGTGGACGTCCAGGTCAGGGAGGTGCTTCGGCGGTTCGATCTGTATTCGCAAATCCGCCCCTTCAAACGCTGCCTTCGCTGCAACGGTCCGGTTGAAGAGACACCGAAGGCGGATATTTTTCATCTGCTTGAACCCAAGACCAAACTTTATTATGATCGCTTCTATCAATGCCGTCACTGCGAACAGGTATTCTGGAAAGGCACCCACTTCGATAAGCTGAAGGGAAAAGTCGAGCGCTGGCGCCGGAGGGCGTGAGGCGCCGCTGCCTGGTCCAAAACCAGTTTGATCGGTTCATATAAATAAATATAGTAAAAATAATTGGTTGGGTGATATAGATAATCATGAATCTTGACTCTAAATAAGTTCATCATATATGGTTTATATATAACATATGTCTCCATAACAGGGTAAAATATGGCCGATAAAAAAAGCAACAGCAAAAAGTCGTTAGAAACCGCCCCCAAAAGGAAAATAAAAAAAAAATCTGCTGCTAAAAAACACCCCCCCAAAAATATCCTTCAGTTTGAAAGTCTGATTTCAGGATTTTCAGCTTCTCTCACACGCACTCACGAAGAAAACCTCGAAAATGAACTGAACAGATGGTTGGAACGATTCGTCAACTTTCTCAAGGTGGACAGGTGTATCGTAAACGAATTTATGGAAGATGGAAAAACAGTCCATTGTTTATTGAATTATACCCTGCCCGGCGTTGATACCCTGCCTGTTTTGGACAGCTACCGTCCACCAGATGGTGTAATAAAGACGATTAGTAATGGAATTTTAATCAAGGCGGAAAAAATTCCGGAAGACCTGCCCGTTAATTTTCGTGGGGGCGTTATTGAACAAACCAAAACCAAATCCATTATTATTGCACCGTTGGCGGCCGGTGACAATGTGATTGGAAGCCTTCTGTTAGCCTGCTACCGGAAAAGGCGAAGATGGTCGAATGATATCATCCGACGAATCAAGTTGATTACTGAAATTATAGCAAATGCAATCCTCAGAATACGTTCCCATAAAAGCCTGGTTCTGGAAATGGAGCGCAGAAAAATACTGGAGGAGAAATATTCGACGGTTTTAAAAAACGCCAATGTGGGTTTTTTTCTTGCGGATTACGAAACCAATATCCTTTTTGTAAATGATGAATATTGCCGTATGTCCGGTTACAGCAGGGCCGAGCTTTATTCTAAAAGAATTTCTGATCTGCAGGTTCGCATGAGCTCGGATGAAACAAAACGGGTAGCAGATGAATTAGCGACTACCGGCGCTGCTCATCATGAAGCCACACACATCAAAAAGGGCGGCGGTTTGATCGATCTGGATGTCAGCAGTACGGTCCTCGATGAAAATAGTTATTGCAGTTTTATGAGGGATATTACAGAGTTGAACAGGGCAAGAAGGGGACTCGTAAGACGGCTTGAATTAGAGGAACTCACTTCTGAATTTTCCGCCGCTCTTATAAACAGTAAACTCGATGATCTCATTGAAGAGCTTGAAAAATGGATAATCAGGTTTGTGGATTTTTTTGGAATAGACAGGGGGGTTGTCAACGAATACAATTATGAAAAAAATACGATTGAAGCCATAGTAAATTATACGGATCCTGCCGCTGCTGCCGAGACTCTTCCGCATGACTCGGAACTCAGAACGCCTGATATCGTGATGAATGAGCTGAAAAAAGGTACAATGCTGCGAGCTGAAAAGATACCCGAGGATCTTCCAGAATCAATTAAAAGCTGGATAATAGAAAAACATAATACAAAATCTCTTGTAGTAGTGCCCCTTATCTCGGAAAGCCAAATTATCGGGAATCTTACATTTGCCGGCTACAGAAAAGAACGTAAATGGCCGGATGACGTTTTCAGTCGCATTAAGCTAATTGGTGAGATTATCGCCAACGCGATTCTGCGTCTGCGTGCTTTCAAAGCGCTTAACAAAGCGCAAAAGGAATTGGAGGAACGACTTGAATTTGAAAAGGTTGTTTCGGAGCTTTCTACTGCCCTTATCAATATCAAACCGGATGATATTGAATGCGAGTTGGGAAAGTGGTTCGAAAAGTTTACTGAACTTGTCGACGTTGACAGATGTGCGGTAAATGAATACGGAGAGGATCTAAAGACAGTAAGAAACGTGATGCAATATACGGCTCCGGGTATTGATGTCTCTATTCCTGATATGCGCGAAACACTTGAGGGCGAAATAAATGAATTGGAAAAAGGAACCATCAAGGCAGAGAAAATACCGGAAGACCTGCCTCAAATGTTTCGAGGAGACCCTGTTGAAAGAAGTAATATCAAATCATTCATTATTGTCCCATTTTTTACCGGTAACAGAATATTTGGCAACATGGCATTTTCAAGCTTCAGTAAAGAACGAAAATGGACGGATGAGCTTATCCGAAGAATCCAGCTGATAGCTGAAATTGTCGGCAATGCTATTCTGCGACTACGCTCCCATGAGGCACTGATCGATGAAATGGAACGTCGGCACATGCTGGAGGATCGGTATTCATCCATAATAGAAACTGCCAATGTGGGATTTATGATTTCCGATATGAATGCCAATATCCTGGAAGTCAATGATGCTTACCGTGAAATGATCGGTTACAGCCGCAATGAATTGCTCGGTATGAAGATATACCAGTTGGATATATCAGGAGATCCTGAAAAAGTTGACAAGGAAAAGGATGATATATTTGAAACCGGCTCTTTTCATCACGAGACAAAGCATATCAGAAAAGACGGAAAAGCTATAAATGTTCTCGTAAGCGCTAATCTGCTTGAAAAAGAAGAGATGGTTTGCTGCTTCATCCGGGATGTTACCGATATAAGAATAGCAAAAAAAGAGCTGGAGGAACGACTTGAATTCGAAGAGGTGATTTCGGAATTTTCTACTACTCTCATAAATATCCAACCGGATGATGTTAAGGACGAACTGGGGAAATGGATTAAAAAAATCGTTGATTTTTTTGGCGCCGACAGATGTGCCATAAACGAATATGGAGATGATCAGAAGACAGTAAACAACCTGATACAATATTCAGTCTCGGAAGTTGGTATCCCTCCTGTGCCCGATGTGCGTAAAACGCCTGAGGGCGAAATAGATGAACTGGAAAAGGGGATCATCAGGGCGGAGACAATACCGAAAGACCTGCCTCAAATGTTAAGGGGAAGCTTTATTGAAAAGAGTAGAGCCAAATCACTTATTCTTGTCCCTCTTTTAACCGGCAACAGAGTGTTTGGGAACCTGGCGTTTGCCAATTACAGAAAAGAACGGAAATGGTCTGAGGAACTTATCAGGAGAATCAAACTGATAGCCGAAATTGTCGGCAATGCCATTTTGCGCCTGCGTGCTCATGAGGCACTGATCGAGGAGATGAAGCGCAGGCATATGCTGGAGGAACGGTACTCGTCGATAATAAAAACCGCCAATGAAGGCTTTATGATTTCCGACCTGCATGCCAATATTGTGGAGGTGAATGACGCTTACTGTGAAATGACCGGTTACAGTCGTGATGAATTGGCCGGTATGAAGTTAAACCGGTTGGATATATCGGTAGACCCTGACGACGTTGAAAAGAAAAAGGATAAGATTTTTGAAGCGGGTGAGTTACTCAAAGAGACAAACATCATTCGAAAAGACGGTAAAGTTCTAAATGTCCTGATTAGCGCCAGTTTGCTTGAAAATGAAGGGGTGATTTGCAGTTTTGTACGGGATATTACGGAGTTGAAAATAGCAAGGGAGGATCTTGAGGAACGACTTGAATTTGAGGCGTTGTCTTCCGAATTTTCCGCGGCGCTTATAAATCTGAAGCTGGAAGATATAGATGAAGAGCTTTACCCATGGATGAAGAAGTTTGTCGCGGCGTTTGGTGTGGAAAGAGGAATCTTAAATGAATATCTGTGGGATGAGAACAGGATTAACGTCATCGCGGTATATACCGATCCTGATATAGACGTTCCGCCGACTGATAAAAGTGTACAAGTGCCTAAATTGATGATGGAGCACCTGGCGAAAGGTAATGTCGTCAGAGTTGAAAAAATACCGAGGGATTTGACGACGATATTCAACGAAGATGTGATAAGACGCCACGGTACCAAATCCATTGCTGTTGTTCCGCTTTTAGCTGAAAAACAGATTATCGGCAACCTGGCCTTCTTGACTTACACGGAAGAACACGAGTGGCCCGATGAACTTGTAAGAAGAATCCGGTTGATCGGCGAAATAATTGCCAACGCCATACTTCGAAAGCGTTCGAGTGATGCCCTCATCGAGGAGATAAAAAGCCGGCATATGCTGGAAGAGAAATATACATCAATCATAAAAAATGCCAGTGTAGGATTTACAATTTCAGATTATAATCAAAATATTCTGGATGTAAATGATGAGTATTGCCGAATGTCAGGATATACGCGGGATGAACTCCTGAAAATGAAGATATCCGACATTGATTTCTCGGGAAGTGACGAGAAAGTGGATGATGATATCGCTTTGACTTTAGATGACAGCATATTTCATCATCAATCCAAGCATGTCCGTAAGGACGGCAGTACATTCGATGTCGATATCCATAGCCAACATTCGAAGCGTGAAGGGTTCTTTTTCAGTTTTGTAAGGGATGTAACGGAATTGAACAAGGCAAGAAAGGAACTTGTGGATCGGCTTAAATTCGAGGAGTTGACTTCTGAGTTCTCGGCCGCCCTCGTAAATGTGAGAATTGAAAAAGATAGAACTTCTCTTGATATCTGGCTTAAACGCTTATCCGAATTTCTAAATTTTGAAAGATGTGCGATAGGTGAATATTCAGAAGATTACAGTACCTACAGGTTTGTATGCAAATATACAAAACCAATGATCGGGGCCGAGTTGCCTTCAATCCCGGAAATACTAAACAATGACGGAAGTTATGGGCTTGAACGCCATCTAATGAAAGGCGAGGCGATAACACTGGAAAAACCAAGTGATCGGTTGCCCGAGGATCTAACAAAATGGAAAAATGAAATTTTAGCAGACGGTACAAAATCGATACTGATGCTTCCATTGATTTCGGGGGATACATTGCTGGGGAGCGTGACTTTCGGCACATTAACCCATGAGCAGAAATGGAGCCGGGATCTTGTCAGGAGACTCAGATTGGTTGCAGAGATTTACGCAAATACGCTTATGCGCGACAGGGCGGACCAGCAACTGAAAAAGTACCAGGATCATCTTGAAAGAATGGTTGAAGAACGTACTGCCAGGTTGGAAATAGCCCAGAAGGAACTGGTTAAAAGTGAACGGATGGCCACTCTCGGGAAACTTACCGCTACGGTCAGCCATGAATTGCGTAACCCACTGGGTACGATAAAGTCATCCGTTTATTACGTTCAGAAGCGCCTGGAAAACCGGGATAAAAAAATTGTGAGGGCCATAGAAAGGGCGGAAAGGAGTATTGACAGATGTGATCTGATTATAGGCGAGCTGTTGAATTATTCCAGAATGCGCGATCTGATACTGGAACCGACGCAAATTGACGATTTTATGAACGAAGTACTTGAGGAAATAGAGCCGCCAACAGGTATCCTGATCAAAAAAGAGTTCGGTTCAAATGAAATAATCAAAATGGATCGGGAACGCTTCATTCAATGTGTTGTGAATATATTGACGAATGCCTATCAGTCTATTCAGGAAAAAGGTGACGACGAGCCGGGATATGTTACCATTGTAAGTCGCAAAGGTAACGAGCATTTGATTGTCGAGATATCGGATAACGGAAAAGGCTTTGATATGGCGGATAAGGATAAAATTTTTGAACCGCTATACAGCACCAAAACGTTTGGGGTCGGTCTCGGGGTTCCAATTATAAAGCAAATAATAGAACAGCACGGATGGCACATGGATATAACAGGGGCGCCCCAAAAGGGAGCTACCGTCAGTATCACGATCCCCCTTTAATGGAACATATCCGCCTTCCTTTCGATTTGCCTCAACAGATCCTTGAAAATAATGCCATGAAACGGGAGAAACATATACCAGTAAGCATCTCCGAAAATGCCTTTGGGTACGAAATAGGCGGTAATGGCCAGCTCGTTTCGGTGAGTGCGCGGATTGATATTGAACTCCAGCCAGGCCTTTCCCGGGAGCTTCATCTCGGCCCTGAGGAGCAATCTTCTATCCTCTTTCAGATCCTCCACGCGCCAGAAGTCAATGACATCGTTCATCCTCAAGCGTGAAGAGCTGCGTCGCCCGCGTGCAATGCCGACACCGCCCAGCATCTCATCCATCATGCCTCTCAGATGCCACATCCAGTTATTCTCAAACCAGCCTTCAGTACCGCCGATTTTGCAGACTGCACTGAAAATCGATGCTGTGTCCACGGGGGTGAGCAGGGAATAGGTTTTGATATACCTGGGGGGGGATGGCAATTCAATCAGTTTGATGGCCAGGCTGTGGGCCGGCGGATATGCATCCGACCAGCGGGTGTGTACATTGTCCTGCTCTTCGCGGGTCATGGCCCGAATGATAGACTCTTTGAAACTCAGCGTTTTAAAAGGAATCAGCTTCGTGATGGTGTTGTCCTGGCACACCACATCGCTACGAAGTCCTTCCAAAAGCGCCCGGATAATCGGCCAGGGTACGGGGGTAAAAAGATTGGCCATTACGGCGAAGGACCATATCCCGGAGAAATAACGGGGAATGTTGAGGGTTTTTTTGCCCAGCATTCCCGCCAGTATCCGGATCATTTCTTCATAGCGCAACACATCCCCGCCACCGATATCAAAGGATCTCCCTATTGTTTTATCGTGCTCCAAAGCCCCCACCAGGTACTTGATGACATCGCGAATGGCAATGGGCTGACACAGGGCCCTGGTCCAATAAGGGATAAGGAGGATCGGCATCTTCTTGGCAATATTAATTAGAATTTCATAGGAGGCGCTTCCTGATCCAAGGATAATGGCGGCCCTCAGAATGGTAGCGGGCACCTCCCCTTTTCCCAACTCCGTGCCCACCTCTATCCGACTCCTCAGGTGGGGCGAAAGAGTAGACCTGAGATCCCCCAGGCCGCCCAGGTAGATGATCCGCCGAACCCCCATCTCTTCCGCGGCAGTCCTGAAATTGATGGCTCCTTTCACATCAGCGGATTCAAATCGCCTTTTTCCCAACAGCAGGGAGTGAACCAGGTAGTAGGCTGCATGGATTCCTTCAAATGCCTTTCTAAGCCCTGCCACATCCAGGGCATCCGCCACCACGATTTCAGCGTTCGGCCAACGATTTTGATGGGCTGAAGATTGGCTCCGGACCATGATCCTGACCTGATACCCCCGTTCCAACAGCTCCGGCACCAGACGGCCGCCGATATATCCGGTGGCCCCGGTTACCAGGATCTTTCCGAGATCAGGTCTCGGAACTGTCGGCAGATCCCGACAAAAATGATATCCACTATCCTGCATAGCGAAACATTCCGGTTACGACATCAAAATCGAAAAAGGTCGTTAGCCCCGACCCTGACTGAGGATCAGGTTCTAACGGGGAACAAAGTTGCATGCTTTATTGTTTCTATTATATCATATCTTTACCATATATTAAGCAATATTCCCTTTTTGTTGAGCCATTTTCAAAACATTTTCCCGCCATCAGTGAAACTAAGAGCCAAGTGAATCGGCAGATGCGGAAACCGGACGAAAGACTCCGATGAAATCGGAGGGAATAAAACGTTTTGAAATTGGCTGTATTGACCGTCAGTTCCATTTCATGCTACAAAATCAGCCTTGCAGTATCGGAAGGCATTCGGACGGAAGTACCTCTTCAAAGGTATTATCACTCCTATTCAGAGGAACTCCGGCCAATTTTTTATTTTCTATTAAAAAATCGCATTTGCGATCATCCGTAAGGAGGAATAAATATGAAGGAAGTGGTTATTGTTTCTGGTGCACGAACGGCTGTTGGTAATTTCGGCGGCGGTCTCAAGGATGTTCCGGTGGTGGACCTTGGCGCCACCGTTATGAAGGATGTATTTAAACGGGTCGGTCTGCGGCCTTTTTCGAGTGATGAAGTGATGGCGCTGGCGCCGGACAAACTGAAGGATCAGGGCCAGGTTGAGCTGGAAACCAAAGCGTACGATTATGATGCTTCCGCAACCCCGGTTGCTGTTGATGAAGTGATTATGGGCAACGTACTCCAGGCGGGACAGGGGCAGAATACCGGACGGCAGGCCATGATCCGGGCAGGTATTCCCAAGGAAACTCCGGCGTTTACCGTCAACAAGATATGTTCTTCGGGACTTAAAGCCATTGCGCTGGGCGCCCAGGCCATCATGACCGGTGAGGCGGATGTCATTGTTGCCGGCGGCCAGGAAAACATGAGCCGTGCCCCCATGGCGCTCCAAAAGGCCAGGTGGGGACATCGAATGGAACTTACCGGGGTGGGAGAAGTTCATGACCTGATGGTTTTCGACGGGCTGTATGAAATTTTCTATGGATACCATATGGGCTTTACGGCGGAAAACATCGCCAGCCTCTATAATCTTTCCCGCGAGGAGCAGGATGAACTGGGGGTTCTCAGTCATCAGCGCGCCCGAACCGCTATTGAAACCGGCTTGTTCAAGGAGGAGATCGTTCCGGTGGTGATCAGAACCCGGAAGGGAGACATGGTTATAGATACCGATGAGCGCCCGATGGATACGAACATGGAGAAGATGGCAAAACTCAGGCCGGCATTCAAAAAAGACGGCACTGTCACCGCGGGAAATGCTTCGGGTATCAATGACGGGGCTGCCGCTGTTATCCTGATGAGCGCGGAAAAAGCCAAGGAGATGGGGCTCGAGCCGCTTGCGAAAATCAAGGCCTTTGCCTCCGGCGGGCTAGATCCGGCTTATATGGGATTGGGACCGGTACCGGCCATCCGAAAGGTGCTGAAAACCACCGGCATGAAAATCTCGGACATCGATACCATCGAACTCAACGAAGCGTTTGCCTCCCAGGCCATTGGTTGTATGCGGGAACTTGGTCTCGAGACCGAAAAACCGAATGAACTGGGCAGCGGCATCTCATTGGGCCATCCTATCGGATGTACCGGCGCCCGACAGATGGTGACCTGCATCCATAATATGCGGCGCAATGGTTATTCCACGGGTCTTGTTTCCATGTGTATCGGCGGTGGCATGGGAATGGCCATGATTATTGAAAAATAGAGTCGGTTCGCCCGTTTGCCCGTTGACCCGTTAGAAGGCATCGTCCTATCCAACGGGCCAGCGGGCTATCATCATTTTATCCTTTACTTGATACGATGATATTGGTATAAGATTCAAGTTTTACACTATTTTCTGAAGATCTATTTGAAACAGGAGGCTAGGTTCCATGGAAGTGAGCCGAAGGTTGGGGATTTTGATTTTTTTTGCTGTACCGGCGATTGTCGGCGGCGGAATTTTATACGGGATTTTTCACAGTTACATTCCTGTTTTTATCTATGAAGTTCTATTAGTGGCATTGGCAGGCGGGTTGGTCAGCCGATAGCGGCCCCTGTTTCCAATCCTTGTGAATACCTTTCCCTGTATTCCAGCTGTGGCTTTTTCTTTCCGTCCGGAGTTGGAAAACGCCATGCGCCGTCCACGGGCAATTTTTTTTGCCCGCATCCTGATGATCAGGCCGCGGCCAGGCTTCGAATTCGGTCGATTTGAATCCAAATCGATAGAGGCACCGCATGACTGAGAGGAGTTCCCGAGACTTAATTCTGTGGTTTTTTCTGAGCCTGTTTCTGATCTCCATTCTCCTGCTTGGCTGGCTTCTATGGCCTTTTTTATCCGTTATCATTATAGGGGCGGTGGTGACCGGTTTATTCACGCCGGTATATCAGTTGATCAACCGGAATATGCGCTCCTCCTTTGCCTCTTTTCTGACCTGCCTGCTGATTTTCGTGATCTTGTTCATTCCGATTTTCTTTATTGTAACGGTTGTTTCAGGAGAGGCTTACGACTTGTATAACGCGGCAAAGAGTGCAGTGCTCAGTGACGAAATCAGCACGCTTCTCGAAGGAAGTCGAATCAGCGACTTGGTGGCGAAAAACGCTCTTCTTTCCCGAATAAGCGAATACCTGGCCAACTTCGGCATTGAGCTGAGCAGCGGTGAGTTTCAGCGGACGGTCGCGGATGTGGCCCAAAAAATGAGTCTTTGGATTTTTGAGCAGACCCGTGCCATTGCTTCAAACATTTTGAAATTTCTGCTCAACTTTTTCTTTGTGCTCCTGGTGACCTACTATCTGCTCATTGACGGCGGCCGACTGATCTCCTTTATCGTGGATCTCTCTCCGCTGCCCCAGGACCAGGACGAAAAGCTCATCCAGAAATTCAAGGATATTGCCGGGGCCGTGCTGGTCGGAAACGGATTGTGCGGTGTTATACAGGGGATACTGGGAGGCGGGGTTTTTGCCCTTTTCGGTTTGAGATCCCCGTTCCTTTGGGGGTTGGTCATGGCCTTCCTCGCTTTTCTGCCAATTGTCGGTATCGGTATTGTGTTTATTCCCGCGGCGATTCTTCTGTTTTTAAAGGGACGGATTGTTGTCGGAATTTTCTTTATTATTTTTTATTTGCTGGTGTCGGGTTTGATCGAGTATATTCTCAAACCCAAATTTGTCGGAAAACGGGTGCAGATGCATACGCTTCTCGTGTTCCTGTCGGTTATAGGCGGTTTGAAGCTTTTCGGGATGTTGGGCATCATTTATGGGCCCCTTGTGGTTACCGGCTTTTTAACGTTGACCGACATATACTACGCGAACTATAGAAACCTCGTGGCGCCCGTGGATAGTTGAGATGTTTTAAACCTGTTAGAATTATGCAGCTTTAAATGAACCATAATGTGATCGGATAAACCTATGACGCAAGACAACGAATTAGAAGTGGAAAAAAAGCAGGAAATCAGCATCGAGGCTGAGATGAAAAAATCGTATCTCGATTATGCCATGAGTGTCATTATCGGCCGGGCGTTGCCGGATGTTCGGGACGGTCTGAAGCCGGTTCACCGCCGTGTGCTGTATGCCATGCGGGACCTGAAAAACGATTATAACAAACCGTATAAAAAATCCGCCCGTATCGTGGGGGATGTCATTGGTAAATACCATCCCCACGGTGACAGTGCCGTATACGATACCATCGTCCGGATGGCCCAGGGGTTTGCCATGCGGTATCCGTTGGTTGACGGCCAGGGGAACTTCGGCTCCGTGGACGGTGATCCTGCTGCCGCCATGCGGTACACCGAGGTCCGGATGCAGCGGATTACCCACGAGTTGATGGAGGATCTGGAAAAAGAGACCGTTGACTTTTACCCCAACTACGACGAGTCGTTGACCGAACCGTCGGTTATTCCCGGCAAAGTCCCGCTGCTTCTTGTCAATGGTTCGTCCGGCATCGCGGTTGGAATGGCTACCAACATTCCGCCGCACAACCTCTCCGAAGTCATCGATGCCGTTACGGCGCTGATCGACAACCCCGATATTTCCTGGCGGGAGCTGCTTGAGCATGTTCCCGGGCCGGATTTTCCCACCGGCGGTATTATCTACGGCACTCGGGGGATCTATGAAGCGTATCGAAACGGTCGCGGCGTGATCCGGATTCGGGCACGGCTGAATGTCGAAAAGGACAAGAAGAGTGGTATGGAGACGATTGTTGTGAACGAGCTGCCGTACCAGGTGAACAAGGCCCGGCTTATCGAAAAAACCGCGGACCTGATGCGGCATAAGCAACTCGAAGGGATTCGGTATGTCCGGGACGAGTCCGACCGCCGGGGGATGCGAATCGCCATCGCCCTGAAAAAGGACCAGATGGCTGAAGTGATTATCAATCAGCTTTACAAACACACGCAGCTGGAGACGAGTTTCGGTATTATCCTGCTGGCCGTGGTCAACCAGCGCCCCGAACTGTTGACGTTCAAGGAGGTGCTGGAGCACTATATACTGCACCGCAAGGAAATTGTAATCCGCCGCACCCGGTTTGATCTGAAAAAGGCACAGGCCCGGGCCCATATCCTGGAAGGTCTGAAGGTGGCCCTGGACAACCTGGACGAAGTGGTGGCGCTTATCCGCAAGGCCGCGTCCCCCGCCGAAGCCAAATCACAGCTCATGGATCGATTCAAGCTCACGGACATTCAGGCCCAGGCCATTCTGGATATGCGCCTGCAGAGACTCACCGGTCTCGAGCGGGACAAAATTATCGAGGAGTATCAAAATGTACTGAAGGATATCGCCCGCTTCAAGGAGATTCTCGGCAGTGAAAAGCTGGTGCTGGGCATTATCAAGGATGAGCTTGCGGATATCAAAATGCGTTTCGGAGATGAACGTCGCTCCCAGATTGTAGAGGCGACCCGGGAATTGACCATGGAGGATCTCATTGCCGAAGAAGATATGGTGGTCACCATTTCCCAGGAGGGATACATCAAAAGAAATCCCATTACGCTCTACCAGAGTCAGCGGCGGGGTGGAAAAGGCAAGACCGCAATGGGTACCAAGGATGAGGATTTTGTCCGGCTGCTTTTTGTGGCATCCACCCATCATACGTTCCTGTTTTTTACGAACATGGGGCGGGTTTACTGGTGCAAGGTATATGATATTCCCCAGGCGGGGCGGGCAAGCCGCGGAAAGGCGATAGTCAACCTGCTCGACTTCACGGAAGGCGAGCAGCTCACCACGGTCCTGGCGGTTCCGGAGTTTACGCCCGGCCAGTACATCATGATGGCCACCAAAACCGGACTGGTGAAAAAGACGGATCTGATGGCATACAGCCGGCCGCGCTCCGGTGGTATTATCGCATTGAATCTGGCGGAAGACGATGAGCTTATTGCCGCCCGAATCACGGACGGCACCATGAACGTATTTCTCTGTTCGGCCTGGGGCAAGTCGATCCGATTTCACGAAACGGACGTCAGGCCTACCGGGCGCGTCGCCGGTGGTATCCGGGGAATGCGCATCGATGCGGGCGATCGGATTGTCGGCATGGAGGTACTCAATTACGGCCAGACCCTTTTTGCCGTGACGGAAAACGGGTTTGGGAAACGAACGAGCATTGACGAATATCCTGTCCAGAAACGCGGCGGCAAGGGCGTTATTACCATTAAAACAAGCGAACGAAACGGAGAGGTGATTTCCATTCTCCTGGTGGAAGAGACCGATGAAGTAATGCTCATCACCGACAGCGGGAAAATTATACGGATGCCTATTAAAGGGCTCTCGGTTATCAGCCGGAACACCCAGGGCGTCAGGCTGATGGGAATGGAACCCGGGGAACGGATGATGGGTGCGGCGAGGTTGGCCGAACAGGAAGATGTTGCCGAATTGGAGGATGCTGAAACAGAAGAAGATGAACAGGAGAGTGCCGGAATAGAAGATGCTGAACCGGAGGATGAGTAGAAAAAGACTTCAGGAAGGCATATAGACGAGTGCTCGATAGCCGACAAGCCGGGATCTGACCGGCTGGAGGGGCCGGAGAATAGAAAGCAAGAGGGGAATTGAATGAAGGATCAGATTGGTCGAATTGCGGTTGTTGGCGGCGGGAGTTGGGGAACGGCTTTGGCCAATCTCCTTGGAGAAAACGGATATCCGGTCGATCACTGGGTTTATGAAAAGGAAGTAAAAGAGCAGATCGAACAGAAACGGGAAAATATTACTTTTCTTCCCGGGTTTCGCCTTTCCGACAATATCGTACCGTCGAACGATCTTGCCGCTGTTGTGAGTGGCAAGCGAATGGTTTTGATGGTGACGCCTTCCCACGTGACAAGGCAGATGGCGCTTCAGGTCAAGGATGCGCTGCAGCCGGATGCCACCCTGGTGTCGGCCACCAAGGGGATCGAAAACGAAACACTCCTGACCATGTCAGGTGTTCTGAAAGAAGTGATACCGTCCATGACCGATGATCGGCTCGTGATTCTTTCGGGGCCGAGTTTTGCAAAGGAAGTCGCACGCGGAGTACCGACGCTGGTGGCGGTGGCATCTAAAAACGCGAAAAGGGCCCAAGCCGTTCAGACCGTTTTTTCGAGTTCGTATTTCCGAGTCTATACAAATGAAGATGTGATCGGGGTTGAGCTGGGCGGTGCGGTGAAGAATGTGATCGCCATTGCCTCGGGAATGATCGACGGCCTCGGGCTGGGGCTCAATCCCCGGGCGGCGGTGATGACAAGGGGACTTGCGGAAATGCGAAGGCTGGGTGTGAAAATGGAGGCGGATCCCCGTACCTTTTCGGGTCTTGCCGGTGTCGGAGATCTGATCCTGACATGTACCGGTACTCTCAGCCGAAACCATACGGTGGGAATGAAACTCGGTCAGGGAAAAACCCTGGATGAAATACTCTCCGAAATGAAGATGGTGGCCGAAGGGGTAAAGACCGCCAAATCGGTGTATAATTTGTCCCGCAAGGTGGGGGTCGAAATGCCGATATGTCATGCCATATATAAAATTCTATATGAAAATCTTTCTCCCAAAACGGCGGCACGACAGCTTATGTCGAGGGATCTCAAGAAGGAGTTTAGTGGAGAGTGGGGGCGGAAGTGATACGGCAGAGGTCTGAGGTCAGAGGTCGGAGATCGGAGGTCAGAGGTAGGAGGCCAGAGGTCGGAAGTCGGAGATCGGAAATCAGAAATCTAAAATCTAAAATCTAAAATCTAAAATCGGAAGAGGGCCAGTGGAGAAATCCGGAAAGCATAAAGGCGAGGGGCATCGTGAAAGGCTTCGGCAGCGATTTGTCTCCAGTGGCCTCGACGGGTTTCAAGACTATGAGGTCGTCGAGCTTCTTTTGACCCTGGGGACCCCCCGAAAGGATTGTAAGGAGGCGGCCAAGGCGGCGGTGAAGCGTTTCAAAACGCTTCAGGGGGTGTTTGAGGCAACCGGCAGGGAGCTTGAAGAGGTGGACGGGCTTGGGCCCAAAAACAGCTTTGGAATCAAGCTGATCAAAGCAGTGGCGGATCGATACCTTCACAGCCGGGTTCTGAATACAAATCCGCTCAGCAATGCCGATGAAGTATTCTCATATCTGAATCACAGCCTGAGGGACCGGACCCGGGAGTGTTTTTTGGCCATATTTCTGGATGCCAAAAACAAGGTGCTGGAAACGGAAGTTTTATTCGAGGGGACACTGACCGCCAGTGCGGTATATCCCAGGGAAGTCGTCCGGGCCGCCCTGGACCATCATGCCGCGGCACTTATCTTTGCCCATAATCATCCCTCCGGTGATCCGTCGCCTTCCAGGGAGGACATGACGTTGACACGGCAGCTTGTCGAGGCCTGCCGTGTCATGGGACTGACCGTTCATGAGCACTTGATTATCGGCCGGGAAGGGTATTATAGTTTTGCGGATCAGGGGCATATCTCGCGGATGTGCAGTGAAGGGCGATGATTATGTCCGAGAAAAAGCAGAAGACGCCGACATGTTTCGGCAATCTCGATATCGTGTTTCCCATGGGACCGGACGATCTGAGGTGCACCCCGGACACATGCATGGCGTGTGAGCACAAAACCGAATGTTTGCGGACCGCCATGGCGCGCCCCGGCGGTATCGGTGTTCGGGAGGAGATTGTGGATCGGGCGTATGCTTCCGGGCGAATCGGTTTTTTCAAGCGCTGGTCCGACCGAAAAGCATTCAATCGACAAAAGAGCCGGATGGTAAGAGACAATTGCGCAAAGGAGAAAAAATGAAAACCATCACCGATATAAACGTTTCGGGAAAGCGGGTATTGTGTCGGGTTGACTTCAATGTACCTCTGGATGCGAACCGGAAAATTACCGACGATGCCAGGATTCGGGCTGCGTTGCCAACTTTACGCTATGTGCTTGAAAATAATGGAAAACTAATTGTTGCCTCTCACCTGGGAAGGCCCAAGGGAGAGCGGGTGGGAAAATTCAGCCTGGCGCCGGTGGCGGAGCGGCTGGCAGCGCTCCTGGAGACGCCGGTTGCCATGGCGCCGGATTGCATTGGTGCGGATGTCGAATCGATGATTGAAAAGATGCAGCCGGGGCAGGTGGTGCTGCTGGAGAACTTGAGGTTTCATGAAGCGGAACAGAAAAACGATGATTCCTTTGGCGGGAAACTGGCGGCTTTATGTGATGTGTATGTGAACGATGCGTTTGCCGTTTGTCATCGGAAGAATGCATCGGTAGCGGCTATCGTGCCCCATGTACCGATGAGTGCGGCGGGAATTCTGCTGAAAAGAGAACTCGATTATTTTGAAAAAGCGATGGCCCGGCCGGACCGCCCGCTGGCGGCTGTAGTGGGTGGCGCCAAGGTGTCGAGCAAGCTGGGGGCTTTGACGAATATGCTGGCCCATGTGGATAAGGTGATTATCGGCGGCGCCATGGCAAATACCTTTTTGCGTGCCCGGGGCGTCGCCGTGGGGGCATCCAAGATCGAGGTGGATCTGATCACTGCCGCGGGCGATATTATGCAAAAAGCCTTCGACAGGGGAATCCGTTTCTACCTGCCTGTCGATGCGGTTGTGGCAGAGACGTTTGATGAGGGTGCCGCGACCAGAACCGTCCCGATTCAGGAAATTCCTGAAGAGTGGATGGTGCTCGATATTGGACCGGCGACCTCTCTTGTTTACGGTCAGGCTCTCCAGAATGCCAGGACCATTGTCTGGAACGGCCCGATGGGTGTATTTGAAATGGCGCCCTTCAGCCAGGGAACTCTGGCCATGGCCGGCAGTATTGCTGAAGCCGATGCACTTACCATCGTGGGCGGAGGCGACACGGACGCGGCGCTTCATATGGCGGGTAAAACAGACCGTGTCAGCTATGTTTCCACCGGCGGTGGGGCATTCCTGGCGCTGCTCGAAGGAAAAACATTGCCGGCAGTGGCGGCCCTTGAAGCCGTATCGAATTGAAAAGAATCCATAGGAATGTATTATGACTGAATATGTGACGAACAGACTGCACTTTATCACCAATACCGAAACCATACTTGATTTTATAAAATCAAAGCGTGTTCATGACAATCCTCCTCCTGAATTCTCTTTTAACAGTATCAAACCCATGCCGGATGAGCTGTATCTGCCCCTTACGGAGCAGATACTTTCTCTGTCCGTTATGAATATGAGACTATGCACTCTGGACGAAACCACGAAGCAGGCCGTACTGTCCAGAATCGCATCGGAGACATATCCCGAAGAATTGTCGGAATCCGTAATCCCGGAAAAAATCGAAGAGATGCGAAACGCCCTGAAAGGGGCTTCAGGAGATGAAGCGGATATCGAGGTTTTTGAAAGGGCCGTATCAAACTATGCCAGTCACCGCTTTTTTTCTCATTACGACTGGCGCCTCGTGCATTGGGGCGCTATCGAGGATGTTCATTCAATTACCGAATCGACCTTTCAACTGCCGACATCGTTTCTTGAGTTCACAACCAAATGGACACCCCCTATTGCCGCTATGCAGATCCTGGCCAATACCTTTCCGTCCGTTCGATTCAAGCTCAAGTACCGGTCTCACTCCGATGCGGACTGGAAAATAGAAGACATCTTCGCATTTCCGCCTTTCGGGTATTGATATCGTTTCACTTCACCGTAAACGTTGTCCGGGCCAACTCCATTCCCACCGTCAGGGCAAGGTTGGCGATTTCACCCATGGAACTGATATCGCCGAAAACAATTTTATCCCCTGACTTTCTGAAAGCAATCCAGTGCGATGGCGGCAGGATCTTGTTGCCGGCAGGGTTTTGCTCCAGGGCGATTTCGTAATTCCCGGGCCCGCGAAGCGACGAAACGGGTATCGAAAGCTTGAATGATCCGTTCGGCGCAACGGTAAAGCTGTCCGCCAGGATGCAATTTGTAAGCGTCCCGGGATAGTGCTTGCCGATGTAATACTGAATGAAGTTGGATTTGGATCTGTCGATTTTGGATTTCCCCTTGACGATTACCCGGTCACCGATCTGCCTGGTATCCGTTATGATAATCCGGGATGATGGTTTGTGTGGCGTGCCGACGAGGACTTCTGTTTTGGCGATGGCCATATCCACCGTCAGGGCCAGGTTTTCGATCTCTCCCATGGACGTGATGTCACCGAAAAGGATGCCTTCCTTCGATTTGCTGATCGCCATCCAGTGCTTCGGCGGCAGAATGGCGTTCGATGAAGGGTTTTGTTCGAGGACGATTTTATATCTGCCGTTTCCTTTCAGATCGGCGATGGGGATACTTAAAATGAAGTCGCCTTCTCCGTCCGTATGAAAACCGTCGCACAAAATGCACATGGACAGTGTGCCATCATATATCTTTCCTACATAATATTGCAGATATGATGAGGTGTCCGGATTAATGTCGGAGTGGCCCGCAATGACAATTCTGTCCCCGGTTACCCGGGTCTCATGAATGTGGATGAGGGCGCTTGTTTCTTCTTTCGCAGACACCGATGGTGACGGATAGGACAAAACAGACATCAACAACGGAAAAGTGAAAAATACAGCGGTCATCGTTCGCTTCATGGCGGGTCTCCGAAATGGGGGTTCGGGTTATTTTAAGGGTGAGACTATCAGTTGAAACTTCACCCGTTTTCTTGGTATGCTCTTGTGAATGTATCAAATATCGAGCTGGTTTTCAAAACATAGCAAAAAGGTGGTAAAATGAAAGTCAGAACAGCATGGATCAGTTTGAGTCTCGTTTCAGCTTTTTTACTTTCTGCTGTCTGCGGGGCCGTTGAAGTGCCGAAAGAGGCCTCGATTGCGGTAACTGCCGACTGTACCTATAAACTGGGAACCGGCGATACAAGAAAAAAAGCGAAGGCGCTGGCCCTGTTTGGCGCCCGGCTGAAGGCGGTCAACCTTGCTGCCAAATATCTTACTCACAAAGGTGTGCTCGAACATTATGAAAAAAAACAGAGCGAGATTTATTGCCTGACGACCGATACGATCGAGACCTCCATCGTATCGGAGGAATTCGATCCCCAATTGAAGTCCTATTCTGTCAAGATTACATCCAGGATAACAACCCTTGATTTTATAAAGGCCCAGATCGAAAACCTGGCGCTCATAAAAGAGGAAGCACACTTTACATACGGCAGGGAAATGGAGCAACCCGTTTCCGGAAAGATCGACCTGGGAAAAGAACTCTCAAGGGCATATCGATATATTCGAGAAGGTCACTGGCGAATCGCAATCATTTACCTGGATCATCTCCAGAAGAAATATCCAAACTGGGGAGAAGTGTTTATGGCAAGGGCCATTGCATTTTATGCGATGGAAGATTCGGTCGGTATGATCAGGGCGCTTCGACGGGCCTGTGGATTGGAGAATCAGGATGCGTGCGATGAATTGTCCGGATTAGATATCGAACTGCCATAATCATATAGAAGACAACCATCCAGTGTGCAACCCGTGTAACACAACATGTTCGGACCCGATTAAAACCGTGCCTGGAATATGCCCTTCTGTCAGGAACGACTTTACAAAGACCAACGAATGATTACCCTCAGCATATATTCTTGCAAAAAAAGGAGCGCCGGTGTCGGGACCGGCTTTTGATGATGCGGGTATTTTCGAAAGGGAGCCCCTATGGGCATTTTTAAAACATTATCGGCAATTGTTTCCGTCCTCTTCTTGATGGTAATCAGCGGATGCGCCGCCATCCCCTCCGGGAACCATACCCTGAAAACGCCCCGACACGAAAGGATCGTTGCTGTCGGAGATGTTCACGGCAGTTATGCCGGTTTGACATCCATTCTGAGAGAAACAGGGATAATTGACGACGATGACAACTGGATTGGTGGCAGTACGCTGCTGGTTCAGACCGGCGATCTGCTGGACAGGGGGGCGGACATACGCCGGGTTCTGGACCTGATGATCTCGCTTCAGCGTCAGGCCCGGGCAGCGGGGGGAGAGGTGGTTGTTCTTTTGGGCAACCATGAAGTGATGAACATGATCGGGGATATGGCGTATGTGAACCCTGAAGCATATGAAAGCTTCGCCGAGCCTGGTTCCGAAAATGTACGGGAAAAGGCTTTCGAGGATTGGCGGATCTTTTTCGATACTTCGAACAGCGCGGAGAACGAAGACTTCGAAGCCCGGCGGAAAAAATGGATGACGGCACACCCACCTGGATTCGTCGAATATACCCGTGCCATGGGGCCCGAAGGATACTATGGGAAATGGTTGCGCAGCCTTCCGGCTGGGTTTCAATACGGCGGCACTATTTTTTCCCACGCCGGTATCAGTCCGGCGTATGCGGATAATTCGGAAATCGTTGCCGACCGGAATATTATCGCGGATATTGATGACTTTGACCGAAATAAATCATTTTTGATCAAAAAGGGGTTCGCAAAGCAGTTTTTTTCGGTTTCAGAAATCAATGCAATCCTGGACGGTATCATGACGGCTGCCGGAACCGGAAACCAGTCCCCATCGATTGCCGGTGATCTTCCCCGGTACAAGGCATTTAAATCTTATCTCGACAACCTATCTGTACAGTCCCCCCTGATGACGGATGAAAGCCCCTTGTGGTTCAGGGGATTTGCCCAATGGCCTGAAGAAAAACTGACTGCGTATCTCCCCGAATGGTTGACGGAAAACAATGCATGGCGGATTATTGTGTCCCATACGCCCCGTCCGGGTGGCAGAATCCAGTCGAGGCTGGATGGCCGCATATTTCTGATCGACACCGGAATGCTTTCGGAATTTTATAAGGGGGGGCGGGCATCAGCCCTTGAAATCAGGGATGATGATGTCACGGCGGTTTATGAAAATGGTGAAAGGACTGATTTTCCGGCGCCCGAAATCGATTACGGTCCCGCGCATATATGGGTCGGAGAGGATGGTGATTCTCTCCCGTTTAAAACCGTGGGAGAGATTGAAGCTTTTTTAAAGAGTGCCGTTCCGGTCTCCACCGAGGTGATCACTACCGGTGTAAACAGGCCCCGGAAGGTACTTCTCGAAAAAGACGGTATAAAACTCAGAGGGATCTTTCGATACGAAAGCGAGATCGACCATCAGAAATCAGTGGTTGGGTCTGATAAAAAAGAACGCTATTTTCGTGACAGTTTTCTGGGAGAAATCGCAGCGTATGAAATGAATCGATTGCTGGGCCTTGACAATATGCCTCCGACTGTTTTCAGAAAAATCGACGGCAAGCGGGGAACACTGCAGTTGTGGGCCGAAAAGACCATGCCGGATCGGCAACGGGCCCGGATGAACATTTTACCCCCTGAGTCACGTCCCTGGAACAAGCAAATGTCGGACATGCGGGTGTTTGACAACCTTATAAACAACATTGACCGGAATCAGACCAATATATTAATTGACGACAACTGGCGCTTGATCATGATCGATCATACACGCGCATTTTCCCGGGACATGTCGCTTCCCCGGCCCGAACAGGTGATCCGTTGCTCCCGGGGCCTCTGGCATGCCTTGCGCAGCCTGGATGAAGCGGAAGTAAAACGACGCCTTGCTCCATATCTGTCACAGGCTGAAATCGATGCGTTGTTTGTTCGCAGGCAGCTGTTGATTCGGCATATCATGGACGCCATTGATCAGTATGGAGAGGAAAACGTTCTCACATGAAGGTGCTGATAGTATGAGTCACTCCGGAAGAGATATATTTCTTGAATGTGTCATGCGATATCCAATATTGCGTTCCTCCGGAGTTCGCGCCGGTCTTTTCTTTTTTAACTTTTTCCTCGTTATTACTACCTTATACCAGTTGAAACCGGCCAGCCGGTCAATTTTCATTGAATTCATGGGCGCCTCCCGTCTTCCTTATATATGGATTGCCGTTGCCCTTTCCATGGGTCTGTTTCTTTCATTATATCATTGGCTTGTTGCGAAACTGAGCCGGAAGCACGTTGTAATGGGGAGCGTTCTGGTGTTCGGCATTGCGTTGCTTCTGTTTCGTATCTGGTTTTTTTTCCCCGGCAGGGCTGCCGCCATTGCCTTCTATGTTTTTGTAGATATTCTGGGCGTGGTTCTTGTTGAACAGTTCTGGAGCCTTGTCAATTCCGTTTATTCGAGCCGTGAAGGAAAATCCTGGTATGGACTGGTCGGTACGGGTGGCCTTCTGGGCGGTGTCACGGGAGGCGGCGTGTCCGCTCTTCTTATCCGGTATACGCCCATGAAAACGGATGATCTGCTGGTATCGGCGGCGATAACCCTTTTTGTCGTGTTGACCCTGATCACCATCATGGGGCGTTGCGGTCTTTTTTGTGAAGTGGATGAAATAAAGACCGGATCCGCCCTGGACGAAAGCGGATCGTCAACCGGTTTTAAGCGCTATCTGATACTGATTGCGTTAATTTTGATGCTTTCGCAGTTAATATCACCCATTACCGAATTTCTGTTCATGAATACGGTCGAATCGACATATATCGATATCGAGGCACGTACGGCATTTCTGTCGTTTTTTTTCAGTCTGTTGAGTTTGGTCTCAATAGGTGTTAACCTCATGATAACACCTTTGATTCACAGATTTTTTGGCCCGACTACCGGTCTTTTGGCGCAACCGTTGGCGATCATGGTGTTTTCGACCCTGTTCTTTTTCAACCCGACGCTATTATTTGCTGGTGCCACTCGAATCGGGGACCGGGGATTGTCTTATTCCATCAATCGGGCATCCAAAGAACTGTTATATCTGCCGATCGGTTCACTGCTGATCTATCGTGCCAAGGCATGGATCGATATGCTGGGCTATCGGCTGTTTAAAGTCTTTGGATCAGCACTGATTCTGCTCGTTACGGGGCTGACCCGGGCTTCCCTCCACTTTGCCTATCTCAGTCTGATAGCAATCTCGGGATGTGTACTCTGGATGCTGATGGTAGGATTTGTTGCCCGGGAATATCGAAGGTATAAAACGGAATAGACGTGTGACGTGATGAGGATACGACCTATACTACTGCTTGTTCAAGTCCTGCTTGTCGGTACCGCGTGGCTGATGGGGTGTGCGCAGCATGAAACCCGAACGAAAAACGACATCCGGCAGGTCAGAGTTATTGCTTCTTATCCGCACGATACGGAGGCTTTTACACAGGGCCTGACCGTTCACGATAAACGGATGTATGAAGGGACCGGAAGATACGGCGCTTCTTCTCTCCGCTGCGTAGATATCGAAACCGGAACCGTGGAACGGATGGTCTCACTGAGCAATGCATATTTCGGTGAAGGGATTACTGTATTCAAAAATCGACTCTACCAGTTTACATGGCGGAATAATATTGCATTCGTCTATGATCCGGACACATTTACCGTTCTAGAGACATTGCTGTATGACCGGGAAGCATGGGGGGTGACCGATGACGGCGCCCATCTGATTGTCAGTGACGGAACCGCCACGATTCGCTTTCTCGATCCGGAAACGCTGCAGCCCGTGAAGTATATCACCGCGCATGCGGGCCCCCGGATGGTGGACAGGTTGAATGAACTCGAGTATGTGCGCGGAGAGATCTGGGCAAACATCTGGTTTGAAGACAGCATCGTGCGTATTTCACCCGTCGACGGAAACGTACTTGGATGGATCGATCTCAGCGAATTGTATCCGAATGAGGAGCGGGGAAAAGAGGACGTGCTGAACGGTATTGCATTCGACGCGATCTCCGACCGCCTGTTTGTGACCGGAAAGAACTGGCCGAATCTGTACGAAATCGAGATTGCGCATCCGTAACCAGCTCCTATGAATTATCCTTCGCTTGCCTCTCAACCGGCAGCCACACCCGAATCTCCAGGCCTTCCGGGGAATTGAATGCTTCGATCCGGCCGCCATGCCTTTCAATGATTTTGCTCGCGATGGACAGGCCCAGCCCCGATCCGGGCGCTTTTGTCTTTTTGGAGCGGTAGAACGGTTCGAAGATCCGTACCAGGTCTTTTTCCGGCAGCGCTTCGGAGCTGTTAATAATACTCGTGACAATAGATGTTCCGGCCAGCACCATGGATATTCGAATCGATCCTTTTTCAGGCGAATATTTGGTAGCATTCTCCAGGATATTCAAAAACGCCGAGTGGAGAGACTCCCCGTCGCCTGAAACCAGTGGCCGGGCCAATAATTCTTTACTGATCCCAAGCTCCTTGTGGGAAATAATCGGCCCGAAGCGATCAAGAAGTCCTTCTATAAGTTCCGAGAGACTGAAGGAAGATCTTTTTAATGGCGCTTCGTGGATATCCAGCTTCGACAATTCAAGAATCCGGCCGATAAGGATATCGAGTTCCACGATATCTTCCCTGATGTTGTCCATGTATTTCTGGTGGTTGTTGAAGTCTCCTTTTTCGAAGTGCTCCGTCAGGATCTCTTCGGCGACCCGAATTCTGGTGAGGGGGGTCCTGAGTTCGTGGGAGACATTCGCGGTCAATTCTTTACCACCGATGATCATCCGCTCCAGTCTTTCCGCCATCTGGTTAAAGGCGATTCCCAATTCCCCGATTTCATCTTTTGTTTTGACGGTTACCCTGTGGGACAGTTCTCCGTCGGCAATTCTGAGGGCGGACGTCTTGAGCTCTTTAACGCGGTCCGTAATAAATTTCGAGACGGGAATAATCAGAAAGGCAGCAACAACGCCTATCAGGGAAAGCCCGAGGACAAAACGCCACCTGTGATGCGGAGGGATTTTGACATTGAAGATGATATATAGTGTCAAATTCTCATTGGCGCGTGTTTTCAGGGGAATCGAAGTATATACCTGACTGGTTTTTCTGACATTGTTGTGAAATCTGATCCCATCCAGTGAGTCGATATAATTGCTGGCATTCAGAAGATCGATGTCCTCGGGGATCTCGAAATTGGAGGGCCTTAGCACGTGTGTGCCGTCTTCGTCCGCGATAAAAATGTGCGCATCGTATATCTCTTCCATCTGGGCAAGCAGTCCGATGATTTCATAGTTGCCTATGATATCTATGTCCGGCATCCATCTGCCTTTTTCGTCCACGAGCTTTTTAAGCATTCTCACCTTGACAAAGGTGTCCTGCCATATTTTATAACCGAAAATTCTTCTCTCCGAATCCGTAAAGAGGAAGAATATCATGGTTTCACTGACGATCATGACCAGAAGGAAGGTGATGAATATTTCGAGGTATAATTTGACGGGTCTCATTGCACGTCCACGAACATGTAACCGGTTCCCCAAACCGTTTTGATGCGTTTCGGGAAGTGTGGGTCCACCTCGAGTTTTGCTCTCAATTTACTGATATGCACATCGATGCTTCTGTCAAAGGCCATGAAGTCTTTCCCCCGGGCGGTGCTCATGATCTGATCCCGGCTCATGACGACATTCGGCTCTTTCATCAGGGCCTCCAGAATCTTATATTCCGTTGAAGAAAGCTCTATTTCCGTATCTCCCATCATCACCGCATGTGTTGCCCTGTCCAGCGTTATTCCGCCTGCTTTGATGACCCGGTCGTCTTTTGCCGGCTTTTCGTTTCCTTCCGTGGAAACCCGCCGCATGACCGCTTTCATTCTGGCAAGCAATTCTCTGGGGTAGAAGGGTTTCGGGATGTAGTCGTCGGCGCCGAGTTCCAGGCCGATAATCCTGTCGGTTTCTTCTCCTTTTGCCGTCAGCATGATGACGGGTACGGGAAATTTCTTGTTGATCTCCTTGAGAAGCTCCAATCCGCCGATACCGGGAAGCATGACGTCCAGTATGACGATGTCCGGCGACACCTCTTCAATGGTTTCAAGCGCCCTGGAACCGTCTTCAAGACTGTGCACCTGGAAACCGTTTTCTTCCAAATATTCGTTCAGGAGTTCCCGGAGTTTCCTATCATCGTCTATTACCAGAACGCTGTTAGTCATCGATACCGCTCCTTTTTACTCTCTTTTAACAATTATTTACATTTATTTACAAGGCTCTTATACATTCCCGGTTTGTATAGCGTAATATAGGCAGTCGCTATCGATCGGGCTTTAAAATACAATATTGTTGGAATGTAATCAAGACGAGAAGCGGTTTTCCCGTAACAAATACCTGGTTCGATGGTTTACGACCGTTTTAAACTGTTGCATGGATTAAGACAGATCTGTATAAACATAAACTTCTTTGGAGGATTGAATGAAGCGGCATGAAAAAGGGGCATCTGCATGATGCCCGAAAGCTGATTGATTTTGAGAGGAGATTCGGTTTAATGTCGGTTAGACAAGAAAAATTGTATATACTTATTGCCATACTGTTTGTTCTGGGATGCATTCATTCGGAGAGAGAACTGTTTGCCGAGGAGACGGCAATTGATATCTCGGGGAAAATCGATTTAAGAAACATTCAGGTCCTGGACCTTCAGACCGCCCAACGCATCGCCATACATGACAACCCGACAATCGCCGCTGCCGAGGCGCGTGTCCGTCAGGCGAAACAGCGGGTGTGGCAGGCGCGCTCGGCTTATTTCCCGCAACTCAGTGCTTCGGGGTCGGGAACGCGTTCCGTTCTGTCCGATAACGCCTATTCGACCACGTTGATGAATGATCCCGTGGCGGACGACACGACCGATAGATATACCGCCAGGCTGGCGGCCACATGGACACTGTTCAACGGGTTCTCCAGGGAGTATTCAAGTCTCCGTGCCCGGTATGGCATGGAAAGTTCGGAGCAGGCCCGGAAGGATTCTCTTCGTCTCCTCCTGTCATCCGTTGCATCCAGTTATTATAATGCCCAGCTGGCCCTTGAAAACATCATTATTGCCGAGGCAAACGCCGATTTCAACCGCAGGTTGCTGGAGGATGCAAAGGCCCGTTACAGCGTCGGGACCGGGTCCCTGAGCGATGTACTTAATTTCGAGGTGCAGATCAATTCCGCAAAAGCAAATCTCATCTCGGCGAATCGGCAATACGAGTTGGCCGCATATGGTCTCGCGGCCCTGATGGGCATTCCGGATGCGACGCTTCCTTCCCACATGGAACTGCGCAAGCTCGAAACCGAACATCAGGATGAACTGACGATACCCGATGCCGAAACCCTGATCCAATACGCCCTTGAGCATCGTCCGGATGTACAGAGTGCGAAGCATGCGGTTGCCCAGAGTAAAGCGGGGATCGGCGTCGCAAGGGCCGGCTTTTTCCCGACCATCAGTCTGACCGGCGCTCTGGATGCCACTCAAACGGACGACAGGGATTTTGAACGGGATGATTTCGGCGAAAGCATTGCGCTGAGTTTCTCTTATACCCTTTTTGCCGGCGGTTACAATCGGGCCCGGGTGAGTGAAGCCCGGTCAGGACTGGCGGAAGCGCGAAGCAGCCTGGAAAACACAAAGATCAATGTGAAAGCCGGTGTGGCTTCCGCCGTCGCAACGTTGATTTCAGCACAGGAGCAACTGGCCCTTCAGCGCTCCAATGCGAAGCTTGTCCAGCAGGTCAGGGATCTGGTGGAAAAAGAGTACGCCGCGGGCCAGGCGTCTTTGGTGAGGCTTAACGAAGCGCAACGGGACCTTGTCGCCGCTCAGGGGAACCTGGCGCTTTCACTTGTTTCCATGCGTCAGGCATGGGAGAATCTCAGAACTGACACTGGAGAGATACTCTCTTCTATTGAATAACTCGGTGTTTTTCAACTGTCCCGGGGAGCACGAAGGGCACGAAGAAAACATTAGGTTGCACAATGTTTAGGTTGATACGGGCGTTTTATCGGGTTGAAATGGATCCTCGGTCAACAATCGATGTCCCCCCCAAATTCGTCGGTTAGTGACTGAGTTCATGGATGCCCCTGTAACATCCTTCTCTTCGTGCCCTTCGTGCTCCCCGGAACGATGATTATCGTAATAATATCAGAGTATACCTGAATGTAACAGGATTATTTTTTAATAATCAGGTTATCTATCCCAATACGTTGACAAAAAGAAGCACCGGTGTTAGGCACTTCCAAGCTCTCGACACATATTCCCCCCGTATTTATGAAACCGTGATTTGGATTTTAAAATACCGATATACCGTAAAAGGAGGATATCAAATGAAAAGAATTGCAATTGTATTTTCAGTATTGTTTTTTGCATCGATTATGACGGCATCCGCTGCTGAATTTTCCGCCGACATGGTTACGGAAATGATGGGTATGAAAAGCATTAACAAAATCTATTTCAAAAATTATAAAACCCAGCGCACCGAAGCGGATATGATGGGGATAAAAACAATTCAAATTGTCAACCATCCAAATATATATCAGATTTTTCCGGATACAAAACAATACGTTATTTCTGATTTTGAGGAGATGCGGAAACAAAACCCCACGGCCGGCGTGGGCAGTTTCGAGGAATTTGTAAAGACCAATCATTTTAAAAAGACCGGTACGGAGTCCATCGAGGGGTATAAATGCGATATTTATGAAGGCAATGCAACCGTTGCGGAAGGCCAGCCGGCCATGCCCATGAAGGTATGGTACTCGTCAAAGCTCGATTACACACTGAAGACCGAACTCACCATGCCGGCGCCGATGTCGGGAGTGGTGACGGGTGTCGCCAGGAACATCAAGATCGGCAAGCAGCCGAGCGATCTGTTTGAGATTCCCTCCGGATATTCCGAAGCGAGCAGTGCACAGGAAGCCATGGGGCTGGGGGGATTTGGAATGCCCGGTGGTGGTGATTCGGATGAGATGCCGTCCCAGGAGGATATGCAGAGGATGATGGAATCCATGAAGGATATGATGAAATAGGGAGCCAATTTCAAAACGCCCCATTTCGGCCGATCTCTTAAAGCAACGGATTGAAACGACCTTTCAGGATCGTCCCAATCCTAAGAGTTGGTCGGAAATTTCAATCCTCGGAATATGAATAATATGCGGGACAACAACCTCGATATAATCGAGGGGATTGAAATTTCCGAACTGTCGAAGATCCCGATGTTGTTTATCGGGAAAACGTTTTGAAAATGGCTCTATTGGCACTATAAGTTGGCGGGTGGAGATATGTTATTATGGCGTTTCCACGGGATCAATGGTTATTGGACCGGCGTTCCTTTCTGAAAACGACAGGCGGGTTGCTGAAAGCAACCGGGTTGCTGAAAGCAGCCGGGATGGGGATTATGAGTGGTGCATTGTGCGGTTTGCCGCCGTTCCGGGCCTACGGTCTGGAAGAAGCCAGGGCTGTCGCCCGGGAGACGGGTGAAACAGCCATTCCGACCATTTGCGGAATGTGCGGGCCGTCCGCCGGATGCGGCATCTATGCATTTGTTAAAGGCGGCCGTTTTACACGGGTTGCCGGCATGAAAGAGTCCCCTGTGAACCGGGGTGCTGTTTGCCCGAAGGGACAGGCGGCTCCCCAATGGGTCTATTCTCCGGATCGGCTGAAAAAACCGCTCAGGAGGGTCGGGGCCAAAGGGGAGGGGAAGTTCCAGGAAATTTCATGGGATGAGGCGATCGGGCTTGTGGCTGAAAAACTCAAGGCGCAGAAAAAACAATACGGTCCCGAGTCTCTTGCCATGCTCTCCCCGGCCCGGCGCTCCTACAGCGATTTCATGCAGCGGTTTCCTGATCGCCCACGGAAGTCCCAACTACGGCCACAGCGGTATCTGCGCCATGCAGCGGGCCTTTGCCTTCTTTTACACTCTGGGGGGCATGCCCGGGTGCGATTATGAAAAAAGCGATGTCATCCTTATCTGGGGACGGCAGCCCATCTATTCGGGACCGGCCCAGGGCGGGGCCAAACGCTACATCGGCGCGAAAAAAAGAGGGGCGAAGATTATTGCCATAAAACCGTCCATGGAGGCCGATTCGGGGATGGCCGATATCTGGGTGCCGCTGAGGCCCGGGACGGATGCGGCCCTGGCCCTCTCCATGCTTCATGTCATTGCGGGTGAAAACCTCATCGACCAGGCGTTTGTCGAAGACTATTGCTACGGATACGACAAGTTGGAGGCGCATCTCCGGCAATACACCCCCGAATGGGGGGAGCGGATTACCGGGGTGCCCGCCGGTCAGATTCGCAAGGTGGCAAAGATTTACGCCACGGCGGAACGCGCGGGGATTGATCTTGGGAACGGTGTCGAGCACACCCCCTCTTCCAGCGATGCGATCCGGGCGGTGGCGATCATGATGGCGATAACCGGAAACCTGAACAGAACCGGCGGCGGTGGAAACAGACTCGGGGCCGGTTTTGGACCCGGCGGCGGTCCCATGCCCATGCCGAACAGCGTCAACCTGAAAGAGAGATACACCCCGGAGATGGTGAACAAGCTTGTCGGTCCCGAATTTCCGAAGGCGTTCCAGCCTTTCATGGAGGGGACCTCGTCGGCCTATTACCGGATTCTGGACAGCGTCCTGACCGAAACCCCCTATCCGATCCGGACGGTGATCGCACCGGGAACCCAGCCCACGGTCAGTACCCGGGGGACGAAGCGGGTCATGGAGGCCCTCAAAAAACTCGATTTTTATGTGGTGGTGGATGTGACCCGGACCGCTGACATGAATTTCGCGGACATCGTCATCCCCACCGCCACGACGTACGAGTCGGACCATCCCTTCGAGGCGCGGGAGAACTGGATCATGGCGAGGCGCAGGGTTATCCAGCCCCTCGGCCCCTATAAATCGATATTCGAATTCTTTCTGGAACTGGGTGTCCGGACGGGCTACGGCGAGGACTTCTGGAATGGCGGCATGACGGACTGCATGAACTACCAGTTGGCCCCGTTTCACATGACGATCGATGAACTGCGTAAATACCCCATCGGCAAATTTTACGAAGCGTCCCGTGACGGCGGGGCTCAAAAATCCGATCGGGGATTCGAGCGGATTTTCAACAGTCCGAGCACCCGTCTGGACGGCGCGCCCTATCTGCCCCAGGGGAAGGTGGCGATTTACAACACTACCTTCGAGAAGGAGGGATACCGCCCCCTGCCCGAATGGCGGGAGCCGCCGGAGAGTGTGACGGGTACCCCCGAACTCGTGAAGAAATATCCCCTCACCCTGTCCGATTATCATACCTCCAAATGCTATTCGGCGTCATGGCAGCGCAATGTCCCCTATCTGCGGGAGGTACAGCCGTATCCCATGCTGCATATTCATCCCGATACCGCGGCCGAAAGAGGCATTCAGAACGATGACTGGGTCATTGTGGAGGGCCCCCACGGGTGGTTGAAAGTCAAAGCCGAGCTGTATCCGGGTATCCGGCCCGATACGGTGATGATACTTCACGGGTGGTGGCAGGGATGCGGAGAACTCGGGTTCGAGGATTTCCCGATCGGTGACGGTGGGGCCAACGTGAACGTTATGTATAGCGTCGATCCGGATAAGGCGTTCGATCCTTTGATTACTGCCATGGCGAGCCAGACGCTTGTTGAGGTGCGGAAGGTGTGACGGAGCGGGGAGCATGGAACTTGGAGCAAGGAGCTGGGAATTGTCATTGGTCAATGGTCATTAGTCATTGGGTATTATGAATCAGTGAGTAGTCAATGCCATTAACTTAAGCTGACAGAAACTTTTACCGCCCGCTTCGCTCAAGAGCGCAAAGAGACGCCAAGAAAAGATTTTTTATTTGCCGTAGACAACACGGCAAAAAAAACCTCGATGCCTGCGGCAGGCCCCTTCCCGGAGGGAATGCCCGAATTGTATTTCGCAACCAGCGGAATACAATAGCACCCCATAGCGTTTTCAGCCGCCTTTGCGGTCCTTGGCGGCCTTGAGCGAAGCGGGCGGTGAATATCAGTTTTATAAGATAAATCTAATGGTATTGACTAAAAAATGGAGAGAAGAACTATGGCTGACGGGCAATATGCCTTTATCTTCAAAAAGGAAAACTGCATCCAGTGCCACGCGTGTGAAGTCGCCTGCAAAAGTTGGCGGAGTGTCGAGCTTGGGGTGAAATGGCGCCGGGTGGAAAACATCTGGGAAGGCGCCTATCCCGATGTGAAGTGCTTTTCCGCATCGGTCTCCTGCATGCACTGCATCGACCCCGCTTGTGTGGCGGCGTGTCCCGTAGAAGCCATCACGAAACGGCCGGAAGACGGGGTCGTTATCGTGGACGCTGAAAAATGCGTGGGGTGCCGGACATGTTTCAAAGTCTGCCCCTTTGATGTGCCCCGATTCGGCGCGGATGAAAAGATGCAGAAATGCGATATGTGTGTGGACCAACGGGTATCCGATAGTGAAGATCCGCCCTGTGTCGGCACATGCCCCACCGGTGCCCTGGCGCTCATGAAAGTGGATGCTGAAAAAAAGAAGGCAGCGGAGGAATCGATCACCGCGCTTTTTTCGGTTAATGCATGAGATGTCAATTGATTTCCACGGCCTGCTGATGTATTGTACCTGGACTATTTTAAATCATTAAAATCTTAATATCGAAGTGCCCGCTGTTGCCATTATTTGAAAGGAGTGCCTAAAAAAGATGAAAAAGATACATTTATTATTGGTTTTGGCGATTACCGTTCCCCTGCTCGTTTTTCAGTTCTCCTGTGCAACCGTTGAAAAAAAAGAGGTGGAAGAAGCACCTCCTGAAAAAGCCGCCGCGGCCGAAAAAGCAGCGCCCGAAGCGAAACAGCTCCTGGTGGATACGCATAAGTCGGCGGGGATTTCATGTAAAAATTGTCATACCGTAATGCCGCCCAAAGAAGATCTGCCGAGTACCGTCTGCCTGGCTTGTCACTCGAACTACAAGGAAGTTATCACATCGGAAATCAACCCGCACGATGCCCATGCTACCTACTCGCGGTGTACTGAATGTCACCATTTGCATAAGCCCTCCAAGCTTCAATGTCTGGCTTGCCACCAATTCGAAATGCAGATACCCTGATTTTTTTATTCGGCGGAGCCAATTTAAAATGTCCCATTTCGGCCGATCTCTATAAACAAGGGATTGAAACGATCTTTCAGGATCGTTTCAATCCTTAGAGACGGGCGGTGATCTATAGCCGTCAATCGGTAGTGACGGCCCTCGATGCGATTTCCGGCAGTGCCGTTCCTGCGGGACCGGAGATGAGCGCATCACACAAACTGTCACACGGCGTTTCGGAAAGGTTGATAATGGCCAGGAAAGCGCCGTTTCTTTTTGCAATGACCGGCATTTGTGCCGCTGGTTGTACCAGCAGGGTAGATCCCACCACACCGAAAAAATCACTATTTCCGGCCAATTCCGCGGCTCTTTGAACCTCTGCTTCCGGCATGGATTGACCGAATGAGATGGTATCGGGTTTCAGGTAGCCGCCGCAGTGACATTCTGGTGCGGCGTCGCCTGCCTTCACCCGGTCGATGCCATCTCCGATGGACGACAGTTCCCGGCAGCTCATGCAGCGGACCCGCATGGCGTTCCCGTGAAGTTCGATGATCATCTCTTCGGGGAGACCCGATGCCTGGTGCAAACCGTCAATGTTCTGGGTGATGACCGCTTCGAGCAGTCCTTTTTCATACAGCGTGTAGAGCGCCATATGCGCGCTGTTGGGCTTTGCCGTGGACATGGACTGGTATGTCTCGACCTGACGCCGCCAGTATTCGACCCGGGCCGCCCTGTCGTTCATGAAGTCATCGAAATATACCGGTTCGTATTTCTGCCAGAGTCCCCCCTGGCTCCGGTAATCCGGAATACCGCTTTCGGTCGATATGCCGGCGCCGGTAAAAAAGACGTTCCTGCCGCCTTCGGAGAGTTTTGCTGCTATTTTTTCCACTTCCGGGTTCATGTTTGGCTCCTTAATTTGATAGGGGTCGAGGGGTCAAGGGTTCGAGGATTCGAGTGAAAGACACAAAATAATGAAAAAAATGCTCTGACGTCCATGGTGGATCGGACTTAAAGCATCGTTCGTTTTTCTTTCAAAAAAGAATGCGTTCATCTTTTTATCCTTAACCCCTTGAATCCTTGAATCCTTGAATCCTAAAAGATATAATGTGATTATTATCAGTTTTTCCCACCTTTATTCAAGACATTCAATAGTACGAAAGGGCAATACCATGGAAACGATAATACAAGAAATCTGGGGACGGCTCGCGATTTATGGACTAAAGGTGATCGCCGCACTGGTGATCCTGGTCGTGGGACGCTGGGTGGCCATAGGATTCAAGCGATTCTTTCTGAAACAGCTCGATAAAAAAGCGGTCGATCCGACCATCTCCAGGTTCGTCGGTCATTTCACCTATATTCTCCTCATGGCATTTTTCGCCCTGGCGGCGGTTCGGCAGCTCGGTATCCAGACCACCTCCCTTGTGGCGATTCTCGGTGCCGCCGGTCTCGCCGTCGGCCTCGCCCTGAGAGACTCGCTTTCCAATTTCGCAGCCGGTTTCATGATCATTCTCTTCAGGCCCCTTCGGGTCGGAGACTATGTGGAAGCCGCCGGTGTCGCCGGCAGTGTCGAAGAGATCCAGATATTCACCACCCGGCTCAAGAGCCCCGATAATAAGGCCATCATCGTTCCGAATTCCAAGCTGATGGGGGACAATATCGTCAACCATACGGTCAAGGGAACCCGGCGGGTGGATTTGGTCTTCGGTATCGGCTACGGGGACGATATCGATAAAGCCAAACGGATCATTCACGAGGTTCTCGCCGAAGACAAACGTATTCTGGAAGATCCCGCACCGGAGGTTGCTGTCTCAGGCCTTGGGGAGAGCAGTGTCAATTTTGCCGTTCGCCCCTGGGTCAAATCAGGTGACTCCTGGAATGTTCAGTGTGACGTGACCGAGAAGATGAAGAAGCGGTTCGATGCAGAGGGGATTTCCATTCCCTTCCCGCAGCGGGATGTGCATGTGTATGAGTGCAATGCTGCCTGATTGTTTGCACTGAAAAGCGATAATTAGCCACAGACCCACACGGACCCACACGGACATTTGTTCGAACGACCGGTCCGAACAAAAGGGTGACCCTTCGGGGAATACGACCAGAGATCAGAGGTCGGCCTGTCCTCTCCATCCTCCGTTACGCTGGTTGCGTGACTATGGAGGACGGGCGCGGTAGCTTTGCTACGGAGGGTGGAAGAGCAGAGGTCAGCCCTGCCGCCCCATCCATTTTGAAAGGAGTTTGAACAAAAGAACTGACAACTTCAAAACAACAGCAATTTCTCACGCAAAGCCGCAAAGAACGCAAAGCTTGTATAAAATTTTTGGTTTTTCTTGGCGATCTTGGCGGCTTTGCGAGAGATTCAGGTTTTTTACGAATGTGTCAAAAACAACTAACATTGACCGGAGTCAGATATAAGAAACTGGAAAATCCTTTTCCCGGAGGGCTGACTATTTTTAAGCCGAGCGAGTTGCTCGGATAAAAGTCTGTAGTTGTCTGTGTGTGTCTGTGTGGGTCCGTGGCCAATATAATTCATTTTTCAATTTGCTTGAATTGCATTGAAAATATTGCTAAAAACAAAATATTAGAAAAAACAGAGAAATAAGGTGGGATATGGAAAGAATCATTAATATCCACATCAAAAAGCTGCCTGAAGGTATCTATCTGGCAACTTCGGACGATGTGCAAGGGCTCGTGGCCCAGGGGCGCACGGCGACCGAAGCACTTGAGATCGCCCGTGATGTCGCTCGTAAATTGATTGAGGCACGTGCGGAGAGATCCGGCGATATTGAACTTCATACCATTTCGGATTCATTTGACTATCCTCTGATTGTGAACGCTTGATATGGGCCGCTTATCCGGTTTCAACTATCGTCAGATCATCAAGATCCTCAAGGCGTTCGGATTTGTGTTTGATCGCCAGGCATCCGGAAGCCATGAAATCTGTTACAACGAAACGACCGACCGATATACTACCATTCCCAACCATTCTGGAGACATGCCGGAAGGTACTTTGCGTGCCATTTTAAGACAGGCTGCTATTGAACCGGAAGATTTTTTAAAGAGTAGATAGGCTTCCCTAAATTTCCCCTATCCGTCAGGATTACATTTTATTGTTTCCCGCCCGCTCAGCGGGAAATAATAAACTCTGCGTTCTCGGCGTCTCGAGCGAAGCCCCGACTGAAAAACGATAATTAGCCACAGACACACACGGACACACACGGACGTTTGTTCGAACGACCCTTTCGAACAAAAGGGGTAACCCTTCAGGTGGAAACAAACTGCAAGAGGTTAGAGGCCGGCCTGTCCTCTCCATCCTCCGTAATGCCGACAGCGTGACTATGGAGGACGGGCGCAGTAGCTTTGCTACGGAGGGTGGAAGATCAGAGGTCAGCCCAGTCGTTCCATCCGTTTTGGACGGAGTTTGACCAAAAAACAGACACCTTAAAATAACAGCAAGTTCTCTCGCAAAGCCGCAAAGAACGCAAAGCTTATATCAAATTTTTTGGTTTTTCTTGGCGATCTTTGCGGATTTGCGAGAGATTCAGGTTTTTTACGAATGTGTCAAAAACAACTAACATTGACCGGAGTCAGATATAAGAAACTGGAAAATCCCTTGTCCGGAGGGCGGCTGACTATTTTTGGCCGAGCGAGTCGCTCGGATAAAAGCCTGTGGTCGTTTGTAGTTGTCTGTGTGTGTCTGTGTGGGTCCGTGGCCAATTGATTCTTTTGTTTTCCGTGAAAAGAAAAAAAGTATAACAATCAAATAATAGAAGAAGAGTTATGGTGTAAAAATAATTGTCGGCCGAAATAGAAAAGCGTAAACAAAATTAACAATGAATGCCTGAACAGGATTTTTCCCGCACGCGGTCCAATGACTTAACTGGTTGTTTGCGCATAATTTTCCTTGCTCTGTACGATAAATTTGTGTACAAATCATATCGTTGTTTTCTTAAAGCTTTCCCCAAAAAAGTAGGAATTGTTGTTGGTGTTGAATGTTTCTTGGTGAGAATAAATCACTTTGAAACCTTGTTGTAGCTGGATCTGATACTTGGTCTTTTTATCGATAAATCTCATTTTTGTAAATAATAAAAGACATTTGAGATTTCTATCAACATCATAATACTTTGTTGATATTGAGCATTTCCCAATATTTGTAAGCTTTCAATACGAGCCTTTTAGCCTTTTGTGTTTGTTTTTTAGGACAATATCGAGTGCTTTCAACCAACAATAAGTTGTTAGAGCAAACATATGATTAAAAGTATCGGATTATTTTGGAGAAGAGATCAGGTTTATTGGGGAGCAGGTAGCTAAGCGGGGGCATTGTTAAGGGTTCCTGCTTCTGGACGAAGGGGGGACTCAATTGACTTTCGGACCCAAATTGGCATTTAGGTGCTCTACTCTGATTATGACCCAGTATATGTTGGTCAGGCTGGTTCAGGGCATGCAAAATTATTCGCTCGATTAAAACACCACAGAAAAGATGATTTAGCTGAGCGTTATACCTGTTTTTCTTGGTTTGGGTTGCGGATTGATTTATCTAATGGAAATTTCTCGGCAGAGACACAAACTGCAGATGCAGAAATCAACACGGTGCTAGATCATGTTGAAGCAATTCTTATACATGCAATGGAACCACCAATGAATCGGCAGTCTGGGAGGTTTGGATAGAACGTAGTGCGTTATCTTCAGGTAAGGGATGAAAGGCTTGGACCAACGCAAGATGAAATGATGAGAGAAATATGGGAGTCAGCAAAGCGTGCATAATTCTCAAGAAATTAGTGCACTAATCAAGGTTTGACCCCATATCCTTTCGGTCTGTGCTGGAAAATATCAACAACATAATCCGAAAATATCGAGGATCCGCAGCCGAAGTGCTGATCGGCGCCTTGAATCCCGTCCTTCGCGGATGGGTCAACTACCACCGGCATGTGGTTGCCAAAGAAACATTTTCTGTTGTAAGCAACCATTTGTACAGGCAGTTATGGAAATGGATGCGTCGACGCCACGGAAAAAAGAATAAACATTGGCTGGCCCGGAAATACTGGCTGGTGGGTAAAAGGCCATGGGTATTCTCTACAAGAGTCATACGACACGGGGCGGAACACGTTTACGAACTGTTTCACCCCCATCGCGTCGCCATTGTCAGGCACACAAAGATCCGAGCAAATGCGAATCCTTACGATCCGGCCTGGGAGCCATACTTCCAGGACCGAAAAAGAGTGCTCGCGAGACAAAAGCTATGTGTGCTTTGACAAATGATACTAACAGCCGGGTCTTCCCATAAGGAACGGCCTTACAAATGCTTGAGCCGTGTGCGGGGAAACTCGCACGCACGGTTCTCAGAGGGCTGGGGACTGGTAACAGTCCCCGGCTACCCGACGTTTATTTAATCTATAAGGGTATTTGCTATGCTCCCAGAAATTCTAAAATTTTTAAATGAAAACGCAGGGGCTGTTGGTGTAATATTTTCTGGTTTAGTAACCTTGGCAACTTTAGTATATGCAGTTCTGACTTGGAAGTTAGTTTCCGAAACAAAAAGAATGCGGAAGGCTCAAACTGATGCAAAAGTTACGGTAAGAGTCGAAACACGGAAAGAGGCAGTTAACTTTATAGATTTTGTAGTAGCCAACGAGGGGGTCGGACCTGCTTATAATGTTGCGTTTGAAATTAGGCCTCTTCGTTTTAAAAAAATAGACTCGTCCATTCACGATAAAATAAATAGCCTGGGGTTTTTTCAAAAAGGAATTGAATACCTTTCACCCACGCAAGAAATCCGTACCTTTTTAACCAGCATGTTACAGGATTTTGACAAAAAAATTGATACCGCATTTTATATTTCAGTTTCATATAAGAATAGCTCAAAAGAGAAAAGAAATGATTCATTCTTGATAGACATGTCCATTTTTAAAGGGCTTCAACAGGTTGGAAAGCCCGATTTATATAGCATCGCTAAAGACCTTGAAAAAATTCAAAAGGATTTCCACAACATCGCCACTGGCTTTTTAAAACCATATATAATCACGCAGACTAAAGATAATTACGACCGTGAAGAACAAGAACGACTTGATGAGGCTGAAAAATTCTTTGAAAAGGAGAGAGAAAAAACTGATACAAATTAAACATAACATCACGCTGGTTTGGGCCCGGGAAAAAGCGTGGCTTATTTAAAATGCCTCAAATGGTTTCAAGTTAGTGGATTTTACCAATGCTATACGTTATCGTTTCCCGGCCCCACAGCTCTGGTTAGAGTGCTTGTATAGGAATAAAGTTTTGATGAATGGAAAGCAGCGCATCAATCTTTTAAATACAATTTGGAGATTTCATTGAATTTATGAACGATTATTATGTTATCAGTATCGAATCACGTAAAGGTGGTGTAGGTAAAACTACAGCTGCTCTTAATCTATCAAGATTATTAGCAAAAAGAAGACAATATGCGGTTTTGTTTCTTGACGTTGATATTACTGGAACAAACATAGTTGATAGTCTTGATTCACCCTTTTGGAAAAACTACACAAAAGCTTTATTCCCTCATGGAAATCGCGCGCACGAAGGTAAACTAAATTTACTTGAACTTTTTGATAAGCATTTCATGATTGGGAAGAATGTTTATGAATTTTCACTAGAAAAAAATGATAAAGAGAAATGCACTATTGACTTAAACAGTATCAATATCATTGGCTCACAAATATACAGCGATGAAAATGATAATATAAATGGCAGTCATTATTGCATCTGTTCACCAAGTATCCTTTTTGATGAATTACATTCTTTTTGGTTTGTAGCCTTCTTAAAACAGATGTGCGATAATTTTGCAAAGGTTGTTGGGCAGAAGGATAAACGTGCGGTCATAATTATAGATAATTCGCCTGGTTTTGTGGGAATTTCTCCGGCAATACATCAATGGCTGACTGATATTGGTCCAGATAGGGGGAAACTCTTAACCGTCTCAACATTAGATGAGCAGGACTTAATTTCCTGCTGCTATGCCGTAAACACAATTCATGAACAACTGTCAGTAAAACATGATGTCGCTTTACAAATGGCAAGTATCTTGGATAAGAATTCAAAAAAAGCTGCTACAAATAAAGAAATCAAAGACAAAATTTTTTATTTAAGGCTTCTTGAAGAAAAGAATGATAAAAACAGCGACCTTAAATATTATCTTAATCTGCATAACCAAAATGAGAATAAAAGAAATTATTTAATAGAGCCCTCTCGTTATCAAAACTGGATAATTAACAGAGTGCCCGGTGTAATTAAAGAAGGGCTAATCAAAAACGATGTAGGTAGAATTTTTAGAAGGACAATGGGGTCAGGAAACGGGAAGGATCTTTATGATTTACCAAGAAAAATATGGAATCAGAATTCAAACCTGTGGGGCGAATTTCCACAGGATAACTTAGTCAGCTACGATGAATATATTGAGTGGCAATTCCAGAGAAAAGTTACTGAAAGCTCTGAAAGACGCTTCAACCAAAAGGGAATGCAATACCACCACAATATTGAGAAGTTAAAAGAAAGACTGTTTTTATTAAAGCGAAATATTTCAATAGTTGAAATGTTTTCGTATACAGAAGAAAGACAGATTTCTCAGCAGAAATTCAAAGAACTATCTGATTTCGTAAGGCAGGCACAGCAAATATCTGACGAAGCTGTTAGTCTCTTGAATTTTCTCGGTCCCTATTACATCCCAAGATTAATAAGAAACAAATGGCTGCCGGAATATCCTTTTAAAATCTTAAAAGAATCATTTGATATGTTAATCGCTGAATCTGAACTTCCTTTCGAAAGACCTTTTGAGTTCGAAATTGATGATAAAATACATAGAGAAGAATTATATCATGAGACTAAACAATTTTATCATCAGCTTAGACAATACATCGATAGCTACATCCAGGCTGATGCAAATTCAATACAAAAACAATTTGCTTCTTTTGCATATGTTGTTCTCTGGGAAAGTGGAATAGTATCATTCCGTAAACCTTTTTTTAAAGAGATGATTGATTTTTTTGCGACGATTTTTTTTATACAGCACAACCATTTGAATTTATACCGCAAAAAATACCCAAAGGCATCCCTCCAGCAATTTTTAGTAAATGCAGAATTTAGTGAAAAAGATTTTCACAGATTCGAAGAACAATTTATGGAAATGCGCGAGCACGTTAAAATGAATAATTTTTTTAGGAAATTCATGTATAGAGAAGAAAAAAGCGGTTTCCCATCATTCTATAAAGCCCTCTGCAAAGCCCAAGCACGCTTGCTTGATTTACATGAAGATATTGAATTTCTGTTCTTTGTTATTCAAAGGTTACTGAAAAGTGACAGTAAAATACAATTCCTGCCATATATCCGAAAAGTGCTTGAGGATGTAATTGAAAAAAAGGTTATTACCCACAGTGAAGGTAGAAAAAGATGCGCGAAGGGCTTTGCTGAGGCTGATTATATGCAGGAATTTATTCATACTCTTAGCATGGTTGCAAGAAAATGGGGAATGATATAAAGTGAACTTTAGTTTAACCGATTATCAAAATCTCCTCCATATGGGAAGATTAATGCCACCTGATGTTTTTCAACCCTATATTCCGATAGACAGAGTAAGATATCGGAAAATGGAAAAAATCCATAATGAAAAAAAGAATGATTACGCTACCGCTTTTCGCCACCTGCATAAGCGGGTCGGCAACGAATATTACTGGAAAGTATATCCTTCACAAACCCGGTCTTTGAATTATTCACAATCAGCTTTTCCAGCCTATAAATTCATACTTCCAGAAATACTTGCCGATGACTGGCTTGCGATTGTTGACTGGCATAAGTTTCAGCGCGATCATGCGCTTCACCAGCCGTTAACTGCTTACATTGTATTAAAACTTCTTGGAAACGGTAATAGCACAGAAGCATTTAAAATAAATAAGAAATCACTGCTGGATATATGTATCGATACCATACTCAGTTGGGAAGGCACTGCCTATCTAAAAAAATATTTGATAGAATGCAATCTCCTTGACTATGACGACAATGATATATGGTTAGGTAATAATCCGAGAAGCAAAGAGCTTTGGAAGGCACTATTTGTTGAAGCAGCTTATCTTGCAGCATTGTTTCATGATTTAGGATATCCATGGCAATATATTAATATTCTTGCCAATAAGCTTGAATACACAGACGGACGGCAGGAGACTCCATCACAAAATGTCGACCATATTATTAAATTGTTTAGCAAAAGATTGTTTTTCTGTCCTTTTAATGGGTATCGCCTGTTTGACAGAAACGCCCCATCTACATGGTTTGATGATTTAAAAAACCTGGTTTCTAAAGCATTCAGGGATACCCATGGTTTGCCTGGAGCAATAGGCTTTTTATATTTTAATGATGCTGTAAGAGACTATCCCGGAAAGAAAAATCATATAATTCGCCAGTTCTGCGTTGAATGGGCTGCAATGGCTATTATGATGCATGATATGGGGAAAATCTATTGGGGAATGAATAATACAAAAACGCCTCCTGAAAATACTCAATTAAGACTGGATTTTAATGTTGACCCTCTTTCATGCATTATTGCATTGGCTGATGTTCTTGAGGATTTTGAACGCCCGGTTGTTAAGTTTTCAGATATGAGTAACAGTTCAAAAGCAAATTACGAAGTCGCTTGTAAAGAAACAATCTTGTCTTGGGATGATAGCATTCTTGATATTGAATATAAAATGAGCTCTCTTGATTATGCGAAAAGTAAAATTACTTTTCTTGAAAAAGAACGAAAAGAATATTTTGATTCACAGTTCGGATATATAGATTTATCTTCTTTGGGAATTGAAGATGTTCAAATGCTGGTATCTGTTTAAATCGATATTTTTTAAGGAATCCAACATGAATTCGGTGGATATGATACTCACTCAATTCTAACCAAAAAATGCACCGGATAAACCGGTGATTTTCATGTTGGCATAAAAAAATAATGGCTCTTATGAAAAATCAAATTTTTATTTGCTATAAGCAAAATAATAACAACGCAACATTGGAATTTTGTAAGGAATTAAAATCGGTTCTTTCTGATACATTAAAAAAATCTATATTTTTAGATCTTAGTATGATCAAAGGAGGAGACCATATAGAAAGAACTATTGGCAAGGCGATAAAAGATTCTATTGTAATGGTAGCTGTCATTGATTACAGATGGATGTCATTGAAAAACGAAAAATGGCTTCTTTATGAATTAAGATGCGCAAAGAAAAGAAAGATACCCATTATACCTGTTGTAGTCGATAGTAGAATATCATCTCTATCAGATATACATTTCACAGAAGATTTGAAAGATTTATCAAATATTCGTTTTTTGAAAATGGATATCAAGGAGAAGTCAAGAAACAACTTTTTTGATCTTATCGAATCACTTCGAATTACGTTTGATAGAAAAGATGCAACACAAAATAAATATAGGCAATATTTATTTGCGGTTTTAGTTGTTTTTTTAATTCTTGTTATAATGGTTTTAATATTACCTCAAAACACTGTGAATAGAATAAAAGTATATGTAAAAGATAGATATTTGGCATTGAAATTAACGGATAAAGAGATAGCTGAATCTAAAATTGAGGGTATTATTGTCGATGGCCAAATAGATGATTTGAATGACGAAGGCAAAAATAAGTCAATAACATATCATAATAATGACAATCAATCAGTAGATACAGCTAACACCGATTTGTCTGCAAAGTCTGATGAAATAGCAATGATATCAGTTGTTCAAAATAATCAGAATGATTTTATTTCTCATGAAGAACAAGCAGAACCATTATTAACAGATAATAATAAAACTGTACCAATGTCAAACGAAGAGTTAAACAGAATTATTGAAGAGAATTTAATTAATGCTAACGATTTGGTTTTAAAAGGTTATCGAAAGCCTGAAAATTGGGTGTCTGTTATAAATAGTATAAAAATAATGCCATCAAATGATAGGAAAAGAGCAATCGTTAATGCATTATTGCTGGCGAAGGAGCACCCCCGATTTGATCTTTATGGTAAAGATGTTCAATCTGGATTCAATTCTCCTGAATTAATAAAATATATACTTCAAACAGTAGGTCTGTCCATAAAAAATAATGGAAGACTTGCATCTGTCGCTTTAATGGAGACAGCCACTCCAATAGATACCCCTGAACCTGGCGATTTGGTTTTTTACAAAGGTAAGCAAGGGAACTTTGGTTTGTTCATAATATATATAGGTGAAAATGACAGTTCGAGTATTGGAGTCGGAACATTACAAAAAAACTATCCAGGTGCAATATACGACCTAGTAATGAATAGTAACTATCCAAAAATTGGCTATTTTCATGTTGCATATAATGATGAAAGATAAATAAATGAAGAAGGAACAAATAGAATTTTATGTGAAGGAGGCTTTATGAAACTGAGCGAGTGGCTAAGTGAATGGAGCATGAGTTCACTTAAGATCAAAGCAAGTTTTTTAGAAATGGAATGGGCCCCGAATGACCAAGATAGGAATGCAGCATGGGATCTCTATGTTGAGATGCTTACAAGAGTTGCGACACAACATCTTGAACCTGAAAGTGGTGATGAGCAAACATCTCTTGAAAGTATTCACTGCCTTTTCAGTATAACACGTGAAATTTTAAAACGACAAGGCAGACAGTGTTTAGAATTTGCAAAAATTGCTATTGTAATTTTGAATCAGGTAATTCGCCCTTTTACTGCAAAATGGCACAAACGATTTGTTGGTAAAAGCTCTTTAAATTCTGAAGAAAGTGAAAGATATAGAAAAGAACTCGCAAGATTACAGGTGCAATTAAGAAAATATACAAAAATGTTAGCAGATATGGCTGGTGTAGAGGATTTATCTGAAATAGAGAGTAATGGATAAATGCCAACAAAATACTTAACGCAGTCGGCTAAAAGCGGGGCGGTTTGAAAATTATTATTTTTTTTATCTTCAGCAACTGTCCGGAAATTTGTGACTATCTAACCGCCGCTGGTTAGTTTGGTGTTGGCTTCGTGGGGTTATATAGCGAAATCCATTTGTAGTACGAATAATTAATACAACTTTCGGGATTCAAGGATTCGAGGGGTCGAGGGTTCGAGTGAAAGACAATTCGTTAACGACGGATGGGCCTGAATCTGAAATTTGTGGCGATTATCCGGCACATTAATAAAGTTCTGTTGTTTTTTTCTCCCTTGACTCCTTGACTCCTCGAATCCTTGAACCCTTTGCGATGAAGACCCTGATATGCAACAATTTCTCGCAAATAGATTTGGATCCCGAAAGTTGAGTAATTAATAAAAAAAGTAGCACAAAAAAATATTTTACGGAAAACTAAAGGAGATTAAAATTGGCAAATTTAACGAGAGGAACGTTCACATTGAATCTTGGCGTAGTGCGTTTAAGTGGTGAATTAAAAGATGAAGACAGACAATGTGCTTGGGAGTTATATGCTGAATTGTCAACAAGAGTTGCAGTAACTGGAAAACGTAATGATACTGAATGCAAGAACTTTGATGGCGAATTATTGATTGAAAGTATATCTTCATTATATAATTTTTTTCAAGAAGCTCGTAATATTATGAGAAAATTTCCAGTAGGAAAAATTGTCGGAAATAATAAAAAACATCTGGGTATAATGATAAGTAATATGATGGATGATGTCCTTAGACCTTTTTTAGAAAGATGGCAAGTTGAATATCGTCATTGGTGGGAGAATGAAAGTAACCCTAGAATGAGTCCAATTGCTAGACAGAGAGAATTCCCTGGTTTAGATGTGTTTATAAGCGACTGGTCCTCAGTAAGATGGTTGATGCGTGAAGTACAAAATGAATTAGTGAAAGTATATGATTTGGTTAGTGTCGGTACTCGTTAGTGATTATTATCATCTATAATATGCTACTTGAATCTTTTTTCCAGGGGTCGCACCAAGTCAAGTAACTGTAAAGATAGTAAATATTGTAAAAATACACGCGTATAGAGGGCAATACGGCATTTTTTGAGCATGAAAAGAGCAATATAGGAAATTAAAGTGGCCAGAGCACACAGACATTTTGTTCCAGGTCAAATTTACCACATTACCCATCGTTGCCATAAAAGGGAATTTTTGCTGAAGTATGCCAAGGATCGGCATCGATGGCTGCAATGGCTTTTTGAGGCGAAGAAACGATACGGGCTTGTCATCCTGAATTACACCGTTACCTCAAATCATATTCACTTGCTGGCCTATGATTCTTCCGGGCTGGATGTTATCCCGCGTTCAATGCAACTTGTAGCCGGCAGGACAGGGCAAGAATACAATATTCGAAAAAAGCGGAAAGGAAGCGATGAATCGGGGTCGGGCCAAGTTAACTATTAAGAATTGCAAAGAATAACTTTAAAATACCCCCTAAAAATGGGTCTATATTGAGTTTTTTGAGGTCAAAAAGAGCATTATAGGATTTTATATGGCGGGTCTGTCTTTTCTATATTCCCCTTTTTGGGGGCAAAAAATGAGATATAGGCCCAAAAAAGGCCTGCTTTTTATAAGTAATTATAAATGAATTATCGGTTCCAGGGGTCGCACCAAGTCAAGTAACTGTAAAGATAATAAATATTGTAATAATACACGCGTATAGAGGGCAATACGGCATTTTTTGAGCATGAAAAGAGCAATATAGGAAATTAAAGTGGCCAGCGCACACAGACATTTTGTTCCAGGTCAAATTTATCACATTACCCATCGTTGCCATAAAAGGGAATTTTTGCTGAAGTATGCCAAGGATCGGCATCGATGGCTGCAATGGCTTTTTGAGGCGAAGAAACGATACGGGCTTGTCATCCTGAATTACACCGTTACCTCAAATCATATTCACTTGCTGGCCTATGATTCTTCCGGGCTGGATGTTATCCCGCGTTCAATGCAACTTGCAGCCGGCAGGACAGGGCAAGAATACAATATTCGAAAAAAGCGGAAAGGAAGTTTTTGGGAAGATCGATATCATGCAACGATTATTGAAGACGGGGAGCACTTGTTGCGTTGTATTGTATACATCGATTTGAATATGGTTCGCGCAAGAGCTGTTGAACATCCGAACCAGTGGGTTCATGGTGGCTATAGAGAGATTCAAGCGCCTCGTCGAAAGTGTATCCTCATAGATTACGACCAATTGAAAAAACTCTGTGGGTTTGATGATTTCGAAAGTTTTCAGGAAGCCCACCGGAAGTGGGTGGAAACAGCGGTTGGTGAGGAAATATCACAAAGAGAATCCACATGGACACAAGCTATAGCTGTCGGTTCCGATAATTTTGTTGAGAAAATCAAAAAACAACTAGAAGCACTGGCGATTGGACGGCGAATCTCACCAACTAAAGATGGTTGGGAGTTACGAGAGGAAGTAAGCGCGTATAATGCATTTTTAGGGGCTCAAAAAGTCGATATGGACCCTGAAAACTCATATTCCTGGGATTATAATGCTGCAATATCTAAATCTTAGCTTGGTGCGACCCCAGGGGCTATAGCAGAAGAAGAACGCATTCCTGTGACGCACATCCCGATAGGTCGTCGCGTGCAGATCGATGAGGTGGTCGACGCGATCATGTACTTCCTCTCTGAGAGAGCTGCGAGCGTGACGGGTCAAGTTATCGGGGTGAATGGTGGATTGAGTACGTAGAGGAGAGGCGAACAACCGTGTGGAGAGGACGCGGGAAACTTCGGGGGTTTTAATGCCATACGTTCGCGCGCCTCTCACACGGAGCGTTCGCACATGACTGCATAAGGATGACAAAGGGGTCGCATCTTAAATATTAATTGTTGACAATCCTTTTCGAATTTAATGCGCTAAACGAGTATGTGAACTCAACTAACTGAGAACCCTTTCACCAACCTGCCTATTATATGGCAAGACCATTAAGAATAGAATATCCAGGTGCTTTTTATCACGTGATGCACCGAGGTAACGCCGGTTCGGACATTTTTAAAAGCGATAGAGATCGGGAAAAGTTTTTAGAGTATGTCGGCAAAGCAGTAGAGCGCTATGGCATCAAGGTCCATTCTTATTGCCTGATGACCAATCACTATCACTTCTTAATTGAAACACCGTATCCGAACCTCAGCCAGGCAATAAAATGGATTAATGTTGCTTATGTTGCCTATTATAACCGTAAACGAAGACGCTCGGGGCATTTGTTCCAAGGGAGGTTTAAAGCCGTTGTGATTGACGCGGATGAATATTTAAAGCACTTATCTCGGTATATTCATCTGAATCCCATACGAGCAGGCATAGTTGCGAATTGCAAGGGATATCCATGGAGTAGCTATCCTGTTTTCGGCGGATATGCAAAAGCTCCTGAGTGGTTGGAAACACATTGGTTGCTGTCGCTTTTCGCTCAGAAGCGGAAAGTGGCCAAGGAAAGATATCGAGAATTTGTTGAATCGGTACAAAATGAGAAAATTGAAAATCCATCCAAGGATATTGTGAGTGGGATTATTCTGGGGGGAACTGATTTTATCAATTGGATAAAGCGGAATTTTTTATCGAAGGAAGCTGACAATAAGGAAAAGCCACAGTTAAAAAGTCTTATGCCGGGGTTAAGCCTCGAGGATTTAATGAAAGCTATATGCAATGAGTTTGCGTGTACGCATGAGGTGATTTTGCAGAAAGGGAAAAAGGGGAATCTTGCGCGAGATTTGGCGATTTATCTCAGCCGGGAAATGACAGGGGAAAGCGGAATTTTTTTGGGGAAATACTTTGGAATATCTGGTGCCGGTGTTGATTTTCTAATTCTTTAAAAATGGATTACTGGATTAAATTGAAATGAGATTTTAGTTTTCGGATTCAAAGGAAGTCGTTTCACTCGATCTATTTTGATGGGTTTTAAAGGCATACCAGGAAGCATTATAATAGAAAAGGGAGACCATCCGGATAGACGGCCTCCCCCCTTGGCATAATGCCACCTCAACCGGCTATCCCTTGTCGGGTTGCTCCCCAGCAGAGCCCGACTCCGTTTCACCGGAAGTCCAAAGTTCTTTATGCTTCAGAAGATTTCAGATGCCGCGATGCGGACATGCTCGGCATTGACGATCTTCTGTTTTTCCATGGCGGCGGCAATAAGGGCGCCTCGGGCCAGATGATTGGCCTTACGATAGATACCCCCTGAGCCCTGATGAATGGCGGTCACGGAGGTGTCATCGAAAAGCGTCTTTTTTATCCCGGCAATATTCAGGTGATGCAAGAGATAGGCTTGCATCTGGTCCCGATCCGCACCGACAAAGTGACTTCTGGCGACAATCCTTGAAGCGAGCGGCATGGAAGCGGGGTACATGAGTTTATCGACCAGGTTGGACTGACCGGCAAGAACGAGGGGAAGATAGGGCTTCGAGTCCATTTCAAACTGACAAAGGGTATGCAGTTCGGCAAACACCTCCAGCCGCAGCAAGGACGCTTCGTCAACAACCAGCACGGCATTCATCTTTTTCCCGTTAACAAGGTCCAGGACTTCCCGACGGATCCGCGTGCTCATGACAGCGCGAGACATGCCGGCAAGCCGCATCCCCATCGCCCCCAGTATCAGGCGATACAATTCGAGGATGGAGCCTGTGGTCGCGGTGACATAGATTATCTTGTACTCGGAAGGATGAAGTCCATTTAAAAGATAACGGACGGCAGTGGACTTTCCGGAACCGATTTCACCGGTGATCAGATAAACCGCACCGAGACCGACGGCATATTCAAAACGACTCTCGGCGGCGGCAAGTTGCGAGGTCTGGAGGATCTCTTTCGTTTCGATATCCGTCCGGAACGGTTCTTTCTCAAAACCATGGAAGAGCTTGTATCGATTTATTTCCATAACCCGCCCCCCTGGTAACCGGATCTTTCGGAAGATTCAAGCTCGGTGTTTTTGTTCCGATCCCGCTTCACCCGGCAGTTTACATGGATATCGACAGGAACCAAAAATCCATGGGATGCTTGCTCAAAGAAGACTTCAACCCGTCCGGGTTCATTCTCATGATACATCAAAAGCACCCGCTTCCCGATCAGAAGCACCGGCGCCTCGAATAAATTGCCGTCCAATGTGACCGTGCGGTCCCTGGCGACCATCCTGTAAACGGCCTTTCTAAAATGGTCTTTCAGATTTTGCGGTGGCTTCCTGATGCATTCAAGGTTTCGCGTAAACCTGTCAAAAGGCGTCATCCCGGTGGCGCTGTGTTTCCTCCGATGGTATTCATCCTCCAGCCACGCAGTAAGGGACCGGTTCAACTGATCCAATGAAGATGCGTTCTCAATTGGTAGAAATTCACTTCGCACGGTCCGAAAAAACCGTTCTATTTTCCCCTTGCCTTGGGGTTTATACGGCCTTGCATGAATGAGTGCGATGGCAAGCGAGGCACAGGTAAACTCCAACTTGTGGGAACGATAAGCCGCTCCGTTATCCACATAAAGCTTTCTCGGCAATCCCCGCTTGGCCAGCGCCTTTTCAAAACAGTCCATAAAACAGTCTTTCCAGGGGTCGCACCAAGTCAAGTAACTGTAAAGATAGTAAATATTGTAAAAATACACGCGTATAGAGGGCAATACGGCATTTTTTGAGCATGAAAAGAGCAATATAGGAAATTAAAGTGGCCAGAGCACACAGACATTTTGTTCCAGGTCAAATTTACCACATTACCCATCGTTGCCATAAAAGGGAATTTTTGCTGAAGTATGCCAAGGATCGGCATCGATGGCTGCAATGGCTTTTTGAGGCGAAGAAACGATACGGGCTTGTCATCCTGAATTACACCGTTACCTCAAATCATATTCACTTGCTGGCCTATGATTCTTCCGGGCTGGATGTTATCCCGCGTTCAATGCAACTTGTAGCCGGCAGGACAGGGCAAGAATACAATATTCGAAAAAAGCGGAAAGGAAGTTTTTGGGAAGATCGATATCATGCAACGATTATTGAAGACGGGGAGCACTTGTTGCGTTGTATTGTATACATCGATTTGAATATGCTTCGCGCAAGAGCTGTTGAACATCCGAACCAGTGGGTTCATGGTGGCTATAGAGAGATTCAAGCGCCTCGTCGAAAGTGTATCCTCATAGATTACGACCAATTGAAAAAACTCTGTGGGTTTGATGATTTCGAAAGTTTTCAGGAAGCCCACCGGAAGTGGGTGGAAACAGCGGTTGGTGAGGAAATATCACAAAGAGAATCCACATGGACACAAGCTGTAGCTGTCGGTTCCGATAATTTTGTTGAGAAAATTAAAAAACAGCTAAAAGCACTGGCGATTGGACGGCGAATTTCGCCAACCGGTGATGGCTGGGAGTTGAGAGAGGAAGTAAGCACTTATAATGCTTTTTTGGGGGCCCAAAAAGTTGATATGGACCCTGAAAACATATATTTCTGGGATGTTAATGCTGCAATATCTTTACCTTAGCTTGGTGCGACCCCGGGATCGAAGAGGTGAAAAGTCCATTAGATATCTGACCTTTTGGCATGGTTTGTGCTACTATAGTTAACACCACAATTTGCGTTATTGGCTGGACGGTTCCGTCCAGCCAATACCTTGTTCGCTGCAAAAACCATCTTGACAAACGTAACCGTATGGGTTACATAAATAACTAATGATTAAATCATTTAACCATAAAGGAATAGAGGACTTTTTTTACACAGGGAGCAAGAAAGGCATCAGGCCCGAGCATGCAAACCGACTGGAACGAATTCTTGATCGGCTTAATGCCGCAAGTGATATAAAAGATATGAATTATCCGGGTTCTTTCCTGCATCAGTTAAGCGGTGACAAAAAAGGTTTTCATTCAGTACGGGTATCTGGGAATTGGCGTATATTTTTTAAATTTATAGATGGTGATGCTTATATCGTCGATTACGACGATTATCATTAGGAGGACACTATAATGAGGAAAATGATAAGACGCCCGACTCATCCGGGCAATATTATAAAAGAAGATTACCTTTTGCCTTTATCTATTACCATTAAGAATATGGCGGATACTCTTGGCGTTTCAAGAAAAACATTATCCAAAATTATTAATGAACGAGGCGCTATTACACCGGATATGGCCCTGCGTTTATCCCGAGCATTTGATACCACTCCTGATTTTTGGTTAAATTTACAAAAAAATTTCGACTTATGGCATGCTGAAAAAGAATCCCAAGAGTGGAAAAAAGTAAGACCGTTTCCTAAAAGCGTGCTTCATCATCAGAATTCGTCGCCTGGCAGCGAACAAGTCATTCAAGATTGACGGGCAGGGTCGGGCGTTCTTATAATTTATAGCTTCCCAGGTTCTCGCCAGTCCTTTGTGTTTTGTCTGTCGTACATCCTGCCCGCAACTTAATTCGGTGTTATGGTAATGAAAAATGAGCAAATCAGTTTATACATCTCTATTCGAAGAAAAAGTGGATTTATTTCGAATTGCCTTTTCGAGGACATCCAGAGATCTATTTGTAGATAAAAATGGTCGATTGCGGCATACAGGTGAATTTGGTGGTCACAGAGAACGCATATGCAAAGATTTTCTGCGTTCCTTCGTTCCAGAAGCTTTATCAATAGGGGAAGGTTTTCTCATAAGTACTCAGGGTGACATCAGCACACAAGTAGATTTGGTTATTTATGATCGCAACAACACACCATTATTGGAATCAGCAAACAATCAAAGATTTTACCCTGTCGAAACTGTTGTAGGTATTGGGGAAGTTAAATCAAGGCTCTCTCGAACTGGATGAACTGGATTAAAGGAAGCACTCAACAAACTATCCCGTGTTAAAAAGATTTCTGAAAATACGTATCGTTCTAAAGGTTATTTGCGCAGATTGCCACAGTTAGATCATCTTGATTATGATCCAGAAAACATCTATTTCGACATGACACCCAGCTTTCTTATTTGCGAAAAAATGGATTTCGATATAAGCAATATAGAAAATGAAATAGATAGCTTATATGAAAGTGATGTTGAAATACGTCAACGCCACAACATGATTCTTAGTATAGAAGATGGCCTGCTGATTTACTATCAGAAGAAAAATAGTCAAACAAATTCACATCCTATGATATTTGGAGAGAATTTAAAGGGTAGGTTTGTATTTCCTAGGACACCACTTGCTTATGCTCATTTTAAAGTTTTTTGTACCAGCTTGTTTTTAATGTCCTCTCAAGCCACTATCCTTTATCCTGAAATCACACATTATTTAGGTGTTCCTGGCGATGGCGGTCAGCGAAACGGTGTGTAACCATAACATTTTTTTGCTCGTGCCCAGCTAAATCCGAATCGCTGGGATTCCGCCGATAGGGCGGATGAAACTTGATATTGTTACCCAGTGGGTGAACGCACATGGCGAAAGCCATGCACCTCTCTGCAGGGCTTGCCCTGGCATTGGGGAGAATGGATTAAACAGTAAGTCTTCTGGCAGAGCTTGCTCTGGCCTTAAGTGGTTGATCTGCGGTAGTCCCACATGAGAAAAGTTTAGCCAACAGCTCATTAGTGAAGTCCACGGGCAAAGCCAGTAATGGAAGTCCGAAGCTGGATGGATCAAGATCACAGGCTCTGTATTGAGCTCCGAAAAATGTATAATTGCGGTCCGGTAAGGATATGTTCCATAACGGAATAAAAGTCGACGCCGTGCAAAAGGCGGAAGACAGCAGACCTGGATGCGATACGGCGAGTGTTCAGGTCACCGTCGGAGTCTGAGACCAGGGCATGTTTTCAAATGGGTAGCTCGGGAACTGGGGAGACCCGGAAGTGGCCTTGCTGCGGCAAGGTATCAGGGACGGAAAGCGAGGAGCGAACAAACCTGAGATAAGCTTTCGGGAGTCTTAGCGGATCATAGTACCGATGTCCGGGTGTATTCGGACGGGAAGGTGGGGAAGTTTTGCCCAAGCGACCCGCTGAAGGGAAGGAGAAGCCGGGTATGACGTTTTACCGGAAGGAACTACAGGAGGCACTCTGAGGCCGCAAACTGTATCACCAAATTCCAGTAAAGTGCGAAGGGTGGCTAAGGCCACTCATGGGTAGCACAGTCATGCGCCATACGGGGTGTCGCCTGTATGGTTTCTAAGCCGGTAAAAAGGTTTAGAACCGAGGAACCGGATGAGGGAAATCTTCACGTCCGGATCTGTGGGGAGGGCGCCGGGTAACCGGTGCCTTTACCCGGAACGCGACCCAAAAAGCCAGGCGCGTGAAAATAGTGTTAGAGCTTCAATGAAAACACAAGGGGGAAAATATGAAAAACTTAGCTACCATAGGTTTTATCACCCTATTCATACTTCTCTGTTCAATTAGTCTTGCACAGGAATCAATCGTAAAAACCGGGTCAACTCTTTCACAATTTCGCTTAGAACAAAAAATCCAATCAATAGTCGATGAAATTTCTGTTGTGGATGAAAGTATAAATGCTACTACTGCTGCGATTCAGGAGATTGAAGCGAGAAAAGAACAAGTTGAAAAATTAGAACTCAACTTTGAGCAAACACAAAACACGCTAAATCAATTGAAAAACCTTTTGAATAAATGGTCTGAATTGACAGATGATCAAAAGATTCCAAAAGGAGAAATGTACAATTTCAGGAACAATCTCGGCATGCTGATTGAGATGCCTATGGAGGATTTACAAAGAATCATATCAGACATTCGCTCATATTATTTCCCCAGCAGATATCGTAGTGATGAAGGAGATTTTTCATACCTTAAGCATTTTGGAATTGCTCTACGTCAAGCTGGAGACATAAGCAGGTCTTTTGACGGGACAGATCAATTATATATGGAATTTGATGTATTAACTCGAAATTTCGAATCTAATGATGATGGGCTAATTGACACTCCATATAGGAGAATTAAAAGCTACATACCTTCAATTGCAAATAAGTTTAAAGCTGAAAAAGGTTCTTTTTGGAAGAATACGATTCAGGTGTTATTCGATAGTGAGAAAAAACAAGCTATTGTTTGGTTAGAGAAAATAATAAAAAAACTCACCGAGCATAAAATCAAGCTTTCACAGAAAATAAGTGACTTAGAAAGTGAATTGATAAAATATGATAAGCAATATCAAGCATTAATAAATAACAAAGAAAAGGCAAAACGTCTCACGAGTTCATATGAATCCCTTTCGGTAAATTTTATGATTGGTGGGATCATATTAATTCTGATAATTCTTCTCTTTATGTCTCGAGGAAACAAAGACATTGCAGAAAAACTTATCGAAAGAAGAACTTTGGTAGAAATTTTAAGCATGGGTTTTCTACTGTTAGCCGTTATAATTCTCGGAACAAGTGACAAGATTACCGCAGAAACATTAGGAACACTTCTCGGAACAATCGCTGGGTATGTATTTGGGAAACAAATGGCAGAACGTTCAGGGCAAGAATCCAGCCCTAACAAGGCTATTTCAGCCGACGCAAAAAGCCTCGCGGCTGAATAGCGGCGTTCGCACATGACTGCATAAGGATGACAAAGGGGTCGCATCTTAAATATTAATTGTTGACAATCCTTTTCGAATTTAATGCGCTAAACGAGTATGTGAACTCAACTAACTGAGAACCCTTTCACCAACCTGCCTATTATATGGCAAGACCATTAAGAATAGAATATCCAGGTGCTTTTTATCACGTGATGCACCGAGGTAACGCCGGTTCGGACATTTTTAAAAGCGATAGAGATCGGGAAAAGTTTTTAGAGTATGTCGGCAAAGCAGTAGAGCGCTATGGCATCAAGGTCCATTCTTATTGCCTGATGACCAATCACTATCACTTCTTAATTGAAACACCGTATCCGAACCTCAGCCAGGCAATAAAATGGATTAATGTTGCTTATGTTGCCTATTATAACCGTAAACGAAGACGCTCGGGGCATTTGTTCCAAGGGAGGTTTAAAGCCGTTGTGATTGACGCGGATGAATATTTAAAGCACTTATCTCGGTATATTCATCTGAATCCCATACGAGCAGGCATAGTTGCGAATTGCAAGGGATATCCATGGAGTAGCTATCCTGTTTTCGGCGGATATGCAAAAGCTCCTGAGTGGTTGGAAACACATTGGTTGCTGTCGCTTTTCGCTCAGAAGCGGAAAGTGGCCAAGGAAAGATATCGAGAATTTGTTGAATCGGTACAAAATGAGAAAATTGAAAATCCATCCAAGGATATTGTGAGTGGGATTATTCTGGGGGGAACTGATTTTATCAATTGGATAAAGCGGAATTTTTTTGGGGAAATACTTTGGAATATCTGGTGCCGGTGTCACAGTCCTTCTTTCCAGGTTCTTTCCAGGGGTCGCACCAAGTCAAGTAACTGTAAAGATAGTAAATATTGTAATAATACACGCGTATAGAGGGCAATACGGCATTTTTTGAGCATGAAAAGAGCAATATAGGAAATTAAAGTGGCCAGAGCACACAGACATTTTGTTGCACATGGCGAAAGCCATGCACCTCTCTGCAGGGCTTGCCCTGGCATTGGGGAGAATGGATTAAACAGTAAGTCTTCTGGCAGAGCTTGCTCTGGCCTTAAGTGGTTGATCTGCGGTAGTCCCACATGAGAAAAGTTTAGCCAACAGCTCATTAGTGAAGTCCACGGGCAAAGCCAGTAATGGAAGTCCGAAGCTGGATGGATCAAGATCACAGGCTCTGTATTGAGCTCCGAAAAATGTATAATTGCGGTCCGGTAAGGATATGTTCCATAACGGAATAAAAGTCGACGCCGTGCAAAAGGCGGAAGACAGCAGACCTGGATGCGATACGGCGAGTGTTCAGGTCACCGTCGGAGTCTGAGACCAGGGCATGTTTTCAAATGGGTAGCTCGGGAACTGGGGAGACCCGGAAGTGGCCTTGCTGCGGCAAGGTATCAGGGACGGAAAGCGAGGAGCGAACAAACCTGAGATAAGCTTTCGGGAGTCTTAGCGGATCATAGTACCGATGTCCGGGTGTATTCGGACGGGAAGGTGGGGAAGTTTTGCCCAAGCGACCCGCTGAAGGGAAGGAGAAGCCGGGTATGACGTTTTACCGGAAGGAACTACAGGAGGCACTCTGAGGCCGCAAACTGTATCACCAAATTCCAGTAAAGTGCGAAGGGTGGCTAAGGCCACTCATGGGTAGCACAGTCATGCGCCATACGGGGTGTCGCCTGTATGGTTTCTAAGCCGGTAAAAAGGTTTAGAACCGAGGAACCGGATGAGGGAAATCTTCACGTCCGGATCTGTGGGGAGGGCGCCGGGTAACCGGTGCCTTTACCCGGAACGCGACCCAAAAAGCCAGGCGCGTGAAAATAGTGTTAGAGCTTCAATGAAAACACAAGGGGGAAAATATGAAAAACTTAGCTACCATAGGTTTTATCACCCTATTCATACTTCTCTGTTCAATTAGTCTTGCACAGGAATCAATCGTAAAAACCGGGTCAACTCTTTCACAATTTCGCTTAGAACAAAAAATCCAATCAATAGTCGATGAAATTTCTGTTGTGGATGAAAGTATAAATGCTACTACTGCTGCGATTCAGGAGATTGAAGCGAGAAAAGAACAAGTTGAAAAATTAGAACTCAACTTTGAGCAAACACAAAACACGCTAAATCAATTGAAAAACCTTTTGAATAAATGGTCTGAATTGACAGATGATCAAAAGATTCCAAAAGGAGAAATGTACAATTTCAGGAACAATCTCGGCATGCTGATTGAGATGCCTATGGAGGATTTACAAAGAATCATATCAGACATTCGCTCATATTATTTCCCCAGCAGATATCGTAGTGATGAAGGAGATTTTTCATACCTTAAGCATTTTGGAATTGCTCTACGTCAAGCTGGAGACATAAGCAGGTCTTTTGACGGGACAGATCAATTATATATGGAATTTGATGTATTAACTCGAAATTTCGAATCTAATGATGATGGGCTAATTGACACTCCATATAGGAGAATTAAAAGCTACATACCTTCAATTGCAAATAAGTTTAAAGCTGAAAAAGGTTCTTTTTGGAAGAATACGATTCAGGTGTTATTCGATAGTGAGAAAAAACAAGCTATTGTTTGGTTAGAGAAAATAATAAAAAAACTCACCGAGCATAAAATCAAGCTTTCACAGAAAATAAGTGACTTAGAAAGTGAATTGATAAAATATGATAAGCAATATCAAGCATTAATAAATAACAAAGAAAAGGCAAAACGTCTCACGAGTTCATATGAATCCCTTTCGGTAAATTTTATGATTGGTGGGATCATATTAATTCTGATAATTCTTCTCTTTATGTCTCGAGGAAACAAAGACATTGCAGAAAAACTTATCGAAAGAAGAACTTTGGTAGAAATTTTAAGCATGGGTTTTCTACTGTTAGCCGTTATAATTCTCGGAACAAGTGACAAGATTACCGCAGAAACATTAGGAACACTTCTCGGAACAATCGCTGGGTATGTATTTGGGAAACAAATGGCAGAACGTTCAGGGCAAGAATCCAGCCCTAACAAGGCTATTTCAGCCGACGCAAAAAGCCTCGCGGCTGAATAGCGGCGTTCGCACATGACTGCATAAGGATGACAAAGGGGTCGCATCTTAAATATTAATTGTTGACAATCCTTTTCGAATTTAATGCGCTAAACGAGTATGTGAACTCAACTAACTGAGAACCCTTTCACCAACCTGCCTATTATATGGCAAGACCATTAAGAATAGAATATCCAGGTGCTTTTTATCACGTGATGCACCGAGGTAACGCCGGTTCGGACATTTTTAAAAGCGATAGAGATCGGGAAAAGTTTTTAGAGTATGTCGGCAAAGCAGTAGAGCGCTATGGCATCAAGGTCCATTCTTATTGCCTGATGACCAATCACTATCACTTCTTAATTGAAACACCGTATCCGAACCTCAGCCAGGCAATAAAATGGATTAATGTTGCTTATGTTGCCTATTATAACCGTAAACGAAGACGCTCGGGGCATTTGTTCCAAGGGAGGTTTAAAGCCGTTGTGATTGACGCGGATGAATATTTAAAGCACTTATCTCGGTATATTCATCTGAATCCCATACGAGCAGGCATAGTTGCGAATTGCAAGGGATATCCATGGAGTAGCTATCCTGTTTTCGGCGGATATGCAAAAGCTCCTGAGTGGTTGGAAACACATTGGTTGCTGTCGCTTTTCGCTCAGAAGCGGAAAGTGGCCAAGGAAAGATATCGAGAATTTGTTGAATCGGTACAAAATGAGAAAATTGAAAATCCATCCAAGGATATTGTGAGTGGGATTATTCTGGGGGGAACTGATTTTATCAATTGGATAAAGCGGAATTTTTTTGGGGAAATACTTTGGAATATCTGGTGCCGGTGTCACAGTCCTTCTTTCCAGGTTCTTTCCAGGGGTCGCACCAAGTCAAGTAACTGTAAAGATAGTAAATATTGTAATAATACACGCGTATAGAGGGCAATACGGCATTTTTTGAGCATGAAAAGAGCAATATAGGAAATTAAAGTGGCCAGAGCACACAGACATTTTGTTCCAGGTCAAATTTATCACATTACCCATCGTTGCCATAAAAGGGAATTTTTGCTGAAGTATGCCAAGGATCGGCATCGATGGCTGCAATGGCTTTTTGAGGCGAAGAAACGATACGGGCTTGTCATCCTGAATTACACCGTTACCTCAAATCATATTCACTTGCTGGCCTATGATTCTTCCGGGCTGGATGTTATCCCGCGTTCAATGCAACTTGTAGCCGGCAGGACAGGGCAAGAATACAATATTCGAAAAAAGCGGAAAGGAAGTTTTTGGGAAGATCGATATCATGCAACGATTATTGAAGACGGGGAGCACTTGTTGCGTTGTATTGTATACATCGATTTGAATATGGTTCGCGCAAGAGCTGTTGAACATCCGAACCAGTGGGTTCATGGTGGCTATAGAGAGATTCAAGCGCCTCGTCGAAAGTGTATCCTCATAGATTACGACCAATTGAAAAAACTCTGTGGGTTTGATGATTTCGAAAGTTTTCAGGAAGCCCACCGGAAGTGGGTGGAAACAGCGGTTGGTGAGGAAATATCACAAAGAGAATCCACATGGACACAAGCTGTAGCTGTCGGTTCCGATAATTTTGTTGAGAAAATTAAAAAACAACTAAAAGCGCTGGCGATTGGACGGCGAATTTCGCCAACCGGTGATGGCTGGGAGTTGAGAGAGGAAGTAAGCACTTATAATGCTTTTTTGGGGGCCCAAAAAGTTGATATGGACCCTGAAAACTCATATTCCTGGGATTATAATGCTGCAATATCTAAACCTTAGCTTGGTGCGACCCCAGGGGCTAGCTGAAAATCCAGTTTTTTTATCTATCTGCTGCTGACAATCAAGTTTTTGAGATCAGTGTGCGGAGCTATTTGCGAATCAGTTGGAGTCTTTTTGCAGCAAGCACAAGATGTTGTGCCGGTTTCTTCTTGACAACCTATTGTAATACTGGCATATAATTTGTCTCAAAAAGCAAGTTCCTATCAACTGAATGTACGTTCCGGTGACTATCACTAGAAAAGAAATCAATGCCAGGGAGGGGTACATGAACGTTCACATGACGAAAATCGTCAGGGCAGGATTGGCTGTCATCACAGCGCTATTGGTGAGTTCAATTCCGGGCAGTATCACACACGCGGCCGGCCCGGCACGTATCAAGATCGATATCGAGCGGAAGATCGGCGAAATCGACAAGAAGCTCTACGGGAACTTCACCGAGCATCTCGGACGATGCATATATGGCGGTATTTACGACCCATCGGCACCGTCTGCCGATAAGGATGGCTGGCGGATGGATGTTCTGGATGCAGCGAAGTCCCTGGGTGTCACACAGCTCCGCTGGCCCGGAGGGAATTTTGTATCTGGATACCACTGGGAAGACGGAATCGGTCCGAGAAGCGAACGTCCGAAACGAATCGATCTTGCCTGGGCAGATATCGAATCAAACCAGATCGGCACCGACGAATTTGTCTCCTATTGCAGAAAACTGGGTGCGGAGCCGTACTTCTGTGTCAATCTCGGCACAGGATCATGGGATGAGGCCCGCAACTGGGTCGAGTACTGCAACATCGAATCAGGTACCTACTATTCCGATCTCCGCCGGAAGAATGGCTACGAAAAACCGCACAAGGTCATATACTGGGGACTTGGGAACGAAATGGACGGTGACTGGCAGATGGGGCAGCGGAAAGCCAACGATTACGCCAAATATGCCCTCGAAGCGGCAAAGATGATGAAATGGATCGATCCCCACATCAAACTTGTCGCGAGCGGATCGAGCTGGTTCGGCGGCTCACGGAACGGCTGGATCGAATGGAACCGCATTGTTCTCGAGGAACTCCGCAATCACGCCGATTATATCTCGCTTCACACCTATATCGCGAACAAGGAAGTGGATTACTATGATTTTGTCGCGAAAACAATGGATGTTGACAAGAACATCGAGATCACCGCAGCGCTCATTCGCGAGGCAATGAACGGTACCGAGCGCGAAGAGCCTATTTATATTGCCTTTGACGAGTACAACACCTGGGATCCCACGCGTACCCATCCGAAACTCGAGGAGCAGTATAATCTTCAGGATGCCCTTGTGGTCGCTGAATTTCTCAACAGTTTCGTTCGCCATGCGGATGTGGTGAAAATGGCAAATATGGCACAGCTCGTCAATGTCATCGCTCCCATGTTCATTACCGAAGGAAAACTGTGGTTCCAGACCACATATTATCCGTTGCAGCTTTTTGCGAACAACTGTGACGGTACCTCGATCGATACGTTTGTCGACTGCGATACCTATGAGTCCGGCGAATTCGACAAGGTGCCGTACCTCGATGTCTCGACCGCGTATGACGAGAAGAACAAGGAACTTGTCATCAATGTGGTGAACCGTCACCTGGCCGATGCCATAAAGACCGATATCGTAAGCCAGCTCGGAACCTTCGCCGAGACCGGAACCGCTTACGAGGTCAATGGCTCCGATGTCAAAGTTCAGAACACGAAAGACGCAGTCAATGTCAAATCGACCGAAAAATTGTTTAATGCTGGTGGCGGGCAATTCTCATACATATTCCCGGCGCATTCATACACGATGCTGAAAGTGAAACTCAACTGACCAAAAGTGGTTTTCCTTTCATAAAAAGGGGTCAAGTCGAAAAGGGGTCAAGTCGACTTTTGACTCTTTCATAGCTGACATGGGCTCTTATTCCATTTTTTTAATAGATAGCATATGGAAGTTTGTATTTTAAAACCCTTTTTGATGATAAAGAAATTGTTTTGAAAATCATGAGGCAGTTTCTTTATCTCAACCTATTTGTGAAGGTGTGCCCACACTTCCTAAAGGTGAATCGCTCGAAGAGTACGAGTTATTAGTAAATATAGGTGGATGGTACGGCCTGATGCCAAATGATTTTCCACACATTGCCAGCAGCTAATCTATTTCTCTGTTACACAATATAGACATTTATCACCACGTAGATATAACTCGCTGTCAACAATCACCGGTGATGCATATATTAAACTGCCAAACCCTTTCAGCCTTTGATTACTGTAATTAACTTCGCTGGTTCCGGCATTGACACAGGAAATAGTGTTGCCACCCATTCCGCTCATGACATAAACCATGCCCTTTGCCGTAACTGGCGACGGAATTACATTCTGGTCATGCCGCTGCATTCCCAGAGCAATTTGCCGGTATCCAGATCATAACCGCGTATCTTATTGGTTGCATTTGTAATGACCCGTGATTTCCCGTTGAATGCGAACCCTCATGGGGAACCTCTTCCCGGGCGGTATGCTGCCATATAATGCTGCTGTCGGAACGGTTAATTGCTAATGCTACAAATTTAATCTTGCTATTGGCACTGATACTCATACCCAGTCTCTGGTTTTGTCCCTGGGCAGGTGCTTCTTTTTTAGTCGAGCAGTGAAATCCCTACCCTTTGGGTAGGGTCAGAGACAGGGTGCTTTGCCGTTATGTTGGCTCATGATACTCCAAAGCTGAGTTGTCCCCACAACTAAAGCGAAGGAGTAGAGCATGAGCCGGTTTCATAAGTTATCACACACGATATGGCCAATATCACATTGTATGGGTGCCGAAGTATCGATTTCGGATATTGAGCGGAGAGGTTGGTCACGAAATCAACCGCTGTATCCGAGGGTTTTCCGAGCATAAACGTTTTGAAATAGTTGAATTAAACATTCAAAGCGGTCATGTGCACTTGCTCGTGATGATTCCTCCGAAGTTGCCAGTTTCGGATTATGTTGGCATCGTTAAGGGGCGCACAGCGATTCGAGTGTTCAATAAATTTCAACATTTAAAGAGGAAGCCCTATTGGGGCAACCACTTTTGGGCAAAGGGTTACTGTGTTGACACCGTCGGCCTCGACGAGGAAAAGATACGCAAGTATGTCAAATATCAAGAGGCCAAAGAACGTCAACTTGAGATAATATAAAACCAACGGGGGCAACTCCCTTGCCTCCTGTGGGGGCAAGGCAAACTATCCCCTTTTAGGGGTTATCTCAAAGCCCTGCCCTCTGGGTAGGGATTTTTTACTTATTGTCAGAAATAAATTCACCCACGTCGATAACTTACTTTTCATCCATTAACTGCATTGTGTTGCAACCTCGTAAAAGGAACGGATCTTTAAAAGATCGTTTCAATTTACTCATTAAAATTTTCCACGGTAATCAAAAGATTAGTTTGATAAAGGCTGTTTCCTGATAAAATATAATTTAAATGCAATAAAATTGCATTATTAGCAAATATTAAATAGATCTTGCCAGGAATAATATTTAGGGATTGGTGAAATTGTTATTCGTAAAGTTAACAAATAATGCAAATCCCAAAATAACAAGCAATATAAAATTTTGGACAACATAGTTAAATCGAAATGTAAAATCTGGATGACGCAAAAATATCAATTGACAAATCGATAATAAAATGTTTTTTTATTATATTAAATGCAAGTTGATTGCATATAGTGCAACTTGAATATCTTTTCATGAAATTGGCTTATTTTCGTACATCCTTCCATAATATATTTTGTAAGGTTGATCATGACATGAAAAATGATCATAAATGGCTCATTTAACTATCAAAAGAGAGTAAACGGGAAATTTCTTTATGTCTAAAATCACTCTTGGCTAAAAGTAAGGAGACATCAAGTGAATATGTTAAAGAAAATTGCCAGAATTGAAATTGATAGCGACGCATGCAGTGGCTGCAAGCAGTGCATAGAAGCATGCTTTATGGATGTAATTCGGTGGGATGAGGATCTTCAAAAGTCTTCCGCTGCCTATCCTGAAGACTGCCAGTTGTGTCTTTTCTGTGAAGATGCTTGCCCTGAACAGTGTATTGAAGTAATTCCACCCTGGTAGTAATAATCTACCCGATATTAATCCCTGTACGAAAGGGAGCCTAAAGGAGGGGAAAATGCCTAGAATAGAGGAGCTGGGAGAAGTAATAACAATAGATATGCTTATCGTGGGAGGTAGTATAGGCGGACTTTCGACCGCAATCAGGGCGAAAGAGGAATCCCCTGATTTAAATATTTTGGTTGTGGATAAACAAACCGTCGGATGGTCAGGAGCAGCCCCAAGAGGAGGCATGGTTATCTGGGTTCTATCACCTGAAGATGATATAGAAAGATTAATGGAATTCCATGTCAACAATCTTGGGTGTTTTTTAAACGACCAGGAACTCTTATTTGAATACTCCAGAGGAGCATACAACGCGATTGAAAAAATCGCTGAGTGGGGAGTTGCCATGCCGAGAGATGACGGGGGAAATATAGAAATAACCAAAGTATTTCAACCCCCACATTTTAATCCTGACTACTGGTCATACGTATGCGTCGATACCGATTTACTCGTACCCCTGCGTAAGACAGCACGTCAAAAGGGAGTCAAAATATTAAACAAAGTCCAGGTGGTAGAGCTTCTAAAGGAGGAAGATCGGGTTATAGGTGCTGTCGGGTTTAATATTGTCGATGGACGCTTCTACATCTTTAAGGCCAAGACCACAGTACTGGCTAACGGCTTATGCGGTAACCGTGAAGGGCTTTATGCCGCAAGTTGCGGGGAGGGTGTTGCTGCCGCTTACCGCGCCGGTGCCGAAATGAGAAATGCCGAGTTCAGTAATATGATGATGTTTGGCATGCGTGGAGGATATACCAGTGTTGGCACCTACTATACTATCTCTTTTATCAATAAACCACCAATGTTTACTCTGATGTCAAATGCTTCCGGTGAGAGATTATCCAATCTATACGATACCAACCCGGCTGGAGGGAATTTTCTTTTAAATATCGAAAATGAGATAAATGAAGGAAGAGGCCCTATATATATTGATGTTGAAGAATCAATGCTTAAAAACCAGACAGATATATTGGAAACAAAAAGCCACTGGCCCCGGAAAAAGTTTACATCCATTGAACGCCGCCACATGGACAAGGTAAAGAAGTATGGAAAGAATCCCATACCAAAGGCCGAAGCTGAGTTTAAAGTAATGTCGAACTGTTCACCTGTTAAAGTAGACCACCACATGAAAACCACTCTTGAAGGCCTCTGGGCTATTGGCGACACAAGTATGGGCGGCTCATCCTGGGCCGGGGCAATAGTCGCACCGCCGGGAGGAATGTGCGGTTCGGGTCTGGGAAATGCAATGTTCGCAGCCCTCAGGGGCGCTCCTTCCGCAACCCGTTATGCTTTGGAAACTGAGACTCCTGAAATAAAATATTCAGATGTAAAATCCATAAAAGAAAAGATGTTTGCTCCAATGGGGCGTAAAAAAGGACTATCACCGGATGAGGCTATACTGGCTTTAAAGGAAGCGACAAGCCCGATAAAATATTACTTGCATCGGAATAAAACGAACCTGGAGAAAGCACTTTCAAAGATCGAGGAGGTCAAGTTGAAATTGTCCGATTTATATGCTGAAGATTATCATGGCCTCTGTAAATGCCATGAGGTCTCAAGCATGACGCTTGGACCAGAACTCAACTTCATGGCAGCTTTAACAAGAACAGAAAGCAGGGGAACCCATTTCAGGGAGGACTACCCGGAGCGTGATGATAAAAACTGGTTGAAGTGGATAATTATTAAACAGGAAGCCGGGAAGATGAAGGCCCATACGGAACCGGTTCCGATTGAAAAATATAAAATCAAGCTGGTATAGAAATAGTGAAACATTAGGAATGGGGATCATGATGCAAAAATATACAAGATTATTTTCACCAATTCAAATAGCCGGACACACTTTTAAAAACAGGATACTCTCCGCACCTATGCTTTTTGGTTTTTACGCTTTGGACGAAACAGCTGAAAGAGTATATAGAATTGTGGAGGACAGGGCCAGGGGGGGGGGCTGCCGAGGTTATTGTCGGAGAAGTCCCAATAAATTTTACGGATGCCGCGGATGCAATGTTCCCCGGAGCAGACGACAATTATAGTAAAAAAGAAGGTCCTTTATTCGATGCTTATAAAAAATACGCGGATATTATTAAAAAACACGATGCTGTTGCGAATATAGAGCTTTTCCATGCGGGTCAAAATCGGGGTATGTTTGGGAAATCAGGCACCCCACCATGGGGTCCTGTAGGATTTACTCGCGAGAACGGCACGGTAGTAGAAGCATTTAATCCTGACAAAATGCAAAAGGCATGCGATGATTTTACGATCTGTGCCGATTTTATGAAAGCCGCCGGTTTTGACGGTGTCACTATGCATGGCGCTCATGGATATCTTTTTACACAATTCCTTTCTCCTGCCATAAATCGCCGGACAGACGAATATGGCGGCAGTATCGAAAACAGAGGCCGCTTTCCTCGTGCGATCCTGCGAAGTATCAGGGAAAGAGTGGGACGGGATTTCATTATTGAGCTGCGTATTAACGGGGCGGATATGGTTGAAGGTGGAACTACTAATGAGGATACTGTTGAATTTTGTTCCACCCTTGAGGGCCTGGTTGATATTATTCATGTCTCATCCGGATTTCACATGAACTCTTATGAAACTCACACATTTTCCTCCCACTATGATCCTCACGGTATTAATGTTGAACGTGCTGCCAATATAAAGAAAAGGACCACCATTCCGGTGACGGTGGTAGGCGGTATCAACAATCCCGAATTCGCCGAACGTATCATAGAGGAAGGCAAAGTAGACTTTGTTTCCCTGGGAAGACAGTTAATTGCAGATCCTGAATTTGCTAATAAGGCTGAAAGCGGAAGGGAGAATGAAATTAGACAATGCCTGCGCTGTTATCACTGTTATGGCATGGGTGATGCTTCAAAAATGGGAAGTCCCCCGTTTACACTTACCATGATGCTGGATGGAGTTGGAACATGCACAATAAACCCAAAAGCCAATAAAGAACTTATAATTGATAACATGGCGGCACCCAATGGCTCTCGAAATGTTTTGGTAATTGGAGGTGGTCCAGGTGGTATGCAGGCAGCTATAACCGCCCATGATCGAGGCCACAGCGTAACCCTGGTTGAAAAAAACAATTCATTGGGAGGAGTACTTCGATTTACTGATTCCGATATTCATAAAATCGACCTCAAAAATTTTAAAAATCTTCTGGTGCGTGAAGTTGAGCGAAGGGACATTAATCTCATACTTAATACCGAGATAACACCTCAGTCTATTATAGAATACAGGGCGGATGCCGTCATTATTGCAATCGGAGCTTCTCCCAATGAGCCTGGAATTCCTGGTATTCGCGAGGCTATAAACGTTCTGGATGCTTACAGGAAAGATGCGGAGATTGGGAAAAAGATCATTATGGTTGGCGGAGGATTGTCTGGTTGTGAAACAGCACTGCATCTCGCGGATAAGGGACACGAAGTTACTATCATCGAAATGCTTGAAAAGCTGGCGGCTGGAGCAAGTGGCACGCAGTTAGCTGCTACATTACATCAGATAAATAAAAGAAAAAATATCTCTGTGAAGACAGGGGTAAAATGCATTAAAATTAACTCGAAAGGGTGATGGTCGAAAAAGATACGGGAAGACGGACCTCATTGGGGGCGATACTGTAGTAATATCGATGGGGATGAAAGCAAAAAGGGCTGAATCTGAAAGACTGCGTTCTGCCGCTGATAAGGCATCCATTTATGAAATAGGTGACTGTGTGAGGAGTGCAACAGTTTTTGAAGCAATAAGTGATGGTTTCATGGCTGCGATGAAGGTGCTGTAAAGCGTGAAGCAGGCCGTTAAAAAGGAGGTAAAACATGAATATACTCAAAAAAAATTCACATGCTTTACTGTTAATTGTCATTTTTGCCACGATCCTGGTCATGTTATCGTGTGACATTCCTAAGGAGGAGACACCAATGAATGATGATAGGTTTACACTGGAGGTCCTTGAACCTCACGGCGAGCTTGCGTTTCCCGAAAGACAGGGATTATTTGCGCCGCGACTCAAGGACTTGAATGGGAAAAAAATTGCCATAACATCGGTGTTGCCTGGTTCGATGGCTTTTTTCGAAACCATAAAGTCCATGCTGAAAAATAAGTACCCTGGGATTAAGTTTGTACATTACAGTTTTGGAGCCCCGAACTCGCCTGACATTTCTGCCGAAATAGCGAATGAGTGCGACGGTTGGATTGACGGAGTCAAGGCGGCGGAGACCGGCTCCAGACATGATCCAGGTGTCAGATTGGAAAAAAGAGGCTGCCCCGGTGTGGCCATTGTATCCGACGCAATAATACATGCGAAAAAACTTCTGTTGGATAACAATGGTATGCCGACCTGCCGCGTTCTTGCGATACCTGCAGTGGATTACCTTGTCGCCAAGACAGACCCCGAACTCATGAAAGCCGTTTCAGAAGCGGCTTTTGACGAAATACACAACGCGCTTATCAATCCCCTGACAAAAGAAGAAAAGGAAGTCGAAAATTTCAGCTATGATTATTCCACAAAAAAATTCACCGGGGCTGATTATTCCGAGGCAAACGAAAAATTTCAGCAGTATTGCGCCGAAAATTTCATAACCGACGGTATGCCCGTCATACCGCCGACAAGAGAGGCCGTGGACAGAATGCTTGCGGGAACATCTTATCCGCCTGATAAGGAAATAGGCCTCATGTATCCGAAGCAGGGAAGGGCGACCGTGGAAAAAATCGCAATAAGCGCGGTTATGGCGGGAGCCAAACCCGAGTATCTTCCTGTCATTATAGCCATGATAGAGACGATTACCGCCAAAGACTTCAACCAGTATCACATTGTTAATGAGATTCTGCCCATCACCTTTATCAGCGGACCTATTATTGAAGAAATCGGAATGAATAACGAAGCCGGCTATCTGGCTCCGGGTCACAGAGCAAACGCCACGATCGGACGGGCCATGCTGATGTGCATGATCAATATCGGCTGGCGTCGCATGGATGTCTATTCGTCGCCGGGCGGCCTCGGCCAGCCTGCTGCTTATGCAAATTACATCATACCGGAAAATCAAAAAGCCAGCCCGTGGGAACCCTATGCTGTTTCAAACGGATTCAAACCCGAAGAAAGCAGTGTAACCATATGCGAAGGGATTTTCATTGCACGCGGACCGTCTGAGACCTTGAGCATGGCCGGTTTTAAAGAGAGGCTGGATCAGATGAGCGGTATGTTTTCACCTTCCTCAGGTGCATTCAGATTTTTTGGCATGCCGCAAAACGGCAGCGCTGCGAGGCATATGGTTGCGATTCATCCGACATTTGCACGGCAATTGGCAAATGCCGGTTTTACCCGAGAGTCTTTTATTCAGTGGCTGCATGATAAAAATGCGATTAACTGGGACAAGATGAGTGAGGATGAACGTAAAGAATTCAGCGAAATGGTGGCTGAAGGCAAAGTTTCCGGAATAAGGACTGAAGACTGTAAGCCGGGGCTTTACAGGGAGCCTTTTGCCAAACCTTCGGATGTGGCTGTTATTGTAGCCGGTACAGGCGCGGGCGGAGTGATTGTTTTTCAGACTCCTGTCGGCTCAACCGCCAATGCTGAGGATGTTGAAGTGACGAAGTCCTACATGCACAAGGTCATACGCGGGGCTACACTGACCAAAGCCGGCAGGTAAATAATCCATTGAGAGAGGAGTTAAAAATGAATATTAAAAAATCTGAAAAAAAATCCTTTTTGAGTAGACGCGCTTTCCTGACGACCGGTGGATTGTCTGCCATGGGCCTTGCTGCCGCGCACTACACACCAAAAACAGCATATGCCGCGGAAGGTTCTCAGAAGTTTACGGTATTGAATCCTCAGGGCATACGACAGGTGCGTGACCGTATCCCCCTATCGCCCCGCCTTAAAAGCCTGAAAGGGAAAACCATATATTTCATAAACCAGGACCAACCGTTACAAACCAGGGAACTGGCGAAACGGTTTAGTAAACGAGTTCCCGATACTGAAGTTATCTTCAGGAAGAAGCAAGGGTGGGTCGCATCCGATGACCCGGAACTACGAAAAGAGCTGAAGGAGAAAGCGGATGCCATGATTTATGGAACCGCGATGGGTGGCGGCAGTGGCAAATATTCAGTGGGCTGGATATCTGAAGTGGAAAAGGAGGGAATACCTTCTGTCTATGTTGTAGGCGAACCGTTAGTGCTTGATGTTGAGGCTTCCGCCAGCATGTTCGGGATCCCTTCCCTGAGATTTGCTGTCACGCCCCTTGCATATGAGGAAAAGATAACGGAAGACATCTCTGACGCGCAATATGACGAAGTTGTATCCCAAATAATTCGGGCACTGACAAAACCACTGACGGGAGAAGAGAAAAAAGCGGGAAAAATGTTCACGGAAAAAATTCCCCGTGTTGCCATGTCGGGAACTTTCGATGAGGTACAGGATTATTTTTACAAACAGAGGTGGACCGATGGTCTTCCTATAATTCCCCCAACTGAGGAAAAGGTAAAGGAAATGCTCAAGGGAACAAGCCACGCCCCGGACAAGGTCGTTACAAAAATGATGCATCCGGAAGAGTTGACCGTCACAGTTGAAAAAATCGCCATTGTCGGTGTCATGGCAGGATGCAGACCGGAATATATGCCCGCGCTCCTTGCTATCGTCGAAACATATGGAAATCCTGCCTTCACTCATACCGCCCGTTCGGAAAGCTCTTTTTCCATTATGACCTTTTTTAATGGGCCTATACGTAACGAAATGAATATGAATCCATCCACAAACGCACTTGGTCCAGGCAACCAGGCGAATGCCTCTATAGGCAGGTTTTTAAGCCTGGCAGTTATTGCCCTGGGAGGATCTCAACCCAAAGTAAACAATATGAGCGCACTGGGAAATCCGTCCAGATATTCCTTGTGCTTTCCTGAATATGAAGAAGAGAGTCCATTCGATCCATTCCATGTTTCCATGGGGTTTGACCATAAGGAAAGCGTGGTCAGTATGGCGGCAGGGGGATGGCGCCGCTCAAGCATTTTGGGAGACCTGGACGGGATCGCAGCAGTGGGTGCAGGTTTTTCCTCGAGCATGGGAGGAATAGTCCTGATGGATCCCGATGCCGCCAGGCACTATCAGTCAAAGGGTATGGGTAAAAAGGACATTGAACAGTATATACAAAAGATCGCAATTCCTCAGCATAGAGAACAGTCACCCCGCTGGTTCCAATTGGAATCGGCACTCGGCATAAAGGGCTATATTGATCCCCTCAATGATCCAAGATGTGCTGTCAAAATTATTATTTTGGGAGGTAAAACCATACTTCCGAACGCGCAGGTCTGGGAATATGGACAACCGTTATCTACAAGCGTGGACAAGTGGAGATAGAAACGCAACGTTGGAATGATTGTCGGACCAAACGAACATATTGCGGAAGATGAGAGGGTCTTAATTATTAATTACAAAGGTTATTTTATCTGATCACTGATTATTTTCGTCTACCAACTCGGGAATAACTAACTTCTGGCCGTCCTGTAATTTCCGAAATTTATTTAACTGGTTATAAGTTGCACCCTGCACGTAAGACGGGTCGTCAGTATTACCATTCGGCTCTGAAGACGGTTCAACCTCGGTTGTCTGTTCTTGCGGAACAATTGCTTCCTGTTTTTCTGGCTCACTTGCGTTATTATTGTCACCCCCTGGCAAAATCGGCGGAAGTTTCAACGTTTCCTGAGAATAGGCATAAGATAACGACAGTATTATTCCAATCATCAGGGGCAATATACACAAATACTTTATAAGCTTACTCACCCTAACGGATAGAGCCTTGTATTTTGTTGACAACCCCATCAACAATCCTCCAAAATTCAAAATATTTCCTCCAACCCGCTGCAGGCACAGTATGGCCTACCTTTACCAGGTTGGAACAAGTTAAAACAAGAAAAAAATAGGATAAAAGCGAAGTGCAATTCTTCCTAAGACCAACAAAAGGGGTCTCAACATTTGACATAATACAATCCATGAACTACTGCTTGAAAAAGAGAGTTGTAATAACCTCAGGTGTTGTGACCTGATCTTGGGATCTCTTTCAAACCAAGGGAGGTTGAAATGAATAGCGCGAATGAATCCAAAGTGGCGATTGTTACAGGCTCATCTCGAGGAATTGGTTCGGCCGTTGCTAAACGCCTGGCTGCCGATGGCTTTACCGTAGTTGTGAATTATTTGGATAATGCCGATGAAGCCAGCGCTGTGGTGGAAGCCATAGCGGCAAAATCCGGCCGCGCCACGGCAATCCGGGCGGATATTTCCAATTCGTCACAGGTGGCCGCCATGTTCGACCAGGCCATTACTCTCTGTGGCGGTGTGGATGTTCTTGTTAATAACGCCGGCGTCATGCAACCCGGTCTGACCTCTCTCGTCGATACTGATGACGCTCTTTTCGACAGGATTGTGGCTGTCAATTTTAAAGGGACATTCAATACACTGCGGAGTGCAGCTGAAAAAATGCACTGCGGCGGACGGATCGTCAATATTTCTTCCAGCATGCGAAAGCTCGCCTTGCCGGGTTATGCTGTTTATGCTGCCACGAAATCCGCCGTGGAGACGTTGACGAATATCTTCGCCAAAGAACTGCGTGGCCGGAATATTACAGTGAACGCCGTCGCACCGGGACCAACCGCAACTGATCTGTTCCTCAACAACAAAACTTCAGAACAGATCGAGCACATGGCCAAGATGCCGCCGTTGGAGCGGTTGGGTCAACCCGAGGATATCGCTGATGTTGTTGCGTTTCTTGCCGGCCCTGACGCGGGTTGGGTGAACGGCCAGACAATCTATGCTAATGGCGGAATTACCTAACCGAAAGAAGGCGTGTACCATCTGGGTCGCACAAACCACCGCAATAGGCCTAAGTGCAGCACCAGACATTGAAAATCAGATCCAGGAAGCTGAAGGGCGAGTTGACTCGGCGCAACGTTGCTTGCCGGGGGAGAGGTTGAAAAAGGATTCAGCTACATCGAGCAACCCCGGCCAATCTTTGAGAACGGCAGCGGATTCTGATCGCAAGCTCCACGAAAAATACAAGACTCGGATTGAAGAGGAAACGGAGCGGTAGATAGAAACCGGGCCTTTGTAGAGAAAATCAAAAAACAGCTAAAAGGTATGGCGATTGGGCAGCGAATCTTGCCAACTGATGATGGCTGGGAGTTACGAGAGGAAGTAAGCGCGTATAATGCATTTTTTCGGGCTCAAAAAGTCGATATGGCCACTATAAATACATACTCATAGGATGATAGTGTCGAAATATCTGCACCTTAGCTTGGTGCGACCCCGGGTTACCTTGGTTTGAATTGCTATATAATAGGAAATATTGGGGATATCTATGATTTTATGCGTTACTATTACATACAAAACGCCCTGAATGTCGAAATAATAGCTTTAAAAAAGATAACTAAATCATTCATAGGCTTAATGCTTGGCGTTATTATCGGATTGCGTTATTAGTTTGATCATGATAAAATTCTTCCAAGATAAAGAGACTGAAAAAATATTCAGCAGGCAAATTTCAAAAAAACTGCCGCAGAATATTCAAGGTATTGCACGGAAAAAACTTGTAATTCTTGATGCAGCGGTGAAATTGAATGATTTGCGAATACCACCAGGCAATCGATTGGAGGCTTTGGAAAGAGACCGGAAAGGTCAACACAGCATACGCATTACTGACCAATGGTGGATTTGTTTTAAATGGCATGGTGACGATGCGCATGATGTTGAAATAACAGATTATCATTAGGGGATTATATGGGCAAACAACTTCCACCTATACATCCTGGCGAAATTCTCATGGAGGAATTTTTAGAGCCTATGGGAATCAGCCAGTATCGTTTGGCAAAAAATATAAGTGTGCCCCCAAGGCGCATAAATGAAATTGTTCATGGGAAAAGATCAATTACCGCAGACACTGCTCTTCGGCTTGGACGCTTTTTCGATATGTCACCTCAGTTTTGGCTAAATCTTCAAACTCGATACAATCTTGAGATAACGGAGGATTTTTTAGCAGGTAGACTTGACGACGAAGTCCATACTCTTCATGCACAGACAGAATAAAATGTAGAGAAGTTATAACCTTTGTATGCATTGCAGCCAAAAAAGGGAGGCAATTAGTAGGAAGAGAAGGGATTTTATTAAAAGAGATATTGAAAATATAAAGACATAACGTCCCCAACTATACGAACAATACGATCAGTATGCGTGAAAGGAAAAGGATTATGGCTATGAAACAACGACGAATCGGCATGGCCGTTATTGCTGTCGCAGCAATGGCGATGATGTGTTTTTGGGGTGATATGGTTTCAACTGTAAAGGCTGAAGGTACGACGATAACGACGATAGAGAAAAACATCAGCTCAATCAGACGGGCAATTCCGACATCGTCCTCCAAGGCAGAAAAGGCGTGGATTGAAACCGATACTTTATTGAAAGGACTGGAATCGTCTGATTCCGGCAATCCCGAAGTCATAAAGCTCAGGGATAGCATGGAAAAACTAGCCAAACAGCTTGAGCGCAGGCTCCGCAGACCTATCGGAGGCGTGGCCGCGGAACCTGAAAAGGAGACAGTGGTTGAGAAGGAAACACCAAAGTCCTCCGAACTTTCAAGCGCAGTGACATCACGGCTGAAGAGAATGTACAATGATCTGGCCGCTGTTGAATCCGCCATTGAAAAAGACCGGCTCCAGACAGCGAAAACCAAAATGAAATCAGCTGAGAAAATTATGGAGGAAATTCAGTCGCGATATGGCAGCAAAATACCGGCAGGAAATAAAGAAATGGCTGAAGCCAATGCCAGATTAACTGCGGTTAGCGATAAGATGAAACAAGCTTCGGAAGCTGCAGAGGCTGCATCGGCCAAGAAAGACAAAGAAAAGGAGCTGAAACAGGCGCAGTCACAGGAGTGGATTGATAAATTCTCCCCGTTCTTTGAGCACGGCAACGACTCTTATCTCAGAATCGGCTCTGATTTTAACTCCGCCAGCAAAGAAGAGCAGGCCATGTGCCGGGAGGCCTATGCAAGAGCAAACAAGTTAATGGCTGAATACAGGGCAACGGAGTTTCCCCACGGTAAAACTCAGGCGCTTCAATTCATGGAGCCTCGCCTTGAGGATACGCTCAGATATTTCAATGAAGGGGAAGCGCGTGATCGTCAGGAGGAGGCCTGCAGCGAATGGGTCAATAAACTGCGACAGTATGTCGATGTGGGCGCTGGAAGCAGCAAATACCTGATAACAGGCATCACCCTGTCCGAATCAAATATTTCCCAACGGGAAAAGCTTTACAATGAAGCCAATACGGTCTGGAAAGAATACCAGAATGCAACCTTTCCATTGGGAAAGACACTTAAACTTCTGGACCTGGAAAAGGACATGAAGGAAATACTTGCCGTCATGCCTGAAGATCTCAGAAAAAGCCGTGCCATGGTAGCGGGCGACCTTACTGGGGAACTGGACCGGATTCTCAACCATCTCAACAAGGATACGGGCTGGAAATCGGACAAGACGAAATTGCCGAATCTGGCCATGGAGAGAGATATCAAGCCGATGGAAGAAGCTGTTGAGCGGTATGCAAAAACCGTCAACTCGAATAACGGCACCTTGGCCGAATTGAAGGCCAAACTGGCCGAAATCCGTGATACTGATGTCAAAAACAGAAAAATTCGTTCAGACCGAACCTTTATGTTACCCGAGCGTTATAATGGACCCGATGCCGGCGATCTGAGAACAACCGTCACCAATATTGTCAGCGAGAAGGCCGGCAAATGCATTCGTGTGACTCTGTGCGCCGATGGCTGGAAAGAAGAAGATGTCCTGGAATGGACGGATACGACAAAATCGGTCGTTCGCCACCGCATAACCCGGTTCATGACGGTCCAGGCTGCCTCAAAAAACAGCGACGGTCGCGTGTACTTGAACGGCGTGCACCTTGCAAAAGACCGAAAGAGCGATGGCAGCTGGGGGGAACTTTACGGACATATCATGTGGTCCGACTGGATGGCTGAGGGCAATGTCAACAAGTAACCCGTGCACTTGTAGATGAAAAGAGAGAGGTTCGCATGAAACACACGTTTGGACCTGACTATTCATCGGTCGCGGATACTGGTTTCATACCAAAATACAGGGCAAGTTGTTTCTGCGGAACCGTTCAATACGAAGTTTGTGCAGATCCTGTAGATGCAAAATTCTGCCATTGCATGGCCTGCAGAAAGCTTCACGGCGCTCCCATGCAATGGGCCGGCCATAAAAATCATTCCCAAAGGTTATGACAAAAATGGCTCGACAGATGATCTTCCTATCTGAACAATTATAGGGAAAGTATGGACGTCCTTATTGAAATCGCCATAAAAAATGGGGCGACTCTCGCCGGACTTGCGAGTATGGAAGCGCTAAAAGCGTCGGCATCGCACAGGATTTATAATGAAATGGGCGATTATTCAGGAGTCGGTACCGTCAAAGACGACCCCCTCAAGGGCGACCAGTTATTCACCTGGCCGGATTCTGCCATGTCTGTTCTGGTGATCGGCCTCTCGCATCCGAAAGACAAGCCTGAACTTGATTGGTGGGATGGCAGAGGCACGCCCGGCAATCGCATTTTAATTGATATAATCAAACGGACAAGCCAGGAAATCGAGAACGAACTGGAAATCAAAACCCATAAAATTCATTATTATGTCGAAAAAGGAGGGATTTTTCTAAAGGATGCAGCGGTGCTTGCCGGACTTGGATGTATAGGAAAAAACAATCTGCTCATCACGCCTTCAACAGGCCCAAGAGTCCGGCTCAGGGCTCTGCTTCTGGAGGCTGTTGTTGATGCTACAGGACCTGTTGCGTTTGATCCCTGTGCTGACTGTAAAGTGGATTGTAGAAGGGTTTGCCCCGAGAACGCCATGGTTGAAAAAGCCAATATTTTTGAATCTATCAATCTTTCTGTAAATCTGCCAGGAAGGGATGGTGCCTATGATCGAGACGTCTGCAATATACGAATGGAAAAGGATGTGAAAGGAAAGAATAAAAACAGTCTTGGCAAACAAGCTGTGGTAAAATACTGCAGACGGTGTGAGTTCGCCTGCCCGGTAGGGAAAAGTTATGTTTCCTGATTTTGCGGTATGACTCATTATGCAAAGGCAAGCCAGAATAGATGCACCTGGAGCGGTACATCATGCTATCGCCAGGGGGATCGAACGAGGTGAAATATTCCGTTTTTGTTACGTGTCCTCCCGGCTTTTCCATTGTTTGTACAGTATAATCCCACCCCACAGGTAGGACACCGTAAAAACGATTGTACCCACTACTATACATGATTTTGCAAAAAAGATGATCATATCTCAGCAATCCCATCTCAGTTAGAAGGTATTCCCAGTCGTGAAATCCATAAGGAGACGAATAACCGAAGTTACCACCGACAAGGGGCAGACTGAGAGATCTCGCATCGTTGATATATGGGGCAATATCGAACAGATTCTGACCAAACCACCACAGGGCCATAGCTGCGCCAAAACAGTCTCTCGTTTTCAGCAACAGAACAGAAAGGCAAATCAGCGGCATCAGGCATTGCCCAAGTGTCCCCCCCAAAGAGGTCATGAACGCTCCAAACGGGCGAAATATTATATGGCCAACCTCATGAAAAGGAAGGTTGACGAGATGCATGAAGGAAGCTGAGGGGTAATTGGCCGATAAAGGAGAAAAAATGAATCTAAGCCCCCAGATAAACAAAAAAATCAGTACAACAATTCTTCCGCATATAAATATCGGATTTTCACCCGGCTTCGCGTAAAAAAAGATATCGTAAAACGATACGGAATTATCGACACTTTCTGCATCCAATCCTTTTTTATTGTTTTCATCATTTAGCTGCCCGGCGTTATCGTTGGAACGGTATTTGGCGAAAATGAGGCCACATCTTTCGCATACGGTTTTTTTCGGATTATGCTCATAGTTGCATTTCGGACAATTCATTGGGATTGGAAACAAACCTTTCTTGGTTTTGATCGAAGCTCTCCACCTCCCCGAAAACAGGATCTTTGACTAAATTTAACAGTTAACCGGACAGCAGTGACAAAAAACAATTGAATATGCTACAGTTCTAATTCAACCCTATTGCACCCGCTCTATGGCCATCCAGTCCGCATTCGAATTTCGATTGGGATCGAATCCCGTATCGTTGGACAGCACATATTCGCCCAGGGCGTTGGACCATGCATGATCGTAGCCGCCGGGCAATTCGACCGAATGACCGCTGTTCGGATCGCTATAATTCTCAGTCCCCCGAATATACTCGCTGAATTCCCGGCCGGCGCGTTCCTCTGCCTGCTGCCGGGCTTGCCAGGACTCGGTAAGAGCCGCATCGAAGGCATCGTTGCTTCGGCTGATGGCGCGGCTCATGGCGCCGGCGTTGGCAATACCCTGCTGCCGGTCGGCAATCCACTGCCGCTGGACCTTGTTAAACCTGGCGAACCAAACGCGATCCACGCGAAACGAGTTGACGAAGGCATTGGCCAGAGGGTCCAGGTCGTCTAGTTGGCCTTGGCGGGCCCGCACTGAAAGATTTCGATCGGCCAGCCAGAACAGGTTTTGCGGACCCATGGTGGGTCGGGAAACCAGAACCGCGCAGTAAAAATCCTCCTCCCATGCCTCTCCATTTTCCGTATAGGCGAACCGGACGCGGGTCCCGTAGCCCTGGGTGACGCTGCCGGTTTGTTGGTTGGCCGCGGCGATACCGGCGCCCCATTGCGAAAGATCCGTTCGTTTGACCAAGCGCAGGTTGCCTGCACCGGGCCGCCGTTCGGGCAATACATGCCGCTGGATAAAATCCGCCGGGCTGTTCGGTATGGGCATCACAATCATGCCCAGATAGGGCTGCCCCTGCTGCCATTGATATTCGATCTGGCCGCTGATGAACATCGGCGCCGGGTGGACAAAAAACCCGGCGGATCCATCAGGTGCACTGATGGCCACGTCGGCGGTGACCAGGTTTGCCAGGGCGATGTTCCAGGTCAACCCCCCGGAAAAATGCCAGTCCGCCGGTGCCAACACCCGAAACGCCGGAATATTGTCCATCTGTGGATCGGTGATTGCAAAGGATTTCAAGCGCAGCGGCGCAGCGGCCATTACCACGCCCGACAGCCAGGACATCGTAACGACGAGTATGACGATAAGCCGATAAGCGTTGTTTCTCAATGTTTCCCTCCTGAATCGGTTTGGCCCCACTGCGGGCGCTGTTCGGATAGGAACTCGCGGTTCCCAAATGACAGACGAAAACCATGTGTAAACAAGATATTTATCGACCACGGAGAGGGATAGGTTTAGCCATCCACGGACAAAAATAGAGGCGCGCCGTTTCTCCGGCGGGGGGTAAATCTTCAAGAATTTGGAATCCGTTGGCAGACGGGTTGGATTAATTGTCAGGAACGAAAGGCTTTGGTCTTCATCGCGCACTCAAGTTAGCATGTTTTGATTCAATAAAGGCAGGCGCGGTTTTTGTTGGGAGACAAAGAAACATTTATTTTCCGTCCCACCGCAATTTGATCTGGATTCATTTAGTCAATCAATCCACCGATACCGACCAGGGCTGATCCCGAACCAACTTTTAAAAGCCCGATGAAAAGAACTGGCTTCTGAGAAGCCCAGGCGAACGGCAATATCGTACACAGAGAGAGAACTGTTTTTCAGATATTCCCGGGCTAACTTCTTTTTGGAATCTATTAGCAAATCTTTATAGGAGATATTCTCCGCTTTTAGTTTTCTATAAACTGTGCGTCTGCTCAAATTCAATTCTTCAGCTATTGAATCCAAAGGGCTCCGATGTTCAATTCGATTGGAGTTCAGATTTCTCCGACATCGGACTTGATTGGCTTCCCGGGCGCCTGGGTGTGAACACGGTGGTGAGTTTTTTCGAAAAATATGCATTATCACCATACCCGGGAGCATCCTTTGTTGATTACACGGGAACTGTAGTCAATGCATCCTAAGATTATCGAGTGCTTACTACTTTTAACTACAAGAACGGCCCGTTCTCGGGTGGTATCCGCTGGAAGCATTTGCCAACGCTGGATAGAGGTCCCACTCAAGCTGATAACTATTCAGGCGTAACCTCCTCCTATGATCAATTTGATTTATTTGGCCGCTGGATTATAAAAGACGGAATTGAGTTGCGCGGCGGCATCGATAACCTGCTTTACGTCGAACCAAGGGTTGTTGGCGCAAATTCAACTACCAACGCTTTTGGCAGTGCTGCATCCGGCGACGATATTCTTGGTCGCAGATTCTACCTGGGAGCAAAATTTTCGTTTTTAAAAGCTAAATTGAATTAGTTCTTCATTAAAAAAGCCCGCCGGCAATTTTGTTGGCGGGCTTTTTTCTTTTGGTTGCCGCGACATCGCCTCTGGGTCGCCCGAGCAAAGTGCTTGTAACCATAAAAAAATGAGATAAAAGAGGGGTGTAATTTAACCTTAGGATGATATTTTGAGCTGTAAAAACGAGCTTCTAAGGATCGAAAGAGAGACTGTTTTGTGGAGTTGTTTTCCGGTTAACGGGCATGTTGGGCATTTTCATAACGGACGCGGACTCCGGCATAATACTTCAGCCACATATCTCCTTCAGGAGACGAAAAAAAACCGGGTTGTTTTTGTCCCAATTGATAGGCGGTATGTGCGAATTTAAATGCCCCCTGAAGATCTCCGAGTTGGGTTCTTATTTTTGATTCGAGGAAATGGGCCAGGGGAGAAACCGGATCAAGCCGCGCGTGCTTGTTCAGACGCTGCCAGTGCTTTTTGATCTTCTCCGACGGAGAGGAGGGACAGCCCCAACCGGGCATTATAATAGGCTTTGGTTTTGTCCTTAACAGCGTCTGCTGTTTTCAGCCCTTTTTCAAAATCACGGACGGCGTCCGGGTAGTTTTTCTGACTGTAGAAAAGATCCCCCCTTTGTAGGTAACACAGATTGCAGTCAGGCTGGATTGAAATTGTCTCATTCAGGCAGGCAAAGGCCGTCTCGGGATGGCCCAGTTTAACGGCAATGGCAGATTCAAGTTTCAGCGCGCGTGCAGCCAACTCTTTATTTGCGCCGCTGGAAAATACTGCCCGCCTTGCATGCCGCATTGCCTGGTCCCAGTCCCTGTGATTATAGGCCTGGCCGGCTTGCGTCATTTCTGTTGGCGCATCCACTATAAAAACACCGGTCCCAAGAAAAAGCAGCGCAACGATAAAGGTGATAGTACGGAACCATTTTACCATTTTTTCGGCTGCATAAACCCGAAACAAAACGTCTTTGCCGCCCACGGAATAAAAAGCCCAGCAAGGACTCCCTGACCCAGGACGAAATATCCATACCAATACCGAGCCCAGCCTGCCATGCATCCCGCTGCAACAGCAAATAGAATCCCGGTTGTCAGCCAGCAGGCAGAGATCTGATTTTTTTCAGTTTTTGTTTTTTTAACCGTCATAATTTATTCCATAGGAATGTTGTATTTCACTACAAATTCTTGAATCAACGACAGTACCTTGAACGGGCTCCCCTGATTATCAAACATTTTCTGCATTACGGTAGGGTGCTCTCGTTGCGCTTGCCGGATAACTTCTCTCAATGCCTTATCGTCTCCTGAAGAGTTTAAAATTTTACGGAGATATTTTGGAACATCATCATTGAACCAATCCCATTTTTTTTCAGCAAACTCCTGTAAATATTTACCAAGAAGTCGGGAAGGCCGGAGATAGGGCTCTTTGGTAATGTAACGTTCCTGGTATTGTTCGGTATTCGCGGCAACCAGTTCCGTGTATATCTTTAACAAACCCTGCCAATCATTTATAGAGTGCGCCTCTTCAATTCTGCGGATCCAATCTCCGCTTGTATCAACAGAAGGAGTACTCACGACTTTTCCTGCTTCCGGGGAGCTTTCCGGTTTCGGGAGAACTGGATCAGTCTGTGTCTTTGGCGGTTGGATTGGGGTGTTTTCTGTTGATCCTGTCGGCGGGGTTTTTTCCGTTTCTCCAGGGGGTTCAGGCGATGGTGTTTCTGACGGATTTGCGTTTGTTTCAGAGGAAATTTCAGATGGCTCTACTATAGTCGCATCATTTATTGTTTCTCCCATGTTTGTATCGGAATTTTTCACGCAGGTGCCGTCTTCACAATGATATCCAGAAGCGCAGCTGGAATCTCTGTAGCAATACTTGGAAATCTGCCCCTGGATTTCATCAATGTTTTGAGAAAGGTCATTCGAAGAAAAACCACTTTTATCCGTTTCCCAGCCTTTGGCATTCTGATCTGCCCGGTTCTGGTCTCTCTGATCATTTTTAGCAAACAGATCTTTTGTAAAGGAGCCATAACTACCGTCAAGGGGTGAGACACATTTGCCCGAAGCTTTTTCACATATATATCCGGAAGCGCAATAAGCGTCCGATGTACATCTTCCCGGTTTAGGCTTAGACACACACTTTCCTCCAGCAGACACATAGCCCGCAGGGCATTTCGCAGTAGTGGCGATGCCTTCGCCGGTTCCGTTCTTATAGGTGGTCGTGCTTATGACATTGCCGTCGGAGTCGGTCATGGTGTCGATGACGTCGATGAGGGTGCCATCCGGGCGGCGGGTTTCGGTGGTGGTGACGGTTCTGTATTTGCCTTTGACTTGTCCTTTCGTTATGGTGGTCGGACTAACGGCTTTCGGTGCAAGCCTCGTCACCGCGGCGACCTGCTTCCTGGCGTCTTGTTCCTTAGTTGTCTGTTCATTAGCTGTTTTCTTCTTATTATCCTTCTGCCATGCCTCCTTAAAAAAAGCGACCTCCTTATACTTTCTATCCAATGCAGCAATCTTCGCACTCAGGTCATCAATTTTCTCTTCCTCCTTCTTATATTGATCCTTGAAATGCGCTATTATCTGATTCCACGGCTTATTGGCAAGCGTGTCATCAGTTTCCTTCACGGCTTCATTGATAGCGTCTTGGAGGTAGCGATTGCAAGCCGTAACCAACAGAGCATCATGCTTCCCAGCCATGTAGTCTTCATAATATGTATCTTTCGGAATTTTACCTTCGTCCTTTAAGCGTTTATAAATTTCCGATCTTTTATAGTTGAGAACCTTTTTAAGTTTCTCCTGCGCGGGCGATTTACCATCTAATGCATTTTTTAACTTGGTCATTTTAGCTTTCATCGGCGCGTTACCCCCTGCTTCCATCGCTCGATCAGCTAGAAAATTCACCGCGGCCGACAATCCAGTCCCTGGGTTAACCTTCTGAATTAATGAATGGGCCCCCCCTACGAAGGTAACGAACATGTTCCATGTCTTGAACGCTTTCATTCGTTTTGACTCGTATTTCAGGACGTTACTGCGTTTGGTGAGTTCTGCCTTGATAGTTAACTCACTGGTTAACGCTTCGTTGTAGTTATCATTGGCTTTGGCTTTTCTTCCTTCGGCCCTCTGAAGTTCTTGTTTCTTCTCGGCGATCTTGGCCTTAATTGTCATCATCTCTTTATCATATTTGGATAATGCCATTGCCGGCCCAGCGAAATATACACATAACGGCACCCACAGAAAGCAGAGCACCGTGGTGATTCGATGCATTCTATTGCCCAAAACTTTCTCTCCTTCCTGACTCTCTTGTCTGTTCATATGATATCAGCGTGTTAGGCTTGGTTGATAGTTATATAAAGGGCGAGTCAACCAAGTCTTTATCAAAAAATTGAGATTAAGAGGCAAAAGTGGCACCCCCTGACCTTAGCGACAAGCTATGGTACCAGTGCGCATTGTGCAACAACTTTTATGGATTTCGGAGGTGCCGGATGAATACACCGCTGAAATTGATTTTCAATTAATCCAGAAACCGAGGATGTCCCCAATATCCCACCATTTGATTTGAAACCGGTTTGAGTGTATAAAACGTCACCAACTTGTAAAACACCATATAACCTTAACTGAATTAGAGGAGTCCCAGTGAAATATCCAATGAAAACGATTCTGTGTGCCGCCCTGATGGCTGTTGTCGTTGGCTGCCAGAAACCCGAACAGCCGTCAACCACGACCGCTCCCAAAACAGACAAAGAAAAATTAAGCTATGCCATCGGCGTGAACATCGCCCAGCCGATTGCCGATATCAGCGGCGAAATCGATTTGACGATGCTGCAAAAAGGAATGTCAGACAAGATCCAGGGGAATGACCTGCTTGTGTCGAGCGGAGAGGCCCAGATCCTGCTCGATTCATTTTCGAAAAAAATGATAGCCAAACAACAGGAAAAAATGGTCGAATCCGGGCAGAAAAATCTGGAAGAAGGCCAGGCGTTTCTTCAGGAGAACAAGGCTGTGGAAGGGGTTGTGACTACGGAAAGCGGCCTGCAGTATATGGTGCTGAAAGAGGGGGAAGGCCAATCCCCGGGGGAGTCCGACAAGGTCATGGTGCATTACAAGGGGACCAAACTTGACGGAACCGAGTTTGACAGCTCCTATAAACGGAATCAGCCGGCTACCTTTCAGGCGGATCAGGTGATAAAGGGGTGGACCGAGGCGCTTCAACTGATGAAGGAAGGCGGCAAATACAAGCTTTTTATTCCTGCTGATCTTGCTTATGGCGAGCGTGGCGCCGGCCAGCAGATCGGGTCCAATGAAACCTTGGTTTTCGAGGTGGAACTGCTGGAGGTACTTTCTGATCAGACGCAGGAAGGTCAAAAAACAGAATAAGTCAGCCAATTTCAAAACGTCCCTTTTGGGCCGATTCCCGGGAGGGCGATCCGCTTTGGGCTTGATCCCGCTTGTGTCGGGAAAACGTTTTGAAAATGGCTCATCCGATGTATTCGATTTCACCTTCGTCGGATCTAATCCTGGGGCGGCGGCTTCCATCGGCTCTGTATAACTCCGGATATATTTTAGGTTTGCATTCCGGGCATATACTATGAGTGAAATTGGCTTCCGAGTGAGTGCGTATGTAGTTTTCTATGGAGTGCCAGTCGCCTTTTTCATCCCGGATGTTTTTGCAGGAAGAACAAATAGGCAGCAGACCGCTGAGTTTTCTTATTTCTTCCAGGGCGGTTTCCAACCGGGCGATAAGTCCTTCACGCTCTTTTTTTGCGTTGAATTTGACGAGCGCGATTTCAATGGCAAACCTCAATTCAGACGCATTGTAGGGCTTGAGGATATATCCGTAGGGATTTGTCTCGATAATCCTGTCCAACACGGGTTTATCCGACAGGCATGTGATGAAAACAACCGGCACATCCATTAGACGAGTAATCCGTTCGGACGCTTCGATGCCCCCCATCTCGCCTTCGAGCATGATATCCATCAGAATCAAGTCCGGGTGATGCCGGACGGCTGAATCAATAGCTGCCGTCCCGGATCGTACGATGTCGTGGGGCTGGTAGCCAAATGAGGAAAGACGGGCCCGGAGAACTTCCGAAACATTTCGGTCATCTTCGACGATCAATATGCTTTTGGGTTCCATTTCTGACGACTCCATTTTTGCATGGTTGTTGTGCAATTTTCGTAACCGGCATTTGACAGAACCAATACGAATATCGATATGGATGGTCTGGCTTTTCAGGCATTGAATCCGAAATCCGCTGTGATTTCAGGCTGCCTGTTGCGGTTCCAGCCTTCCATTCGAATTGCCTTAATCTTACCCGTGTAGGCGCTGATTATCCAAATTTGCAATAACCTTGCCGAAACTTATGGGTAACCGGGATTGCACCAAGGCAAGTTTATGGAAAAAGAAAGACGAAGCGGCAGAAAAAAGGCCACGATTGGCAGAATAGACGGCGGTTAAGAAGATATTTGCTTCATACTTAAGCGCCGTTTGACAACTTGATGCATTTCTGGGATAAACTTATCGAGAAAACAACATCTTAAATTTAAAGGAAATTCGTAAGATATATATGGGAATTGCCAAAAATTTAAAACTCCAGTCCGTGTTTTCTTCGCTGGAGAAATCCGGAATACCGTATACGGTTTGCGATACCGTCGGCAGCGAACCGACAACGGGCATGCTCGGGTCGATATCCGACAGCCTTGACCTTTCATCATTTGACTCGGTGATTGCGGCAGGCGGCGGAAGCGTTATCGATTCCAATACTATAAACAACCACTTTTAAAGACAGCTGATAGAAAAAGAAAGAGATGAGAATGAAAAAAATAATCCTTGGCAAGACAGGACTGGAGGTCACCCGGCTCGGATTCGGCGGGATACCGATTCAACGGGTCGATGAAGCCCAGGCCGTGGATGTCGTGCGGCATGCTGTCGAGACAGGCGTCGATTTTATCGATACTTCAAGAATGTATACGACCAGCGAAGCCCGTATCGGAAAGGCCCTGCAAGAGACAGACAAAAAAGTGGTGCTCGCGACAAAATCGATAAATCGTTTCGCCGACGGCATACGGAGAGATATCGAGGTGAGCATGAAGCATCTCCAGGTGGATTATATCGATATTTATCAATGCCACGCCGTCAGCAGCAATGATGAATATGAGCGGGTCATCCGTCCGGGCGGTGCCCTGGAGGGGCTGCGAAAGGCCAAAGAACAGGGCATCATCGGTCATATCGGCATAACGGGTCACAGCCTGGATCTCATGGAACGTATTATCGATGACGGTTTTTTTGAAACGATAATGATCTGTCTGAGTTTTCTGGAACCTGCCGCGAGAGAAAAGATTGTACCCAAAGCGTTAGAAAAGAACATCGGCGTTCTGGCGATGAAGCCGTTTTCGGGCGGAGTGATCGAAGCTCCCGAGGTTGCCCTTAAGTGGGTGCTTTCCGTTCCCGAAATTCTTGTGCTTGCCGGTGTCGAGGAGAAAGCGCTTTTCGATCAGAACTGGGACCTGTTTCAGGGAAGCTATGAACTGACCGCCGAAGATAATAAGAGGCTGGAAGAGATCCGAAAGGAGTACGATAAGAAATTCTGTCGCCGCTGTGACTACTGCCTGCCCTGCACCGCGGGGATACATATCCAGATGGTGCTGGGGCTGAAGTCCTTCGTGAAGAGAATGGGACCCAAGGCATTGAGCCACCCGATGTTAAAGAAAATGCTTGAAGGCGCCGCGGGCTGCACGGAATGCGGTGACTGTATGACGAGATGCCCATACTCCCTGCCGATACCGGACATGATCAAGGAGAATGTTGAGTGGGCAAAGAATTATAAATCAGTAAAGTAAAAAAGAGGACCGAATGAATAACAGCGAACGTGCTACCAGGATTATAGATGACGCGGAATTTGTGCTGGGTGAAGGGGCTGTGAGTGAGCGGCTGCAACGGATAGAAGGGATTACACTTCACCCCAGCCTGTTCAATACGCCTTTGATTTATGACGAGCAGGGCAGGGTGGTTATGCAGGAGATTTACAGCAGGTACCGCAATATTGCCCTGAGCGCCGGTGTGCCGATTCTGCTTTGCGCGCCTACCTGGCGGGTGGACCGGGATCGCATCGCCCAAGCGAAGGTCCCGCAGACAATTAACCGGGATGCAGCAGAGTATATGCTGGGATTGCGGGAGCAGTGGGATCAGCCACAGGCGGCTGTTCTGGTTGCCGGGCTGATGGGCCCGAAAAACGACTGCTACCAGCCGTCCCAGGGATTGTCGGAAAAAGAGGCGATTGCCTTTCACGAATGGCAGGCCCGGGAGCTGGCAGCGGCCGGAGTCGACCTGTTGCTGGGCCAGACCATGCCCGCCCTGCCGGAAGCCCTGGGGCTGGCACGGGTCATGGCCGGGACCGGCCTGCCGTACATCATCAGTTTCGTCATCAATCGCAAGGGAGAGGTTTTCGACGGCACGCCGCTGGCCCAGGCGGTGGCGAATCTGGATGCAGCGTTGGAGACTCCTCCCTTCAGATACATGGTAAACTGTGCTTATCCCACTTTCATCCGTGCCGATCATCAGCCCGCATCCCTGTTCACCCGGCTGTTCGGCATTCAGGCCAACAGCTCTTCCAAGGATCAGTGGGATCTCGATGGTTCTTCGGCTACGCAGCGAGACTCCCTCGAAGACTGGGTGGAACAGATGCTGATTCTTCACCGCAGGCATGGGATGAAGCTTCTGGGGGGATGCTGCGGCACCGATGACCGTTATCTGGCCGGGATTACAGAGGGAATCCGAAACGATAAGTTGTCCTAAACCGGCAAGCCGGAGTCGACAGTCTGTAGTCGGCAGTCAACAGCCGACGGATTGAAATCTATTTCATTTTACCATTAACCTTATCGAAAGATGCACGCTTTTGCATGTATGTTTCTGAGAAAGGGTTTAATATGGAACTTCACATACGTGAACATCGAACGTCCAACGTTCATTCTTTTTGATAAGGAAAATAGCTTATTTCCCCGTTCGCAACTTAGCCAGCTCCTCCACATAACCGTAAACATGAAGCCCTTTGCTGCCGGCAATGATCGGGCCGGCGTCGACACCGATTTCATCCGCCATGCTTTTCTGGAGGACGGCGATACCGGCAAGGTTGGCCGGAAAGCCTCCCCACAGATCCCAGGAACGGAAGTAGGGGTAGAAGAGCAGGACGCCATCCTTGATCCGCATGTCGATATGTCTCAGGCAGGGCGGATCGGAGAGCTGATAATCTTCGGGACTCCCGACCTGCAGGATGGCCTGGTTGGTATTCGGCGCCTCTTTCAAAGCTTCGGTCCAGTGCCGGATCTGGTCGTACATTCTGGAACCATAGGTATACTGCTCGCCGGGTTCGATATGGTCGGTCATCAGATAGGGCAGGTACTGCTCGACGTAGCCGTTTGCTACCGGATTCGGAATAGAAAGGGCCGGCGGTATCTGCGGGAGCATGGTGTCATAGGGCTCCGAATAGGGATGTTTTATGAAAATGAGCGCCTGATCGAATTCCAGCCGGGTCTGCCCTACGTACGAGCCGTGCTGTATTTCATACCGGAATCCGACATCCAGTATTTTTGAGATGCATTGAAACCATGCATCCTGAATGTCCGTTGCGATGATCTGTGTGATTTCGAAGCTCATTGGCATGTCTCCATTTTGCATGACGCGAAGGATTTACGTTACCCGGGAATGGTTAAAACCACTTCGGGGAAGTTTAAATATCACAAAATTTGATCCGGCGCCACTGCCACTATCTCTTCAGCTTCCGGTTTGGGATTGATTATCGTGCATGAACGTTTTTTGTCGTTGCTGTTCTCTGTGTCTCAGCGTCTTCGCGCGATGATTGCCTTTTTTACCGTATTTCCCAAAGCGTGTTCAGTTGATCACGGTTCTCCATGAGCAGATACATATACGTGAGTTCCAGTGCTACCATTTCCGTATCGGATTTTCTCAGCCATTCGGCGAACCAGGCGAACCGGATCGCAAGGATGAGATCGGGCAGCGTCCGCCAGCTCTCACCGCTTAAAAATGAAGCCCCTTTCAACGCCTCCAGGAACGAGAGCACCATGTCTCCGTGCAGGCTTTCGGGATCTTCCATCCCCAGACATCCCACCATATTGGCCACATCATAGGCTTCGGGTTTAAGACCGAAAAATTCCCAATCGATGAGGGCGGCGATACCGTCCGGTTTCCAGATGAGATTCAGGGGATGGTAGTCCCCGTGGCACAGGGCAACCGGAAGCGAATTGTGCGGTTTGAAAAAGGTCTTTTTCAGATAGGCCACGAGAGGCGCGACGGCGGTTAGCAACTCGGGATTGTGACGCTCAATCCGGCCGGTCATATCGGTGACGTAATCCGTAATTGAAAAAAAGCCCCTGCCGGCGGGCGCCGGGAATTGTCGGGCCGCCTCCCTGAACGAAACGAGGCAGTTTGCGATACAGGCACCCCGCCACCCGTCGAAAACATATCCGGGACGGTCGAGGTCCATACCGCTGATAAAAGGAATAAGCTGCCATAACGCGTCTCCGTCCTCCACATGATACCCGCCGGTATCGTGGGGATGATAGGCCGGGGCATACTGGAATCCTTGCTGCTTCAAGTGTTCGAGGAACAGGATAATTTCCCGCTTTCGGTGTTTGAGACTACCGGGGATTTTTTCCAGAAGCCATAGCTGTCCCGCCCTGTCTTCCAACACTATGCGGTAGATTGTCCGCTCCGGACTTCCGGCGATACCGATGTCCGGTCTCGGTCTTTCAAGGGCAATGGACCAGTGTGAGAGGATTTCTGCGATGTGTCCGGCGCTTGTCATTCGCGGCCGTTCATTTCATTTTTCAAATCGGCGGCAACGGTTTCCAGAAGCGTCAGGGCTTTCTGATAATCGTAGCTGCGGATGCTTTCCCGCAACCCTGCTGATGACAATCCGGGGATCTTTTTCCAGGCTGAGGTAAAATGCTTTTCAACCGCCACCGGATCGGCTGATTCGAGGGCATTGGAAAGTTTTTTCAACATGCGAAGCATTCGGGAGAGATCTTTTTCGGAAATGTTCTGTTCGCTTTTTTTCGCGGCGGTGTCTGCAGTTTTCTTTTCCCTGAGGGGTTCGGTTACCTTCAATATGGTTTGAAACAGAAATTCCGGATCGATTGGTTTGGATATGAATGCATTCATCCCGGCAGCCAGACATTTTTCCTCATCCGATTTCATGGCCCGGGCCGTAAGGGCGACAATGGGCAGTTCGGCGAGTTTTGGTTCCCCGCGAATACTTTTAGTGGCCGTGATCCCGTCCATTCCGGGCATCTGGATATCCATAAGTACAAGGTCGAAACTTTCGCTTTGGAGTGCCGCAAGCGCATTTTCCCCGTCCGGGACCATTTCAACCGACATGCCGGCGTCTTCAAGCATGGCACGTATCAGATTCCCATTGGTGAGGTCGTCTTCCGCAAGCAGTGCCCGAGTACCGGCCAACGCTTTCTTATGGCGTGCGGTACTGTCGTCGGGTCGCTTTTCCGGGGGGGATTCCAGAACATCGGGCCTGTCGAAGCGGGCCGTGAAGTAGAAAGTGCTCCCCTGGCCGGGCGCACTTTCCACCCAGATGCGGCCCCCCATCATTTCGACCAGTTGTTTGCAGATGCACAGGCCAAGTCCCGTTCCGTCGTGTCCCCGGGTACCGGCGCCTTCGATCTGGCTGAAGGGAAGAAACAGATTGTTAAACTGGTCCGGGGCGATGCCGATGCCGGTATCCCGGACGAAAAAAATGACCATGACCTGTTTTGAAATTGACGTTTTTCCTACCGGCATCAACTCTTTTATTCCCCTCACGACCCGGCCGCCCTCTGGTGTGAATTTGACTGCATTGCTGAGCAGGTTGGTCAGTACCTGCTGGAGACGAAAAGGATCTCCGATCAGTTCTCCGGGAATATTTGACGGCAGATCCATCGAAAGGGTTATGTCTTTGGCGGCGGCCTGGCTCACAAACATGTCCCCGATACGATCCACGACCTCACCGGGTCGAAACGGCATGTTTTCCAGGCTGAGCTTGCCTGCCTCGATTTTGGAAAAATCGAGAATATCGTTGATAATCCTGAGCAGGGAATTGGCGGAGGACTGAATGATTTTAAGGAAATGTGCCGTCACGCCGGACGGTTTTCGATTCAGCAGCAGATCGGTCGCCGCGATAATACCATTCATGGGGGTTCGGATTTCGTGGCTCATATTGGCCAAGAATTCGCTTTTGGTACGAGTGGCTATTTCCGCCTCTTCCTTGGCATGTTTCAATTCGGCTTCCAGATTTTTGCTTTCGATAACACGGGTGATGATAACGGAGATGGTTTTCAGGATGGCGATATCTTCTTCCGCCCATTCTCGACTCCGGCGGCTTTCGCTGAAACCGACATAGCCATAGCAGGCGCCTTTTATGAAAAGGGGAACCGTCAGGAAGGATTTGACGCCGGCGTCTTTGAGCAGCTCTTTTCCAGGGCCTTCGGGGAGACTCTTGATGTCCGGAATAACTACCGGTTTGTTTTGCAGCGTCAATTCCGTGAGTTCCTGAAAATAGTCCGTGGGAACATCATGGAAATATTCCATTGTAGAGGAGGGGGCGACTTTTGAACTCCATTCGTAGAGGACGCTGACTGTTTCCGACAGCGCGTTATATTGGTTGATGAAGACTCTGGTCGTATCGAGGGCTTCCCCCATGAGTCGCATGCACGTGGTGAGAAACTCATCCAGGTTTTCCACCAGAACAGCGAGGGAAGATATTTCCGCCACCATCTTCTCATAGGCAAAGCGTTTCCCCAGGGCGCGTTCCGCTTCCATCTGCCGGGCGGAGGATTCCTCTAAAGCAGTTACTTTTTTGGATAGCTCATTATAGGAGAGTGGGGCGGTCATCAGCGAACTTCTTCCTTTAGAAGGTGAATTCTGGCCTCCCCTACCATCTTGTACCTCAAAAATCAATCAGGATATAAGCTTCTTCTCTATAACCATCCCCCGGCGATCGATGATGATTTCCTCCAGGGGGATCTTCACACCGGACGCCTCCCGCGCTTTCCGAACGATATGATGCAGTCCCGAGCAGCAGGGGACATCCATGATGACTGTTGTCATACGTTTGATGCCGCCGTGCATGAAGATTTTTTCAAACTTATCGAGGTACAGCTGCACATCGTCAAACTTGGGACATCCCATCATGACCGCGCGGCCTTTGATCAGGCGCTGGTGAAGATCCGGGTAGGCGGCGGGAACGCAATCCGCCAGGATCAAGACATCCGCGTTTTTCAGAAAAGGCGCATTGGAGGGCACCAGGCGGATTTTGACCGGCCAGTGGGTGAGTTCCGACGCCGACAGCGGTTCGATATCCGTTTCAAAAGGAGGCCGGTCGGCCTTTTGGGCGCCAAAATCCATTATCTGTGTGGAGGGACAACCGCAGGCCATGGTGTCGGATGTCGTTTCCGGTTTGTTCCGTTCCATTTCAGCCAGCCGTTTCTCCACGGCTATTTCGTCGAATTCTTCCGCTTCCCGCCGTTCGATCGTGAGGGCGCCCGTGGGGCACTCTCCGATGCAGGCGCCGAGCCCGTCGCAGAGGTTGTCCGAAATGACTTTCGCCTTTCCGTCAACCAGTTCGAGGGTTCCTTCGGCACATGCCAGGATGCACTGGCCGCATCCGTTGCACAGCGCTTCATCTATTTTAATGATTTTTCGCAGAACTTTCATGATAACACCTTCCCGGCTTCAACCCGGCCGCTTCGGGTTAAAAAAGTTTTTTCAATGATACCCGCCAGGCGTTCGGGATCTATGGGCGACTCTTTGTGTTTTTCCTCGAGATTTACAATGAGGTCGGCATCGTAGAGTGCTTTGAAATTGGTTGTATCCTGTTCCCGGGGGTGGTGATGACGACCGACGATATCCACTACCTCCGATATGAGGGCTTCTTTTGCACCGAGTTTTTTCAAAATGGATTCGGCGATGGGAGGCCCTTCCTTTTCCTGGTATTCGGCTGCCGTGCTTTGATATTTCCTCTCGGCCTCGTGGACACCGATATCATGCAGGTAAGCGGCGCACAGAATAACCGCGAGGTTGCCCCCTTCGGTTCTGCCGATGGTTTCGGCGTGCCGTGCCACGCGCATGGCATGGCCGATGCGTTTGAAGTCGGTTTTAAAATAACGTTTCATTTCAACCGCGACCCGATCTTTGAGCAGGTCCTCTTTCTGTGCCAGCAGTTCCGGAGGCAGGGCGCCGATGCATTGCTCGGCAAACTCACAATAAGAGGCACACCCGAAGTCCATTTTGGGGTTCATCATGCGGTGGCCGCAGGAATCACATTTTCGGGTGGTGTCGTCCTTGAAAAACTCCACCGCGGCGCCGCATTTCGTGCAGGTCGTTTCGAAAATGGCATTTGACTGCCAGTATCTGCTGTCTTGTCCCGGACATTTCATGGCGCACCTCTTTTCTCGCGTACGAACGTTCCAAAGTGATTATATTAAAAATGTAAGCGCCTAAAGTTAAAGTGCAAGTGCCTATAGTGTACTTTAGCGCACTTTAGGCACTTTCTCTTATCCCAAAATAGCCTTCAAATCCTCATCCGGTGTGCTGATGGGCATAATGTTGAATTTCTCAACCAGCACGTTCAGCACGTTCGGTGATACGAAGGCCGGCAGACTCGGTCCAAGCCGGATGTCCTTGATGCCCAGAGAGAACAGGGTCAGAAGGATGGCGCAGGCCTTCTGTTCATACCAGGAGAGGATCATGGACAGGGGCAGGTCGTTGACGTCGCAGTCAAACGCACCGGCCAGGGCCACGGCGATCTGGATTGCGGAGTAAGCGTCATTGCATTGGCCCACATCCAGCAATCTGGGGATTCCGCCGATATCTCCCAGGTCTTTGTCAAAAAAGCGGAACTTGCCGCAGGCCAGGGTCAGGACAACCGTGTCGTTGGGCGTTTTCTCAACAAATTCAGTATAATAGTCCCGCCCAGGCTTGGCGCCGTCACATCCGCCCACCAGGAAGAAATGCCGGATGGCTTTTCCCTTGACCGCCTCGATAACCTTGTCGGCAACACCCATTGCGGCGTTCCGGGCAAAGCCCGTCATGACGGTTTTACCCGGGACATCTTCGGGGAATCCGTCCATGGAAAGGGCCTTTTCGATCACGGGCGTAAAGTCTTTGCCGGCGATGTGCGTGACACCCGGCCAGCCCACAAGGCCCGTGGTGAAGATATTGTCTTTATAAATTTCCTGGGGTTTCTGAATACAGTTGGTGGTCATCAGAATTGCCCCCGGAAACTGAGAAAACTCCTTGGCCTGGTTCTGCCACGCGGTTCCGTAATGGCCGTAGAAATGAGGGTATTTTTTGAGTTCCGGATAGGCGTGACACGGGAGCATCTCTCCGTGTGTATAAACATTGATCCCTTTGTCCTTGGTCATATACAGCAGCATCGCCAGATCCTTGAGATCATGACCGGAAACGAGAATAGCCTTCCCCTTTTTGGCGCCCAGCGGCACGCTTGTGGGGACTGGATGACCGTATATTCCGGTATTGCCTTGATCCAGCAGTTCCATAGCGCGCAGATTGACTTTCCCGCATTCCATGGCAAGCCCCACAAGATCGTCGACGCCGACGGAATCGTCAAGAGTGGCGGCAAGGGCCTTATAGATGAAAGCCGCAATGCTGTCATCTTTTGGCCCCAGAATTTGTGCATGGTCAGCGTAGGCGGCAACCCCTTTGATGCCGTAGATCAGCAATTCCCTCAGGGACCGGATATCTTCATTGGTTTCGGGATTCGCCATAATGCCGACTTTCTCCCCCTGTGCGACCAGTCCGGCAAGGTCGGCCGAAGGTGTAAAGGTGGCCGGGCCGTCCGGATAGGTTGCGGAAGCGCCTGCATCGGCGACGGCCTGTTTCAGCTCATCCCGGATTTCCACGCACCGGTGAATCATGTCATCAAACCGTTGGGGGTCGAAGTCCACGTTGGTAAGGGTGGAAAAAATCGCTTCAAAGGCGAACTTGTCCGTCGATGAATTGACGATACCGACATCTCTTGCCGCCAATGCCGCCAGCGATAGGCCTTTGACCGCATATATCAGAAGGTCCTGCAACGCCGCGACATCCGGTTGCTTGCCGCATACGCCCACTTTGGTGCATCCTTCGCCCCTTGCCGTCTGTTCACATTGAAAACAAAACATGGTCATGTCTCCTTTTGGTTTGTGTTTGCTGGTCAAGATTAGTTCTTTGTTCTTTTTGGTTTCACAATACCCGACACTTTCGAACCGTGCCTTGACTTAGATCAAAAAAGGTGAGAATTTTTCATTGAAAAACAATTGCAGTCGCCTTGACCGTCTAATAAGTGTCGGAATTGATGCCATCATATCATAGTGCTGTGACAAAATAACAATTTTTGATTGTTTTCGGATTGGATTGCAATGCGAAAATCAACTTCTGCCATTATCGCTGAAGTGCCGTTGTTCAACGGCTTGCCGGATGATCAACTGGACAAAATAGCTTCCATCGCGGTACCGAAGATGGTTGAAAAGGGTAGTATTGTTTTTTCGGATGGGGAGACGGCAAACGGATTTTATGTAGTGGCCGACGGCACGGTAAAAATTTACAAACTGTCAATGGAGGGCAAGGAAAAGATTCTTCATATTTTCGGTCCCGCTGAGCCGTTCGGGGAAGTGCCGGTGTTTGCCGGTGCAAATTTCCCGGCAAACGCCCAGGCAGTTACAAAAAGCCGGCTGCTCTTCTTCCCGAGAGAGGCTTTTATCCGTCTCATTATTGATACCCCTTCCCTGTGCTTGAATATGCTGGCGGTCCTTTCCCTTAGATTGCGGCAATTCACCGACCAGATTGAAAACCTCTCTTTAAAAGAGGTCCCGGCAAGGCTGGCATCTTATCTGTTGTCGCTGTCGAAGGAACAGGGAATCGAGGAGGAGGTGACCCTTCCTATCTCCAAAGGACAGCTTGCCGGTCTTCTTGGGACTATTCCCGAAACACTTTCCCGCATTTTTGCACGGATGGCTCAGCAGGAGTTGATTGTGGTCACTGGCCGCCGGATACGCCTGATGGACCGTGACGGTATCGAAGCCCTTGTCAGCAATGGAAAGCTGCTGGAGTAAATCAGGGTAAAAAAAAAGAGGGGGCAATACCCCCCCCCGTTGAAAATGGCTCAAAAGAGTGAACCGAGCAAAAAAAAAGGACATCCCACGGCTTTTTCAATGGGATGCCCTTTTTCCGAATTTGGATACTTGGTGCTATACTACAGTGACACGTACCGCGGCCGGACCTTTTTGTCCCTGCTCCACGTCAAATGTTACTTCATCTCCTTCATTAAGAGATTTGAAGCCTGATCCTTCGATACCGCTGTGATGAACGAACACATCCGGACCATCTTCTTGCTCAATAAAACCGTACCCTTTTTGATCGTTAAACCATTTTACTCGCCCCTTTGCCATTGTGACCCCCTCCTTTCAGGTATTTCCTTGGTTCCATGCCTCGGGGTGCCACGTCGACCATGGGTGCCTCCCTTAGAATAGAACGAAACTCGATATGCATTCCCGCATACCCTAATAATGAATTAACTTAATATAACTTCTTTTAGTAAAGATAATCAAGTAATAATTTTCTCATACTTCGAATTTTATCAAAAATTCTTTTAGGGATCGGTTCAAAAAAAGATTCAGACAGGAAAGAAACCAAAGGGGCGGCATGTCAACGCACCATTGACAATTGCCGGGTCTGGCTCTATAGGCACAGTGAAAACGTTCGGTGTTGCGGCCAATTGTACGGGAAGGGGGCTCTCGACGGGTTTTATGGCTGAACATCACTCGAAGGAATAAAAATGAATTTTTCTGAAGATTGGAAAGCATTTGACAGGGACCATTTATGGCACCCCTATACCTCCATGAAGGCGCCCCTGCCCGTTTACCCGGTGGTGGCAGCCAAGGGGGTGCGGCTTGTTCTTGAGAACGGACGCCGGCTCGTGGACGGCATGTCCTCCTGGTGGGCCGCGATTCATGGTTATAACCGGCCGGAGTTGAACAGGGCGCTTAGACGCCAGATCGCATCCATGAGCCATGTCATGTTCGGTGGTATTACGCACCCGGCTGCGGTGGCCCTTGGGGAATGTCTGGTCGAACTGACGCCCTCGCCGATTGAAACGGTTTTTCTGTGCGATTCAGGATCGGTGTCCGTGGAGGTGGCAATCAAAATGGCCATCCAGTTCTGGCATGCCCGGGGGCGGTCGGAAAAAAACAGGCTTCTGACCATTCGCTCCGGATACCACGGGGATACATTCGGGGCAATGTCCGTGTGCGATCCCGTCACGGGTATGCACGAAATTTTCTCCGGGGTTCTTCCCCGACACTATTTTGCCGATGCTCCCGAATGTGCTTTTGGCAACCCCTGGGATGAGTCGGATATTCTAAGTTTTGAAGAGCTTATAACGGCACATCACGAGGAGATCGCAGCCGTTATTATGGAGCCCATCGTTCAGGGGGCCGGGGGCATGCGGTTCTATTCACCCGAATACCTGAAGCAGGTCCGAATGTTATGTGACCGTTTCGATGTGCTGCTGATACTGGATGAAATCGCCACCGGATTCGGAAGAACGGGGAAACTGTTCGCCTGTGAACATGCGGACATTTCACCGGATATCATGTGTCTGGGAAAAACCCTTACCGGCGGTTATATGACCCTTGCCGCCACCCTTACGACCCGAAAGGTATCGGAAGGGATATCGAGCGGTAATCCCGGTCTTTTTATGCACGGGCCGACATATATGGGGAATCCGCTGGCATGCGCGGTTGCGCTGGCCAGTATCGAGCTGCTGCTTGACAGCCCCTGGCGGGAACGAATCAATGCCATTGAAAAGAGTCTCCGGGAAGGACTTTCTCCCTGCGCGTCCATGTCGCACGTCGATGACGTTCGCGTGCTGGGCGCTATCGGCGTGGTGGAACTGGACCAGCCGGTGGATATGGCCAGGGTTCAGAAACGGTTTGTGGAAAAAGGGGTCTGGATCAGACCGTTCGGTAAACTGGTGTATACCATGCCGCCTTATGTTATCGGCGCCCGGGATTTGAAGAAGATTACCCGGGCCATTTGCGAGGTGGTTTCGGAGTTGTAGATAGACTATGATGGACAAATTTAATTTTATAGATTCAGAGTTGCGTGGCAGGGAAGAAAGAAACCGGCTCCGGCGGCTCCGGTCCGCGGATCCGAGGTCCGGTCCCGTGGTCAATATGGATGGCGAGCCCAAAATCGTTTTCTGCTCCAATGACTATATGGGGCTTTCGCGGCACCCCCTGCTTGTGGAAAGGGCGGCGGAGTTTGCCGGTCAATTCGGTGCAGGCGCCACGGCATCGCGCCTCATCTGCGGCAATCTGTCCTGTTTCGGGCAGGTGGAAAAAAAACTTGCCGAATTGAAAGGAACGGAAGCCGCGCTTGTGTTCAATTCGGGCTACCAGGCCAATGTTTCCCTTCTCCCCGCGCTCACGGACAGAAAGTCTCTTATCCTGTCGGACCGGCTGAACCATAACAGCCTCATTATGGGCGCCGTTTTATCCCGTTGCCGTGTTGTCCGGTTTCGACACAATGATATGGCGCATCTTAAAGCGTTGCTCGAAGAGAACCGGAACGGCGGTTATTCCCGAATCATCATTACTACGGAATCGGTCTTCAGCATGGATGGTGATCGAAGCGATATCGACAGGCTTGTGGCACTTTCCCGGGATTTCAACGCCATTCTCATGGTGGACGAAGCACATGCGACCGGTGTGCTGGGGCCCCATGGAATGGGCCTGACCAGCGGCAAAGGGGTCGATATCGTCATGGGTACTTTCAGCAAAGGGTGTGGTGCGTTCGGGGCCTACATCGGGTGCGCCCGAAAAATCAGAGATTATATGATCAACTGCTGCGCCGGGTTCATCTACTCCACGGGACTGCCGCCGGCGGTAATGGGGGCCGTGGATGCGGCGCTGGAACTGATACCTCAAATGGACGTCGAGCGGGCCGGTATTCATTCAAGGGCGGATCGGCTCAGAGAAGCGCTTCACTCCTTGGGTTACTCTTCCGGGGAGTCCAGTACCCAGATTGTACCGGTCCTGGTGGGAGAAGAAAAAAATGCCCTTGCCTTTTCCAAATTTCTCGAGACAAGGGGTATTCTGGCATCGGCGATTCGTCCTCCGACGGTGCCCGAAGGAGAGAGCCGCATTCGACTTTCGATATCGGCCCTGCATACCGATGCGCATTTGAAAAAACTGATAGATGCCTTTAAGTCCTGGGAGAACATCAGAAATGATTGATTTTCCAAAACAGCTCTATGTGACGGAACCGATAATGAGGTCGACAAGGAATGATTGAATTTCCCAAATGCCTCTTCGTGACGGGGACCGATACCGGGGTCGGCAAGACGCTGGTGTCCGCGATGCTCGTGACCGGATTGAAAGGGGGGTACTGGAAGCCTGTTCAGAGCGGTGCGGACTGCGGTACCGATACCGACTGGGTCCGGGAAAAGACCGCGCTGCCGAAGCATCATTTTCTTCCGGAAACCTACTGCCTCAAGGGATACATGTCTCCCCACACTGCCGCTGCACATGAAAATGTAGAGATCGAACTCGACGCATTCCATCCGCCGGTAGTTGATCCATTGCATCATCCGGCCCATTATCTGGTGATTGAGGGGGCGGGCGGTCTCATGGTTCCCCTGAGCGACAAGTGGCTGATGCTGGATCTGATTAAAAAACTGGCGGCGCCGGTGCTTCTGGTGGCGAGGAGCGGGCTTGGAACCATTAACCACACGCTGCTTTCGCTGGAGAAGCTGAGGGGTTCCGGAATCGATGTTTTCGCAGTTGTAATGAACGGACCGAAGGACGAAGAAAACCGGAAAGCCATCGAACACTTCGGGAAAACCGATGTGCTGGCCCAGATCGAGCCGATGGATGATATTAATGCCGGGACGCTGGAGTTGGCGTATCGGAAATACTTTGGTTGAAAAGCATGAAGAGAGAATACTTTTTATCACTGGCGGAAAAAATCATCGAAGGGCATTTCCCCGACAGCCGGATATATCGTGAGCTTGCGCGTGTTCCGGATAAAGATGTCATGAAGATGCTTCCCGGCGCGGATTTGCTTCGGGAGCACTATTTCGGGGAGAGAATTCATCTCTGTACCATCTGCAATGGGAAATCCGGAAGATGCAGTGAAGACTGTCGTTTCTGTGCCCAATCCTCCCATTATCGAACGGATGTGCCGGTATATCCTCTCATGGACAGGGAAACGCTCGCGGCGGCGGGTATCTCTCTTGCAGGGACACCTGTGAATCGATATTCCATTGTGACCACGGGAAAAGGACTCCCGGCAGGTGAAGTGGCGCAGGTAGCCGACGCACTGTCCCTAGTCAGCGAAACAGGGACTCACGCCTGTGCATCCCTTGGTATTCTCGGGGAAGAAGAGTTGAAAGTACTTCAAGCGGCCGGGGTTGACCGGTATCACCATAACCTCGAAGCGGCCAGGAGCTATTTTCCGAAAATGTGCGGCACCCATGGATTTGAAGCGCGCGTGGAGACCATACGGCGTGCCAAGCGTCTCGGGTTGAGTGTTTGCGCCGGGGGGATTTTCGGTATTGGAGAGACCGATGATCAGGTGCTTGAACTTGCGGAAACGCTCAAGGAACTCGCGGTCGATGCCGTGCCGATCAATTTCCTGGTGCCTATCCCCGGAACCCCGTTTGAAAAACACGCCCGGCTCTCTCCATTGCGTTGCCTGAAGATCATTGCCCTGTTCCGATACATTTTGCCGCAAACGGAGATTATCATTTGCGGGGGCAGGGAAGCCAATCTGAAAGAACTTCATCCCCTGGTGTTTTTTGCCGGGGCCAGCGGCATCATGACCGGCAATTATCTGACTGCCGTCGGGCGGCCTCTCGAAGATGATTTGCGAACCATTGACCGGTTGGGCCTGACGGTTAGAAAAAAGGGCGCCTGAGCAGAAGCCAGGCGCCTTTTTATATCTGCCGTTGTCAATATGCCGGAGGGGGCCAGCTTTATGGCTGACGGCAGGGATTAAGAAGGTGTCAGGTGTCAGACGATACATCTACAGTTCCTGACACCTGACACCTTGTTTTTACATGTCTATTTATGGCTTTATATTGACCACAAGATATCCCGCACTTGCCCGTCGTATGAACATGCTGATGGTGTCGCCTTCTTTTACATTATTCATTACGCGGTTGTAGTCGGACATAGAAGTAATCTCTTCGTGGTTGATCTCTTTAATGATATCGCCTGCTTGCAGCCCTGATTCGGCGGCTTTTCCGTCGGGAGTAAGTTTGGATACGATGACGCCCTCTGTTTCCGGGAGGTTGTACCGCTTAGCCATATCGGGCGTAATCTCTTCCGCCTGGATGCCGAGTGAATTCTGGGTAGGGGCGGATTTTCCGGTTCCGTCTCTTCCGGAAATCTGTTCCTCATCCCTTTTGCCGACCTTGACCTTTATCGTTTTGGTTTTTCCATTCCTCAGGACCACCAGTTCGGCGATGTTCCCCACCGGAATGTCAGCCACCATTCTTGTTAGATCCCGGTGATCTTCGACCGGCTTTCCATTCAACCTGATAATGACATCCTTGGCCTTGACGCCGGCTTCGTCCGCGGGGTCCCCGGGTGTAACCGCCGCCACCAGTGCGCCCTTTTTATCTTTCGCTCCATAGTACTCGGCAAGTTCATCAGTGAGGGACTGAATGGAGACACCCAGCCAGCCACGCGTTACTTCACCGTGAGATTTAAGCTGTTCGATTACGTTTTTGGCCATGTTGATGGGAATGGCGAAACCGATGCCGGTACCTACGCCCGCAATGGCCGTGTTGATGCCGATGACCTCACCATCCATGTTGATCAATGGCCCGCCGCTGTTGCCCGGGTTGATGGAAGCATCGGTTTGAAGAAAATCGTCGTAGGGACCGGCGCCGATGGTCCGTCCTTTGGCGCTGATAATGCCTGCCGTCAAGGTTTGCTCATAACCGAAAGGACTTCCGAGCGCCAATACCCATTCGCCGACCTCCAGGGCGTCCGAGTCTCCCAGTTCGGCCGCCGTCAACGTCTCGTCCGGTTCAATCTTGATGACGGCGATGTCCGTGTTCGGGTCCCGTCCCACGATGGTGGCCTCGTACTCCTTGCCGTCCTTGAGAAGAACCTTGATTTCATCGGCGTTTTCCACCACATGGTTATTGGTGACGATGGTGCCGTCTTTCCCGACGATAATGCCGGAGCCCAGGCTGTTCTGCTTGTACTCTCTGGGAGTGCTGGGCCCGAAGAATCTTTCAAAAAAATCATTCCGGGGATCGTTTTCCCCCCAGGGGCTGAAGAATTGTTGAAAGCCCTGCCCGCCCACTTTTGTGGTGGTGACGACCTGAATATTAACCACCTCGCCGCTGACCTTCTTGGCGATTTCGCTGAAACTTCCCGGTGCGTTCCGAAGGGCGGCCGCATGACCAGTCCCTGTTGTGGACATCAGCAGCAGAAAGAAGGTCAGGATCAGCAGCGAAGAAAGCTGCAACCGGAGACGGGCATCCCGCCGGTTTTTCGGAAAATATACTTGTGTGTGTGTCATTTTCTCACCTCATTTAATCCGTCGTGTTTACCCGGAGATGCCGCCGGGTGGATCTTTAGAAAAGGTCCCTGGAAGTTACATCTGCCGTAAGCGTCTCCCTTTGAGGCGTTCCCGGCCATTGTCTAGTTGCCCCATATGGCCATATGGGGCGATTTTCTTCATTTCAAGAACATGTTCAATGCGTTTTTGGCCAAGTTCCGTATTTAACGCTGAGATATCTTTCTGCAATGCCCTGGCTGTTTTGGCATCAGGTTCACTTTTTGCCAGTTCACTCTCCAGCGCGAGCCTTTTGGACCTGAGTTCCTGACGAAGATCCAGAGTGGCGTTACGGAATTCGGTTTTTAATGTTTTCAGTTTGTTGATCTGCTCTTCGGAGAGGGTGTTGGCAGCCGGAAACATACCCCTGCCGCCACGGAAATTGCACATGCCCTTCTGGTGATAGCGAGAATACATTTTCCCCTGGGGTGAAACGCTCCTGGAATTATCCTGCGCAGAAGAAATCGAAGCGATTCCGATAATCAAAGAAGCGGCCGTGACCATTACGAGTTTGGCGGTATGTTTCATTTCTTTTCTCCTTTATGCTTGAAGATCAATCCGATTCACCGGTATTTCAAAAGGGTTCCGGTTTACGATTGTCTTGAGCAAAGGGCGTGCCAACAACAACGAATTCCCCGCAACTCTTTTTTCAACAATTTGAAATCAATATGTTTTATAATAAGCATTCACCATGAGTGGTCAACAGAAGAAATTATGAAAAATTTTATTGGCCCTTTGAAAGTGTGTTTAAAGTAACCATACAAGAGATGGTGGCCAGTATGACCGGGTAATAAATACCCATATGGAGCCAGGCATAAATCTGATAGCGATCGCCCTGGATCAGGTTGTTGACACACATGGCTCCTTTACCTATATACTACACTCTTGTGACGCATCCCGTCGGTATTTTGCCAAGGATCGATTATTTATGAAAGCACAAACTGGAAAATATGTCATCTGAAATTGATATCCCGATGGATCGTATCGAGTTTCATCGACACGGCCTGGCGCTTCTGCCCAAATCCGGCGACAAATCCCCCGGACTTGCCGTTTTTATCGCAGATAAAGAATCGACGACGCCTAAAAGATTCTGCAGTTGCAAAACTGCCCGCTCAAAAACCTGCCGTCATCTTCTGGAAATCAGCCGGGTCGGAAGGGTTCTGCTGGACAAAAACCGACGGCTTGAAATAAACGAGACATTCCGAAATGGGCTTTGGTTCGCTCTTGCCGTTATCCTGGCGGACGGTAACAGGGAAACGCCTGATTCCATAAAAATAGAAAAGGCGGTTGTCGCGGCGGCCGGGCACAAGGAAATACTTGATCCTATTAAAGGGAAAACGGCTGAAGGCAATGCCGGGGAGATCCGGGTGATAGATTCAAAGGGGCGCCGGATGGGCGTGTTTTATCCGCGCAAGACGCTTATCGGGCGATTCCTGGAACGGTGCGGCAACCGGCCCGCGGATACCGCAAGCTCTGAAAAAGGCAGACAGAATCACCGGGGATCCGTGCTCAAGCGTCTGGTGCGCCTGACCTTGGGCGAAAATGAGCGTGTTATGAATCAGCGGGGATTTCGCTCCCGGATCCAGGGGCTGGAAGAGAGCTTCTGGTATTTTGCGGCATATCATCATTTCCTGGAATATGACGCCGGCAGGATGCGGTTCCGTGCCGAAATGGATGCATCTTCCGGAGACTTGTATCTGTGCGGGGAAGATGCCGGCCGGCCGGTGTTCAGGATCGATGTGCCCCGGGAAAAAACAAAACCCGTCCTGGAATGGTTTCAACACTTTTTGCCCGGGCATTCAGCGCCCGTTCTCCACGCTGCTTCACTTCATCACCTTTTTAAGGTCCGATTGACTGCCGAAAAAGATCTGGAAGTGATCCCGTTGCTTGAACTGTCCGGCGAAGAAGGGGCGGAACCCGTCTATTTTACCAAAGATATTTTGCAACATGCCCGGTACGGCGATCTTGTCTATCTTGAAGAACAGGGGATGTTCGTCCGGGTGGATCCCCTTGAAAAAGAGTATAAAACCCGGTGGGCCGAGAAAATGGTCGTCAAGCGGGACCGGGTGCCGGCGTTCCTGGACCAATTCCGGCACACCATGGCGGCCGGGCCTTATCTTGTGGACTCCTCGGTGGGAGAGCTAAGAATATTCAAGTCCTATGACTCATCGGTCATTCATCCGAAGGCCATGAATCGGGACTGGTGCTGGCTGTCCATGGATTACGGATTTGGAAATGCCAGACTGTCGCTTGCCGAGCTTCTCGAGGCAAAGAAGAGACGGCAGCGGTTTATCGAAACACCGGAAGGATGGGTGGATCTGAACGCCAAGGATCTGGAGGGGCTTGACAGTATTCTTGATTTGTCCGAAGCGCAAGCGGATGCAGAGGATGGTGATGCGCTGAAACTCTCCCGAAAAGACCTCTTCCGGGTTCAGGCGGCCCATGACAAACCGCCGGAGATACGGGGTGAAAAAACCAGAGTGAATCTTCTTCGCCGGATGCTTGAGCTGAAAGCTTCCCGCCCCCTTCCAACCCCCGAAGGACTTAAATCTGACCTCAGGGCTTATCAACACAATGGCGTTCAATGGGCCTGGTTTCTTTATGAAAACGGATTGGGGGGATTTTATGTGATGATATGGGGCTTGGCAAGACGCACCAGTCCATGGCGTTGATGCTTTGCATTCTTGAAAGCGAAAAAGATGCAGCCCCCTTTCTCGTGGTCTGTCCCACGACGGTGTTGAGTCACTGGCAGCAGAAGATCGAGATGCATGCGCCGGAACTGAAACCGGTAATATACCATGGCGCGGACCGGGATTTCGATAAGGCCCGGGAAGAGAGCCGCGTTATCCTGACTTCCTATGGATTGCTTCGAAGGGATATCACCCGTTTCGAGTCGGTTTCCTACCCGCTGGTCATCTTTGATGAGATTCAGCACATCAAGAACGCCGGCACCCTGGCCTACGGGGCCGCTGAAGCGCTTAAAGCGAATTTCAAATTGGGTCTGACCGGGACACCTATCGAAAATTCTCTTAGCGATATCAAGGCGTTGATGGATTTGACGCTGCCGGGATATCTGGGGGGCGACGGGGCTTTCAAGAAGCGATATGTTACACCGCTGAAGTCCGACTCTCGGCATCCGCGTCAGGATGAATTCCGTCGTCTGATTTCCCCGTTTACACTGAGGCGACTCAAAACCAGCGTCCTTCCTGAACTGCCTGAAAAAATAGAAGATCTCCGTTTCTGTAGGTTGCGGGGAGAACAGGTGAAGCTCTATCGGGATGCGGTGGACTCCCAGGGCCGGAATTTTCTTGCGATTTTGAACGACCAGCAGGCCAAGGTCCCGTATATTCACATCTTTGCTCTGTTGAATCTCCTCAAACAGATATGCAATCACCCCGCACTCCTCGATGACTCAGTGGATAATTACCGGCAGTACAAGTCCGGTAAGTGGGAACTGTTCAAGGAACTTCTTGATGAGTCCCTGGGAAGCGGGCAGAAGGTAGTGGTGTACAGCCAGTTCCTCGGAATGATAAAAATTATTGAAGATCATTTGAAATCCCTGGATGTCGGGTATGTTACCCTGACGGGCGCCAGCCGGAAACGGGGAGAGATCATCTCAACGTTCAATGAGGATCCGAATTGCCGTGTGTATGTGGGAAGCCTCAAGGCCGGCGGGACCGGTGTGGATCTCGTGGCGGGTTCCGTGGTTATTCACTATGACCGCTGGTGGAATGCCGCCAAAGAGGACCAGGCGACAGACAGGGTTCACCGGATCGGCCAGAAACGCGGTGTACAGGTGTTTAAGCTGGTCACCCAGGGGACCATGGAAGAGAAGATTTCAGCCATTATTGAAAAGAAGCGACACCTTATGGATGCCGTTATCAAGGAAGATGATCCGGGACTCCTGAAATCATTTTCCAGGCAGGAGCTTATCGAGATACTTTCACAGCCCATCGCTGAAAACGGGGATGAGGATGAGTTCCCGGAGGAGTGAGGTATTGCACCGCATTATCGATTCACACCTGCATCTCTGCCATATCGCACAACATCATCCGGAACGGATTGCCTGGCTCATCGAACATCAATGTGCTGTGATTTCATGGGCATATGGAGGAAAAGTCAGAACGGTTTCCGACCTGAGCCATTACTTTTCGCACCGCCTCTCCATCTTCGAGGAGTTGAGGCAGCGCGGATTGGATTGTTACGACCTGTGCGGTATTCATCCGAGAAAAATACCGCCGGATCTGCGGCCTGAAGCGGTTGCAGACTTGTTGACGCCTTTCATGGAAAGGCCGGAATGCCTGGGAATCGGAGAGATCGGTCTGGAAACCGGATCATCACTGGAGCGGGAAATCCTCTGTGCGCAACTGGAATTCGGTCTTGCCCGGGGATGGCCGGATACGCGGTTCGGTATCCATACGCCGAGGAAAGAGAAAGCATCCATAACCACACAGCTCCTTCAGTTGCTGGATGCGTATGAGGCGCTGCCGGCCGTGGCGGTGATTGACCATTGCACTCGTGAGATTGTCGGCCCCGTGCTTTCCAGAGGGTATCATGCGGGTATTTCACTGAGCCCGATAAAATCATCCGGAGCCGAGCTGATTCGAATATTGAACCGCCATGCTTCGGAAACGGACAGAATCATGTGCAATACCGACTCCGGAGGCGATTTTTATGAAGACCTGGTGCTCGCTTCAGCGGCGGGGGGAATCGAAAAGAAGATTGCCGAAGATGTTTTTTCCGGTACCGCGGCACGGTTTTTCGGAATTGCGGGGACAAGCTGTGCGGAATAGGTTTTTTAGTGATTTCCGGCCCGAAGATCCTCTTCCTTTCAGTTTAATGAAAATCCTAACTATCTGATTTATAGGATTTATTTATAATAACTCCTTAGAAAGTATATTTTTCTGACGGCGAGTGCATTTTTTTGTTGACAGATATTACATTTGTAATTTATATATGAATTACAAATGTAAGTTTTAATGGGTACGGGATTATGCACAATAATTCAAACAGAGGTCTAAAAACCATATCTTCATTTTCTAATCCGCATCACGGATATTTTACAGTGGGCTGGTGGTGGTGTCATTCCTGCCTCCCCCCCCTCCTGTTTCTTCAGGCCGAGCTTGTTCCGTTTGGCTAAAAGACCAGGTCTGGCCCCATCGCCGGCTCACTGAAAATATAAAATCTGTAAAACGATACAGCCGATTTCAAAACGTCCCTTTTTGGCTAATCCCCGGGAGGGCGATCCGCTTTGGGTTTGATCCCGCTTGTGACGGGAAAACGTTTTGAAAACGGCTCGATAAGATTCGTTACAAAGAAGTCCTGAGGCCAGTATCCCTAAATAATGGAAAGAGAACTCAATAGGGAAATTGAACCCATCAGACGAGTGAAACCGAAATTCGATATGCCGAGCACGGGAATCACTGGAAACAGCGGTGAAACGGGATGGGTGAAGATCAAAACTGCCTTTTTCTTGAGTTTGCTGAACGGTGATTTGGCTTGACAACAGGCGCCAGATGCAATTATATACCATTGTATATAATATATAATTTCTCTATTCTAAGGATTTGACTATGGAACCTGTACCGAAAATATCGGAATCCGAGTGGCTGGTAATGAAGGAAATCTGGAGCAAAAACCCCATTACCGCGAACGCTGTCGTTGAATCTCTTTCGGATTCGACAACCTGGAGTCCCAAAACAATTAAGACGCTTTTAAACCGGCTGGTAAAGAAAAAGGCGATTGGTTACGAACCGAGTGGCAGGGAGTACCTCTACTTCCCTTTGATTGAAGAGGCTGTTCTCGTAAAGGAAGAGAGCCGTTCATTTCTGAAACGCGTATTCGGCGGAACCATAAAACCTCTGTTGGCAACTCTTGTGGAGAGCGAGGACCTCTCCGAGGCTGAGATTGAGGAATTGAAGCGTATTCTGGAGAAAAAATAGGGAGGAGGCATGGGAACTTTTCTTTCAGGAGTGGCAACCATATTTTACAGATTGGTGGATCATTCCGTTGAAATAAGTGTCCTAATCTGCCTGATATTTTTCGTTAAATGGGTTGCCGCGAAAAAACTTCCCTCCTGGTGGCACTACAGCCTGTGGCTGATACTGCTGGTCCGTATGCTTCTCCCCATAGAGTTTGAAAATCGTCTGAACGTCTATAACTTCATTCCGGATATCAGAGAGCATCAGGTTTTTGAAATAATTGCCGATTCTTCATTGGAAAATGTGACGTCGGCCGTTGAATTCACATCCATTCCCACAAAAAATACGCCTGAGTGGCGACATCTGCTAAAAAATTCCGTGCCGGTGTTATGGCTTTTCGGCGCCATGGCGTTTGGCATATTTATTTTATTGAAAAGCATATCCTTCTGGAGAAGTGTCCGGCGAATTCCACCGGTAGCCGATAAGGAGGTGCTTCATCTGTTGGCGCAATGTAAAAACCGAATGAAAATAAGCCGTGGGGTTGATGTCGTCGTTACCGACAAGGTCAGAAGTCCGGCCCTGTTCGGGTATTTTCATCCCCGGTTGCTGTTGCCGGGAGGCATTTTTGAAAAGCTCGGCAACGAAGATTTATCCTACGCTTTTATGCATGAATTGGGGCATTTGAGGCGGCACGATATTGGTGTCTCCTGGTTGATGGCCATTCTGCAGGTTGTCTATTGGTTCAATCCGCTTGTCTGGATCGCTTTCTATCATGTGCGGATTGATCAGGAATCTGCCTGTGACGAGTCCGTATTGTCACGGATTAAGCATCACCAATCCAAAGATTACGCAAAGGCCATTGTCGGTTTTCTCGAAAAATTCTATCAGAATTGTCAGTTACCGTCACTTGCCGGTGTGATGGAGAATAAAACCCAAATGAAGCGGAGGATCGCCAATATTGTACATTACAAGAAATACTCCCAGAAATTGAGGGTTGCGGCGATCACTCTCTTTTTTTCCGTATGTTTCGTCTTCTACCTGTTTTCCGGTGTGGCGGAAGTAAAACAGACGCAATCCAGCATGACGCCGGAGATGGAAAGCGCTCTTGTTGCTGACGCAACGTCTGTTGTCAACAGGGACGGTATCATCAACGGGGAAATTATTCCCGGGGATTTTTTTGCGGCCGGGGCGGACAATGCATCGAAACCGCCACGTTTAACATTTGATAAGATTTCGCCCTCGACCGGGAAAACTGCTGGAGACACCGAGGAAACATCACGGGAAAAGCATGTCGTATCCGGAAAAAATGAAGCGCTGTCTCAAACTCCCGCCGGGGCAGTGGATGAAGGAACAAACATAGATCGGAACCAACCGGTGATGACGCCTAAGCAGATATCTTCTGATGCCGTTTCTTCACACGAAGCCGAAAAATCGAACGGTTCAAACCGGATTGTCGCGAAAATCGATGACGTATTCTTGAATACTCCGGACCGTCGGACAGCGACGGCCGGTCGACCGGCTGTCATGGAATCCGAACGAAAGTCTGAAGAAGCGGGGAATAAAAAACAACTCGAAGAAAAAAGGACTTCTCCCCTCGTCGCGTCGGTGGAGATGAAAGACCTGGATAGTGTAATCGCCGGGAGTTCACCCGTAAAATCAGGTAAAGAATTTACTGAAAAAAGAGTAGTCGAAACAAGCCGAGATGTGTCGGTTCATGAAACCGGCCTGAATAATTCCAACCGGCATGATACTTTGCAGGTGCAGGATAGTGGCATTTTAAAAGATTCAAGAAGGGGAAGATCCACTAATCGTCAGACGGTTTTGGCAATGGCAACCGCTGATGGCGGCATAACGACGGGCGCCGGAAACGAAATGCTTTCAAGAAATGAGGTTTCTCCCGCAATTGAGAAAACGGACCGGGGTGAAGATCGTGACGGCGCCGGTTTCTCAGTGGCGGATGTCGATATGCCCCCGAAAGTGATTCGGTCGGCTTCTCCGCATTACCCGTACAGGGCTATTCGGGCCAGAATAACAGGGTATATCAAATTGCGGTTTACTGTAACGAAGGATGGTGATGCAATTGGCACGAAGGTGGTTGAGTCGAAGCCGAAAGGGGTATTCGACAAGTCCGCTCTGGAGGCTATCGAGTCCTATCGTTTCAAACCCGGCATGAAGGACGGGAAAGCGGTTGATGTGCAAGTCAGTCTGCCGATCAAATATATATAGCGAGCCAGTTCTAAAACGCCTCTTCCCTTTAATCACATCTCTTTCGGTTGTCCCGTACACGACAGGACCGTACTCCAGAACCTGCCATCCGGGTCAATCCGCTTACGTCCCGAAACCGCCAGTTCGATGGGAAGATGGGTGAATGCCTGTTTCCAGTATCCTACAAGCATGTTCGTGCGTCCGGTCATTCCGGCATGGACGGCGTTATGGCCGAGAAGAAGACAGAATGACGAGTCCCTCGGGTTTGCCGGCATGCTGCGGATAGTGTAACTCGGGTCGATGTATTTTAAATCCATATGGGTTCCGGTCTCCTTGAAAAAAGATCGGATTTTATCTCTCAGGAAGATTCCCACATCACCGAAGCGGATGTTTCCCGAAAGGTCTTTTTTGCCATTTAGGCCCACCAGATCCTGACCGGCGCCTTCTCCCACCACCACCACGGCATGCCCCCGGCGATCGAGTCTTTGCTTCAGGGCGTCCAGAAAGCCTTCCAGGGTAAAATGTTTTTCAGGAATCAGGCAGAAGTTGACATCGTTGTTGGAGATGGTGGCGTATGCGGCGATGAATCCCGACTCTCTTCCCATCAGCTTTACCAGACCGATGCCGTTCCGGGCGCCCACCGCCTCGTTGTGGGCTGAGTAAATGGCGGTCCTCGCCTCGGAAACAGCCGTATCGAAACCGAAAGAGGCGTCCACATGGGAAATGTCGTTGTCTATGGTTTTGGGAATACCGATTACGCTGATTTTCAGGCCACGGGTTCCGATCTCTTCCGCGATGGCCCGGGCGCCCTTCAGTGTTCCATCGCCGCCGATGGTAAACAGAATGCCGATGTTCATCCGCTCCAGCGTATCCACCATTTCCGAGATGTCCTGGGGACCCCGGGAGGTCCCTAAAATGGTTCCCCCTTCCTTGTGGATATTCCTGACCGTGTCCGGGTTCAGGTCAATGGTCGGGTGCCCGTATCGGTAGGTAAGTCCCTCGAATCCATAGCGAAATCCGAAAACCGTTTTTACATCATAGTGGTAGAAAAGGCTCAGGACAATCGCCCGGACAACATCGTTAAGGCCCGGGCATAAACCGCCGCACGTAACGATACCGCATTTAAGCTTTGAAGGATCAAAATAGATTTTTTCCCTCGGGCCGGCAACCTCAAAAGAGGGCGGAACCGTCCCGGTATTGCAGTATGGTGTGATATCCGTCAAGTGCTGGTGGTACAGGATGCGGTCCGTATCGCTGATGAACTGGCTCGTTGTCATGGGGGAATCAACACGACAATTTCCTATCTGCTGAATGCTTAAGTCCAATTCCTGGATGGTCATATTTTGCGAAGCTCCCTACCCGGTAAGACCGGAATTTCAGATTTGAAATTTCAAATTGCAAAGCCAGACTGCAGGGCTTGAAAGAAACAAAACCTTTCGCAAACATTGCGCGTTATTGTGTGAATGTTTACAGCAAAGCGTTTATATAGGCCTCTTAATAAAATAAATAAATAAACATATACCATAGTGGCGATGAAAAACACAAATTGGTTGTTTCCGCTTGACACATGGGACCCAAATATTAATAATTGGTATAACATTTTAACCAATTCAAAGGTCGTATGACTCGCTTAGGAGAACATCCATGAAAACAAACAGACGTGAATTTATTCGAAGTTCGATGTTGGGCGTTCGATGTCCGACGTTCATCAGTTCTTGTTTTGCCCCCTGCCGGCGCCCTCGTCGTCCATTCTTCCGGACTATTTTTTCCGGCAGGAGCCTTAATGAAAATATCCCCCGGGAACCGCCATGCTGATTCGTTTTTACCGGATGGCGCCGGGATTTTGTACTAAATTTGATCCACCTTGCAACTGCCTTTCTCCTGTCAGGGATTGCGTCCCATGATTTCCATGCATATATCTGTGTTAATCGATAACTTCGAGTTTCGGAATGCATAATAGAATGATGAGAGGAAAAGACAATGGCATGGAGAGTGATACCTGGCCTGAAAGGCAAGATATACGTGCCTGACAACACGTGCGGATCGCCCCGAAAGCATCATTGTACCGACTGTTTTTCTTGCCAGCTCTGCAGTGATGAGCGTTGCGGCCTTTGCCTGGGGTGCAAGGGAGAAGGCAGCGAGGAGATGGCACCTGAGTGCTCCGGGGCATAGGTTGGATAAGTTATTGATTAAAAGGGGATTCTATCCCCAGATGGTTTGGTATTTCAGTCTGTATATAAGGAAGCGCCTACCCCATAAACACCGTCAAGTCATCTTTCCTGGCATTGACATGCTGGAAGGTCACCTGAACATAATCTTCAGGTTTCAGTTTGATGTTGCCCGGCCTGGGCATGAAACATTCCATCATATAGGCGGGAAGCAGGATCTGATACCCGTTCCTTCGTTTGGACAGCACAATGGCTTCCTCTTTCTGTCCGATCCTGGTCTCCAGGTGTTTGAGGAGCCAGTAACGGTTCCGGACAAACTGTATCCTCGGCACATATCGCATGGGGACTTCCAGTTTCTGGAGAAGTGACAGTATGTCGTCATCCGAATAGGGCGTCTCCAATCCGAAAACAGACCGTATCTGGCGTTGGGTGATCAAATCATAATATTTCCGAATCGGTGACGTTGCCGTGACATAAGCTTCGAGACCCAGCCCGGAATGTCGCCCGCCCCTGGTGTCGAGAACAAAACGGCTCAAAGACTTTCGTTGCATCCAGTTCTGGAACAATGAGCCGTTGTCCCGCTGGTAAAGGCGTTCCCGCGGGTCCGGTTGTGATCTGAAGACGGCGGGCATCCGGTTTTCGATCAGGAATCCGGCCATAACCGAATTGGAGAGAATCATCAGTTCCGAAATAAGCATTCTGCCGGGGGTTTCCCGCTCCACACGAATAATTTTCGGTTTTCCGTTGTCTTCAAAACCGACGGAGATTTCCGGCAGGGAGATGTGGACGGCCCCTTCATCCAGACGTTTGCGGCGAAACATGCCGGCGATAGTATGCAGCAGTTTGATGTCGGTATCGGATTCGGCCAGAAGATTTGCATCCGTATATGTCAATTGACGCTCGACAGCCACGATGCTTGGAAAAATCTCGGTACCGATAATTTCTCCGGACGGTGTGATTTTCACCATGATGCTGATGGCGGTTCTGTGTTCTCCGGTAATTAAGCTGCAGATGTTTTCAGAAAGTTCGGGCGGTATCATGGGGATTTTATGATCGCACAGATAGATGGAACTGGCCCGCAACAAGGCCTCCTGATCAATGACGTCCCCTTTGTGGATATGGTGCGCCACATCCGAAATATGAATCCCTACAAGATAGTGATCCCCCTTATTCTCAACACTGAGGGCATCGTCGAAATCCATTGTGGATTGGCCGTCGATTGTCAGCAGGGGGAGGTGCGTCAGATCTCTTCTGGTATCCCCGGAGGACATTGCATAAGCGACTGATGAACCGTTATTGTTGAGTTTAACCGCGTGCTGGAGGACTTTCTCGGGAAATTCTACCGGGACCCTGTGGAACTGCAGATCAAGGTTCTCGTTCTCGTGCCAGATACCCGTTTTTACGAAAATCCTGAAAATATCTTCCGGATTCTTGACCTCGGCTCCGGCCAGGATTTTTTTTGCAATTGCGTGGGATTCGGCGTCCTTTCCGAACAGATAGTATTCTTTTAGAATTTCGATAACCTCTTGGAAATCGACTCCGAGTGTATCCCCGTCCGGAGCGTTTTGACTGGACAGGACGGATTTGAGCCAGGTGGCGCCTTTCGATGCGAGTCGCTGCTTCTTTTCTTCGGCTTCGGCTTTGTTTTTTGCCTGCTGAGCCTGTCTCTCCGTATACGGAAAGAAGGCGTTCGTATCGAATTTGAAGAAGAGACGGTTCTTGAAAAATGCTCTCACAACGGCGGATTCATGGTCGGCATCCTGGGGGTCCGGGAACACGAAAGCGGTCATGGTGGGCAAATCGATCCATTCCTGTTCGGTATTCAGTACTTCCCACAACGATTTGATATCGATCTGTTCCGACAGCGCATTGCGACGGTTGGCCACCTCTTTCAACGTCTTGACCATACTGTCCCGTCCGGTAGACAGGTCAAGATGCATATTCGATACATGACTCAGACGTTGGGAAGAGAGGGAGACCTCCCTCGTATTTTCGGAAAGAAGGCGCAACCGCTGGTTATTATTTTCTAAAACCACTGCGCAGACGATTTTCTGCCGGTCAATATATTCAACGATGTTTCCTGTTTGCATGGTCAGCAAACATAACAACGGGGGGGGGAAATGTCAATTGAAGGGAGCCTTATAAAAACCAAATGCGGTTACCTTGGTCTTCAGGTTTCCGGAAGATTTGGCCGCATCGCATCCGCGATCTTCTGCTCCGCCAGACGACACGAAAGACTCAGGTTGGGTTTGAATCTAACACCCATTCCACGGGGTGTCCTCCAAACGACCTCTGCCTGCAATCGTACGGGGAATTCGAAATTCAGGATTGAAAAACTCAGCGATATTTCGTTTCCAGGGGGTGAGGGACAACGTGTTGTCAGGAAGGCGCCGCCGGCGCTCAAATTTTCAATCGTACAGTTAACGGACCGATTGTCTTGTTCCAGTCGCGTTTTGATAAGCTGATGTTTTCGATGACGCTGTCGTTTTTCTCCGGTTGTCGATCTGTTTAATATATTGAGAATGTTACGCTTTTCATCTTCCGTCATTTTTTGGACAGCATTTGCAATCTGCTGGTTCAAATCAATTGCCGAAAACGGAAGCGAATCGGAATTCATCTCTTTATTCATATCCTCCAAAGTGCTTATCCTCAGAGGGGCAAGAAATACACGGCGGACTGTCATAGCCGTAATAAATCATCTTAAAATCTACCATGACCGGGGCGTGCGTTTCTATGGGGTTAACACCCTATTTTTTAATCATTTATCCCCCAATCTCTCTACTTATGGGCTGGTTGCCATATTGCGGCGGTCATGCTTCCTGCGCGATGGCCTTCAATATCGACGAAAACGACTTGCTCAATATGACTTTTTTGCTGCCATATGAAAACAGCCGTCAAGAGGACAAGTTCAGGTTTCTTTAAAGCACAACTCGACCATAATCTCACCCTTGTCGGTCTGAACGGGAACGCCGAGTACAGGCTGTTGGGGCAGATGCTGAATTTGATGCCCGTCTCCCATGAGAACCTGGTCCAGCCCCGCCTTCAGTTCAAAACCGTCTTTTTCGTAAAGCTGTGTGATCAATCCTGAGATCATATTGGTGATTTCTCCCACCGCATCTTTAACATCGTCGCCCACTTCAGTGATAGCCTCTCCGAACATGGTGGAGACAATGGATAGGATGCACTTCCGGGAAAAGGTAATAGCGGCGGTACCGGTTATTTTCCCCTTGACGGCAACGATCCCGGAAACGGCGCCCTGTCCTGTTGGGTCGGTTTTAAGAAACGGTTTTTGTACTTCCGCGGTGATACCTCCTACTTTTTCGAGAATATCCACCGTCGCTGCCAGAAACGGATTTACAAGACCGACGTCCATTTTATTACTCCGAAAGATTTTAACTGATTTTGCTCATGCATCCAACATATCAACCTTCAAGAGCCGGATTGTGCGGGGCTTTGAGAAAAGTGTTCAATAAACTCGCCTATCTCTTCCCGCTGCTGATCGGTCTGGGAAAGGAAACGGCCGCTGTGCCGTCTCATGATGATCGTGCTTGTGGGAGGCGCCTCGAGTCGAATGTCCGCCAGCGTCTCGAATTTGATATGCTTCAGAAAAAAGTTATGAATGGATGAAAAAATACCGAGTTCGGCCATTTGTTTAAAGCCGTTATGATCATGAAGACATCGGAACGACATACCCGACCGGCTGATATCGATGATTTCACCCAGGCGCCGGGGGGCGGACCAGTCAATTGTATACGCCCTGTCACTGATACGGTAACGAGGTTCTTTTCTTTTTTCTATCATTGATATTCTGCTCCTTTGCCGGTTATTCTTGGTCTACGGACCTTGTGATTTCAGGAAACAAGTCATCCCATATCGTCATAACCGGACACCAGAACTTCCCGTGGCTTTGCACCATCGGCGGGTCCGATGACCCCCTCTTTCTCCATGACTTCTATGATACGCGCGGCGCGGTTATATCCGATGCGCAGATGCCGCTGGACCATGGATATGGACGCCTGACGGGTCTTTGACACCAGCTGGACGGCTTCGTCATATTTTTCATCATATTGTGTCTCTTCATCCCCCTCGGGTTCTGGTTTCTGCACCTTGGTGACGTCCATGTCGTATTCGGGGGCTCCCTGGTTTTTTAAAAAATCGATAACCCTGGCGATTTCAGCCTCGGAAATATAGGCGCCATGGATGCGCTGGAGCTTTGCCGTTCCGGGGGGAAGAAAGAGCATATCACCCTGACCAAGCAGGCTTTCAGCGCCATTGGAATCTATAATTGTTCTGGAGTCGGTTTTGGATGATACCTGGAAACTGAGGCGCGTGGGGAAATTCGCTTTAATAATACCGGTGAGTACGTCCACGGACGGGCGTTGGGTGGCGAGAATCAGATGAATACCCGCGGCCCGGGCCATCTGTGCCAGTCGCGTGAGGGCCACCTCGACGTCCCGTGAGGCGACCATCATAAGGTCGGCGAGTTCATCAATGATGACGACAATATAGGGCAGCTTTTCAGGGGGAGGCGTGTCTTTGTCCAGATCCGATTTCAACTCTTTTTCGATCTTTAGATTGTATTGATCGATGTTCCGTGTCTTTTTTTCCGCAAGCAGCTCATAGCGGTTTTCCATTTCGCGCACTGCCCAGAAAAGGGCGTTGGTCGCTTTCTTCACATCGGTGACCACCGGTGTAATCAGGTGTGGAATTCCGTCATAAGTGGAGAGTTCGATTCGTTTCGGATCGACCATGATCAATTTGACCTGATCGGGGGCGGCCTTAAAAAGAAAGCTGCAGATCATGGTGTTGAGCGCGACGCTTTTACCGGAACCGGTTGCGCCGGCGATCAGCAGGTGCGGCATTTTGTCAAGGCTCGCCACTACGGGATTGCCGACAATGTCTTTGCCCAGACAGAGCGTCAGCGGAGATTTGGATTTATTGAAGGCGCTCGAGACAACGATATCCTTGAAACGAACCATCAGCCGGTTTGCATTCGGTATTTCAATGCCGATAACCGCTTTCCCGGGTATGGGGGCGACAATCCGAATGCTAAGGGCACGCAAGGCGAGCGCCAGATCATCCGACAGGTTGACGATCCGGTTGATCTTGACACCGGCCGCGGGCTCATATTCAAACGTCGTAATAACCGGTCCGGGGGTGACCGCAACCACTTTTCCCATGACCCCGAAGTCTTCAAGCTTTTTTTCAAGTAGACGTGATTGCATCCGCAGGTTTTCATCATCCGCCTTGATGATCTGGTCTTCCGAATCGTCGAGGAATTTGATCGAAGGCGGCCGGAATCCGGTGCCCGTTTTCATGAAATCAAACACTTCCTGCTTGGCCATGGGGACTTTGGGGGCCGGTTTGATTTCAGGGGCTTTAATCTTGATGCTTTTGGTGTTCTTGGGCGCCTCGTTTTTCGTTTTGGCGCGTTTCTGTGTTTTTCTTCGTCTTCTTCGTTCCATGAATTTAATCCAAACGGTCTTGAGCCGTTCGCCGGTGTTTGCCCCGAAATTCATGCAGCGGCCGAAAAATGACAGGAAAGAGAAGCCCGTGGCCAGGATAAATCCGACGATCCAGAAAACGATAAGGATCGTTGAGGCGCCGGTTGCATTCGCCGAAGTGACCAGGAAATTTTTAAGCGGGATGCCGATGATGCCGCCGGCTGAGAACTTGGCGCCGAAGATCAGGTAGTGATGCTGCCTGAGTGCCATCAGGGCGCCGGTGGTTACGGCAAGGAGCACGCCGCCGCTCAGGGTCAGGGTAATGGCTTTGGTGGTGTGGTTGCCGAGAAAATGAATGCTGGTCAGCAGGCATATGGCGGGTACCCAGAAGGCGCCCAGGCCGAAGAGCCCAATAAGCAGTCCCGACAGGTGTGCGCCCATCGGGCCGAAAAGATTGTGGGTTTTTTCCGCGGCGGCCGCCTGGAGAATGGACGGATCCGTGGGACTGAACGAAATCAGGCTGATCAGTGTGAAGATCACCAGAAAAAAAAGTATGAGTCCAATAATTTCCTTACGCATTATCTGACGGCCCTAAATTTCAACAATGAAGGGAAGAATAACCGGACGACGTTTGATAGCGAAGTTAAAATATTGTCTCAAAGCGGTCTTCACCTTGGCGCGAATGACATCGACCCGGTCCGGTGTCTCATATCCGGTCTCTTCCACTATTTCCAGAATAACGCATTGGGCATCGTCCAGGAGATGCCCGGTTTCGGTTTGGAAAATAAACCCCTGCGAAACGATTTCCGGCCCATAGACCACAATGCCCGTCTCTTCGTCGAAAGCCATATTGACAACCACCAAACCGTCTTCGGAAAGATTTCTTCTTTCCTTCAGAACGCTTCTTCCCACATCCCCGATGCCTTTTCCGTCGATAAAGACACGACCGGTTGATACACGATCCGCTAAACTGCCGCTGTTTTTCTCAAAGCGAACCCTCTGGCCGTTTTCAACGAGAAAGATATTCTCCGGCGGAACCCCTGTCTCCCGGGCGAGCCGGGCATGGAGTGTCAGATGCCGGTATTCACCATGAATGGGGATGAAATAGGTCGGTCTGGTCAGCCGGATCATCAGTTTGAGTTCTTCACGAAACGCGTGGCCGGAAACATGTATTTCCGATATTTTTTCATAAATAACATCCGCGCCGAGCCTGTACAGGCTATTGATGATACTGGCGATGGCTTTTTCGTTGCCCGGGATGAATTTTGAACTCAGGATAACCGTGTCATCGGGTTTCAGGCGCAAATGCTTGTGAGTTCCCGATGCGATCCTGGCGAGTGACGACATCGGTTCTCCCTGGCTTCCGGTTGTGATGACAACTACCTGCTCCTCCGGATAATTTTCGATATCTTCGAGGTCGATTTCCATTCCCGGTGGAATGTTGATGTGACCGAGGTCCTTGGCAACCTGAACACTCACTTCGATGCTTCGGCCGTTAAAGATAATCTTCCGGTTGCTGTTTTTGATGAGATTTATAATCTGCTGAATTCGTGCGATATTTGAGGCGAACAGCGCGATTATGATCCGTCCGTTTTTCCCGCTGATGATGCTTCCGAGGGTTTCGCCGATTTGGCTGTCCGAAAGCGTATATCCCTCTTTTTCAACATTTGTCGAATCCGAGAGCAGGGCCAATACCCCATTTTCACCATAATGGGCAAATTTACTCACATCCGTCATCATGCCCTGAACTGCCGGGCCGTGGCTGATTTTGAAATCTCCCGTATGGATAACGGTCCCAATCGGTGTCTGGATGGCGATGCCGACGCCGTCCACTACACTATGTTCCACCCGGATGAACTCCAGTTGAAACGGGCCGATTTGCAGATTTTCGTTGGGCTGAATCTGATGCAGCTGCGCTGTTGCAATCAGTTCATGTTCCTGAAGTTTGTTCCGGATGAGCCCTAGGGTGAAAGGGGTGCCGAAAACAGGAATATTCTTCAACCGTAGGAGATATGGCAGTGCACCGATGTGATCTTCGTGGGCATGGGTCAGCACGATTGCGGCGAGCTTGGAAAGGTTCTCCTTCAGGTAATTCATATCCGGGATGACATAGTCAATGCCCAGCATATAATCTTCGGGGAACATAAGGCCTGCGTCGATTACAAAGATAGTGTCTTCGTACTCAAACGCCATCATGTTGAGACCGATTTCACCAAGTCCCCCCAGGGGGGTGATATGAAGCGGCGAAGTTGTTGTCAATGAATTACCTTTTGAAATTGGCTCCTCTGATAATTGGCGCCGAGCGATTGCCGTCAAACAATGATGCCGAGTTCTTTAAAAACGTTGTCCGTCCAGTCCACGATCCAGTTGAGTTGGGCTGTCGTTGCATATCCCATGCAGTCGCATCGCATCCTGTTTCTTGTTCTTGCCAGAAGCTCACATGTCAGGCTTTCAGGCGTCAGAGCCAGGGTAAAATAAAGCGGTTTACATTGAATATGCGACGCCTGTGTGCTTGTCAGCAGGGCCTCATCGATGGGTTTCCGGTAGAGGCCGTCAAAGCCTGAAAAATCCAGATTTTCGTCCAGATATGCCTTGAGTATATCATAATCAGCGGGCCGTAGTTCATCCACTACATATTGTTTCATGACCTTCCCAGTATCACATTTTGTTGGGGTGTGCAAGTCTTATATGCCATATATGTTGGGGTGTTGGCATGTATTTGTCCGGAAATAGCGGCGGCGGGAAGGAGTGAGGCATTCGGCGGGAAATTCTCAAACCGCTCAATCCGTATTCTTCGAATCAGGCAGGGCTAAAAAAACGTCTCTCCCGATATGTTTTTTGAAATATACCAGGAGAGACGTAGATGTATAGTCGATCAGTTTTCCTCAACGGTAATGGCGCCTGGTTCACAAACCTCAACGCAACTTTCGCATCCAAGGCACTCATCGGCGTTTACCGGAACGGACTTTCCATCTTCAATTTCGAAAACCTCAACAGGACAAACATCAACACATTCTTCGCAACCCTGACATTTTTCAGGATCGACAGTAGGGATAAAAGCCATTTGAACACATCTCCTTTCTTGATGTAGTTAGGTAAAGGGCGTCAACTGCCCGAATTTCCAATTCCAAGAGTCCCCCTTATACCAATTATTTTGGTGAGTCAAGCATCCAGATGCATGGAAATAGAGGGATTATATCTGTGCCTGGAACCGATATTTTCTCGTTATTAACGATGGGGCGAAGCGATTCCACATTCGATGTTGGGCGTTGGACGTTCATTTGTTTTTTTTCAGCAGTCTTCCTTAATGATACTCCCCGCCAGTGTAAAACTGTTATCAGCTGACTCTTTGTGCATCCCTGACGGTTTCGTGTAATACTCCGATTTGGAAAGAAGACTAAAAACAGCGTCTCCTTTTATCCGGTAGATGGTCAACCGGCCGGTATCGGCACCTTCACTGCCGGTATCGGACACAAATGTATCCCAGGCGCCGGACCGGTCGGACTCAGCGGCCAGTTTCCCGAGTTTTTCACAGCGCTGCTCGTTAAAAAAAACATTCCCGGACGGATCCGCTACGGAGCCGAAGGGGATACCCGATACCCTGCAAATCATGTCGGCACTGTCCGCCGTTTCCAGCAACTGGTCCAATGCAGTCCGGTCACTGGTGATCAGCAGGTCCGGTGCTTCTCCCGTAGCTGCTTTTTCCCGGTGATGGACATGAAGACGTGCCCAGGCGGCCATTCGTGCGGCGGACATATAGCTATTGTGCTCAAACGCTTCAGCGGATCGATTCGGGGGATCAACCGGGAACGGTTCCTCCTGGTCTTTCAGAAGATCCCGAAACAGGTCTCTCTCCATATTACCAATCCTGTTGAGATCCTCCCGGAGCGTCTGCTGGAGCTGATCGTGTTTCTGGGCGACGGTCAGAAAAAGTCGCGCCCTGATCAGCATCGAACGTTCTTTTTCTTCATCTGAAGGGGCGGTTTCGGTTCCTTCCGCCGCCTTCCGGATATCCGAACGGATTCGGGATGTCGCGGACGTATCGGTGTAAGGGGCCAGGGGAGGGCGGAATTTTTCAAAATCCGGTTGCTCTCCTTTATGAAGTTCCGCCCACGCGTGGTATGCTTTGAGCAAATGCGGAAGTGGATCGTTTTCGTCTTCATCCGGCAAGCGGACCTGCAGGCGGCCTTCGGTTTCCCAGTTTCGAATCGATTCCGGAATATGATTTCGGGAGGGCTGATAGACTGCAACCCGGTTGAAACAGGTCAGGAGCGCGCCGAGAACAGGGCCTGATAGGGTGGTAAACGGGAAATATATCGGTTTCATTTTATTTTTCCATCCCTTACCTGGACACCCATGGCCTGCAGTTCATCCCGGATGCGGTCCGCAAGATCCCAGTTTTTGTCCAGGCGTGCTTTCCGGCGGTCCTTGAGAAGGGTTTGAACGCGCCCACTGTCCGATGCTTCGCCAAAATCGAATATTTTCAGGACAGTGTCGATTTTGTTAAAGGTGTCCAGCAATTTCCGGGCGCCTGGAGGATCTATCCCTTTTCCCGCTAAAAGCTGGTTGATGCGTTTGACCACCCGGAAGATGGAGGCAAGCGCGGGGGATATATTCAAGTCCTGGTCCATTGCACCGGCAAAGCCATGTTTCAGGTCAAAAATTAGCTGGTCCAATTCCGGGAAGGGCGTGCCTTCGGAGAGGGCCATAAGCGCATGGATACAGGCGTCGAGCCGCTTCAGAGAGCGTCTGGCATGCTCCAGGCGATTCGGAGAGAAGGTGATCGGTTTCCGGTAATGACTCGAGATAAGCCAGTACCTGATTTCTCTGCCTGTATAGCCCATTCGTGTCAGGGTTTCGAGTGTCAGGGCAGCGGCTTCATCGACTTTTTTGCCGTCGTCGGCCAGCACCCGTTCACAATGGACCCAGTATTTGGCCGGCACCTTGCCGGTTAGTGCCCTCGATATGGCGATCTCGTTTTCGTGATGGGGAAAGGCCAGTTCCAGACTGCTGGTATGGATGTCGAACTGTTCGCCAAGGTACTTCTGGGCAATGGCGGCGGTCTGGATGTGCCAGGAGGGGCGTATGTTGCCCCATTCGGTTTTGTAGAAGATCCCTTTTCGAAGTTCCGACATGGTGGTGCGCTTCAGGAGCGTAAAATCCCGGGGATTGTCTTTCTCATATTCATCCAGGTCAACCGTTGCCCCGACTCTGATTTTGTTTATATCGATGCCCGAAAGAGCCCCGTAGTCGGAGGATTTGGAAAGGTCAAAATAGATGGACCGAAGCTTTTCGTAGGCAAAGCCTTTCTTTACGAGATTTTCAGTCATGCGGATCATCTCCGCGATATGGCCGCTGGTTTTCGGATATTCATCCGCCGGTTCGATGCCGAGCAGGGCCAGGTCTTTTTTGATCCACTCGATTTGCTGCTCCGTATACCGGGAAAGGTCGAGACCTTCTTTGTCGGCCCCTTCGATGGTTTTGTCATCGAGGTCGGTAATATTGATCACATGGTTGACCTTGAAGCCGCGGTACATAAGGTAGCTCCGCAGCAGTTCGGCGGAAACGAAACGGCGACATTCACTCAGGTGCATCCGGGCATGTGCCGTCGGACCGCATGTGAACATGGAAACGCTGCCGGGGATAATCGGCTTGAATCCCTCCTTTTTCCTGTGGAGCATATTGAACAGACTCAGAGACACCTTCTCCCGGACCGCAAACAGGGGCGTGCTCAGGTAACGTTCTCCGCTATCCGGCAGGATCACGACGATGACGCCATCCTTCATGGCGGCCGCTTCGTTCCGGGCCGCCACCATGGCGGCCCCGCTGCTCATGCCCACGAAGATGCCTTCCTGTCTGGCCAGTTGCCGCGCCATTTCGTAGGCCTCTTCGTCCTCTACATTCACTTTTTTGTCGAGGCGTTTCTTGTCATAAATTTCAGGGCAGTAGGCCTCTTTCATGTTCTTAAGCCCCTGAATTTTATGCCCCAGGAAGGGTTCCATACCGACGATTTGAATGCCCGGGTTGTACTCCTTGAAGCGTCTGGACAATCCCATCAGGGTGCCGGTGGTGCCCATGGTGGCCACCAGGGTGGTGATCCGATGCCCGGTCTGTTCCCAGATCTCAGGCGCCGTTCCGTGATAGTGGGCGTTGTAGTTCGCTTCATTATTATACTGGTCGGTCATAAAATACCGGTCCGGATGCTCCCGCATCAGGCGGTAGACCTCTTCGATGGCGCCGTCGGTGCCGAGGTGTCCGGGCGTCAGCATGATATCCGCTCCCCGGGCTCTCAGAATTTTCCGCCGTTCTTCACTCACCGCCTCGGACATGGTCAGAAGCAGCTTGTAGCCTTTTACCGCGCAGATCATGGCGAGTCCGATGCCGGTATTGCCGCTGGTGGCCTCGATGACGGTTTTATCCCTGGTGAGGGCGCCGGACGCTTCTCCGGATTTGATCATATACAGGGCGGTGCGATCCTTGATCGACCCGCCCGGATTCATATACTCAAGCTTGGCGTATATTTTTACATTCGGGTTCGGATTCAGTCTTTTTATTTCCACCATGGGCGTGCCGCCGATGGCGTCGATGATGGAATCGCAGATGGTTGGCTGTTGTTTCATACGATTTCTATTTCGTTATCAACATTGTCTTTACGGCCAGAATATCAAGGTTTCAGGTGTCGGGTGTCAGGAACTACAACGGCAGTGTCGTCTGACACCTGACACCCGACACCTGAAACCTCACATAATCGGTTCCAACAGGCGTTCGGTCAGGATCGAAAAAACCTGCTCCCGGACACCTTCTTCTTCCTGAGCGGCATCGACGATTTGAAACCGGCCGGGTTCGGACCGGGCCAGTTCAAGATATCCCTGACGCACCTTTCGGTGAAAGTCAACCGCCTCTTTTTCGAACCGTGATTCGCTTCCGGTACGCTCGCCGTTATGCAACTGTTTCCATGCCCTTGCGAGACCTTCTTCAGGGGAGAGGTCGAACAGCAGGGTGAGATCCGGCGCGAGTCCACCGCACATCAGCCGATGCAGTTCCCGAATGCTCGGTATATCAAGACCCCGGGCATATCCCTGGTAGACCAGTGTGGCATCGAAATAGCGGTCACACAACACAACCTTTCCGGCGTCGATCGCCGGCAGAATGACCTGCCTGATGTGTTGGGCCCGATCCGCCGTATACAGAAGAAGTTCGGTGGATGGATCCATTTCACTGCTCTGGGGATCGAGCAGGATGGTCCGGATTTTCCGACCGATCAAGGTTCCTCCCGGCTCCCGTGTGACCGTGAGATCCACCCCGTTTGACCGGAGAAAACGGTCGATATGTTCGATCTGGGTTGTTTTCCCCGATCCTTCGATGCCTTCAAGTGTTATAAACATCCAGCCACCCCTTCAACTCATTCATGGTGTCGTAATCCGTCATATCACATTTGACGGGGGTGATACTGATATAGTTGCTGCAAAGAGCGGCGCCATCGGTTTCCGGGTGATCAAAGACCGTCTGACTGTCACATCCCTGCCAGTAATAGTGCTGTCCTCTTGGATCTTCTCTCTTCTCAAATGTTTCCGAAAGCATCGAAACCGCCTGCCGGCTGATACGGACGCCCGCCATATCGCCTATTGGAAGATCCGGCAGATTGACGTTCAGAAAAGTGCCGAAAGGCAACCCCTTTTTTATCACTTTTTCAGCGAGTTCACTGATGAATTTCGATGCGTCATCGTAGTGCCGGCCCGTTCTGCCGTGGATGGAAGCAGCGATGGCGGGAATGCCGTAGTGGGCGGCTTCTTTTGCCGCTGATACCGTGCCTGAGTAGCTGAGATTTACGCCGATATTTGCGCCGGGATTGATCCCCGAGATCACCATGTCCGGCCGGGAGTCCAGAAGCGAAACAATGGCCAGTTTGACGCAGTCCGCCGGAGTGCCGGAAACCGCAATGCCGGAGCCAAATCCGTTTACCGATATGGTTTCGGCACGGAGCGGATGATTCAGGGTGATGCCGTGGCCTACGGCACTGCGTTCCCTGTCCGGTGCGATGACCGAAACCGTATGTTTTTCCGAAAGCCGATTATGAAGCGCCCACAACCCTTCCGCGTATATTCCGTCATCATTTGTCAGTAATAATTTCATTTCAATCCAAAGACTGCTATGTTTTCTTCGCGAATAGTCGTAAACAACATCTTCTCCCAAGATGGACCGGGTCTGAAATTTTCTTTCTTACAACTACACCTTGACTTTTTCAATAATAATTGGCTTCATACGAAGATTTCAGATGTTTCGGACGAATAATCCATGGGGGTTGAGCGGATATTCACGAAAGAGAGCCCCCTTAAAATATGCGTTAAACGCCTTAGGAGAATAACCCCCATCAATCGAATATTCCCATACTGTTTCCATGGTATTACGGCCGGCTGCCGGTTTCTTCAAATAGATGTCCGGCGGGTGAAGGCTCTCCTTCGCTGCGTGCTCCGCTTCATTTTAGTGCTGTTTTTTTTCTGCGGCGGCGGGGTTTCTGCCGGTGCCGAAGAGGGGACCGGCCTGCTTGACGGGGACACATCGCTGATCCCCTGGCGGGTCGAGGCCGACAAGGCCGAAGGTTTTAGGGAAACCGGTAAAGGGGTGCTCCGGGGGAATGTGGTGATCCAAAAAGGGGATACCCGGCTATCCGCCGATACAGTTAATTTTGACACCAAAGCACGGGTTGCCGATGCCGATGGAAACGTCGGGGTGACATCCGGTGAAGACATCTTTTCCGGTACTCATTTGCAATATAACTGGGGGGATCAGACCGGGCGCTTTGACGGCGGCACCCTTTTTCTGAAAAAGAACAACTTTCACATCCGGGCCGACAGGATTGAAAAGACCGGTGAAACCACCTATTCGGCCGAAAATGTGCATATTACCACCTGTGACGATGAGACACCGACCTGGGCCATCGACGGGAAAAAGCTCGATATCACCTATGGGGGATACGGCTTTGTGAATCATGCCTTTTTCAAGATAAAGGAGGTACCGGTTTTTTATTCTCCCATTCTGGTGTTTCCAGTGAAGCTGAACCGACAAACCGGTCTGCTCGCCCCCCAGTTCGGCACTTCCGAAAGAAAGGGGTTTTCCTATTCCCAGCCGTTTTTCTGGGCGATCAGTGACAATACGGATGCAACACTTTACGCGGATTCCATGTCACGGCGGGGGGTGAAACTGGGCGCCGAGTACCGCTATGTCCTGTCGGATACGAACAGAGGGGTGGTGATGTTCGATTTTCTGAATGACCGGAAGACGGACGACGGATCCGGGACATCGAGCACCGATTACGGGTATAATGACGACGCCTACCTGCGCCCCAACGCGGACAGGTACTGGTTTCGGATGAAACATGACCAGTCTCTTGGAGACGACACCGAAATCAAACTCGATCTCGATATCGTGAGTGACCAGGATTATCTGTACGAATTCAAGAAAGGATATAACGGCTATCTCGATTCCAGGCGGGACTTGAATGATGTTTTCGGCCGGACGCTGGATGAATATAATGATCCCATGCGGAAAAACCGGCTCAACCTTAATAAACGGTGGGCGGGTTACAGCCTGAATGTCGAGGCGCTCTGGTGGGACGATGTCATCGCACGGCGTCAGGCGGATATCGACGAAACCGTGCAGTATCTGCCGACCATCTATTTCGATCGTTACAAGCAGCCGATTTTCGGTTCGTTGCTGTTCGCCGGATTTGAAAGCCAGTCGGCATACCTGTACAGAGAGGATGGCGCCAGGGCTTTTCGATTTGATCTCCATCCGCGAATCTACCTGCCGCTGCGGCCCGGCGGTATCCTGAGCGTTGAACCGTCCGTGGGATTCCGGCAGACCCTGTGGCATATGGATAGCTATGACGGGGTCGACGACGGGGCGGACCGCACCCGTCACAGGGAGCTTTTTGACGTCAGACTGGATCTCTCTTCGGAAGTGTACAATGTGTTTCATCCCGACTGGGAAGGCGTCGATGCCCTGAAGCATGCGGTAAAGTTACAGGCTGTTTATGACTACACGCCCTCCTGGAAACAGGAGGAAAATCCCTATTTTGACGGAACGGATCGGATTGAAGGGGAAAACCTGATAACCTATTCTTTTATCAACACCTTCATTACCAGATCACCGGCAAAGGACGGCCCTGATTATCGACAGGCAGCAAGAATTGAATTGTCACAGAGCTACGATATCAATAAGGAAAAGGACGAAGACCCGGAGCCGTTTTCTCCCATCGAGGGCGAAATCCAGCTCAACCTAGGTAAATGGCTCTCCCTCCAGGGGGATGCCGGGTGGTCCGTCTACAGCGGCGATTTCATTTCAAGGAACGTTGCCGGCATATTTTCCGATTCCCGGGGGGACAGTCTGTATGTCCAGCACCGTTATGGAAAGTCTCTTCGTGAGTCCATTTATGCCGATGTGCTGTTAAACCTGACGCAACGCGTCTGGATTTTTTCGGATTACGAGCGAAACATCAAGGACGGACTGGATATCAGCAGCAGTATAGGAGTGCTCTACAGATCCCAGTGCTGGTCTTTTGAAGTTCAGTATGAAAAAGAGGACGAAAACGACTCATTCGGTTTCCTGATCACCCTTCATGGACTGGGAGATGTGGGGGGCAGCTCCCGGGCAAGAGAGCGGTTTCCGAACTGGGCGAAGAATACGTTTTAGTTGAGCAGTAACCCCCCTGCCCTTTGGGTAGGGTCAGCGTTGATGGAGGGCGGCTATGATTATTGTCAGAACACCGTTGCGTGTCAGTTTTGTGGGAGGCGGTTCGGACATCAAGGATTTTTACGACCGAAAAGACGGCATGGTGGTGTGTACCGCCATTGACAAGTATGTCTTTGCAATTGTCAAAGAGCGGTTTGACGATATGATCTACATCAACTACTCCCGGAAGGAGTGCGTTTCGACTGTGGAGGAGATCCAGCATGACCTGGTACGCGAGGCCATGAAAATGACCGGTGTGGAGAACGGAATCGAGATCACGACACTGGCGGATATTCCCTCCTCCGGTTCAGGCCTGGGAAGCTCGAGTTCCATTACCGTTGCGTTGCTGCATGCGTTGTATACCTATCGCAACGAACTCGTGACGGCGGAACAGCTCGCCGAAAATGCCTGTCGAATAGAGATCGATATTCTCGGCAAACCGATCGGCAGGCAGGATCAGTATGCTGCGGCCTACGGGGGAGTGAATAAATTCACTTTCAAGACCGGAGACAGGGTGCTTCGATCCCCGGTGCCTTTGAGCGGCGCGGTTCGGCGTTCCTTTGCTTCCTGTCTGCTGCTCTACTATACCGGCATTACCCGGAGCGCCGACAACATCCTTCGGGAGCAGAAAGCCAACATGTCCGATGAAAACAGGATGACGGGCATGACCCGAATGACGGCGTTGGTCGATCCCTTTGTGGGCGCCATGAGCACCGGAGATATCAAAAGGTGCGGTGAATTGCTCGAAGAAAATTGGCGTCTGAAGCAGGAGATGGCTTCAGGTATTTCGAACGGAACGATTCAGCATATGTTTGAAACCGCCATGGACGCCGGTGCTCTGGCCGGAAAAATCGCCGGGGCCGGCGGCGGCGGTTTCCTGGTACTTCTCGTTCCCCTGGAACGGCGGAACTCGGTTCTTTCAGCCATGGAAGCCTATCGAGAGCTTCCTTTTATGCTGGAGGAGGGGGGGAGTAAGGTTATTTTTGACGATCGATCGTATCGGAGCAAGTAACTGCAGGTGTCGGGTGTCAGGTGTCAGGAGGTGGAGGTCGGCTCGCCAAACCGGAGCTCGAAACACTGTTGGTACTGCAATGAAAAAAAATTAAAAAAAGAATGAACGTCGAACATCGAACGTCCAACGTCCAATGTCGAATGTGGATGGGATCAATTAGATGTAGGATGTATTCCCTGTCACTTGATTCGGGGGTGTTGGGAATATGAACAATGTTTGGAAATTTTATTCTTTGGATAAACCCCTTACCAAAATCGATAGAATGCCTTATTCAAAGTTCGATGTTGGACGTTCGGGTTGTTAATTGACTTATAATAAACGGTCGAACCAATAGGTCAACCGGAATACAGGTCTTAGAAAATGAAAATATTGATTACCGGAGGGGCCGGATTTATAGGCTCCCACACGGCCGATGCACTTTTAAAACAAGGGCACGAGGTGCGGATTCTCGATAATTTGCAGCCGACGGTTCACCCGGACGGCAAGCCCGGGTACCTGCCGCCGGAAGCGGAGTTCATTGAGGGAGATGTTCGTGACAAGGAGACCTGGCGAAAGGCCCTGGAAGGGATCGAGGCGGTCTATCATCTCGCGGCGTACCAGGATTACCTGACCGATTTTTCGACCTTTTTTCATGTGAATACGGTCTCCACGGCACTGCTGTACGAATTGCTGGTGGAACTGGGGGAGGCATCGACCGTTCGGAAGGTAATCGTGGCCGCAAGCCAGGCGGTGATGGGGGAAGGCCGTTACAAATGCCCGGACTGTTTTAAAACGGCAGGGGAGTATGTGTATCCCCGGATACGAACGGAAAGGCAGCTTGCTGCGGGGCAGTGGGAGCACACGTGTCCGGAATGCGGAGGCGTGCTGCAATGGGTCCCGTCGGATGAATCCGTGATTGCGCCGTGCAACCAATACGCCATCTCCAAGTACTCCCAGGAAACCATTGCCATCGAACTGGGCAGACGCTATGATATTCCTTCCGTGGCCATGCGCTATTCCATCGTCCAGGGGCCGCGCCAATCGTTTTTCAATGCCTATTCGGGCGCCATGCGTATTTTTGCTCTCTCCCTTTATATGGATCGGCAGCCGACTATTTTCGAAGACGGCAAGCAGGTGAGGGATTTTGTAAACATCAAGGATGTCGTCGCTGCGAACCTTCTGGTCCTGACTCACCCGGATGCCGACTATGGGGTGTTTAACGTGGGAGGCGGTAAGACCTGGACCGTTTCGGAATTTTACGAGCGTATGCAGAATATCGTCGGCAAGCGGATCGAGCCCCGCCGCGGCGGGGCATATTACCGTTTCGGCGACACCCGGCACATCTTTTCCGATACGGGACGGCTTCAGGCCCTTGGATGGCGGCCGGCGTACGGGGTGGATGACAGCGTTCGGGACTATTGGCACTACCTGACCCAGGCGGAAAAAAAAGTGAATATCCTTGCGTTTGCTGAATCCCACATGCGGAAGCTTAAGGTGATTCGGGGGGTGAAGGCATAGTATACGGCATTAGCATTAAGGTTTCAGGTGTCAGGTTTCAGGTGTCAGTTGTCGCGGCCATTGCAGTTCCTGACACCTGACACCCGACACCTGAAACCGATATATCGGAGTTTCGATTTGAAAGCATTCTTACTGGCGGCGGGAAAGGGCACCCGACTCAGACCCTACACCGATACGACGCCGAAATGTCTCATGCCCATCGGCGACGAGACGCTTCTGGAAATCTGGCTTGCGCTCCTGGATCGGTACGGCGTCGGAAGTGTGCTGATCAACACCAGCCATCTTGCCGAGCAGGTGGTCGGTTTCGTAGACCGGATCAGGGACCGGTACCGTCTGACTATCGATCTGTTCCATGAAGAGCGGCTGCTCGGGAGCGGCGGGACGCTGTGGGCCAACCGGTCCTGGGTTGACGGTGAAGAAGATTTCCTGATCTGCTATGCCGACAACCTGACCGATCTCGATCTGGGAAGCATGGTCCGGGCGCACAGGGAATACCGGGCCCTGGGGGCGATTCTCACCATGGGATTGTTTCATGCGCCGGATCCAGCAGCATGCGGTATTGCGGTTCTGGATGACAATGGAAGAATTGCCGAATTTGTCGAAAAACCGGAAAAGCCTCGAAGTGACCTGGCCAATGCAGGTGTTTACGTGGCGACACAGGCGTTATTCGATTGTTTTCCTCCCCGGCCGCTGGACCCCCGGGAGGTGGTGGACCTCGGTCATCATCTCCTTCCCAATCTGGCCGGTCGCATGTTCGGATATCCGATTCGGGAATATCTGAAGGATATCGGTACCGTTGAAGCTTATCACACGGCACTTGATCAATGGGCCAAAAGGGGGTAAGAGAGTGGACCTTATGAATATTCAATCTTTTGCGGATAATTACCTCAGCGGACTGAAAACGGTGCTGGCTGATTTCGATATTGAACGGTATGAGAAGATTGTCCATATGATTATGGCCGCTTACCATGACGAATCACATATTTTTATCATGGGGAACGGTGGGAGCGGCGCTACGGCATCTCATTTCGCATGTGATATCAATAAGGGCTGTTGTATGGACCTTGATAAAAAATTCAAGGTAATGTGCCTGAACGACAATATGCCGACCCTGCTGGCCCTTGCAAACGACGTTTCATATGATGTTGTTTTTGAGGAGCAGCTTAAAAATTTTTTTAAGCCCGGGGATCTTGTGATCGGTATTTCCGGGAGCGGGAACTCCGAAAACGTTCTCAGGGCCGTCCGGTATGCCAACCGTGAGAAGGGGCGTACCATCGGGCTGTCCGGCTTTTCCGGCGGCCGTCTTTCGGAGACGGCCCACATCGCCTTTGTCGCTCCGGTCCACGATATGCAGAAGGTCGAAGATGTTCACATGATTTTTGTCCACATGGCGATGCAGACTGTTTATGGTCTGCTGCACGGAGAAACCACCGGCCCCTGTGACCCGATGGCAACCACTTGACCCCGGTACCGATATGACAATAGATCCGTTGATTCGCGCCTGGTATGTATTACATACGAAAAGTCGATTCGAAAGTGTCGTCAACGAGGCGCTTTTAAAAAAAGAAAAAGAGGTTTTTTTACCGAAGATCCTTGTCAGAAGCGCCAGGCGGGATCGAAAAGCGATGATCCGAGTTCCGCTTTTTCCGGGTTATCTGTTTGTAAGAACCGATTTGAATCCCAACGAGCATCTGGATATTTTGAAAACCGTCGGCGCCGTGCGTCTGATCGGAAGCAAGGGCGGCCCGATATCCGTACCGGACACGACAATCGAGTCCCTGAAAATCATGATTTTGGCGGACCAGCCGATCACGAAGGGCAATAAATACAGCAAAGGAGACCGTGTGGTGGTGATTAATGGACCTTTTGCCGGCGTTACCGGAATTTTCATGAGATACAAGGGAAACAACCGGGTTGTTGTCAATATTGATGCCCTCGGACAGTCTGCCGGTGTGGAGGTGAATGAGGAGGATGTCGAAATATTACCGGGAATTTCATCTTAAGTACTTGACCTCTCTGTAGGATTTCGCTATTTATACAGAACAGAAACGAATTTGAATTCATTGGCACCTGTGAGAAGGAGGATGTATGAACAAACTGGAAATTATCGCGGCCCTGAAGAATGAGGCCAACATTTCCAAGTCTGAAGCGGCTAAGGTGGTACAGTTGTTTTTCGATCACATGTCGGATGCCATGGCCAAGGGCTCCAGAGTGGAGATTCGAGGACTTTGTAGTTTTTTCGTGAAGGAATATAAAAGCTACACGGGAAGAAATCCCAAGACCGGTGTTAAGGTAATGATCAAACCCAAACGGCTTCCGTTCTTCAAATCCGGAAAAGAACTGAAAGAACGGGTCGACAACTGATTTTGTGACCGGGTCCGCATCCCTTATAGCACAACACCAGGCCATCCAGGTACTCAATGCCATTCTTCGTAAAGGCGCCATTCCCCACGCTTTCCTTTTTACGGGGACTGGAGGGGTGGGGAAACGATCAGTTGCGCTGTCGTTTGCCAAGGCATTGAACTGCTCAGGCGAAAAGAACCCCAGTCCCGACGAACCTGCCATTGGAGACACCCCTGGGGCGGTTATATCAGCCGGAATCTCCGCATGTGGTGTTTGCCGGTCCTGCCGTAAAATTGAATCCGGGAGCCACCCGGATATTGTCTCGCTGCAGCCCCAAGGCCCCTTTATACGGATCGATCAGATTCGGGAGCTTTGCCGCGTCTTGGGTATGAAGCCCTACGAGGCCGATTATCGGACAGTGGTGATTTCCGACGCACATTGCATGAATGCCGAGGCCGGCAATGCGCTTTTAAAGATGCTGGAAGAGCCGCCCGATCGGACGATTCTGATTCTGACCGCCAACGGCACTGCCGATTTGCTGCCCACTATTGTGTCCCGATGCCGCCATATCCGATTTCACCCCATTCCCATCCCGAATCTCGCGCGGGAGCTGACCAAGGCGCACGGAATCGATCCGGACAGCGCTCGCACCTTGGCTGTCATGGCCAGGGGCAGTCTGTCCAGAGCTGAAGAATTATCACGAAACAACTGGCTCAACCGGCGCAAGTGGCTGCTGCAAAGCTGCGATATGTTGTCGCCATCCACCAGTGATGAATTCCCATCCGGCATGTTTGCAGCGGCTTCGATGCTTTTTTCAGATAAAGAATCGGTGGCGGATGCCCTGGAGATCCTGAAGACGATCTACCGGGATGTCTTGATTTACAGGTATCAACCGGAGAACCTTCTTAATCCGGATGCTGAGCGGCGAATTGCCGATGCGGCAGGCGCCATGTCGGAAGAGGACGTCATTGCAGCCGTCAGGACAATCGACAAGGCACAGGATCGCATTCGTGCCAATGCCAATGTCCGCCTGACCCTTGAGACCCTCTTCTTGACCCTTGCAAAATAGCCGGAAATGAATTACATGGCGGTTACCTCCGGGGGGCATTGTATGACCTCTCCGGTTTACCATGACAGCCCGAGGAAAATGATTTCGGGGTTGGGAAAAAAGATAAGCCATGAATAAAGCGGTTGGAATCCGGTTTAAACCGGCCGGCAAAATATACGATTTCGATTGTGGCGCCTACGTGTTGAATCCAGGCGATTATGTCATCGTCCAGACGGATCAGGGGCTTGGTTTCGGAACGGTGGCGCTTCCTCCGGAACCGTATGATGCAACCAAGAAAAAGCGCTCTCTCAAGAAAATCTTCCGCCTTGCCACTGATAATGATTTCGCGCAATTGGAGAAAAACAAGAAAAAAGAGATGGAAG
>CAXXKH010000032.1:0-516524 GCA_963677545.2 Desulfobacterales bacterium | reverse complement strand
GGCCGTTGGTGGTGAGATCCAGACAACATGGTTTGTTACCGATTTCAGTCTTGGAAGGCCGGTTTCGGTCGATGAGTGGAGGTAATCAAAGGAGTAACGATGAAACGAGTAGTATTATTAGCAATGATGACCCTGTTAATATTATCATTGCCGATACAGGGAAAAACCGCTGATATGGCCCATCCGGAGATTAGCAGGATTAAGGCCGAAGGATTAAAGCAATTGACGGATAAGAAAAGCGAATTCATTCTTGTCGATTCGCGGAACAGCGAAAAATATAACCGTGAACACATTGAAGGTGCTTTAAATATCCATTTCGATGATTCGGGAGATCCCATGGCCCGCCAAATGAGCCTGATGGCGCTTCCCATGGACAAGCTTATTGTTGTCTATTGCGACACCGAAGATGAAGGAATGTCTGCCGCGCTTGTGCTTGATCTGTATGATATGGGCTGCGATATGGATAGCCTGAAGATTTTATCCGGAGGAATAGCCGGCTGGAAATCAACCGGATATCCGCTTGTCTCCGCCGGGAATTGATATACGGTTCTACTTTTCTTGCTCTGATCTTGCTCTTGATCTTGATATAAACGTCGAGATTAAGAGCAAGAGGGTGATTTAGAAAGGGTGCAGATGTTTTTCATTTCCCTAAAAAAGCTGAGGGACGTACCCCTAAGGTTAACGTCCCTCAGCTTTTTTTATGGAAGTGGTTCCAAAACTCCCCGATCAGGCAGGTTTAAAAACCACTTCACCATTATGTAAGCGACAGAATCGCCCGTTTCACAAGCGTTTTTGCAATCTGCACCTTGAATCTGGCCGCCGGAAGCGGTCTCGCATCGGCAACAGCCGCTTCGCCCGCGGCCTCGGCATCCTTCTCACTGATTTTCTTGATGCTCTTTCCGGCAATAACTTCTTCCGCCTTCGTCGCGCGATAGGGCTTGGGCGCGACCGCATTGAGGCTGATTCTGGGTTCGTCTCCGCCAACCATGACGGCACAGTTGACAATGGGGAAGTCTATGGATTTCCGGAAGGCAAATTTTATGAATGCGCTTTTGCTGTGCTTGGGCGGTTCGGGAATATGAATCGCTTTTATTATTTCGTCCTTTTCAAGGACCGTATTGCCGGGTTGCTTGACAGCGAAAAAATTCTCCGCTTCTATCGTCCGGCTGTCGGTAATCACCTTTGCATTTAAAGCGATGAGCGCGGGGGCCGTGTCGCTGGGATGTACGGCGATACATCCGCCCTCTGCGCCAAAAATGGAATGATACCGGTTATCGCCCATCATCGCGAAGCATTTGCTCCCGCCTTTACGTTTGCAATCAAAACGGTTTTCCGGCTTCCGAAAATACCAGCAGCGATGTAGCTGAGCGATATTGCCACCGATGGTTCCCATATCCCGAATGTGTGGCGATGCCACCCGGGACGCCGCTTCCGCCAGGGCCGTATATTTGTTCCGAACCGTCGGATCGGCTGCAATATCAGCCAGACGGGTCGCCGCACCTATTTTGAGCATGCCTTTCTTTTCCTCGATAAAGTCAAGGCCCGGAACGGTCTTGAGGTTGATAACGGTCGAGGGGTAGGTGCGGAGGATATTGTCCTTCAGTGTCCCGAGGAGATCGGTTCCCCCGGCGTTAAGGACGGTTTTTCCATCAGCAAGAGCGGTCTTGATTTCTGCCAGAGTTGTTGCATTTACGTGATTAAATGGAATCATAATTTATCTCCTATGCCTTCCCTAATGCTTTGAGCACTTTGTCCGGTGTGGCCGGCGGATCAACCCATTTGCCGATTGCATTATAAATTGCAGCCACTACAAGATGTGTATTTGCCAGAGAATGACTGATGCCGTTTGCGCCGTATACCGCATTTCCCGCACGGGTTTCCAGAAACTCCATCTCGACCCGTGCGTGATCCACAATAGTGGGTTTTTTATACTCGACCATATTGGTGCTTAGCCGCACACCTGTTTTTTCGTCGAATATAAACTCCTCATATAACTGACACCCTTCGCTGAAAAACATTACCTGTTCTATCTGGCTCTCCAGCGAGGTACGGCGTATGACCTTTCCCGGATCCGCAACCACGCCAAACCTGAGGATTTCGACCTCTCCGGTCTCCAGGTCCACTGCGACCTCGCATGTGGCAACATTCATCGTATCCAGCTTTTTGCCCTGGTGCGTCCATAACGCCGCGGGCGGTCTACCCGAGTACGTTGCGAAAAGGTTTGCCTTGACGGCCTGTGCAAGGGGAAGACCTTTAGCGGGGTCGGCCTTGAAAACAACCTTTCCGTCCTGCATATCCAGGTCTTCGGGATTCGCCCCCTTAAACGGATTCGGAGGTGGCGGCGGGCCAAAAGAACCGAATCCTGAAGGCGCCGGCGGGTTATTGGCTTCCTCGACGGCTGCTTCGAGAATCTTCTTTTTCAATTTATTGGCGCACTCTTTCAACACCCAGCCCGAAGCGGTCGTTCCGTCACTGCCCCCGCCCCAGGGTTTGTAGGTTTCGTGATGATCGAGTTTCCCCTTGATATCCTTGTATTCGAGTCCCAGCTCTTCAGCCACAACCATCATGTTCGCTTCCATGATATAATTGCCGATAACAGGGCCCCTGGAGTCCATATGGACAGCGCCGTTTCTGAGTTCGAGTTTGGCATTATATCCCGAAACCGAATGACGCGGACACTGGTTGTACCTGAAGCTTGCGCCGTGCATTCGGCCGTCTTTCAGCTTCTTTTTAGCGGTTCCATGCCATTTCCAATCCATCAGTTTTTTAACGGACTCGATACATGCTTCAAGGCTTGGAAGCGGGTTGGAATCCGTCTGTGAGTCGGGCCCGTGAACATTCAGTCTCGCGATTTCAATGGGATCTTTCCCCAGTTTTTCCGCGATCATATGTATCGCAACCGTCATGGAGTCCCAGTTCATTGGATTATGCTGGCCGCTGAGCCACATTTTACCGCGGTTGCTGTCGACCATTTCCATGCTCTGCTTTACGTTCTCGCAGTGGACCGTAAAATAGGGGCCATAGGTCTGGTCCATGGATGTACCGAAAATGGAACTCCCTTCGACGCCCTGGTCCGCTATTGAAAGATCGTCTATCGCGGTAATCACGCCGTTCTTTTTGAACCCGACCTTCACATGTATATAGCGCAGATTCAGGTTGAAATCATACTGATCATACCGGCTGTTGATACATCGAACCGGCCGCCCGGTTCTTCTGGCAAGCAGGGGCGTAATCAATTGGGACTCGCGAATCCCCCAGTCACAGTACCTGCCGCCCACAAGCATACACTCCTGAAAGACCTTTTCCCGGGGCATTTTATACATACCGACCACCTGGTCATGTCCCCATGGGGTGCCCTCGATGCACAGGTTCTTGCCCTCGCCATAATAGGGACTGTCGAACCACCAGGCAGCGGAACCGATGGGATTTGGTATGTGACCGGCAAAGGAAGGCGTGTTCACATCGATTTCGATAATATGATCGGCTTCCCTGAAACCGGCCTCCACATTCCCCGCGTTTACGTTGGAATAGGAAACATTGCCTTTTTTCGGCGGGTTGTTGCCGCCCCCCATCCCGAATCCGCCACCAGGAGGTCCCTGGACGGGCGGGCGAATAACAGGAGCATTCGGCTTTCTTCCTTCGAGAATATCCACAACATGCGGTAACACTTCCCACTCACTGTCCTTACGGAGCTGCCTTAATGCGTCGTCACATATATCCCCGTTCTCGGCCACGACAATCGCACCGATGATGCCGCCTTCCTGATCCGCGGTGTTGGTAAGAAACGGCTTGGCGGGTCCCATAAATCCACCGCCACTGCCAAGGCTTTTCATATCCTCATCGTCCCAGGTAACGATATCCACGACACCGGGAATTTTCATGGCATTGCTGATATCAAGGCGCTTGATCCTGGCGTTGGCATACGGGCTTCTCAGAAATTTTGCTTCCAGCATGTCCGGCTTGATGTAATCCGCCCCGTATTTCGCAATGCCTGTCGCCAAACCATAAGACAACCTGCCGGGAAGATTCGGCTTTCCGACGACTCTAAAATTTTCTCTCTGTCCATTAACTCCTGCAAGATCAGCCATGCTACGCATCTCCTTTTATCGACGGAGCGGCTTCCATGATCGCGGTGGGATGTCGATGATAGGTTCCACAGCAACAGATATTACCCGCAAGCGCCTGTTTGCAATCCTCCTCGGTCGGATCGGCATTTTTATCCAGCAGATTTTTAGCGGAGACAAGCATGCCCGGAGTACAGTAACCGCATTGCATGGCGTCCCATTTACAGTAGGAATCGATGAGTGGCCGATATTTGGGATCAGCGGCAATACCTTCGACCGTCTGGATGGTTTTGCCTTCACATTCCACGGCCAGGGTCATACAGGAATTTACCGTCCTGCCGTCTATAATGACGGAGCAGGAACCGCACGCACCCCGGTCGCACATCTGCTTGGCGCCTGTCAGGCCCAGCTTGAACTGGAGGGTTCGTTGCAGTGTCCAGTGGGGTTCGATCAGTACTTCACAATCCTCCCCGTTGATGTTGAGCTTTGTCTTGACCGGCTGAACATGTTCGGGATGCTCCGTTTTAAAATGGTGTTTCAGCTCGGCAAAGCTACTGAAATTCTTGTTGCATATAGGGCATCGGAATTGGGTAACGGTTTTAGGAACTGATTTCACGGCTTGGGCAGCCTGCGCCATTTCAGGCCTGAGTGTTACCCCGGCGGCACCGAGCGCACTTCCGCCGATGATGGCGCCCGCATTTTTTAGGAAGTCCCTGCGTTTTAAGTTGCTTATTTCATCCGCCATAGTCTGATCTCCTAATATTTGGTTTAATAAGACATTCTGAATGATGATTGTATCATTTTCACGCTGTTTCCTTGACATAAATCAATAAATTGATTTTTGTTTCCGTCTTGTCTCTGGAAACAGCATATAGATTACGTTCCTGGGTTGAATATCAGTACCATCCTTACCGTAAAACATTCAATAATAAAAGTGTAAATAAATGTTTCTAATAGAGCCATTTTCAAAACGTTTTCCCGACACAAGCGGGATCAAGTCCAAAGTGGATCGCCCCCCGGGAATCGGCCCAAAAGGGACGTTTTGAAATTGGCTGAATAGAAAAATAAAAAGGAGGACAGACCGCCGATGGTTGTCTCAATAACCACGCGGCGATCTATTCTCCTCATGTTTTTTTGTCAACATTCTATCATGCAAGAATGTCTTGTTACCGGCTTAGAACCAGGTACGTTTTATGGTGAATGCCCACTCTATCGGGCGTCCGGGCTGAGCGTTCTGAAAGATGGATCCCACGGAATCCTGCAAATCGTACACCGTTAAGTAATAGTACTCATCCGTGAGGTTGGTGCATGCCATGCTGATCTCCCACTCAGCATCTGCTGACTGCCAGGAAAGTCTACCGTTTACAAGAGTATAGTCTTCGATTGTGTACCCCTGCCCGACAAAACCGACCGTCTCGACATCATCCTGGAAGGAGGCATCACCACGGATGGTCAAGCTGCCCTTGCTCCCCATGTCGAACCTGTACTGTGCACCCAGGCTCCATTTATTCTCAGGGGTATAGGGTGTCGTAGTGGCGTTTGACACAAGAACGGTTTCACCGTCAGCGTTTACATACGTCGCTATATCGGTATATTCAAAATCGAGAAAGGAATATGAGAAATCAAGTAAGAACTCGGAGGTCGGGCGCCATACCCCTTCAACTTCAAAGCCTTTCACTTCACCATCGCCGACATTATATTGAGCCGCGCAGGGGCTTTCCTCGCCGGGAGCCGCCAAAAAGCAGGATTCCACATTCAACTGGATATCCTTATAGTCGTTAAAAAAGGCCGATACGTTGAGACGCAGCTGGTCCCACAGGGTGCTCTTGAACCCCACTTCATAGTTGGTGAGTTCTTCCGGGTCTACGGTATTTGCCAACTGACTGGGATAGAAGGGACGTGCGTTCATACCGCCGGCCCTGTATCCCGTGGCGATCTGGCCATACACCATGAGGTTGTCGGTAAGATCATAATCGAGGGCCACACGCCAATCCCACCGGTCACTGTCAAAGTCTATGTACTGCGCGTGCGAAGCGGCAAGTGCCGCGTTGGCAGGCTGTCTCGGATCGAAAGCGAAACCGGGAATCTGCACGATACCGCAGGGTAACCCCGCATTGGCAACCGTGTTGCATAAATCGAAAAAGAGTGTCGGATCTGCAAATGAAATAAGCGATCCGTCCGGATTATGGCGCTGGAACGTGTATTCCTTCTCATCCTGGGAATAGCGGAGGCCAAGGGTCAGGTCCATGCGGTCGGTCAGATGCATGGTTGCCTGTCCGTAAACCGCCTGGCTTTTTGACGGAACCTTATCGGGACCGTGAATAAAGTCCAGTGCCGAATAGTTGATATTGACGCGCGCGTCTTCGTCGGTCTGTGCATCAAGATAAAAGACGCCGATGGTGGTATCGGCAAACCCGTCAAACAGATTGGCGTTCAGCCTGAGTTCCTGGGTGAACTGTGAGTGATCCATCCGCTGCAGCAGTTGTTGTACCGCTATGGGAGAACCGTCGGCATCATCCGAAAACGCATTGAAATATTCACGATATGAAGTGATCGATTTGAGGGCCAGGTTATCGGTCAGGTTCCAATCGAGAGAAAGCGTATAATCCTTTGCGTCCAGGGTATTGACCCTTGGCATGGGATTCGGTTTATATATGGAGAGGCCCTCCGCACCGGCAACCCGCTCGTCATTCAGACTTCTACCGTCGTCGATATAGGTGGCGTAATTGTAAAAGGTACCGGCTGTTACAAAACGATCATCATACGGAACATCGATACCTGCCTCATACCGCCCGTTTCCGTTGTTATCGAAGTAGAGGGGGATGAATTCAGGATTTGTGGCCATATTTCTTGCGGATAGCAGAACACTGGGCGTAGACCCGGAATTATCGTTTACGATATTCATCGAAAAATTGGCTTCAAAGACGTCGCTGGGCATCCAGCGCAGGCTGAGACGTCCGGCCGTCACGCTCTGATCGCCCTCTCTGGCGAGTTCACAACCCGAGCTATGACCCGTTCCCCAATTCAGGTAGGAGGGCATTCCACCATCAGTACCGTACGGCCCCACATCCGAATGTGTACAGGCGTAATCATAGCTTTTGACATAGCCCTCTCTTGCACGTGATGAACCTGCGATCCGCATGAACAGCGTGTCGGAAATGGCAAAGTCTGCCGCGGCCTTCAAATCGATGCGGTCATAGGAACCGGCGGTTACGGAGACGGAACCCGAACCATCTCCGGTGGGTTTTTTTGAAAACATCTTGATGGCGCCGCCCAGCGCGTTCCGCCCGGCCAGGGTGCCCTGGGGGCCCCTGAGAATTTCGACCCGTTCCAGGTCGAGGAGGTCCAGGAGATTCCCTGTAATCGTCGCATAATAAACATCGTCTACATAAATACCGACACCGGCCTCAACGGATGGATTGAAGTCCACCTGGCCGACGCCACGGATGTAGGCCGTCATGGAAGCACCGTATGTAGCATTTCCGGGCCTGAGGGACACATTGGGCGCCTGCAGGGCAATCTCTTCAAGACGAAACTGGCTTCTCGCCTCCATCGTTTCAGCATTGACCGCAGTGATAGCAAGCGGCGTGTCCTGTATCGCCTTTTCCCGGAACTCGGCGGTGACCACGATTTCTTCAAGCAGAAATTCATCGTCATCATCCTGGGCCATTGCCGTCCCACAGGCCAGCGACATAACCAGGGCCAGCAATAGTGTTAATACAACGCTGTATGGTACTTTCCGGTTCAATTTACTCATTTTCCCCTCCCCTGTGTTGTGATACGTTGTTATGACCATATAGGCCGATCCAGTACGAAACCAAATAATAGAAGGTCAAAAGACTTAAACCAGGCGAACCTGTTGTATATAACTATCTGTATCTAAACAAAAAAAATAATAGCTCTCGTCATATAGACAAGAGTAAATAGAGCGAGATTGGTTAAAAAAGCAACTTTTTCCGTTGTAGCAATATGAATATTTGCTGCTTTGATCTGGAGACAGGCCTGTTTAACTTTTCTGTTTCAAACGAACGCCTCATCCAGTGCATTTATAAGACAACGAGATTTAACGTAACAGAGCTGTTGACCGCTTGGTAATGATTTCGGGAACCCGAAGATCAAATGTACTGTGCTACTATCAATTAAACGGTTTTGTGTCAATTGGTATTATACAAATCAGAAATTTAATAGGCAAGTGTAGCAGTATTCGACAATTCTGCGAATAAACAAAAAAAGCCCTGTCCTCGGGGGACAGGGCTTTTTTTACTCTTTATTTCCGCTTAGCCAAGCAGAACAATCCTAATGTTTGATCTTCTCCCACTCCTGGAGATAATCCTCCTCAAACGTAGGACATCGGTGCTCGGAATGACATTTCAGACAGGTTTCCACACCGGGATCTCCCTGGGGAACGGATCCCGGATTTTTAAGATGTTCCGCACTATCCCCATGGCAGGATTCACATTGAACATTTCTTAAATCTTTTTCCTGAGCCTCCATGGTAAAACCGCCGGGCTCTTCAAACCGCGTCGTATGACAGACAAGGCAGTCGGGATTAAACTGTCGCGATTTGTCTATCAAGGTTTGAAATGCTTTTGCATGTTTGGTTTTTTCCCATGATTCATATGCATCCCGATGACATTTTTTACAGGAGATCGACTTGGGTGTAACCGTATCCGCCTTTTCACTGACGCCAGAGGTATAAAGTTTGTTTACGGCCTGATTGAATTCATCGATCATCTTCTTTACATTTGCATCGTTGGCAATCTGATCATCCATCTTTACCAATGTATTCTGGGCGCTTTTGGTTCCATCATCAGCAATGGTGATTTCAAGCATACCCTGATACTGTCCTTTTTCGCCGGACTGAACAATGTAAGTGTCGTTTGCCTCGTAAGGCGTTTTCAATCTCTGTTTGTGATGACCGCCGACAATGACGTCCACACCATCGATTTTTCGGGCGATAACCCAGTTACGTCCGATATGCTGATGGGTCAGGACGATAATAAAATCTGTTTTGTCCTTCAGTTCTGTCACTCTGGCTTCTACAGTCTTCATGGGATCCAGAACAGACAGGGAATCACCAACAATTTCAGCCATCAGTTTTGACACATCGGAAGTATTACCCATCATCCCGATAATCCCGACTTTAAAATTACCTATCTTTTTAATGACATAGGGCTCGAAAACAAGCTGGTCTTTATCATCCACGATGTTGGCGGAAATGAATGGCAACTCATATTTTTTCTGGAGATCTTTCAGATAATCCAACCCCAGCGCAAGTTCCAACTCTCCGACATTTATGGCATCGATACCTACGCTTCTGTTAACTTTGGCAAGAAGTTCCGCTTTCAAGCGGGCGGATGGCATAAAGGAGTCTTTAATTTTGGCGTGTTCATTCAGCAAATCGCCGGAATCAACAACAATTAAATGTTTGTGTGTTTTTCTGTATTCATTGAGACAGGTCGTTTTTTTGTATTGCCCACCGAGCATTTCACCGGTGTCCGCTCACCCGCACGGTTCAAGGTAACCCTCGACATTGCTGCTGTAGGCAATCGTAAATTTTCCATCAAATTCTATTTCCGATGAATCTGAAACCGCTGACAGACACCCTAATACTGCCGACAGGCAACAGAATGAGACCATAGCCAATGAATAAAAAGTGAATTTAATTTTCATACTTCCGAAGTCCTTATGTAACATTAGCTGTGTTAATAAAAAATTTGCGCCGAAATCTAAAATTAGCCTTTCAAGCGCAGATCGCCTATAAAAACCAGCGCACCTTCCGTGCTATCAGGCTTTTATATTGGAAACGATTCTATTATTCAAGAACTTAATTGTTAAGAGATGTTAATACGGCTCTGACGGCAACAACAAATCGGAACATCCGCAGGCTCACGAATACGTTACGGATGAACCGACGGAAAAGGCGGAATTTATATCAGCCATACCGTTTGAAAGGCGGTTGTTGATAGGCCTACTTCTCCTTATTACGATTCCGGGCGGCGCCAATTACGATGATAAGTGCCAGAGCTACCATAATACCGCACAAATAATATGCAATTGAAGGGTCTACTGCCTCCATGATTTTCTCCTCTGATATTAATGTATTTTTCCCAGCCAATTTCAAAACGTCCCGTTTTGGGCGAGGAAACGTTTTGAAAATGGCTCTTCTGTATCAGCTTCCTACCATTTTTTTCCGGGATGCGTCACTCTCCAGATAATATAGAAGATTGCCGCCAGTCCCATCGTCACACATACCTGAAACAGAAAAATCTTTAATGGCCACACCATGTTCGTACTCCTCTTTAAAAAATTAAAGTCGTTTATGCACCCGCTTCCATCTCCTGCGCCTCGGCCTTCAGCTTGCGTATATACGGGGGGGCACCCGGCAGGATGAGGTTCATGACAACCCCGAAAAGCACGGTTGCGATGAGCGTCGGATATACAACGTTGTTGCTTATCGCCTCGGGAAGCCAGGTGGGATGAGAAAACGTCCACAGAAAGTTTGCCGCATACCCTGCCAGAATGGTGGTCCAGGCCGCAATCCGGTTCACCTTCCACAGCATTCCGATCAAATAGACGCCGAATACTGGAATCGCAAAGGAAAACGTCCAGAAAAAAATCGGAAGCATGAGGGACAATTTTAACGCCGGAATAATCACTAGAACGGCACAAACCAGAATCATTATTCTGGTGAGTATTAAAAAGGTTTTTTCACTCATTTTGGGATTAACGACATTTTTGAAGATGTCATTAACGATAATATGCGACGAAGCCAGGATCAGGCCGCTCGTTGTCGAAAGGGTTGCCGAGAGAAGCGCAATCATTAAAAGACCTACCATCCAGGGAGGGAGGGCCATTATTGCCACTTGCGGAACAGACAGTTTTGCGGCATCCGTTAGCGAGTAGATCGCGGGAATCGTCATGCCGACCAAAGCCAGTATAACCCAGGGATAGGCGACCATGCTGTTAATAAAGGCGGCCCAGAAAACCCCGCGCCGGACATCCGAATCGGATTTGGCCAGCAGCATCGGTTGACACTGCGCCTGGGACGCGCTGCACATAAAAACCAGAAGGATCAGGCAGGGAAATATAATGCCGAAAACGACATCCGGAGAGAAATTGGTGATACTGGTTTTCCAAGCGGTTCCCGCTTCAGCATAGAAATTGGCTACGGACTGCCAACCGCCCTGGTGCTCGGGCCCGGAGAGCCATGAACCGGTAAATAAAACAGCCACAAAAGATCCCAGAACCAGCATGATGGCGTTGAACAGGTTCATCCAGGCGACCTGCATCAGCCCCGCCGCGACGATATAGATGATTGTAAAACCCACCGCCAGAAAAATGCAATTCTTTAAAGCGACCTCCCCCCCGCCCAGGGCATAAAATGCGGTGGCGGTTGCCGTTACTTCAGCGATGCAGATGCCGATCAACTGGGCGGGAAAAACGGCGGCGATGAGCCACCCTATCCTTTCCCCGAATATCTTGCCCATCCCTTCCGGAAAGGTCTTGACATTCAACCGGCGAAACCAGGGACCGAACCATAGGAGAAACAGGGGGACAAAGATGCCGCCGCCCACTATTCCCCACCACAAAACGGAAGCGCCCATTCCCGCCGAGGCTTCCCAAAGACTCAGCGTATGTCCGCTTCCCAGGGGGGCAAGAACGAATGCCGCCACAATAAGGGGCCATGGCAGTTTACCGCTGCCGGTTACAAAATCGCTGCCGGATTTGATCTTTTTCCTCAAGAAAAAGCTGACGCCGACACTCAGTACCAGGAAATAAGCAATCGCAATCACCAGTGGCAGTGCTTTGGACATGTATACCTCCCTCACAGGGCTATATCAACAATGTAAACCGTCGCGGTTTTGGAAAAAGACAGGAACGTTTTTCTGGAAGGGAGTATATGTCAAAATTGCGAGGGATTGTCAAGAGACAAACATTCAGCCGCGGCAATCGTATTTGACCATGGCACCGATTAAAGGATGAACGTCGAACATCCAACGTCGAATAAGGTATTCTACCGATTTCAATCCTTTTTCATAGTCTGTTTCACAAACATCAATTAATAACTGCCTTTTTCATAAACGAAGGAGCGAAGCGACCTCCACATTCAATATTGGACGTTCGATGTTCGACGTTCATTTTCTAAAAACCGCTATAGAACCAAACAAGAAACCAAATACGGTTACTCTGATTCAGCCGCCCGCCATCATCTGAAACAGTTTCACCTCATCGCCATCCGTCAGCACCCGTTCCTTTTTGGATATTTTGCCATTCACCAGGTAGATCGTCCCCCCTTTCAACGGAGCCAGATCATTATACTCACCACAAAGGATATCGAACAGGCGATCGAGGGTTTCGTTTTCCCCAATCTTGACGGTTTCGTTGTTTTTGCCGGTGAGACTGGAAAAGTGCCCCGAGTATTTGACGGTAATTTTCATTATTTCCCTCGCTGGAATATTTATAAAGCATCGCTCTCAGCTTTACAATAATGATAGAGATTCTTGACAAACGAACCGATTCAATGGTATTACCATAGAACATTTAAACAGTACGCCACATTTATATATTACTTAAAAGGTTTTGGACAGGTTGCTGATGCGTAAGGCTAAAGGCTGGAAAAAGATGACACCGGAGGAAAAACGACAAAAGCGGTTCGAAAAGTGGCTCTCACCCCCCGGCATTACCTTCGATAGTGCACAGGCTGAAGCCGATTATATCGCAAGAGTCACCCGGGTCATCAAAGCGATCCAGCTCGAAGAGCCGGACCGGGTTCCGCTCATGACGCCCGCCGGTAATTTTCCCGCCTATTATGCCGGTTATAATTTAAAAACGGTGATGAGTGACTACAACAAGCTCAAAGCGGCCTGGCTGAAGTTTTTACATGACTTCGAATTGGATCTGTTTCCCGGGCCCGGTCTTATCCTTTCTGCCAGGCAGCTGGAAATGATCGACCACAAATTGCACCAGTGGCCGGGAAACGGTATGGCCGACGATGTCCCCATGTATCAGTTTGTGGAAAAAGAATATATGGAGACCGATGATTATGATGCGTTCATCAGGGATCCCACCGATTACTTGTTAAGAACGTTTTTGCCGCGCACAAACGGAGCGTTGGCGGGCCTGCGCAAATTGGCGCCGCTGACCCCCCTGGTCTCCCTCCCCATGTTCTATATGAATCGATTCGGCGATCCCGATGTCAGGGCAGCCCTCCAGACAATGCTGGATGTCGGCGCGGAAGGCGTAAAATGGGGCGCCGTTATCGGAGAAGTGGGGCTGGCGGCAATGCAGGCCGGTGTCCCTTCGTTTTCAGGCGGTTTCAGCGGCGCGCCCTTCGACCAGATCGGAGATGCCATGCGGGGTACCACGGCAATTATGCTCGACATGTACAGACAGCCGGAGAAACTTCTGGAAGCAATGGAAAGGATCACCCCCATCCTGATCAACGAGGCCGTTGAAACCGCGGACATGTCAAGCTGTCCCGTAATCTTCATGCCGTTGCACAAAGGTCCGGACGGGTTTATGTCCGGCAGACAGTTTGAAACCTTTTACTGGCCCACCCTGAAAAAAGTGATGTCGGGGATGATTGACGAGGGGCTCGTTCCCATGCTCTTTGCCGAGGGAGACTACGAATCGCGACTTGAAATTATCAGGGACATGCCCCCGGGTAAAGTGATCTGGTATTTTGAAACCATGAATATGGCCAAAGCCAAAAAGATCCTTGGGAACAATGCCTGTATTATCGGCAACCTGCCCATAACGCTGCTGATGACGGGAACACCGTCCCAGGTCAAAGACGGATGTCGTCGGTTGATTGAAACCTGCGCCCCCGGCGGTGGATATATTCTCAGCGGGTCGGCATCCCTTAACAATGGAAATCCCGATAACTTGCATGCCATGATGGAAGCGGTTAAAAAATATGGTGTATACTGATGGCAGAAGCTGTTGAAAACATATTCAAACCGGTGATCCAGAAAAGAGCGTCCGACGTCATCGCCGAACAGATAAAAGAGATGATTTATTCCGGCGAGTTGGCGCCCGAAGACCGGCTCCCCTCCGAAAGAGACCTGGCCGTCAGTCTGCATACGGGCCGCATGACGGTGCGCGAAGCCTTGAGAATGCTCGAAGAATCGGGTTTTATTCATATTCGGCAAGGGGCCGAAGGCGGTGCTTTTGTCAGGAAACTGGACGGTTCCGGGATGACCAAAACCCTTACCAGCCTGATTAAAGTCGGTAATGTCAGCCTTCAGGAACTCACGGAGGCCAGGGTAACCATTGAAACCGCTATCCTTGAATCCGTCCTGGGCAAAATTACCGATGAGCAGTTGATGCTTCTTCAGAAAAATATCGAGCAATGCGAATCCATACTTTTGAAAGGAGATGGCGGCACGATGGAAGAGGTGCCTCAATTGATAAATTTTCATCTTTTGCTGGCCACTTTTACCCAAAACGGCTTATTGAAGTATTTCCTCCAGGCCATGATCGATTTCAGCACCAGCTATGTTAAGCAGGTAGCCCCCATTCATCTCAGCCCCTCCGGGCACCTGGGCCAACATAGAGAGATCTTCGAAGCCATTAAAACAAAAGACCCTCTTTATTGCCGGGAGGTACTTAAACGTCATCTGTACGGCGTCGCTGAAAATTTGGAGATTGCCATGCACGGATCGAAAAATGAGCCTTTTGATATCGGGCAGAGAGACACCGGACTTTTATTACCCCCCGAAGAAATAAAAAAAATGAGCGTATAAAACAAGCAAAGGAGCTGAATCATGGCGAACGGCTACATGGGCAAAATGTTATGGGTTGATCTTACAAAAAACGAAATCAGGGAAGAGGTGCTGGAAGAAAAACTCTGCCGGGATTATATCGGCGGCTACGGCATCGGTGCCAAAATCCTGTTTGACCGAATGAAGCCGGGAACCGACCCCATCGGTCCCGAAGCGATTTTCGGCATTATCGCCGGCCCGTTTGACGGCACCAGCGCACTGGGCGGCTCCCGCTATACGGTGGTCGGCAAATCGCCCTTAACCGGGGGATGGGGGGATGCCAATTCCGGCGGTAATTTCGGTCCGTACCTTAAATTTGCCGGATATGATGCGGTGTTTTTTACCGGCATCTCGGAAAAACCGGTTTATCTGGTAATTGACAACGGCAAACCGGAATTGAAGGATGCCGCTCATTTGTGGGGAAAAGACAGCTTCGATACCGAAGACATGCTGATAGACGAACACGGAAAGGGAACCGAGTCCGTGTGCATCGGGCCTTCCGGTGAACAGGTCTGTCTTATCGCCTGCGTGATGAACAACAAGGGCCGCGCCGCGGGGCGTTCAGGATTAGGCGCTGTTATGGGTTCCAAAAAACTGAAAGCGGTGGCCGTCAGGGGGGAACTGAAGGTGCCCCAGGCCGATGAAGCCAAAGTCAAGGAACTTCGCAAAACCTGCCAGAAAAAATTGACCGGGCATGTAGACATGCTCAGAGAAGTCGGTACACCGGTGATTTTCAACCACCTGCTTGAAGCCGGCGATACCCCCATCAAAAACTGGGACGGCGTGCCGGAGGACTTTCCCCAATTCGAAAAAATCGGCGGCAATTCGGTGATGGAAAAAGTATCTAAAAAATATGCGTGTTATCGCTGTCCCATCGGGTGTGGCGGTCATATGAAGGCAGGCACGGGAGAGTATAAATATGCGGAGGGCTCCCACAAACCCGAATATGAAACCCTGGGCTTATTCGGTTCCAGCTGCCTCAACGACAATCTCGATTCCATCATTCTGCTCAATGACATCTGTAACCGTTTCGGCGTGGATACCATTTCAGCCGGCGCCGCCATCGCTTTCACCATCGAATGCTATGAAAACGGCCTGCTTTCCAAGGAGGACACCGATGGCATCGAAATGACCTGGGGCAACCATCAATCCATCGTGGCCATGACCCAGAAACTGGTACGAAAAGAAGGTTTCGGGAAAATCATCGCCGACGGCGTAAAGGTGGCCGCGGAAAAAATCGGCAAGGACTCGGAACAATATGCCATGCATATCCAGGGACAGGAAGTGCCGGCGCACAGCCCCAAATTCGGTGTTAATTGGGGCATCTGTTATCGACTGGACGCGACCCCGGCCCGTCATACCCAGGGGGGCGGTCCATTTCCTCCGGGATTGATGCCGGAATTCGATCCCAAACTGATCGACGGCCGGGGCGTTCTGCATAAGAGAGGAAGCAGCTATAATCATGTCATCAACTGCCTTGGGGCCTGCGTATTCGTGGTCGGCGGATATCACCAGGCCGATGTGCTCGTGGATTTTGTAAATGCATTGACGGGTTGGGACTTCACCATGGACGATCTGCTGAAAGCCGGGGAAAGAATCACCAATATTCGCCAGGCATTTAACGTCCGGGAAGGTCTCAATTCCCTGAAATTCCATGTTCCCGGCCGAATCGTGGGTAAACCGCCCGCGGAACGGGGCCCCCTTGCCGGAGTGACTGTTCCGGAAGAAAAACTGAACAAGGAATACCTGAGCGCCATGGGTTGGGATCTGCAAACGGCCAAGCCGAAGAGAGCGACGCTGCTGGAACTCGGCATGGAGGATGTGGCCAAAGCGCTTGAATAGTGTGTGTCGACAACAGGTTGTCGGTTTTCGTATCGTATGTTAAAATACTTGAATAATAATTAAACACGTAATCAAGAAACAATGGAGGTAAAATTGGCTGAAAAAATGATTCCTGAGCCGAATAAAAGCATCAGAGTCGTGGAAGAGTGCGACGTTGTTGTGGTTGGTGGTGGCCCCGGTGGTATCGGTTCCGCTGTCGCCGCGGCACGAAACGGTGCAAAAACAGTATTGATTGAAAGATATGGGTACCTGGGGGGTATGGGGACCGGCGGTTTGGTAACGATTATTCCCTGTTTGTCCGATTTTGACGGAAACAGGCAGATTGGCGGTATCAACCAGGAGTGGATTGACAAGCTGGTAAAGCGCAACGCATGCAGCTTCCCCCGTCCGGAAACCTGGGGCGCTGATGATCCGTATTTGGTGGATTACTGGAATGACCGCTCCTTCTTCTCTGTTCGTGAAAACAGGATTATCTATGCGGCCATTATCGACGCTGAGATTTCCAAATGCCTCTTGAACGAGATGGTGAACGAGGCCGGCATCAAGACATATCTTCACGCCTGGGGGACCATGCCGCTGATGGAAGGCAACAAGGCGGTTGGCGTGGTTTTCGAGAGCAAATCCGGCAGGCAGGCGGTCATGGCTAAAGTCGTCATCGATTCCACCGGCGACGGCGATTTGCTGCCGTTTACACCGGCGACATTCGATACCGATATCGATCCGAACATCAGAATCGCCAACCTCTCCCTCTGCTACTGGATCGATAACGTCAATCTTCAAAAATGCGAAGATTTCAGAAGGGGCAATACTGCCGCCTGGCATGAATTGATGGGAGAGCTGATGAAAAAGGGCGGACATCCCGGATTTTTCAGAAGCAATCTGCCCAACCAGGAAAATGTTGTCTGGATCCACCCGCGATACGGCTGTAAAAGCCAGATCGATGTTGAAGAGCTGACCCGGGTCGAGATGCTTGGGCGGGAAAAGATGTTGCTGACCTACGATTTCTTCAAAGAAAATGTGCCGGGGTTTGAAAGCAGTTTTATCGTCCTTTCCGCACCCCAGCTCGGCACCAGGGGCGCCAGAAGAGTGCATGGCGATTACATGGTGACATCACTTGATTTGAACAACGATGAACCTTTCGAGGATACGATCGCCGTATTCCCCGATCTGGACCGGGGCGACCTCTCTATCAAACACCCGCTGACCTATATCCCATATCGTTCCATCTTGCCGAAGGGTGTAGATAACATGTTGATCGCCTGTCGGGCATTCTCTTCCGATCAGGAAACCAACAACTTCTTCAATCTGATTCCGCATTGCGTCGCCATTGGCGAGGCGGCGGGGACCGCCGCGGCGCTGTCACTGGATCAAAATGTCGCGCCGAGGGATGTCGATTTCACCAGCCTCAAGAAACAACTGGTGGCCCAGGAATGTATTCTGCCGGACAATCTCGGTAAAAACACCGTCAAGAATCCGGAAGCCTATAAGTTCAAGGTGCCGAGATTCGGTGGACCGCCTCCAAAAATCAAGGGTGCGCCGAAGGTGGAACACTAGCGTTATCCTTTCAGCAGTCCCCCATTAAACAGGTGATGCTGTATCACTCTTTCAGCGGGAAAAAGGGCATCTTTGCAAATTCACGCCTTGGTGTCCTTTTTCCCTCATGAAAGTATAATTCCAAGCCTCTCTGTTCATCTTGGAGAAAAGTTGTCATGTCAGAAGAATTATTAATGGTAACAACGGCCGCCACTGAAAAAATAGACGCATTTTTCAGGGGGCGGACAGTCAAACCGATCCGAATCGTTCTGAATGACGCGTTTTGCGTCTCTTCCGGTTTGCATTTATCAATGGAAGAACCGGGGGGAAAAGACGTTGAAATTGTCGTGGGTGAATACAAATATTACATCGACCGGAAGTTGCTGAATCGAGTATCACCGATTACTGTTGATTTTACATCGACGGGATTCAAATTTCACAGCAGAATCGATCTGGGGCCGAAATGTCCGGGGTGTGGGGAAGAAGGCGCTTTTTGTAAAAGATAAGGTTGAATAAAATGAAAAATGAATGGTCTGAACTGACGCCGGATGAAAAGCGGGAAAAACGATTCCAGCGATGGCTGGCGCCCGAGGGTATTGATTTTGTCAGCCCTGAGGCGGAAAAAAAATATAAGGAAAGTGTATCCAGATTGATTCAGGCGATCAACCTGGAGGCGCCGGATCGTGTTCCCGTTTCGGTGGGGACAGGGTATATCCCCGCCACCTATGCCGGATACACCGTTAAAGATGTGACGTACGACGCATCCAAGACGTTTGACGCCTGGACAAAATTTGCGAATGAAATTGAGCTGGATACTCTGCCGAGTCCGGGGATGATTCCGTGCGGCCAGGCGTATGATCTCCTTGACATTCAAATGTATAAGTGGGCCGGTCACGGACTTCCGGACAATCAATCCCCCCAGTACGTTGAAAAAGATTACATGCGGGAGGGAGAATGGGAATATTTTCTAGCCGATCGAGCCGATTATCATGTCAGGACATATCTGCCCCGTACCTGCGGTGCAACGAAAGCACTCTCGAAACTCCCTCCATTAGGATCTCTGGGAGTGTTCGCCCCCGGGATGGACGCATTTCTCGATCCCGAGGTGCTGGCCGCATTCAAGGCATTGGGGGAAGCGGGGACACTCTCCACTGCGTGGCGGCAAAAGCTGACTGAGCTGGAACGGCAGTTGAAAGCGCTTGGACTGCCTCCTTTCCAGATTCTGGTTCGGGGCGGCGCGCCGCTTGATAACATCGGGGCGTTTTTGAGGGGGACCACGGGGACCATTACCGACATGTACCGATATCCCGATCTTGTGCATGAATATATGGAGAGAGCGATCCCGGAAGCGATTGAAAGCTCAATAAAAACAGCCGATATGACCGGAGTCCCGGTTATGTTGATGCCCCTGCACAGGGGTGCCGACAACTTTATGAACGAGGAGCAGTTCAAGACCTTTTACTGGCCCTATTTGAAGCGTGTCATGCTGGGTCAGATCGAGGAAGGACTGGTGCCCTGCTGTTTCGCTGAAGGCAGCTTTACCTCGCGGCTTGAGATCGTCAGTGACTTTCCAAAAGGCAAAGCCATCTGGCATTTCGACCAGACCGACATGAAAAAAGCCAAGGAGATACTGGGTGATACCGTCTGCATCATGGGAAATGTTCCCGTATCGCTGATGGTTACCGGAAAACCGGAAGACGTTACAGCGCATTGTCGTGAACTTATTGAAACCGCCGGCCGGGGCGGCGGCTTTGTGCTGGCGCCCGGCGCGACGACGGATGATGCAAAAGTGGAAAATATTCAAGCGATGGTGGCGGCGGCCAAAACGTTTGGCGTTTATAATTAATGAAAAGGAGTCCAAAAAATGGCAGAATCGAATTTCAGTAAATATATCTGCACCGAACTGAAAGATGTTAAAGAGATGCCGGCCTATAAAGGTCCCCAGGATATTCACCAGGGATATGATAAGGACGGATTCCGGCACATGCTGGAGCACATAACCTGGATGGACAACGAAGTGCTTCCCGGGTGTTTTTACGCCGAGTCCACCTGGATCTGGCCGCCCCATTTCAAAGGACAGCGCCCGATCGATCCCGAAGAGTTGAAACAAATGAGGCGGGTCACCAAAGAAGACGCTCCCATTAAAGCGCACAAGCATGACTTCGACGAAGTGTTGACCATATTCGGATGCAACCCGGATGACCCCTCCGACCTCGGGGGTGAAATCGAATTCTGGATGGAAGATGAGATGTACATACTGGACAAGAGTTTTCTATGCTACATCCCTGCCGGGGTAACCCATTGCCCGTTGATCACCCGCAGAATGGATGCGCCGTTTTTCCATTACACGGTGGGACCCGGCGGCATTTACACATAGAGTCAACTGTCTACAGTCGACAGCGAGCCGATTGAAATTTTCGACCAACCCTCTGGGTTGTTTCAATCCGTTTTTCGTTGAGATTGATCCAAACAAGGCGTTTTGAAATTGCCTTAACAAAAAACAGATTCTCAGGCACAGGAGCAAAAAATGGCCGAACGAAAATATGAGAAGAATTTTGTAATTTCCGACAAACCGGGTCTTGTACTCCCCTCATTCAGAACCAAACTGGACCCGAAACTGTTTCGGAAAATTGTTCACATGGATAGTGAAGTAACTCCCGGTGCGAAGTTCTACAGTGAATCCTCATGGATTGTCCCGGGGGACGAATTCAAGGAAGGCGTGACCATGGTGGCGCCCCATACACACGACTGGGGGGAGATGATCGGGTTTTACGGTTACAACTATGACGATATCAATTCTCTCGGTGCTGAAATCGAGTTCACCATAGACGGCGAAACCCATACGATCACCAAAAGCTTCACCTCTTATATCCCGGCCGGTATTGAGCACGGACCACTTATTATCCGGAATGTTCAATATCCCATCGTGTATTTTATTGCCGGGCCGACCGATAAATATAAATAGGCACTCACCCTATCGCCGCCGCCGTATCAAACCAGCCGGCGGCGGCGCTCTCCGTTCTGTATCATTTCAATCAATGGCCGATTGCATACAAGGCAGTGACATGAAAGTTCATATATTGACGCATTTTTTCCTCTAAAGAGAATCCGCCATTGCAGAGGCACCAATTGTACGTCAATCCTCTGGCGGTTGTGAACAGCAGTTCCGTAATCTCTTCCGGGGTCATGTGGGATGTAAGTTCACCGGATTCAACGCTTTCGGAAATCAAATCACGTAAAGCGGTGAACATCAGACGGTTGCTGCTGGCCAACGTACTGCTTTGCGTTTTAAAAAGCGCACTGACATAGTCAACCCCCCAATCGATATTAAACTTGGCGTAATGGCTGAAAAAACTGACAATTTTTTCAGCCGTGGTCTCTCCAGCCAGGCGGGACATGACATTTTTGCAGAAATAGTCATCTCCCCTTTTGAAAATTTCATTCAGAATTTCATTTTTAGAACCAAAATGGTGGTAGAAGGCGCCGACTGAAACATCGGCCGCTTCGCTGATCTGCTCAATCGTAATGCTATCGAACCCGTTTGTTTTCATGTTCACCTGGCCCCCCATGATCGCCGTGGCCGCCCCGGACCTGGGTATCGACATGGCTCGCTCCGGCATGTATATGAGCGCCTTTTACATCGGTTATGTACTCACCCATATTCCCGCGGGTGTCCTGGCCGACCGCTTTGGCGTCCGCTATCTGTTGTTCGGCGCCATGCTGCTGGAAGGGATCTCCTCCCTGGGCATGGCACACATCGACGGCTTTATGACGGGATTCTGGCTGAGGGTATTGGGGGGATTGGGCGCCGGCGCGGTCTATGCTGCCTGTGTTCGGTCGGTAACCTCCTGGTTCGACCCAAAAGAGCGGGGCATGGCATTCGGCATTATGATGCTCTCACCCACGGCCGGTGTATTGCTGGCCAATCAGATCGTTCCCGCGCTGATCGACAGCTTTTCATGGCAAGCAGCCTTTACCTTTGTGGGGTGGATGGCCATCATTCTCTCGGCCGTGATCCTGTTTGTCATGAAGGATAAAACAGGCACGAGTACCGGAGACACGGGTTTCATGGACGGCCTGCGCTTTATCTTCGGCAACCGAAACCTGATGCTTTTGGCCGCCGTGGGGTTTTGCCTGATGTGGGTTCAAATCGGATTCATCAGTTGGAGCAATACCGCGCTGAAAAACCTTGGTTTCACTTTGGCCCAGGCCGGTCTCACAATGACGCTGTTTGGACTGGGAGGTGTTTTAGGCCCGATTGCGGGCGGTTATCTTGCCGACCGAACCAACAACAAAAAAGGCACCCTCATCATCGGCTATATCGCCATGATTCCCCTGGTGCTGCTGTTTGGATACCTGGAATCCTTTACGCTTCTGACCGCCATCGCCGCTCTCTTTGGTTTTCTCAACGGCTATGCCAACACCTTTGCGCCGCTGATGGTATCGGAATATTCCGGTGAGCGGTGGGCGGCTTCGGCCAGCGGCGTTACAGGCAGCATTTTCCAGATCGCATCCATTTTGGGTCCCGTACTGCTGGGACTCTCCATCGATATCAGCGGCAGTTTCGATATCGTGTGGTGGCTCCTTGCCGCCGGCCCGCTGTTTGGCGCCGTACTGCTAGGGCTGGTGGGAAATCCGCCCGAATAGTCACGGAAAAAGAACCGTAAGCCCCTCTCTTTTGTCTCTTATGGAGGATGATTACTTGTTGGATAAAGGCAGGCGAAACCAGAAACAGCTTCCGGTTTTACCGTCACTTTCCACGCCGATACTGCCGCCATGGGCTTCCACCGCCATTTTACAGAATGTCAGTCCGAGCCCGGTGGAATATTGCGTTCCTCGGTTTTTGTCGTCGACCTGGAAAAACTTGTCAAAAATAGTTTCCTGGTGTTCTTTTGTCACACCGGGGCCATGATCATACACCTGAAAACGGATGTCTGCTTTTTCCATCCGGCCGAAAACGACCTTCAGCGTGTCCCCTCTTCTTGAATGGTGGACCGCATTCATGATGAGATTCTGAAGCACCCTGAGAAGAATCCCCCGATCCCCGTCAAATGCTGTTGCGCCCACATCGTCACCGGGTGTGATCTCCACGGAGACATCGTACCCCCGGGCAACGCCGACCACCCTCGACAGTGCCTCGGCCGCAAGCTGGTCCGGGCGAATTTTTTCATATATCAGGTTAAGGCGGCCCTCCTCGAGACGCGCGACATCCAGCAGATCGGATGTCATGCGAAATAACGTGTCGCAGTCCGCCTGTGCTTCTGAAACATATTCATGATCTTCCCCTTTTACCGTGTAAGAGAGGATATCAAGGTTGGCAACCACACTGGATAGTGGTCCTTTAAGGTCATGAATCAACATATGATATAGTTCTTCCCGCAGCTTCTCAAGATGCTTGAGCTGTTCATTCTTTTTCTGAAGTTCCCGTTTCTTTTTTTTCAGTGATTCCGTCAAACGATAATTCTCGATATCGGAAATCATCTGCCCCGCAAGATCGAAAAGCAGCGACTGTTCTTCCTCGCTGAAAAGATCTCCACCCTTTTTATCGGTGACACCGATCACCCCGATGGCCTTCTGTCCTCTCAGGATGGGGGCCAGCAGGTACGCCTCCTTCTTGTACTTGCGCTTTTCAGCACTCTTTGAACTTTTAAACGGGTTATCCCTGTCCACATAGAGTGTCTTTTTGTTTTTGAACACCCACGCAGACGGGCTTTCAGATTCAATACTCTGCTTTACACCAATCAACCCGGGAGTAGTGGAAGCCTTTACTTCAAGATATTTACGACCGGAAAAAATCATGATGGTCCCTTTTTCCACGTCCATCAGCTGGACCATCTCCTGAAGCAGGTATTGAAGCTTTTCCTGGTGATCGAGATCACGCCGCCCCGTCAAGGCGGCCATACGTCTCACAGCATGTATCAATTCATTATCAAGATGTTTCATTTTGTTTTTTTCGCTGACGAATCATGTAAGCGACCGCAGCATCTCCTTTGCCTCTTCATTTTCCGGATCGATTTTCAATATGCTCCGGACAACCCTGTCCGCCCGAAGCATCTGGTCGACATCCATAAAACACTTCGCAAGGTGAAGTTTTACCTCAATATTTTCAGGCTCCTTGTTTTCCACTTTTGAAAGATATTGTACGGCATCGAGGCTCTCTTTCTTTGTGGCCATCATCACCCCGAGATTCATCATGATATCCGTTCTGTCCGGTTTCGATTGCAGTACCGATTTATAGAGGTGAATCGCGTAATCGTAGACCTCGTTTTTCATACAGAATTCCGCGACCTCCTCCTTCAGATCCGGTTCGTCGCCTGCCAGATTCAGGCTCTTGTCAAATACCTTCTTCGCCTTGTCCAAAAGCCCTTTTTGAATCAGCGCCTTGCCGAAATAGATACCCCGGTCCACATGCCTGGGGCTGACCTGCATGGCCTTGTCGAAATATTTTGCGGCGTTTTCGATGTCGTTCTTTTTCAGGTAAAGCTCTCCCAGCCAATGAAACGCAAAGACGTCGTAACGATTCATCTCGGCTGCCTTCAGGAGCCATTTTTCAGCCGCTTTGTATTCCCGGGCATCAAAATAAATTTTCCCCATCTCCCTGATCGGCTTCGATGAGGACGGGTCCGTCTGGGCGGCGGCCTGAAGGTATTCGAGAGCACGCTTGGTATTCCCGGCCCCCCTCTCATCCCTTGCTTTTTTAAGAAGCTTCACCAGTGGCGGCGGATCGTTGGCATTTTCCACCACCCATTTTATTTTGTCGCCCAAAGACTTTATGGTTAACGGTTTGAGAATGTATGCGTCGATGTCGGACTCGGCCGCCTCCGCTACGATCTCCCTGTTTGCCTCGGCCGTCACCATAATCACCGGCATATCCCGCAGCGACTCATCTTCCCTTATGTGGCCGAGGGCTTCGACGCCTTTCATCACCGGCATATTCCAATCCATAATCAGCAGATCGACTTCATTCCGCTTCAGTATTTCCAGGGCCTCCCTTCCATTATGCCCGAAAAAGAACTTTTTTCCGTATTTCAAAATCTTGAGCATTCCGCGAACGGACTTGCACATGTTTTCCATGTCATCAACGATGGCAACGGTCATATTTTGGATATCGATCATGGCTCACCACTTTATGTTGTCAATATTTGGTTCTGCTTCCCGCCGGATGCAATTATCGCATGGTCGCCCCCTTTCGATGATTTTCGCGGTTCGTTTTAAAGTCTATCAAACAACGCTTTCCATTTCAATTGCCAGTTCACAAATTATTGATATTAAACAATAAATTATATTTCCGTCTTGTTTTCATGCGGTTGAGGTATGAGCCATTGCAAATATTTTAAAAAAGAATGTATACTACATTTACATTAAAGGCATGAACAGAACAGCAAAGACTTTCTACGGCAGTAACTATTTGAAAGGCATATATAAATATTAAATGTCGGCTTCAAGGAAAATTGAAAACAAATTAATCGTCGGCTGGCGTGAATGGATTTCAATACCGGATCTTGGAATTAAATCCATAAAAGCAAAAATGGATACCGGGGCCAGAACATCCGCACTTCATACATATTTCATTGAACCGACGGGCAGTTCCGAAAAACCGTTGGTTCGATTCGGCGTTCATCCAAGCCAGAAAAGCGATAAAAATGGTATCATATGCACTGCCGATGTAATAGACCAGCGACGTATTGTGGATTCGGGAGGGCACCCTGAACTGAGGTATATCATACGGACTTCTATTGTGGTCGGGGGTGAGAAATGGCCGGTTGACCTGAGTCTGACAAATCGTGCAAATATGCGGTTCAGGCTTCTTATAGGTCGCTCGGCAATATCTGAAAAACTGATAATCGATCCCCACCATTCCTTTACTCTTGGAAAGCCTTTCAAAAGCAAACGAAATAAGAACCAGAATACAACTCATGAAAAACAGGCAGACAAATGAAATTTTCGAGATAAACGGGCATATTGTTAAACCCGGAGAATCGAAATTGGTTGAACTCCAGGCGGGGGAGCTTTATACTCATACGCCCATCACCATTCCGGTTCGTGTGATTTCCGGAAAGAATAAGGGACCGAGGCTTTTTGTTTCCGGGGTCATACATGGTGATGAAATAAACGGCGTCGAAATAATCCGCCGTCTCCTCTCCCATAAATTGCTTTCACACTTGAAGGGAACACTGATAGCCGTACCCGTTGTGAATATTCATGGTTTTTTATCCCTCAAGCGCTATCTGCCGGACCGAAGGGACCTCAACAGGTCATTCCCCGGAAATGAACAGGGATCACTCGCTTCGCGCCTGGCCAGACTTTTCACGGATGAAATCGTTGATAAGTGTACGCATGGCATTGATCTCCACACGGCTTCCGGTCATCGGTTTAACCTTCCCCAGATTCGGGCAAATCTTGACAATAATGAAACCGTGAAACTCGCCAGCGCATTTGGCGCGCCCGTTATTCTGAACGCAAATATCAGAGACGGTTCTCTCCGCCAGTCTGTTATTGAGAACGGGAAACCGTTTCTGCTTTACGAAGCCGGAGAAGTCCTTCGTTTTGACGAGTTCTCGATCCGGCTCGGTGTTGCGGGGATACTGTCTGTGATGAGGATACTGGGAATGTTGAAGGGCAGGCCCTATAAATCAAAGTTCAATACGGTAATTGCCAAATCGAGCACATGGGTAAGGGCCCCCCAGAGCGGCATATTAAGAATCGATTGTCCGCTCGGCGGATATGTTGCAAAAGGTAGTCGACTGGCCCGGATTTCAGGGCCCATGGGCGAGAATGAAGTGACCGTAAAATCTTCCGTGGAAGGCATCGTAATTTCCAATACCCGTCTTCCTCTCGTAAACAAAGGCGATGCGCTGTTTCATATCGCCCGTTCCGCGGAAACGGAAAATGATCCGGACGACTTTTCGTTTGTGGAGGACTGGGATCCCAATGAAATATATCCACAATTCCATTAACTGAACACGACTCGGAATTGAAAAGGTATTATGTATGAAAATTGCCATTCTTTCAAGAAATCCAAGAGCATACAGCACAAAACGGTTAAAAGAGGCTGCGCGAACAAGGGGTCATGACGTTCGTATCTTAGATACGTTAAAATTTTCAATTCTGGTGGACCAGGAGGGGCCGGATCTTTATTACAGTAACAGACCATTCAGCCGGTATGATGCGGCTATACCAAGAATTGGCTCATCTATAACCTTTTTTGGCACCGCGGTTGTTCGTCATCTTGAACAGATGGGGGTTCCGACCCTGAATTCATCGCAGGCCATCAGGATTTCACGGGATAAACTGAGGGCCAGTCAGATTTTAAGCAGACACAATATCGGTACGCCAACAAGTGCGTTTGTAAACCGGCGAGATTCGATACTTCCCGCCATTAAGAAAGTGGGTGGTGCGCCGGTTATCATTAAACTTCTGGAAGGTACTCAGGGCGTCGGCGTTATTCTAGCCGACACTGAAAAAGCCGCCCAGGCAATTGTTGAAACCCTTCAGAGTACAAAACATAATGTTCTGATACAAAAATTTATTGCTGAAAGTAAAGGAAGAGACATTCGTTGCTTTGTGGTCGGTGGAAAAGTTGTGGCCGCAATGAGGAGAATAGCGACAGGAGATGAATTCCGAAGCAATGTGCACCGGGGCGGCAGGGTTGAAGCTGTTACGCTCGATCCCCAGTATGAAAACTGTGCCATTTATGCGGCTCAAATTCTTGGATTAAACGTAGCAGGGGTTGACCTTCTTGAAAGTAAGGAAGGCCCCCAGGTAATGGAAGTTAATTCTTCACCCGGATTGGAAGGAATTGAAAAAGCGACCGGCATAGATATCGCCGATGCGGTTATCGAATTTCTTGAAGAAGCCGCGGGATTTCCCGAGGTGGATATAAGACAGCGCCTGACCCTGAAGGCAGGCTACTCCATAGCGGAAATACCCGTCGTAAAGAATTCCAGCCTGGCCCATAAAATTCTTAAGGACAGCAATCTCAGGGAAAGGGATATACTTGTACTGAACATTATTAGAGGAAGCATCTCCATACCCAACCCAGGGGGTGATCGTGAGATACTGCCCGGGGATATTTTGCTGTGTTTTGGTAAACGTATAACAATGAAAGATCTGATTCCCCAGAAAAGAAGAAGGAAAAGGACAAAACAATAAAAAACGTTGTCTTACAGAAAAACAACTTTCTGAAAACTCTGAGTTCATCTGTTTTTCCAAAGCTTCACTTTGGTCTTAAATACATGCGTTTAGCCATTATAAGGGGGCAACTTCTCAGTGTTTAACCTTCAGATCCAACCGATAGCGCTTACCCTTCTCTCCCCATATCTTTATCCTGATCCAGAACAGCCCTTACGGTCTTTACAAATTCATTTTTAGCAATAGGTTTCATAACAAACGATTTGATACCGATCTCTTTTGCTTTTTGTTCATCCATGCTGTCGCTGAATCCGGTACATAATATTACAGACATTCCAGGTTTAATCGCCATTATCTCTTTAGCCAATATCTCTCCGGTAACATCCGGCATGGTCATATCCGTGACAACAATATCAAAAGAATCCGGATCGTTATGGAAAATCGAGAGCGCTTCCGTGCCACTCGTTGCAGAGGAGACACGATAACCATATCTCTCAAGCATTCTGCCGACTATTTTTAGTACCGCAGGTTCATCATCAACAAGAAGAATGTGTTCGCTTCCTCGTGGAATTTCGGATATATTTTCATCATCATCGGGGACTTCGGCGTTGTTTACAGGAAGATATACCGTAAATGTCGATCCCTGGTCGACCTTGCTTTCAACGGTAATGTCTCCGTCATGATTTCGAACGATGCCATGGGTTATGGCAAGGCCCAGACCCGTTCCTTCTCCAAATTTTCTGGTTGTGTAGTAAGGCTCAAATATTCTACCGATGATCTTTTCAGGAATACCGACGCCGCTGTCTCTGACTGTAATTTTCAAATAATCCCCCGGTTTCAAATTAGGGACGTTGCCGGCCTCAATCGATGGTATTTTTAAATTATCCAGGGTGATTTCCAATGAGCCGCCGGCCTTCCGCATGGCATGAGCCGCATTCGCGCAAAGATTTACAATAATTTGCTTAAGTTGTGTCGGATCCGCAAGGACAGTATCTTTACAGGATCTATTGTCGTACTGGATATTGATTGTGGCGGGTACGGTTGACCGCAGGAAATTCAGGGATTCCGTTACAATCCGCGAAAAGCGCAAAGGGACTTTTTTTTCGATTTTTTGACGCGAAAAAGTGACTATCTGTTTCACCAGATCCCTGGCCCGTTCACCGGCGGAAAATATCTCTCTCATGGAATCCTGAAGCGGATTATCAGGAGGAAGATCGTCCATGGCCAATTCCGCATGCATCATGATAGGAGAAAGTATATTGTTTATATCATGCGCTATTCCTCCTGCGAGGGTTCCTATGGATTCCATTTTTTGGGCGTGTTGAAGCTGGGATTCCATCTCTTTGTTTTTTGTAATATCAAAGTTCACGCCTATCATTCGTATCGGCTCGCCATTCGGGTCTCTAAAAACCTTACCCGTAGCCTTGATATATTTAATGGATTCATCCGATGAAATCGTCCGAAATTCAGCGTCAAACGCCATACTGTTGTGCAGCGCCTGATCGACAGCCCTGTTGAAACCATCCCGATCATCAGGATGCAGCATATTTGACCAGGTATCTAAAAGCGTTTCAGGGTCATCTCTTTGCATCCCATAAAGTGAATACATGCCGTCATCCCAGATGAACCTGTTATTCTTGATGTCCCAATCGAAAATGCCCAATTGAGCCGCATTGGTGGCGAGATCTAATCGTTCGAGTGATTCAGCAAGTGTCTCTTGAAGCTTTTTGCTCTCTGTAATATCTCTGATAAAACACACAAAAACGCCATCTTTCGCCCAATATTGGGTACTGATCTCAACATCAAAAAGAGTTCCATCCTTTCTTTTATGCCTGCGTACAAATCGAGAGGTTTTTTTCTCGACGATTTCAATTATCAGTTCTTCTATTTCCTCAGATGGCTCACTATCCTCGAGAACCCCTGCATTTAAAGTTAAAAGCTCCTCCCGCGTATAGCCGCTCATTTTACAATAGGTATCATTGACATCTACTATATTCCCATACTTATCTATAAGCATAAAGCCATCTATTGCCGTCTGAAGAATGGTTCTGTATTTTTCTTCACTTTGGTTTAGTGCTTCTTCCACCTGTTTCCGCTTTGAAATATCATGCCCTGTTGCATAAATAGTGTCCCGTTCGAGAAAGGCATGCCACTCTATCCAGTGATAATTTCCGTCCTTTGCACAATAGCGGTTAACAAAACTCAATACTTCATTTTGATTTTTAAGCGTTCCCAGCGCTATCTTTGTTGCTTCGATATCGTCGGGATGAATCAAGTCCAGAAACCGTTTGCCTTCCAGTTCTTTTGATGAATAGCCTATCGTTTTTTTCCATATAGGGTTCAACCGCCGAAAATAACCGTCCGTATCCGCGATAAAAAACAGGTCCAGACTGTAGTTAAACCGATCTGTCTTTGCGATCAGAGCTTCTTCTGATTTTTTTTGATCGGAGATATCCCTCAAAAGGCCCGCTTGAAAATCTTTCCGCCCCGGTTGACACCAAAGCGTTACTTCAACTTCAAAAAGGCTCCTGTCTTTGCGCCGGTGCATCTGGACGAAACGGTCTTTGCCCACCTTATAAACCGCCTTCATTTTATCAGCGATCTCTGCTTCTGACTTAAAAGTGACAATGTCCGAAACATGCATTTTCATAAGTTCCTGGGGGGTATAACCGCTCATTTCACAATAGGCATCGTTTACCTCCAGGATATTGCCGTCCCTGTCCAACAGCCAGAAGCCGTCCATGGCGGCCTGGATAATAGATCCGTACAGCGTTTCATCCTTCTGGGTTCTCTTTTCCGCCTCTAAGTTTCTAAAGTTTTTCAATTTGCCCTCTGAAATGTTCGTATTGATGATCCCGGAAACAAAGGGTCTGTCTCCTTTCGGTTTTTCAGCAAAACCCGTTAAAAGCAGCAACCCGCTGATAAAGATCTGATATTTTTAATGATCAACATTAGTGGCAAAAGTTATTAAATCGATAGGAGCTTATCTTTGATGATACTCAAATATATTTCAGAATCACAGATGATCGTCAAGGTGAAATCACGGTAATGCATTCATATCTTTTTTGTTTTTTTATATAAAATTGAATTGCGGAGGTATCTATACGGGAACCGACGGCTACGGGGCATTCACCCCGAAGACCATGATATTATTTTCTAAGCTTTATCAATGATGTCTATATTGAAGCTGCTCTCGAATATACAGACGGGAAAATTCAGGGGGAGAGAGAGGCGGCAGCCATCCTGGGCGTACACCCCAGTACACTTAGAAGCAGGATGGATAAACTGGGAGTGGTCTTTGAACGAACGGCCGAACACTTATATCGGAAAGTATCTATCATATCGCCATCGCGGCATCAAAACCGCTGGTGACGGCATTCCAGACTCCCCCCGGGTTGTTGTTGCCGTCACCGACAACATAACTTTCGGCCACTGCAGCCCTCAATCCGTGAACAGTGTCATCGTTGGCATATGGTTTGAGTCCCAGCGCCAGAATCACCGTATCGAACACCAGTTTTTCTTCCCGGCCGTCCTTTTGGACAATAACGAATTCGTTTGTAACATCGATCAGTCTGGTCTCGGTTTTCAAATCGAAATGGTGCTCTTCCAATTCATTAAACAACGCGTATGCGTTTATCGGGGAAGAGCCGGTGCCGAGTTCATCCCGGGGCAGAAGATCGATCACCGTGACGGCTTTACCCTGCTGTAAAAGCGTAAGAGCGGTCTCACAGCCGGTCAGTCCCGCGCCGGCAATCAGAACTTTTTCGCCAATGGGAACATCGCCTTTTTCAAGATCGACGACCCAAACCACTCTCGACCTATCCCGGCAGGTCAGCTTCAGGCGATTGGGACTGCCCCCTATCGCGACAATCAAGGCGTCCGGTTTTTCTTCAGCAATTCGTTCAGGTGTTGCTTCGGTGGAGAGTCTTACATCGATGTTGTCGTATTGTTTCGTCATCCGAATAGACCACTCCAGGTATTTCCTCAGATCTTTTTTGAAAGGGGCTTCGCTGGCACACCGAATAAGCCCTCCCAGCCGATCACTCTTTTCAAACAGGATAACGTCATGTCCCCTTCCGGCAAGCGTCCTGGCCGCTTCGAGTCCGGCGGGCCCGCCTCCCGCAACAACCACTTTTTTCTTCTCTTTCGGCATCGGCGGGCACTGATAGTCCAGTTCCCGTCCGAACACGGGGTTGACCGAACATCTCGGCGGTTTCATCCCGAAATGGCTACGGCTGATGCAGGTGTTGCAGCGGATACAGGGACGAATCTCCTCTGGCCGGCTCCGTTCCAGTTTGTTCACGGTTTCCGGGTCTGCAAGCAATTGACGGCCCAATGCGACCATGTCCACTTTGCCGTCACCGATCGCTCTGTCCCCCTCCTCAAGAGTCACCGCGCCGACCACGCTCACCGGAATATGCAAAGCGCTTTTAAACCGGGCGGCAAGCTCAATATTGATATTGTGATCCATATAAGCCGGCGGAAAAATGAACGGGGTCAGCTTGTTGATGGCCAGATTCCCACGGGAGACATGCAGCAGATCGATTTTGTCCTGGATGACTTTGACGAATTCAATGACTTCCTCGATTTCAGGGGATCCGGGAACCATGTCAATGGCGCTGATACGGTACTCGATCGCAAGCTTATTGCCCACCTCGGCCCGAATGGCATCCAGGACTTCCACCGCGAACCGGCACCGATTTTCAAAGGAGTGGGGGCCGTACTGATCGGTTCGTCGATTGAATACTTTCGAAAAAAGCAACGCCGGTAACTGGCAATGGGCGCCATGCAGCAGAAGCATCTCCCCTTCGGCCTTCAGCACCGTGGCCGCGGCCTTTGCGTAGTCCTCGATAAATTCTTTCAGCTCCTTTTCGGTGAGTAAATTACAGTCGATTTCCATCGGAATGCCCACGGAGCTTTCAACTTCATGGGTGCCGAAATAGGAAGCCATCGGTACCAGCTCAACACAGGCCTTGGCGCCATACCGTTTCACCGCTTCACACCATTCCGAGAGATACACCACCATAAAGTCATCACTCATCCCGACAATATGGTGCGCCGCGGGCGGCAATACCCGGTTGATAAACCCGCTGCCAAGTGTGACCGTCGCAGCTCCGCCCTTTCCCACGGGCTTGGAGAACTCGATCATTTCCCGGGTGACGTGATTGTCGTAGGAAGCCAGGAAATTATAGATCGGGGCACTGGTGATACGGTTTTTTAGAATGTGGTTTCCGACTTTGATGGGCTGCAGCAGGTTTGAATATTTTGATGTCAAGGATTTTGCTCCTTTAGCATAGATAACAGGTCAGAATTCAATGTGACTTCTTAAACTGCTACAAAATGGTATAAAAACTATGTCTCTCACAAAGACGCAAAGAACACAAAGATAACTGCTTATTATAAAAAAGTTTTTCTTGGCGTCCTTGGCGGCTTTGCGAGATAATCTGTTTATACAAAGTTATTAAGCTTTGGTTATGGAGCGTTTTGAGACCGGCTCTTAAAAATCATTTTATCCGGTATAGGACGTACAAATAAACTTCAGATCGGTGAATTCCTCCATGCCGCAGACCGAATCCGATTTGCCGACACCACTTTCCCTTACGTTTCCGCCCCATGGAAATTCGGGGGTCATCATTCTCGGCATATTGATAAACACGCTGTCCACTCGAAGGTCATCGGTCATTTTCAATGCCTTTGCACCGTCTTCCGTCCAAACAACTGCGCAGAGTCCATACGCCGAATCATTTGCAAGTTTAATGGCTTCATCCTCGGAGGAGAATTTCAGTATGCACGCAACAGGCCCGAAAATTTCTTCTTTGGCAATTGTCATGTCGTGTTCACAATCGGCTACGACTGTGGGCGTCAGAAAGTAACCTTTATCCAAAGGTGCGGTATTCGGCCTTTCCCCGCCGCATACTATTTTCGCTCCCTGTTCCCTGGCTGTGCCGATCAGGTATGCCACCCTTTCAAGCTGCTGAAGATTCGCCATGGGTCCCATATTTGTGGATTCCTCCCATGGCAGCCCTACCTTGATTTTCTTTACTTCGTCGGTGAACACTTGTACGAATTTATCATATACTTTTTCATGCACATAAAACCTGCCCGGAGTCGAACAATTCTGGGCACTGTTACCGTAATGTCTTCCGGCCTGCAGTTTGGCGGCTTTTTCAACATTTGCGTCTTCGCAGACAATGACCGGGTTATTACCGCCCAGCTCCATAACGCATTTCTTCACCGTCTGGCTGGCGGCTCTCAGGATGACTTTTCCGGTATCACTGGCGCCTGTAAACCGTACCATGTCAATACCTGGATGGGTCGACAGGGCATCCCCTACGCTGCCGCCGGGGCCGGTAACCAGGTTTACGACACCTTTTGGAAATTCCGCCTTTTCCATCAATTCAGTGAATTTTACACCGAGGATTGAATTGACGCTCGCGGGTTTGAGGATGCAGGTGTTTCCCATGACCACCGCCGGGCCAACCATGCTGAGCATCATCATCAATGGCACGTTCCAGGGGGTAATAACGGCGCAAACACCGATCGGCACTCTTTTCAGATAACCGATCGTATCGGGCATTGATTGTGGAAGCACTTGGCCCATTATCCCGCGGCTTATGGAAGCGATATATTCAAGCTGATCAACTGCACCCATGGCGAAACCCCGTGCGAGCATTACCGGTGTCCCGTGCTCGTTTACTTCGAGGTCAACAAGCTCCGCTGCGTTTTCTTTGACCTGTGCGGCGAGGCGAAGTATCGCTTTTGCCCTGTCTGACTGTGTCGCCTTCGCCCATGCGGGAAGTGCCTCGTTTGCCGCTTTTACGGCCTTATCGACATCCTCTTTATCCGCAAGAGGAACGCTTCCAAGCACTTCGCCAGTGCTTGGATTGACTGTCGTAAATGTTTTTCCGGAAACGGCATCAACCCATTCACCGTTTATGAACATCTTACAATTCTGCATGTTTTCCTCCAAGAATATGTTTTATATTTTACTTTTCCGCTCTGCAACTGATTGAAAAAACGGGTGCCTTTTAAATTTTATTGCAACAAATTTGAATACGCTATAAATTATGTTCATTCCTGTTGATCACATCATCCTGAATGTCAGGAGAAAGCTGTGTGAAATAGGCGCTGAATCCCCCGATCCGTACGATCAGGTCACTATGCTTTTCAGGATTTATCTTCGCGTCTTTCAACTCATCGGTATCCACCATGTTGTATTGAATGTGGGAACCGCCGTTTGCCATAAAAGCATTGGTGTAGGCAACCAGTTTATCGATGCTCTCCTCGCTCTTGATAATATTCGCGGAGAATTTCTGGTTCAGGACCGAAGCATAAGACTCCTTGAACCCCGCCTTGATCGCGGAACGAAGCACGGCGGTGGGGCCGTTTTTGTCGGCGCCCCTCATGGGCGACATGGAGCCGTCATACAGCGGCTCCAATGCTTTTCTGCCGTTCGGCAGGGCCCCTGCGCCGAGACCACCGAAGTAGTGCCAGGCAAGTCCTTCCCGGGCGACAGTGTAGTTCGGGAAGGGGGCGTTATCATAGCTTCTGATAATGTTATAGGAATCCTGGCTGATTCTTGCCACCAGATTGTCTACTTCATCGATGTCGTTTCCGTACTTGGGTTGCGCGAGACACAGCCTTCGAATCTCTTCACCCCGTTCACCTTCGAAATTGCTGTCCAGCGCCCCAAGCAGCTCCGCCATGGTCAGGCGCTTCTCCTCGAACACCAGCTTATTGATGGCGATCATGGAATCCGCGACATCGATGATCGCCCGGTCCGAGATACCGAACATGGCACAGTCGGGATGTGGAAACAGAAGATCCTGACCCAGTTCCATGCTCTTGGCAATACCCACCACCGAGAGAAACGGCAGTCTGAGATATTTCGATTGTACCTTCCGTGCCACCGCACCCAACATGAATGCCCGGTGTGTAATATGTTCGTGCTGCTTTAAAAAAGCGGCATAGAGTTCCTCACAGCTTTTGAATTCTTTAGCCTCCCCTGTTTCCACCCCCGTCCGTTTCCCGTTGACATCCAATCCATTATGAAGCGCAAGATGAAGCATGGCGGCCAGATTGACGGCGGCGACGCCTTCGGCGCCGTAGTGTTCCGCCCGTGACGGCAGACAGGGATACACGCACCCCAATCCGCACCACTCGGAAGCCTCTTCATAGGGGATCCCTTCCGCCACAAAGTGGGGGATTACCACCTCATCGTTCTCGAAAAGAGGAATACCGCCCTTTGTGGCCATATTCGTCCGGATGGCTTTACGCATCAGCCAGTCGGGGGTGCCCCTGTTCCATCTCAGCCCCACGGTGGGCGACGACTGCTGCAGCAGGCTGACCATATGAAGGAAAAGATAACTCAACTCGTTCGAGGCGTCCTTTCCGTTTTTATCGACGCCGCCGATCATGATATTGTTGATCCCGAAGTTTATCTGGTGGGACTCCTTCAGGCTTTCCGATGCAACAAACGTCTGGGTTCCCCAGCGGCCGATCAGTTCCGCCATCAGGTCGGCGGCCCTTTCGATGGTAATCGTCCCTTTCTCCAGGTCATTGCTGAAGAACGGATACAGATACTGGTCGCTTCGTCCCCACTGGGGGTTGTTGTGCATCGGATTTTCGTAATTCTTGCATACGCCGATGATCGACATTGCCTGGAGGGCTTCATGAAAGGTTGTGGCGGGATTCTCCGGTACGGTTTCGCAGATTCCGGCAATTTCAAGAAGCTCTTCTTTTCTCGATGCATTTTTCTCTGTCTTGGCCATTTCCCTGGCCAAAACAGCATACCTTCGTGAATGGTTGATGGCGGCTTCACAGACGATAATAGCAGACTTCCAGAAATACAATTTGTCTATGTCCGTCTCCTGGTTCGCGGTAAACGCCTGTATCCGCCCCTCGGCCTCATTGATAAAGCTTCTGAGCCCGTTGTTCAGGATCGTCTTCCACATCAAAACGGAAGTGCACTGCCCGAAGAGACCGGTATCCAGGGACGGGTCCTTCAGTTTCGCCTTTTCAGCATCTCTTGCCCAGGAACCGACAATCGCTTCCCATGCCTTGTATGTCATTTCTGGCGCTGTCTTTCCCCCGAACAACCGGGCACTCTTTCGCAATGTTTCCAGACTGTCGGCGTCCAGACCGACATTCGCATCCAGGGTGACATTCAGCTGCGCATCCTCTTTCCAGATATCCGGAATATAATCTCCTGAAATGTCGAAAGCCGTCGCGCAACCGATCACTCTTGGCGTCAGTCGGCCCACAATGACATCGGTGTCGAGGATTTTTATCTCGACATTTTCGACAATTGATTTGAACAGCTTGGCCCGTCGAATCTGAAGGTCCTCGCCCTCCGTTTCCAGCCATGAGGCCACTGTCCATTTTTCCCTGTCCGCGAAAAGCGCCCAGTCGGAATCCTTCACCTCGGCTTTCCATTGTTTCAGTCTCGGACTGAGTTCGATTTCGTCGATTTTTTCCAGCAGATCTGTGTTTATATCACTCATTACTTCTCCTCAGCCAATTTCAAAACATTTCATTTCGCCCGGTTTCCACGTTGGCGGATTCGCTTTGCGCCTCATTTCACGCATGGCGGGAAAACGTTTTGAAAATGGCTCTTCCTGATTTAACTATTTTGATACGGAGCAATGAATACCTTGCTCAACATACGCTTCTCTAACGGATTCTATCCCCTCATCAGTCATGATACTCGTTTCGGCCATGTTATATGTCAGATGAAGCGCCTTATATTTATCCTGGCCCAACCGATGATATGGCATCAGTTGCAGATTCAAGGCCTTTTCTCCCAGGCCGTGCAAAAAACCGGCAACCTTTTTTATATGATCCGGGGAGTCGTTTATGCCCGGTATCAGCGGCTGACGAAACAATATGTTCGCCCCCGACTGGACCAGATATGCCGCATTTGCCAAAATCATTTTATTGGATTGACCCGTGTATTGCAAATGGATTGTCGTATCCACGTGTTTCAGGTCAAACAGAAAACGATCGGTCACGGGGACAACCGCCATCAGGGCTTCCCGGCTTACAAACCCGCATGTCTCCACACAGGTATTGATCCCTTCTTTTTGACACAACCCAAACAGCTCTTTTACAAATCCGGCGTTTAAAAGCGGTTCTCCCCCGGACACCGTCACACCGCCACCGGATTCATCATAAAACATCTTGTCGCGCTTCACCTTGTCCCAGACTTCCGCGACGGTCATTATCTCACCATAACGAACCAGCGCGTTATATGGGCAACCATCTACGCACATTCCGCACGCATCGCACCGATCCCGATCAATACGGTATACGTTTTCACCGGGTTGAATCGCATTGTTCGGACAGGTTTCCAGACACTTGCCGCAATTCCGGCAGAGACGTTCTATAAACCCCACCTGTGGTTTTTTCGAGATACACTCGGGATTGGCACACCATCGGCATGACAGCGGACACCCCTTGAAAAAGACAACCGTCCTGATCCCCGGTCCATCGTGAATGGAGAAGCCCTGAATATTGGTGACAACGGCTGAATTCATCTGTTTTAGCTACGCGCCAACAGCGTAAATCTCCTTTATCTTATCAAGAATCGCCGTCTTATCCATCGGCTTGGGCAAAAAGGAATAACAGATGTCGGTCATGAGACTCCGGGCAATTTCCTCGAAGTCCAAATCCTTGATATCAAGCTCTTTTAAAGTGGGGATACCGATCTCCCTTGAAAAAGCGAGAACGGCGTCGCTGACCTGACGGCCCAATTCAGCGGGAAAAAGGGTTTCATCAAGTACCAGCCCAAAGAAGCCTCCCAATTTCCGGATCTTCTCCGGCATGACATCGGCGGCTATCTCCACGACTCCCGGTTGTCCAAGCGCGCACCCCACCCCATGGGGAATGTGATAGCAGCAGCCAAGGGCGTGCCCGAAGGCATGGCCGAAATGAGGTATGGCGTCGTTGAAGGACATTCCCGCTATCAGGCAGGCAAAGCTCATCTGAGTCCTGGCCTCCATATCCGTACCGTCTTTTACCGCACTGGGCAGATAGGTAATAATCAGTTCCAGTGCCTTTTCCGCCAACGCGTCGGACATCAGGTTGTTAATAACGGATGTATAGGCTTCCAGGGCATGGGCAAACGCATCCATTCCCGCGGCCGCGGTGATATGGGGGGGCAGACCGCGTGTCAGCAGGGGATCCACCACCGCCAGGGTGGCACTCGTCGCCGGACCTGCGATGCCTGTTTTAATTTTGTTTTTGGTATCGCTGATGATCGACAAGGCGGTGATCTCGCTGGCGGTACCGGCGGAGGTCGGCACAAGAATCAACGGTTTGCCGGGGGTGTGGGGTGTGCCCTGACCGAAATACTGGCTGATAACACCGGGATTGCCCAGCAGCAAATTGACGGCTTTTGCCGTATCCATGCTGCTGCCGCCGCCGATACCCAGCACACCGTCCACGCCTTCTTTTCGGGCAAACTCGCCACATTCATTGACCAATGTATCCGGTGGATCGGGCAGAACATCATCAAAATGAACAACGGAAATATCTTTTTTTTCAATCTCAGCCACGATACCATCCACAAGTCCGGCAGCCTTGACGCCTTTGTCGTAGACACAGAACACGCGTTTACATCCAAAACCCGCGAATTTCTCACCGATCTGTTGTGAAACCCCCTCGCCGAAAAGAACCTCTGATTTTGAAGTGATAGTAAATGCCATGCCCGTATCTCCTTCTTTATAATTGAAGTATATTATCGTTTGGACGACCCGTGGAAGACATTCACCTGCCGTGCTGTTCAGCCATGGTAGGAACTACCGCTGAATTCACGCTATTAAAACCATGTAAAACATACATATCATTTATAAGTAATAAATCAAGCTCCCAGATCCCTATGCTGTAAAAGAATATCTATGGGTGCGAGGAATCGGGTGCCTGTCATCTTAAGCTTTTCATCCTCACTCCGGGAACAGGTTTTAATCAGTGTCAGCAAGACCTCCCCGGCGATGGTTTCATTCCAGAACCACTCCTTCAAGGCCTGGCTGGACAAATTCTCCTGGCCGGGCTGCGCGGTAACGGCTTCGATGTAAAACCCCTTCAGATCCTCAACGGCAAGTTTCAGGGAAACGGTTGGATCAACATCCGAGTGAGGATTGTCCGGCTGTTCCCCCCTGGCGAAACGATAGATATAGTCTCCCAGATCATCGATCGTAAGTCCGCTTGCCACCAATGATGTTCGATCCCGAGTTTTCAAAGCCATCTCGTACCAGGGTTGCATTGCCTGAATTTCTCTTAGAAATCTGCTTTTCAGTGGATCGTCACTTTCGGTCGCCGGACTGTCGAACCTTACCGGGCAGGATAAAACCGCAACCGCTTCGTCCGTTTCAGGCGCATCATAAGGGTAGTCATCCAGTATCACCGGACCGTCGGTTCTTTCCAGTAACTGCAGCAGTGTATACAGCACGCGTTTCTGGAATTCCGGATCGTTGGGAACCCCCAGGGGTCTGCCAAGTTCAAAAGGCACCCACAGTGACCGGGGTGGTTTTACCCTTTCGGAATGCGGGCGGATCAGGCTGATGCAAGCGGTCGGGATACCGTTTTCTTCTATCAAATGACCAAGAACGCCACCGGCGATCGTGCAGCCCGGTCAGACGGGAAACAGAAGAACCGCGTCGACCCGGTCTTTTTTGAGCAGGTCACTGAGTTCATTAGCCGCCATTTCACTTTCCTGAGGCATCAGCGGCGTGCCGAACGAATAGTGATAGCCGGCCACACTGCCGATAGCGCCTTCATCCGCCAGTTCATGCAACCGGTCGAGGGGAAAGACAACATTCAAATCTTGCTGGTAACCCGTACGATCGAAACTGGCGGCGCCATGGGACATGACTATCTCTTTGGCCTTCGCATCACCCGGGATCACCCTGTAGAAACCGGGTTGACCCATTTGAAACGGTCGATCGGTTCGTTTGTGCAGTCCCGCAGTTGTAATCATCGCCACCCTGCGCCGTTTCAGCGGAGGACCGGTAACCCACGGACGGCTTTCAAAGGCAGGGCTTTTCATGCCCGAGAGCATTTTTTGTTCTATTTTCGGCAGATCGGCCATTCTTACCATATCCATCAACTCCTTTCAGAAATTGAGCCCGATTAATCATAATTAACAGGCGCGTCGGGCAACCCACACGATCCGTCAGCGCACATATCGCCGGCATCTCCGCGCCACTTATCGATGGAAACAGTGGCGACATATCCGAAATCGCAGGCTTTCAAATAGGGGCCGGTTTCACCGCCGGCGACGACAATGTTGATTCTGCCGGGATCATGGTAGGGCTTGAGAACAGTGTCCGGCGGAAGCTTTTTCCAGGAGGCATACGGCTCGACACCGTTTTCCGCCATCGGCCCGGTTAAAAAATCGACATAATCCGTTTTCCAGAATCGTTCGGCGGTCATCTCGACCGTTTCCGAAATCGCCCTGCTGAAATCCTCTTTTCGGGTGCATCCTTCGGTTTCCTTCACGATTTTGGCGGCCGACGGATCCAGGATGAGTGTTGCCGACGCATTAAACGCGGAAAACGCCTGCAGCAGGATAGCCGCTTCTTCGGCATGAGACCGAAAAGAAGCGGCGCCCATGCTGTGACTGAACGTCCAGCCGCGAAAGAGACTGACGACACTCTCTCCGGATTTGAATCCCTTTTGTACATGGAACGGCTTCCAGACGCTTCTCTCCTCATTCTCGGCGATGCACAGGTTGTTATAGGCGATCGTGTTGCCCTGTGATGACCACAAGGTATCTTTCTGCCTGTTTCCACCCGCTACGTGGCCCAGCAATGTCCAGGCCCTGCCAATGGCAGCGTTGGCAATATTGATGGGACTGAAGACCCCGATACCGGAATTCATGCCGATTTCGTTTCTGATAGGGCCGTTTACCACCAGCATGGCGGCGAAAGGCGTCGTCGAACCGAGAATCGCTCTCTCACCGGTTGACGCAACAGCAAGAATGACCGGGAGATGTTCAGGCCTGGCGCCTGCCATGACGGCCACTGTTGCGACATTGGCAACGGTTGCTGTTGTCGGATTGAAAGGGGTGGGTTCCGCGACCACATCATTCGGGGAGGCGCTTGTACCGGCCAACATTCTTTGCACACGCTCATGGGTGGGAAGAATGACTGGCAGTCCGTCCGTCCAGCCCCTCTCATAAAAGAGACGTTGAAGATTATCTTCCGTATCCGGACTTAAAAAGCCATCCCCGGCGGCGTCCTGTTGCTTGCGGGTCATCTCTTTTCTTCTGGGTGGTTTGGTCAGGGCATCAACGATCTCTTCGAAGACAATTCTCCCCGTATCGGGGCTTTCTCCCTCGATATAACTTGTGAGCACTTCATCACTGACACCGACAACAGGGTGTTGTGTATATATAAAAGGCGTGTCGCCACCGAAACCGCCCTCAGCCGCCTCTTTAAAGGCATGAGTTGATAACGGCGCCGTGGGCACGCCCATGGCTTCGAGTTCCCTGCATCCGGAGGCAACGCCCCCGACGCAGCCGGGTCAACCGGCAACCCCAAGGACGGCAGCGTCGCCTTTTTCCTTTATTTCGTTCCAGAGTTCGGGGGCGCTTCCCATAAACGGAATGCCCGGTTTTCTTTTTCGCACGGTTTTAACTGACGGCATCGTCCTGGCAAACCATTGCTGGAGTTGTATCATAAACCTCGAACTGCCGCCGAATCCCGTGTCGACCAGGTAAACGGTCTTGTTTTCCAGCGTCTCATGACGGGCCGCCATGGTATAAGTGGATTGAAACAGGTATCCGGTTTCCGGCATTCCTCCGATTCGGTTGATTTCGGGATTCATTACATTAGAAATCAAATTGTCCGACATTGTATTCCTCCTGGTCGCTTTTTTCTGACTCTTACTCTTGATCCATAGTAACGCCGCTAATAAAAATACCCCGTCACAAGCGGACGGGGTATTCTAAGTACAACATTTTAAATTTCTATGTAGATCAAAAATAGCTATACGCTTTCAGTTAGTTAGTCCCGCCATTCCCAATCCCGGCCGCCTTTAAATACCGCGGCATTCATTTCGTTACTCAGGAAGATAAGATTGGCTTCGGGAAAACGCAGGGCCATGTTAAGAAAAAATGCTTCGGTAGTGGTGGTGTTGGCGAGCTCCTCTTCCGTGGCCTTGAGATAATCCTTCATAAACTTGTAACAGGATGAATCAAAGGGCATACCCGGTTTCTGGTGGCCCGGAATGATAACCTCGGCCCCCAATTCCTCCAACCGCTCGACATCTTTCAGCCATTGTTTTCGCTCTTCTTCCGTTATTTCACAGGTGAAGGGGTGGGCCTGGTTGAAGAGAACATCGCTGCCGTAAACAGTTTTGATTGAAGGGATCCATACAACCGTATTGTATTTCAGATCGCCCATGACCTTGGGAATAATCTCGAGCCGGTGTCCCTCCAGTTCAAAAAAGTTCTCGGCCATCGGTTCAATATTGACCGCTTTTGTCGGCACATTCGTGGGCCCGATGATATCGACCCAATGATCAATTTTGCCAAACATCTGTTTGTTTATGGTACTGGCGACTTCAGGGAGAGCGATGACCTTCGCCTCGGGAAACGCCTCGGCAATGGGCCCCAGACCGAAATAGTGGTCGGGGTGCGCATGCGTGACATAGATGTACTTCAGTTGCCTTCCGGATTCCAGAATTTCCGCGGCCACTCGATGACCGTTCGACAGACTCCATTGGGTGTCAAGGACAGCCGCCTCTTTTTCACCCAATACAATGACTGAAGCGACTGAAAAACCGCTTTCATCGCTGAAAAAAGTTCTCGTGGAAAGAAGTCCCTCTCCGTGATTGTTAACGATTACTTCCATGGGATCCACCTCCTCAGTAGGTTGTTTTTTCGGATATCAGTTGATTCAAATATATCAGTTGATATGGACTGAAAAGTCAACAAAAATGTTAGGTGCGGTTTTAACTTAAAATTCGTCCGGGATGGATTGCTTTCATTCTTTACCCCCTATGATCGGTGATTTCAACTTCATGGGCATCACCGTCCTTAGTAAATATCCGGTTCACTGCCGATCGTCCGACTTTTCGGTTGACGGATAATATGGTTTTCTCCTACATACATATGGGGCCGGTTTCAAAATCGAGTGTTTTGAAATCGCCGCTGAGACCTACCGTTTATGGGAGATAATCCGTTATGCAACATGACCGGATTCATCTGTAACGAATTGAATAATGAAAGGGGTAAAAAGCTATGAAACTTAAAGGAAAAGTTGCAATAGTCACAGGCGGCGGCGGCGGTATTGGAGCAGCCATAACGGAGCGATTTGTAAACGAAGGCGCCAAGGTAGTCATTTCAGGTCGTCGCAAAGAGTTACTCGAGGCCATGGCCAATAAGCTTCCCGCGGGCAGTGTTGAGCCCTTCGCCGGCGATGTCTCTAAAGAAGCGGACGTTAAAGGAATGGTGGAAGCAGCCGTGAAATTCGGTGGTAAACTCGACATTCTGGTAAACAACGCCGGCATCAGCATGATAGGCTCGGTGACCGATCTTCCCATGGATGACTGGCTTAAGACCTTATCCATTAACCTGACAGGCCCCTTCATGATGATGAAAGCAGCCGTACCTCATATGAAAGAAGCGGGGGGGGGCTCCATTATCAACATCGCATCCGTTGGCGGACTGCGATGCCTTCCTGAAAGGCCTGCCTACTGCACAACGAAAGCGGGGCTGATCATGCTGACCAAACAGGCGGCCCTGGACTTCGGGAAAGACAACATTCGATGCAATGCCGTCTGCCCCGGCGGTGTTGTAACAGAAATGACGGAAGCCGATTTCGGGACGGTCGGGAAAATGATCGGAATGGAAACGGAAGCCTTTGTCAAAGAAATTTCTTCGGAAATGCCGTTAAGGCGCTTTGCGGGTATTGAAGAGATGGGCGGGGTCTGCACCTTCCTGGCAAGCGATGACTCCTCCTTCATGACCGGTGCGGAACTGGTTATCGACGGTGGTACGGCGATTGTCGATGTTGTCGGCGCCGGAATTTCGGGCGCGGTCAGGAGGGCAGGGGTTTAACAATAGGTTTCGGGTGTCAGGTTTCAGGTGTCGGTGGTAACAGGGATGATCCCTGACACCTGACACCTGACACCTTATTTCAAAGATGTTGTGCTAGAACATCTCTTTACTCATATTATCAATCTCTTCGGTAATGGTATCATAGACACCGGGGTAGGTACTCCCGGGCCCCCCCATGGTAGCGCACGGTATGAAATACTTCGTGCCGTTGGTTTCGCATGCCCTTCGGACTTCTCCGGCAACGACCTCACGGGTCCAGTCCTCCCGATCGACGACGCCATTGTCGATATCTCCCATGAACGAAATCTGACCGCCGTATTTTTTCACCAGTTCCGGAACATTGTTCGTGGTGACACATCCCTGCCAGATATCGATGCCCATCTCTATCATGGAGGGAACAAGGTTCGCGCCATAGGCATCGCTGTGGTGAGCGATAAGTTCCACACCGTGGGATTTGTAATAGCCGTAGATTTTTTTGTAGGCCGGTGTAATGAATTCATCGAACATGTCCGGGGACATGAATGAGGAGTTATGGCTGCCCCAGTCATCGTGGTGGAAAATTGCGTCGGGTTTGAAGTGTTTGCAGAGTGCTTCGGCATATCCGAGTTCATATTCCGTGATGTAATCGACAAGTTCATGCATCGACTCGGGCTCTTCATAGAAATTGATCAGGCAGTCATCCATCCCCATCAGATAGTGCAACTGTTCAAACACGCCCGGCGCAACAAAGCAGGTGGCAAATACTTCATTCCGGTCGACCGCCTCAACGGCGGGGATATACTTATCCCACTCTTCCTGGGGGTAATCGACCCGGGGCGCTTTGACGACATCTTTCCACTTCGTGATATCCTTCAGCACTTTATGTTCATCGTCGTGCATCGGAAAAGGGCCCGGAACCCCTTCGGGCCAGGAAATGGTCACTCCCCAGGCGTTGGCCGCCGGCGGACCACCCGGCGTGGGGTATGTCGAGGCAGCGGCAATCGGATCCGCCATAATCATTCCAAAAAAACTATCCTGGCACATGAAGGCTTCATACTGGTTGACAAAGCGGTCCGGTTTTCCACCCCTGATGGTTTCTAAAAGATTCTGCCGTTTGGTTAACATTCCATAATCCTCGCAGTTGAGCCATTTTCAAAACGGCACCCCGCCACCCAGCGGCACGATAGCGTAACACAAAGATCGGCCGAAAAGGCGCGTTTTGAATTTGGCTGTGTATATCAGTTTTCACGGCACTTGATGTGCAAAACACCAATCCGCCTTGATATTACGACATTTCCAACAGTAATATCAATTTATTAAACATCTATAAATACCAACAAACCGATGGGTTAAGCGGCCGTGGCAAGCGCCTTTGCCTTCTGAGCGGCGGAGCCGGCATCCGTGGCATATCCGTCCGCGCCAATTTCGTCGGCAAAATCCTGTGTAATGGGGGCGCCGCCGACCATTACTTTGAAGCGAGACCGGTCATCAAGCCCATTGAGCGCCTCGACGGTGTTTTTCATTGCCGGCATGGTGGTTGTCAGAAGAGCGGAAACAGCCACGATATTGATTTCCGGATCACCCTCCACCGCCTCGACGAACTTCTCGACCGGCACGTCCACTCCCGAGGTCCTGTACTTCAAAAGCCGGCGCTTTCGATCATCATGGCCACCAGGTTCTTACCGATATCGTGCAAGTCACCCGCAACCGTCCCGATAATCACTTTTCCCACTTTGGTGGCATCACCGGCGCCAAGACTCGGCTTCAGCACTTCAACGCCCTTTTTCATGGCCCGGGCGGCAATCAACATTTCAGGAACAAAGATTTCATTCTTTTGAAATTTTTCACCCACGACATTCATGGCCTCGATCATACCAACATTCAAAATCTCCGCCGGGTCCACCCCTTCCGCCAGGGCTTCTTCAACCAGACCACCGATAATTTTTGATTTTCCTTTTTCAACGGCTGCTGTGATTTCATCGATTTTCGACATATTATATTCTCCTATCTGATAAAAATATTTTTAATAGCCCCTCTTATAGCAAGGCTAAGCCAAATAATGCAATTATTAATTACACTAATGTCTCTATATCACCCCGGAAAAAGTCTCGACAAACGCAAAGGATGTTTATTCCCGGGGCAAAACCTTCCGCCTTCCGCACCGGTTGAGCCATTTTCAAAACGTTTTCCCGCCATGTGTGAAATCAGGCGCAAACGCGGATCGATCAACGCGAAAACCGTACGAAAGGAACCGTTTTGAAATTGGCTCTGTTAATTACGCCTTTTTGGGCGGCGGTCCTATCAACCCTTCACGATATGCCGTAATAAATTCCATACAACTCTCATCCAGTTCCAGCAGGGCTTCGATAGCGTAGATCAACCCCATCATGTCGCGGTTGGTGGGATCGACAATCGCACTGTCCATGCCGGCATTCATCGCAAGGGCCATGAAGCCCTGGTTGATATATTTACGCAGCGGAAGACCGAAAGAGATATTTGAAAGACCACTGGTGACATGGATGGTCGGATATTGCTTTTTGATAAGACGGGTACACTCGGCGAATAAGGTGAGGGCCGTATCCTTTGTGGACAGGGTTTCCACCAGCGGGTCGATGAAAATCCGGGACGGATCGATGTTGTACTCTTTCACCTTGGCCATGATACCGTCAAACACTCCTCCATTCGGCGCTCCACCGAATTGGGAATGCCCTTGTCATCACACAACAGGGCGACACAGTTCCATTTCGTGTCGGCGATGGCCGGGAAAATCACGTCGATTTTATCGCCTTCCAGGGATACCGAATTGACAAGCCCCGGTTTTTTGCAGAAAGACAGTGTCCTTGGCCAGTGTGTACTGACTCGGGCTGTCCAGACAAATCGGGACATCGGACTCGTCCTGAACCAGATCCAGCATCCATTTCAGCGTTTCAACTTCAGTATCTTCCTGGACCGATGCGCAGACATCGAGGTAATGTGCACCCGCTTCCGATTGTATTTTGGCCAGATAACGGATGCGCGCTTCGTCGCGCTCAGGCAATGGCCTTTCCCATCGAGGGGATGGAACCGTTAAGTTTTTCTCCGATGATTATCATAATATGCGTGCCTTTCTTTTTTTTATGCTTTTTCGAGTTATATTAACAAAAAACACCCGGTATAGGTAAGAGTGCCCTTCCCGTTGTAATATGACAAATTGTTGTTTTTACAGATATCACTAACGATCATTCCGTAAGCCTCCATGGGCGCGATTGCCCCTTCCGGAGACCGGCACGGTGCATCGGGATACGTGCAGGTTTCACAAATCGAGCAACTCCCGGTGCCCATGGGGAGCATGTCGGGAAAATGCGTGCGCAACCGCCCGGCCAAACGGCGAAAGCTTTGGGCGTGACGATCGGCGGCGGCTTCCATTCCTTCGGCATCGAATTCGTCCTCCAGTACACCGATGGTCTGAACCACAAGCCCTTTGGTATATTTTTGAATGCGCCCGGCACACTCTTCCAGTGTTCCGCAACCCGGGGGACAGGACCAATTGGTGCCATATCGTCCACAACGGTTGGTTTCGCATGCCTCGCGGACCTCGGGATGCAGTTCGATGGTAGCGCAGTCCATGGCGCCCGCGGCATCAAAGCCTGCTTCCAAGGCAAGCGCATTTATTTTTTCATATGAAATCATGTCGTCAAACTTCCCCACTATTTTTTGGAACCGGGATTAAATGGCTCCTTCTATCCATCGTTTTTTCCGCGGCCTTTAAGCCGGTGTTTCCGGAAACGCCAGCTGATCCACAAAGCAGTCCTCAAAATCCGGGTCTGACGCGAGATCAAGATATTGTGCGGAACTTGCCAGCTGTGCCGCCCGGCGCCACTCGTCACCACTCAAGACCGACATCTGTGCCCCCATACCGGCCGCATTCCCCACCGGCACCACTCGGGATTCGAGTTCGGGTGGAATCAATCCGATTCGGCACGCACTTGCCGGATACATATAGTTGCCAAATGCACCGGCAATGAGCACCCGTTTTATATCACCGACCTCCAGTTTCATTTTCTTCAACAGACACCTGATACCGGCCGCCATGGCCGCTTTGGCCAGCTGAACTTCCCGTACATCACGCTGGGTAAATGTAACCCCCTGAGCGATCTCGAATGCCGGGTTGTTTTCAACTACGGTATATTTATCAGCAAAAGCAGTCTCTTCAGCCGGAGCAAACTTCCCCGACGGATCAATCACACCGGCCTTCAGAAGTCCGGCCATGAGATCCATCAACCCTGAACCGCAAAATCCTTTGGGGTCGCCGTCGCCAATGACACTGAACCGGAGATTGTTTCGAACGATGCGGACATGATCGATGGCGCCCGCGGCGCCGCGCATACCATTACTGATTTTTGCACCCTCAAAGGCCGGACCGGCCGCGGTGGAACAAACAGTCACACCACGACGATCTCCAAGCACCAACTCGCCATTGGTGCCGATATCAATGGCGAGCGTCGGCTCATCGAAACCGTCAAAACCGGCGGCCAGTATAACGCCCACCGTGTCAGATCCGACAAAACCCGCAATATTGGGCAGCACCAACAACTTGCCGTTTGGATGAATGTCTATATATTTACGGGCGTTTAGTGTCAACGGCTCACTCAAGGCCGGATGATAAGGCGCGAGCACCAGGGATGCCGGAGACAGGCCTAAAAAGAGGTGGTGCATGCAGGTGTTGCCGACCAGGGCAGCCAGATATACATCCCCGGGTTTCAGGCCGGCGCTAATAGTGGTCTCTTCTACAATCGCATTCAGCGCCTGGCGTACCACATCCGTCAACGGCGCCGTGCCGTGTTCGAGGGCGTAATTGGCTCGCTGGATCACATCGGCGCCGAATTGTGCCTGTGGATTCAACATGCTGGACACCGCCAGCGTTTTACCGGTTTGTATATCGAGAAGCCATCCAACAATTGAAGTAGTCCCCAGATCAAAGGCCATCGCGTACAAGGGGCTCCCGGATGACTGGACGGCAAGAATGTCCTTATTATACATGACCGCTTCGGCATTGCCGTTTAAAGATGCCAGGGCATCGGACAGATTCGCTACCAGAGAAATATTGGCCGATGCATCCGGAACGCCACATGCTTCCTTGAAGCGCTGCCACAGGGATCGCCGGTCCCCGGGAACACCCTTTGGCAGGTCGACGGCTACCCGCCGCAGCATGGGGTTGATCTTGAAATCGTTGCTTTCCGTTCCGGTGAGGATATGGTGTTCGCCGCTCCGGGGCAACTCCACCGTCAGATTCGCGTGAATCTCTGTCCGGCACGCCTGTACCAGGCCAGGGGTTTCACCATCCAGAATGCGAACCATGCACTTGCCACAGGTCCCGTTTCCGCCACAAGGCGCATCGATGGGCACCTCGGCCAGCCGGGCCGCCTCAAGCAATGTCGTCCCTGGGGAGACACTCACCTTTTTACCATAGGGGCGAAGTTCAATATCGAATTTTTGCATCGGTTAAATCCTGTTACCCTGAGAATCGTTATATAGAGGATTTTTTAATGCTCTTAATACTGCATCAGAATCCATTACCGTGATTGGAAGATTGGTGGAATTGGTAGCGATAATCTGCATTACAATCATTCCCCAAAGCAGGGAATAGTGTGTAAATGCGAGTTTTTTCGAATCCCCCTGAATTATCTGTCCGAGCTTCTGACCTTCAACGATAAGCGAACTGATTATTTCATTATGTTTTGATATTGTACTATCAACCATCGATTTTATGGTATCCGGTAAACCCGCGGAGATATGTGCCTGCAATGTTATCGTTGCAAAGCATGCGACCTCTTCATCGGGTTCCCGGGGCGCCACCATTTCAGTGAAAATTCGGATTTTTTCGAGGGGGCTTGCTTCATACTCACTGAGATGTCCAAGCGCGTCCATGAAATGATTGTGGGCCTGCGTAATCAATTCGGCAAAGATATCATCCTTGGTGTTGAAATAGTGATATACAAGTCCGTAACTGAGATCGGCGGCAGACGCAATATCGGATATTTTCGTGTGGGCAAACCCCTTTGCGGAAAAAATTTTAACCGCGGCGGATAATATTTGCGCCCTGCGCTCTTCTGTTATCTGCTGCTGCTGTTTTACGCTCAGTGCCATATAATCTTACAAAAATCGTTCAAAAATCAAATGGGTAATTTGATATAATCAAATGGGTTAAATGATATATCGCCCACATACAAAGTGAGTGGCAAAGCCAATGATTGACAAACGAATCAATCATTGATTCTATAATCAACCGTCTTCTTTTTTGTCAAGAAGTTTTTGCTAAATTTTGTTCATTTGCCTCAACTTTTTTTGAAACATAAGGATATTTTCTTTCAAAGGTGCTGTGCCCGCCGCACAGATAGTGTGTAATGCCCTTAATTCTCTTGACCTTTTCTTGGGTATACTTCAAAATAAAAGCGTCATGCCGGCTTGTCTATTCAACATATAATGGGGGTCAACGGAATGCGAGTCAGCCAACTCTCTGTTTTTCTGGAAAACAAATCGGGAAGCCTGGTCGAGGTAACGGCTGCTTTAAACGAAGAGGGCGTAAAGCTGATTGCCGCCATCGTGACGGATACGACCGAGTTCGGTGTATTGCGAATGATAGTGGATGATCCTGAAAAGGGCCGTAAAATTCTGCGCGATCAAGGCTTTTCCTGCCGCATATCGGATGTGGTCGCTCTTCTGGTAAATGACAATAGCGGTATTGTTTCCGTGCTGAAAAAGCTGAGTGATATGGGATTAAATATCGAATATCTTTATACCTTCTTTCAGCAGCCTTCCGGAAAAACATGGATGGCGTTTCGATGTGACAATACCGAAAAGGCGTTGGAAACCATTCAGGATTTACCAGGAGTCCAGGCAGAAGAAAATGTTTTATAAGGATTCGTACCGATGCTGATAACTGAGATTCTGAGCCGAAACGCACGCATGTATTGTGATGAAATCGCGCTGGTGGAACGGGCGCCTGCCGAAAACAGACGGGCTGAAATCACATGGAAGGAATTTGATACACTTGCTCACAAGGTGTCTAATGCGCTGATTTCAAAAAATGTTGTCAAAGGGTCAAAGGTCGTCCTCTTGATGATGAATTGCCTGGAATGGCTGCCGATTTATTTCGGTATTCTGCGAACCGGGGCTGTGGCCGTTCCGCTGAACTTCAGGTTTGGAGCGAGAACCATCGCGGATTGCATCAGTGTATCCGGCGCGTCGGTGATATTTTTCGGAGAAGAGTTCATTGACCGGATCGATGCCATCACTCAGGAAGTCGACCCATTGATTCAGACCTATATTTTCATCGGTCCGAAAGAGAAATGCCCCGGGTACGCTCTCTGTTATTTAGATGTCATCTCCATGGCATCGGATGTCCCGCTGGGAACCGAAATCTCCATTCTGGATGACGCCGGATTGTATTTTACGTCCGGCACCACGGGTGAACCCAAAGCAGCACTGCTGACCCACCGCAATTTAGAGTTCTCCTGCTATGTGGAGAATTGCCATCACCGCCAGACCCACGAAGATAATTTTTTGTGTATACCCCCGCTGTACCATACCGGCGCCAAAATGCACTGGTTCGGCAATTTCATTGTCGGGGCCCGGGCGGTTATATTGAAGGGAGTCGAACCGCGGTGGATTATCGAAGCCGTATCCGAAGAGAAAGTAACTATTGTCTGGTTGCTGGTCCCCTGGGCTCTGGACATTCTACTGGCTATTGAAAGCGGGGACATCAAGCTGAACCGGTTTACCCTCGACCAATGGCGCCTGATGCATATCGGCGCCCAACCGGTACCGAAAAACCTGGTAAATGAATGGCTGAAAATCTTTCCCCACCACCAGTACGACACGAACTATGGCCTCACCGAATCCACCGGACCGGGATGTGTCCATCTGGGGATCGGCAATACAAACAAGGTCGGAGCCATCGGCATTCCCGGATTCGACTGGGAACTTGATATCGTGGATGATCAATTGAATCCGGTGCCCCGGGGGACGCCTGGAGAGCTTATCGTCAAAGGCGCTGGTGTAATGAAGGCGTATTACAACAATTCGGAAGCCACCCGGAAATCGATCGTGGACGGTTGGCTCCTCACCGGAGATATCGCAAAAAGCGACGAAGACGGCTTTATCTGGCTTGTGGATCGGAAAAAGGACGTGGTCATCACCGGCGGCGAGAATATCTATCCCGTGGAGATAGAAGATTTCCTGCAGGCGCACCCCCGGATCAAGGATGTCGCTGTTATCGGGCTTCCTTCTTCCCGTCTGGGAGAGATTGCGGCAGCGGTCATCGAACGAAAACCCGGCGCGACATTGAGCAAAGAGGAGGTAATGGATTTTTGCCAAGACCTGCCGCGCTACAAACGGCCAAGGAGAATTATTTTTGATCCGGTCCCCCGAAATCCCACCGGAAAAATTGAAAAGCCGGTTTTGAGAAAACGGTATACCGGTTCGGAAGAGATCGTTAAGATTTAGATCCTTTTCAGACACACCTTCCGTAATTTGCTACAAAAAAGAAAAGAATTATGTGTTACTTTCATTCAAAAACAATTGTTATAACAGCGGCACTCTTTTTTGTTTTGACAACCATATGGGGACCCAAGGAAAAACAACCGCCCAGAACACAGTAGATGGCAATACCGCAACTGCATGGTTTATCTGGACCGGCGTTTTAAATGACAACATTGAGGGTCCCCCTCGTTTCCAGGAACAGGGACGTGAATATGACGAACTCGTGAAACGCGATGGCCGCTGGTACACAACAAAACGGTATATCACTGCCGACAGCAGTGCGAAAATGTGGATGGAAATGTATAACCCCAGGACATTCAGGTAGTTTATACCTCCCTAAGCGATCGAACACAAAAGCAGGTCGATGTGATTATCAGGCCCGAGGCAAAAATACCGACCTGAAAACTCCAGACGTCCGCAATTGCGCCAAGTATTATCGGCGACAGGCCGGGGCCGATTATTCCCGACATACTCATAAGGATGCCGGTAAAAACACTTCGTTCGCTTAGGGTCGTCAGCTTTGAAATCGCAACAAGTCCCGCCGGAAAAAACATAACACAGACAGTTGCCTGAAGAAATAATGCTGAAATCAATAGCCACGGGACGTCGATCACGGCGATTGCCACTGTCGAGACACCGGTTGCCAGAATCAGTATCAGAAGCAGTTTTTTGAGGTTGAAGCGGTCTATAATAAATCCGACCGAAATCATCGCGATCACCCCGCCGATCCTCGATATGCCGAACAATGTATTGGCAGCCTCTATCTGCATACCGCGTTCTTTAACAAGATACAGGGGGACAATATTATAAATACCCATGCTGGCGATGGCGCAGGAAACCCACAAAACCGTCATGACCCAGAAATCTTTTCGTCGTACGATATCCCACATATTGGCCTTATCGCCTTTTTCAGGTCTCGGATCCGGAGAGGCTGCGTGGAACAGCACACCAATAAGCAGGCACGCGCCGCTCATAATAAAAAACACGGACTTCCAGTACATGGTGGATATGACAAAAGCCGCGAAAAAGGGGACCGTCAGCATACTGAATCCCGCCGCCGTTTCGTGAACGGAGATGGCTTTCCCCCAGTTTTCCCGACTGAAAACAGCTGTCAATAGAGGAATTCCGCATGGCAGGTATAGACCCGATGCAAGTCCCAGCAGAAACACGAAGACCGCAAAAAGAATGTATGAAGATGCAAACCATAAGAGAATGAACGTTAGGGTCATGCCGTAAAATGATGCCAGAATTGAATTCTTATAGCCAATTTTCAGGGACAGAAACCCCGCGTAAAATACGGATATCGTGTTTCCAATCCAGAAACTGAAAAACAGTATCCCGGCCATGGTGTGACTTATTGCAAGCTCGTCTTCAATGAGCGGCATCAACGGTGAAGTGATTGATTTTGCATAAAAATTGGTATACCAGAGGGACCAAAACAACAATAACAATAAAATTTGCTTCATAAAAAACCGTTTTAATCCTTTTATCCTATCTTAAATTCTTTTCTCATGACGTTTCTCTTAGATACGCATGTGCATTTCAACACCGGTTTTTCTAACCCTAAACACCTATACCACATATTCCGACTGATATAGTGTGATTATATCATGACGAATGGCATTTTTCTTGACATACCATCGGGGACTTGGCATAAATTTTGGGATACAAAGATAGCCTCTGTCCACGGTAGGTTTTTCAAAGAAAATCTTATGTTTTGTTTTAAGGAAAGAATGTTAACAGTTTGGTATATTAGAATAATATTATCAAACAAGAATAGTCAGAGAGGAATTTAATAGATGAACAAAAAAGAGCTTTTTCTGTCCGTCATGCGAAATGAGAAGCCCACCAAATGGATGGGCTACGGGTTTGACGCGTTCCCACAGGCACAATTCCATGTTGTTATAGATCCCATTTCCATATGGGATATTCTTTTTATATCCGGTGAATCCGTCCTTGACAACTGGGGGGTTGAACATCGGTTTCTGCCTGGTGACCCCGGCATTATTCCTATCGTTAATGAAAAGAACGCGGTTATCAAGGACATTACGAAATGGCGTGATTATGTTAAATTCCCGGAAATTCCTGATCTGGACTGGAGCGATGCCAAAAAAGCCGTTGCCGAAGTCGACAGGGAAACGACCCTTGTCATGGTCCCGACTTTCCGCGGACTGTTTGAACGTGCCCACTGCCTGATGCCGTTTGAAGAGTGTCTCATCAATTTGTATGAAGAACCCGAAGCGATGAATGAGTTTTTCGAGGCCTATACGGATTGGAAGCTCAAGGCTGTCGAGCTGATCATCGACAATATGCAGCCCGACATCATCCATTCCCACGACGACTGGGGATCAAAAACAGCCCTGTTTTTTTCTCCGGACAAGTTCCGCGAACTCTTCAAACCCCATTATGCCCGTCTCTATAGCTATATCAAGGAGCGCGGCGTACTGGTACAGCACCACTCCGATACCTTTTGCCAGGGCATCGAAACCGATATGGTGGATCTGGGAATCGACATGTGGCAGGGAGTTCTCCCCTCGAACGACATCGTTCAGATCCAGAAAAACACCGGCGGCAAAATGCTCCTGATGGGTGGCCTCGAACAGGCCAAAATCGATCAGGCCGATGCCTCTGAGGATATGATCCGCGCTGAGGTTCGCAGAGCCATTGACACATACGCTCCTGGTGGTGCTTTCCTTCCCTGTATTCCAAGCCTCGAGACAATCAATAGTCACGTTACCCCTATCGTTATCGACGAGTGTAACCGATATGGCGCCGAGTGGCTGAAAAAGCAATCTTGATTTATACCTGAAAATCCGCGCCCCCTCTTTCCGATTGGAAGGAGGGGCGTTTTATTTTATTCCGGATAAAAAAAACTGAACCCATATTATTTTGATGTATCCGGCTCTTTTCAGGAGCAACATTTTGTCAAAAATCAGAAAAAAGCTTTGACATTATTGACAAGAGTCGCCACTATTGGTGCCGCTTGAGAATCTAAAGAGGCTGTAAAATGAAAAAAAGGACTTTACCGAAACTGACGCCGGCGGAATTCGAAATCATGGATGCCGTATGGAACGCCGGGGAACTGACTGTGACGGAAATTATGCGCCGGGTCAATGAGACGCATAACCGAAGTTTGACACGGTCGACTATCCAGGTCCAGGTAGGCCGATTAAAAGAAAAAGGCTGGCTGGTATATCGTCAGGAAGGAAACAAATTCATTTATAAATCGACAACACCCCGCAGTGAAGCGTCCGCTTCCATAGCTCTCGATATCGGACATCGAATCTTTGGCGGCTCTTGTGTCGAGCTGTTCAAAGCCTTTTTCACCCGCTCAAAAGTTACACCGGATGAAATCAGACAGCTTAGAGAACTGATCGACAAATACGAGGAGTAGACAAATGGATATTCCCTCATTTTTGTTAAATCAGGATCTCGCCGGCTCGTTGATTACTATTGCCGGTCAATCCATTCTTGTATCACTTATTGGCTATGCAATTACCAGGCTTATATCCCTAAAATCCGCGCCAGTCCGCAGCTTTGCTTGTATTGCTGTTTTACTCGCTATTGGCTTTGTCGCCACTGTTTCCATCGGCCTGCGATTGTCCGGCATTTCATGGTCTCAAGCCACTATCCCCGTTTCCTGGGATTCCGGAAAAGCTGACGAGCGAATATCATTCACGATGGATAGAGACCTGCCGCCAATACTCATATCACCTGTTTTCCTGACACCTCCGGCCATAGCTGAAGAGAAGGTAGTTGCCAATTCATTCCCGCCGACGCGTTCGTATTCCAGATTGTATGTAATACCTCCACCTTTTTACATTAATTTTCTGGGGGTTGTCTGGCTGATCGGTATTCTGTTTCAGCTGTCGAAACTGGGTTATGGCGTCGTACTGGTAAAAAACTTCAGAAACACACTGGAAGACAAAAATGATGTTCCTTTTGACGATATGCTGTGCACGATTGCCCGCACATTCTGGAAAAATCGCCTGCCCGCGCTTTACAGTTCACCATCGATCGATTCTCCCATAACCATCGGTCTTTTAAAACCTGTTGTTATTATTCCTCAAAAACTACTTCCGACGTTAACTGAAAATGAGCTTAAAAGCATTTTATTGCACGAGCTTGCACACATATACCACCATGATCAGGTCATCGGCGTTCTAAAAAGAGTGGTCCTTGCCATCTTCTGGTGGAACCCACTTGTTTACATCATCAACAGGGAGCATGAACAGGCCAGAGAGGAAGTTTCGGACAACTATGTCCTGGGCGAACTATCTCCTGGAGTTTATATTCAATGTCTGATGACGCTGGCGGAAAAGGTATGCCTGATCAGCAATTGCCCCACTGCCGCCGGTATGGCTGGAAGACGCTTCGATCTGAAAATGCGTGTGGTGCAACTTTCCTCAAAAAAAAGGAATCTTGCCATCCGTACGAGATCCTTTTTTAAAGCAATGACTATTTCGATCTGTATAGCTTGTATCTTTGGTATTGCCGGGCTTCATGCTCATGTTTCGATTGAAGAATTCAGTCCCGCGGCTAAAGAACTCCATAAGGCCGTGATTGCCATCGATCCCCATGAAATTTTCGAAGAGGCAAAAAGCGACTGCCCGGAAGATAAGATCGACCTGGAAGGAACAGGACAAAAGGTATCGGCGGACTTTGATGTGGTGGTAACAAAAAATGATACGACCTCAAATAAAACTCCTTTTGAGAGTTATGCGCCAGCATTACCGCTTCTATCTGGTACGACTGAGAGAGAGGATAAATTCCAAAAATACCCGGCTCTATCAGCTGTTCAAGCGACAAAAGATACCGTTTTAAAAAAAGGTGCTGAAGATCATATTCTTATAAGAAAGAAAGAGTCTATTGTTTCGGATATTTCTGATGAAAATGATTCGATGGAAATGGGATCCGCCCATACTGGTACCGAACAAAAACGAGGAAAAGCTTATTCTTCTCAAAAATATTATGAGAAAACTTTTCCGGATGATAATATGACCCCGAGAAAAAAACCGAGCCAGACTGATTCCTATATGGTTCTTGGAAACATGTATCAGCGACAGGGTAGAATTGACGATGCAATATCTTCCTATGACACAGCCCTGAAACTAAACCCTGACAATGTCGACACATATACTGCCCGCGGAATCGCATATTGTTCAAAAGAACAGTATAGTAAAGCAATTCAAGATTTCAATAAAGCGCTAAAGCTTGATCATCTGAAAGCTCTCGCTTATCTTGCCCGGGGCAGTGCATACTTCAGATTGGACCGGCTCTCTAAAGCCTTCTCTGATTATAACAAGGCCATTGAGATTAATCCTGATCTTGCTGCCGCTTACCAGAATCGGGGAAGTGTCTATTATCACCGGGGTCAATTTGACAATGCGCTTCAGGAGTACAATAAAGCCATAGAAAAAAATCCGAATCTGGCAGCCTCATACATTGACCGTGGTAATATTTTTGAACGGTGGGGTCGAATAGAGGATGCAATATCTGATTACAGCAGGGCTTTGGAACTGAACCCTGACGATCCTGAAACTTACATCAACAGGGGAATTGCATATTATTCGCAAAAACAGTACCAAAAAGCTTTTGGCGATTTTAGTAAAGCTATTGAGTTAAACCCCGGGTTTGTCAGCGCTTATATCTACCGGGGTTATTTTTATCAGACCGAGGAGGTGTATGAAAAAGCGCTCACCGATTACAGTAAGGCCCTTATGCTCGACCCGGATGATGCCGTCGCCAGCAAATTGAGAAATGAAATAGAACAGGTATGCGATAGCGGTGTTTCAAAAAAAGATGCGCCTGAGGACACCCTGAATTTAGTATGCCGCCGGAGAGCGCCAACAGGAACCCGTTTCAAAAATACAATCTGTTCAACAAAAGCGAAATGGAACGACGCAAATCTTCGTGGCGAGGAGCTTGTACGCGATATTATCCAACATTCCGGCCTTTAACCCATTTCTCTTAAAAACTCTTCTTTTAGGGGCATCAGGACAATTATTAATCATCGCAAACAACGCGAGGGTTGCGACCGGCTATCCGCCAGGTTCCGGCCTGGCGGTCTGTAACGGCGCCTCCGGCTGTAGCGATCCAACCGGCTACAGTGTGTCCAATTTAGGCGGTTTTAATGGTGGTTACTACGACACCATAGGTCGCCGTTTCTTCGTGGGTGCGAAAGTGAGGTTCTAGAAACACAAGAGAAATTTGCAGGCAAGGGATTATTGCTGGGAATAATCCCTTGCCTGCTCTGGTTCCGGGGAATATTGTGGGCCCCCGTCATTGTTACATTTTTTCTATAGTTACCCGACTCGTAGCAATTCGCGATGCATCGGACGTGCGCAAAACAACTGTATCCGAAATCGTTTTCAGCTCTCCGGCGTCAAAAAAACCTGTCGTCCGGGCTTCCCCAACCTTCACATTATCCTTATCGAGAAAAGCGATGGTAAGATCGGATGTAACCGGTTTGTCGGATTTATTCCGAAGTTTGACATTATAATCGACCTTGATATATCTATCTGAACTAAAAGCAATATTTTCCTTGAGGTTGTCATCCATCGTTGCGGTTTTGCTATGAGTTTCAACTTCAATCGCTTCTTCCGAGTCTGATATCGTCACATAACCTGAGTCAATCTGGTCTGCCACTTTTGAATCCAAAAGAACCTGAGCGGACACGATTTTTGACTCACCCGCTTGAATCTGGCAGCTTTTCGTTGCTTCGCCCAGCGTATCCTTTTCGGCATTAACAAAAGTAACGACAATATCGAAGGTGGTGGTTTTGCTGCTGCTATTACGCAGTTTTACTTTCGAAACGATTTCAGTGTACCCGTCCGATGTCAAGCCCATTCCATACCGGTCCTGCTTGATGACATTTTTGATGCTTTCCTTTTCCAAAGTATAACGGGTTTTAGCCATGGCGCTGGAAGACACCAGAAAAAACAATCCGCTGATCAACAGCAGGGTTACAAAAAATCTTGAGTGTTTCATGAAAAACTTCCTCCATTTATTTCAATTAGTTATCTTGTATTTTTATAAGTTGATATCTTTTGATCGTGAGAAATACCGGGGATGACGGGATAAACCTGGAAATGAAGTGACAAACTTGGGAATGAAGAGGCAATCTGCAACACGAACGAAGATGAACCTGAACAACATTTAACTAATTTTTCCTTCTTCCTATCTTGTACTCACTACCTTATATTCAACCACATGATACATTCACATCATTGGATATTAACCTTAGCCTCATTATCGGCACAATCGGGAGGTACTTTAGAAAAATTTTTAAAAAAAAGCCACTTTTTTTTTAACCATGGTGAGGCGTTGAAGAAATTTTCCCGGAATCTTGTTACGGGAGGTTGCTTTTCACAATTCCGGTATAGTATAAAGTAAGCTCGTTAAGAGCCCGATAAAAAAGGTAATGACTATGAGCCGTCCGCATTTGGTTCTTCTCCATGGCGCCCTGGGAACCGGTACGCAATTTCGTCCCCTTTTGCCGTTTTTGACGGAAAAGTTTGATGTTCACACGCTTGATCTTGAAGGTCACGGCGCCTCTCCACTTAAAAACAGACCGCTCAGGTTGGAACATTTTGCTGAAAATGTGATAACCTGGCTGGACAACACCGGTATCGAAACGGTAAATATTTTCGGCCACAGCCTCGGCGGTCATATCAGCTTGTATCTCGCGCACTTTTTCCCGGAACGTATCACAGGCGTTTTCACCCTGGGAACCAAGTTCTGCTGGACCCCGGATATTGTCGAAAAGGAAAAAAAGTTGCTCCTTCCGGACAAGATAAGGGAAAAAGTACCTCAATTTGCCCGGCAACTCCAGGAGAGACATGTTGCCGCGGGATGGGAACCGCTTCTGGAAAAATTAAGAGACTTGCAGGATCACCTCGGGCGTAACAACCCGCTTCCGGATGACAATATTCGCACCATTTCTCAAGGGGTAAGAATCGGCGTCGGCGACAGAGACAAAACAGCCGGCCTCGATGAAAGCATCAGAATCTATCATCTGCTCCAAAAGGGCGAATTCCAGGTTTTCCCGGGCACACCTCACCCGCTGGAAAAAGTTTCGATGCAAATGTTAGCTGGTGCTATCTGGGATTTTTTCCTTTGACAAATCAGCGCCTGATTACATCCTTTTTACGCTTTTTGCTATTCTCTGTATCGCTGCGCGAAACCGCTTTCCTAAAGAGAAGCTTCTTCAATTACGGCTTTCTGGATGATAAGCTGCACCTTGGGCCTGCCGCTGGGACTGCCCGCCGCTTCAATCTGTGCAACCACGTCTTTCCCTCCCTCCACGCTGCCAAAAATGGTATGTTTTCCATCAAGGCTCGGGTACGGAACAAACGTGATAAAGAACTGGCTGCCGTCCGTGCCGGGGCCGGCATTTGCCATGCTTACTAAAAAGGGCTTGTCGTGGGTAACCTCGGGGTTGAACTCGCCGTCGTACTCGTACCCCGGGTCACCGATACCGGTACCGAACGGACAGCCGCCCTGGGCCATGAATCCCGGAATGACGCGGTGAAAGGTAAGACCGTCATAAAACCCTTTCCGGGTAAGAAAAATCGTGCTGGTGACGTGCATCGGAGCAACTTCCGGCATTAATCTGATCTTTATCGTCCCTTTGTTGGTGTTCAGAACCCAATAATAAGCCTTTGTGTTGTCGAAGGTCATCATTTCGGGTTTTTCCAATTGGACCTTCCAGGCATTTTCCCCCAGGGACGTCATGGCTTGTTTCCGTTTCTGCTCGGCCTGTAGCTGAAAGAGGATTCGCTGTTGCTCCTGGGCGGAAAACCGGGCGGGTTTTTTCTCATAGACCTCTTTAATGGCCTGAATAAGTACGTCAAAATTCGGATCGAGACCCTGGTTCAGAAGACTGGCGCCCATCTGACGGCCGAACACATAGCTTGCCTTGTCCTGATCGGTGGTCAATGCCATCGGCTTATCCGCCGCCTGAAGTGGAAGACCGCACATAAAGCTCAACAGTATCGCCGCGAAACATTTCCGAATCATAGCAGACTCCTTCTATTCAATCAGTTTGGTTTTGAAAATAGCTCATTGTAGACACGATTTTGCGACAATGGTTTTTTCGACTTCCTTTGTGCCTTCATAGATATCCAGTATTTTAGCATCCCTGTAGATGCGATTCACTTTGTATTCATCGATATAACCGTAACCACCATGAATCTGCAGGGCATGATCGGCACACTTGACAGCGACATCGGCCGAGAACCATTTTGCCATGGCAACCAGCGCATGGTCGGGCTTTCCTTCGTCCAAGCCGCAGGCTGCTTCCCAGGTTAAGTTCCGTGCCGCACGCACCCAGGTGGCCATGTCGGCAATTTTAAGCTGGGTTGCCTGGAAGTCCGCCAGGGATTGCCCGAAAAGCCGGCGCTGTTTTGCATATTTAACGGACTCTTCCAGGGCGGCCCTGGCCAGACCCACCGCCTGGGCACAAACCTGTACCCGGGAATGATTGAGAAAATCCATGAGTTGGTAAAACCCCCGGCCCTGGGAACCAATGAGATTGTCCCGGGGAACCCGCACATTCCGCAAATTAATTTCAGCGGTATCGGATGCACGAATGCCCATTTTCCCCTTTATTTTTTTTGCCGAGACCCCCTCGCTGTCCATCGGCACAAGAATAAAACTGAACCGGTTGTGACGGGGCGCATCCGGATCGGTCACACAGTAGACAAGGATATGCCGTGCAATAGTACCGTTGGTGATAAACATCTTGTTGCCGTTGATCACCCAGTGATCACCGTCCCTGACGGCTCGGGTTCCGGCCCCCGCCGTGTCGGATCCGGCATCGGGTTCGGTGATGCCGGTACACAGATAGGCCTCGCCGCTGACAATATCCGGCAGAATCGCCTGTTTCTGAGACTCGCTGGCATGAAGCAGAAGCAGTTCCGCACCGAAACCCGAAGCGAGAATGGCAATCCCCATGCCCGCATCCACTGCCCAGAACTCCTCGGTGATCAGGGCATGTTCCAGATATCCCATGCCGGCGCCGCCATAGGCTTCATCGATATAGACGCCCACAAACCCCATGTCGCAGGCCTTTCGCCACAAATCCAGGTCAAAACTCTCCGTACGGTCAAATTCAAGGGCACGTTCTTCCAGCTCGCCCCGGGCAAATTTGCGGGCGGCCTTGACGATGTCCCGCTGTTCTTTGCTTAGTTTAAAATCCATAATCATACCTCTGTGGAAGTAAATTTCTTCGTAAGAACCGGTAACACTTCCAGCAGGTCCCCGACAATGCCATAATGGGCCACCGAAAAAATGGGCGCTTCAGGATCGGTGTTGACGGCGATAATGGTGTCGGCATTCTTCATGCCCGCCTGATGCTGAAATGCGCCGCTGATCCCGAGGGCGATATAGATTTTCGGCCGAACTGTTTTGCCGGAGGTGCCCACCTGTCTGGTTTTTGGCAGCCACTGGTTGTCCGCCACCGGGCGCGAACAGGAAAGGGCCGCCCCGATTGCCCCGGCAAAGGCTTCCACCAGGGGAATGTTCTCCGGTTTGCCGATACCCCGTCCTACGGAGACAAGAATCTCCGCATCGGTAATATCGACATCTTCGGTTTCAGCCGTAATGTATTCCACAAACCGGCGGGTGGACGCCCCGTCTTCAACGGGCGCCGGAAACGCTTCCAGAGTTGCTTTTTTCCCCATATCCGGTTGACCTTCAAAGTGGCCCGGTCTCAGATTGACCATATAGGTATCGGCGGGCTTCAGAACAAGCCGGGCGTCTATTTTTCCGGCGTATAGCTGGCGACGGGCAAGCACTTGCGTTTCGGTCCATTCAAATCCCAGGCAATCGGTAATGAGCGGCAATCCGGTCCGCAGGGCCAGTACCGGCGCCAGATCCATGCCCTGTGCCGTATGGCCCATCACAACCAGGCGTGGACGGCGCGAACGAATAATGGTCGACAGGGCAAGCAGGTAGTCCGGTGCATTATAGTCGGCAAACCGGGCATCGTCCGTATAAAGAACAGCATCGCAGGCACTCTGCAGCTGCTCTGCACCAGCGGCATCCATACCAAGCACCACTGTCGTTACGGAAAGGTTGTTGAGAGCGCCTGCCTGCTGAGCAAAACCAAGCTGCTCAAAGGTGATATCGCGGAAAGCGCCCTGCCGATGTTCGGCAATCACGAGAATTTCTTCCATCAGGCCAGCCCTCCCTTCTCCCGAATGACCTGTGCGGTCCGCTCACAGATCTCTTCCAGGTTTCCCTGAATCATCTCCGCATGGCCGCCGGTTTCCGGGGGTGAAAGGATTCGTTCGGCCATGAAAGAGGCCTCGGCGCCAATCATTCCCTCCAGATCAAAATCCGTTGCGGACAATGTCTCGATGCCAATCCGGCGGACTTTCTTGATCCCCATGATGGAGACATACCGGGGCTTGTTGGTGCCGGTCTGGATAGTCAATGCACAAGGAAGGGTCAATTCGACCCGTTCCAGGGTATTGGCCTCAAGTTCCCTGTGGGCAAGGATCAAATTGTCTTTCAACTCGAAATCAACCACCAGGGACGCATAGGGCAGCCCCATCATTTCCGCCAGGCAAAGACCTACCTGACCCCAACCGTTATCACTGCTCTGGGCGCCCGTAAGAAGCAAATCCGGTGTGAGGGGCTCGAGAGCTGCATGAAGCCCCCTGGCAATCCCCTGGGCATCGCTCTGTTCAAATCCCTGGCTGTCGAAGCGGATTGCCTCATCCGCTCCCATGGCCAGGGCGTTTCGAAGCGCTTCTTCACTCTCCTCATCCCCCAGGGTAATGGCCGTGACTTTACCGCCATGGGCCTCCTTGAGCCGAATAGCGGATTCCACGGCGAAACCGTCCCACTCGTTGATATCAAATTCCAGATCGTCGGTAACCACCCCGGCACCGTCTTTGTTGATTTTCAGTTCCGCATCGATGACTTCCGGAACGTGTTTTATACAAACCACTATATTCATATTTATTTTCTCCTGAGCTCACTTATATCGATAAAATACATTAATTTTAGGCACGTTAGAGCACTTTATGAACTTTAGGCACTTGTTTGTTCCAAACCCAGCGCCTCAACCACCAGCTCATTCAAATCCATTACCCGAAGTATACTTTCCAGATCATCGCTTTTTCGTGCATCCTCGAGCATGATCAGGCAAAGGGGACAGGCGGTAATTACCAGTTCAGCGCCTACTGAAACTGCTTCACGAATGCGAATAATCGACATTTTCGGGTCCCCATCCAGCTCCTCCTGCCACATTCTATCGCCCCCGCCGCCGCAGCACAAACTGTCCGGACCATGATGGGGCATCTCCTTCAGTCGGATGCCGGGGATTGCTTTGATGACATTCCGGGGTGCATCGAAAATCCGGTTATAACGCCCCAGATAGCAGGGGTCGTGAAAGGTAACGGTCACCGGCAACCGCCGTTCAAACCGAAGCTGTCTCTGCGCCACCAGCTCTGCCAGGAGTTGTGTATAGTGCCGGGTATTGAAAACAACCTTTCCGGCGTCATCTCCAAGTGCGCCGTACGACGCATAGGTGTTTCGGAAAGTGTGGAAACAATGGGGAGAAGAAGTGACCACCCGGGAAATGCCATATTCCTCGAAGAGAGCCGTGCAATCCTCCCGGTTGATTTCAAAAAGGCCGTCTTCTCCCGCCCGGCGTGCAATATCGCCGCAGCAGGGCTCCCCTCTGCCCAGTGTACCGAAGGAAATTCCGGCATGTTTCAGGATAGCGGAAAAAGATCGCGCAATGGATTGGGCGCGGGTATCCATGGAGGTGGTGCACCCCACAAAGTAACAGAGGCCGTCCGGCAGAGTGTCTTTGGTAAGATCGGGAACAGCAAGATCCTTCGACCAATTGGACCGTTTGGTTTTCGTCGCCTCCCAGGGATTGTTGTATTTATAGACTTTTTTCAGGGTCTGGGTGAGGGCGCCGGGGACATCGCCGCCCTCTTCCACTACTTTCGATCGGGTCTGCCGGACAGCTTCGGGAACCGCCACATAGACCGGGCAGACCTCAAGACATGCCCTGCAGGTGGTACAATGCCAGATGCTGTCTGATGAAACCCCTTCTCCCGGGGTGATCCCCTTCTGTTCCGGATTTCGCTTTTTCCGGAATGGGGAATATTTCTCTTTCAGGTTGTCCCGGGCCCAGAGAATATAATCCCTGGGTGAAAACGGTTCTCCGGCGCCCGTGGCGGGACATACCGCGACACACCTGCCGCACCGGGTGCAGGCATCGAAAAAAACAGCCTGTCGGAATGAATACACCTCCTCAGTCGTTTCGCGGGTCTCAACCGGAATGATGGCCGGCGGGTCATCCTGAAAATAAACACTCACGGGCGCAGCCAGGATGTGAAACAGCCTTGAATAAGGAAGGTATGCGATTGTGCCAAGGCTTATCAGGGCATGCAGCCACCAGAGAAAAGGATAGGTCGTGCTGGCGCCCCGTGCATCCGACCAGAGAAAATCAAGGCGCCATCCCATAAACGACCAGGTACCCCATAACGGGTTCTGGGCCGCCAGTCGGCACCCTTCAGTTAAATATCCGGTAAGGGCAACAATCACGAGTAACAGGGGAATCCCGGCATGAGTCAATCCCTTTTCCAGTCTCGGAACCCGCTGTAAATATCGGCGCACCAGGGCCCAAAGCAGGCCGACAATAAGCAGGAGCCCCGCGACATCCAGCACGAACTCCAGTATTAAATAAAGCTTTCCTTTCATAAATTGAATCGCCCAATGATCCACAGCCACCAGCACGGTTCCGATAAACAGTGTTATAAAACCCCACAGGATACATCCGTGCATAAGCCCGGCCGCGGGGTCACCCATAAAAATCCGCCGCCCCGTGAGTATCTCCAGAACAGTATGAGCAAACCGCCGCGTGTGGAATTGAAGGGGACGAAGCCTGACCGCTTTGCGCCAGGCAATCATGTGGGAATATATACCGGCTGAGAAAATCAAGATGGCGGCCACTGCCAACAGATAGAATAGCCACTCATGGTTGATATGCCAAAAAGTGAGACGTGTTGCCGTCATGATGATGCAATTCCTTTGGTTATTCAGCCAAATTCAAAACGTCCCTTTTAGGCCGATCCCCGATAGGGCGATCCGCTTTGGGCTTGATCCCGCTTGTGCATGGAAAACGTTTTGAAAATGGCTCAATTGTAAAACGTATATTTTTATAACAAGTTAAAAAAGAGTCAAGGGCTAATGGTAAGTAGTTTTTCTTGCAACAGATCCCCCTTGTTTGATAAGTTGTACGGATAGGAATTGTTTTTACATCAAGGAGATCGTCCGGCCGATGTTTTTTTTAGGTAATCCTTCATGAAACCCGAAACGCCACAGCAGAAGCTTGAGAAAGAGCGGCAATATGCAGACGAGATGATTTCCCGAAGTCCGGCGGTGGCATTCATCTGGAAAAACGCCGAAGGATGGCCGGTGGAGTATGTCACCAGCAACGTTCATTCCATATTCGGATGGAGCAGAGACGACTTCCTGTCGGGCCGCATCCTTTACACGGATGTGATCCACCCGGAGGATCTGCCCCGGTTCTCTGAGGAGGTCCACCGATACAGCACCGACATTTCCGCCGAAAGAGTTCTTCATACGCCATACAGAATCGTCACTCGGGAAGGTGCGATCAGATGGGTGGAAGATTTCACCTCCATCTTCCGGAATGCGGACGGGAGTATAGCCACCTATGAAGGCTTTCTTCTCGATGTTACGGACCGAAAGGAGATGGAGGAGAAGGTTCAGCTGATTCAATTTTCCATCGACCGAGCCGCCGAAGGAATTGCCTGGGTTGATTCTGAAGGGAACTTCATCTATGCCAATGACGAAGAAATCCGACGCCGTGGATATACACGGGAAGAATTTATGAACCTAACCGTGTTTGATGTTGATGCGAAACTGACACCGCAAGCCCAGGAAGCGTTGTGGTCGGAACTTCGGCGGAAAGGCACGATTAAGCTCGTATCGGAACATCGCAGCAGGAACGGCGAAACTTTCCCCGTTGAAGGCATGATTCAATATATCCGTTTTAACAACAAGGAATACTCTTTCGCCTTTATGAGAGATATCACCGATCGCATGCGGGCCGAGGAGGAGCAGAAACGTCTTCAGGCCAAGCTGATCAATGCCGTGGAAATTGCCGATCTTGGCCCCTGGGAATACGATAGCATCAATGATATTTCCACGATAAACGACCAATTTTTAAAAATCTATCGTACTTCGGTTGAAGAGGTCGGTGGTTATACGATGTCGAGGGAGGATTTTTTACGGCGCTTTATCCACCCCGACGATATCTCTTCTGTTGAAGCGGAGCTTGATCAGGTAATTCAAAAGATCGAAACCAATGGCAGTCATCAACTTGAGCACCGAATCCTGTTTCCCGATGGTTCGACCGGTTATGTGACACTCCGGATTTTTTTCGTTAAAGATGAAAACGGCAAGGTGGTCAAAGCCTTCGGTGTGAATCAGGACATCACCGAACGAAAGCTCGCGGAGCGTGAACGGATGGCCACTCTCAAATATTTTGAGAGTATGGAAAAGGTAAACCAGGCCATTCAGAGCAGTGGAAATGATCTGGATCTTGCTTTACATAATGTCCTCGATGTCTGCCTTTCGGTGTTTGAATGTGACCGGGCGTTTCTGCTTCACCCCTGCGATCCAAAGGCCCCTTCCTGGAGCGTGCCGATGGAAAGAACCCGGCCCCAATACCCCGGACATCTCTCTACCGGGACGATGATCCCCAACAATGACGCCTTAACCGATGTTTTCGATATATTGCTCTCTACTTCAGATCCTGTAGCGTTTGAACCCGGGTCTTCCCATCCTTTTTTGACGCACTCTTTCAAGACGTGGAATATTCTTTCCCAACTGATGATAGCCATTCATCCAAAGGTCGGCAAGCCTTGGGTATTCGGATTGCACCACTGTGCCAGGGCCCATGTCTGGCTGGACGAGGAAAAGGGGCTTTTTGAAAAAATTGCCCGGCGGCTGACGGATTGTCTCACCAGCCTCCTTACATACCAAGACCTTCAAAAGAGTGAAGAATTTTTGAGCAGCATCCTGGAAAATATCCCGGACATTATCCTTGTCAAGGATGCCGATGATCTGAGCATTCTGAGAATCAACCGGGCCGGAGAAAAAGCATACGGTCTTTCCCGGGAGGAGTTGATCGGAAAAAGCAATTTCGACCTGATGCCCGAAGACCAGGCAAAGCGCTATGAGGATTTGGATCGGGAAGTGCTTGATAACGGAGTGCCGGTCGACACGCCTGAGGAAAACATCCTGAATATCAATGGGGAGCCCTTGACGATCCGTTCAAAAAAAATCCCGGTCCTCGATGAAAACGGAAAAGCGCGGCATTTGCTTATCATCTTAGAAAATATCACCGAATTAAAAAAACTCCAGGCTCGATTGAACCATGCCCAGAAGCTGGAAGCCCTTGGTACCATGTCCGGTGGAATTGCACATGATTTCAACAATATCCTTCAACCCATAATAGGCTACAGCGAATTCCTTATGGGAGATCTTGACGCCGACAGCAGCCAGCATAATTTTGTGGAAGGAATTTACAACGCCGCGCTCAGGGCAAAGGATCTCGTAAACCAGATTCTTGCTTTCAGTCGTCAATCCGATCGAAAAATGTTACCGGTTGAGTTGTCAATGATTCTGAAAGAAGTTGTCGACTTATGCAGGTCGATCATTCCCTCCAATATCGAAATCAGCCATGATATCCAAAAAGGTTTTGGTTCCATATCGGCAGATCCCACTCAGTTGCATCAGATTATAATGAACCTGATAATCAACGCCTACCATGCCATTGAGGATAGCGACGGAAAAATTCACGTCTGTTTGAAAGAAATAGAACTGGGGATGGATGACCGGAAGAGTATTGAGCTTTCACCCGGGAAATATGCGATGCTCTCGATTACTGACACGGGATGCGGCATGGCGCCCGCTATTCAGGAAAAGATTTTCGAGCCTTATTTCACCACCAAACCCCAGGGAAAGGGATCCGGCCTTGGCCTCTCCGTAGTATACGGCATCGTGAAAAATCATGGCGGCCATATCAACGTATACAGCGAGGAGGAGAAGGGGTCGACCTTCAATGTTTATCTGCCACTGATGCAAGAAACGCCTGATATTCAGCCGGTTGAAGTCAAAACGCCTATTGCGGTGTCAGGTGATGAGCACATTTTGCTGGTTGATGATGAAGAGATGATTGTGGAACTGGGCAGCCGGTTGCTCGAAAAATCCGGTTATCGTGTGACCACCTGCCAAAACGGTGCAGCGGCTCTTGAACTTTTCAAGGAAAACCCGGACGCGTTTGACCTGGTGGTTACAGACATGAACATGCCGAACATGACGGGAGATCGGTTGACCCGTGAATTGATTGCCATCAGACCGGACATTCCGGTCATCATCTGTACCGGCTTCAGCGAAAAATTCACCAATGCAGAGGCAGAAACAATTGGAGTAAAGGCGTTGCTGATGAAGCCGATTACCGTCTCGGAAATGACTGAAAAAGTACGGAGGGTGCTGGATAAAACCAAGGCGTGACTATAGTTACCCGGCATCTTTCAGCTTACTTTCAATATCTGACCTCAAGGCTTTTTTGTCCAGCTTCTGGGCCGCCGTATACGGCATGGCCTCGACAAACTCGATGCGCTCCGGGAGTTGCAGCACGGAAGCCTTTTGATCCTTTAAAAAGCCGATAATACCGTCAAAGTTCAGTTGAACGCCTTTTTCAGGTTGAATATAGGCACAGGCCCGTTCGCCCATCAAAGGATCCGGCATGGCGATAACGGCGACGACCGCGACATCGGGATGGCGGTTAATCAGTTTTTCGATCTCGGTGGCACTGATGCTCTCTCCGCCCCTGTTGATCATCTCTTTGACGCGGCCGGTCAGGGAGATATACCCTTTTTCATCGATAGCGGCCATATCCCCGGTTCGAAAAAACCCCTCTTCATCGAACACCAGGGTATTCTCTTCCACATTGTTATAATATCCGGTAAAAACACATGGCCCTTTGACAAGCAGTTCTCCCGAAGTGTTGGGGGGCAGGCTGTTTCCTTCTATATCCACGACCTTATAAATATCATAGGGAAAAGTGGGGCGGCCGACCGTACGGCAGATCGTTTCATAATCATCGACCCCGCGGGTAATGCAGGTCATTCCTTCCGTGCCGCCATAACCGTTGTAGTACCGCATGTTCAGTTTCTCCATGACCTGTTTCACCAGTTTACGATGGCTGGCGCCGCCGCCGCTGTGCATTTTTTTCAGCGAACTCAGGTCATATTTATCCAGATCTTCAAATTCGATCATCTTCTGGGCCAGGGTTGGCACCCAGATGATTGAGGTAACCTTTTCCTTTTCGATCACTTTACAGATCGTTCGAATATCCGTGGAGTCCAGCAGCACTGCCTTTCCCTGGGTGATCACGCTCCCCAGAAGGCCTTTGGTAAACGAAAGATCATGCCCGATCGGACCGGCGATGAGGTTGATATCCTCACAATGCTGCCCCCATGACATGGCGCACGATTCAACCCCGCACGTCAGACTGTTGTGAATCCGGGGAACAATTTTGGGATCACCGGTGGTTCCCCCCGTCGGTCCCATGTGGCAGACCTGCATGGGGTTCGGACGCAGTCGATCCAGGAACTCCTTCCGGGCCATCGTCGAGTCATCGTCATCGGTTACCGGAATCTTTTCAAAGCTGTAGCAATCGGGTAAATCAACCTCACCGCGAACGGTGATGGTTGCTTTTGTGGCGGGGTTATGCCTCAGAACATCGGCAATAATCGGTTTAAAATCGACCTTTTTATAACGGGAAGCAACAATCCAGGCGGTCGCGCCGGTCAGCTCGGCCAGCCGGTTGATTTCATACTGCCGGTAACGGTCGATCAGCAGAACCGGTATCGCCCCGATTTTCTGGCAGGCAAAATATGCAATGACAAACTCGTTCCAGTTCGGCAACTGAATCATCACCCGCGCCACCGGCTCGATACCCAGTTCTATAAGGCCGAGCGCCAACTGATCCACTTTTTTTCGGGCCTGGCCATAGGTCAGGCGGGTAACCCGGTCCACAAAGGCCTCCTGGTCCGGATGCATATCCGCCGCGCGGTCCAGAAAATCGCCGAGGGTGAGGCCTCTCCACCAGTTGTTGTTGAGATATTGCGCGACATCTTCTTCCCGGTAGGGGGTGACGCCTTTGAGTAACTCCACCATTAGCGAACCTCCATATTCTTTGATGTGCTTAAAAACCAATTTTGAAGTGCTGCTTTTCGGAAGTTAATGGTTTCAGGTGTCAGCTGCCATATTTGCAGTTCCCGACACCTGAAACCTGAAACCAACTTCTATCGTTTAGACTGTCACGTTTCAATCTCGGTTCATGAAAGATATCTACGGTTCATTGTACCCCAACCCCCTCGATATCGCCAGGGCGGTATCGGTCACTTTTTCTATCACCTCTTTTTCAATTCCGGACCCGTCCAGCAGGGACAATATCATCGTGAATCCCAAGGCAGCGGCGACCTCGCCTTTATGGTCGCGAACAGGCGCGGAAATACCGCCCAGTCCGTCAAAAACATCCTCTTTGCCGATATAATAACCGTTTTTACGGACTTTTTCCAATTCGAGAAGAAATGTCACCTTGTCGGTAATAGACTTTGAGGTGTAGGAGACTAGTGGCTCTTTGGCAAGGAGCCGCTCCTGTTCCGCTTTCGGCAGATAGGCTGTCAGAACCATTCCCAGCATACCGAAATGAAGGGGTCTCCTTCGGCCTATTTCGGAAGTGGTCACCATCACCCCCTTCCCGTCCCGCTTGTCGATATAGACCAGATCGTCTTCTATCCGGACGGCAAGCAGGATCGTATGCCCGATATCGTTTCGTAGCCGGGTCAGGTAGGGGGCGGCAACGGCGCGTAACGAAATTGAAGAGAGCGCAATGCCCCCGAGCTCAAGCATCCGGTTGCCAAGTCGATAGACCTTGTTTGGCTCATCGTATTTCAGGTAGCCGCGTCCGGTCAGATGCGACAGGAACCGTATGGCCGTCGTCCGGTTCAAGCCTGTTTTCTGAACGATTTCACCTTGGGAAAGCGCCTTCCGGTTAAATGAAAAGCAATCGAGGATATCCATGGCACGATCGAGGGATTGGATAAAATAGGTGGGATTCCTCGTATCGCTTTTTTTCATCCACGGCTCCTACGTTTGAAAACTGAATTCATATTTATTCTCGACCCTTGAAAATATGTGAAAGACTAACCGGATACTCTCTAAAAAGCAAATTATATTTGTATCTTATTACACTTTTCAATCCTTTGGTGTTATATTGACTTCGGGTATGGACAGTGGTAAATGAGCATATTATGAACAATTGTTCATATGATGAACAATTAAAAAAAGCCCCTCGATTTTTCCGAAAAGGAGACGTTTTCGATGGAAAAACTCTGTTCAGTTGAACAGGCTGTCGATTTGATAAAAAACAACGACACCGTCAACATCACCGCCTCCGGCGGCGGCTTTATGGATGCCGATACCATATATAAAGCGATTGAAAAAAAATTCCTTGAAACCGGAACCCCCAACAACCTCACCCTGCTGCATGTGACGGGAGTGGGGAGCGGGCATGAAACCGGCATCGGCCGCTTTGCCCATAAGGGACTGGTAAAGCGGGTAATCGGCGGGCACTGGCTCTGGTCAAAGAATATGGGGCAACTGGCACTCGATGAGGAGATCGAAGCCTATAACCTTCCCCAGGGGGTCTTATCCCTTCTGACCCGTGAAATTGCAGCCGGTCGCCCCGGGCTCCTGACTACCGTGGGGATGAACACCTTTATCGATCCCAGACAAGAAGGCGGCCGCTTTAACAAGAAAGCCAAAGAGCCCCTGGTAGAACTTGTTACCATCGGGGGACGCGAGATGCTGTTTTACAAAGCGATCCCCATCAACGTGTCCATTATCCGGGGCTCCACCGCGGACGAAGCCGGGAACATCTCCACGGAACTGGAACCCGTTGACCTCGAAATCCTCTCTTCCGCCCAGGCGGCTTATAACAGCGGCGGTATCGTCATTGCCCAGGTCAAACGAATCGTCAAGAAAGAGACCCTCCATCCAAGAATGGTTCGGGTTCCCGGCCACATGGTGACGGCCGTGGTGCACGAGCCCGGACAGTGGCAAACCTCGGATGCAGAATATAACCCGTCCGTGTGCGGTATCCATAAGGTCCCCTTGAGCATCATTCCCCCCCTCGAGTTCAATACTCGAAAATTTGTGGCCCGAAGGGCCGCTCTGGAGTTGAGGCCGGACCTTATCGTCAACCTGGGAATCGGGATGGCCGACGGAGTGGCCAATGTGGCCGCGGAAGAGGGTGTTCTTGAAAAATTCACCTTCAGCATCGAGATGGGAATTATCGGCGGAATCCCCACCAAAGGCATCACCTTTGGCGCGGCCTGGAATCCGGAGTGTATCATCGCCATGCCCAACCAATTCGATTTTTATCACGGGGGCGGCCTGGATATGGCGTTTCTCGGCACGGGAGAAGTGGACCGGTTCGGGAATGTCAATGTGAGCAACCTGGGAAAAAGGATCCCCGGCACCGGCGGTTTCGTGGACATTTCACAGAATGCCAAGACCGTCGTTTTCTGCAGCACCTTCACCAATGGGGATATCCGGACGCAAGCGATCGACGGGAAGCTGCGGATCCTGCAGGACGGGAGTGTAAAGAAATTCGTGGAAAAAGTCCGCCAGATCACCTTCAGCGGAGAATACGCAACAACTAAAGGTCAGAAAGTGGTTTACGTTACCGAACGGGCGGTTTTCCGGCTGGAAAACGGCAAACTCCTTTTAACGGAGATTGCTCCCGGTATGAACCTTAAAGAGGATGTCCTGGACCAAATGGAATTCGTGCCCGAAATTGCCGGGAATTTGAAAACCATGGATGCCGCCATTTTCCGACCGGAGAAAATGAGCGTCAGCAACGAGACGCTTTTCAGCCCGTTTCAGTAGACAAGCGGCGTTTCACTCCATCGATTTAAAAAAAGAAATGAGGGGCTTTAAACGCCCTTTGGGGGTTTGACCGGGAAAGAACCTATCTCATTTCGCATATGAATCTAAACAGACAGAATTCCACAACTATAGGCACTTTTTCGCACTTTAGGCACTTGTCGGCATCGGCCATCACTTCGTATTCAAATTTCAAATTACTTGCGATAGCCCTGTATCTCTGGCCATTATTGGGCCATTATTGGTTGACATGAAAGTCTGATATCCATATAGTTCTCTCTGATTATAGGCATTTCATATCGATTCAAGAATTTGCTCTGAGGTTTGCTCCCAATGCCGGAGTAGCTGCAAAAAGGGTAAAGGAGCATAATATCCACATCTATTATCGAGGAGGATTTAATTCATGTTGACAATAAAACAGAATCTGCTGGAAACCATCAAAGGCGGAAACCCCGACAGGTTTGTAAATCAGTACGAAGCATTCGATTGCAGTCCATCTTCACCATTCGGCATGATATATAACGATCCGGTTGTTAACGATTCGGCCATGCCGTTTCCCGGAGGGCCGAATGTGGTAGATTCCTGGGGGGTCACAAGGGCTTGGCCGGAAAATGTGCCGGGGCAGTTTCCCGTGCATGACGATGAGCACAAAGTGCTGAAAGATATCACCGAGTGGGAAAAAATAGTGAAGGCCCCCAATCTGGATTTTCCGCAGTCGGAATGGGATAAATATAAAGCCCAGATAGATGAAATCGATAAAGACGAAGTGTTCGTGACCTTTTTCGGCGCCCCCGGAATTTTCGAACAGGTACATTATCTGACCGGTATCGATGATGCACTGATTGCCTTTTATGAAGAACCCGAAGCATTGAAGGAGCTCATCGAATATATCACGGAGTGGAAGCTTGGCTATGCAAAACTTCTCTGCGACAACTTCCAGCCGGAAGTCATTTTCCAGCATGACGACTGGGGCAGTCATATATCCTCGTTCCTCTCCCCCGACATGTTTGAGGAGTTTTTTCTGGAACCCTATAAGAAATGGTACGGCTACTATAAATCACGGGGTGTAAAACTTATTGCTCATCATAACGATTCCTACAGCGCAAATCTGGTTCCTATCATGATCGAGATGGGAATCGATATCTGGCAGGGATGCGTCAGCACGAACAAGGTGTCCGATCTGGTAAAGGAATACGGCGGAAAAATTTCCTTCATGGGCGATATCGATAACGGAATTGTCGATACGGAAGATTATTCCCGGGAAGTGATTGCAAAAGAGGTGAGAAGGGCCTGTGAACAAAACGGAAAACACTATTTCATCCCGTGCATTACACAGGGAGGAAAAGGCGCCGTATATGACGGTGTATACGATATTATTTCCGAGGAAATCAATAAAATGAGCAAAGAGATGTTCTAGAAACAATTCGCTTTCAGGAAGAAGAAAGCCGGTCATGAAAATGACCGGCTTTTTCTTTATTCCAAAGGATCAATCCGCCCGCTGCCGACGGCAGACCGTCCACCGTAGACTGTTTCCGGTTTGCCGGTTTAGAATTTGACGACCTTTGGTTCACCCCCGAAAGATGCGAAGGTCGCCGTAGCGTCTTTGAGATATAAAACTTGAGTATTGGGGTCATCCACCGAATACATCGCCTTCAACTGGGGATAGGCCTCCAGCATTTTCTCTTTGGGCTCAATCCTGTCGTCTTCGATGGCAAGCGCTTCTACACGAATCCATTGATCACCTGAAAAAGCGCAGATCTCGACCTTGGGATTGGCCAGCATCTGTTTCGAAACATTCTTTGACTTACCAGTTTGAATATAGAGCTTGTCCTCAAAAATCAGCACGGTACCGAATGGACGGACTCTCGGTTGGTCACCTTCTACGGTTGCAAGATAGTATGCGCCACATTTTTTCAAAAACTCATAGACTTCTTCCATTGTTCATTCCTCCCTAATTAGTTTTATTCTATGTTGGACTTATTTCAATTCTTCGCTCCAACCCATCTCAAAATACCTTTTGGTCCAATATCCTATTTTTGAAGTGGGTTGTTGTAAGCTGAAGAAGGCCGCTTTTTAAATTCACATATTTTTACTGTCTATCTGTGGCGAGATAACAGACAAATACAGCTTTGTCAAAGATGGATAGGCTTCATCTCACGGCAACCGTATTATCACATATAATACAAGCCCGGGTTTTTGAGAAATTCGTATAAAATTAGGCAAATAATCAAAAACAGGGCCAGTAAAGTGGATACGCCCTCAACATATTTTTGTTCTGCGCCATAAACATCAATAAATAACCGCTCCTTTGTTTAATCAACGATGGAGGGAAGCGATCTCCGCATTCAATATTGGACGTTGGGCGTTCGATGTTCATTTTCTAAAAACCACGATAGAACCTAATATAAATCTAAATACAGGGCTTCATGCCAGACAGCCACTCCTCCCCACGCCTGTACAGCGCCTCCAGAGCCCCCCCCCCGCTCAGACGCGGCACATCCCTGTTGACGGTATACCCCGATTTTGTCTGGAGATACGCAAGGTGCTTATACTCCTGTGGGAATTGACCCAGCAGACTTTCATCCAGCTCGATCTTTTGATTGGTGTCCACGGGATCGATTCTATCCTTGTCGCAAATGGTTTCGCGATTGACAAGACCCCATCGATCCGCCCGCTTCTCCCATAAGTCCGCATGCCGGGCATAATTGGTAACATCGCATAACACGCCGTCGATATCGGCCCGTTGCAGAATGATCATCTTGGTCATCGCGGTTGCCCGATTACCATTCACCTCTACAGCCGTGCCACCCAGAATATGCAGAATATTCAGTCCGTGCTTGACGCCTTCCTCCGTTATTCGGATAAAATCCTCAAAAGGTCCGTCGAACCAGGTTGCCCTCATCCAGCCGTCCTCATGCCATACCGTTCTGAACTTGTCCCACAGAAGCGCGTCGCGATAAACCGCCCATCTTTCGATGAGATCCCGGATAATCATGATATCCCGAGCGTTTTGATCCATGGTATTTAAACCTTCACGCCTTTTCTACCCAACCATCTGAACATTTTCCAGAAACGCCTCAACAGTATCGTGATATTCATCGAAAATAAAATAGAGTGTTTCCGGTTTTTCGGGCTTCCCTATCAGAATCAGTTTTTTCCCCAGTCCAAAAGCAATCCCCGCCTCGATATGGGCGGATGTTCCAGCCGGAAGTAAAAGGATCACCGTGTCTGCATTCTTTAGACCGTCCAGATCTCTCTCGTAATGGAATCGATGGACCGAATCGTTCAGAAAATCCGGGTGACTTTCAAGGGTGACCATCTGGTCGTCAAAAGGTGCGTACGGATTATCCGGATCAGCAGGTTTCGCCGTGAAGTCATAGCATGTTTTTCCCTGATTTCGAATTGCCGTAATGAGCGCCCGAACATTCCGGGAATTCCTGAATTTTCCAATTACCGTGTAATCCGTCATATTCTCAAAATTCATTTGCGCCGTTCCATTATTTTTTCCGGAAAAGCGGGTTCTTTAAATCCAAATTGTCGATAAAGCCCGTGTGCGTCTTTGGTATCGAGACGCCAGAAACGAATAGCGTCAAAGACTTCATCATTTACGATATGATCTACCAGACGCTTCCCAAGTCCTCGGTTTCTGTGATCCTCAAGAACGAACAGGTCCAGCAGATAGGCAAATATGGTGAAATCCGTTACGACCCTTGCAAACCCGGCAAGATGCTTGCTCTCATCATACATGCCGAAGCACAATGAGTTCTCGATGCTTTTCCGTATGGTTTCAATCGTTCTCCCCTGTCCCCAATAAGACCTGTTGCAAAGATAGTCATGGATAGCTTCAATATCCAATTTGGATTTATCAGTGGAAATTGTGTAGCCGTCTGCCATGGTCGATTCCTTTAAAGCGCATCTTTTTAATGGCTTTTCGATCTTCTCACTCAATGATTAAATCATTCAGTGCCAATCTTTCCAAGGTCCTGTATGCCGGAAACAGTCCCGTCAAGATAGCCCTTGATATCAGCACAACAAACAACAACAACGGGGGCCGATGCAATAAAGGATTGATTGAACGCCGATTGGGCCAGCCTGTTTTTAACATCCGCCCCGGTGACAATTTTAAATCGCCAGGGTTGCGCGTTGCACCCTGATGGTGCCAACCGGGCGGAATCCAATATCTCTTCTATATGCCCGGAAGGAATAGTATCAGTTTTATATTTTCGTATGCTTCGTCTTTTTTCGATTGCTTCTTTTGTAGTCAGCATTTTCATTTTTCCAAAAGGTATTCTTTGATAGACATCCTAAAAATTGACAAACTCGTAAAAAGTCTGAATTAGCCACAAAGGCACAAAGGGCACAAAGTAAATTACTTTAATATTAAGCATTTATCTTCGTGGCTTCGTGGCTTCGCGAGAGACATGTATTTCATAATCGAGCTTTGTCCAGTAATCTCCCCGAAGAGGTGAAAAATAATTGAAACGATGAGTAATAAACTCTTTTTCATTTTACCGTCTCCTTAATATCCGTTTCAAGCCCCATGGATTTGGCTCGCAATGCCCATTTATTCCTCGCCAGAATTCGCATATCCTCAATATTGTCTGTTTCATCCACGATTTCCATCCCCACAATCGTTTCAATCAAGTCTTCCAGGGTCACCAGCCCGTCCAGCCCGCCGTGCTCGTTTACGACAACGGCTATATGCTGACGATCCTTAAGAAAACGTTCCAACAAATATGTCAGAGATACGGAATGCGGAACAGCGAATATATCGCGTTTCAAACTCTCGATTTTTTCATCACCCCGGTTCTGGGCAGCATACGTCAACACATCCGCTTTAAGGACAAACCCGGTTATATTGTCGATATATTCCCTGTAAATGGGGAGACGTGAGAACGGGGTTTCGCTGATTTGTTTCAGCGAGTTGCTGATACTCATATCCTGTTCAATTGCCGCAATTACCGTACGCGGCGTCATGATATCCACGACTTTCAACGATTCGTACCGGAGCAGGTTGCGAATTATTCTCGACTCCTTGGCATCAATCTGGCCGGTCTTTACACCAATCGATGTCATTGCAATAAACTCTTCCCGATCAAAACTGTGCACGACCTTATTCCGTGAAATCAGTTGCGTCAATTTCTCCGAAACCCATACAATCGGGTAAAGAGACACTATTAAACATTTGACAAAAATTGCGGCTGGTCCCGCCAATATCGGCCAGAACAGGGCGCCGATGGTTTTGGGAATGATTTCGGAAAAGAAAAGAATCATCAGTGTCATTGCGCCCGAAAACACGCCGAACCAGGTGCTTCCAAAAACAATGGTGGCTTTGGCTCCGGCGCCAATCGCGCCGACCGTATGGGCGATGGTGTTCAGCGTCAATATAGCCGCGAGAGACCGGTCAATATTGTCCTGCTTTAACTGCTTCAACAGCCTGGCGGATTTGGGCCGTTTTTCTCTCTTCTTCTCTATATATGACGGTGTAATGCTTAACAGTACTGCTTCAGCGACTGAACACAGGAATGAACAGACCAGTGCCAGCAGGACATAGATGATCAGCAGGACAATATCCGCATTTAAATTTTCAGAACCCCCCGTGGCCGGCTCCGCGCCAAAACCATAGACCGGCATGGCGGTTGTCACAAGCCATACAGCCGCAATCCGGTTTAACTTTTTTATTGATACGATCAACTTTCGCCTCTACTTAGTTCAAATTCAAGAATTTCGTAAAAAAAATAAAGACTTAACACGAAGAGAACCAACCAATATTTAACTGTTTTTCTTTGTGCCCTTTGTGGTTAATTCGGACTTTTTGCGAACTCATCAAAATTACAGAAGGATTTGCCAGCACCCAACATCAATCCAGCGATCAAACTTATATCCCACTTCTTTAAAATGAGCCACCTTCAAAAACCCCATCTTTTCATGAAGGTTGACGCTGGCCGCATTCGGAAGGGCGATGACGCCAACCGCCACATGGATTTCCCGTGATTTCAAAGCGGGAAGAAGTTCGCCGTACAATGCAGCCCCAAGCCCTTTTCCGGCATGAGCGGGTTCTAAATAAACCGTCACTTCCATGGAATAACGATACGCACATCGCTCTTTCCATCTGCTCGCGTACGAATATCCCAATATTTCACCATCCCGTTCAGCGACAAACCATGGCAAACGGGACGACCGGACGTTTTTTATCCGCTGACAGATATCTTCACCCGACACCGCCTCTTCTTCAAAGGTTACAATAGTATTCTCTATGTAGTGATTATAGATTTGAGCGATTCCTGCCGCATCGCCGGGCAAAACGTCTCTGATTTTATATTTTTGATCTTTCATTTGTTAATGTCACTATTTAAGATCGTATTGCCTCCTTAATTCCGCTTTCTTCTCTTCGGGAAGGTCCTTGAAATATTTCTTCCACCCCGGACAGAAACCGGTATGCCACCGCCACAATCTTCCTAAAAATGATTTCGGGTTGTTATCGTATTTTGCCCGTAAACCGCACGTTTCACATGACATCGTAACATTCTCCTCTTTTATGGATTGATTTCAATACCGATTTCTTTTGTTACCTTGAACGCTATCTCCTCCCCAAAAAATCCTTTTTTAGACATGTTTTTCCGAACAAATTTTTTTAAGGCTTTAGATGTCTTGAATTTCCGGCCATTTAAACCGGGAAAATCATCTGAAATAATACTGACCACCAAATTACCGCCTTCGTTGAAATTATATTTGAAGAAAAGATATGTCCTCTCTTTTTTCTCAAGAGAGTTGATGTTCTGCACATTGATAATATCTGTATTCCTGACTCTGGTGACAAACCCTCTCGTTATTAAAGTTTCATCATTTCCTTCTTTCCAGGCGATTAAATACTCATTCTCGTTGAACTTTCTAATAACTAAAAGAATCTCCCCGTCATTCTTGTCTCCAGGAATACTTACCCAGCTATTTATCAGTCTCAGATCAACTTTTGATGACGGTTTTGATAGAGGTAGTTCAGACTCATAGCATCCGGAAATAAATGTATTTAAGATCAGAAATATGAGCACAAATGCTATTTTTCTCATCAGTTTTCCCCCATCATTGTACCGTCGGTTGCTATCCTTCGAATATTATTTTTGATAAGCGGTTAAAAAGGCTTAGTCTCTCGCGAAGACTCCAAGATAACCAATTAATATAAAAATGTTTTTCTTGGCGCCCTTTGCGACTTTGCGAGATAATCAGGGTTTTTTGCGAAGTCTTCAATTTTTAGGCTTTTTACCGCCCTCTTTTTAAATTAACTATCCCAGTCCTATTTCCGAAGCGACTTCCCGCATGCCACTGATTGCATCTGAAATCAATTCATTGGTATCGACCCCCAGCATCCCGGCGCCCCGCTCGATGATGGCACGATCCGCTCCCGCGGCGAATCCCTTCACCTTCCACTTCTTTCGGACCGATTTCGGTTTGAGGTCCATGACACTCTTCGATGGACGGACCAGGGCGCATGCGGTGATCAGGCCGGTCAACTCATCGATTGCATACAGTGTCTTTTCCAGAAGGGAGTGCGGTTCCACATCCACGCATATTCCCCAGCCGTGGGAAACAACCGCCCGGATGTACTCCTCGGGCCACTCCCGTTCCCGCAAAATTTCCCCGGTCTTGATACAGTGTTCATCCGGATATTTCTCATAATCGAGATCATGAATGAGTCCGATAATCCCCCATTTCTCTTCGTCCTCTCCGTGCTTTCGCGCGCTGAACCGCATCACCGCCTCGACGGCAAGCGCATGCTTGATAAGTGACTCGTTGCTGTTAAACTCCTTGAGCAGGGAGAACGCCTCGTCACGCGTCGGAATTCGTATGGTCATATGTCAGCCTTCCTTTTGAGTTTGCCGAGCGACAAAAATTTTTCAGGATTTGATTTAAGATCTCCTCTAATTTTATCGATCATATCCCTCAACACGGGGTATTTCGTCCATGTATCCACTTCACACGAGGGGTACTCATCACAGTGCGCGCACGTGAGGATCTGTTTTTCACTCGCACATTTCCTTATGGCACAAACACTACAGAAGTGACCGAGTTTCCCATCTTCCGACTTGCATCCCCCGCAGTGCTCGGGGTATTCCTTTTCCGGACACGATGTGCGACATTTTATGCCACAGTAGGCCATACGGCTGAAATCCTCCGCTGGATGAGTTTGGACTCCGGTTGGCTTAGCGGCTGGTGTGACAGGCGAGTGTACAGTTGATTCCCGGCTGTCGCTGCATCCGGTGACGAAAAGACCTGTACCTGCTGCCACGGCCAGTTTAAACAGATCACGCCGGTATATCCCCTTTTCATTTGGTCTGTTTCGACAATTACTTTTTGTCTTCATCAGCGACACCCTTTTCGATACGTTCAGCTTTTTTACATTGAGTAATTAACTGTTCCGTATCAATGATGCGGCCGTCTATGGAAATACTCGGTATCTCTTCACCATCACCTGCCAGGACAATACGGGCATCGCTTTTTCCGGCCAATTCTCTGTGAACGCTTCTCAAAAATGGAAAGTCATACGCTTTCAGAGCATTTTGCAGCATGGCAAGTTTTTCCTCTGTTTTCACATCACCTTTCCTTTTTCGGAAATAGTCCGAGAGAAGCGTGTTATGGAGGCGCTTTATGGCGGTTTCGATGCAATGTTTTCCGAGATTCAGTTCTATTTCCTGCATAAGTACGCCGATACTCTTTTTTCCACGCATAACCTATGTCGTGTGTTCTTACTTACAGAAGCGAAGCCATGACGTCCCGGACAGTATCGATGGCCCTTGAAATATCATCGGCGTTTACAGCCAGGCTTGTCACCGCACGGATCGTATGCTCCCCAGTCGCCAGAACCATTACGTTCTTTTCCTTCAACAGCTCGACTAACTGCATTGCTTGCAAACGCTCGACATCGAAATAAACCATATTTGTATCAATCCGATCTCTGTCCACCCGGATTCCACGGATTTCACTCAACCCTGACGCCAGGCGTCCGGCGTTCGCATGATCATCAACCAGCCGCTCGCGGTGGTGGACCAGGGCATAGAGCGCACCGGCCGCGATAATTCCGGCCTGGCGCATCCCGCCGCCAAACTGTTTGCGGAAGCGACGTACGCGCTCCGCAAATACTATGCTTCCTGCAAGCGCTGATCCCACAGGGGCGCCAAGCCCTTTCGAAAAACAGACGCTCACACTGTCAAATTCTTTGGCATACTCCGATTCCGGGATTCCCGTGGCCGCCGATGCATTCCACAGTCGCGCCCCATCGAGGTGGGTGTGAATGCCCGTTTCCCGCGCAACGCCGCAAACTTCTCGAATCTGTTCTATCGGCCAGATCGCGCCGCCGCCTCGGTTATGCGTGTTCTCTATGGAGAGCAAGCGTGTTGGAGGAAAATGCATATCTACTGGGCGAAGTGCGGAGCGGACATCCATGGATGAAAACACACCCCGAATTCCCGGCAACGTCCGGCAGATCACCCCCGACAGAGCCGCCGATGCGCCGCCTTCATACCAGTAGACGTGCGCATTGGCATCGATCAGCATTTCGTCGCCGGCCTGCGTGTGGCACCGGACTGCCAATTGATTCGCCATCGTCCCTGACGGAACGAAGACCGCTGCATCCTTACCCAGGAGTTCCGCGGTACGGCGCTCCAGCTTTTTTACCGTTACATCGTCCCCCAGAACATCGTCCCCCACTTCTGCCTCGGCCATCGCCTGACGCATGGCCGGGGTTGGTTTCGTAACGGTATCACTCCGCAGGTCTATCGGCTTGTCATTCATGTCGGTTGTCCCTTTGTCCTCTGATAGCAACCGCTGGAAAGGCTCGTCTGATTCAAAAAATGACATGGTTTCGGCATTTTTGACAACAGCTTTTGGTATGGCTTAAAGAATTGTAAATATGGATATCTATACAAATATTACCTGGTAAATCAAGCTGTAAATGCTGAAAGGATATTTATTTGACATTTCAGCCGTTTGTTTTTAATTGTTATTTAACTCAGCCAATTTCAAAACATCCCTTTTGGGCCGATCCCCGGGAGGGCGATCCGCTTTGGGCTTGATCCCGCTTGTGTCGGGAAAACGTTTTGAAAATGGCTCAACGGGTTCAAACAAAAATCTGACCCGAATAACCAACTGTATAAGGGGTGACTAATGTTGAAAAATATAGGCAAGGCGATCCGGATGGAACGGATCATGGATCGAAATACAGGAAAGACCGTGATTGTACCAATGGATCACGGTGTAACGGTGGGACCGATTCCCGGGCTGATTGATGTGACCGAAGCAGTGAACCAGGTAGCCGAAGGCGGCGCGAATGCCGTACTCGGACATATCGGGCTTCCGAAATTCGGACACCGTAACCGGGGCAAGGACATCGGACTCATTCTGCATCTCTCGGCTTCAACGGCACTCTCACCGCGTCCCAATAGAAAGGTGATCATCAATACCGTGGAAAATGCGATGCGTTTCGGCGCGGATGGCGTTTCTATCCACATCAATATCGGAAGCTATAATGAACCCGAAATGCTGGAGGATTTCGGACGCGTCGCCGTGGAGTGCAGCTATTGGGGAATGCCCCTGATCGCGATGATGTATCCCCGGGGTCGGAACGTGGAAAACGACAAGGAGCTCGACGTGGTGAAACTGGCGGCTCGGGCCGGCGCAGAGTTGGGGGCGGACTTTATCAAAACGAATTACACGGGAGACCCCGACTCTTTTGCGAAGGTAGTCGAGGGATGTCCCGCACCGATACTTATTGCAGGCGGCAGCAAAGCCTCCACGGAAGAGATGTTCAATACCATCGAGGGGGCCATGCAGGCCGGGGCAAAAGGGCTTTCCATCGGCCGGAACGTGTTCCAGCATAAAAACCCGACGGCGTTCGTCAAGGCCGCCTGCGCCCTGGTTCATGAGAACAAAACGGCCAAAGAGGCGTTGGAGATGCTGGATGATCTTTCGAATGAATAAAGTTTAACTGCTGAACATCGAATTAACGGCAAAAAGCATAGTCTCACACGAAGCCACGAAGAACACGAAGCAAAACCTCCTATTACTAAGTTGTTATCTTCGTGGCTTCGTGGCTTCGTGTGAGATTTAATTTTTTTTGTTTTTTAAAAGGTAAAATAAGCGGAACCCATTAACTTTAGGCACTTCACTCTGTTTTATCCGGAAACGGGCAGAGGGAAAAAAGCGGACATTCCGGACAATTGGGACGCCGGGCCAGACAAATCGCACGGCCATGGTAAATAAGCTGAAGGCTCAAATCGTTCCATCTCTTTTTGGGAATCAGGTCCATTAGATCGAACTCGATCTTCACCGGATCCTTCTGGGTGGTAAACCCGAGCCGCCGTGAAAGGCGTGAAACATGGGTATCCACCACCATGCCCGGGATGCCGAAGGCGGCACCCAGAACAACATTTGCCGTCTTTCTTCCCACCCCCGGCAGAGTCACGAGTTGCTCGAGCACATCGGGAACTTTTCCATCAAACCGCTCTTCCAAATCCCTGGCACAGGCTTGAATATTTTTTGCTTTGTTTTTATAAAACCCGGTGGAATGGATCAGCCGCTCCAGTTCGGCAATCGGGGCACCGGCCATTGCCCGGGGATCGGGAAAGCGGTGAAACAGAGCCCCGGTGACGGCATTTACCTGCTTGTCAGTACACTGGGCGGATAGTATGGTAGCCATCAGGAGTTGGAATGGGTTTTTGTGCTCGAGTTGCGTGACCACAACCGGGTAGGTACTGTCGAGGATTTTCAGAATCTTTTTGATTCGGGTGGTTTCTTTAATAGGCATGAAAGATTATTACCATGAATGATACACAAAAAAAAGTCCGGGCCCTGGGTCTCTGTTCCGGTGGACTCGATAGTCAACTTTCCGGCGCCGTGCTCCAAAAGCAGGGCATCGAGGTGCATTATATCTCGTTTGAAACTCCGTTTTTTTCCGCGGATAAAGCCCGATCTGCCGCCCGCCGGCAAAATATTCCCCTGATTGTGGAAAATATCACGGAAATATATCTCGATATGCTGAAAAATCCGCCCTGCGGATACGGAAAGCACATGAATCCCTGCCTGGACTGCCATGCACTCATGTTCCGGTTGGCCGGAAAGCATATGGAACCCGACGGATTCGATTTTCTTTTCAGTGGCGAAGTGCTGGGTCAACGGCCCATGAGTCAGACAAAACCATCGCTCCGATATGTCGAGAAAAATTCGGGGAATATGGGGTATATCCTTAGACCGCTGAGCGCCCGTCTGCTGCCCGAAACGATCCCGGAGCAGGAAGGCCTGGTGGACCGGTGTCAGCTTCTGGATCTGTCCGGCAGGGGGCGAAAACCACAGATAAAGCTGGCTGAGGAGTTCGGCATCACGGACTATCCCGCACCCGCGGGCGGCTGCCTCCTGACCGACAAGGGGTATTCCGAGCGGCTGAAAGAACTCTTCGAATATGATAAAAATCCATCCGAAGCCGCCCTTCATCTCCTGAAATACGGCCGGCATTTCAGGCTCCCGGCTGGCGCGAAAATAATTGTCGGACGGACAAAAAGCGATAATGATTCCATGGTAAAATGCTATAATCGCACCACGGATACAATGATTCGGCTTGCCGGCAAACCCGGCCCCCTGGTTCTCATACCTGAGGTATCCGACGACCCGGTTATCAAGCTCGCTGCATCCATGGCAGTGGGGTATAGCAAGACACCGGAGAATTCATCCGCGGAAGTACAGGTGACATCGCCGGAAGGTACACAAAAGATACGAGTGTTGGGCCTCAAGCCGGCAGATGTAAAACGGTTAATGATATAAAGGCTCTACAGCCGAAAATCATCGGAAATTCTTTTGACGGGTCGATTTGGAGTCGTGCCGATATTATCCGAAAGGAAACCGATGTAGTCGTCAAGGCTGCCCTCTTGGCTGCTGAACCTGGCCTTTCGAAATGCCTCTTGTCTGACAGGACTGTTCGCATCTATCAGCATTTCGCACTTTTCCTCATCGCTTAATATTGTCGAGCCATTCATCAAGGAGCTGCTCCTTATCAAAAATTTTGAAATATTCCCTTACTAATCCCATGTCCATGTTGTGATGATATATCCTGAGAAGCTGTTGAATATCCGAGCCATCGATCGGCAGGCGATTCACCGGATCATTATGGATCGCTTGGATTTTCAGGCCGATAATATCCTCCGGAACCAGGGTTTTGACATGACAGGCTTCATCGAAAACAGGTTTCTTTTCAGCCCTTGACATCATTGCTTTTGTATATTTCCGCCGGGCCAACAAAAAATCGACCTGGCCAAAAGTGGCGAGAGGGGAAAAATAGGAGACGATTTCATCGCCGCTGAAATCCTGCTTTTCATAGGAAAGGTCTGTCATAATGGTATGTATTTTTTCTTTGGCCTCTTCATGAACCAGGAAATCAAGATCTCTTGTAAACCTGAAAATATCCATCGTACTCAAGGCAAGGCCACCGATAAGCGCAAAATCGATCTCCTCCGCCTGCATCTTTTCGACAAGGATTTTCAAAACTTTTTTGAGATCCATCTCGATACCCTGTATTGCAAGTAATATTCAGGTTCTTTAAAGTTTTTCCTTTGCGCTCTTTGCGGCTTTGCGTGAGACATTTATAGTTCCGAAATATCTTGAATCGGCTAAGTTGCCGCGATTATCGCCCATATGAACAGACAACACTATACATTAAAAATTGACGTCTAGCAAAAAAAGTTCATGCTATTCGCTGTGACGATCATTTTTTTGAGGTTGGGGTGAGGTAATGAAGGAGAGCCGATGGATTTACAGTTTATATCCCCGATAAACTCGGGGGGATTAAATCCATCGGCCCGATCCCTTTTGTTCTGCCTTTATTTTGATCCGTTATTTTCAGTATCCAATTTAAAGACGATCGGCACTTGTACGATACAGTTCACCGGCAAGCCGTTCTTTTTTGCCGGCTCAAATTTATAAAGTGCTATCGCATCCAGTGCGGCCGACTCAAAAATATCTACTGGCGCCGCTGTCACTACCTGTGGTTCCTTTGCCAATCCATCGGTAGCCACGACAAACATTAAGTCCACCTTGCCTTCGATTTTCGCTTGCTTTGCGCCAGAGGGATACTCTGGCAGAGACGCTTCTATCACCCGGGGTGGAGAATCCACTTCAGTCCACTTATGAGCCGAGTCAAAAAGAGGTTTCGCTTCCGGATCAAGGTTGAAAGGGCCTTCATCCAACGCGAATTTGATCGGAAGCCTTACCCTGACATCAACCGCCTCACCATTCTTTTTCGCCGGAATAAACTGGTACTGCTCGATGGTTTCAAGAGCAGCCACTTCAAAAACATCCGGTGGTTCCGCATCGACAACCCTCTCGCCATACGGAATGCCGTTTTTTGTTACAATTAGCTCCACTACAACGCGGCCTTCTACTTTTTCTTCCTTTGCTTCAAAGGGATATTTCGGAGGAACTGCTCTTATTACTTTCGGCGGTTCATCGATATCCGCCAATTTATAAACACCATCGGCCGGTTCATCCGCCATCACAGTCATGGGCATCATGCAGACGATTAAAATCAGACTTGTGAAGAGAATAGCAGTTGATTTCCTTTTCCATTCGTTTTTTGTAGCTTTCATACATGCACCTCCTTTTTCTACGTTTATGTTAAAAATTCTACATTTGTAGAATCTATAAAAACAACTATCCTCAAATGAATCATTCGATTAAACAAACTCAAGGCGGATCGAAAATTTCAACCACAGGCATATTTTATATATTCCGAGGATTGAAATTTTCGCCCAACTCTTAGGATTGGGACGATCCTGAAAGGTTGTTTCAATCCGTGCTTGTAAAGATCGGCCGAAATGGGGCGTTTTGAAATTGGCTCATAATTATAAGTCTTTTTTCTTTATTCTGGTTGACTCTCCGGAGGGAACCGCCTCAAACCCGTTTTTATCAAGTACCGATTCAAAAAGTCTATTGAGTTCGCCGATGGACATACTCTCCTCTGACAAGAGAGTAACCTTTCCTATGACATCATCATCGATGGTAAATGGCCTTCCAGTCATGTCTCCGACAAACTTAATAAACAATCTGATCCCGGCATTATTAAAGTTGAAGGATGAAATCTCTTCCGGCAACGAAGCCGCCTGATTACTCTTCTCAATATCCATTGCATAAACGATTGGCATCTGGACGATACAATTCACCGGCATACCGTTCATAACTGCCGGCTCAAATTGATAAAGCTCTATTACCTCCAGTGTGGATTCTTCAAAAATACCATAAGGCGCCGCCATCACCACTTCCGGTTCCTGTGCGCTTCCATCAGTATCTACTACAAACCGTACCATCACCTTGCCTTCGATTTTTTCTTCTTTTGCAATTAAGGGGTATTTGGGTGGAAAGACTCTAAGCACCCGGGGCGGTCGATCCACTTCTGACGTCTCATATTTGATTCCCGCACGATCCTTCGCTTCAGGATCTATCTGGAAATCTTCATCCGGTTCCTCCAGAATAAAATTGATCGGAAGCTTTACTCTGACATCAACTGCTTCACCATTCCTTTTTCCCGGAACAAACTGGTAACGCCGGACAGCTTCAAGGGCAGCCTCTTCGAAAATATCCGGCGGCGCCGCATCGATCACCCATTCATCTCTCGGAGTGCCGTCTTTTGTTACAACCAGCTCAACAACAATACGGCCTTCAATTTTTTCCTCCTTTGCTACCAAAGGATATTTAGGAGGAAATACCCTTATTGGTCGTGGCGGCTCATCGATACCGGCTAAATCATATACCTCGTCTGCCGGCAGCTCCGCCAACGCCTGGCTAACCACAACCTTTCCAACTTCTAAATCGATCTCGACGATTTCTCCAGAAATTGTATTGTAATCCATGGTGAATTTTGCCCTTCCGGATAGAAAAAGTTTATTCGATTCTACATCGTATACCGCCTTATCAGAAGTTGAGGTACCATCTTCTAATCCGATTATGACATTTCCATTTGCTTCAAGGTTTGTGACAGAATCAGGAGTAAGTCTCTGACCTATTTCGAAATTCTTCTTTGTTCGAATGGTCACATTATCAGCTGCTAATGTCATCGATTCAAGGATGATTTTTACTTTTCCTGCTAAATAAATGGTTCTCGAATATAGATCCCATCTTGTCCCATCAGACGAAAATTTTAGTTGAGGGTCATTTTGTACCGAAAAAGCCTCATTTTGAGCATTGGATTGTGAGGTTCCCGCCATGGGCATCACAAAGATGACCATTATCAGGCTTGTGAAAAGAATTGACGCTGACTTTCTCTTCCGGTTTTCCCACGTCTTTTTCTCCAACCACTGCAGACGCGGTACAATCCGGAAAGGTTCCTCAAAAACGCCTAGGAGTCCCAGGCCTGGCTCCACGGTTTCCGTGAAAAGTTCCTTCGCGGTACGGACGAGGGTATCGCGGTAAAACCTGGTTTTCTCCCGAAGAATATCCGCAACACTCAAATCGCAGCAGATTTCACAGACATATCGCATCTTGCGGCGCGTCCATATCAACAGGGGATTGAACCAGTAGACCATCTGGAGTACGAGACAGAACCAGTGAACCCATAGATCACCGCGTTTCAAATGACAGAGCTCGTGGATCAGAACATGCTCCGTCTCCTCCCGGGAAAGTTTTGTAAAAAAATCTTCCGGCAACAGCAGAACCGGCCGGAGGAGGCCATATACCGCCGGGTTCACAACATCAATTGAAAAAACGATCTCCGGATTTTTCCTGAGATTCAATCGGGTCGCAGTTTCAGTTAGAAGCACACGGAACCAATCCGGGACTATCCGGCCTGAATCTTTTTGGGCTTTCTGGTGTCGATGCCACCTGTGGAGTTGAATTATTTTTCTGCCTAGTACAACTCCAAAGGCAACCATCCCGACCATCCAGGTTAGAAATAAAATACTCCACAAAGATATCCGCCCCGACAGACCGGATGCGTTAGTCGAGTTTAAAGCGGGCGCATCGGCATCGGTATCCATCTCCAATGAAATACCGGTTATCTTATCCTGAGGATCTATCTGTATCGAGATGCGTTTTTCAACCAGGGGCTGGATCCATGAAACGATACTGGTGGGCATCTGCCAGGTCGGCGGTATGACGAGCTTGATAAAAACAAGTCCCAAAAGAACATACCTGACCTGGGGCCAGGCCCAGCGCTGGATAACCTTATCTATTGCCAAAACGAGGATAACGAGCAGACTGACCTGCCAGAACATGCTCCCCATCCACTGCCACCATAATTCCGCGAATGTATTCAGTTGCGCGATCATGGATTATCCTTCCCGATCCTCTTTTTCGAGTATTCGGATCAATTCCCGGCGCTCCTTTTTGGAAAGCTTTTTTTCCTCGACGAGAAAGTGCAAGAGGGGTTCGACCGCACCGTCCAGCACTTTGTCGAAAAGCTCCGACAACGCATTTCTGCGGGTGTTCTCCTGGGCAATGAGAGGTTCGTAAAAACTGACATTACCCCGCTTGTGCTCCGAAACCGCCTCTTTGGCAACCAGCCGGCTCAACATGGTCTTTACCGTCGTATATGCCCATTCGACCCTGCCCGGTATCTGTTCGATGATTTCCCGGGCCGTGGCAGGACTGCCCTTCCACAGGGCATTCATGATTTTCCATTCGTTTTCGGACAACTTCATACAGGCACCTCCTTTTTCTACGCCTGTTTTATATATGCTACAAGTGTAGAAGCGTGTCAAGAACTTTTTTCTACAAATGTAGAATATAAATCTGTCTGCGCCCCAACAGCTTGGTTTTAATATGTAATTTTAAATTGGTGCCCTTGAAGGTGCCACATTCTCACGTAAAAACGTAAATAACGCTATACTCCTGAACCCGCTTTTGCGCGCAACTGCCCACAAGCAGCGGAAATATCCGTCCCCTTGCTCAGGCGGATGTTGGTGGTGTAGTTCCGGTCAAGCAATATTTTCTGGAACTCCAGAACCGTTGACTCCTCCGGTCGCTCGAAGTCGCACCCGTCATGGGGATTGAACGGAATAAGGTTGACTTTGGCCTTGGCGGGCTTGAGCAATTTGGCCAGCTTCAGGGCGTGGGATTCGGAATCGTTTACCCCTTTCATGAGAATATACTCAAAGGTGACCTTCCGGCGGGGCGCAAACGGGTAGGTCCAGCAGGTTTCAAGCAGGGTTTCGATGGGGTAGGTTTTGTTGATTGGCATCAGCCGGGTCCGGGTGTCATTGTCGACGGCATTCAATGAAACCGCCATTTGGACCTGGCTGTCATGTCCGAGGTCGTGCATCCTGGGCACGAGCCCTGAGGTCGATACCGTAATTTTTCGGGGTGAAAACCCGAGACCCGCGGTATCGTCTACGAAAGTGTCGATCGCTTTTCTCACATTCTCGTAATTCGCCAGGGGTTCTCCCATGCCCATGAAAACAATATTCGTAAGCTGGTTCTGTTTTCCGAGCATATTTTTTATGTCCCTCACCTGGCCTATAATCTCACCGGCTGTCAAATTTCGAATAAACCCCATATGGGCAGTAAGACAGAATCGGCACCCCTGGGCGCACCCGACCTGGCTCGATATGCACAGGGTATCGTGGGTTCGCTCCGGAATCAGGACACTTTCAATGCGATGTCCGTCTGACATTTCGAACAGAAATTTTACGCAGCCGTCCCGGGAATTTTCCGTGGTTACCACCGAGAGGCGGGGGATGGTAAAGTGCTCGGACAACAGCCCCCGTATATCTTTCTTTATATTGGTCATTTCATCGAATGAATCGGCCTGTCCGGAATAGATCCACCTGCGGATCTGCTCCGCCCGGAAGGATGCGATGTCCCGCTGGGAGAGCCAGGCAATAAGCTCTTTCTGTGAAAGTGTATGTATATCTCTTTTGGTTGGCAGCATCGTATTTTTCAGCAAAGCTCCTCAATATGTGTATAAGACTCTCTTTTTATTAATGACATAGAGCCGTTTTACCGTTAGAATATCAGGTTGTAGGCTATAAATAATTTTGCTTGACATAATCATAATTGAATACTATTTTCAAGGTTTTAATCGCTGAACCGATTTAAGGTTCAAGGAAGGCTTCGGTCGGGGAACCATGTTTGACAACCTGAGTGACAGACTCAACTCGGTTTTTAAAAAACTCAAGGGTCACGGTAAGTTAACCGAGCAGAACATTAAAGACGGCCTTCGGGAAGTTCGGATGGCCCTGCTTGAAGCCGACGTGCATTACACGGTGGTCAAAAAGCTGATAGCTGATATCCGTGATCGTTCCCTGGGCCAGGAGGTCATGGCAAGCCTGACACCCGGGCAGCAGGTTGTCAAGATCGTAAATGAAGCCTTGACGGATCTGATGGGGGGTCGGAATGAAGCGCTCGACACTTCCGGCACCGTCCCCGTATCGGTCATGCTGGTGGGATTGCAGGGTTCCGGTAAAACGACCACAGCCGGTAAGCTCTCGGTTTTTTTAAGAAAGGAGGGGCGACGCCCTTACCTTGTACCTGCGGATGTATACCGCCCGGCCGCCATCGATCAGTTGAAAAAGCTGGGCGACCAGTTGTCGGTACCGGTTTTTGCATCCGACACCGGCATGGATCCGGTGGATATTTGCACGCAGGCCCGGAGCGCGGCCCAACAAGCCGGATGCGATACGCTCCTGATCGATACAGCGGGCCGGCTTCATATTGACGAGGAACTGATGGGGGAGCTTGTCCGGATTCGGGATACGGTTCTTCCCTCGGACATCCTCCTGGTGGCGGATGCCATGACCGGGCAGGATGCCGTCAACATGGCCAAATCGTTCAACGACACCCTCGATATCGGGGGAATCGTATTGACCAAAATGGATGGTGACGCCCGGGGCGGGGCGGCCCTGTCCATCAAGTCCATTACCGGCAAACCGATCAAGTTCATCGGTGTCGGAGAAAAACTGAGCCAGCTGGAATCGTTTTATCCGGACCGGATGGCATCCCGTATTCTCGGCATGGGAGATGTACTCACCATGATCGAGAAAGCCCAGTCGGTAATAGATGAAAAGCAGGCCGCGGAACTGGAAAAAAAGATTCGGAAAAACCGGTTCACACTTGAGGATTTTCGGGATCAAATGGTCAAGATTCGAAAGATGGGTTCCATCACCGACCTGCTCGGTATGATCCCTGGGCTTGGAAAAATGAAGCAGCTCAAAAATTTGGAGGTGGATGAAAAAGAGTTTGTCCGGATCGAGGCGATCATCAATTCCATGACGACCAAGGAGCGGCACCAGCACACCATTATCAATGGGAGCCGCCGAAAACGGATCGCAAAAGGAAGCGGGACAACGGTTCAGGATGTCAATCATCTGCTTAAAAATTATGCACAAATGCTTAAAATGATGAAAAAACTGAATAAAGGCGGCATGAAGGGGATGGCCCGAAACATGCCACCATTCTAAAGGAGAGATAAATATGGCGGTAAGAATCAGATTGGCACGACACGGCGCTAAAAAGCGTCCTTTTTACAGAATCGTCGTGGCGGATGGTGAAAGTCCGAGAGATGGGCGGTTTCTTGAAATCGTCGGTACATATGATCCATTGCAGGATCCGGCACAAGTGACGCTTAAGGAAGATCGTGTCGAATTTTGGATGGGCCAGGGTGCGACCCCCAGTGATACGGTAAGATCGCTTTTAAAGAAGCAAGGCGGCGCTGCAGATCCAGCGTAAGTTGCCTCGTGACGTTTTGACCCGAAATTTCAACCCCCAGCAAGGGAGGCGGCGCCATGAAAGACCTGATTCAATATATTGCCGAGGCGTTGGTTGACAGCCCGGAACATGTGTCTGTAGCGGAAGTTGAGGGGAACCAGACGTCTGTGTTGGAGTTGAAGGTGTCCAAGGAGGATCTCGGGAAAATCATCGGCAAACAGGGCCGGACGGCCCGGGCCATGAGAACAATCCTGAGCGCGGCATCGGCAAAAGCAAAAAAACGGACCGTACTTGAAATTGTCGAGTAACTCCATGCCGCCGGACGATTTTCTTCTTATTGGAAAAATTGTCGGCTTTCATGGTATAAAAGGCAGCTTGAAAGTCGTCTCCTATGCGGAGACACCGGACATTTTCGAAACCGACTTGCCGTTTTTGATTGTGGATACCCGGGGGCAGTCCCATACCCACACCATCGATTGGGTCAAACCTCATAAACGTACTCTTTTAATGTCGTTTCATGATGTAGAGGACCGTGATGCCGCCGAGACGCTTCTTCAGGCCGAGATCTACATGAAGAAAGCCGATCTGCCGATCCTCGAAGAAGATACGTATTACTGGTTCGAACTTGAGGGGCTTTCGGTAGTGGATACGGACGGTAAACATCTAGGATGGATTGAGTCGATTTTCAGCACCGGAAGCAATGATGTCTATGTGGTAAAAAACGAGGATCAGGGTGCGGCCTCGGAGATTCTGATCCCGGCTCTGGCGTCGGTGGTTCTCTCAGTGGATCTGGACCGGGCCGAAATGACGGTTGAGTTACCTGAGGGATTATAAAAGCGAGAGCTGTTAAACAAATAAGAGGTTGTTTGAAATAACAGTATTTCAAACTGTTTTGAATTGACATTAAATGGATTTTGTAGTTTTAACCATTTTTCCCGACATGTGCCGACCCTTTTGGGAATACGGCATTATGCGGCGGGCAGTTGAGCAAAAAAAAATTACCGTCGAAGCCGTGGATATCAGGGATTTTGCACATGACCGCCACAAAACGACGGATGACAGGCCCTACGGTGGGGGATGCGGCATGGTGATGAAGCCCGAGCCTCTGGCAGGCGCGATTCGGGCTGCGGAAGGACGGTTGCCGGCCGCTAAAAAAGTGTTGCTGTCTCCCCAGGGGCGATTGTTTGACCAGAAAATGGCCGAAGCCTTCACCCGCGAGGAGGGGCTTGTTCTTGTTTGCGGCCGGTACGAAGGCATTGACGAGCGTATTTGCCGGGATTATGTCGATTACGAAGTGTCATTGGGCGACTTTGTTTTGACCGGCGGGGAACTCGGCGCTTTAATGATAATCGATGCGGTCACACGGCTTCTGCCGGGTGTGCTGGGCGGGGAAGATTCCGCCGCCTATGATTCCTTTGCGGAGGGTCTCCTGGAGCATGCCCACTATACAAGGCCGCATGAATTTGAAGGTGAGTCGGTTCCCGATGTGCTGCTTTCCGGTAACCACGGGAAAATCGAGCAGTGGCGGCTTGAAGGTGCGCTTGTTCGAACGTTTCTCAAACGCCGGGACCTACTGCGGAAAAAGCAGTTGACGGCCCGGGAAATTGATCTTTTAAAAAAATGGCACTGTGAGCTTGAGAGCATTATCCATGCCCAGACTGTATGTGACGCTGATCCACTACCCGGTGGTTAATAAGCAGGGGGATTGCATCGCTTCGGCGGTAACCAACCTGGACTTACATGATATTGCCAGGGCAGTGAAAACATATGGCGGTTCGGGTTTTTACGTGGCCACGCCCTTGACGGATCAGAAAACGTTGGTGGAAAGAATCGTTTCTCACTGGACATCGGGGGCCGGCGGCGAACATCATCCGAAACGAAAGAAGGCGTTGGAGCTGATTCGTGTGGCGGATTCCCTTGAAGCAGTGTGTGAGGATATCACCCGCCGGGAAGGTATGGCGCCAAAAACGGTGGTCACCAGTGCCAAACAGCGCAGTGAAAGCATGAGCTTTGCCGGGGTTCGATCCTTGCTGGAAACAGAGACGCCGGTGTTGCTGGTCTTCGGCACGGCATGGGGACTGGCGGAAGAGGTAATGAGCCAGGCGGAGTGTTCACTGATGCCGATTGTCGCCCGGACCGGATATAACCATCTTTCGGTTCGGTGTGCGGCGGCGATTATACTGGATCGGCTATTGGGCAATGCCCATTTATAAATAGAAATGAAGGATTCGTTCCGATACCATCGGAACGCAACAGATATACTTAAGGAGAAGGATTATGCAAACCATCGAACAACTGAACAGAGAAATGGTCCGCCTGGATCATCCCGATTTTATTCCCGGAGATACGGTTAAAGTACATGTGAAGATCAGGGAAGGGGAAAAAGAGAGAATCCAGGTTTTCCAAGGCGTAGTCATCAGCAAACGGGGTAGTCTTTCCAATGCCACTTTTACCGTAAGAAAAGTCTCATACGGCGTGGGCGTTGAAAAAATCTTTCCGCTCCATTCACCCGCTCTCGATAAAATTGAAGTGGTGACGCACGGCCGGGTCAGGCGGGCAAAGATATACTATCTTAGAAACCTCAGGGGTAAAGCCGCCAGAATCAAGGAACGGCGTCTGGGATAATACAGCCAATTTCAAAACGGGACGTTTTGACCGATCGCAGGTCGAATATTCCACTTTGTGCTTAAACCTGCTTGTGGCAAGAAAACGTTTTGAAAATGGCTTAGCGGTGATAACATACTGAATCATAATGGTTTCCGATTTGTGGATCTATGAAAATCAGGTCCGGGAAGACGGTTATTCCCGAATAGCCGGACTCGATGAAGCGGGGCGTGGTCCCCTTGCCGGGCCGGTGGTGGCCGCGGCGGTGGTGTTGCCGTCTTCCTTTTCCGTAACAGGGGTCAACGACTCGAAAAAACTGTCGGAAAAAAAGCGGGACAAGCTGTTTGATGATATTTATACATATGCCGATGCCGTCGGTGTCGGCATTGCGGATGAAAAAGAGATCGATTCCCTGAATATTCTCAGGGCAAGCCTTCTGGCAATGGGTCGCGCTGTTGCGAACCTTTCTGTTGTTCCCGAATTTCTGCTCATTGACGGAACATTTCAGATCGCATCTGCTTTTCCCCAAAAAGCGATTCCGAAAGGGGATTCCAAAAGCATCTCCATTGCCGCTGCATCTATTATAGCAAAAGTGACGAGAGATCGTCTTATGCTCGAATATCACAAGACATTTCCTCAGTACGAATTTAATCGGCATAAAGGATACCCAACCAAAGCGCATCGGAATGCGATAAAAACATTCGGGTGCTGTCCCATCCATCGGAAGAGCTTCAAGGGCGTTAAAGAATACCTCTAGTACGAATTAAAACTAGCAACTCTTTTTCGGGGCTTGATCCATCTATGGTTAGCCGCTATACTCAATTTGGATATAAAGGAGAATCCATTGCCGTTGGATTTTTAAAAAAAAACGGCTATAAAATATTAGAGCAGAATTATAAAAACAAGTTGGGTGAAATCGACATCGTTGCCAAAGACCGGGGAACCCTGGTTTTTGTCGAGGTAAAGACCCGGCGGTCCGATCAGTACGGGCATCCCAAATGGGCCGTAACACCTCGAAAGCAAAGGAAGATATCGATGGTTGCCCTTTATTATTTGAAAGAAAACCGGCAGACGAACCGGAAAGCCAGGTTCGATGTGGTGACTGTTCTGGATCGGCAGAAACCACCGGTTGTTGAGATCATAAAAAATGCCTTTGAACTCGCCTACGAATGATCCGGAAGAGCCAGACCCTTCCGGTAAGCTTTATGTTGTTGGCACCCCTATCGGCAATATGGAGGATATCACCCTTCGGGCACTTGCCGTGCTGAAGCAGGTTGATCTGGTTGCAGCCGAAGATACCCGCGTTACCCAAAGGCTTCTTTCCCATCACCAACTGAAAGTGCCCCTCATCTCCTACCACGAGCATAATGAAGCCAGACGAGCCGCTGAACTGGTTGAGCGACTCTTTGGCGGAGAACGGATTGCGGTTGTCTCTGATGCCGGAATGCCGGGCATATCGGATCCCGGCTATCGCCTGGTCACCGCCGCACTGGATCGCGGCATCCCGGTTGTACCGGTGCCGGGCGTCTCCGCGGTGACTGCCGCCATCAGCGTTTCCGGGCTTCCCACCGATGCTTTTGTCTTCATCGGTTTTCCGGCAAAAAAGAAAACCAAACGCGCTAAACAGCTCGAAGCGTTGTCCCGGGAATCCCGGACGATTCTTTTCTACGAATCACCCAGACGGATAAAGACCCTGCTGGATGAAATACTCAAGATTATGGGAGATCGTCCGATAGTACTAGCGCGTGAAATGACTAAACAATACGAGGAGTTCGTTCGCGGTACGGTATCCGAAGTTCTCTCTGTCATTACGCGGCGCGATCAGATAAAAGGAGAGTGTACCCTGCTTGTTTCCGGTTTCGGGGGCGAAAATGAGATCGACCTGAAAGCTGTTCGGGAAGAAATATATGATCAGTTGAAAACCTCCGGGGACGGTTTGGGTCGAATTAGCCGTCGAATCGCTGAAAAATTCGCTGTTTCAAGGCAGTTTGTATATACTGAAGGATTGAAAATTATTGAAAAACAACCGTAAAAATGGTCGTTCTATTACCATGGAAAAATAGAACATTGGAAATAATGGAAATTATCTACTTATATTGAAAGGAAAATAAGGAATGAACAAACTTGATGCAATCTTTAACCCGCAATCCGTTGCCGTTGTCGGCGCTTCCGCCCAGCGCGGAAAGGTCGGGCACGATATTTTTGAAAATATTTTAAGGGGCGGGTTTACCGGTACGCTCTATCCGGTGAATCCCAAAGCCAAATCGATATTAAGCGTAAGAGCCTATGCGAGCGTGTTGGATATTCCTGATGACATTGATCTCGCCATGATTATCCTGCCGCCGAAAGCGGCCCTGAAATCCATTGAGGAAGCCATTCAAAAAGGGGTCAAGGGTATCGTCATCGTTTCCGCGGGATTCAAGGAGGTCGGTGGCGAAGGGCTCGAAATCGAAAATAAAATTCTCGCCATGTGCCGGGAAGCCGGCATTCCCCTGGTGGGCCCCAACTGCCTGGGGGTAATCAACCCGTTGGAAGCGATCCGGCTCAATGCCAGCTTTTCGGCCCGTATGCCGAAACCCGGCAACATCTCCTTTATTTCCCAGAGCGGCGCGCTCTGCACGGCGGTGCTGGATTTTGCCGCGGACCGGGAATTCGGTTTTTCCAAGTTTATTTCCATCGGCAACAAGGCCGATGTGGATGAGCTCGATCTGCTTCGATACCTGCACGAAGATGACGATACCGAAGTCATCATGATTTACCTGGAAGAGCTTCGCAGGGACGGCGCCGAATTTATAGCGGCTGTCAAGGAGATTACGTCCGGCGACTACCGGCCGAAACCGGTTCTGGTGATAAAATCCGGTCGAACCAGCGAAGGTGCCGCGGCGGCGGCATCCCACACCGGTTCCCTGGCGGGAACGTTCGCGGTATATGATGCCATGTTCGAACAGGCAGGGGTAATCCGGGTGGATACCATCGATGAGCTGTTCGATTTTTCCGGTGCGTTTGCGTTTAAAAACGAGAGTGCCACCGGCAAGCTCCGCCGTAAGGTTCCGAACGGAAACCGGGTGGCCATCGTAACCAACGCCGGCGGCCCCGGGATTGTGGCCACGGACATGACCATTTCTACGGGCTTGAAACTTGCCAAGTTCAGTGAAGACACCATCGAGTCCCTGGCAAGCCACCTGCCGGCCGCGGCCAATCTCCAAAACCCCGTGGATGTCATCGGGGATGCGGCATCGGATCGGTATGAATACGCCCTGGATGCCGTCATCAAGGATGAAGGGGTGGACGGGGCTCTGGTCATTCTGACCCCCCAGTCCATGACCAATGTGCTCGGCACGGCCGAAGCCATCGTCAAAATCGCGCGGCGCTCCGCAAAACCGATCCTCTGCTGCTTTATGGGGGTTATCGATGTCTCCGCCGGGATAAAATACCTTCAGGAGTACGGGGTTCCCGTCTTTAACTTTCCCGAAAACGCCGCAAAGGCCTTCGGCTCGCTGTATCGATATTCCAACTGGATGAACCGCCAGATCCTCGCCCAGTTCAAACTGACCCACGATACAAAAAAAGCATCTGAAATTATTGACAAATGTCTTTCAGAAGGAAAAACCTACCTGGGAGAACTGGATGGACTGGACCTGCTAAACTGCTATGGACTGAACGTGCTTCCCACCGAGCTTGCGGAAACCGAAGAGAAGGCGGCCGATATCGCCAAGAAGATCGGTTATCCGGTGGTTATGAAAATCGTCTCTCCTCAGATCATCCATAAGTCGGATGCCGGCGGTGTTAAGGTGAATGTCAAGACAGCAAAAGAGGCCAAGGAGGCCTTTGCCGAAATCGTTGCAAACGCCAAGGCGTTTAATCCGGAAGCGCAAATCGACGGCGTCCTGATCCAGAAAATGGCTCCGAGCGGCCAGGAAGTCATTCTCGGTTTAAGCCGCTATCCGACGTTCGGTCCCCTGCTTATGTTCGGACTTGGCGGGGTCTTTGTGGAGGTATTCCAGGATGTGGTTTTCCGGCTTGCACCTATCGGAAGAAACGAAGCCCGGCGTATGATTCGCAAGATAAAGGGATATAAGCTCCTTCATGGCTTCCGCGGAAAACCCATGTGCGATGAGGAGGTGCTTGAAAAACTTCTGGTGGGGCTGTCGGATATGGCAATCAATCATCCGCAGATTTCGGAGCTTGATATCAACCCGCTCCTGGTTCATGAAAAAGGACAGGGCGCCACGGTGGCGGATTGCCGGATAATCCTGAAAGACCCGGCGGCTGAATAGGAAACATTATTCACATGGTAATCATCCATCCGGTGGTGATGCCTGTATCAGAGAGTAGTAAAGGGCTTGCCGGCAAAGAAAAGGTGACTCATTTAAGTGCCTTTGCCCGGCAGGCCCTGGCCCGCTCCGCAAAAATAAGCGGCGTTGTTCTGGATCGTCTTGACAAGGACGAGCGGGGCGCGCCGCTTCCGTTTGAAGGGGTCCACTGGTCTATCTCCCACAAAGACGCTTATGTTGCCGGAGTGACAGCTCCCTGCCCCGTGGGTATCGATATCGAAAAAATAAGGCCCTGCTCCGAAGCACTGTTTCGGAGAACCGGGAGCGATGAAGAGTGGGGACTCGGAAGCAATCCCAAAGACCATCATCTCTTTTTCAGATACTGGACCGCCAAAGAGGCGGTGCTGAAAACAACCGGCGCCGGGTTCCGGGAATTTTCCGATTGTCGCGTCATTCGAATTGAGGATGAACAAGCACTGACGCTCTTTTACCGGGGTCGGGAATGGTTGGTATCCCAGTTTTTTTTTGATAATCATGTGGCGGCTGTGGTGAAAGAAGGTTGGGAGGTCTCGTGGGAAATAAAGACCCGTGAGACATGAGTTTTTCACGGCATACGGTTTACGGCTCATGGCATGCGGCTGACGGCATATGGCTCATGGCATACGGCTGATGATTTACGGTACACAACTAATGACCAATGACGATTGACTAATGACTATAACCTGATGACAAAAAGCCAACGCAATAAAAACCGAACTCAAAAGAGTGGTAACCAGTACCTGACGGCAGTAGTCGCCAATGAGTTGGGAGAGATTTTCGATCTCGAAGGGTATGCCGCCGTGGGAATGGCGGGGGATTCGCTTGCTCCGCTTACAATCAGTGAGACCGTAAGAATGCCTTTCGGCAGTGAGCTTATGTTTCTGCCGGACCGGGCGCCGATCCTGTTCAACCTGAAAACCGGCCGGATGGAAACTCTCGATGAAAATCCGTTTGAGCCGGGGGGCAGGCTCTTTCCGGTGTCTGCATTCAACTCACCGGGATATGTGATCTCTTCCGTGCCCGCCTATAAAGAGCGGAAGGATGCCTTTAACCTCCCGATTTTTTCTTATGGCGCGGTAGGATGGCACGGCAACGGATTTCAAAGTGCCGTGTTTCAGGTCGACAGGGAACGGCGACAGGATCTTCGGTTGATGCCGCCGGAAAAGATCAACCGGGGGGTTTCTGTTTTTAAAAAAAAGCTACCCCGAAACCGGCTTTGCCGTCACCTTGAAAAGTGTGCCTTGGTATACGGATGCCCGGCCGCCAAAAACTTTTTCGTCGGCCGATGTGAGGCGCCTCTACCCTCATCCCCGAAATGCAATGCCAGGTGCCTGGGATGCCTCTCTCACCAGAGCGATCCGGTACTGTCCCATTGCCAGGACCGAATCGACTTCATGCCCTCCGCCCAGGAGATTGCCGAAATTGCACTGGCGCATTTCTCCAAAGTAAAAGACGGTGTGGTAAGTTTCGGTCAAGGGTGCGAAGGAGACCCGCTGCTGGCCGAGGAGGTCATCGAGCCGGCCATTCGGATCATTCGGCGGAAAGTCTCCACCGGCACCATCAATATGAATACCAACGGCAGCCTGCCGAAGGTACTTGACAGACTGTTCGATGCCGGCCTCGACAGCATCCGGGTAAGTATCAACAGTGTTCGGGAAAAATGCTACACGGCGTATTTCAGGCCGAAAGGGTACCGGTTTGACGATGTACTTGAAAGCATCGCCCTGGGCATCCGCCGCGGCAGACATGTGGCCATCAATTATCTGAATATGTCCGGCGTTACTGACTCTCCGGAAGAGACAGCGGCGCTCCTTTCCTTTCTTGAAGAACATCCCATCCACCAGATTCAATGGCGGAATATGAATTACGATCCCCTTCGTTACCTGAAAGTCATGACTGACGCATCTCCTCACGGTGCATCCATCGGTATGAAGAATCTGGTGAACCGGATCAAAACCCGTTTTCCGGCCCTGCGACACGGATACTTTAATCCGTATGTAAAAAAGGAGGCCGTCCCATGAAAAGCATCATCAACGAACCGTTTTTAAATTGTCCAGCCCCTCGACCAGGCGTTTTGCCCAGCCACCAACGATACGTTTGGCTCGAGTGATATTGGTAAAGAGTAAAATTATGCTCCCTTCATACGCAATCGAAACAGGCTGCCTTCACCCTCGATACTTTCGACATCCAATGTCATTTTGAACTCTCTGGCGATGCCGAGGGCAATGGAAAGCCCCAGGCCTGTTCCCTCTCCGACATCCTTGGTTGTATAAAAAGGCTCCATGCATCGTTTCCGTATTTCCCGGGACATACCGATGCCGTTATCCGAAACTTCAAGAACCACCTCATCGGATTGTTTTTCCGATGCGAGATGGACGGAAATTTCCTTCGAATCATTTGATCCCGAACGGACCTCTTTTCCCTCTACGGCATGCCTCGCATTGGACAGAAGGTTTACGATGATCTGCTGAAATTTGCTCGGGCTGACACGAATTTTTACCGGCTCTTCCGGCAGGTTCAGGTTCAGTCGAATCCTGTGTATGCGGAACTGCTCCCGGAAAAAGGAGAGCGCATTTTCGATGGGAACACGCAAATCGATTATGTCCGCCTGTTCGGCGCCGTTTCGGACAAAAGAGCGCATATTGTCGATAATGGATGCGGCCCGTTCCACCTGGGTGACGATTTTCAGTGCCTCCCTGGTCTCGTTCTTGAGATCCTTCCTGTCGGAGAAATATGCATTCAATCCATCCGCGGCAACACGGATAATGGCAAGGGGCTGGTTGATCTCGTGCGCAATTCCGGTTGCCATCTCTCCCATGGCGGTAAGCCGGCCCGCATGAACAACCTGGGCCTGTTTTTCCCGAAGCGCCTCCTCCGATCGCCGAACGCGCTCAAGCAGATTGACAACGATAAACCAGGCGATTGCCAAAAGGGCAACCACAATTGCGGCGCCGGCGACAAAAGAGCTTTGTACATCCTTTTTGAAGTACCGGAAAACTTCCCGGCTGTTATGAAGCCGGGCAATACCCAGAAGTTCCCGGGAGGTTCGTGAATAAATTGGTATCTCGGTGACAAAAAAATCGTCATCCTCTACGCGCCCCCGGACCATATCGAGTGATCCTTCGGATTTGCCCACGGCATCATAATCCACAACGATCTCAATTTTACGGATAAATGGACTCCCGGTATGCGGATCCGTAAGAAGCAATACTTTATCCACGGCCCGTTCCATGGCCTTCAATACATTATTTCCGCCTTCCTCCTCCGGGAGGACCAGGATCTCTCCAAGGGTGTCGATACTGGACTGGGCCAATGCTCTTGCGGTAATGCCCGCCTTTGCCATCAATTGGGGTTCCAGCACCCGAAACCAGTAAAAATCGATAAGCGCCTCAAGCCCCAGGGCGAGCAGGATAAACAACAGGGTAACAAGGACCTGGAAAGATCGGGGTTTTTTAAGAATGGTCTTATTCACCATACTGCTCCGCGATACCGAGGAAAAAAGATTTTATATGGAGGCCGGAAAGGCGCATGGCCTCGATATTGACATAGGGAAGAATAGCGTCGCTGACCACCATGCCGGCGCTGACGCCTCTCTCTACATCTCCCTGGAACGGCGAAAACACAATGACCTGCCGCTCTTTTCCGAATCGAATGGCGGTCCCGAGTTTATTCCCCATTCGTTCCACCAGAAAAATGCCGGCAGGCGTGCCGCCAGGAACATTTTCCAGATCATCGATCATGGCCGTGGAGACCCGGACGGGAATATTCCGTATCGTTTTGATCCGCGAGAGCCGGGCCGCCATCTCTTCGGACAGATTTTTACGGTCGCGGTAAACCAGAAGGAGATGCAACCTGTCGTCCGCTTCTTTTTTTTCAGCGATATGGCTGTCCGCGGCCAGGAATGTGGGGAAAAGCTCGAGCCCGACCCAGGCCCGCTGTTCCGACAGCCCATCCGCCATCGCTTTCCCCGGCAGGAGGAACAGAATAAAAACAGTGGCCATGAGGAAAAAGGCCGATTTATGGATTGAATCGTAGCGCATAAAATATCATCTAAAAATCATAGGACAGACTCATCCACCAGAATCTGTCCGGCTGTTCGTCCCCCGGAACGACAAAGTCGTTCGGAACGACAAAATCGTTTGCCACTTTCAGTTCCGTTTGTACCGAATAGAGACGGATATCTTCCTTGAGCGCGTTTTTAACACCAAAGCGAAGGGTCCACTTCCGGCTCCCGGGATACCGCAGAAACGCCGTGGCATCCAGAAGATGGGTATCTTCCGGATCGTTTGCCGCGGCAAGCATGTCCCGGTTGCGATCAAAAACCGAGTGAAGGCGAAGAGAGAGGGACATCCACCGAAACGGACGATACGTGATCCCGATGTTGGAGAGCCAGTTCGCCGATCCGGAAATCTCGTCGCCGGTATACCGATTCTCCGTCACCGCATAGGAAAGATTGGCGTCCAGCTCCAGAATATCCGGGAACAGGGGCTTCTCATATTCCAGTTCGAAACCTTTAATGTCGTATGTCTCCTGATGGCAGGAAATCCCCGCGATACAGGCATCCAGTTCTGAAATGAACGCCGTAAAGCGCAACGTCTCGTCAAATTTACGCGTAATGTAGCTGAGTTCGAACGTATCGATGGTCTCGGGCTTGCTGTTCGAGGCATTCGAGGCCGCCTGTGTTTCCAGAAACGTCGGGGGACGAAAAGCCCGTCCATACTGGAGCTTTAAAATATGTCGCCGGAGAGCGCTTCGTCGTGCATTCAGGCGAAAAACGGACGCGATTTTGGGGGAAAACTGTTCGCCGATATCGCTGTAGTGATCAAAGCCGACACCGCCGATCAGTGTAATGCGATCATGGGGCTGCCACTGTTCCTGAAGTCGCAGGCTGTTGATTCGCCGGTCGTCTCCGTCGTATATCTCACCGGAACTCGGGACCCGCTTTACATCCGAGAGACTCGATTGTGTGAAAGAATAGCCGAAAAGCATTCGGCTGTCGGCCCCGTGCCGCCAGACGAGATCCAGGCCGGCCCGCAACTGCTGCTCGGTGTAGTCGAACTCATATATCCAGCCTTCGCTGTTTTCCGGCAAAGAGTTGGACCGGGCGCCGTATTCCAGATCGGAGTCGAAATCCCGATTCAGAAATGAGAATACGGCATCGGCATCCAGGGAAGGCGCAAACGTAATATGCTGACTCAGCGAAACGACCGCCTGGTCGGTCTGGTACCATCCGTCCCGCCGGCTTTCCAGCCATTGGGCGCGAAAAGAGGTTTTCCGCCAATCGAGTGAAAAAATACCGGTTTTCGAAGCCCGGTAGTCTTCGCTGAACACGCCGTCCACCGCTTCGAATACGGGAACGTTTGCCACGGCGCCGGCACTTTCACTATCCGACATATACGCCAGTTCCGATGCACCCACATTTACGTCCGTGCCTTCGGACGCCGTGCCGGAAAGATTCAGGCTCATGCGCAGCTGATGATCCGGATATACCAGTGACGCCGCGCCGCCGCCCCGAAAAGTACTGTAGCTGCCGATGCCGCCATAAACACGGCTTCCCCTGTCAAGCGTGACGATGTTCACCACCCCGGTAACGGCCTGTTCACCATGGAGGGTCGAGCCCGGCCCCCGAATGATTTCAATCCGATCCACCTGTTCGATGGGCAGATTCGGCACAAGATCGATACCAAAGGTGGTGGTCAGGGGTATTCCGTTCAGCAGGAGTTTAATATGTCCGGCGGCAAAAGGTCTGGGAACGCCTCTTGCCACCGTCTTCCAGTAAATGTGGGAAGAGAGGGAAAGAGTCATCCCCGGGACCAGATTCAGCGCTTCTCCCGCGGACCGAATGCCGCGGTTTTCCAGATCAGGGCCGTAAAAAACGGTCACCATCCCGGGCACGTAATCCGCATTCAAATGAGTCTGGGCGGCCAGATCCGTGAGTCGGTTGACAATCCTGACAACCTCTTCCGCGTTGTCCCGGCCCTCGGGTGAGACGCCTTCTTCCATCTCCTGCATGTTTTCCAGACCCGCGAACAACAACACGTCTCTTGACTCTTCCGTGTTTTCCCGGCTGGTGGACGACGACGCCTCCCGTGCGGCGGCGGCGCCCACCATGAGTATGACTATCAGTAACGATCCCCCAAAGAAAAGAATGCTTCTCTTCAGAATACTCCTGCGTTTGTTGTCGCCCCTTCTCTTTAATAGAAAAAGGTTTCCGCTCCGAATGCTCATGCGTTTGTTGTCACTCTCTCTTGTAAAACAACATCCGGCTGTTACGGGATAAGCGCTTTCACCCAGAGGCCGTAGTGACCCAGGGGCAGGAAAGCCTTGTCGCTGGAAAAGACCACCCGGTTGTTATACGTATAGCCGTATCGGAAATCGATCAACTCGGGATTTCCCGGATCCTGAACATCGTAGCAGCCGGTGCCGCTTTGCAAGCTGAAGAAGGCGGTCCTCTCCTTTGCGCCGATAATGTTTGTAACATACCACGGCAGATTTGTGTCATACTGCTCCAGATTTTCCGGATCCGCAAGATCAATTATGGCCATATCCAGATCGTGGTACCACCAGGCGCTTCCGCTAAGATACGCCATACCATCGGTAATCATAAAGGAGTGATACTCTTCCTGCAGCGTTGTTTCGCCCATCAGATATGCTGTATCGCCTTCGATCCGAACGGCATTGAATGTGTGTGCCACGTCGGACTCCGTTTCCGGCAGCCACTGGTTATCGATGGTGTAGGCGATGACGCCCGCCTCATCCATACCCAGACAAATACCGGGTATATTTATCTCCGGAAGTGTTTCGGGATTCGATGAATCGGCCAGGTCGATCCGACCCAGATAATATTTGATTTGAGAACGGCCCTGCTCATCGTCTTCGGCCCCCACCGTATAGCTGTAGAAAAGTACTCCCGATCCGGCAAAAAAGCTGTTGGCATTGTCTTCTTCAACGGTATAGGTGGCGACAAGGGCCGGATTATCGGGATTGGAAAGGTCCGCGATTTGAACAACATCGTCGTAATTATCGTATGTATCTATCATGACAAAAGCAAGCAGGTCATCACGAACTTGAACGATTTCCCGGCTGTAGACATAGGGATACCTCACGAACGAATCCTCAATGTATACCGGACGGTCGTAATAGCCCTGGATCCAAAGATCCCCACGCCGCAACGGGGTTTCCGGTGTCGTAAAGTCGAATACAACAATACGGGTTGTATACTCATTTGGATCGACTGCAATATCGGTATTGACATCTTCCTCGAGATAAGTTCTTCCGAAACGGCTTTCAACGACATAGACAAAATTGCCGTTCACAAAGTGAGAGGTATATGAGAAGTCGTCGAGGGCTATTTCTCCGATATTCTCTTCAGGACTATCCGCATCCACTGAATGAAGTGTATATGTTCCGCCGCTTTCCGTCACTTTCACACCGAATCCGTTGTCGATCAGCATGAAATCGATAACGTTTTCGGCGAGCGACAGATCCGCCGACACACTGGGATTATCGCGGTCGGATGCATCGATAACCTGAAGCTGCTCCGTGGATACGGAAAAAAGCCGATCGGAATAGTCCCGTCCCCGAAGCACGTTGCCCTTCTGGGTCACCCAACCACGGGCCGTCAAGTCGTCCGGAGAATAATCGATGAGCTGCAGCCGGTTTTCCGTCTGGTAATAGCCGTTGCTGTAAGATGATGTTGAATAGGGCAGCAGTATCAATCCCATATCCTCCAGAACCGTAAAGGCCTTAACGTCCTGTGTGGCCTCGGTCCAGCTCCACCCGTCGTTCCCTCCAAAAGAAACCCGGTCGGTAAGGGCCGGCGCGCCCGGGTCCGTTACATCAAACAGGGAAACCGAAACCCGCCTCTGCCCTTCCGTATCGTCAACCCCAAGGGCCACCAGATGATCATCCATAGCCTGGATGTATGTGGACCATCCGGGTACTTCCAGCTCTCCCTTGATTTCCGGATTCGCCGGGTCGCTCAGATCGATGACCCACAAAGGATCCACTCTTTCAAATGTCACCATATACGCCTTATCACCGTCGAACCGGGTAGCAAAAAGCTGTTCCCCTTTTCCGAGTTCCAGACTGCCGACCGCTACGGCGGCATCCGGGTCGGAAACATCGAACACGTACAGGCGACTCACCCCCCAGTTTTCCACATCCCATTGATAGGTGCAGACCCTGAAATATCCACTATCATAATCCATCTTGAACTCGTCCTGGATCGTCCCCTGCACATCGAATTCTCCCCGCTTTTGAATATCGCCTGCCGGATCCGAGATGTCCACATAGGTAATGTGCATACGGTCTGTACTGTAATAGATGGAATCGGAAGCAATGAAAATGGCCGTTTCGGTCACATGGATATACCGGGCCGATCCGCCGAAATCCACCCGGTCCACTTCAGTGACATTACCGGAATCGGAAAGATCGATTGACGTCACATAGACATTTGCCACATTGGATGAAATTGGTTCCGTGATATCTACCGTCGCCGCTGAAGCGCCATCCGCCGGTTGCACCATGTAATCGTAGAATAGCGTCGTCTCACTGGAAACCGCATAGAGAATATCACCGACAATCCGCGAATCGGTTATAAGACCTTCCAGGTCCATGGTTTTTTCAATCCGGGGATTGGAAGTGTCCGCAATGTCAATGACCTCGATCCGGCTCCGGGTTTCTGATGAATAGGGAGCGATCGTTTGGGCGGCCTCTCCCTCGGTCAAAAGGAGGGTCTGGGGAACGGATACAATCACATACGCTTTTTCGTCACGAATGTACATCTCGATAGGGTCACCGTTGATTGGACATCTCCCCGTTATCGACGGATGATCCGGAAGCGACACGTCGCAAACGGCAAGACCACGATACGCATTCAGAATGAAGAGGTTGGTTCCGTCAATCTCGACAATATCGGCCTCTTCAATCTCCCGTTTCGCTTCATCGCGAACACTGGGGCTCGCCACATCTTCCGCGTACAACGATTCCGCCATGATGTTTGCATCGGCGGACAGAAATTCGGATTGTCGGCCTGAAAGGTCGAAGCTATCAGAATTATCGGATTTGTCGCCGTTTGAACATGCGAAAAGCAGACTTGCGAAAATAATAACCACCAAAAAGATCTTTAAGAACTGCCGGCTTTGCGTTATCATGGTTTTGCCCTCCAAGTTTAAATATAGTGTTTCCTTGATTGCATTAGAAGTTTTCTTCATTAAATATCTTCTCATGATGATTGTCTCCTGAGTCCGTGTCCTTTGATAAACGAGGTGTCCGACAAAACAAGATTTTTCTGCGTTTTGTATGAATATGGCCTGGTGGACAATACCTGTCTACTCACTTCACTCAGCATTGCGGCAAGCTTGTCCTTGCGGAAATACTTTTCAAACAGTCGGCGGGAGGCCAGGCCCCGGGAGTGAAGCTGGGAAGGATCTTCCAACCATTCTCTGACAAGATTGGCCACGGCCCCGGGATCGTCCGGCTCGACCCAACCGATCACATCCGATCCTTCCAGGGTTCCCTGAAATGCACTTGCCCGTCTTGTAATCAGGGGCCGGCCCGCCGCCATGGCCTGGAATACTTTGTTCGGAATGACAATATCCGCCTTTGGCGTCGGTCCGAAAATCCCGAGCAGAATATCGGCTTTTGCAATACGCGAATTCAGCCGTCCGTTCTCGATCCAGGGTTCAAAACGGACATTGGGCAGTCCGTTGGCCATTTTCTGAACGAGGTTTTTTTGATCCCCATCGCCCACCATCACCCAGACAGCCGGAAGATCTCTGGCCAACGCGGCCGCTTTCACCACCACTTCAACTCCCTGAAGCGGCAGAAAACTTCCATAAAACAAAATTTCATATGGCGGTCTGGAAGATGGCGGTATGACGGGGAAATATCTGTCTGTTTCGGCGCCAAGATACAGGACCGATATTTTCTCCGGCGAAACCGCCAGTTCAGCGGAAAAAAAATCCGCGTGGGCCTTTGTGTCGAGAACGACTCGATCCGCCTTTCGGTAAAGATCCCTTTCCCATGCCCGTCTTCTTTCGGCCGCTTTGGAAAACAGGGGCCATTTGCGTCGCTCGATGACCTCTTTTTCCCACGCCGATATCAGCGGATCGACCACAAGGGGAACGCCCAGCTTTTTTTTCCAGACCGCCGCGGAGGCGATATCTCTATGGCGAAAACAGGGTACCCAGATGACATCGGGACGATGGAATTTATGAAAAGCAGCTTCCACAACACCCGTGCGGCTTGTATGGGGGTGAAAAAAATCCAAAGTCCACCCCAGGTCCCGCATGAGCTGCAGCAGAATGCTGTTCCTGGAATACGACAGATCAGCCCGTCCCCAGTAAAGAACCTTCGGCATTTAAAACCTCCCTGCAAGTAGAGCGAAAACAACCTCAACGACCGTTTCCGATGGCGACACTCTTTACAAATATTTCCTTGCCGCCTGTTCGATTGGAAGCAGTACAATTCAACAACGCGTGCCTTTACTCTTCTACGATACCCGCGCCATTGTCAAAACCTTTGCCGGTCGAAAACATGTCGATACCGGATAAAACCGGTCGAATTTCGATTTGTGGCATTGCTTTTGCTTCTTTGTTAAGGAGTATTTCTTATCAGCTCTTCCAGAAGGTTGATCTTCTCTTCCAGCTTCTTTTTCATTTCCGGATCTTTACCGCATTTGGGAAGGACAAAATAGCCGGTGTCCAGAACATGATTAACGCGGGGATTTGTGGGAAGTGTACCGATTTTGAGATATCGGTCCATGGTGCGGGTACGGAAGGTGCCATCGGGATCGATGGAGGCTGTCCAGACCATACTTTCTTCCGCAAGATCTATTTTCGTCTTCCTGGTCGCCTGTTTCCAGCATCGAAGTGCCAGATTCATTGTTTCTACAAGTGTCTGACGAAGATGCATGGCGTGCAGATCGCCCTGGGCCTGTTTTCGCTGTTCGGTCTCCCGTTCGAGGGCCTTTTCCAACTGGTTTCTAAGAAGCATCAACTCCCGGTTCGCTGCTTCAAGCCGATCCTGCCTTTCCCGAACAGCCTGAATCAGGTCCCGTTTTTCCATTCCCTTCTGAATGGCGACATCCAACACATCCACACCAACAGGTTTTCGAAGATAATTAATGGCGCCCAACCGCATGGCCTCGATGGCGGTTTTCTCTCCACCGTGACCTGTAACGACAATGGCCTGAATATCGGGGGCCAGGAGCGCGGCACGGCGGATCAGCTCGATACCGTCCATGCCGGGCATTCTTATATCCGCAATGAGGATATCAATCGTCTCTTTTCGAAGAATTTCAATGGCCGCGTCACCGGACGACGCCAGGAAAACCAAATATCGCCGGTTTGTCAGCTGCCACTCCAGGGATTCGAGGAAATCGGGCTCGTCATCTACAATCAGCAGCCTTCCCCTGTTATTCAATCCCGCCATTTTCTCCGGCATCGGCGCTCTCCTCTGGTACCATCAGGCGTATGACAATTGGTTACGTGGCTTTTATCACAAATCTGCTATTGGGTTCAGTTTCTCTTATAGCGTTTGTCAAAATAATTTTCCGATTGTTCATAGTGAATAACATGGTGTTTTGGTATTGAAAAACAATTCTCGCGCAGACGCTGAGGCGCAGAGAACAACATTAAAAAATAACATCCCAAAAGTATAGATACAATTGAGTTGCTTAATAATAATGAACTCTAATTTCTTAAATTTTTGTTTTTAGCTGTTCTCTGCGTCCCTGCGTCTCTCTGCGCGAGAAATATCTATCTTTAATCGGAACGTATTTATGCCATTGGCTATATCATATGATAAAAACAACCTGAAGGGTAAAAATAAACAACGATGGTCCGGATGGATATTTTTATGGGAAGGATCTTCTCGATGTGCACTATCCACCGGGAACCGAAACGGCTCCCGGCAGATGGTATCTGTTCTCCTCCAGATAACTGTTCATAAACGTCGGCTTATGAAAAATGGGCGTTTATGCAGCCGACGATGTTTCGAAACTGTCGCACAACGTCTTGATACGATTATACCGTTTATCCACAAACCCCTGCAGGATCGCCAGCTCTTTTTCCTCCAGGTGCTTGAACTTTCCCAACAACCGGGTAAGTTCGGAAACGGGTTTGGGTTTTTTCACCTTGTGGGTAAATCGATAGTGACCCGCTTCGGATTCCCACAAGGGGAAATAGTTGGTCCGGACGGCCGTCCGGCACACCTCTATAGAACCGTTCATGGGGATTTTCCACCCAACCAGGCAGGGGCAGAAGACATGCAGATAGGCAAACCCCTTCTTGGCCGCCGCCTTTGCTTTCACCAGCTTTTCGGCATAATCGTCCAGATGGCTCAGGGTTGCCGTGGCGACATAGGGAATATCGTGCATGGACATGATCATGGGCAGGTCTTTTTGGGTCGTTGTTTTGCCCGTGCTCTCGGTACCGGCGGGGGTCGTGCTGGTGGACGCACCGTAGGGCGTTGCACTGCTTCGCTGGATACCGGTGTTCATATATCCTTCATTGTCATAACAGATATAGATCATCTTTTCATTTCGTTCGGCCGCGCCGCTCATCGCCTGAAAACCGATATCCTGGGCGCCGCCGTCACCGGTAAAACAGACCACGGTGCCATCGATGCCGGCCCGCTGATACGCCCGGGTCAACCCGGTGGCGCTGGAAGCCACACCGGTCATGGTACAGGCATAATGCCCGAACCCATGCCAGGAGCCCACGTTTTGTCCATTTAACACCGGCGCCGAACAGGAGGGAGTTCCCACGAAAACCGTCTCCTTGCCCAGAACCCTGCCGGCAAATCTGACATTCAACTCGAGGGCGCAACCCGCACAAAAAGCGACACCGGGAGAGAATTGATCCTCGATCCGGAACTGGTCGCACACTTTCGGAAGTTTTATTGTTTTTTCAGCCATTTTATATCCCCCACTCATGCTAAGGCAACCAGGTCACTTCTTGATACGCGTTTCCCTGGGAGGCGTTATAGATATCATCGATCATCTTTTCGATGTGTTCCTTGGTAATGTCCATATTGGCCAGACCGTCAATAAAACTCAACATGGGGATAAACTCACCAATGTTGGGGACTATCGCTTTAGTCTCCATATAGGTCGGTCCGCAACCCCATCCGAAACCGATGCTGCGGTCAAGTACGCCGATGGCTTTTTTCCCTTTGAGCACCCCACTGAGACGCTCAATGGGGAAGGGCCTGAAGAGCCGGAGCTTCACAAGGCCCACTTTCATGCCGGCATTCCGCTTGGCATCGATAACGGTTCGAGCGGTTCCCGTGACACTCCCGGAGGTGATCAGAACAATATCGGCATCTTCCATACGATAGGTCTCGATCTGCCCGCCGTAGCCGCGGCCGAACGCCTTGCCGAACTCGGCATCGATATCGTCCACTTTCTGTTTTACCCGATCCAGTGCCGCCATATGCTTCTTGCGAAGCTCGACATATCCTTCGGCAATGCCGTGACTGCCGCATCCCATGGCTTCTCCCGGGATCAATTTAGGTCTCTCGGGCTGCGTCTTCAGCACCGCCAGGTAGTCGTCCACCTCGGCGCTTCCGGGTATCTCTACGGCTTCGGACAGATAGGAGAGATAGTAACCGTCATAATTGACCATGATGGGAAGCTGAATATCGAAATCTTCCGCCAGCCGATACGCCTGGATGGTCAGATCGAGGATCTCCTGGCAGTTTTCAGCGATAACCTGTATCCAGCCCGAATCCCGAACGCAAATCATATCCTGCTGGCCGGAGTAAACGGCATGGATGCCCGGAGGCTCCCGGTTGACATTGATCATCACCACCGGCGCCCGGTAGCCCGCCGTGTTCAGAAGGGCGTCATACATGTAAACCAAGCCGTATGAGGATGTGGCCGTAAAAACACGGCTGCCCGCCATGGAAGCACCGCAAACCACATTCTGGGCCGAATTCTCTCCCTCCACCGTTACATACTCACAATCCAGGATGCCGTTGCTGTGAAATATCGCCAGTTGCTCGATCACCTCGCTCTGGGGGGTGATGGGATACACCGCGACCACATCGGGACGACAGAGCAGAGCACCATAAGCGGCGGCGGCATTTCCGGTGATTACTTTCTTCTGTTTATTTAATTGTGCATTCATCAGCATAGTCTCCTTCAGGGGTCATGGTAATCGCCCCTTTGGGGCATTCTTTTGCACAGACACCACAGCCTTTACAATAGGTGAGATCAGGAACAAAATTCTCCTGCTTCTCATCGACATGGATGCATTGCGGCGGACAATAGATGAAACAGAGGCCGCACCGGTTGCATTTCCCGGAATCCACCACGGGTCTTTCCGTTCGCCACTCCCCGGTATTCAGACAGAGTTTCTTCTTGTTATAATATGACCAGGAGGCCTCGGTTTCAAAAAGGCAGGTTTCGTTATCGTTGATTATTCCCATGTTTGCACCTCCACTTCTTCATAGCCGCGCCGGGCGTTGCGGAGATTTTTCTCAAGGATATCTCCCTCCAGATAATCGCCCAAACTCTTCAGAATCGAATCCAGTGAGAGCCAACCGGTGACCTTGGCCAGTGCACCGACCAGACAGGTATTGGGAATATCCCGTCCAATCTCGCACAAAGCAATCTGGGTGGCATTGATGACGCCGACTTTTTCAAGGTTCTCGCTCGGTCTGTTCGGAAGCGGCTTTGCGTTGTTCATAATCAGAACGCCTCCCGGCTTCAAGCCGTCAAACAGTGTTGGAAGATCAAGCAGCGTGTTATCTATCACTACCAGGCAATCCGGCGTATAGATCTGGGTTTTTTCCCGAATGGGCTTTTCATCGAACCGCGTGAAAGCGACCACCGGCATGCCTCGGCGTTCAAACCCAAATACGGGGAAACTTGCCACCGATTTCCCCTCCACGGCAGCCGCCGATGCCAGCATCTTTGCGGCCAGCACCGCGCCCTGCCCGCCCCGGCCGTGTAATCTGATCTCCTTAACCGACATAAATACTCCTTTCGATAAAAATCGGAAGATTATGAACTCAAAAACGATAGTATCATTATAACCAATTTGCTTTTGGAAAAGCAATTGATCAGCAAAACAGGGTCTCAACCCATTATTTTTTTAGCGATAATCGCCTTCTCGACCTCTTTACTGCCTTCAAAAATCTCCAGAACTTTCGCATTTCGCCAATAGTGCGCCACGCCATATTCTTCCAGTATCCCGTAGCCGCCGTGAATCTGGATCGCTTCATCGGCGACTTTCACCGCAATCTCGGCGCAATACCATTTGGCCATGGAGCTGAGTGCCGGGTCAGCCATATCGGCATCCAGCTTTCCAGCCGCCCGGTAGCAGATGGATCTGGCCGCTTCGGTCATTGTGATCATTTCGGCGATTTTCCCCTGTACAAGCTGCAGATTGCTCAAAGGTTTTCCGAATTGAACCCGATTCCGTGCGTGGGCCACCGCCTTGTCCAGAGCGCCCTGGGCCGTTCCCACCCCCAGCGCGGCCACCTGAACCCGGGTTCGATTGAAAAACTCCATCATGTTGTAAAACCCCCGGCCTTCTTCACCCAGAAGGTTGTCCAGAGGAATTTTGACATTCTTGAAAAAGGAATCGCCGGTCTCCGAAATTCGAAGAGAGAGCTTTTCGTGATAGGGATTGGACGAATACCCCTCTCGATCGGTTTCAACAATGATGGTGCTGAACCGAGCGTGTTTCCTGGGATTTTCCGGATTGGTGATACACAGAACGATCAGAATATCCGCTTTCGAGCAGTTGGTGATGAAGACCTTGCTTCCGTTGATGATATAGTGATCATCTTTCTTTTCCGCGGTAGTGGTTATGGCGGTCACATCACTGCCGGCATCCGGTTCCGTGACGGCTACCCCCATCCGCATCTCACCATTGCAAATAGCCGGCAGGTACTTCTGCTTCTGGGCCTCTGTGCCGATCAGCTGGAGGATCTGGGTTCCGAAAAAAGTAGACTCGATGGCATGGGCCATTCCCAGATCGATCCGCGCGAACTCCTCTACGATGAGACACTGCTCCAGATACCCCAGTCCCATGCCGTCATATTTCTCGGAGACAAAAACGCCTAAAAATCCCAGTTCCGCGGCTTTCTTCCATAACCGGTCGTCAAAACACCCCTGGCGGTCCAGTTCCCGGGCCACCGGGCCAAGCTCTTTAACTGCAAATTCCCTTGCCGCTCTCTGGATATTTACCTGCTCCTTGGTCAATCCGAATTGCATGTTCTTTTCTCCGCATCAATATTAAATAGCATACCCGACGAACGCACCTTCCCTCACAGCATCAACAATCAGACCTGGTTCTCTGCAGCTACCAATCACATGGGTTTCATCAACCAGGCCGCTCAATTGATCCACGATTTTCCGGTTGGGCACAAGATCCTGTGTATCGATAACATTTTTGCCCTCTATCTCATAGACCAAACGACCATGCTGGGCCATTTTTAGGCCCTTTTTCGTGATTTCTTTATATTCGGCGTCGGTCCAGATGGAGACATGCTTCTGTCTGAACCAGGGACCGATCAACTGAACATCATCGATCGTCATACGGTCGCCGAGTTCCGAAGCAGGCCCGTTGTGCACGATAGTCACCTTGCGGCCCCGCTTGGCCAGAAATTCCGCCAATTCATACCCATGCAATGTGCCGCCGAGGATCACCACGCTCTTTCCGATACCCGGTTGAAATATTTTCGAAAGCTTTTCCAACTGCCTGGAAGTGAAAAATTTCAGGGCCAGCTTGCCCATTCGGTGCATTTTTTCCGCCATTACAAAAGTCGGTGGTTCCGCCCCCGGCAGATTGAGCTTTTCATGATCCGGACCGGCGGCAATAACCAGCGTATCGGGATTGACACGTTTTACGAGCGCCGGTGTGACATCTGTCTTCATATGGACGGTCACGCCCTCTTTTTTCAGCTGCCTTTCCAGATACTGTACAAAAAGAGTAAGATCCTCTGTTTCCAGATCTTTGACAACGGCCGCCACCGGAATGAGACCGCCCAGGAAAGACCCTTTTTCATAGAGGGCCACCTCGTGACCCCGTTTGGCTGCCACGCGCGCGGCTTCCATCCCCGAGGGGCCGCCGCCGACAACCATGACCTTCTTGTTCCTTTTCGGAGGCTTGCTCTGGTATTCGGGAATCAGTTCACGGCCCAGGGTTGCGTTGGTTCGGCACTCCAGCAGCTTGTTCTTGTTTCGCATATCAAAGCAGTGAAGGCAGCCGTTGCACCAGCGGATGTCTTCATAGCGTCCTTCCCGGACCTTGTTGGGCAGTTCCGGGTCAGCCAGCAACCGCCGGGTCATCCCAACAAAATCGAGGCTCCCTTTCTGGAGATACTCTTCACCGATGACCGGATCGAGCCGGCAGGCCGTCCAGACGGGGATATTTTTGACTTTGCTTTTAACCGCCGCCACAAGCGGTACCGTGGCGCCTTTGCCTTTGCGGCTCCAGTCCAGGTCCTTCGGCAGGTCCGCCGGCGGCTCTGGATAGAGGATGCGGTCGGGCTGAATAAGGCCTCCCCGGTGACCGTAGCGTTCTGCTCTGCAGTTGATGCCGTCGGCCACCCGGGCGACGACGGCCGCCATCTCCACGCCCTCTTCCAGAGTGGTGGCTTTGGGATGGTTGTATTCGACAATATTGAACAGGCAATGCACCGCGAAGGTTTTGCCGCAGCGACGCTTGGCTTCGGAAATACAGTTGCGCAGAAAACGGGTCCGGTTTTCATAGTTCTGGGCCCCGTATTCATCCTCTCGCTTGTTCCATACACGGGACAAAAACGTGGCGCCCTGGTGGCAGGTGCCATGGTTGATCTCGCAGGCATCGAAACCGGCTTTATACGCCCGCTCGGCGGCACTGGCCCAAAGATCGATCTGGTCCTCGACCTCCTGCCTGGTGTAAGCCCTCGGAATGTTGAAATCCGGCCCGGGCAATTCCTCGGCGGTCATGGCGGAGGCCGCACAGGTATCCCGCTTGGAACGGTCGGCGGGCAACAGGCCGGTGGGATTCCAGGGGCCGGCGTGCTGGAATTGAATGGATACCGGACAGCCATGCTTATGAACCCGCTCGGTCAGTCTGGCAAATCCGGGGATGAACTTGTCATCATCAAAGTGCAGCTGCACCCCATGGAGCAAGTTACCGTCATCGTCATAATGGACATGCTGAATGGCCAGCGGATATTCCACACCACAGGATTCAACCACTAAGAAGCCGACCCCGCCTTTGGCCAACCGCTCATAATACGTCTGCATACGCTCGCCACAGGTCTGATCGTCTTCCATGAAGGAGGTCCCGTTGGCTGTTTTCAAGATCCGGTTGCGGGTCTTGACCGGACCGATCATGCCCGGCTCAAGTATTTTTTCGAATCGATGCGACATTAGACTCTCCTTTAAAACATATTATACGAAGTAGACGGCCGGCTAATTAGCGTGGCAGGCGCCGGCCCTGGAGGCAATACGGTTCAGGCTTTGGCAAGGCAGTCTCTGACAACTCCCGCCGCGCCTTTCAGTGTATCGACGGTTATCTTTAAACCCTCCTGTTCATCATCCTTCAGATCATATTCCAGAATCTTCAGAACACCGGATTTCCCGAGAATAACCGGTACCGACATGCTCATGTCACGCTGGCCATATTCCCCATCCAGAACCACTGAACAGGGAAGAACCGAACCATCCTCTGAGGTGATGGCGCTGACCATTTTAGCAAGTCCGATGGCGCACGTCCATCCGGCGGTTCGACCTGATTTCAACTCTTCATATCGTTTCAGAATACTGGGTATCTTGGACCGAATCCGTTCTTTTGCCGCCTCATCGAGGGATACCGGCCGGTCATCCACCTTGGCCGTGCTGAATAACAGAACCTGGGTACTGCCGTGCTCGCCGAGAACCAGGCCGTCCACCTGGCTGACCTTGACCTCAAGCTCCGCGGCAAGCATTTCCCGGAAACGGAACGTATCATTGATGGAGTATCCGATGAGCTTCCGGCGATCCATACCACTCGCAAGATAGGTTGCATAATTGAGAGGATCTATTGGATTGGTGGCGGTAATGACGATTGCATTGGGGCAATATTTCTTGATATTCAGAGCAATATTTCGAATCAGGGGTATGTTTTTCGGCAGCATCTCCATTCGATCGGCAATCAGTCCCTGGGGGACGCCGGCTGCATTGATGACGATATCGGATCCGCCCATATCATCGTAAGTTCCGAACCGCACCAGAACATCCAGACTCGAAACCGCCGTGCTGATATCCATGGCGTGCTGTTCGAGTACGTTCTGCCGTTTGCCCCCGATCATTAGAATCTCATCCGCCAGGCCCTGGGACGCCAGGTAAAAAGCGGCGGGGGCCCCCACACTACCGGCGGCACCGATGATGGTGATCTTCATTTGGTTGCTCCCTTCTTTATTGTTTGAAACACCGTATATCGTATTCAGTATCCCAGATATCATACAGACCGACAACAGTCAATAAATGCCTGCTTGACAGCACATATAAATACCATTAGTGTCTTGAACCGGATCTTGGGGTACCGAATACAATATGCAAGGAATGCAATATGTCTGATGAAAAAACGCCAAAAATTGTAATCGAACAACCGGCGCCCATGCGCAAGCAGATCTATGAGCATCTGAGGAATCAAATTTTGAACCATACTATCACGCCTGAAAGCCGGCTGGTTGAGGCCCAAATCGCCAAGGAAGTCGGTATTTCCCGTACACCGATACGGGAAGCGCTTCATCTATTGGAAAAAGACGGTTTCCTGGAATCTGTTCCAAGAGTTGGATATTTTGTGAAAAAACTAGATCTGGATGAATTGGATGAGATTTTCGAGATCCGCCTGGTAATTGAAAAGCTGGTTTGCTCCCGCGCCATCGAGCACATCGACGATGCCAGTATTCAGGATCTGGAAAACAACATTGCCCAAACCGATGCGGCGCTTAAAGACAACGCTCCCCAGCTGTTTTTGAAACACGACGAAGAGTTCCATGAAATCTTGGTCAAATCCGCGGGGAGCAAACATCTTTTCAATTTGTGCCAGCAGCTCAGGCGTCTGATGCTCCGTTACCGGGCCGCAAGCGTCAGGGTGATACCGTCGATCAAGGAAGCCCTTGAGGGCCATCGGCGAATCGTCAGCTGTTTGAAGGAAAGGGACGCCAAGGGACTTCAGGCGGAAATTATCGCTCATCTGAACTACTCCAAGGACGATATACGGAAACAGGCTCTTGGGAACTCAGGTTAGTTTTCTCTCCGCAATGACCCGCTACTCGACATAAAAAAATGAAGCGGCTCTCTTTTTTTCTCTCAAGAAAATCTTGACCAGAAGTTGGTTTTGCTTTAAAATTTGCATCTGGTCGGTTGTGATTTCGAGTTAAAATCTCTATTGAGCCATTTTCAAAACGTTTTCACGGCACAAGCGGGATCAAGCCCAAAGCGGAGCGCCCTCCCGGGGATCTGCCCAAAAGGGACGTTTTGAAATTGGCTGTATTGTTATAAAATTAAGGTGATTATGCTTCGAATAGGCGCCTCGCCCGCGGATACGCGTGACTTTGAAAATGAGGATATTTTCATATCGCGGTTGAAGCTCCTGATTATCATGTCCTCCGCATACCTGAACGACTATCCACTTGGCGATTTTAGAAAAAAAGCGATCCTTCGAAATGCCAATCTGGTCGCCCGGGAAATTGTTGACTGGCAGGGCCAGGTCAATAATTTTCGAAGTGATTATGAACTCAAAGGCGACCTCGATTTTGACCATGTGTTTTTCCAGCGCGTAAAACTGCTTGCCGTCATGGCAAAAGCTTTTGCGGAAGACCATCCCATGGGCTATCATCGCTTGAAAGCGTTGGAAGATAATTTAAATCACATCTGCGAGGTGATTACGTTTAACCGACAGCTTTATGGAAAAGAATTTTTTAAAGTTGCCTGAGGTGGATCATCATACCCCATGTTAAAATAGCTGTTGTAGATGACGACCAGTTGACCAGGGATTTTGCGGTGGATGTGCTGGCATACAGTGTCAACCGGGAAGTCATGTCTTTCAACAACAGTACCGATGCATGGCATTATATTCAACATCCGGAGAGCGCGGATATTATCCTTTCGGAGGTTGATATGCCGCACATGGACGGCCTGGAGCTTCTGAACCGTGTCAAAAAAGAGTACCCCCAAAAAATCTGCATCCTGATGTCCGGCAAACCCGGATACGAATCCGCCGCCCGGCAATCCGGTGCGGATGCTTTTTTAGCCAAGCCGTTTGATATCAACGATCTGTTTGAAATCGTACAGGCGTTTGTTGTGGAAGTGAATTGGAAACCCCTCAAATAGTCTTTCCTGAAGGCATAATGCTGGCTATATCGAAAAACACCTCTCTTCCTCTCTCTGAAATTGAATTTCATGCCATCCGGGCCCAGGGGGCCGGGGGACAGAATGTCAATAAAGTCTCAACCGCCATACATCTGCGATTCGATATCAACGCCTCTTCTCTTTCGGATATCTATAAAGAAAGATTGATGAACCTCAAGGATTATCGGATTTCAAAAGACGGTATCATTGTCATCAAAGCCCAGCGGTACCGAAGCCAGGATAAAAACCGGGAAGACGCCCTGGGCCGTCTGCAAGCCCTGATCGCCAAGGTTATCGTGCCGCCCAAAAAACGGAAAGCGACCCGGCCGAGCAGGGTCGCCCGGAAGAAACGCATCGAGAGCAAAGTCAGGCGGGGGAGGTTAAAAGTGTCCCGGGGTAAGGTTGATTACGAATAAAAAAGGCGGTGTCTAATGACACCGCCTTAATAATCAAACAGGGTCCTTTTACTTTACTTCCGCCCTGAATATTCTTCATAAGTCATGGCCACGGTCCGGTAAACCAGATGGGCCAGTTTTGAAAACGGCGTATAGGCAAACAACGCCCAGACAAAAATCAGGTGCAGAAAGTAGATAACCGCTGAGGTATCATAGAACCCGGCCAGCCGCGACATTTCCGTCAACATGCCGGTAACCCCCAGCGCAATTACCAGCCCCACCAGAGACCAGTCCCAATAACTGTTGATGCTGTCGGTATTGGCAAGCCGGTTTTTAAGCAGCAGAAAGCCACCGATTACCAGCGCCAGTCCGCTCACATTGGCGAGCCATTTGATCGGGTTGATCTGGGTATAGGGACCCTCGATATGAAACACCCACTCCGCAAGGAAAAAGCAGGCAGTGACGACAAACAGGCCGATGAAGCTGAAAAGCACCATCATATGGGCCGTTGACCGCTCACGGTTCTCCGTACACTCGTTGAACCGCTGGTGCTTGAAGATGGTCGGTATAATCCGCACCAGGGCTTGGACAAACCCCACCGGATCGATCTCTTTCTTATCGGTTTTACCTTCCGCCAGCGCATTGGCGTGAATATCTGCGATAAACCGCTTGAGCCCAAGGGCAAACACGCCAATGGCGGCAAAGAAGGTGGGAATCATAATGATATCCACCATGTAGTTGCTGAAATAGCTCGCCTGCCACATGTGATCCCCTTCGGGGGCGAAGTTCATCCAGCCCAATCCAAACATGTTGAAAATAACCCCCACGATAAGAATGATGGCCGCCGGCAAAGCCAGAAGCAACGGCAATTTCTTGGGGTCCTGAACCGCTTTGGCCAGGCCCTTGGGGGTAGCGTATTCCGATATCGTGTAGGCCCGAATGGCTGCCAGCACATCCCCCGGTTTGGCGCCCCGGGGACAGAGCGTGGTGCAATCGCCGCAATTGTGGCACAACCAGATATCGGCGTTTCCCACCAGTTTGTCTTTCAGTCCCCAGGATGCGGCGATCATCTCCTTACGGGGAAAGGGTTTTGTATCGGGTGAAATCGGGCAGGCCACGGAACAGGTGGCGCATTGAAAGCACTTTTTCAGATCCTGTCCGCCCAGGGCCTTCACCGACTCTATAAATTCGACATCAGGTTCGGCAATATATGTTTCCGGCATGGTCTTTCCTCCTCACGTAACCTTTTAGAAGCCTTTGAAGGGGTTGGGCCCCAGTTCTTCAACGCTTTCCACGAACTCGTTGATCATTGTCGGCAGCTTGTCGTAATCGTCGATGGCGACGGTAAACTGGGCTACCCGCTCGTTCTCGAGGGCCAGGCTCTTGAGTGCCTCCCCAATCTTTTTCATCCGGATGTCGGCCAGTTCACTGCCCTTGACAAAATGGCACTGATAGTCATCTCCGTGTGCACAGCCCAGGAGAAATACGCCGTCCATGCCCTGGGAAAGGGCATCCTTGATCCAGATCACGTTCATGGACCCAAGGCACCGAATCGGAATGAAGCGAACGTCGGCAGAGTAGGTCAGCCGATTCAAGCCGGCGATATCGAGAGCCGGCAAAGCGTCGTTCTCACACACAAGGCCCAGAATCCGAAGTGGCGGCTCGTCGTAGTCGTCCTCCGAGGGAACGGAGACCGCCTTTACCATGGAGCCGATGCTGTCGATATTGTAGTCCGCAAACCCGATAATTCGTTCGGGGCAGGCGCCCATACAGGTGCCGCATCGCCGGCAACGTGCCGGGTTCGGTTTGGGAGTCCCTTTCTCATCATCATCCAGGGCGCCAAAGGGACACTCTTCTGTACACCGCTTGCACTGCGTACAGCGCTGGAAGAAAAAGTCCGGAAAGGTCATGTCGCCGGAACGCGGATGTACCGATACCCCTCGATTGACGGACTCGATGCACTGGATCGCTTTAAGGGCCGCGCCCGCGGCATCTTCCACGGATTCTTCCACGGTCATGCTGCGCCGGATACCGCCGGCCGCATAAATACCGGTCCGCTGGGTTTCATAGGGGAAGCAGATATAGTTGGAATCGACATAACCGTTAAACAGACCGATGTCCCGGAAGGCCGGTCCCTGTCGATAGGCCAGATTTACCACCGGATCATCCACGGTCACCGGCACCATGCCGGCGGCCAGAACCACCACGTCCGCCTTTACCTGCATCTTTTCACCCAGAAGGGTGTTGTCGGCTTCCACCAGAAGACCGCCGCCGCCCTTGGTTACCTTGACGACCTCGCCTTTGGTCATAAAAACGCCGGAATCCTGCTGGAGACTCTTGTAAAAATTTTCAGTGAGGCCGGGCGTTCTCATATGCTGATAGAAGATAAACGCCTTCCCGTCACTATAGTCATCCCTTACATATTTGGCCTGCTTCAGGGCCACCAGGCTGGTAACGGCGCCGGCATAATCAAAATCGTTATCGTTGCCCTGCCCGGGACTTTGAATGAAGACAACCGATTTGGCGGGTTTTCCATCCGAAGGCCGGATCACGGCGCCTTTAGCTGCCATCTCTTCAAACTGCTGATTGGTGATCACATCCGTGATCTCGCCGTAACCCAGGTGGGCGACGGCGTCCTTATCCGGCTCCGCCGGCCGCCAACCGGCCGCCAAAACCACGGCGCCGAATTTTTCACCATCGGGGTCGAACTTGAGGATATCTACCCGTCCCTTGTTATACTCCATGTATTTCTTGTGAAGTGTTTCGGCATCGAGTTCATTCCCCTTTTCGTCGAGTTTCATCTCATCGGGAAGGGGGTAGGGGACGTCGAACTCGATTTTCTCCCCCGGTTTCTTGAACGTCACCGTGAAGTTGCCGGGCTCTCCGGCAATACGGGCCACTACGGTCTCGCATCTCACGGTGATGTTTTCATTTGCCGTCACGGCCTGAATCCGGGCATCCACATCCGGAGAAATCAGATTCTCGTGAGGCACCTTGTTTGGAAGCTGTTTTCGCCAGGCTTTCGCTTTTCCGCCCAGGGTCGCTTCCTTTTCCACCAAGGTCACATCGTACCCGGCACTCGCGGCATCCAGGGCTGCGGCCATACCGGTAACGCCACCACCCATCACCAATATTTTTCTCGACAGCGTCTCGACTTGATAAGGCTCCGGAAGATTTATCTTCTTCACCTTGGCCATCCCCATTTTCAGGTAGTCGTCGGCCAGCATCTGAAGTCGGTCGTAATGCTCCGAGCTGTCTTTCTGCTCTTCTGTGAGCGCCGGATAGTCAGACCGGGGATGGGACCAGACCACCTGTTCTCTCAAATCCACCCGGTCCACGATACATCCGTCAAAGCGGAATATGTCGAAATTCACCCGGCGGGAACAAGCGGCAATCACCAGGGTGTTGACACCCTCATCGGCAATATCCTTCTTCAGCAGCTCGCACCCCTCTTTTCCGCAAAGCATGGGGTGGTTTTTAACGATACCGATACCGTCCTCGCCGGCGACTTCACTCAGCGCTTCGATATCCAGGGCATCGCCGATTCCGCATCCCGTACAAATATAGACACCATATTTTTTATCCATGGATAACCTCCTACCTCCTCATCAGGGTTTGAATGGCCTTCAACGCCATGCCGGTGGCATTTTGATTTGAAGAGACCACATCGGCCGGCTTGTTGGCACAACCGGCGGCGAACATCCCACCCTTCTCAAAGTCGTTGATGATAAACCCGTCCTCGCTGTAAGTCAGATCAGCGGGAAGTTTACAGGAAGCCGTCGTGGGCACCATGCCCGTTGCAAGGACAGCCATGTCGACGGTCTGGTTTATCTTCTCTCCGGTCACCGCGTTTTCAGCCGTCACAGTGATGGCGCCTGTCGCCGCATCTTCGGCTACGGCCGCTACTTTACCTTTGACGAAAAAGATATTTTCATCCGCTTTTATCTTCTGATAGAATTTCTCGTAGCGTTGTCCGGGCGCTCTCAGGTCAATGTAGAAAATATAAATTTTGGCATCCGGATATTGCTCTCTCACATAGGTCGCCTGCTTCAGGGAGGCCATGCAGCAGATGTAAGAGCAGTAGGGGAGATGGTTTTCATCCCTGGACCCGGCGCATTGGACAAAGGCAACGCTCTTCGGCGCCTTACCATCCGATGGCCGAACAATACTCCCTTTTGTGGGGCCGTTGGGGGCGCCCAGACGTTCCATCATCATGTTGGTAATAATGTTCGGGAAAGTACCAAACCCCAGATTGTCTATCTTCGTGGCGTCGTAGGGTTGCCAGCCCGTGGCCCAGATAACGGATCCCACATGCAGGGTCAGCGTTTTTTCAGCCATATTGAGATCAACGGCGCCATACTTGCAGGCCTCCGCGCACTTGGCTGCGTCCGGGGTTCCGATTATCTGGGATGAGATTACATAGCGTGCCGGGAATGCCATTTCAAACGGCAGATAGGCGGCCTTTATTTTTTTCATACCGAAATCGTACTCGCTGTCGATTTCGGTTTCGCATGCCGCTGCACAATCACCACAGCAGGTACAGTTTTCATTGACGTACCGGGGGTTGATTTTGACCGTGACGGTGTAATTTCCGGGGTTTCCGTCAACTTTCTCAATCTCGGACATGGTCAGGACCTTGATCTTCGGATTGTCCTTGATCCTTCTGAAATTGATCTCCAACCCGCAGGTTGGTGGACAGAGCTTTGGAAAATACTGCTTCAGCTGTGCCACTCTCCCGCCCAGGTACGGGTTTTTTTCCACCAAAAACACATCATACCCCACTTCGGCCGCTTCCAGTGCCGCTGTCAGCCCACTGATGCCGCCACCGACAACCAAAATACTTCCGCTTGCAGGGGCTCCATTATTATCTGTCATGCCATCCCTCCATGTTTATAGCGTTTACAGTTTTCGAATTAAGCTTTTATGCCGCCTGGAACCAATAACGGAACGATTTAAAAGCTGAATACGGTAAGTGTAAACCGGAGGCTCAATGTACAATCGGCCGCGAACAAGAAGGCGCCCAAGCGCAACCACCGGCCTCTCACAGGTAAATAAGATGCCTCCCGGCGCCGAAAAACGCCGGGAGGCATCCATATCAACAATACAGAAAGGAGCGCCTGGCGGCGCTCCCGAAGTGCTGTTTAATCAGGGATAATCTTGATATAGTCTTTCTTACAAACATCCCATTTTTGCTCTTTCGGATCGTATTTGGAGTTCACGAAGCAGAACCAGTTCTCATCGTCCTGTCCGGGATAATCCGCCTGATAGTAGAATCCGGGATAGCGGGTCTCTTTCCGGAACTGGATATGACGCAGATGCGATTCAACGGTCCAGATACGATGATAGATCTCCCAGGCTCTCATGAGCTCATGCAGATCTCCGGCAGCCATCTTTTCGCAGTCCTCACGCATGGTCTGGAGAAGATCCATAACGATCTCCAAGGACTTGCTGCTGGTCTGGTAGTAAGTGGCCGTTCCGGCGCCGTACTCATGAGTAGCCTTCATGAGACGATACATCATGCCCTCGGGTTTGATGTAGTTGGGGTTGATGTCAATGGCGGTGGTGTAGTCACAGTTGTCCAGGAACACCCGAACCGGTTTGTATACCAGGTCCACCAGCTCTTCTTTGCTCTCGGCCAGGGTCGGGGTAAAATCCGCATGATCTTTGGCATACCGGACCATCTGCTTGGCGGCCATTCGGCCTTCGGCATGGGAGCCGGAAGAGAATTTGTGGCCGGAACAGCCCACGCCGTCGCCGGCGGTGAACAGACCGTTGACCGTGGTCATGCGGTTGTAGACTTTTCCGTTGTCCGCCTTGATTTTGTAAGACTCCGGTACCCAGTCAAAATCCGGACCGCTGGTCCAGAGACCGCAGCACCCGGAATGGGAACCCAGCAGGTACGGCTCGGTGGGCATAATTTCGGAGTTCTTCTTTTCCGGCTCACAGTCCTGGGCACACCAGAGGTTGGCCTGGCCACAGGTCATATCCAAGAAGTCTTCCCAGGCTTCGGACTCGAGATGCTTGAGTTCTTTCTTGTCCATGGTCTTGCCGAGTTCGGCCAGTGCTGTCACGGTGTCCATCTGAATAGGCCCGCGACCCTCTTTCATCTCAAAGAGCATCAGGTGGTTCCGCAGACAGGTCGGTGTAATAGCGGCGGTTCCATAGGGCGCATATTTTCCAAGTTCTGCCTTGGCGGCATCACCGGCGGCATAGTTTTCGCCCAGACCATTCAACGCTTTGGCTTTGAACAGAAGGAACCAGGCGCCCACGGGACCGTAACCGTCTTTGAAGCGGGACGGCGTGAAGCGGTTTTCCATCATGGAGAGTTCCGCACCGACCTTCATGCACATGGTGTAGGTGGAACCGGCGTTCCATACCGGATACCAGGCACGGCCTTTACCCTCACCCACCGAACGCGGCTGATAGATATTTACCGCACCGCCGCAGGCAACCATCATGGTCTTGCATTTGATGATGTAAACTTTGTTTTCGCGAACCGAGAAGCCAACGGCGCCGGCGATCTGGTTCTCTTTGTTGGCATCCAGAAGCAGTTCAACGATGAAAACTCTTTCAAGGATATTCTCTTCACCCAGGGCTTTTTTAGCCGCTTCGGAAACAATCCGTTTGTAGGATTCACCATTGATCATGATCTGCCATTTACCGGTACGGACCGGTTTGGCGCCGGATTTCAGGGTTCCCATCGCCTGGCCTTTTTTACCATCCAGGTTTTTTCCCTCTTCACTCTGTTTCCAGACCGGCAGTCCCCACTCTTCGAACAGATGAACGGAATCATCCACGTGACAGCCCAGATCAAAGATCAGGTCTTCGCGGACGATGCCCATGAGGTCGTTGCGGACCATGCGGACATAGTCGTCCGGGGTATTTTCGCCGATGTAGGTGTTTATAGCGGAGAGGCCCTGGGCAACAGCGCCACTTCGCTCCATGGCGGCTTTGTCACACAGAAGCACTGTCTGATCATCGCCGAGCCATTTTTTCATTTCGAATGCCGTACCGCAGGCAGCCATACCGCCACCCACGATCAAAATATCAACTTCACGCTCTTCAACTTCAGGATCTCGAACAGCTTTGAGTTCTCCCAATGGTTTATTCGGTAACGCCATATCATTTCCTCCTTACCTAATAAGTAAGCACGCTTATTTAAGTTTTTTTATAACTGATCTTGAAAGCACCCTGTACAATTAAGCAACAGCCTGGGGTTTCGGAATTTCGTACCCATCGGCCTCTTCCGTGGAGAGAAGCTGGCTTTCGAGGTCTTTTCCTTTCAGATCATCGTAGGAATTCGCCGCACCTTCCGGAGTGGTGCGAATGGGGAACTTAAAGCGTTTGATGGTGCCATTCCTGAATTTACAGGTCCACATTACATCTTCGGTACCGAGCATCGGCATAATGCTGCTTCCCAGCGGTACAAAATCGGCATATCCTCTAACTTCAATGGCCTGGGTGGGACAGATTTTTACGCAGGAAAAACATTCCCAACACTGATCCGGCTCCTGATTGTATGCCTTCATGGCATTGGGGTCCAGGACCATCAGATCATTTGGACAGATGTACATACATGCTGTCTTATCGCCACCTTTACAACCATCACATTTCTCTTGAATGACAAAACTTGGCATTTAAAATACCTCCTCTATGGTTATTCATAGTCGGTTCTATAAAATCACTTGCCTGAAAACAATGGTTAAAACCCTTTTGGTTGCGGCACCTCCCTTCTCTTAATGAAATAATCTTTCGTTAGGCCGTATTTTCTCAGTCTAAACAACCCCTCAGGGTTGTTTCTATGTTCTCTCGATACCGACCCGGGCATCCGGCCGGAAGAAAAAATATCTATTAAAAGCAGTGCGATAGAAATTTTTTCACCAAGGGCGTTGAATTATCATTTAGCCAATTGCTTGTCAACAATTTTCAATCATTAAAACAGCTCAAAAAGAGTCACCCGCGCCATGCAATCGGGCCATAAACAAGATATGGGAACAAGTAATTTTTTTTCCACCATATATAGTATCGGAATGGGGACTTGTCGTCCATCAATACCGTGCTCTTAAACGGGAACAAAATCATTCTGGCTGAGTTAAGGTTTTCTGTTTAATTATGAATATTACCAATTTGTTATCAATATTTATCAGGGAACGCAACGCCGATAGCCGCCCAAAGAATAAAGCTTATAAGAATAAATGATTTTCATTCATTTTATTTAGGCCCATTCTGTTTATACTATCATTCATCCGTTCTTTTTCATATTCATTTCAAGTTATTGTTTACTGTTGACTTCCACCGGGAACATGGTACCTGAAGAATGGATTGCGATTACTTTCGGAGGATACCCCAATGAAACTCAAAGGCAAAGTTGCACTGGTCCTCGGCGCTGTCAAGGGAATCGGAAAAGGCATCGCCCTGGGTCTGGCCGGACAGGGAGTCCATACGGCGTTGACATATTACGATTGGGAAGAATCCCTGGATTCTCTCAAGAGGGATATGGAAAAAACCGGGGTCCCGCACATGATCAGCCGGTTGAATCTTCTGGAGTGCGACCGCATCTCCGGATTCGTTGAGGACGTTATTTCCCGTTTCGGCCGGCTCGACATTCTGATCAACAACATCGAGCGGGGCGGCTGGCCCGTGGTCCATGGACCCTATAATCAGGAACAGTGGGACCTGGAAATGGCCACCACCCTTCGGGTCAAACGATGGGTTTTCGACACGGCACTTCCCCATCTGAAAAAATCGGGAAACGGAGCGGTCATCAATATCTCTTCCATCGCGGGTCTTGTGGGCAGAGCGGGTCCCGCACGACCGGTATTCAATGACGGCTATGCAGCGGCCAACCGGGGAATATCACTCCTGACGGAGACCTGGGCCCGACTGGGGGCGCCGGAAGTGCGCGTCAATGAGGTCATGCTGGGGTTTTTCGAAACCCGCCACGGGGAGCATACCCGGGGCTGGGAACTATTGGATGAAAATCAGAAACAGGCCCTGCTGGACCATACGTTGCTGGGTAGAACCGGCCGGATCGATGACATCGTCGCGGCGGTTCGTTTTCTGCTGACCGGGGCGCCTTTTATGACCGGCAATGTGATTCGCCTGGATGGAGGGTATCTCCTCGGCGGGGAAAAAACCGGGCCCATGCCTCCGGGGGTATTGTAGCGAAAAGCACACGCCTCTCTGCCTATTTCAAAACATCCCTTTTTGACCGATCTCCGGGCGGGCGATCCGCCTTGGGCTTGATCTCATTTGTTGAGGGAAGACGTTTTGAAAATGGCTCCACTATCTCTGTTTTTTCTTTATGAGGGACGTCTCCATACCCCACAAAAAAAGCTTAACCCAGGCAAAACCCAGCAACATCAGCGCGGTATCGTCCCGCCGCACCTTATTAACAGTAACTTTCTTCACCCGATAGCGTTTGAGAAAACTGCTGCTCAGAACAAATTCCCGGAACCGGTCCAGATTGTATGTTGCCATGAAGGTCATTTTAGCCCGGGGACCCGAAGGGCCTTCAGCGCCCCAGGGGTTGCTTTGAAACAACCGCTTGAGTTCCGCCCAGCGAACCGTCATTTTATGATATTCGCCCGCTTCCTGATCATCGCACCAGGAATCAAGAGACCACCGATCGGTCTCTTGCTGCCCCTGGCAGAATTCAGGCGGCCTGAAAAAAGAGACCTTTCTTGCGGTTTTGCCCGTATCATCAAAAAGCACGCCGTGCTCCACCGGAAAACTGCGGCAGGTATCGGGCCGATCCGGGTACACCCGGCACCCGGTTCCGGACAAAAACGGGCAGGTTTTTTCCTCGGAGTCAGCCATGCGGAGAAGCACCTCGGGAAAATGGTTCCCCTCCCGAAGCACCACGTCTACATACTGGTCGAGAAACGTATCGGAGCTTATTGCCAGGGAATTTTTCAGGCGCAATACATCGTAGGGATATAGAAAAAGATTCAGATTCCGGCAGCATTTATTGAAACAGGCCAGATCGGGGTGGCACCGAAAACAAAAAGTATCGGCGGCTTCCAGCTGTTTTCCGCCAATGGTTCCAATCTTGTCAGCATCAACGCTTTTCATGAGGGCGGCTCCTGTATTCAAAAGCGGTCACCATCTGGGAGACAGTCATTTTAATCTTCCCGGACACGCCGAGGGCAGCCCTCGCTTCCTGCTCCAGATTGGAAAGCGCCCAGTAAAATTCCGTGCGATCAAATACAACATAGGGTTTGTTTTCAGTAACGGCTTCAAATGCCGCGCAACCCGGCCCATAGTTTACGGTTCGGTCCGGACGGTGCACTTCATGGGCGATGCCGTGAAGCCGGCAAATCATGGGCCGATAGACATAGAGCAGGCAGCGCCCCTCATGACAAAGCGGGCAAAAATGCCCCTCATGAAGCCGACGCGATACAAACTCCGCCCGTTTTGAAACATCCGCCCGCAGATCTTTATCCATACGCCCGAAACCTTCCAGCAGGTAAAGACATTCAAGAACCGTATGGTGATAAAAAGTCGTGCGGCAGCAACTGTCCTCGCATCCCTGACAATGAAACCCGTACTGGTCGGAAACCCGCCGGTATTTTTCATCCATATCCGCGAACAGAAGCGCTATCCTGTCCAGAAAAGGTTTCCGAAGCGTCGTTTCGGCCGACAAAGCTTTTTCAAGTCCGTTCTTCATAAATCAAAGCAACTGTATATGCGGCGGGGCCGGTAAGAAGATTTGTTCATATAGCCTCAGAGCCCGTTGATCGGTCATGCTGGCAATACAGTCGCACACGATTCGCGTTCTGGATTCCCGGCTGGAATGGCAGTTGTCCATCTCCATGTGCGCCAGTTCTTTCCGAAGCGCGTCTTCATGTTCTAAAAAATGAAAATAGAGTTCAGACAAAATCTTTTTTGCTTTGACAAAAGCCCCATGCACCCGGGGCGCGCGATAAACGCGAGTGTATAAAAACTTTCGAAGAGCAATCATTGCATCATACATCCGTTCGGTCATTTTGAGCTGAAGAACGCCGTCGTGTTCTTCACTGGTATGAATCAGGTCGCTGATCATCCGGGTGGCTCGTTCCGGATGGGTTTGTCCAATGATTTTCAGACAATTTTCCGGTACCTCATCTATCCGGATGACCCGGCTTCGAATAGCATCGTCCAGGTCATGATTCAGGTATGCCATGATATCCGCAAACCGGACAACCCGTCCTTCCATTGTATAGGGAAGTTTGTCCGGATCTTCCGGCATAATTTTTCCGTACCCCTTTGAGTGTTTCAAAATGCCGTTTCGAACCTCCCGGCTGAGGTTCAAGCCTTTACCGTTGTTTTCCAGGAAATCAACGACCCTGAGACTCTGCTCCTGATGGGTGAAGCTGCTTGAAAAAATCTCTTTGAGAATCGTCTCGCCGCTGTGACCAAAAGGAGTGTGGCCAAGATCGTGACCCAATGCAATGGCTTCGGCCAGATCTTCATTCAGCCGCATGGCCCGGGATATGGCCCGGGATATCTCCGCCACCTCCAGCGTGTGCGTAAGTCGGGTCCTGTAATGATCCCCCAGCCCGATCGGGGTTAAAAAAACCTGTGTTTTATATTTCAGCCGACGAAAAGCGTTTGAATAGACGATACGATCCCGGTCCCGCTGAAAGGGTGTTCGGATGGGACACTCCGGCTCCTCCCTGGTGCGTCCCCTGGATGCCGCACTCAGACATCCTTGCGGCGAGAGAAAACCTTTTTCTCTTTCCTGAAATTTTTCCCGAATTGAAACCATATTTTTGACTTTTTCCCTGACTTTTTGTAATGTTTCCATATATTCAAAGTCTTGTAAAGAGGTATTGCCAAACCATGACGGGTCATCATCTTATCCTCGGTGAACTGGTTGATTTCCTTACCGGAAAAACCATCGAAGACTCCCATGATGAACGTCTTCGACAGGCGGTTGCAAAATATCTGGTTCACCAAAAGGGGTATGACAAAACCGATATTCGGGCAGGCGAAAAAATCCACGTGTACTGCGGGGAAAACCGTGCGCTGGTGCCCCTCGATTTTCGTATATCACTCCATGGCAAGACAGCCATGATTGTGAAATACGGTCCCGGCTCCATTTTGACCCGCCACAAACCCGCCCTGGCGCTGTCCAGACTGGTTGCCCCCTACCAGGTGCCTGTCGTGGTAGTAACAAACGGCCGTGCCGTGGATGTCATTTCGGGTGAAAACGGCCGGCATTCGGGGGATGGTTTCGGGGCCATTCCTTCCAAACAGCGATTGTTGACAATCGCTTCCCGTGAAAACTGGTCGCAGCTGCCTGAAAAACAAATTGAAATGGCATCGAGAATTCTTTATGCTTATGAAATTGACGGTGCCTGCCCGTGTGACGATACGATATGCAGACTGTAGCCCCCAAGGAGATACCGGGAATGTCGGACGAATATTTTATGCAACAAGCCCTTTCGCTTGCCGAAAAGGCCCTGGCGGCCGGGGAGTTCCCGGTGGGCTGTGTCCTGGTGAATGAAAACCGGGTGGTGGCTGAGGGAGCCCGGTGCCGAAGCACCGGTGCTTTTGTTAACGAAATCGATCATGCGGAAATGGTCGCGCTGCGTCATTTTTATAATCAGTCACCCGGTTGCGATCCCTGCAAGACCGTCGCTTATTGTACACTCGAGCCCTGCCTCATGTGTTTCGGCGCCCTTGTTATCGGGAGTATCGGCAAAATCGTATACGCATACGAAGATTTCATGGGGGGCGGCACCCGGTGCCGGCTCGAAGATCTACCCGATTTATATCATCATAACCGCCCCGTAATCGTTCCTCATGTTCTGCGTGATAAAAGTCTCGCTCTCTTTCAGACCTTTTTTAACGGGGCGGATGCGACATATCTGAAAAACTCTTTGCTGGCGGATTATACACGCCGGCAAAACCTCGGGATATCAAACATGACCACGGAACAAACCGTCGAACAAAAGCTGTCTTGATTTTGCATTCTCCTCGAAGTCGGACCTTTCCGGGGCATTGGTTCCGTTTCCTGTGAAAACCTTCACATTTTTGTTGCATTTTTTTCTTGCAATTATAGGTGTTATTGTATAATGCAATCATCTATTTGGTTGAATGGCGGTCTTTTTTCCTTCCAAACAAACAGATTGGCAACCCGGTGTTTTTCGCTGTCTGTTGCGGAGGGAGAAAGAAAACAAGAACCCATGAGATAGAGGAGGTACGGGCATAGCTATATCAAGAGGAAACCAACGGCAGGGAAAATCCAACAGGGTCAATATCAATCAGTTCATTCGTGCCAGAGAAGTAAGGGTCATTGATCCCGACGGCACTCAAGTGGGTGTTATACCGCTTCATCAGGCCCTGGAAAAGGCTGCGGATTTCGGACTCGACTTAGTGGAAGTGTCGCCTAATGCAGACCCGCCGGTTTGCAAGATCATGGATTACGGCCGCTATAAATATGAACAGACAAAGAAACAGCAGGAAGCGAAAAAGAAACAGTCGACCTTTCAGGTAAAGGAAATTAAGGTCCGGCCAAAAACGGGAGACCACGATCTTCAGACAAAAATCGGTCATATAAAGAAATTTCTCGGAAAACAGGATAAAGTAAAGGTTACCGTTGTTTTTCGGGGAAGGGAAATCAGTCTTTCCAATATGGCGAGGGAACAACTGAAATATATCGTGGCGGAAACCGAAGAGATCGCCACCGTGGAACAGCCCCCGAAGTTTGAGGGCAGAACCATGATAATGATTTTAGCACCAAAATGATTTTCCAGTTATAGCTGGCTGTATCATATTGATTTAATAATCAAATCAGGTGCGGTCCAACGCATCTGCTTGGGGCGTGAGCGTCTTTACAGAGACGATTCACGCCATCTATTTTTATGAACAAGGAGATTACTAGTATGCCGAAAATAAAAACAAATCGAGCTGCTGCAAAGCGATTTTCAAAAACAGGCTCCGGTAAATTCAAGTTTTCAAAATCACACGCCAGCCACATTCTGACCAAGAAAACGACCAAACGGAAAAGGGCTTTGCGCAAAACTCAGATATCGGATAAAACCAACATGCGAGAGTTACGGCTTCTCTTGCCTAACGCATAAAATTTTTTGGCAGGGTATTTCATCCGGCGGGAACCGTTTTTAGTTCTTAGGAATCAGTCCGGCGGGATTATGAGCGGCTGTTAGCCCTGCGCTTTGAATAAGGAGAAAAACAATGAGGGTAAAAAGAGGTTTTAAGGCCAGAAGACGAAGAAACAAGATTCTCAAATTGGCCAAAGGGTATCGTGGCGGGCACAGCAAGCTCATCCGCACCGCATCCGACACAGTCGACAGAGCGCTTATGTTCGCCTACAGGGACCGTCGACAGCGAAAACGGCAGTTTCGTTCCCTCTGGATTGCACGGATCAACGCCGCAACCCGCATGAACGATCTTTCCTACAGCAAGTTCATCCATGGTCTTAAGTTGGCGGATGTTTCCCTTGATCGGAAAGTCCTGGCTGAGTTGGCTGTTTCGGATCCAAAAGGGTTCTCACAGATTGCCCGGTTGGCCGCTGAGCAGATATAGTTATCGTATCGGGAATTGATCTTGTGACACTAAGTATTGAACAGATCAAACAAGAGGCCCTCAGCGAATTGACCGCTGCCGCGGAAACGGATGCCGTTCAACAGATTTCCGTCAAATATCTGGGCAGAAAAGGCCGGATTACCCAGTATCTACGGTCGATTTCAAGCCTTCCGGAGGAGGAGCGCCCTCAAGCCGGCAAACGGGCAAACCAGGTCAAACAGGAGTTGGCGGCGGCTTTCGATGGAAAGACAGCCGAACTTGAAGCCGGTCCTTCTGATATGGATACCATCGATGTCTCGCTTCCGGGGCGCCCTGTTTCCAGGGGAGCACTGCATCCGATTACGCTGGTTACCCGGGAGATCTGCGATATTTTTTCACGCCTCGGCTTCGATATCATGGAAGGTCCTGAAGTTGAATTGGATTATTACGCCTTCCAGGCGCTCAACTTGCCAAAAAACCACCCGGCCCGGGATATGCAGGACACATTCTATGTCTCTGACAATATCGTCCTGAGGCCCCATACATCTCCTGTCCAGATCCGGACGATGGAAAAGCAGTCTCCCCCGATTCGCATTGTCGCTCCGGGTAAGGTCTACCGGTGTGATTCCGACCTTACCCACACGCCCATGTTCCATCAGATCGAGGGCTTGATGGTGGGAGAAAACATCTCGTTCGGCGACCTCAAAGGGATTTTGACAACTTTCGTTCACCAGATCTTCGATGACAAAATCAAGCTGAAGTTCCGGCCGAGCTTTTTCCCTTTTACCGAACCAAGCGCCGAGGTGGATATTCTCTGTGTGATGTGCCGCGGAAAAGGCTGCCGGGGTATGTTCCCATACCGGTTGGCTGGAAGTTCTGGGCGCCGGTATGGTCCACCCGGCCGTGTTTGAAAATGTCGGCTACGACACTTCCAGTGTCACCGGCTTTGCTTTTGGCGTCGGCATCGAACGGATTGCCATGCTGAAATACGGCATTGATGATATCCGAATCTTTTTTGATAATGACATACGGTTCATCGGACAATTCGTCTCTTTTAACGTATTCAACCCGCCGCTCCCTCGCCTCTGATAAATCAGTTATAGAACAGGACGGTTGTTGAGGTATTAATGTTATGAAGGTTAGTATAAGCTGGTTAACGGACTATGTCACCATAGAACTCGAACCTAAAATCCTTGCCGACGCGCTGACCATGGTTGGCCTGGAAGTCGAGGGCATGTGGGATCGATACGACTATCTCGACAGCGTGCTGGTGAGCCGGATAGAAACGGTTCTTCCCCATCCCAATGCGGACAGGTTGACCTGCTGCACGGTGAATGCGGGGAGCGGTCCGGTTTCCATCGTCTGCGGTGCACCCAATGTTAAAGAGAACATGCTGGTGCCCCTTGCCCTTCCGGGAACAACGCTTCCCGGTGGTCTGGAAATCCGAAAGAGCACTATACGCGGTCAGGTTTCCGAGGGCATGCTGTGCAGCGAAAAGGAACTTGCGTTGGGAGAAGGCGCTTCCGGGATCATGTCCCTTGAACCGGAGATCCCCCTGGGCACTCCGCTGAACCAGGCGCTGAAGTTGTCCGACACGGTGTTTGAAATCGGTCTGACGCCAAACCGCCCGGATTGTGCCAGCGTCATCGGCATTGCCCGGGAAGTCGCTGCCATTCAGAAAACAGAAATACGCTATCCTCACTACCCTTCTCCGGAAAGCGATGGTTCAATCACCGATCTAACCTCCGTCAACATAGAAGCGCCGGATCTCTGCCCCCGGTACGCCGCAAGGATGATTAAAAATATCAAGGTTTCCGAGTCACCGGCCTGGCTCAAGGACCGCCTTCTTTCCATCGGGCAACGACCCATCAACAATATTGTGGATGTTACCAATTTTGTCATGCTTGAAACCGGACAACCGCTGCATGCGTTTGACTTCAGCTTCCTTGAGGGGGGTCGAATCGTGGTCCGCACCGCCAGGGCGGGAGAGCCCTTTACGACGCTCGACAGCAAAAAGCGAACCCTTTCCGAAGAGATGCTGTTGATCTGTGATGCCGAGAAGCCCGTTGGTATCGCCGGCGTCATGGGCGGTGAAAATTCCGAAATACAGAACGACACCACCACGATTCTGATCGAAAGTGCCTACTTCAAACCCGGGAGTGTCCGGAAAACCTCCAAACAGCTTGGACTCAGTACCGACGCTTCCTATCGCTTCGAGCGGGGTATCGACCCCCACGGTACCATCGACAGTCTGATGCGGGCAGCCGAACTGATGGTTCAGGTTTCCGGCGGTACTCCCGTGGCGGGTGTTATCGATGTGCACCCAAAGCCGGCGCCATCAAAATGCATTCCGCTATCCGTCAGGGCTACCAATCGTCTTTTGGGAACTGATATTACGGAAGAAACCATTATCGATCTTCTTGAAAGCATCGAAATCAAGCTCGATGGAAAAGAGCGTGTCGGGAATGAAGATGTTATCTCCTTTTCTCCCCCTTCGTACCGGGTGGATTTGGCGCGGCCTGAAGATCTGATGGAGGAGGTCGCCCGGTTATATGGGTATGAGCGCATTCCCACCACGCTTCCGGTAATGACCGCAACCGAAATCCGGGCCGGCGCAACAACGCTTCGATGCCTCAGGGATAAATGCAGAGATAAAATGATCGGTTACGGTTTTTCGGAGGCCATCAATTACAGCTTTATCCATTCCGACAGCGCTTCGAAACTTCAGATACCGGAAGACGATCCACGCCACGGCGTTGTTTCTCTTCTCAATCCGCTGACGGAAGACCAGGCCGTCATGAGAACGTCTCTATTGCCGGGTCTTCTGGAAACCATGGGGCGAAACCTATCAAAACAGGTGAAAACCCTTCGTATTTTCGAGGTCGGAAAGGCTTTTCTGGTCCATGGCGATGAAGAACTTCCTAAAGAGCGGGAAACCCTTGCGGCTCTCTGGACCGGTGATCGGCAGGCCTCTTCCTGGAGCAACCAATCGATCCCCAGTGATTTTTATGATATAAAGGGAATTACCGCGGCGCTTCTGGGAGACCTCGGCCTGGAAGATCCCCTCTATTCAAAAAAGGGTGCGTCATCGGGCCCGTATCTGCGCCCGGGGTACGCCGCCGGTATCGCCATCGATGGTGAAAATATAGGGCTTGTGGGTGAAATTCATCCAGACGTGCTTTCAACTTTCGGGCTGAAACAGACCGCTTTCATTTTTGAGCTGTTTCTCGACCGTCTGGCTGATTATCTGCCGGACCATAAAAAGATATCGGGTATCTCAAAATTTCCCGCGGTGGCGAGGGACGTCACCCTTATCGTCGATAAACAGTTGGAGGCTTACCAGCTCCTGGACAAGGTCAAACAGATGGAAGCGCAGCTGGTGGAAGAGGTCAGCCTCTTCGATGTGTTTGACGGAGGGGCTATTCCCGAAGGGAAAAAGAGCGTCTCGTTTCGAATAACCTATCGATCCGCCGAGCATACTTTGGAAGATGAGTCCGTCAATCAAACGCATACGGCCATTTGCGAGCAGATTATCAAAGAGTTCAAAGCGGATCTGCCCTAATCAAATACAATCACAGGGGGCCGATATCATGATAAATAAAGAAATTACCCCGGCGCCCGTCATCCCGGACAAGCTTTATTTTAAAATCGGTGAGGTGAGCGATATCACCAATGTACCGACGTATGTGCTCCGATTCTGGGAGTCTGAATTCAAACGCATTTCTCCCAAACGAACCTCTTCGGGCCAGAGACTCTACCGCAGGAGAGATGTTGAACTGATAATCAAAATCAAGGACCTTCTTTACAATAAAAAATTCACCATACAGGGAGCCAAACGATACCTGATAAATAAACAGAGCGACTCGGGATCCGAGATAAACGGGTCGATTCTGGATGAAATTCGCATCGAATTACAGCAGATTAAAAACCTTCTCGATTCATAAAAACCGGTTTGTCGTTATCAATACGGTTTGTCGCTACTGGTAAAAAAACCGTTTTGGTTCTGTTTGATAAAAATATCTCTCCACACGCCCTGATTTTCCTTGACATCCGGCCGTAAAATTGAATTACTGTTTGCCAACTTTATGGATTTCTTTAACTTATCAAGGATTATAATTTCTTTATATATGGAAAGATTTTTATGGCTGTAAACCCAAAAACACTTTACGATATGTCTCTTTTTCAGGATATGGATGCGGATGCTCTTGGAAAGGTATCCTCGCTGATGAATTATATGAAGGTTCAGGAAGGTGAGCTTCTAACTCAAAGAGGACAAAACGCCCATACATTTTATGTCATCCTGTCCGGTAACTTTATGATTTCCTTTAAAGAAGATCGCGCTTTTACGCTCCATGAAAGAGGCCAGATCATAGGATGGTCCTCCGTCGTTACACCGTTCAGATACACCGGCACCGCTGTTGCATTGACCCGTGGAGAGGTCCTTTGCCTGTCCGCGGCCGCTTTTCAGGAACTTCTGATGGGTGATGCCCGAATAAGCGAAATGTTGATGAAAAAAATTAATGCCATTAATTCCGAACGTGTGCCATACTACGCCGGGAGTAAAAAGGCGGTGGATTCCTGAACTTTTTTGGATCAGCCAATTTCAAAACGGTTCATTTCGTCTGGTTTTTAGATTAACCGATCCGCTTTATGCCGATTTCATGCATGGCGGGAAAAAGTTTGAAAATGGCTCGAATGTTTAATTTATAAAATATTGCCGGGTATTTTTCCCGGATAGTCTATAAGGAGGTTCCTTTGCTAGGTATTCAGGCCATTTCTGCTCAAAACGGCTGGCAATATGCCTTTCTTGGCGTTTGCATCGTCTTTTCAGGGCTTATTCTACTGTCCTTTGTACTTGCACAGTTGCATAAGATCCTTAATCTATGGGAAAACCGCTCATCAATTGTACAACAGCTGAGAGAGCGCTGGAAAAAAGAGGCCGCCCCCGAAGAGTCGGAAACCTTGCAACCCAAGTTCTCTTCCGACCTGATGGAGTCCAAGCAGCATTTCCGAATGCTCGTGGAGAGAATCGGTGATCCCTTTGCGCTGCCCAAACTGTTGAGACTGGCAACAAAAAGCGGGCTTCATCGGCCTTATGCCACTATCAACGAGCTGCTTCAAGCGGGGATTATCCTTCCAGATGAAGACGGTTATTACACTTGGAAACAATAACGCAGGTCTTTTCGCGAAAACAGATACGACAGACACTAAGGAGTTGAAACAAGTCCATGGAATCGTTGCTTTTAGATTTTTTTCACAATACCGGTTATTATATGGCCGATTATCGAAATGTCATCATGATGATCGTCGGCTCTACGTTTATTTATCTTGGAATCGCCAAACATTATGAACCCCTGCTTCTGGTACCCATCGGGTTCGGAATTCTGATGGGAAACGTTCCGGTTTTCAAGGGGCTTGGTTTGAGCATCTACGAAGACAACAGCGTTCTGCATTACTTGTATATGGGGGTTAAGTCCGGCGTTTATCCACCGCTGATTTTCATGGGAATCGGCGCCATGACCGATTTTTCGACCATGCTTGCACGGCCCGTGCTCATGTTGTTGGGCGCCGCCGCCCAGGTAGGGGTCTTTATAACTTTTCTGGGTGCTCTTGCCCTGGGGTTCCCGCTCAATGAAGCCGCTTCCATCGGCATCATCGGTGGCGCCGACGGTCCCACGGCAATTTTTCTAACCGCCAAACTGGCCCCGGATCTCATCGGGCCCATTGCGGTTGCCGCCTATTCTTATATGGCACTGGTGCCGGTTATCCAACCACCCATCATGCGACTTCTGACAACCAGAAAAGAACGCCTGATTCGAATGGAAGAGCTTCGGGAAGTATCTAAAACAGAGAAGATGATTTTCCCGATCGTCGGTCTTCTCCTCTGCTGTATGCTGGCTGGCGCTGCCTTGCCGCTTCTTGGAATGCTCTTCGCCGGCAATCTTTTTAAAGAGGCTGTCGTTACTGAACGTCTGGCTGAAGCCGCCCGCCGTCCCATACTCGACGCTGTAACAATTCTCCTGGGAATCACCGTGGGGGCCAGTACACAGGCGGATTATTTCCTGACACCCCAATCGGTTGGTATTTTTGTGCTGGGAGCTTGTTCATTTGGTGTTGCGACCGCATCCGGGCTCCTGTTTGCAAAAGTCATGAATCTGTTCCTGAAACACAAAATCAATCCGCTTATTGGTGGTGCCGGCGTTTCCGCTGTTCCGGACTCCGCCCGGGTTGTTCAGACCGTCGGTCAGGAAGAGGATCCAACCAACTTTCTTCTGATGCATGCCATGGCGCCGAACATTTCGGGTGTCATCGGTTCGGCTATTGCCGCGGGTGTTTTATGGAGTTTTATGATGTAAAAGGGGATGTCTTTATTTAACCATGATCCAAAAACCTTTTCTTTCATGACGCCGGAAGACTCAGTAAAACCCGCTAAAACCCCCAGAGGATCAGTGGGTCAACCCCCGCTGGCATATTATCAGCGGGCCATGGCCAGGTATCTGGACCGGACCGTTCAACAATCCCAGCTGATTTCCGATGCGCTGAAATTTTCATATAAGCATCACCTGGGATATTTTCGAAAATCGGGAGAACCGTATTTTAACCATCCCATGGCCGTGGCTGAAATTCTGATACGGGATTTCAAGATTAACGATCCTGAGCTTCTTGCCGCGGCCTTTCTGCACGATTTAGTGGAAGACGTGCCTGCTGTCACTCTCCTTGACCTTGAAGCGAATTTTGGAAAAACGGTTGCTGAACTTGTTGACGGCTGCACCAAACTCTCTCTCCAGAGGTTTGATCGGGCCACCCAAAGTGACCTTACCCACAGCAAAATTTTCGTTAGTGCAAGCCGTCATCTGGGTGTGCTTATCATCAAACTGGCGGACCGTCTTCATAATATGCGAACTCTGGGAAGTCTCCCTATCTCAAAACGCCGTCGAATTGCCCAGGAAACGCTTAAAATTTATGCTCCCCTTGCTGCGAAGCTGAATCTGTTTCCAATAAAAAGACATCTGTACAATCTTGCATTGACACACCTTTTCCCTCGAAAAAGCAAAAAAATTCTCAACGTCGTCCGGGGTCTCAGAAACTCCCCGGAAATAGAAGAAATTAACAAAAGACTCGAATCAGTGTTTTCTTCCATGTCCAAAGCCGTTCAGATCCGCCCCAGGGTAAAAGGGCTGGGACCTTACTACTCTCATGAACGACAAACCCTCGATCTTAAAAACGCCGAAAACACCGTCGATTTCACAATAGTCATTGATTCGCCGGATCCTGTTGTATGTTACACGGGCCTCGGCATTATCAACAATGCCTTTACGCCGGTTCCTAAAAGCATTCGGGATTATATTGCCAACCAAAAACCCAATGGGTATCAAAGTCTCCATGTTCGCATCAACAACAAAGGAAATGATTATCTTATCAAATTGCGTATAAAATCCATGGACATGAAAGCAAACAGCGGCATGACCTATGCTCTCAATTCAAAAAATCCAATATATGAAACCTATCTGGAAGAATTGAGCGACATGCTCAAAAACATTGGTGAATACGGCGGTGCAGGCGCCCAAAGGAAAGACCTGATACAGTTATCAAGCGGCGAAGAGATGTTTGTCTTTACACCAAAGGGAGACATTCATTATCTTCCCCGGGGAAGTATCGTTCTTGATTTTGCTTATAAAATCCATTCCGCACTGGGAGATTACTGTGGCGGCGCACAGGTAAACGGTATCCGTGTCGGTCTTACAGAAGAGCTGAAAGACAGGGATACGGTGAAAATAATCTCTTCTTATGAGCCGATGGATGTAGATCCGGCTCTGGAGAAAAATTGCGTCACACCAAAGGCCAGGAGTGCCGTCAATAAACTGCTTCAGAAAAAGCGTCAAATTGTAGCGGAAAAAATTGGAAAGGATATTCTTCTCCAGGAAATTCAACGCCACAATTTACCGGCTTCCTGTCTGGAGGATGAGTCCGTTTCCCTTGTATTGAATTTTCTTCACATAAAGGATCTGGCCGCTTTTTTCACACGTATAGGACAGGATACTCTATCCAGCAAAGTCATTTTATACTACCTGGACCACCTGAGAAGCAGTTCCCCGACAAATCAAAAAAAACCGATGTCTTCCGACTCCGAACATCCTTCTGATGATCAAAATATTCTTCGCGTTTCGGAATTGGAAAAAGCGGTTCACAAATTTTCCAAATGTTGTAATCCATATCCCGGGCAGGAAGATGTGCTGGCTGCTCTCAGCGAACGGGGCGTTGCTTTCCATAGAAAAAATTGTGCCAACCTGAATACGAGCCCCAAACTCAAGAAACATAAAATGCTGCGGGTCGAGTGGCAAACATCTTTGGCGTGGTCTTTTCCGATTGTCTTTGAATTGATTGTTACCGGTTCCGGAATCATGGATACAATATCACGTCTATCCGCCATCGCCCCGGAAACGCGTCTTCATGGATTGAAGCGCATGGTGGGAAAACGAGTTGACGCACAAACAACGTCCGTTTCCGTTACATTGTCCAGTTTTCAGGAAGCAAACGCATTTTTTAAAACCTTCAAAGAAGGTTCTGTTGCCGTAAACACCTATGGCCGAGAAAAAACCAATCTTTAAAACAGAAGCAATTACATCACACCATTTTCATCCTCCGTCTTTTTTTTCGCCAGGAATGCTTCAAAATCCAGGGGAATGAGGGGGGCGGATGTACTGATTTGCTGACTTGACGGATCAACCGGAGATGTGTTCAGAATACCTTTCTCAAGAAGGATTCTTATGCCTGAAAGCTCATCGGAAACGGAGGTAATTTTATCCAGCAATCTTTCCATAAACTGCTGGTTTTGCTCCGTGGATTGAAATGGCTGCCGACTGATTTTTTCCGCCGGCATATCCGAACCGGAAACGACTTTCGATTGAGTGGATGGCTGGTTTTTTTGGACAGGAGGCTGTTTTGCCGATGCGGTTGCCTCTTCCCGGGAAGAATCTTCTTTCCTGGCAGGCATTTTAAGGGGTGCTGAAAATATATCGACACAGCGTTGCCAAAAAGTATCCATGGCAAAAGCGGTATCTTCAGCTGAGCCTTTTTCATGTAGGTATTTCCCGATCGCATTAATGCATCTGGAGGCCTGGGTTTTTGGAAAAAGAGTTATGAAAGGCTGCTGTGCCGCGACCGCTTCTATTACGCGAGGATCGGAAACTATTGTTCCAAGAGGGGATAGCTCAACATTCAGAAATTTTCGGGTCGTGTCTTTCAATTTCTTATAAGCGATTTGAGCTGCTTTTGAATTTTTGCTTTGATTTACAACCACTTTGGTCTTTTTTTTATATCCGTTCATGCTGAGTATTTTCATCAGCGCATAGGCATCCGTGAGGGAGGTCGGTTCCGGTGTAATGGTCAATATAACCTCTGAGGCATTCATGCAAAAGGCAATGACGCTTTTTGAAACCCCGGCTGAGGTGTCGAAAATTAAATAATCATACTCTTTCAGTTCGGCAAAAGCACTGGCAAGGCCACCAAGCTGGACGGATGAAAGGGTTTCCATTTCCGCAACACCGGAACTTCCGGGAATAATGTCGATGCCGTTTTTATCCCTGATAATTATATCATTTAACGTTTTTTCGCCGTCGATCACATCTTTCAGGTTGTATTCCGGATAAATTCCCAGGAGAATATTGATATTTGCCAAGCCAAGATCCGCATCGAAGAGGCAGGTACGGTATCCTTGACGAGCGAGATAGATAGCAAGATTAACGCTGATGTTCGTTTTTCCGACACCGCCTTTTCCGCTTGTAACCGTCAGTATCCTTGCCATAGTAAAAAAGTCCTTTAAACACCCATATATGGTTGAGCATTGATCTCAACATTTTTATTTCCGTTTTTTAATGAAAAAGAGACGCCTTTACAACCATACTGGTCACAAATTTTCTGATAATGATTCGAGATGAACTGCTTGAAAAGCGGCGCGCTTCCAGCGTCATGTTTTACGCCGTTTTGGTTTTTTAATTGCTGATACTGATCATAAAATTTATCTATCACCGCTCCCTGGACGTCCGGATTGGAAATAATGATCTGGTAGTCGCTGCCGCCCGATTCTATAGGCTGACGAGATTTGAAATCCTTTATCATTTCATGCGGTACCACGCGAATCACTTCCGATAAAGTTGTCTGATGAAGTTTTTGAATACCGTCTTCCACCAGTGTCTTCATCCCGCCTTCAAAGGCTATCTGTTTTATTTCCCTTTCCGAAGCCCCTCTGTTGATGGCCATGGAAACATCCCGGGTTATCTCAAATAGCTCGGAAATAAGAACACGCCCCTTATAGCCCGTAAAACCGCACTCTTCACATCCCTCGCCTTTATAGAATGAAAGATGGTCCGGATAAGTGTTGAACAGCGTCCGCCATTCTTCTTCCTCCGGTGTACAGGAAACCATGCAGTTATAACAGATTTGTCTGCAGAGACGCTGGGAAAGAACGCCCAGCAGACTTGATGACATTTGGCTTTTGTCTATATTGAGGTCCGACAGTCGTGAGATCGCGGCAACGGCATCGTTTGTGTGTATTGTGCTGAGAAGCAGATGACCTGTCTGGGCGGCATCGAAACCAATCTGTGAGGTCTCTTCATCCCGCATTTCGCCAACCAGAATCACGTCCGGATCGAGCCGGAGAAAAGAGCGAAGAAGCTTTGCAAAAGTCAATCCTATTTTCTGATGGGCCTGGGTTTGCATAATTCCCGGAAAGCTGTATTCTATCGGGTCTTCAGCCGTAATGATTTTAATGCTGGGATTGTAAATATACTGGAGTGCGCCATATAGCGTCGAGGATTTTCCGCTACCCGTTGGACCCGATACCAGCACCATGCCGGCCGAGCTTTTCAGTAATCGCATAAAGGGTTCAAGAACATGTCTTGAATGATTCAAATTTTCGAGTCCAACCTTGGCTTTTCGGGAATCCAGAATCCGGATGGTCACATTTTCGCCTACAATTGCCGGACATGTGGCAACCCTGAAATCAAGATCCACATCACGACTGCGGTCCTTGTCAAAATAACTCACTCGAAATACGCCATCCTGAGGAACCCGGCGCTCGGCAATGTCCATATTTGATACAACCTTTATTCGGGAAATGATTGAGTTGGCCATCTCATTGAGTTTTTCATCAAAGGTCTTTTCCCGAAGCCTTTGAAGCATACCGTCTATTCTAAATCTGATTTTTGCGCCGCCCCGGTCCTGCTCGATATGAATATCGCTGGCATCATTCATTATACCGTACTTGATGATATAATTGACCACCTGCTCAACTTCCATGGAGGACATGGCATAAGCGGCTGTCTGGCCGTCTCGCGCATCCATGTCTTCACTAAGATTTATCTTAAAACTGTCCATGGATTCCGGGCGGGATGTGGCCACATTGGACGCTATCGAATCTTCCAGGCTCTCCCCGTATAACAATTTGAAAAGCGCTTCGAATTTTTCACGAGTGATAAGCACGCAACGCATGTGAAGGTGAGAATAGACGGTTTTGAGTTCCTGAAGCGCTTTGGATTTCTCGGGATCCGATATGGCAAGCGTCAACAGATTGCCTTCCTGCCTTAAGGGAAGGATAAGGTTCGTTTCAGCATATCGCTGACCCACAATGCTGATAAGCGGCCCTATTTTGCTCTCTTCAATATCAAGTTCTTCTATTTTCTCATAGGGAATATTATACTGTTTCGAAAGGGTTAAAAGAAGTTCATCGACGGTTATCAGACGCCGCTTCAATAGAATGTCTCCCAGCGGGGCGTCATTGTTCGATTGCTCTGAAAGTGCGGTATCCAACTGGTCCTGGGTTATATAGTTCAGATCAACAAGGATTTCTCCGAATTTAAGCTGCTTTTTATATTTCTGAAGTACATGGTTCAGATCATTTGGCGTGATGAAATTAAGATCACAAAGTATGCCACCGATAGTGCGTTTTGATCTTTTTACAGACAGGGCCTCTTCCAGATCATCTTCGTTAATCATGCCGTATTTCAGGGCAAGATCGCCGATTCGCTGACTTCCTACTTGCCTATAAAGTAATTTGGATATAGTGGCCTTATCGACATATCCCTTCTCAACGAGCAACTCGCCTATTTTCTCTTCATCCTTAAGCGCCCTGACGCATTCATCGAGTTTTTCTTTGGTTATTAAACCTTCATCGAGAGCCATTTCGCCAATCAGTTTCCTCTGACAGGGGTGCTCCAGAAGGCTTTTAAGTTGTTCCTTGCTGAGTTTTCCTTGTTCGACAAGAATCTTCCCAAGGGGCTGGCTGGCGACTTCCTTCTCCTCTTTTTGAATTTCCAGCGCTTTTTCGATGTCAGAAGACCGAACGTAACCTTCCTTAACCAGCAATTCGCCTATTTTCAGCGGCGGCTGTTCTCTTTTTCGATCGTTAGCCATTTTTTATCCAAAAAATTTTTTTTGATCAAAATGATCGGTAACAAATATTTTAAATTCCAAAAAGGGGAACATACCAGATAAGCTGCTATTATTTAAAAAAGTTTTTTATTCATGTCAATAAGCGCTTTGGAATTTTTGCTGTTTTTTTCTAATTCCTCATCACTGAAAATACCTATTTTTCCATACTCTCCATCATACCCGGGGGATATTGTCAAATTGCCTTTCCGCATTCGTTTAATGGCTTCCGCTATTATATATCCGCCTGCTTTTTCAATATTTTTAAGTTTTGCATCATTTAATACGGCAAATTCACTTCCAATTTTTGATATCAGCGTATGGTAGGCATGTTCAACTTTCTTGGATTTGGGACCTTTCCTCAAAATTTCAGACAATATATTGATCAGTGGAATTCTGTGACAAAAATCATCTTTATTTTGTATTCCGCTCTCCTTTTCATTTTTTCTATCCGCCAGTGTCGTTACTCTGCTGAGAACGCCTATTGTCAGAGGCTTTTTACATACCGGGCAGATTTTTCCCATTGCCTTTGTCTCTTTGGGCCAGAATCGCATACGACATTTTCTATGACCATCCAGATGGTATTTTCCCTCTTCGGGATAAAATTCCATGGTTCCTCTAAACCCGGTATTCCCCCTTTTTTCCAGCGCATTCCTAATGGCATCATAGGAAAGAGCCGTATCAAACACATTCACCTCACGTCCTATATTAAAAGGCGAATGTGCGTCTGAATTAGACACCAGCGAAAAATTATCGAGGAATGAAACCATTCGATTCATACACGGATCCGAACTCAATCCCGTTTCAACGGCAAAAATATGCGGCAACAAATCTTCAAAACACTCTTCAATAGCATCAAATCCCGATTTTGATCCCAGAACGGAAAACCACGGTGTCCAAATATGCGCCGGAATCAGGAACGCTTTTTGAGAAACTTCCAGCATAATTTCAAGAAGATTTTTTGCATCCAGGCCGAGAATAGGCCTACCGTCCGAAACGATATTGCCGATAGGCGAAAGTCTGTTCTGTAAATTCTTCACCGCCTTAAAATCCGGCAAGATTATCAAATTGTGATTTTTTCTGGTTTTACCGGTTTTTTTATAGATATTGCTTAGTTCCGTTTGGAGTATGAATCGAACAGGAGCCCGGCACTTTAAAGGTACATTTTTATTGCAGTGATAGGCTATTTCCTCTCGAAGCTTATACAACCCCTGTTCCGCCGGAATAAGTTTTTCCGACAATTCGGAATACCATCCGGGGTGTATCGCATCACCAGTGCCTACAATCGTGATTCCTTTAATCTGTGCTGCAATATAAATATGTTCCAAATCGAGATTTTTTGAGGTAGCTCTGGAATATTTGGAATGAATATGAAGATCGGCTCGGAATTTCATGTCACATAATTTTGTTGATAAGTGTTCTAAAACACTTTCAACAATCTGAAGAGTTGTCAACATCCTCTTGGCGGTTGTCTATAACATCATGATCAACACCCCTGATATAACGAACTTATTAACAAATATTTCACAGATATTTAATTATTATTTCAAATATTTAAAATTTTATTACCAATATGAGCAGGTCTTATTTATTATATATATCCTTTAATATAGATATAATAAAAGAATATATCCAACAGGTCCGAAATAGCATTTGTCCAATTATCATATACAACGATGTTTCATACAAGATGCTTCCGGAATACATTTAAAGCGAGCCAATTTCAAAACGTTTTTCCATCATGCATGAAATCAGGTATAAAACGAATCGGTTACGCTGAAAATAGGCAAAATAAAACGTTTTTTAATTGGCTGAAACAACTATAAAATATCCTTGAAAAAAGCAGAAAAAAAGGCTATATGTATGTACTTATTTTTAATATCTACAATATATTGTAGATTTTCCGGTTTTTTAAAATAGAGGTAAGGAAGCTTTTTTACAAGGTGATCTGTGGGAATTTTATCTGCGAGCGTTTCAATTACCCGGTATGCGGTAGAAGGTGATTTAAAAGGTCAAGTTATAGACACCGTATTGGATGGATTGAAAAAAAACACAATTTCGGAAATAGATCAGGAAGCGCTGGAAATGACAGCCGGGTGGACCTCTACAAACAAGCCTTATTTTCCGGATTTTGACGGATCTTCTTTTGTTGTCGGGCCATATTTTATTTTTTCACTGAGGATGGATAGTAAAAAAGTCCCTTCAAAAGTAATTCAGAAATATGTTGCCATGGAAATCACCAAGAAACTCAATGAAAGCGGTAGAGAATATTTATCCAGGGAAGAAAAAAAGATGATCAAGGATAATATTACAAATATGCTCTACCGGCGTGTTCCTGCCGTGCCTGATATTTATGATATTATATGGAATTATGAAGCACGGCAGGTTCTGTTTTTTTCAAACAGAAAAGTTGCCAACGAGACCGTTGAAACGCTTTTTCTAAAATCCTTCTCTCTGACGCTTGTACGAATGTTTCCATACACAAGTGCGTTATTTGAAACCGGTCTTTCAGACAGTCAGAAAGATGTCTTAACGGGTTTGTCACCGACGGGTTTTTTGGAGTAGTCTATGTTGGATGTTTCCGTTTCTTATAACAGATATAAATTTTTAGGTTATGAATTTCTTACCTGGCTGTGGTTTATGATGGAAACAGAACAGGAAGCGTTACGAAATATTCAGAATGATATCGTTTCCATCGATGTCGGGAACAGGCTTGTTCTTGAAAACAGACAAACGGGAGCAGTAGAAACGGTCACTATAAAAGGAGATGATGCCGGACTTGAAGAAGCGCGACTGGCTTTGAAAAAAGGCGCTATGGTGAGTGAAATAAATCTGTTTTTTAGATCAGGCGAGCAAAAGTGGCAATTCACATTGAAAGGGGAAAGTTTTCATTTAAGTTCTCTTAAAATACCGGAAACCGGGCCCGTTGAAAAGGAAGAGGATTGGGAGGGAGCGGTACTGGAGAGAATTTTTCTGTATGAAAAGGCGATTACAGTGGTCAGGGCAATTTATGAGAGATTTGTTAAATTGAGAATAGTTGATGAATGGGTAAATCTTGTAATTCCAAGAATGGAAAAATGGGTATCCGGTTCACAGGGATAGAAAGGAAAATGGATGAAATTCTCTATAAAAAAGGCGGACATTATTGAGGTTTTATCGAAGGTTCAAGGAGTGACCGGACGGAGAAGCAGCCTGGCAATTACCGAGACGATTTTAATGCGGGCAAAAAATGATGCTATTACCATTACGGCGACTGATTTGGAGACTGGATTTGAAGGTGTTTATCCCGCTATCGTGGAGAAAGAAGGGACTATTGCGCTGAATTCCAGGAAATTTTACGAAATTATCAGAGATTTTCCCACTGATGATATCATTATCAACGAAGTGGAAAACAGATGGATAGAAATTGGGCATCCAAAAGTGCTGTATCATATCGTCGGAATGAATCCTGATGATTTTCCGGATGCACCAGCGGTGAATGATACAAATTTTATGGAGATAGATTCATACACGCTGAAACGGATGATCGAAAGAAGTATTATTGTTACAGGTGCTTCGGATGATAAAAGGGCTCATATCATTGGCGTATATCTCCAGAAAATAAACGAAAAAGATAAAAGTTCAGTACGAATGGTTACTACTGATGGCAGCCGTTTGATGATGATGGACGGCACGTATGAGGGGGATATAGAACTAAAAGATGGGGACGGTATACTTATTCCCAAAAAAGGGTTGAACGAGATAAATAAATTTCTAGATACGGAAGGCCTTGTCAATATTGGTATAAAAGACAATCATTTTGTTCTGAAAAAAGAGAAGGAAATTATCATTGTGCGCCTCCTGGAAGGTGCTTTTCCAAATTATGAGCAGATTGTTGAAAAAGAAAATGGACATGTCATTCTCATGAACAAAAAACAATTTGCAATGATGCTTAAAAGGATGTCTATTTTATCTTCGGATGATTATAAGGCAGCTATTTTTAATTTTGAAAAGGATTCCATAATTATTTCCGCAAGCAATCCTGATATTGGTGAAAGTAAAGAAGATATGCCCATCGAGTATGATGGAGAGAGTATGACCATTGCCTTTAATCCAAAATATTTTATAGATACTCTGAATGTAATTGACAGTGAAGAGGTCATAATATTTCTTGTAAATGAAGAAAAACCCTGTCTGATTTTTGACAAAGATGATGATAGTTTTATAAGCGCTATCATGCCTATGAGAATATAATGGAAAAAATTGAAAAAAATTACGATGAAAGCAGTATAAATGTACTGGAAGGTCTTGAGCCGGTCAGGTTAAGGCCGTCCATGTATATCGGTAATGTCGATGTCGAGGGATTACACCATCTTGTATATGAGGTTGTCGACAACGCCATCGATGAAGCCATGGCCGGTTATTGTACTACCATTATGGTCACCATTCATACCGACGGAAGTATAAGTGTATTGGATGACGGCAGGGGAATACCGATTGGTATTCATAAAACGGAAAGAATTCCAGCCGTAGAGGTGGTGCTTACCAAATTACATGCCGGAGGTAAATTCGATAACGAGAGTTATAAGGTATCCGGTGGACTTCATGGTGTTGGCGTATCTGTTGTAAATGCGCTTTCCAATTTGTTGGAAGTCGAAGTTTATAACAATGGAAAAATATATTTTCAGGCATTTCAAAAAGGAATTAAAATCTGTGAATTGACGCAAAAAGGTACTACGGATAAAAGAGGGACAAAAATTCATTTTATTCCGGATGAAACCATCTTCAATACCATAGAATACAGTCAGGAAATTCTCAGCAGGCGGCTTCGTGAACTTGCATTTCTGAATAAGGGTATAAAAATTATACTTGAAGATGAAAGAAGCGATCAAAAAGATGAATATTTTTATGAAGGCGGTATCAAATCTTTTGTCGAATATCTCAATCGGCGGCATACAGGAATTCATCAACCGATTTTTATTGAGGGAAGCAGGAATGATGTCGAAATAGAAGTCTGCATGCAATATAACGATACCTTTTCGGAAAAAATTTTTACGTTTGCAAATAACATAAATACGGTTGAAGGCGGGTTTCATCTTATAGGCTTCAAGGCCGCACTGACAAGAACGATAAACCAATATGCAACAAATGGAAATGTCCCAAAGAATCTGCAGGCAAAAATAGGCGGGGATGATGTCAGAGAAGGGCTTACAGCCATAATAAGTATACGGATAAAAACACCGCAATTTGAAGGGCAGACTAAAACAAAGTTAGGGAACAGCGAGGTAAAGGGACTTGTTGAATCGCTTGTTAATGAAAAACTGAGCAGTTTTTTAGAAGAAAATCCGTCGGTCGGGAAAAAAATAATGGCGAAGGCCGTGGATGCCGCAAGGGCCAGAGACGCGGCCAAAAGAGCCCGGGACATGGCCAGGAAACAAGGGGCACTAACGGATTCCACACTTCCTGGTAAGTTGGCGGAATGTCAATCATCGGATCCGAAAGAGAGAGAACTGTTTATTGTGGAGGGTGACTCGGCCGGAGGGAGTGCCAAACAAGGACGGGATCGGAAGTTTCAGGCAATTCTTCCACTAAGGGGAAAAATTTTAAATGTTGAAAAAGCGCGCTTTGATAAAATTCTCAGCAGTGAAGAAATTAAAAATATAATTACCGCTCTGGGAACCGGCGTAGGAAGCGAAGAATATGATATCGAAAAGATACGTTATCATAAAATAGTTATTATGACGGATGCCGATGTGGACGGATCACATATACGAACCCTGCTTCTGACCTTTTTTTATAGACAAATGAGGGAAATTATTGAAAAAGGATATTTATTTATTGCGCAACCACCGTTACTGAAAGTTGGAAAAGGAAAAAATGAAGTCTATCTGAAAGAGGAAACCGATTTAAATGATTATGTTTTAAAGCGAATCAGTAACCAGAAATATATAAAATATCAGGGGGGAGAAATAAGAGACCATAAGCTGTATCTTTTTGTGTGCGATCTTTCTGAATATTTTACGGCAATGAGTAAAATCAAAAACAGGGGAATTTCTACTGATCTTGTTGAATATTTGATCAAAAGCGGGATAGAAGACAAACAAACGCTAAGAGATGAAGATAAAATGAAGGCCGTTTGTAATGAATTGAGAGAAAATGGATACAGTGTTACGGATGTGTCATGGAATCCGGATAGGAATGTATTTGAAATGACGGTAACAGCAGTTCCGAAAACAAACGACGATGAATTTTCAAATTCCCAGCAACAGGTGCGACCCGTGAAAATTGGAAGAGGGTTTATTCATTCGATAAATTATCAAAAAGCACTGATGATAAACAAAAAAATAAATTTGAATGATAAACCACCGTTTCAAATACACAATATAGAGAATGAAGAAGATGGTCAAAAAGAGAGCCGACCGGTCGTCTTTGAAAATAAAAAAGAACTATTTGATTATCTGCTTCAGGAAGCTAAAAAAGGAATAAACATACAAAGATACAAAGGTCTTGGAGAAATGAATCCGGATCAATTATGGGAAACGACAATGAATCCGGAAAAAAGAACCATGATGAAGGTAAAAATAGAGGATGCTGTAGATGCCGATGAGATTTTTACCGTATTGATGGGAGACGTGGTTGAACCAAGGCGGGAATTTATACAAAATCATGCGCTGGAGGTCAGCGTCCTGGATATATAAAAGATATAAAGAAATAAAAAGCCCCATCTCGGTCAAAGAAAAGAATGGCCGAAAAGGGGCTTTTTTAATGAAATTAAAAATCGATGCTTTTCGGTGTTCTCGGAAACGGAATGACGTCGCGTATATTGTGGATACCGGTAACAAGCATCAGAAGACGCTCGAAACCCAAACCAAAGCCGCTGTGTGGAACACTGCCAAAAAGCCTTGAATCAAGATACCACCAGTATTTTTCTTTGGGAAGAGATGCCGATTGCATCCGGGATTCGAGAAAGGTAAGGCGCTCTTCCCGCTGACTGCCGCCGATGATTTCGCCAATATTGGGGACAAGTATATCCATGGCCGCCACCGTCAAATCGTCATCATTTACCCGCATATAAAACGGCTTGATTTCCTTAGGATAATTATAAACGATGACTGGTCCCTTAAAATATTCATCGGCAAGAAACTGTTCGTGCTCGGATTGAAGGTCTTTTCCAAAAGAAACATCATAGGAAAAATTGTGTTTGCTGTTGATAAGAATATCCACTGCCTCAGAATATGAAATACGGGAAAAGTTTCGGGAGGTTATGGTTTCAAGTGTTTTTAAAAGGGTTTTATCAACAAATCGGGCAAAAAGATCTATATCCTCTGTACAATGATTCAGCGCATGAGAAACAAGATATTGAACGAACGATTCGGCAATATCCATATCACCATCGAGATCACAGAAGGCCATTTCGGGTTCCACCATCCAGAATTCGGCAGCGTGTCGGCGTGTATTTGAATTTTCAGCCCTGAAAGTTGGTCCAAACGTGTAGACATCTCCCAAAGAGAGCGCAAACATTTCGGCCGAGAGTTGTCCGGAAACTGTCAGATTAACGGGTTTACCGAAAAAATCAGTATCGGCGTTCGAGGATAGGGCGGATTCAGCTTGGGACCCGGAATTGATGGTCGTCACACGAAAAAGCTCACCGGCGCCTTCGCAATCTGAACTTGTGATGATGGGGGTATGGATATAAAAAAAATCCCTTTCCCTGAAAAATTGATGAATAGCCAGGGACAATTCAGAACGGATACGAAAAGTGGCGCCATATTTATTGGTTCTTGGGCGAAGATGGGCGATGGTTCTAAGAAACTCATCCGTATGGCGTTTTTTCTGGAGGGGGTAGGTTTCCGGTGCGGAACCCAAAATTTTTAAAGTGTCGGCCTTGATCTCAACAGATTGACCTTTTCCTTCGGAAAGAACGAGAGTACCGGAAATTTCGACGGCCGTTCCGGTGCCAAGTGATGATATTTGTTCATAACCCGGCATGGATGTATCGGCGATTACCTGTATATTTTTAAGACAGGAACCATCGTTGATTTCGATGAAAGAAAAAGTTTTGGAATCTCTTCGGGTTCTGACCCAACCCTTGATAAGAACTTTTGTATCGGTGGCCACAGTCGAAAAAAGTTTTTTAACCCTGGTTCTTTCCATTAGAAAATCCGTTTTATAGCCTAAAGGGTGAAAAGAAAAAATATGTTAAGAGAGAATCGATCAGGACAATTTAACCGTTACATTATAAAGACGACCGGATCGTTCAATCAATAACACAACCGTATTTTTCAATCGGTATTTTACCACGGCTTTCTTAAAATCCTCCATGTTTTTTACCGTCATTTCATCGATGGCGTGAATCACGTCGCCTGAAGAGACGCCAATACGGGCAAGATAGGTGTTGGGCGCAACAGAGGTTATGAGAACACCGTCAACGGAACGGGTTTGCCGCCGTCCCCTGTTTCTGGGAGCAATATCAGAAACCCGAATACCATATAGCTCGTATGACAAATCAAGGGCCGATTCAGAAGGAAACACGGACGGTGTCAAATGCGTATGAAGGAAACGGCCTTTTCGCAAGTATTCGATTTTTAAAACTTCACCAGCTGCAAAGCTTTTCAAGGCGTTTTGATAATCTTCCCGGGAACTGATGGCTCTGTTATCCATTGAAACAATAATATCACCGGCTTTAATACCGGCCTGGTCGGCTGGGCCACCAGGGAAAACACGGGTCACAAGGACGCCTGTTTTTCCTTCGACACTTAAATAATTGGAGAGTTGGTTATCCAAGGTTTGCGGCGACAGGCCAATCCAAGCCTGAACAACCTCTCCATATTTAATAAGGTCATTAATAATACGGCGTGCTTTGCTGATTGGAATGGCAAAACCGAGACCTTGAGCATTTGCATAGATTGCAGTGTTAATACCTATAAGCTCTCCATTGATATTTAGAAGCGGACCTCCGCTGTTTCCGGGATTGATGGAAGCGTCTGTCTGAATAAAATCGTTATAAATCATATCTTCAGTACGAACCGTTCTATTTAGGGCGCTGATCACGCCGGTTGTAACGGAATTTGAAAAACCAAAAGGATTTCCAATGGCAATAACGGTCTCGCCAATTAAAAGGTCATCCGAGTTGCCCATTTCTACAGAGGGAAGTTCCTCCTGTATGGAAAGTTTCAATACGGCAAGGTCGGATTCCTTGTCAGCGCCAACAATTTTCGCCTCGAATTCGCGTTTGTCTTTCAGGAGAATGTGAATGGTACCACTTTTTGTGATGACGTGGGCATTTGTAAGGACATAACCGCGGGAGCCGTCAATAATAACCCCGGAACCAAGGCTGGAACGTTTGATATTTCGCCTAAAGCCGGGCTCAAAAAAATCTCTAAAAAAGGAATCGAAAAAAGGATCTTGTCCGGTACCGGAAAAAGGATTGTTTGAGGATTGGACTTCATATTCAGAACTGATATTTACAACAGCGTCACTGACTTTCTTGACGGCTATCACAACAGGGCTTTCATGTCGAAGATCGCAAAAGGCGGAATCAGCCATGAATAGAAAGAGAGATAGAAAAAAACAACAGAAGGAGGCAAAAAAAAAGGAACAGGGGTGTTTTATTTTAAGATACATTTTCTTTTTTCCCAAAGTGCGCTATAAATTAGGGATTTGTTTTAATTTTTCAAAGGGTTTTAAAAAACATCCAAAACTATGGTTTAACAGAAAGAATATAGCATGCGTCAAAAGAGCATTCAAGATATCCTGCCCTGGGTTGAGTTGCCGAGCAGGTATTTGGGATCAGAAATAAACAGCATTAAAAAAGATCCTGAAAGTGTAAAACTCAAATTTTTATTGGCTTTTCCGGATCTATATGAGATTGGAACCTCTCACTTCGGTATTCAGATTTTATATCACCTGATAAACAGAAATACGGATATGATGGCAGAACGGGTGTTTGCACCGGCAACAGACCTGGAAACCAGGATGCGGGAGAATAGTATACCTCTTTCCAGTCTGGAAAGCGGCTTTCCCATGAAAGAGTTTGACATTATCGGTTTCAGTCTCCTGTATGAGATGAACTATACCAATGTAATCGGTATGTTGTCGCTTGGCGGTATACCGTTTCTAACATCACAGCGAAGCGAGAATGACCCTCTGATCATTGCCGGAGGGCCTTGTACCAGCAACCCGGAACCAGTGGCAGATTTTTTTGATGCCATGGTTATTGGTGACGGCGAGGCGGTTATTGAGCTGCTGACAAGCGAATGGCTTCAATGGAAAGAACACGGCGGAGTGGTTAAAGAAGAGCTGCTTTCCAGGTGGGCCCGCATCGAAGGGGTATATATTCCGCAATATTATGAAGCTGTCTATGACCGGAATGGATATCAAACGCTTGAAAAAAAAGAGAGTGCAAAAGAGATTGCCCCGGACAAGGTAAAGCGGGCCATTATACCCGAGTTAAACACAGAATCATTTCCGGATAAACCCATTATTCCATATGGAAAACCGATACATGACCGACTTCGGCTTGAAGTGGCTAGAGGCTGTTCCCGGGGGTGTCGGTTCTGCCAGGCGGGAATGATTTACCGGCCCGTCAGGGAAAGGTCGGTGGAAGAGTTAATGGAGATTACGGAAAAATCCCTTGAAGCAACCGGATATGAAGATCTGTCATTGCTGTCTTTGAGCACCGGCGATTATGGATGTCTCGAGCCTTTGATGAAGATACTGATGGCAAAGTGCGAGGCGGAACGAATAGCGGTCTCCTTTCCTTCGCTCAGGGCCGGAACCCTCAGCGAAGAGCTGATGAAACTGGTTAAAAAAGTGAGAAAAACCGGATTTACCATGGCGGTGGAGGCCGGTAGCCAGCGACTTCGAGACAGGATCAATAAAAACATAAATGAAGAAGATATTTTCAGCATGGTGGAGAACGCTTTCGGACTAGGATGGCAGGTCGTAAAATTGTATTTTATGATCGGACTTCCGGGCGAAACCAGACAGGATCTTGATGATCTCGTGGCGCTTGTGAAAGAAATTCATAAGATAAAGGGGCCGAAGGGCCGAAAGGGAAAGATTAATGTCAGCGTGAATACCTTTATTCCAAAGTCACATACGCCCTTCCAATGGGCCGGCCAAATCTCCCTTGAAGAATCAAAAGAGAAAATAGACTGGTTAAGAAATGCTCTCAGGCTCCCTCGGGTGCAGTTCAAATGGCAAAAGCCGGAAAACAGTTTCATGGAAGGTCTTTGGGCCCGGGGAGACAGACGGCTGTCCCGGTTGCTGCTGAGAGCGTATGAAAAAGGATGTCGCTTTGATGGCTGGAGTGATCATTTTCAATACGAAAAATGGCGGGAGGCTATCCAGGAGACAGAAACAGACGCCGATTTTTTTGTAACCAGGAAGCGTGATATAAAAGAACCGCTGCCGTGGGACCATGTGGATTGCCGGGTTACGAAAAAATTTCTTGGAAATGAATGGGAAAAAGCTGAAAAAGGGGAGTTAACGCACGATTGCCGCACTGAGAAATGTACAATGTGCGGTGTGTGCGATCATGATACGATAAAGCCGAGGTTTGCGGAAATTGGGAAAAGCTTGAACCCCTATTCAAAAAGAAAACCCAATAATGAACAAGATTTTTATAAAACTATTTCCGTTTTATTTTCGAAACTGGGACCGGCTCGGTTTTTCGGGCATCTTGAACTGATGAACATCATGAATCGGGCGATTAGACGTGCACACATTCCAGTGGCATACTCACAGGGATTTCATCCGCTTCCAAAAGTATCTTTTGATGATCCGCTTCCTCTTGGTTACGAAAGCAGGGAAGAGTTTTTTCGAATGCGGGTACCTGTAAATTTTCGACAGGAAAGTCTTGTTGGACTGCTCAACGAGCAACTTCCAGCAGGACTTAGGGTGCATGATTGCAGGATTGATACGGCCCGTCCCAAGAACCAAAAAGAGCGGAGAGAAACATATGAGGTAAGCCTTTTCGAAAAAACCTTCGATAAAGAAAGACTTGAAAAATTCAGGTCCGAGCCGGAGGTAAAGATACAACGACGAAATAAAAAAGGAAAAACATTCGAAATCGACCTGAAAGAAGCGGTTTTGGAAATGGATTTGGTGGCGCCTGAACAATTAAAAATAACGATTTCAATAAAAACCGGTAAGACCGTGAGACCGGGTCTGGTGATCGGAGAGGCCTTTAATCTAAAGGAAGACGCTGTAAGGGCGGCAAGGATAATAAAGACGGCGGTTGAGTATATTTAAATCCAGGGAAAAACAATTATTTATGGAAATTATTATAAAAATGTTGTTATATTAAGATGCCCATGGAAAAGAAACTCGTCATAAACGTGAACGAGCACGAAACCCGGGTGGCATTGCTGGAAGACGGGACCATCGCGGAGCTTTTCATAGAAAGACGCGACGAGTCGACAATTGCAGGAAATGTCTATAAGGGGAAAGTCGTGCGGGTGCTTCCTGGAATGCAGGCGGCTTTTGTAGATATCGGTCTGCATCATGCCGCTTTTCTTCACGCAAGTGACCTCTATTACAAGCATACGATGGGACTAAATGGGATGTTCAACGAAGAGGACACCCTTAAAGATGAGTTGCCGCTAAATGGAGATGTTTTCGAAGAGGATTCAAAAGAGCCTGAAATACAGCACATAGAAGAGTATCTGACGGAAGGACAGGAGATACTCGTCCAGGTGGCAAAATCTCCGTTGGGAACAAAGGGGGCTCGGGTTACCACACATATTTCCTTACCGGGCCGTTTTCTGGTTTTAATGCCAACCTCAAATCGGATAGGAGTTTCGAGGAGAATCGAAGACGAAGAGGAGCGTGAGCGATTAAAAAAGGGGGTAACGGAACTAAGCCAGGGTAAGTACGGCTATATCGTACGAACCGCAGCGGAAAAAATGCCGGAAGAGAAGCTTGCTTACGAAATGGGGTTTGTAAAAAATTTATGGGAAAATGTACAGATAAAATTCCAAACAGCTTCTGCGCCAGCGCTGTTACATCAGGAATTGAGTGCAAGCCTGAGGGCTGTCAGGGATTTGTTGACCCATGAGGCTGATACAGTGATAATCGACAGCCGGGCGGGCTACGAATCTGTGCTCTCTTTTCTTGACGGGTTCATGCCAAGCCTGAAGAGCAGCGTTTCATTATATGAGGAGGCTGAACCTCTATTTGACGCTTACAATCTGGAAGGGGATATCACCCGGGCACTCAATAGAAAAATCTGGCTTAAATCAGGTGGATATATCGTTCTGGATCATACCGAAGCGCTACTGGCAATTGATGTAAATACCGGAAGGTATGTTGGAAAACACAATCTTGAAGAGACTATTTTAAAGACAAACCTGGAAGCAGTCAAAGAGCTTGCTTATCAAATACGGCTTAGGGATATTGGCGGCATCATTATCATTGATTTCATCGATATGGAAAAAAAGGCGAATCAAGAGAAAGTTTTTTTGGCACTCCAGGAGGCTCTGAAAAAAGACAAAAGCAAAACAAATGTGCTGCCCATATCCGAATTGGGTCTTGTCCAGATGACCCGAAAGAGAATCCGAGAACCGCTCACAAGGACCCTTTGTGAGCCCTGCTTTTATTGTGAAGGGCAAGGCTATCTGCTATCAAGAAAAACAATATGTTTTCAAATATATAGAGAGATACTCAGGCAGGCCAGGGATTTTATAGGAAATAGATTCGCCATTCGTGTCAATCCGGATATTGCTGAACTGTTGCATGGCGAAGAAAATCATCTGATGATCAATCTCGAAAAAAAGATTGGAAAAAGAGTGGTAATCTATCCGGACGAGGCTTATCATATGGAAAAATATGATGTTTATGAAATTTTCAAAGAATAGATGGAAAAAGATGATATTGGATTTTTGGTGGTGGAAAAACGGAAAATCCAAAATGAAAGGGGGAAAAAGATAATTTTATATTGACATATCGATGAATATATGATCTTTTTCCACATTTGTTTTATTGGGTTTAGGAATGAATATTGAAGAAAAGGGTTAATAAATGAAACGAACATTTCAACCGAGCCGAATCAAGAGGGCACGTAACCACGGATTTCTAAAACGCATGTCCACAAAAGCGGGCCGACGAATTGTAAGCAGACGCCGTTCAAAAGGAAGAAAGCGGCTTTCTGCCTGATCCATAATTTGGTTATGACCCATACGGAAAAAGGCGTTTCGTCCAAAGGCAAAAGTCAGGAGCAAAAAAGGACGTGTATAGCTGGGAGAAACGCTTTTAGCAAGGCGAGCCGCATTTTAAAAAGAACGGAATTCCTCAGGCTGTCAAAAAAAAACCGTAAGGTTTCCAACAGACACTTTGTGGCGATTTTCGATAGAGGAGTAGAAGGAAAAACACGACTGGGGGTTACGGTAAGCAAAAGAGTAGGTAACGCGGTGGTCCGCAACCAGCTTAAACGGTATGTAAGGGAATATTTTCGGCAACATCGCCAGCGCATTGCAAACGGGATAGACGTGAATATTATTGCAAAAAAAGAAGCTTCCGGCATACCGTCAAAAGAGGCGTATTTATCTCTTCAAAGCATTTTCAGCAGGATACGGGATTAAATTGATTATAAGAACGACCATTTTAGAAGTGCTCATTTTTTCCATACGGGCCTATCAGATGTTGCTATCACCTATTTTGGGCCCAACATGTCGGTTCTATCCCTCTTGCTCTAATTATGCTCTTGAAGCCATACGTCGGCACGGGATTTGTAGAGGCGTATATTTATCCGGGAAAAGAATCATAAAATGTCATCCTTTTTGTCCGGGAGGGATTGATCCGGTACCAAAGGATTAAAAGATGGTAAAATTCCTTAGAAAAATTGTTAAAAAAATGGATAAATAAAGCGTATAGGATCCTTCCGCTAAAAGGTTTTTGAAAAAAAACTTCTTTGGAATAGAGTGCCCGCCCCATGTTGCCTGCCGTATCCCTTCCATAGGAAGAGAAATCTGCTGTTCATAAGTTTCAAGAGTATTGCCGATTGGAATAGGAGAAAATAAAAACAATGGACCAAATCCGTATGCTGGTGGCCATCGTTTTATCGTTGTTGGTTTTTTTGTTATGGCAAATGTTTTTTGTCGATAACAAAGCGGTAAAAGAAGAAGCTCCCGAAAAAAGAGTTGCCGAACATGTGAACATACCGGCAGAACCGTCTGATTACAATCAGAATACAACAGCACAGGGGACTTTGGGTGAAGTTTTACCGAACGAAAGCGACATAATCCCAGAAGAGATTACCATCGATACCCCATTATATCAGGTTCGTATATCGGAAAAGGGCGCAGCTTTTAAAAGCTACAAACTTAAAGATTATAGAGAAACCATAGAGAAAGATTCTCCGCCAAAAGAGTTGATAGATCCGGAAAACAAAAAAGGTACTATCTGTAGCAGTTTTGCCGGAAACAGCGTTCCCGGGTTTAGTGACGCTGTTTATAAAACAGATCTGGTAACAAACCAGGTGACGGTTACAAATGAACCGATGACGGTGCCCTTTTTCTGGCGGTCAAAGAACGGGGTTGTCATTAAGAAAGTATATACGTTCAGACCTGATACCTATAAAATCGATTTTAATGTTACGGTGAACAATCAATCCGGCACGCCAATACAGGATAGATTGACCATTTCAATGATTGATACGACCGCTAAAAGCAAAGCCAGGCTTGGTTTTAACGGTCCAAGCGTAATGGTCGACAATAGAATAGAAGAGGTAAAAGAGAAACAGATTGGACAGAATATAAGTTATAGCGGAAATATTACCTGGGCTGCATTTCAGGACCAATATTTCATGTCCGGAATTATACCAATACCCGAGGCGAACGCGTCGATCGGATTTAAAACGATAAATGAGAGCATGATTGAAAGCCGGATTGACCTGGAAGAGAAAACAGTTCAACCAAACACAAGCGCTACATATCAGTTCCAAGCCTATTTCGGCCCCAAAAACATATCAATATTAAAAACAGTTGGACACAGAATTGAAAAGGCGGTTGATTTTGGATGGTTCGATTTTCTCGCACGACCTTTTCTATGGGTTATGAATTTTTTGTATCGCTTTATTCCAAATTATGGAATTGCCATTATTCTACTGACCATATTCATTAAAGTTATCCTGTGGCCACTCGGAAATAAGAGTTATAAATCGATGAGTCAGATGAAAAAGATGCAGCCGCTGATGGCTGATATCAGAGAGCGATATAAAGACGACAAACAAAAAATGAATATGGAACTTATGTCGCTTTATAAAACCTATAAAGTGAATCCATTGGGCGGATGCCTTCCCACTCTTGCACAGATACCTGTTTTTTTCGCTTTTTACAGAATGCTTTACCAGGCCGTGGAGCTGAGACATGCGCCCTTTGTCGGGTGGATAACAGACTTGTCGGCCCCGGACAGGTTGTTCAACTTTGGTATTAAGATTCCGATCATGCAAGAACCGACCGGTATACCGGTACTGACCATTATCATGGGAGCAACCATGCTGTGGCAACAAAAGCTGCAGCCGCCTATGGGAGATCCTGCACAGGCAAAAATGATGATGCTTATGCCGGTTGTTTTCACGGTTATATTCGTAAATTTTTCATCCGGGCTGGTTTTATACTGGCTTGTAAATAACATTCTATCCATACTACAACAATACTATGTTACTAAAAAGACTACTTAATCTCGGAGGCTTGGCACAAAACATGGAATTCGAAGATAAAAACTTGAAAACCGTGGTAAAAAAAGCCGCAAAAGCCATGAAGGTTCCCGTTGAAAACTTAAAGTACGAAGTGCTTTCTTATGGGTCTACAGGAATTTTCGGTTTAGTGGGTGCAAAAAAAGCAAAAATTCGTGTGATAGCGCCGAAGGCGGAAAGTGACGTTCAAAAGACGACCGATGTTCCCAAGAAAAAGGCAACTAAAAAAACAGTCACTGACTGGGTTAAAAAAGAGAGCGTTCCACTTCAAGACTCCGCGGAAACGGTGGATGAAAAAAAATCGGATGCAGATTCAGATAGCCCTGAGAGCGAGGGGATAGACCCGGTTGCTATTGAACTGGGACTGACAGTAACAAAAAAAATAGTCGACAAAATAACAGATGGCGCAACTGTTCGTGTCGAAGAGAAGAACGGACAGGTGTTTTTCCATGTTGAAGGTGGAAAAACAGCTGTTTTAATTGGAAAAAGAGGACAAACGCTCGAAGCCATTCAATATATTGTGGATAGAATCGTAAACAAAAAAAGTGAAAGCCGTACAAGAATACAAATAGATGTGGCTGGTTATTTAGAAAACAAAAAAACAAATCTTGAGCAACGCGCATTACATCTGGCAGGAAAAGCAAAAAAGATCGGAAAGCCTGTGACGGTTGGAGAGCTTAATGTTTATGACCGAAAAATTGTGCATATGTGCCTTAAAGAAAATAAGGACGTCAGAACACAAAGCATGGGGTCCGGATTCTATCGAAAGCTCGTTATATTCCCAAAAAAGGGCGCTGTTACGAAAAGAAATAAAAAGTAACTAATCAGTCCAGATCACAACTATTCAAATGGTTGGTAGCTGTTTATCGAAAAGCTGCTCATGATATCTTGAGGCGACGGAAAAAGGAAAGCGGTTTAATTGTAAACGACATATGGTTTTAAAGAAATAAATGCCGTTTCGAAAACATAATTTCCAGAAAGAGAATGTCTTTGATGAGCGTCGCAGAAGACACGATAGCAGCCATCTCAACGCCAATCGGGTTTGGTGGAATCGGCATTGTAAGAATTTCCGGACCCGAATGCGCTTTCGTCGTTCATAAAATATTCAGAAAAAGCCTGAAAAAGGCCGCTAAAAAATCAGAAAAACATTCAGAAACGATTTTAAAGGAATTTATTCCTCGGAGATTGAATTACGGATATATCGTAGATCCTGAAAATCCGAAGAAATTCCATGAAGTTTTAATGGTCTTTATGCCATCGCCCAACTCCTATACGCGGGAGGATGTTGCTGAGATTCAAGCTCATGGCGGATCGACAGTCCTGAAAAACATTCTTGAAATTGTCAAAAAAAGCGGTGCCCGTTTGGCTGATGCCGGGGAATTTACTAAAAGGGCATATCTCAATGGCCGTATAGACCTTTCACAGGCTGAAGCGATAATCGATATTATACTGGCAAGAACGGAAGAATCGCTTAGAATTGCAAACAGGAATTTAGAGGGAGATGTCGGAAAAAATGCAAGGGGAATAAAAAAAGAACTATTGGAAATCAAGACCCTGATCGAAGCTCAAATAGATTTTACTGAAGATGTCAATGAGGAAATAGATGCTACCTCTGTTGCAAAAACAATAACAGAGGTGATTTTAAAACCAATCAACGAGATACTGGAAGGGTATGAACATGGTCACTTCATCCGCGAAGGGGTACGGATTGTGATTTTTGGGAAAACAAATGTCGGGAAATCGAGTTTGTTAAACCGTCTCATGAGACGTGAAAGGGCTATAGTAACCGCCTATCCCGGGACGACACGGGATAGTCTGGAAGAGAGCATAAACCTTCATGGAATACCGGCAGTTATAGTGGATACCGCCGGATTGCGAAACAGTGATGATCCTGTTGAGAAAATTGGAATTGAAAGAAGCCGGGATCTGGCAAAAAAAGCGGATATGATTTTGTTTATGGTAGATGCGAGCTCAGGGATTGCTGAGGAGGATGAAAAGCTTTATTCGCAGATCAAAAACAAAGAAAAGATTCTTGTGTTAAACAAATCTGATTTGCTTATAGAAAATTTAAAAACTCGCATTCCGGAAGATTGGAAATTCTCAGCGTCACAACATATATCAGCAAAATTCGGGGATGGATTAGATTCCCTGAAAAAGAAAATTTACGAAACGCTTATGAAAAGCGGAAACCTGAAACCGGCTGAGGTAGTGCCGAACCTAAGGCAGAAAGAGCTTTTTAATAATGCGAAAATCGCGCTTGAAGATGCAATAAATGGATTGAAAGAAAAGAGACACCTTGAGTTGATAGCAATAGACGTGGGCGCTGCAATAACGGCTCTCGAAGCCATCACAGGGGATTTTGTGAAAAAGGATATCCTTGAAGAGATTTTCGGAAGATTTTGTATCGGAAAGTGATGTTTCACGTGAAACATTTAGAGGAAGTCTATAGCATGGAATAAAGGTGAAAAGAAAATGATGCAAAGTGTTGAAAAAATGTTTTCTCAATATGAGGTTCTGTCAGAAGCGGCAGACCAGATTTTTAAAAAGATAACAATTGAGTTTCCTGAAGAGATGAAATGCAAAAAAGGGTGTTCGGATTGTTGTCATGCGCTTTTTGATGTTTCACTGGTGGAAGCTTTCTATATTAACCATCACTTTAATCGGTGTTTTTCCGGAGATGAGAAGGTTGCGCTGATTGAAAAGGCGAACCGGGCTGACCGTACAATATACAAAATAAAGCGAGATGCCAGAAAACGAATGGAAAAGGGGCATACTGAAGAAGACCTTCTGGTGTCACTGGCGGCGGAAAGGGTTCGCTGCCCCCTTTTAAATTCTCGGAATCAATGTGACCTGTATGAAAACAGGCCCATTACCTGCCGCCTCTATGGTGTTCCAACGGAAATCGGCGGCCTGACCCATAGCTGCGGCATGTCAGGGTTTGTTAAAGGAAAATCATATCCAACGGTTCATATGGAGAAGATGAACCAGCAGCTCTTTGCTCTGGCAGCGGCCTTTGTTCGCGAAATATCATCCCGGTTCGGCGACTTGTCTGGTCTTGTGATGCCGGTTTCAGCAGCCCTGCTTACGAAATTTGATGATTCGTTTTTAGGCATCGGTGATGCTGATTCGCCAAATGCTGACAGCAAAGATGAAGAGGCGCGGGAATGAAGACATTAACCAGAGATGAGGAAGAGAGAAAAAAGAAAATTTTTTCATGTATGTCTCCTAGAAGGCAGAAACACATTCTAAAGCGGGGCTATGAAAAATGGGATCCTTTTGAAGAGCCCAAAGATCCAATTGATATTCGGAAGGATAAAACGCGACGGACAAGCCAGATGCTTGTCAGGGAGTTTTTACAGACCAGAAGCGGTGATGAATACAGTAACGAGTACAGCCGGGGTGTTCTGGAGATCTGCCTGGGAATTGTTAACGACGAGGATCGTTTTCGAGCGATGTACGAATTTTCCATCTGGTATGACGAACTCCTGAAAAAAGAAGGCTTTGATAAATAATCGCGAAGAGAGGGGGAAATCGAAAAAATCTCGCTAGACCCCCAAAAAATCGACCTCGTGTATTCCTTTCTGCCGGCCGATCTAAATGAAGTCAAGGGGGTAGGTTGTATAAAGCGAACCTCGGCTTAAAATCGATTTCCGGCTGAATAAACACGGGCCGTTCTTTGTCCTAATAGCGGAATACAGCGTTTTTCGCGTATCAGAGATGCTTATTCAAGAAAATGGTTTTAAAAGAAAGCGTTTCCCTCTCATCTACCCCGAGCCCTTCGATCCAAACTACGGTATTGGACAGCCTCTGAAATGTGGTTCGTTTCTATATTATTCGAATTGTCGAGATCAGCAATGGTCCTGGCAATTTTCAAGATCCGGTTATGTGCCCGAGCCGAAAGCCCAAGTTTGTCAATGGCGGCCTCGAGAAGAGAGCTGGCCGCGGTGTTAACGCCACAATGTTTCCGAATATGGCGGCTTTTCATCTGCGCGTTTGAGTGAAAGTTGGTTTTTTTAAAGCGATCCGACTGAGTGGTGCGGGCAAGCATCACCCGTTCGCGAATAGCTTTGGAAGGTTCTGCCCCTGTGGTCTTTTTTAAGTCCTTATACGGAACCGCGGGTACCTCCACCTGAAGATCTATTCTGTCAAGTAACGGTCCTGAGATTTTCGAACGGTAGCGGTGAATCTGATGATGCGTACAGTAACAGTCATGCTTTTGATCTCCTAAAAAACCGCAGGGGCAGGGATTCATAGCGGCCACCAGCATAAAGCTCGCCGGATAGGTAATAGACGTGACAGCCCTGGAAATGGTGACAGATAAATCCTCCAACGGCTGGCGTAATACTTCCAAGACGTGTTTTTTAAACTCTGAAAGTTCATCAAGAAAAAGAACACCGTTATGTGCGAGACTGACTTCACCGGGACGGGGAATATGTCCACCACCAATAAGCCCGGCATCGGAAATCGTATGATGTGGGGATCTGAAGGGTCTCTGGGTGATCAACGCCTGGTCAGATTGAAGCAGACCGACAACTGAAAAAACTTTTGTAGTCTCTAAAGCTTCCTCAAAAGAGAGAGGTGGTAAAATAGTGGGCAGGCGTCGGGCCAGCATTGTTTTTCCGGACCCCGGCGGACCGATCATGAGGAGATTGTGCCCACCCGCTGCTGCAATTTCAAGCGCGCGTTTGGCATGTTCCTGCCCCTGAACTTCGGCATAATCGATCTCATCGGCGGCTGGAAAATTAAAATAGTTTTTTATATCAGTCTGTTGTGGTTCAATAGATACTGTTCCTCTGAAAAAGTCTACGGCTTGGTGCAAAGATGATACGGGATAAACAGGTACGCTTTTGGCTACGGACGCTTCAAGAGCGTTTTCCATCGGAACGAGAAAGCCGGCATGTCCGGCGTCTCCAGCTGCAAGCGCCATGGAGAGAGATCCCTTGACGGGTTTGATTCTACCATCCAACGAAAGTTCCCCCAATGTGCAAAAACGAGAGACGATATGTTCGGGTATAATACCGGTAGCGGCCAAAATTCCCAGAGCCATGGGCAGATCGAAACCGGTACCATCTTTTTTAATGTTTGCGGGCGCGAGATTTACAGTTATTCGATCATCCGGAAATACATATCCGGAGTTATGAATTGCGGATTTTACCCGTTCTTTGCTCTCCTTAACGGCGGCCTCCGGAAGACCGACGGTCGTAAAGGCGGGAAGACCATTAGAAATATCCACTTCCACTTCAACAATATGAGCATCGATACCGATGACTGCACCGCTGATGGCTTTTGCTATCACATCGCCTCCTTTGAAGGTGGGTCGCTTGGTAATTAAAGGCGTATAAGAAATGGTAAGCGCAGACTTGCATTTTATTTCAGATAGTTGTATAACACGAGGTGTAGTAGTTCTGTCAATAAAAATTGTTTTTTTGAGATAGCATGGTGCGAAAATAAAAATGTTTCATTCTTTTCAGCAGACCTTAGCCAAAACGGTTTCCTGCCGTGGTTTTGGCATGCATTCGGGAAAAGCGGTTCAGCTCACGATCCACCCGGCTCGGGATAATTACGGTATTAAATTCTTCAGAACAGATCTGCCGGATTGTCCGGGCGTGTCTGCTCATTTCAACAATGTTGTTGATTCCAGCCTGGCCACGGTGATTGGATATAATGGTTTCATTGTTTCTACCATAGAACATTTGATGGCCTGTTTTGCGGCATTGGGTATTGATAATGCAAAGGTGGAACTGGATGCATATGAAATGCCGATAATGGATGGTAGTGCCGCGCCATTTATGTCGATGATTAAATCTGCTGGAACGGTTGAGCAAAATAGTTCCCGCTGTTTTTTCGTTGTAAAGGAGCCGATAGAGTTGGCGGAGAATGGAAAATTCATCGGACTATATCCTGCTGATCAGTTCCAGTTAAATTATGCTATTGAATACGATCATCCTTTGATCGGTCGTCAGACATGCTCTCTGGATTTTTCCGGTGATGTGTTTGAAACCGATATTGCAGGGGCCAGGACGTTTGGCTTTCTCCATGAATATGAATCCTTAAAACAATACGGCTTTGCACGCGGGGCCTCACTGGATAATGTGCTTGTGATCGATAAAAAAAAGGTGTTGAACCCTGACGGGCTCAGATATTCCGATGAATTTGTTCGCCACAAGATGCTTGATTGTCTGGGAGATTTTTCCCTTCTTGGCATGCCGATTCTAGGCCGCATTGTTGCTGAGAAATCAGGACACGCGTTTCATTATAATTTCCTTAAAACATTTTTTTCCCGAAAAGATGCCTGGGAAACCAAAATCCTGTCCGACCCGATATACAGCCAGGAACCTCAGCTAAAAGAACTTGCCATTTGACCTGCTATTCTGTATAACTTTCGATAATGCTTTCATATTTTCCGATTCGAAGATAACAATAGCCTTTTTGACCGCCTTTTTTGGCGTAGTCTAATCAATTAAACGAATGTGAACACATGCGGATACGAAACGCTTTTTTTATTATTTTAGGACTTTTGCTTTTATGGCAGTCGGCCATATGTGCTGAAGACACGGCGCTTTCAAACATCGTGGTCACCAACAATAGGGATGATCTGTTGCTATATCTCAATGCTACGGGTGCGTTCAGTGAAAAAACCAAAAAAGCTGTTTTAAGTGGCGTTCCCATCACATTTTTATTTTATATCACGCTTGATAAAAATCGTAATTACTGGATGAATAAAACCATCGTTGATCTAAAAGTCACACATACGCTAGAATACGATAACCTGAAAAAAGAGTTTCATATCGACCGATCATGGGATCCAGGAGGGCCATTGGTCACCAGTTCTTTTGAAGAGGCTCAGCAACTGATGATTAAAATAGACAGCCTCAAGATCGCTTCACTCAATGAACTGGAGAAAGGACAGCATTACCAAATACGTGCCAAAGCGGAACTCAGTAAATTCACTCTTCCTCTTCACCTGCATCGGGTTCTTTTCTTTTTGTCCTTTTGGGATGTTGAAACAGATTGGTATGCTATTGATTTTACATTCTAATCACTCGTAAGGAGTAACCGTCTTTAGGTTGAAGTCCTTCAAATTTACTTCACAATGAAGCAATTGCCCTTAAAACCTGCCGTCTCTTTCTTTACGGACGAGGACCGACAACGCCGAAAACGGGAAATCATCATTATCCTGTGCATACTGGTCGTTGTCGCTTTGTTGACGTATGTTGAAAACAGGGTCGTGAACGTGGGAGAAGATATTTCTCTATCCAGTACGCTCTTGATGTTCACGCTGATAAATATCAATTTACTTCTTTTGATCCTTCTGCTTTTCCTTGTGTTTCGTAACATTGTCAAGTTGCTCTATGACCGCAAGCGTAAAGTGATGGGGGCCCGCCTTCGAACGCGTCTGGTACTGGCTTTTGTTACGCTCACGCTGCTGCCAACGACGATTTTATTTTTTTTCTCTATAAATTTCATCACCACCAGTATCAAATTCTGGTTTGATATAAACATCGAACAGGCACTGGAAACTTCTCTGAATGTCGGCCAGCAGGTATACGCGCAGGCGGTGGAGAACAACAAGTTTTTTTTGAAGGAGATTTCTTCACGTGTCATGTCTCATGAATTGATAGCGGCCGAAAGACAGGAAGATTTGTCCGAATATCTTCATGTAGCACGGGAGGCATATCTCCTTCAGGGAATAGAAGTATACGCGGGCAATTTTCAGATGATCGCGGATTCTTGCTCTGAAGTGCTTCAGAATGTAACGACAAACAGGATGTCGGCAGATGAACTGCAGAAAGTCTCTGCTTCGAACCAGATTGTCCGGGTTTCTCAGACCATTTCCTCAGGGGAACTTGTCAAAACGATCGCCACGATTCCTTTCGGCGTGGAAAGAATCAACGCAGTAGGCTTTGTTGTGGTGACCGATATCCTCTCACTGGATCTGGCCGAATCACTTTCGAGAATATCCAGCGGCTACGAGGGGTACCAGCAGCTTAAACTTCTCAGGCGACCCATTCAGATCATCTACTACCTGGCGCTTTCCATCGTTGCCCTTTTGGTACTTTTCTGTGCGATCTGGTTTGGTTTTTATCTCGCTAAAACCATAAGTATTCCCATCAAGGAACTGGCGGAAGGAACACTGCGGGTGGCGGACGGCGATCTGGAGGTATCTATCGATGTGGTGGCGGATGATGAGATCGGAAGCCTTGTGGATTCGTTCAATAAAATGACCCAGGATTTGAGGGAGAACAGACGGCAGCTTGAACAATCGGCCCAAATGCTTCGAACACAGAATATCGAGATAGAAGAAAAACGCCAGTTTATGGAAATTGTACTGAAGCACGTATCTGCCGGTATTATCTCATTGGACGCGACCGGCAACGTTACTACGGTTAGTAAATCAGCGGAGCAGATGTTGCAACTGGAGGCAGATGAAATGCTTGGCGCATCATACAGAACGCTTCTGGCTGGCGATTCCCTGAAGCTTTCTGAAGATATACTGGAAAAACTGTCGCGTTCCATGACCGGATCTATTGAAACCACGGTTCGTATCACGATTGGCGATCGACCCAGAAGTTTTCTTGTGCATGTCAACACGCTGAAAGACGATCAGGCCAATCTTCTTGGGTATGTGGTGGTCTTTGACGATCTCACGGAACTTGAAAAGGCCCAGCGACTTGTTGCCTGGCGGGAAGTCGCCCGGCGAATCGCCCACGAAGTAAAAAATCCCCTTACCCCCATTGCCTTGTCTGCACAGCGGTTGGATCGAAAATATGCTTCTATAATAGATGAGCCTGTTTTTTCGGAGTGTGTCCAGACGATTATCGATCATGTATCTCTCATTCGAAACCTTGTTAATGAATTTTCGGCCTTTGCAAAGTTCCCATCGGCCAATCCGATGCCTTGCAGGATAGAGTCCATCATCGAAGAGACCGTTGCCCTGTATCGAGAGGCGCATCCGGAGGTCCGGTTCAATTTGAATATCGCAAGAAAGTTGCCGGAGCTTAATCTTGACAGACAGCAAATGAAGCAGGCTATGATCAATCTTGTTGATAATGCCGTGAGTGCAATGAAAGCGATGGGAACAATAGCAATTTCAGTGGCCCATGATCCGATTTTAAAAATGGTTCGCACTGAAATTGCGGATACGGGCCCGGGAATATCCGATGAAGAAAAAATACGCTTGTTCGAGCCGTATTTTTCAACTAAACAGTCGGGTATGGGCCTTGGTCTCACAATTGTCAACTCGATCGTGGCGGATCATTTCGGTATGATACGGGTTTTGGATAATCACCCCCGGGGCGCCAAATTTGTGATAGAAATACCCGTTTATGAAGGCGGGGTTCAGGAATAAAATTTTTCAAACCGGTTTAAACATAGTTTTGCCATTAAAGGACATTTTATGTTTCCCTCTGTATTGATTGTAGATGATGAAGCCTCTATTCGACAAACCCTGAGTGGCATTTTATCCGACGATGGGTTCGACGTACAGTCCGCGGCCAATGGGTATGAGGCGCTCAAAATAATTGCATCGGAGGCGCCCGATATTGTGCTGCTGGATATCTGGATGCAGGGTATGGACGGCATCGAAACGCTGAAGGCGATAAAAAAGGAAAACCCCACCATTCCCGTGATACTCATTTCCGGGCACGGCACAATCGAAACGGCAGTGAAAGCAACGAAAATGGGAGCATTCGATCTGATTGAAAAACCGCTCTCTATTGATAAGGTCATTCTTGCCATTAACAACGCTCTCAATTTCAGGCGCCTGGAGGAAGAAAACCAATATTTAAGAAAAAAAACCATTGAGAAACATTCCATCACGGGGGTTTGTCCTTCTACTCAGGCGCTCAGAAAACAGATTGCCCAGGCAGCACCGTCGGATGCCTGGGTGCTGATCTCAGGTGAAAATGGTACCGGAAAAGAGCTTGTGGCAAGAACGATTCACAATCTCAGCACCAGGGCGGAAAAAGCATGGGTGGACGTCAATTGCGCGGCAATTCCCGACAATATGATCGAGAGCGAACTTTTCGGACATGAAAAAGGCGCTATACCGGACAACCCTATGAAAAATTTGGGTAAATTTGAAATCGCCAATAACGGTACGCTTTTTTTCGATGAGATCGCAGACATGAATTTATCGACCCAGGCAAAAATCCTGAGGGTTTTACAGGAGAAGCAGTTTAACAGAGTGGGCAGTTCCCGCACGATAGATGTGAACGTAAGGGTAATTGCCGCGACGAATAAGGATCTGAAGCATGAAATCGAGGAAGGCCGCTTTCGAGATGAACTCTATTTTCGTCTCAATGTCATTCCTATCAATGTCCCGCCGCTCAGAGAACGACAGGAGGATATCCCCCTGCTTGTGGAAACATTTCTTTCTGAATTTGCGCAGCAAAGCAGGAGCAAACCAAAAAGAATGAGTCCGGAAGCAATAAGCTGTCTGCAGGCATATCACTGGCCGGGAAATGTTCGCGAGTTGCGGAATCTAATAGAAAGACTCTCCATAATGGGTCAAAGGGAGCGAATCGAAGTCTCGGACCTCCCGCCGGTTTATACTTCCGACAATGCTGCCAAAAAATTGGATATAGACGAGGATTTTTTTAATTTTAACAACCTGAAGGAGGCGAATAAAGCATTCGAAGTCGCCTTCATTCAAAAAAAGCTTGAAGCAAACGGCGGGGACCTTGATAAAACAGCCAGGAGTATAGGGCTCGAAGCAGAAGCGTTACAGAAGAAAATTAAGCAGTTTAAGGAAAACACCTGAATTGGGCATGAATTTGCGAATAATAGGAGGTCGTTTAAGAGGAAAAAGACTTTATTCCGTACCGGGAAACCTCACACGACCCACCGCGGACCGGGTCAGAGAGTCTGTTTTTAATATTCTGGCTTCGGACGTTTTAGAAGCCAGGGTGCTGGACCTGTTTGCGGGAACAGGGGCTCTGGGGTTGGAGGCTTTGAGCCGTGGGGCGGAGGATGTTGTTTTTGTAGATAATCATCAGCTGCCCATTTCGGTGATAAAGAAAAATATCAACGCCTGTCGGGTTGAAACCGTCTCCAGGGTTTTTCGAAGCGATCTCCGGTATGACACAAACCGGATATCTACATCCGGCGCTGTTTTTGATCTCGTTTTTATGGATCCACCTTATAACCAGGGGCTGATCGAGCCACCGCTGGCCTGGATGGACGCTCTCGGATTGCTGAAAAGAGACGCTATTGTTGTTGTGGAACATACACCCTTTGAGCCAATCGGAGAAAAGATATCGCCGTTTGTTGTTAAAGATCAGCGGAAATACGGAAAAACCCTTGTATCTTTTTTGCTTTATGCCATATAAACGTATAGTTAGGCTTTTAATTAAATAATTATCACGTTCAAATTGAGAGGGCAGTAATGACCAAGGAGAGACTGGCGATTTATCCCGGCTCTTTCGATCCGGTGACCAACGGGCACATGGATATTATTGAGCGCGGACTGAAACTGTTTGATCGAATTATCGTTGCCGTTTTGATCAATCCGAAAAAAAATCCACTTTTCTCAGTTGAAGAGCGGCTTTTCCTGCTTGAAAAAAGCCTTACACATCTTCCAACTGTGGAGGTCGCCACTTCCGAAGGGCTGCTGGTTGATTTTGCCGTTCAACAAAAAGCCGTGGCCATTTTAAGAGGCATGCGCGCGGTTTCGGACTTCGAACATGAATTCCAGATGGCGCTGATGAACAGGCGGTTAAACCGGCAAATTGAAACCGTATTTCTCATGACGGGACTTCGTTGGATTTTCACCAGTTCATCGATCATTAAAGAAGCCGCATCGTTTGGCGGAAAGATCAAAGAATTGGTGCCGGAAGTGGTTTTTGAAAAATTAAAGGAGAAATTTGCTCTAAAATAGTCTCCAGGGGGAACGACTGATGGATCTTTGGCAGTTGAAAGTGTTTTGTAAAGTAGTCGAATTGAAGAGCTTTTCAAAAGCCGGTGCCGCGGTTTATCTGTCCCAACCGACGGTGAGCAGCCATATCAAAGATCTCGAGGAAAGCATCGGCTGTCAGCTTATTGACCGACTCCCCAAAAAAGCGGTACCGACCAAAGCCGGCGAGCTTCTATATGAGTATTCAAAAAAGCTTCTCTCTCTTCGGGATGAGGCCGAGACGGCATTGGCCGAATTTCAGGGTGTGGTGAAGGGGCATCTCGCTGTCGGCGGCAGCACAATACCGGGCGTTTACATCCTGCCGCATATTGTCGCGAAGTTCACCAGAAAATATCCGGCGGTCAGAATATCGGTTGCCCTGGGAGACACGGACACCGTGATAGAAAAGCTTTTATCCGGAGAACTTGAACTCGGTGTGGTGGGCGCCCAGACGGAAGATAACAGGATCAATCAGGACCTTCTGTTTCAGGATGAAATGCGGCTGATTGTGCCGGCATCCCATAAGTGGGCGAAAATGAAAAGCATCGCTCTTGATGTGCTTCAAAAAGAACCCTTTATCATACGGGAAAGCGGTTCGGGTACGCTCAAATCCATTCAGCGGATCTTTGAGCAGAAAGGTCGCAGTATACGAAAATTGAATGTAACCGCGGAGATGGGCAGCACCGAAGCGGTCCGTCAGGCGATCAAGGCTGAAGCCGGGGTATCTATTTTCTCCACGCTGGCCGTGAAGGAAGATGTCAGCAGTGGCCAGCTCAAGGCCATAAAAATCAGGGGGCTGGATTTAACCCAGCGCTTTTACATTACCCGCCTGAAAAAGCGGACGCCTTCTCCGCTATGCAGAAGTTTTTTCGATTTTTTAAAAGAAAACGTAGCACCATAGGGTTTTCATGCGGCCTCATCTTACAAAAAACGCAAAAATCGTTCTGGAAAAGCGTTATCTGAGAAAAGATGAATACGGCCAGGTCCTAGAAACCCCGGCGGAGATGTTTAATCGGGTTGCCGCCAGTGTCGCTGCCGCGGACAGGGTTTTTGATCCGTCGGCAAATGTGGACAAAACGAAAGAGACCTTTCTTAAACTGTTTAATAATCTCTGGTTTCTTCCGAACTCCCCGACCCTGATGAATGCGGGCCGGCGTCTCGGTCAGCTTGCAGCCTGTTTTGTACTCCCCGTAGAAGACTCTATGGAGAGCATTTTTGAAACGCTGAAGCATACGGCCATGATTCATAAAAGCGGCGGCGGAACAGGGTTCTCTTTTTCCAGGATTCGCCCGGCGAACGATGTTGTGTTGTCAACCGCGGGTGTCTCCAGTGGACCGCTCTCCTTCATGTCCGTTTTTGATGTTGCGACAGAGACGGTCAAACAGGGCGGTACCCGCCGAGGGGCCAATATGGGAATTCTCCGGGTAGACCATCCGGATATTGAAACCTTCGTGAACGCAAAAAAAGATCCTGGAAAACTCAATAATTTCAATATCTCCGTCGGTTTGACCGATCAATTCATGGCGGCCTGCCTGAAGGGCGTCGAGTATGACTTGATAAATCCCAGAACCGGAGAAGCGGTCTCCAGTATATCTGCCGAAAAGATTTTCAACGAAATCGTTTCGATGGCCTGGCAGACGGGAGAGCCGGGGGTGCTTTTTCTCGATGCCATCAACCGAGGGAATCCGACCCCCCTTTTAGGAAATATAGAAGCCACCAATCCGTGCGGAGAGCAACCTCTGCTTCCCTATGAATCCTGTACCCTGGGATCTATCAACCTCTCCAGAATGGTCGTCAATGCCGGCTTAGACTACAAGCGCCTGGAACGAACCGTGCGTCAGGCCGTACATTTTTTGGATAATGTCATCGAAATAAACAAATACCCGTTGCCTGAAATCGAACACATGAGCAAGCAGACCCGTAAAATCGGTTTGGGGGTGATGGGATTTGCCGACATGTTGATCAAGCTGGGCATTCCCTATGATTCGGAATCTGCCGTGAACCTGGCGGAGACCATCATGGGTCGTATTCAAACCGCGGCCCGGGAGGCTTCCGCGATCCTGGCGAAACAGCGGGGCAATTTTCCCGCTTACAAAGGCAGCCGGCATGATCGGGCCGATACACCCCACGTTCGAAATGCCACCACAACCACCATCGCCCCAACGGGGACGATCAGCATCATCGCAGGCGCTTCAAGTGGTGTGGAACCGCTTTTTGCCGTGGCCCTTCATCGGCGGGTACTCGATGGCAAAGCGCTTTATGAAGTTCATCCCCGGTTTGTCAAAATCGCCAGGGATCTCAATTTTTATGATAAAGCGCTGGCCGAGGAGATTGCCGGCAGCGGGTCCATACAATCATCGACCTCGGTGCCGGATAACGTCAAACAGTTGTTTCGAACCTCCCACGACATCACCCCCGAATGGCATATCCGTATTCAGGCGGCCTTTCAGAAATATACCGACAACGCGGTATCAAAGACTGTCAACCTGCCGACCGATGCCTCGGAAGGGGATGTAAAAGAGATATACCAGGCGGCTTATCGTTATCAGTGCAAAGGAGTGACCATCTATCGATATGGAAGCCGGAAAAAACAGGTGCTTCATAAGGGCGCCGAGCAGGATGTCGTCAGGATTGCACCCAGGCCCCGACCCGAACGGACCCGGGGCATTACGGAGAGGATCCAGACCGGTTGTGGAAAGCTCTATGTCACCATAAATTCGGATGAAGATGGCATGTGCGAAGTGTTTGCACAGATGGGTAAAACCGGCGGGTGCGCCTCGTCACAAATCGAAGCGGCGGGGCGGCTGATTTCCCTGGCATTACGTTCAGGAATTAAAGTCGATGCGGTGATCAAGCAGCTCATAGGGATAAGATGCCCCTCACCGTCCTGGCAAAACGGGAAGATGGTGTTATCCTGTCCGGATGCCATCAGTCAGGTTCTCAAAAATGTGACACACTCTGATTTTGTTGAAAATGCTCTGCCCATGGGTGGTTGCCCCGAATGCGGCGGTGTCATCTCCCATGAAGAAGGGTGCCTGATCTGCCACTCCTGTGGATATACGAAATGTGGGTGACAGATGCGGCACGGACGCGGTTCTTGAAAAATTGTAGGCTGATGTCATTGTTCTGAAAAGGAGTTCTTTTGAAGCAGATTCTGTTCGGTGCGGTTATCGGTATTGCCAATATCATTCCCGGTGTTTCCGGGGGGACCTTTGCCTTGATTCTGGGAATATATCCCCGACTGCTTGAAGCACTCGGGTCCTATAATGCCAGCTACGCCAAAACCGTTCTGTCGTGGTTCAAACAACCCGGATGGCCGGCGTTTAAGACGCTTGTGTTCACCGCGCATTTCCGATTTCTGAGCACGCTTCTCATCGGCGCCGTCGGGGCCATACTGCTGCTCAGCCAGGGACTCAAGTTCAGTCTGGAAAATTATTATTCGGCAACGTACGGTTTTTTTCTGGGCCTGATTTTATGCTCCATTCCGATACCTTATCGACTTCTTGAAAGCAAACGGCCAACGGCTGCCGTGTGGCTGATTGTGGGCGTCTGCCTGACGCTTTTTATCAGCATCCAGGTGGATCCGTCGACAAACCTTCTGGAAAAAAGCAGACATTACCAGTTGGTCCTTGAAGGCGCCCGAACCGGATCCGCGGTCAGCTATGCCGCGGCGGAGTATGCGTCCATATTTTTCGTGGGAATACTGGCCATATCCGCCATGGTGCTGCCCGGGATCAGCGGCTCTTTCGTGTTGCTGCTAAGCGGTGATTATTATCCGGTAATTGCCGCCATATCGAGAGTGCGTCATTTTTACATGGAAGATATTTTCTACCTGTGCGTCTTTGCGGCGGGGAATCTCGTCGGCCTCCTTGTTTTTGTAAGGATTTTCAACTTCCTCTTTGCGCGGTTCAAGGACCAGACGATCTTTTTACTTATCGGTCTCATGGTGGGGTCCCTTTATGCCCTTTGGCCATTTAAAGAGTATCAGCTGGTTGATCTGTATATGAAATCAAACAGTGGTGTTGTCCTGATACCCGGATACAGGCTTTATGGCAACCACCTGACATGGTGGACTGGGACCGGTGAGCTTGCAACCGTCTTATTGACCTTTGTGCTGGGGTGTGTCGTGATGCTGTTGTTTAATCGATATGATAAAGGCAAGGGATCCTCAGCCTTACCCGGAGAGGCATAGGAATACCCGAAACAGAGGAAATAGAAAGAGGCGGTACACCTCAGGAGGCGTTCCAGCCATATTCTCCCACCAGTTTGACAAAACGGCATCCGCCCAATTCTGTTTGATGAACGCCCTCTTCATCCCTGACAATCTTGATGAGCTCCTGGCTCTGTTCATTGCCAACGGGAAGTATCAGGCGCCCGCCAATGGCAAGCTGTTTTACCAGCACCTGGGGAATGCCGGGAGATCCGGCGGTGACAATGATGGCATCAAAAGGACTTTCGTCCCGCCATCCGGTGGTGCCGTCTGAATATCTGGTGAGAATATTGTGATAACGAAGCTGATCAAACAGGCGTCTCGCGTTTATGTACAGCGAGTTGATCCGTTCGATTGTGTAAACCCGGTACGTGATTTCGGCAAGAATGGCTGCCTGGTATCCGGAACCGGTCCCGATTTCCAGAACCCTGTCATCTTTAGTCAATTCCAGTGCCTGGGTCATTTCCGCAACGATGAACGGCTGGGATATTGTCTGCTGCTCACCGATGGGTAGCGGGAAATCACTGTACGCCTGATCCCTCAGTGCTTCGCTTACGAAAAGATGCCGGGGCACTTTTTCCATGGCGGAGAGAACATTTGGGTCAACAATGCCCCGGGCTTCAATCTGCCGCCTGACCATCTCTTTTCTCTGACGCTCATATTTGATCGGTTCTTTACCCATTAAATTTTATATATTATCCGGCTGTCCGTGATAATAATATCCACGTATTTATCGTGGGACTCCATGGGCACAAGAGCAACGACCTGTTCTTCGAAGGAAACTGCCACTTTCCGAGTGGTAACAGGAAGCCGGGGAATCAAGTGATCATAATAACCGTCCCCGGCGCCGATTCGTCCGCCCTTTTCATCGAACGCAAGTCCCGGCACAATGGCGATATCAATACAATCAATGGGCACTTTTTTGCAATGACCGACATCCGGCATGAGGTTCCCTTCGGAATCCTGGATAATATCTTTTCCGGGAGCATCGATTTTATACAAGGCCACTTTTGGTTTGTCCCTGTTTATCAGGGGCAACACCACAATCTTATGCATTTCCAACGCTTGTTTGATAATGCGTTCAGAGTCGATTTCCCAATTATTATGCAAGTATAGCAAAGCAATTTTGGCTTCCAGAAAATTGGCAAAATTGAAAAGCTTTTCTGTGACAACCATGTTTTTATTCTCAAGGGTCTCTTTAGACATAGCCTCAAGACTTGATGTCATTTGCTCACGAAGCGCCTGTTTCTTTTCTTTTATATCTTCCATATATATCTCCCGAAAAGGTAAGGCCTCACCATACATGTTTTCGGTAAAAAAGTCAACATTTCAAATTACCTATCCCGCTGTAAGAATTAAAAATTATCCAGGTTTTTCCGATAAATCAATTCATATTTATCCAACAGGGCTGAAAAAAACGAATAACTTGCCACTTGAAATTCACTTTCACGATGTTATAGAAGAAACCGATAGGGTTGCCGTCTCTGTACGGGTTGCTAACAGTTCGTTTTTACCGAAAAATTTTACTGAAAAAGCCAAGGGAAGAAAATGAGCACGCATGAACATAAAAAGTCTGCCCCCAAGAGCGTTTCACTTGGGATATTAACCGTTTCAACAACCCGAACGCTGAAAACGGATAAAAGCGGTATCTGGATCGGCAAACAGGCACAAAAAGAGGGTCACCAGGTAATACATCATTCGATTATTCCGGATGATGCGGCAACCATCAGCAAAACGCTCCTGGATGTGATCCGGGAACATCACCCCCAGGCGGTGCTGTTTACCGGTGGTACAGGGGTCAGCCACCAGGATGTCACCATAGAGGCGGTGCGCCCGCTTTTGAAAAAAGAGCTGACAGGTTTTGGCGTTCTTTTTACCCAGCTCAGTTTTGAAGAGATCGATTCCGCTGCGCTGATGTCCAGGGCGACGGCGGGCATCATCGACAACACGGTGATATTTTGCATGCCCGGGAGTCTTGCCGCTTGCAAGCTGGCCTGCAACGCACTGATTTTTCCGGAACTCGGGCATCTGGTTCGACATATACAAAAGGGATGAGCCATTTTCAAAACGTCTTTCCGCCACAAGCGGGACCAGGCCCAGTACGGATCGTCCGCCTGAAGATCGGTCAATAAGGGACGTTTTGAAATTGGCTGGGATGATCGGGAAGCCGCGGAGACAGGATTCCGGAAAAGCGTTTTATTCAGCTTTTTCCTTCTGGCCATTTTCTTCCATAAAAGAGTCCCTGAAGATCTCTACCAGCGCAAGGGTCTGATCTGAAATTTTCAGGCACCCATCCAGAAAACCGTAAAATAGAATGCTGAGCCGCGTTTTGGTTTCTCTTTTTTGAATTCGCTCGATTTGCCGCCTGTCAAAATCAGCTACCATTTGCTGAAGGGCATCGTGTTGACGGGAAAGGGCGTCATGATCGAGCTTTTTTCTTTCAAGCAGTCTGCCGGACACATCTTTCAGCAGACCGATGAGACCGTCTCTGATTTGTTCAAACTCCTGCTGCTGCGCACTCGATAACCCGGTATGGAGATTATCCACATGCTGGTAAGCACGGATAACGACATCCCGGTGACTTTCGGCGATTTCCTGGAGAGATCGAATGGTGGATATATATTTCTGGGATCCCTCTAGATCATATTTTTTCAATAGATAAAGCGTCTTGAAAATGTTTGCCATCAGAACATTGGCCCACTGCTGTATCTTTTTGGTCTTGGCTCTGGCGGTTTTGAGAATGGTCCGGTTTTCAAAAAAGAGTCCGTCGAAAGCGTTGGACAAATTATCACCGACCTCATTGAGAAAAGCCCCCGCGTGCTCAAAGGACATCGTAATAGCCGCCTGGGCCGTGGTGACTTTTTTCAAGCTGAACGCCGCCAGGTTCAGAGTCTCCTCTTTTCGCTGGGAATGCAACCGGTGGTTTCTCCAGATCATCAGAACAATGATTCCCAAAAGGATAACGGCTGCGTAGAGTTTGAAGTGATAGATAAAAGTCGAAAAAAAGATTGAAACCGTAAAGGCCGCGACCGCCGTCAGAAACCATCCGCCGATGACCGTCAAAACACCGGTTACCCGATATACCGCGGTTTCCCGCCCCCAGGCCTGGTCCGACAGGGAGGATCCCATGGCCACCATGAATGTTACATAGGTGGTGGAAAGGGGAAGCTTGTGAGAGGTTGCGTAAGAGACAACGGCGCTTGCGACCATCAGATTTACCGAGGCACGCAGCAAGTCGAAAGAGGGCCTTTCTTCCACGTCTGTTTTTGCCTGCCGGAAAACCGGTGGCAATAGTCGTTTGGATATTCTTCTTCCGATGAACGATGGTGTTATTCTTTTTACAAGATCAATGGGAACACAGGCCATTCGAACCACTACTCGCGAGAGAGCAGAAGACCCGAAGCGTTCGACACCTTCGTCCTGGTGACCCAGATTTACCTCTGTTTCCGTCACGGTGCGGGCTTTCTTGGAAAGCCACAGAGTAATAACCATGATAGCCCCTGCCAGCAAGAGCAGGTTCGTGCTGGAGGGCACTTTTTCCTGAAGCGCATCCATGGTAACTGTCAGAGGTGAACCCGAGGCACTGGCAACCCCATAGGCATTCATACCGGCCAGCGGTACCCCGATAAAGTTCACCAGGTCATTGGCGGCGAAGGCCATGGCCAGGGCAAAGGTACCGATCAGCACAATCGGTTTCAGAATATTGATTCTGGTGAAAAAAAGCAGCATCTGAAAAATGAAGGCAAAGACAACAAAGCTTCCGGACATGATGACCAGGGAATGTGTTTTAATCCATTCGTGCATGTCGCTGGAGATAAAGGAAGCGCCCTTGGCGCCTTTTATGAGAATGAAATAGGTAATAACAGCCAGGGCGAGTCCCCCCCAAAGACCGCCATATCGTTTCATGCGTTTCTGATAATCAAACGTGAAAACAAGACGGGTCACATATTGAACGACCGCGCCGAAAAAAAAGGCGACAACAACAGATAGCAGAATTCCCGAAATAATCCCCAACGCTTCTCCGGTATTAATATATTGAGACAGATTGACCAAACCATCTCCGGAGGCGGCGATCTTAATAAGTGACACACCGACTGCTGCTCCCAGCAGTTCAAAAACGATAGACACCGTGGTAGAGGTGGGCAGACCGAAGGTGTTAAACAGATCCAGCAGCAGAATATCGGTGATCATTACGGCAAGGAATATGGTAATAAGCTCCGGCATGGTAAAAAATTGAGGGTGGAAAATACCTTTTCTGGCCACTTCCATCATGCCGCTGGAAAAAGTGACGCCTGCCAATATTCCCAGGCTGGCAATAAAAAGAATCACACGCAGCGGCGCCACCTGCGAGCCGATGGATGAGTTTAAAAAATTGACCGCATCGTTGCTGACACCGACAACCAGGTCAAACACCGCAAAAGATGCGAGCAAAATGAGGGAAATAAAATATATGTCCATAATGCAACTTCCAGTTTTTACTTTTTTATCAAAACAGTAATCAAGATCACGGTGCCTTTTTCAAAAGACGGCAACTTGAAATAACTTCATTAGAATTTTGTTAGTGCCTTAGTATTCAATCAGGTCTATCTACTATACAAGCAGCCAAACAACAAGCAATGTTAGAACGCTAACAAAAATCTAACATAAGTTCGCAAAAGCTTTCGGAACCAGATATGTCATTTAAAAAAGAGAGGGCGTTTTCAACCGATATTGAGCATTGGCGGGAAGGCTTTTTCCCAGGTGGGAAACACCCACCTGGGAAAAGAGAGCTGCTTTTTTTACAGCCAATTTCAAAACGTCACTTTTGGGCCGACCCCCGGAAGGGCGATATGCTTTGGGCTTGATCCCGTCTGTGTCGGGATGGGCTTGATCCCGTCTGTGTCGGGAAAACGTTTTGAAAATGGCTCCTTTAGATCAGGGCGTTTCTTCCGTTCCGAAAAGCGTGTCCAGGCTCTCATTAAGTCGCGTCCATGTGGAATCGCTCAATGTAAAGGGGTACTTGTTCTGGCTGGAAGTTGCCGGGTATGATGTTTCGGATTCCTGTTTTTCAAAAATAGTTAAGGAAAATGACTGCTCTCCCTTGAGTATGATCGTGCGAATGGGATGCACCAAATCCTCTTTCCGGTCTTCCTCCAGATAACCGGCGCATGTCAGATGAGCGAGTTGGGACAAGAGACGCTGAATGGCATCCGCCGGTGCTGGTTTGCCGTCTTCGGCCAACCAGACCGGTTTTGATTCTTCAGCACCAGGAGCCCCTTTGGGTGAGGGCGGAGCGGCGGACGTTTCTTGTGCCTCCGCTTCCGAAACCGGCGTTTCATTCGGTGCTTCTCCCAAAGTCAGGGTCAGGTCGTTGTCGCCGGAAGAGATCCGTACCTCTTTAATAGTGTCGCTATCGAAAGAGAGGGCGGTCTTGTCCCTCAGGGTATCGGTTGTCTGTTCGAATGTTCGCCTGAAGTTGTTCCGGGCATGATACACGTTCGGGTCGTCGCCCAACCGGACAAAGGTGTGCTGATAAGTGTCGGCGGTTTTGCCGATGTCCATATTCCGCACCAGCCGGTCACCAGCCCAGGCCTTGACGGAAATCTTCTTTTCATCGGAAAGGTCATATCGGGCATACGCTTTGGCTTCTGAAACAAGGGCTGTGAGTTTCAGTCCATCAAGCTCTTTAAGCATGTTTTTTATTTTTATTTCGTCAGCCGGATATTGCTTGTCTCCAATCTGCCACTGATCGTCCGAACGGGTCATTTCCACCTTGTTTTCGGAAGAGGCGATTTCTATCCGGGATATCTCTTCGGTTTTCACTGAAGAAACCCAAGGAAGCTCATATTGGGACCGATCGCTGTTCCGCAGGAAAAGATAGGTTCCCAGAAGTATAATCACCACGGCCAGAACAATAAATTCTTTAACTTTCATTGAAAGACTCCTTATTCAGTTTCAAACATCCGCCGGATCGAGTTTTTGCGTGCATGTCTGCGCATCCAGACCAGAAGCCCGAAAAGAACCACCAGGACCGGAAGGCCCGCGATATTGATCGCTTTTATGGTGGTTTTCGCTGTCACACTCGTTTCGTCGAGCGGATTGTGGCGCTGGGTCTTACTGCGCATCATGGCGACATCGTCATGCTGATTGAGGGCATCGATCACGTTCATCACCAGCATACCGTTGGGTGTTTTCCCTTCCGCATCCACCAAATTGTCTTTGAGCATTTCTCCGGAACCCATGAGAAATATATTGGCCGACCGGCCGGTGTCCAATCTGCCGCCTTCACTTTCAACCCGGGACATTACCGGGTCGGGCGTGACCGTATCACCGTCAGGCGCTTCCCCGCTATCGGCGTCGGTGTCTTCGGATCCATCATCGGCCTGGGCTTTTTCCGGTATGGGTTTTCCCGCAAAATAGCTTGGAAAACGGCCTTCGATCGTACAGGCCAGGGTCTTTTTTTCCATCTCTTCCGGGCCCGGGGGGCTGTGGTACATGGGGTTCAGGTTGATGGGGGCGTTCATTTCCCAGGCTTCGTCGGAGGAAGAGAGCACGACGGTAGCCTTCAGGTTGTTTTCCCCGAGAACGTTATCGTTGAGCACCAAAGGGGACGCTTTCAGCACCACAAGTTCCTTTATGTTGCGCGTCATCGGCAAAGAGTGGTTAATATTTTCCGATTTGAGAATGGGCGCGAAATAAAGGGGTTGTTTTCCACCGCCCATGTTCCGGGAAAGGTTCTGTTCATAACAATTCTTGTCCATCACGATGGACGGTGTGACGCTGACCCCCCAATGGGCAAGAAGTTTCTCCAGACCGGAATCAACGGGAACATAGGTTGGTGGCTGGCTCTGATACCCCCTTGGATCCATCTGCTGGGACGGGACCTCTTTGAAGGGATCCAGAAATAGGATAAGATTTTGTCCCCGCATCAGGGCCTGATCGAGTTGAAACAGTTCGAAATCGGTAAATGGCTCTGTCGGTCGCGCCACGATGATACTTTGAACATCCCGGGGTACCGATTCCTCGGAAAGAGAAAACTGGCGGGGGCTGTAGGTCTTCCCCACCAGCTCGCTGAAGGTGGAAAGCGTACCGGCGGGGTCCTGTTGTCCCGGCATCATCCCCATCCCGGCCCCGAATGAAAGGGTGCCGTGATCTGCCAGATATCCGATGCTTTCGTTGATATCCACCAGGGTTTCCACTTCGGCGTTGATCATCTCTTCAATCTCTTCCGGAGAGGCCAGTTGATACTGGGTGCCGATAATCGGTATGCGAAGTACCTGAAGAATCGGCAGGGTTACGGTTTTGTCCCCGTAAGACATGACAAGTCCGATGACGCCGCTGCCGGCCGCCACGTTGTCTTTTTCGATTTCGGGCCACTTGAGATGCATCACGTTGTATGTGCGGGTCGCGGTCTCCTGTTGCTCATCCGTTGCCGGGTTCTGAAACGAGTATGTCAGGCGATTGTAATTTTTCTGGTTCAGCTTGTTGATGATAGACTCGACCGTTTCGGGGATGTCCGGCAACGTGTCAAGACCCATCAGCGGCGCCACGGTTTTCAGGCTGTCGGACAACAGCAGCTGGACCCGTATGTTGTCCGTCAGGCCCAGCAGGGCACTGATTTTATTGTTTACCCGTTGAAACGTGGTGGTCAGGGTGTATTCAAGACCGTCGGTGGATGTGATGGTGGGAATCCGTTCCACAATGTCGCCGTGGATAATGACCAGTCCCATATAGGCGCGCTTGACCATGAGCTGGTCTTCCTCCAGCGTCTGAATCTGGACGGGTTGAATACCATAACTGCTTGCCAGTTGCTGGTTTTCACTTGACCCGATTCCCTCGGATTGCGGCGATACGTCGAAAAACTGGTAATTGAAGAACCGGTTGCCATAAATGGCATACTCCTCCAGAAGGTCCCTCAGGTAACGTTCGATATTGTTATAGGGGGCCTTCAGGTCCCTGGTGAAAAACACCTTGATCGTCATCGGTTCCGTGAGGGTCGAAACCACCGTTTTGCTCACTTCGGACAAGGAATAGACCTTGTTTTTGGTAAGGTCCCATCTGAAAAAGAGGGATATGCCTACGATGTTGATCAGTACCACGACCACCAGGTAGATAGTGAATCGTAAATATTTTTGAGATCTTTTTTTTGCGGTCATGATATCTCCTTATTTCTTCTCTTCCATCACCAGGCTTGTTGCGAACAGAGCGATAAACACAACACTGAGAAAGTATAAAAGGTCCCTGGAATCGACAATCCCTTTGGCAATATTTTCAAAATGGTTGTGGGCACTTAAATAGCTGATGACAGAGACGATTTTTCCGGGAAAGAAAATCAGCATCTGGTCGAGAATGGCCAGGGTAAAACAGATGATCATGCCGATGATAAAGGCGATAATCTGATTCCGCGTCAGGCTGGAGGCAAAGAGACCCACAGCGCTGAATGCGCCGCCCAGGCACAGGGCGCCGATATACCCTCCCAGCACGGGGCCCGTATCAAGATCGCCCAGAAAAGTGATGAATATCGGATAGGATACGGTGGGCAGCAGCATGACGGCCACAAAGGCAACGGCCGCGAAAAATTTACCCAGAATGATATCCCCGGTTGTCACCGGCAGAGTGAGAAGTGTTTCGTAGGACCCCACGTTAAGCTCCTCGGAAAACAGTCGCATGGTCAAGGCCGGTATCACAAAAGAAAAAACAAAGGGGAGCAGTTGAAAAAAGCCTCTCAATTCCGCCTGGTTGTAAATGAAAAAAGTCGAAAAGGAAAACCAGCCGGTAATCAGCAGAAAAACGGCAATGACGATATATGCAATGGGCGAAATGAAATAGTCTGTGAACTCTTTACGGAATATATGGAGCACCTGCTGCATGTCAATTCTCCTTGGTCAGTTCTTGGAAAATGGTTTCGAGGGTTTTGGTTTCCTGACGAAATTCCATGAGCACCCAGTCGGTCTTTTTGATGGCGTTGTAGACAAGTTCCCTGGGATCCGGATCTGAAGGGCAGGTCAATTTCAGGGCGGTGAGCGTTGCGGTGGATGCCTCACTCTGTTCTTGTACCGACTGAACGCCATCGATTTCGGACAGCAGGGCGACAGCGGTTTCAGCCGGTGCGTTTTTAAGAGAAACAAAAAGAGTCGTTTCAGACCTGCCGGACTGCTTCAAAAGCTCGGTGGGTCCATCGGCAACGATTCGGCCCTTATTGATGATTACCACCCGGTCGCAGGCAGCTTCGGCTTCGGGCAGGATATGGGTGGAGAGGATAACCGTTTTTTCCCTGCCGATTTCACGGATAATGTCACGAATTTCCACAATCTGGTTGGGGTCCAGACCCGATGTGGGTTCATCGAGTACCAGTATTTCGGGATCACTCATCATAGCATGGGCAAGACCGACCCGTTGTTTGAGCCCCTTGGAAAGCTCGCTGACGGCGCGGTGCATAATGTGTTCAAGCCCGCACAGCTTGGCCAGGTGGTGAATGCGCGCTTCTTTTTGGGTTCGGTCAAGGCCCCGAATATTTGCGACATAATTGAGATAATCATACACGAACATGCCGTGATACAGCGGCGCGGACTCCGGAAGATACCCCATGAGTTGTTTGATCTGTTTCGGGCGTTCGTGTACAGAATGCTCCTTGACCCGAATGGTTCCGGAGGTCGGCAGGAAATAGCCCGTGAGCATTCGAAGGGTCGTGGTCTTGCCCGCGCCGTTCGGCCCCAGAAGCCCCAGGATCTCCCCCCGTTTAACGGTCAGATCGATGTGATCCACCGCACACAGGTCGTCATAATACTTCGTCAACTGTTCAACTTGGATCATCATTTATATGCTCCTTTGAAAACTTAAATTATTTTCACATTTCTATTGGAAACCCATCCGATCTTGTCTTTGGCGTAACGGATTTTCAGATACCCGTCCATCTGTTTCTCAACCGCCACAAGGGTGCCTTCGTGAAGCACGAAAAGCTCGGTCGTTTCGGATGAAATTCCGGACCGGACCGATACGACCTTATCCAGGACAACCGCCCGGGGGTGAAGCGTCGATGCGTTGGAAAGGTACACGGCAGTGCCGGACGAGAGCAACATGACACACAAAAAGCTGTAAATGAACGGTCTCAGGCCCCTTTTTCTAAAATAATAAGCGCCGGCAAGGAGGCACCAGAAAATAGTACCGGTAATAATGCCGATCCACTGCCACACAACTGTCGGCAACAACTCTTTCCAGAAAAAGATCACCTGAAATACCGGTGAACTGAACGTTCCCGGTTCATCTTTCAACAGGGATCGGGCATAATCCATATTGAAATTCAGGTCCGGGTCTCCGGGGATCAGCCGCTGGGCCCGTTCATACCAGAGCATCGCCAAGCCGAGATTGTTCTGTTTAAGATAGGCGTTGGCAAGGTTGTAGTAGAGTTTTCCGTTGTGGATGCCGTCGGCCACCAGTCTATCGAACAGCACCGCCGCTTTTTCATATTCCCCGGCCTCATAGTGCTTGAGACCGTCCAGAAAGTCCTGGGCACGGGTGTCCGCATGGGCCGGGATGCCGCAGGCGAGAAGCAGTAAACCGCCCAGAACGCAGTTTCGAAAAAATTTAGAAAGCGATTGTTTCATCTAACGAGCCTCTTCACCATGTCACGGGTCTCCGAGACCAGTGCTTTTTGCTGATCCTCGGAAAGCGCGCTTTTGCCGAACAGAGCGGACTCGAGTCTTCCAAGAAGTTCCGATACCCCGGAGGCAGTTTTATCATCCACACGGTTTGCCGCAAGCAGCGTTTCCACTTCCTGCCGGGTCAGGGATTCTCCAAGTATTCCGGCCCTGGCCAGAACGGAGTAGAGCAATGCCCGGTAGAGATTTGAAAGCAGTTCGGATGAGTCTCTCTCTCCGGTGGCTTGGCCGGCGGCCTGGAGTGCCCGACGGGACTTTCGGGTCATGACGGCCATCGGCCGGTCATCCTTTTTCGTAATGCTCAAGATGCCTATGAAGATCAGAAACACGGCCCCCGGGGCTGCCAGGAGTACTAAAAACCGGGCCGTGGAGATCGATTCTCTACTTGAAAGCGCATCCAGGCCGGTTTTGAGAGATAAAATGTCCCTTCCCGTGAAATCTACTTTTTGCTTTTTCAGGGAGAGCGAACTGCTGCCGGTGTCCAGGGTCGAAAACACGGTTGGGGTTTCGGCCGGGTTGTCGGATGGATGAACCGAAAGTGAAAGTGGGGAAGCTGTTAAGCGGTGATAGGAGACATCCTCAGGATTGAAATAGACCAGGGGAACCACGTTAAGTGTATAGTCGCCCTCCCGGACCGGTACCAGGGCGGTTCTGAAAACCTTTTTTCCGGCATAACCGCCGGGTCCGAGTGTTACATCCGTCTCCGGCTGGTCTGCATACTGTTTGAATGCATCGGGTACCTGACACTGCACGGTGTCCGCATCCTGGAGATTGCCTTTCCCCTCGAGCGTCACGGAAAACGTGACCGATTCACCCACGGCAACAGCGTCGGATTCCAACTCGGCCCGCATGTCCAATTGCCCCACAAGGCCTGAAAACTGTTCAGGCCCCGACCATTCCGGCAACGGGAGCACCTCGATTGCGACAGGATCGGTTCGAAACACCTTCGGTATCAGGTCGGAACTGCCGAAAAAAGAGTCGTCGAAAAACGAATCGAACATGGATCGGCTCCTGCGCCGTGAAGAGACAAGATCGCACTGCAGTTCGGCAGGCGCAATGGTCAATCGGCCGGTTTTAAGCGGCACCAGCAGGTAGGAAATTTTAACCGTCTGAAGACGTTTTCCGTTTACAATCGCCTGGCCCGATTCCTGTTTGCCGATCTGGGTGGCGGAAAATCCGTCGAATGAGGGCGCTTCATAGTTGGTGTTGGCGAGCTGAACCCCATAAAGCAACTGAAACGTATACACTATCTGCTGGCCCAGATAAGGGCGGAGGATGTTGACCGAACCGGTTACTTGAACATCTACGGGGGCGTCCGCGGAACGCGTGCTTTTCGATACTTGAACCGTGATGGGCTGGGTGAAAGACGTTTTTCCATCTATATTGGCAGGCAGGGCGGGGATGGATAGACTGCCTTCCCGCAGGGGAAGCAGGGTAAAAGTGAATGTTCGTTCGCGGTTAACCCGGCCGTTGATGATTTGAATACTACTGCCGGTTGCCTGGGAAAGCACCTTGAAATCCTTTATGATGCTTGTGTCCACGGTGCCGTCTTCTCCCGGGAGGGTCACCGAAAGGCGAATGGGAGAATCGAGAGATGTCCGGGTGGTGTCGACAGTGGCCTGGACCGATGGCGCCTGGGCATGGGAGAGAACCGGAGCAAGGGCACAATAGTACAGGAGCACGAAGATAACGAGCGCCCATGGATTTCGAAATAAGTATTTCATGCGCGTTATATAAAGCATAAGTCGGACAGATTCAAATTAGAGTCTCTTTTTACCAATCTTTATCAACCCGTTTCTCCCGGTAGGCCGGTATCATGGCGCGCCCCGGCTGATCCTGAAGCCGGTTGAGCATTTTCTCCGCCTGCCGCATAGTCTCTTCATCAGGTGCCGTGTTATCCTTGTTGCCGGCTGCCTGATCCTGCGTCTCCTCTTGCTGGGGATCGGAAGACGCTTTCTCTTTCGGTGCCGGGGGCTGAGGATCTTCGCTCTCTTCCCGGCCTTTCTCTTTCTCGCCATTCTGCTGCTGGTTTTGGGCGCTCTCCTGCTGCTTTTCCGGTTCGTTTTTTTCCTGATTTCCGGGCTGTTCCTGGTTCCCCCCTTTTTTCTGGTCGTTCTTATCACTCTTCTCTTTCTTGTCTTTTTGATCCTGTTCTTTTTCCGGTGGCGGATTGGCCTTCAGCACTTTAACGAATTCGAGATTTTCACGGGCCTGGGCATCGGTTTTGTCCAGGGAGAGAGCCGCCTCGTAATTCTCGATGGCCGTGTCGAGATCACCTTTTCTGAAATAGGCGTTTCCCATGTTGTAACGGGCCTTTTCCTTCAAAATGGCATCGTCGGCATCCAGAACCTGCCGAAAGGCTTGAATGGCGCCGTCGTAGTCCCCGGCCTTGTATCGGGAGTTTCCCAGATTGTATGCGATCTCGGCCTTGTCCGGCGCTTCGAGCTGGGCGGCCACAAAGTGGTTGGCGGCCGCCTCAAACTCCGCGGACGAATAGGCCGCCTGGCCCTGTTCAAGTGCCTTTTTCAACTCTGAAGCCGATGCGGGACGAGGAGAGGCGGCAAACAGCAATACCAGTATCCAGATAGAGATCATTTTCCTTACCGGAATCAAAAATTCCAGAAAAAGAAGGAGTACCGACAACGCCAGAATCCATTGGTAACGATTTTCGAACACTTTTGTTTTCTGTTCACCGAGTTCAGCGGCTTCCATGGTTCCCCGAATATAGCGCTGGTAGATGGCATCCAGATCCATGTCTCCCGCCACGGACCGAACATAGGCGCCGGAGGTGATGGCTGCCATCTGTTTCAAGGTTGGCTCGTCGAGTTTGCTGAGAACGATATTACCCTCCCGATCTTTTATGAACCCGCCGTCTTCGGTGGGAATCGGAACCCCCTCACCGGCGCCCACACCAATACAGAACAACTTGATACCCGCTTCCGCCGCTTTCCGGGAGGCATCCAATGGATTCTCCCCGGTGCTTTCACCGTCGGTAATCAGGAGGATGGCCTTGTCGGTGGCGTCTTCCTGGTTAAACGCCGAGACAGCCGTGGTTACGGCGCCGGCCAGATCGGTGCCACCCACCGGCAGAAAACCGGGATTCAGGGCGTCCAGAAACAGATGAAACCCCTCATAGTCGAGGGTAAGCGGGCATTGAAGAAACGCCGTACCCGCAAAGGCGACAAGTCCCACCCTGTCTCCCTGCAACATGCTGAGCAGATCGAATACTTCCCGCTTGGCCCGCTCCAGCCGGCTGGGTCGGATATCTTCCGCCAGCATGCTTCGGGAGCAGTCGAGGACAAGCATGAGATCCACACCGCGCCGCTCGATCTCTTTCCAGCTGTACCCGTATTGGGGCCCCGCCAGGGAGATGGCCATCAGTAGGATCGTTACCAGAAGGAGCACCGTTTTTGTCCAGCGCCGGAAACCGGAAATATGGGGAGATATGGCGGAAAGACCCTTTTCCGTGGCATACCCGGAGAGAATCGCTTTCCGTTTGCGAAGGCCCCAGAGGCATACCGGAAGCAGCACCGGTACGGCCCAGATGAGCCATAACATATTGATGGCGGAGAAACTCATGGCACCCTCAAAAATCGTGTATGAATCAGTAACATCCAAAGTCCCAGACATATGAACGCCGGCAAAAGGGCGACGGAATAGAGGTCCCTGTAATTATCGTATGTTTTCACAACGACTTCCGTTTTTTCCAGTTGATCGATGGTGTCATATATCTTTTCCAGGCTTCCCAGGTTTTCCGCGCGAAAATAGAGCCCCTTTGTTTTTTTCGCGATATCCTTGAGAGCGGGTTCATCCATATCCACCTTCTGGTAGACATACCGATCCCCATATCCCGGAAGGTTTACCCGAAACGGGGCTTCGCCTTTTCCACCGATGCCGATCGTGTATATCTTGACCTCTTTTTGGGCGGCGATTTCGACGGCGGCTTCGGGCGACAGCACACCGCTGTTGCTTCGGCCGTCGGTAAGAAGAATGATGATATTCGATTTTCCCTCGATGTCCGCCAGCCGTTTCAAAGAGATACCGACGGCATCCCCGATGGCCGTGCTTTTTCCCGCGGCGCCTATTTTGAGCTGCTCGAGAATCGTGGAAATGGTATCGTAATCCCTACTGAGCGGCAACTGGGTATATGCCTGGGAGCCGAACACCACCAGGCCGATACGGTCTCCCGACCGTTTTGCGATAAAGTCATGGATAACTCCCTTGGCGGCTTCTAGTCGGTCTACGATTTTACCGTTTTTCCTGAAATCCAGGGCCGCCATGCTTTCGGAAAGGTCCACCGCCAGCATGATGTTGATACCTTCGGTGCGAATGCTCATCTCTCTGGTTCCCCATTGGGGCCGGGCCAGGGCGATGATCATCAGGCACAGGGCGCCGTATTTCAGTACCGGCAGAAACCGGGCCAATGTGGCAAAAATGCCTGGCGACATATTTTCCACCGGCCGAACAGTGGAAGCGCCAAGCCGCAACGGAGAGTGCCGGTGTTTTCGGTAGAGTGCCACCAGGGGAACCAGAACGAGCAGTGTCAGAATATATGGGTCTTCAAATCGAAACACGGGCGTTCACTCCGGAGCACCGGCGGTTGATCCGCCGGCTGCTTCCATCATGTCCTCGACGGGGATTGTTGTTTTTTCGACAAAGGTTTTGACAAAGGCGAAATCCGCCGCCATTCTTTCCTGAAAACAGGGCGCATCGGCATATTTCACGGGATCGCAGGTGATGATGAACTTTTTGGCGCCCTGCTTCAATTCTCTGTCAAGCACGAGTTTTTCCACATGGGGCAGGAGCTCTTCGGTGGTCATTTCGATTCCGTCGATACCGAACCGGCCCTGGAGATATTCCCGAAGGATAAAAGAGAGCTGAAAATAATATCCTTTTCCTTCCATTCTCGATTCCGCGGACAGGCTTGCCAGCCGCTGCAGCGCCGTCTCTTCGGGTGCCGGCACGGCCTCTATTGATTCCACAACGGGGCCCCGCCGCCGACGCCGGAGAAACCAGGCGCCCCACAGCAATCCGACGGCCGTCAGGAGGATTGCCGTCCAGAGCGCCACGGTCCCCCAAGAAATAGGTACCGGTACGGAAACCAGCGGTTTTATATCATGAATATCGGTCATGGGCGCCGGGTTGTCGGATGTTTCCCCGGGTCCCTGAACCGTCGATGGCTGCACTTGTGCCGGCACGGTTTTCCCGGATGGAACCGGCGGGTCCTGGGCATACCCGAGGCAGCTCCAGAGAGCGAGAATAAAGGCTATGGCAATACTGACTTTTCTCATCGCGCTACCGTTTCATTTTCTCCAGTTGGCGGAAAAATTTGATAAGCGTGTCCGACACCGAATCGGCGGTACTGATCGGACAGCACCTGATATCAGCCGCTTTGAGCGTTTCAAGGATCTGGTTATAGTTCGATCTCTTTTTCCCCGTGAATTGTCTTCTCGTCCGTTTGTCCCAGGCATCGAGAAAAAGAGTCTCCCCGGTTTCAAGATCTTCCAGCATCATCAAGCCCCCCCTGGGAAGCTCGAAATCCCCCGGGTCCGAAATCAGCACACCGATCATTTGATGTTTTCTGGCGGCGATTTTCAGGGGAGCGACATAATTTTCGGCGATAAAATCGGAGATCAGGAACGACAGCGCCCGTTTTCGGCACACCTGTCCCAGGTATTTGACGGCGCTTTCGATATCCGTTTTTTTCCGGACGGGTTCAAAAGTGTAGATCTCCTTGATGACACGCCACACATGGGCGGCCCCTTTCTGGGGCGGGATATATTTTTCCACCTGGTCCGTGAACAGAATGACGCCCACCTTGTCATTGTTACGAATGGCGTTGAAGGCAAGAATCGCCGCAGTTTCAACAGCCGTCTCTTTCTTGAGGGCATCCGTTGTGCCGAATCCGCCCGAGCCGCTCATATCCACCAGCAGCATGACGATGCGCTCGCGCTCCTCACGAAAACGTTTGATATAAGGCCGTCCCATTCGGGCCGAGACCTTCCAGTCAATGCTTTTGACCTCATCCCCGGGGGAGTATTCGCGCACTTCCTCAAATTCGATGCCTGAACCACGAAACACCGATTTGTACTGCCCTGCCATCATGGTATTGACCAAACGGCCGCTTCGAATGTGAATCTTTTTTATTTTTTTTATCAGTTCAGGCGGCAACATAGCTGGAAATAATTATCCCTAAATAGTTGTCTGTCCAAAAGGGGAAGTCGATTTGTCTTATCCCCCCACGTTGGTGTCCCTCGCGATTCTTATTGTCAGGGCACCGGTACGCCGTCGAAGATATGGCCGATGATCTGGTCCGTGGTCATGTCTTCGGCTTCAGCCTCATAACTGAGGATGATCCGGTGCCTGAGAACATCCGGCGCAATGGTTTTAATATCCTGTGGTGTTACATAAGGGCGCCCCTGCAGAAACGCATATGCCCTTGCCACCAGGCTTAAAAAGATGGTGGCCCGGGGGGACGCGCCGAACTGTATGTAGTCGGAAAGATCCAGGTTGTATTCTCCGGGGGTCCGGGTTGCGAATACAAGGTCCACCATATAGTCTTTGAGCTTGTCATCGACATAGATGTTCCCGATCAGAGAGACGATTTCATTAAGGCTTTCCGGCGTGATTACCTGTTCGATGGTCGCCGGTGTGTCGAAGCCCACACGCTTCATGATCTCTTTCTCTTCCGTTTTGCTCGGATAGTCAATAATGAGCTTCAGCATGAACCTGTCCACCTGGGCTTCGGGAAGCGGGTAAGTCCCCTCCTGCTCTATCGGGTTCTGGGTGGCCATGACGAGAAAAGGGTCCGACAGGGGAAAAGTGGAATCCCCGATGGTCACCTGGCGTTCCTGCATGGCTTCGAGCAGGGCGGACTGAACCTTGGACGGCGCTCGGTTGATTTCATCCGCAAGAATAATGTTGTGAAAGATGGGTCCTTTTTTAATGATGAACTCCGCCGTTTTGGGAAGAAAAACTTCGGTCCCGATGAGGTCCGCGGGAAGAAGATCCGGTGTGAACTGGATCCGTTTGAAGTCTGCCTGGACGGTTGCCGCGAGGGCTTTTACCGCACTGGTTTTTGCCAGCCCCGGCACGCCTTCGATGAGGATATGGCCCTTGGTGAGCAACCCCATCAGCAGTCCATCCACCAGCTTTCGCTGCCCGACGAGAACTTTCTCAATTTCCTGACGGATACGGTTGACCAGATGGCTTTTCTCTTCTACCTGCTGTTTGATTTCTTCAAGCACCTTTATCTCCTTTTTTTATGCGCCCTTAAGCGGGGGAGGCCTCGGTCTTTTTTACCAATGATTGTCTCCGTGCAAAAACCGGTCCACGGTCGTGGCCATTGATGATTGCCGATCGATTAACGGCCATCAGGGCGGGCTGTCCTGTCTGTTGCAGCCCGGGATCAGCGGCCCAAGATGCACCGAGTTTTATAAAGAGAGAAGTTTTTTTTGTCAAGATACCCTGACCGATGGTTATTTTTTACCCTGTTTTTCAGTGTTCAAGTGGGAACCTGGATAGAAAATCACCACCCGTCTTTACTTGTCGGTTAATTGCGATTAGGGTAAAAACAGGTTTCAGGTGTCGGGTGTCAGGTGCCGGCCAGAGCGCTATCCATGCCTGACACTCGACACCTGAAACCTGGATCAGAGGATAAAAAGCAAGAGAATACGATACTCTTGTTACTACGCTCAAGAGAGACCAACTTTTTAAGGAGTGAACTATGGAGCTTGGATTGAAGAATAAAACAGCCCTTGTGGCGGCATCCTCCAAAGGATTGGGTCGGGCCTGTGCCGAGGCCCTTGCCGCCGAAGGCGCCGGGGTGACCATCTGTGCAAGGAATGAAGTCGATCTGGACAGGGCGAGAGAAGAAATATCCAAGGCGACCGGGGCGAATATCCTGGCGGTTGTGGCCGACATGACAAATCCGGCGCATATTCAGGAAGCTGTAGAAAAAACCGTATCCCATTTCGGCCGGCTGCATATTCTTGTCACAAACGCCGGGGGACCACCGGGGGGGGATTTCTTTGATTTTGACGATATCTCGTGGCAAGCTGCTTTTGAACTATCCATGATGAGCGTGGTACGGCTTATTCGGGCTGCCGTTCCCCATATGCAGGCATTAAATTGGGGTCGGATTATCAACATCACGAGTCTTTCCGTCAAGGAACCCCTGGCCCCGCTGGTGCTGTCGAATGCCATCAGGCCGTCGGTTCACGGACTTGCCAAGACCCTTGCGAACCAGCTCGGAAAGGATGGTATTACGGTCAACAACATATTGCCAGGCTACACTCGGACGGACCGGATTATCGAATATGGTGAGGCCGTCGCGAAGCAATCGGGAAAACCCCTGTCGGCGGTATTTGAAAAGATGGGAGAACCGGTTCCGGTCGGCCGCATCGGTGAGCCCGAGGAGCTGGGGGCGCTCGCGGCGTTTCTGGCATCGGAAAAAGCAGCTTATATTACCGGTGCGTCTATTCCCGTGGATGGGGGAGCCATTAAAGCCGCATTTTAGAAAGCCAACTTCAAAACGTCTCTTTCCCCCCGATTTCATCGGGGCTTTGCGGCCGATCTCTTTAAACAACGGATTGAAACGACCCTTCAGGATCGTCTCAATCCTAAGGGGTGGTTGGAAAAAACAAACCTCGGAATATGTATAGAGCTTTGTTTTTCTTTTTATTTGTGGTACTCTTTCAATACCAAAGATTGGTTCAGATCACATTGATATACCGTAAGGGTCCGGGTACTTACAAGACGCTTTTCTTGTTGCCTTGGAATTTTTTCACTTCCGCCAATACTGTTTACGAAAGGATATTGATCCATGGAGGCTTCCCTCCTAGACACAACCTCCCGGCAGGCGGTTATCCGGAAAATGGAAGCCGAAAGCATTTCACCGACGATCATTCAAACATTTTTATACTATTACGATCAATTGGAAGCCGGAAAGAATTGTATGATTCATGACCGGGAAATTGAACCGGTCAATCCTGGGGATATGCTGGCGCTGGAGGAACTGGAAAGCTTTGAATCCGCCGGTATAGCGGCATCCGGTCAATTTGTGCGAATCGTGCTCAATGGCGGGTTGGGCACCAGTATGGGGCTGCTGGGGCCAAAATCACGGCTGAAGGTTAAAAACGGCCGCTCCTTTTTAGAAGTCATTCTCGCTCAAACCGCTTCACAAAGGGGCGCTCTCTGCCTCATGAACAGTTTCAGCACTCACCAGGAAACGCTTTCCGAACTACGCCGCATTGGATCTTCCATCGAACCGATGACCTTTTTCCAGCACAAGTTTCCTAAAATACTTCAATCGGATTTATACCCCGCCAACTGTCCCGGAGCGTCCCACCTGGAGTGGAATCCACCGGGTCACGGGGATATCTATATCGCCCTCCACACCTCGGGCCTTTTAAAACGGCTTCTGGACCGGGGGTTCCGGTTCGCGCTCGTTTCCAACTCCGACAATCTGAGTGCTTCTCTCGATATGTCGCTCATGGGGTTTTTTGTTGAAAAAAAGCTGCCCTTTATGATGGAGGTTGCCCAAAGACTGCCCTCGGACGCCAAAGGCGGACACCTCGCCCGGTACCGATCCGGCCAACTTGTACTTCGGGAGTACGCCCAATGCCCACCCGAGCAGAAGACGGCGTTTCAGAATATCGATCGGTATCGATATTTCAATACCAACAACATTTGGGTCAATCTTCGTTGCCTGCAGGACGTTATCGATAAGGAGGGCATGGTCAAACTGCCAATGATCATCAATCCCAAGCCTCTGGATCCCAGAAACGAAGAGAGCCCGCCGGTTTTCCAGCTCGAAACGGCCATGGGGGCGGCCATCTCCCTGTTTGAAGGAGCGACGGCGGTTTGCGTGCCGCGGACCCGCTTTTTTCCAGTCAAGACATGCAACGATCTGCTGGCCCTCCGGTCCGATCGTTTCGTCCTTTTGGAAGACGGTTGCTTGATGCCAAACCCACAGACCGAGACGGATAGGGTCAAAATCAAGCTGGACCCCGCCTACTATAAACATATCGATGATTTTAACAAACGGTTCTCTCTGGGCATGCCTTCTTTATTGAGTTGTGATGCGTTGGAAGTGGTTGGCGATGTTTATTTTGAAGCCAATGTGACCATAAAAGGATCGGTCACCATTACAAATTCCCGAAATACAGCAGCGGTGGTCCCCGAGGGGTCTGTTGTCGAAAAAGACCTTTTGTTCTAATATAAGGGCAAGGAGCTTTTTGTCGTGATCCATCAGTATCCTGAACCCGGCGCCCATTTACTCCGTTTTCGGGGAGATGTGCAGCGCTTTTTGCTTCAGATGCCGGAAGAATATGCAGGGGGCGCATGGTTGCGTACAAACATCGGTCATGCCGCTCAAATTCGAGCGGAGATTATTCGCTCTGTCCAGAAAGAACTGCCGCCTCTGGGACTTGACTGGTTCGACATTCCCATGCGCAGCCTGGGCGGGGGGCGGTTCGAAGTGCTGGTGCCGCTTTGTGAGGTGGGACATTTTGAAGCGAAATGCTATTTTCTTCCCGAAAAGACATCGGATCCTGTCTGGCCACAAGGGTCCAATACGGTTCTTAACGTGGCGCCCGCCCATACGTGCTGCGGCAATTTATTGTACAATGCTTTTGTAAGGCAGTTCGGGGCTACCAAGCACAAGAGTTTATCAGAGTGTTCGACACCGGTTGCTGATATTTCATCCCTGGACAAAGCCGATTATACGGTCATTCCACCATCCGGAAAATTCAGGGACCTTATCACGGAACTCGATTTTATTTTTAATACCCTTGGCTGTAGATTCTTGCAGCTTCTGCCGATTCATCCCACGCCCACCACCTATGCCCGGATGGGCAGATTCGGAAGTCCCTATGCCGCGTTGAGTTTTACGGCCGTGGACCCGGCCCTGGCCCAGTTCGACCCCCATGCGACACCGCTTGAGCAGTTCATAGAACTGGTTGACGCGGTGCATGCCCGGCATGGAAAAATAATTCTTGATGTTGCCATCAATCATACGGGTTGGGCCGCCGAGCTTCATGAAGAACACCCCGAGTGGCTCTCCCGGGATTCGGACGGGCGTATAGAGGTGCCCGGCGCCTGGGGAATTCAATGGGAAGATCTGACCAAACTCGATTACCGGAAAAAAGGCCTGTGGGTGTACATGGCGGAGATTTTTTTAACATGGTGCAGGCGGGGGGTGGATGGGTTCCGGTGTGATGCCGGATATATGATACCCCTCGATGCCTGGCGTTTTATTGTTGCCATGGTACGCGAACAATACCCGGATACGATTTTTCTGCTGGAGGGACTGGGCGGCAAAATATCCGTAACACAGGACCTGCTCGATCCGGGAAATTTCAACTGGGCGTATTCGGAACTTTTTCAAAATTACGATCGGGCACAAATCGAAACGTATTTGCCCCAGGCCATTCAAATTGCCGAACGGAAGGGGGTCATGATTCATTTTGCCGAAACCCATGACAACCCCCGGCTGGCGGCGAAATCGAAAACCTATGCCCGTTTGAGGACCTGCCTGTGTGCGCTGTTTGCGCCTTATGGCGCGTTCGGGTTTGCCAACGGCGTTGAATGGTTTGCCACGGAAAAGATAAATGTTCACGATGTCCCGAGTCTCAATTGGGGTGCTTCGGACAACCAGGTGGACGCTATCGGTCGTTTGGCGGTGCTTTTGAAAAACCACCCGGCGTTTCACGACCGGACCGATCTGTCTCTTGTGCAGACAGGCGACGGCAACCATGTGGCCCTCTGCCGCCGCCACAGACCTTCGGGTAAAAAGCTGCTTGTTCTGGCCAATCTGGACGATTCAAAAGAGGTCCTGGCTTCCTGGGATCGGAACGTTTTTGACGCACAAGGTCCCCTGTTCGATCTTCTGACCGAACAGTCCGTGACAATCGCGTCCTCGACTCCTCAACCCGGCTGTCCGCTGCCCCCCCGGTGGCGTGATGTGTCTTTCAACGGATTCAGGGGATTTCCGGTATATGCAACCGGAACCGAAATATCCGAAAGGATTGATTCCCCGAATTGTTCAGCAGCAGTTTCGTGCAAAAGCCTGGATGTTTTTTGTTACCACAAAAAAGCAGAAGATGTGGCGGACTTTAATCCGGATGAGGCGGCGAAGGCGCTTTATCACGATCCCCGGCGGGTATTGTCGAAGCCTCCATCCCAATACCCCGGAACCCGGATATGTCCACTGGTGCTGGCCACGGGATGCAAGACGGGAAGTAATGATACCGGCCGGTTATTTCCTGCTGGTTACCGCCGACACCAATTTTCGGGCCGGAATTACGGAGGAAGAAAAAACCCTTGCCCAGGAAGAGAGTCTGCCGTCCGGAAACGGCGACTGGTTCCTCCTATTCCGGCCGCTTCCGGTTTCAACCGGCATATCGCGGCGGCATCTGAAAATATCCGTTTTTTCGACGGATAAGTATCAGCATGAGAACGCCCCGTTGATGTTTCTGCCGCGGGTTGAATCGCTTCGGGTGTCAACCCTTCTGGGGCGGCGGGAACTGCTGGAAACACCCCGTATTTTCCTGGCGACCAACGACCGTGGCGGGATGCTCCGGGCCCCTCTCATATGGGGACAACTCACCAGTAGATATGATGCACTTTTAGCTGCCAACCGCAGCTTGAAATTTCCCGAAGATCGATGGATTATGTTTACCCGGTGCAGGGCGTGGATTGTTTTCCAGGGGTATTCCCAGGAATTGAGATTTGATTGTTGTCATACCTTTCATGTGGATATGAAGGGGCGGGGATTATGGCGGTTTCATGTTCCCACGGGACAGGGTGAACATGTGCGGCTCACCTTGCGAGCTGAAATGACAAGCGATGAAAACACGGTTCGGCTGTTTTTCTACAGACATCCCGCCGAAGGCCGGGGGCAGCGGCTTGCCGATGACAAACCGGTTCGCCTGATTGTACGCCCGGATGTCGAAAACAGGAATTTTCATCATGCCACCAAGGCGTATCTTGGCCCGGAATCAGACTGGCACGGGGCGGTTACATCGCTTTCGGACGGGTTTGTTTTTTCGCCGGAGCCGCCCTGCCGCCTGGCGGTGTTTTTCCCGGGCAGCCGGTTCACATTCGAACCCGAATGGCAATATATGATATACAAGTCCGAGGATGCAGAGCGGGGGTTCGATCCCGATTCGGATCTGTTCAGTCCCGGTTATTTCAGCATAGCGCTTCACGGAAACGAGCCGGTGGCGCTAACCGCCCGAATCGTTGTAGAGACCGAGCAGGAGCATCAGGAACAGAAAGGGGACGCCGATTTTTCGGAACAACAGCTCTATGGAGAGCCGGCGTCGATTTCCATAGAACATGCCCTGCGGCATGCCCTGGGTCAATTCGTGGTCAAGCGGGGCAGGCTCAGATCGATCATTGCCGGATATCCCTGGTTCCTGGATTGGGGCAGGGATGCGCTTATTGTGTCCCGGGGGCTGATCGCCGCGGGCCGTCTTTCCGATGCGCGGGGTGTGCTGCGGCAATTCGGTCAGCTGGAGGCAGGCGGTACCCTTCCGAATATGATTTCGGGAAAAATGGCCGCCAATTACGACACTTCCGATGCACCTCTATGGTTTTTCGTCGGATGCCGGGACATGATGGATGCCGAAACCTCTTCACGTTTTATCGAAACCCGGGTCGGTAAGAGAACCATCCGCGATATTCTGTTCTCCATTGCCGCTGCATACCTTGAGGGGACCCGCAACGGCATCCGGATGGATCCCGAAACGGGACTTGTTTTCAGTCCGGGTCATTTTACCTGGATGGATACAAATTTCCCGGCCGGAACCCCCCGGGAGGGGTATCCCATCGAAATTCAAGCGCTCTGGTTCCACGCCCTTTCATTTCTGGCACGGATCGATCCCGAAGAAAAGAAGGGCCCATGGCAGGCCTTGTCCCGGAAGGTTCAGACCTCCATTACCGATCTGTATCTATTGCCGGATCGGAAATATTTGTCGGACTGCCTGCATGCGCCGGCCGGAAAAACAGCTCTCGAAGCCGTGGCTGACGACTATCTCCGTCCTAACCAGCTTCTTGCCGTCACGCTGGGAGCGGTAACCGGGCACGAGCATTGCCGGAGCATTCTCGATGCCTGCCAGGAACTTTTGGTGCCCGGAGCGATTAGAAGTCTTGCGAATAGACCAGTGGACAGACTGCTGCCGATTGTACACAACGGTACGGGGTTAAATGATCCGCATAACCCGTATTGGGGTATGTACAAAGGAGATGAAGACACGCGGCGAAAACCGGCCTATCATAATGGAACCGCCTGGGCCTGGCAGATGCCCAGTTTTTGTGAAGCATGGGTCATGACGTATGGTCCCGGGGCGTCGGTTGCTGCCGGTTCGTGGCTTGGTAGCGGTGTTCGACTTCTTTCAGAAGGGTGCCTGGGACAAATTCCGGAAATCCTCGATGGTGATGCGCCCCACCGGCAACGGGGTTGCGATGCCCAGGCATGGAGTGTTAGTGAGTTGCTGCGGGTATGGTTGCTGCTTCAAAAGCAAACGGGATGAACCCATTTCGTCTGTTTTGATTTTAACCGAACTGTTGAAGATCCCGCCGCTGTGTGGCGGGAAGACGTTTTGAAACCGGTTCGGATAGTGCTATTTGTTCATAATGAAGTAATAAAATGGAGGCTTTTCCCATGAGCCATATTCAGACATTTCAGGTTTTCCCATATCTTCCTGAAAAGCTGAGATTTCTTTCAGCTTTATCCAGAAATCTTTGGTGGTCCTGGCACCGGGATGCCCAGGCGCTTTTTCGGCGCATCGACCCGAAGCTTTGGCTTGAGGCACGAACCAATCCCATAAAATTTTCGACGCTTCTCTCCCAGACGCACCTCGAGAATCTGGCCGGAGACAGCGGCTTTGTCGCCGACATGGAACGCGTCCGGGAGCATTTCGAAAATGATGTGTTCAATACAGGGGGGGATCATGAAGACCTCTTCAGCAACAACGGTACGGTTGCCTATTTTTCAATGGAGTTCGGGCTTCATGTAAGCCTGCCGCTATTCGCCGGAGGACTTGGTGTTTTGGCGGGAGATCACTTGAAGGCGGCTTCGGACAAGAAACTTCCGCTGGTGGGCGTGGGACTTCTCTACAGACAGGGGTACTTCGAACAGTATTTGAACCAGGAAAGCTGGCAGCAGGAGGCCTATCCGGAAACAGACCTGTTTTATCTGCCCATCAAACGTGCGAAAACGCCGGACGGCAAGGATTTAATCGTTTCAATCGAAGGCCCGTCGGGCACGATTTACGCGATTGTCTGGAAAGTGAATGTCGGAAGAGTTCCCCTGTTTTTGCTCGACACTCACATTACGGAAAACTCAAAAGAGGTGCGGGACATTACTTCCCGTCTTTATGAAGGGGATCAAAGAATCCGGCTGGCCCAGGAAATGGTCCTGGGCATCGGTGGTATTCGCGCGCTTTCCGCCATGAACATCAATCCAGTGGTTTGTCATATGAATGAGGGGCATTCCGCCTTTTCGAGTCTCGAGCGGCTGGCGCTGACCATGGCGAATCATAATATCGATCTTAATACAGCCCTCCAGGTTGTCCCCAGAACCACGGTCTTTACTACCCACACCCCCGTGTCTGCCGGGCATGACGAGTTTCCCGTGGAAATGGTCAAACCTTATATTCTTCCCTTGGAAAAAAGGCTGGATACCACGGCGGCGCGTATTCTCTCCTGGGGACAGTCCCAGGGCAGTTCGCCGGACACATCGGTTTCCATGTTTGTTCTCGGTCTGCGCATGGCCGAATACTGCAACGGGGTCAGCCGTCTGCACGGTCATGTGGCCCGAAGGATGTGGGCCCACCTCTGGCCCGAGCTTCCCGAACATGAAGTGCCGATTTCTCATGTCACCAACGGGGTTCATTCCGCCACCTGGATCTCCCATGAGATTGCCACGCTGTTGGAGCGCAATCTGAGACCGGACTGGCACCTCCTGACCCGCAACGATTTTTTTGTAAACCGGATTGATGAGATTTTCGACGAAGAACTGTGGCAGGCCCATGAACTCAGCCGATCCCGACTTATCCGGCTTTGTCGTGAATTGATGGTCAAGCAGTACGGACAGCGAAACGCGTCCAAGGCCGTTATGGAAGCAGCCGGATCCGCTCTTGACCAGGGGGTTCTCACTATTGCCTTTGCCAGGCGGTTTGCCTCTTACAAACGAGCGCACCTCCTGCTACAGGATCCGGACCGGCTTAAAAACCTGCTTCGGTCGGAAACCCGGCCCGTCCAGATTATTTTTGCCGGAAAAGCACACCCGAAGGACCATGATGGTAAAATGCTGATTCAGCATTTGCTGAACTTCATTCGCCAGGAGAAACTGGGACACCGGATCATCTTCCTTGAAAATTACGACATGCACCTTGCACACCACTTGATTCAGGGCGCCGATGTCTGGCTGAACACGCCCCGGCGTCCCCTGGAGGCATGCGGCACCTCCGGCATGAAAGCGGCCCTGAACGGTGTGCTGAATGTCAGTATACTCGACGGGTGGTGGTGTGAAGGATACTCCCCCGAGCGGGGATGGACTATTGGAGACGGGTCGGAATATCAGGATCCCGCCTATCAGGATTCGGTGGAAAGCCAGGCGCTTTACAACGTGCTAGAAAACGAGGTAGTTCCTTGTTTTTATGAAAGAAAGGGCGGGGATCCGCCGGAACGATGGCTTAAAATGATGAAGGAATCCATGAAAATCGCCCTGAAACAATTCAGCGGGTTCCGAATGGTGGAGGAATACGAAAACCGGTTTTACCGGCCGGCAGCCCGCAGAAATAAAGAGCTGCTTCAAAACGATGCTTTTCAGGCGAAAGCGCTGGTAAAAAAATCGGAGCGGATCAGTTCTCTTTGGCGGCATATTCATGTCGACCAGCCGGTCCGGGAGGCCGAAGGGCCCTTTCGAGTGGGCGATGAGTTTCACGCCACCGTCCAGGTTCAACTCGGGCAACTTCGGCCCGATGAAGTCGATGTGGAACTGTACTTCGGGAATGTGAAATCCTTCAATGTATTATCGGAAGGACAGACGGAACAAATGACTGTAGAAGAAGAGTTGGGAGCAGGCAGGTATCGTTACGGATGTACCGTTTCATGTGGCCGGTCGGGAAGGTTCGGATTTACGGCCCGGGTTACCCCCCGGGCGGACCATTGGATCAAAAACAGACCGGGTTTTATCGTCTGGTCGGAATAGTGCTGATCGGCAGCGCTTTCAGGTAGACCAAAGGAATCGGCATGGCGCCAAAAAGGAAAAACCCCCGTATTCTGATCGTAACGCCCGAAGTTACGCATCTGCCCAATGATATGGGAAGTAATGCAAACAACCTGACAGCCAAGGCAGGGGGCCTTGCGGATGTTTCTTCCGCCCTTATCGGCGCCCTGTTCAGGCAGGGGGCCGATGTGCACGTGGCGCTTCCGGATTATCGCAACCTTTTTTCGGAAAAGTTGTCGCCGCTCCTTCGTAAAGAGATGAAAAACATCCGGGGAACAATGCCCCAGGAGAGGATCCATCTGGCTGAAGACCGGGCCTTTTTTTATGTGAACTGTGTTTACTCCAGCTACGAGTGGGAAAACGCCAAAATATCCCTGGCATTTCAGCGGGAGGTTATTAACAATATCGTCCCCCGGGTTAGGCCGGACCTGATTCACTGCAACGACTGGATGACCGGGCTTGTTCCGGCCATGGCACGGCAGCTTGGCATCCCCTGTCTTTTTACCATTCACAACATCTATACCGTAAGAAAATCCTTGTCCCAGATTGAAGACATGGGAATCGATGCCGCGGCGTTCTGGAAGTATCTCTATTTTCGCTATATGCCGTGGTCCTATGAAGAGACCCGGGAGTGGAATCCCGTTGATTTTCTTTGCAGCGGTGTTTTTGGCGCCCACTTCGTCAATACGGTCAGCCCGACTTTTCTGTCGGAAGTGGTGGAAGGCCGTCATGGGTTTGTCGAAAGTTCCCTTCAGCAGGAATTGGCGAACAAGTGGCATGCCGAATGCGTTGTCGGTATTCTCAATGCCCCGGACCCTTCCTACAATCCGGGAACCGACAAAGCGCTGGTACGCACTTACGGCTCTGACGGCCATACGGCCGCAAAAAGGGAAAACAAACTGTTTTTTCAGAAACATCTGGGGCTTCTGAAAGATCCGGATGCGCCTGTTTTTTACTGGCCGTCCCGTCTCGATACGGTCCAAAAAGGATCTCAACTGCTTGCGGAAATTCTCTATGCAATCATTTCCCGATATTGGGAAAAAAATCTGCAGGTCGTCCTAGTGGCAAATGGAGATTTTAAAATTCATTTCCACGATATTGTCCGGTTTCACGGACTTCAGGAACGAGTTCTGGTGGCGGATTTCCATGAGAACCTTAGCAGGCTTGCGTATGGTGTTGCGGATTTCGTATTGATGCCTTCGTTTTTCGAACCCTGCGGATTGCCCCAAATGATCGGTGCGCTCTATGGCGCCTTGCCGGTTGCCCATGATACCGGCGGCATTCATGACACCGTGATTCCACTGGATGTGGAACATAACAGGGGAAACGGGTTTCTTTTTGAGAATGCCGATCCCCAGGGGCTGTTCTGGGCCATGGAGCAGGCCATGGCATTTTATGAGATGCCGCGGAAAATTAAAGAGCGGCAGATCTCAAGAATTATGAAAGAGAGTGCCGACACATTCAACCATATGGTGACGGCGAAAAACTATATCGACTTGTATGAGAAGATGCTCAAACGGCCTTTAGTAAATTAGTGTCACCGGTATGAATCGAAAAGCAAGAAATGCTTAAAAGACCCCTGGTCAATGAGTAGTGACGGGCATGAATCGGAAAACGAAATCTTTTTTAAATCGGCATGCTGAAGAGCGGCTCAAACGCCTGCTCCGCCAGGATCCTTTCCTTACGCCTTTTTCGGAAGCAATGCTTCGTCGCATCCGGGCTGTGAAGGAGACAGAACTGCGTCTTACCGACGGAAAGGTAAGCCTTGCCGAATTTGCTTCGGGGCATGAATACTTCGGGCTTCATAAAACACCTTCGGAATGGGTGTTTCGTGAGTGGGCGCCCAACGCGACGGCTATTTTCCTTGTGGGTGACTTTTCGGCGTGGCGGGAAGAGGCGCGTTTTGAATTGCATTGTATCTCTTCGGAAGGCGTCTGGGAGCTGTCTATTCCCCTCGAGATTTTAAAGCACGAAGCGCTTTACCGGCTTCGGGTTCACTGGGCCGGCGGCAGTGGTGATCGAATTCCGGTATATGTAAGACGGGTTCACCAGGATCCCGATACCCATATTTTCAACGCACAGGTGTGGGACCCCCCAAATCCTTTTGCATGGCGCCACCTCTCTCCCGGACTTCACGGCGTGCCGTTTGTCTATGAAGCCCATATCGGAATGGCCCAGGAGAAAGAAGGTGTCGGCACATACCGGGAATTTACGGACAACACCCTGCCCCGGATTGTCGATGCGGGGTACAACACCCTTCAACTCATGGCCATCCAGCAACACCCTTACTACGGCTCTTTCGGTTACCATGTATCCAACTTCTTTGCAGCCTCTTCACGGTTCGGCACGCCGGAAGCATTGAAGCGGCTTATCGATACGGCTCATGGTGCGGGGTTGACGGTTCTGATGGATCTCGTTCATTCCCATGCCGTGTCCAACGAAATCGAAGGGCTGGGGCGGTTTGACGGTACGGAGTTTCAATTTTTTCATGAAGGCGCCCGCGGCCGCCATGACGCCTGGGATTCCAGGTGTTTCGATTACAACAAGCCCCAGGTGCTGCACTTTCTCCTTTCCAACTGCAGATTCTGGCTGGATGAATACCGGGTGGACGGGTTTCGTTTCGACGGCGTTACGAGCATGCTCTATACCAATCACGGCCTCTCAAAGGCTTTCACCTCTTATACGGATTATTTCGATGATGCCGTGGATGAAGATGCGCTGACATATCTATCCCTTGCCAATCGGGTCATCCATACGGTTCGTCCGGATGCCGTTACCATTGCGGAAGATGTCAGCGGCATGCCCGGGCTGGGTGTTTCTCCGGAAAACGGCGGCGCCGGTTTTGATTTCCGGTTTGCCATGGGTGTGCCGGATCACTGGATCCGGCTCACCAAAGATACCCGGGACGAGTATTGGCACATGGGGCAGTTGTGGTTTGAATTGAACAACCGGCGAGCGGACGAGAAAACCATCAGTTATGCCGAATCCCATGATCAGGCCCTGGTGGGAGACCAGAGTCTCCTCTTTCGACTCATCGGCGCGGATATCTACCAGCACATGCAACGGGACAATGACCATCTGAATGTTTCCAGGGGAATCGCGCTTCATAAAATGATCCGGCTCATCACAATTGCCACGGCCGGGTCCGGTTATCTCAATTTCATGGGCAACGAATTCGGGCACCCCGAGTGGATCGATTTTCCACGAGAAGGAAACGGATGGTCCTACAAATATGCGCGCCGTCAGTGGCACCTGGTGGATGATCCGGATTTGAAATACCATTGCCTCGGCCGATTCGACAGACAGATGATCAATATCATCCGGGAACGGGGCGTCCTGGAGGCGGCATGGCCGTATCTTCTCCACGAGCATAACGATGACAAGGTCATCGCGTTTCACAGAAAGGGATTTCTTTTCGTATTCAATTTCCATCCCACGGCTTCCTATACGGATTATGGCATCCAGGTACCGCCCGGCAGTTACCGAATGCTTCTGGACACGGATGCCGCTCCGTTCGGGGGTCATGGACGCCTGGTCGCCGACCAGGTTCACCACAGCCTTTCCGACCCGGCCATCGATTCCTCGGTTCAGATGCTTCGTCTCTATCTGCCGACGCGAACGGCGATTGTGCTGGAACCGGAGCGTTGAGTTTGAAACCGGTTTGCGGCTATTAGAAAAATAAATACAAAAAAAACATGTGTTTATCGCGCAGAGACGCAGAGACGCAGAGAACGGCAAAAATATTTGAGAGGGGAAGAGACATGGACAGTATTGATTTCAGAGTGCACCATCTGGGGCTGAGTGTTCCGGACCTTGAGGCATCCATCAAGTGGTACGGGGATTTTTTCGGTTTTACGGTTGAAAAGCAGATGGAGGTTCCGCCGATCCATGCAAAAATAGCTTTTTTGAAACGGGGCGATTTCCGGCTCGAACTTTTCGAAGTGGAAGGGGCAACGACGCTATCGGAAGACCGAAAAGATCCCGACAAAGACCTGATGACCCACGGCTGGAAGCATCTGTCCATTGAGGTGGCGGATGCGCGGAAGACCCTCGATTCCTTGAGAGCGAGCGGTGTGGAGATCGCCATGGAGACGGAGTTCGAAGGATCCCCCATGGGGTTTATTCGGGATAATGCGGGGAACCTGATTGAAATCAATCAGGCCGCCGACTGAAGCAACCTCATTTTTTGTCAAACGATCTGTTGCTCCTTCACACTGTGATCCAATACAGCGGTCAACCCACAAGAAAGCAGACGTTTCGGCCGGGATTTTCGGCAACGCCGGCCGTGATTGCGCTGAGATGGCTTGCGGGCCTCCAGCGCACATTTCCGACGGTTGGGGGCCAGGGATCGTAGATTTTAATCTCGAAGGATTCGCCGCGCCTGGTGCTCGGCCGTATTCCCGCTAAGACCACCACATGACCGGTACCAACCCGCTGCCCGGCGGCATTAACAGGGACGCCATCGGTCCATACGGGCCCGTAGGACCTGAACCATTGCTCAAGCAGGCTTACAGACGGCGACATGAGCGGCAACTCACGCAAACCGAGTCTCAGGGCCAGCCGTTTCATGGCAGTCCACTGCAGCCCGTTGTTTCTTCGGTAGGTTGCGTCTATGGTCGGGAAGGCCGAGGGGTCGATCAGGCCCCCTGCCGAATGTGACATCATTTCACCTCGACGTCTCCATTGGAGCACCATAAGCGCGCTCGCGTACCAGCATGCGTTCGTTCTGTCCTGGGGCATGAGTTGCATTCCGGGTACTTCGTACATGGTAGGCCTCCTTTGGCTAATAATATTGAAACCCTAAAACTGTCGGAGTTCGAAGATCTTTTCTTGCCCCGGGCCGCCAACCGTTCCGGCTTTTTTAACGATATTTATCTTCCCAGCTAAGGGAACGCCTGAAGAGCTCTGAACATACCTTGGAAGAAAGGATGAATGACTTCACTGCATACAGCTTCAAAACAATATTTAATAAACTAATATATGCCAGAATAACAATAGGCTTTCAAGAAAAAAGGATCACGACAATATCGGCCTTCACGCTATGCTAAATTAATCACAACTTTCTGAAGCCATCAATACCGTTGATACTGGAGAGCTGTACGACACCAAGGGGCTCTTCTCCCGTGATGATATATTAACGTATCACCGATAGGAAGGAGGGGACGGATTCAAGTTTTGAATCGACTAGACGATATGTGCAAAAAGACTGTAGGGAAATCCCAAAATCGAAGGCACAGGATGTGGTTACGGCTTTTATATCCAAGAGTTGCGTTAAAGATTTTCGCAGTTCTATAAATTAGATAATGGAAAGGATTGAGAATATAAATCGACAATCGGTGTCTAAGTTATGAGAGACTTTTTTGACATCAGGACGCTGTCACTTTTCAGCGGTTTGATAACGGCCTGCCTTTCGGTCTGCATGACTTACATATATAGGTATCGAAAGACCTATCCGGGCTTCAGTCAATGGAACCTTGCCTTTGTTATATATTTTATTGGACTTGTTTTAATAAGCCTGAGAAACATCCTTCCCCTTTTCCTTACCGTTATAATTTCCAATACATTAATCGTCCTTTGTTACATACTCATCGCACGCGGACTTAATGCTTTTGCAAACGGCAGCCAGAAAAACTGGATGGATATTTCAACAGTTTTTATTTTCATTATTGGTTTTTTCTGGTTTACCTATATATCATCAAACTTGAGTGCTCGTATTGTTCTTGTTTCTTTCATGCTTATGCTGAGCTGCCTGCGGTGCAGCACCATTGCTATTCGGAAAGTTACAGTGCAGCTCGGTCAAAAGACGCTGCTGATAACCATAATTTTTTCATGTTTGGCGTTTTGGCTTTTTCTGAGGATGTTTCTAACCGTTTCCTTCGAAAGCGAAATTAAGGACTTTATGTCCGCCGACGTCATTCAGGGTCTCAACTTCATCATCTCATCAATCGGAAACATCTTCATCGCCCTCGGCCTCATTATCATCAATGCACAAAGGCTGGAAAATGAAATCAAGAGTCAAACGTCGGAATTGACCCAATTATACAATGTGCTTAAAAACAGCGAGACAAGGTTTCGCACCCTTTCCAATGCTGCGTTTGAAGGAATCGCCATTGTTGAAGAAAGCACTATCCTTGAGATCAACACTGCCATGGTGCAAATGTTTGGATACGCTGATGCAGATGAGATTGATATCGACAGGGATGTAATCTCTTTTATTGTTCCGGATGAGCGAGAAAACACTAAGAACAAGATACTATCCGGATACGAATCATCGTATGAATCGGTTGGAATCAAGGCCGACGGGACTAGATTCCCAATCGAAATCCAGAGTAGAAGTTATTGGTATAGAGGGCGGCAGGCTAAAATAATCGCGGTGCGTGATATCACAGAACGGAAAAAAAGTGAGGAGGCTCTGCTTGAAAGTGAACGCATGCAGGGGGTGCTTGAGGTAGCCGGTGCGATATGCCATGAGATGAACCAGCCGCTGATGACCGTTAGCGGTTATGCAGAGTTGATCGCAAAGGACCTTCCAAAAGAAAGCCCTCTATCCGACATGGTTTCAATATTAGGAGAACAAGTCAACCGGATGGGAAATATAACCCGGAGGCTAATGAACATTACAAAATATGAAACAAAAGCGTACCTCAATGGGAAAATAATTGATATTGAGAAAGCCTCCGATAAAGGTAAATTCTGATTTAAACCGGCTATCGGATTGATAATTGTACCCCCGGAGAAATCAGGCAATAAAAAAGGCCCCCGAAAAAGCCTTAAGTAGTTGTTTTTATTGGTCGGGGCGAGAGGATTTGAACCTCCGACTTCCTGCTCCCAAAGCAGGCGCGCTACCAGGCTGCGCCACGCCCCGAATGAACTCCGAACCGGGAAAGGATAGCCGGGGTTTCTATCATGCTTTGGCTACTCGTGCAAGTCTATTGACGATATGCCGTGTGTTTTGTTGAGGTAATTGTCAATCCCGTTGCCGATGGCTTCGGCCAGGGAGGCGAGGTATTCAGGATCTCTCAGCTTGTTTTCCTCTGCCGGATTGTTAAGATTGCCGATTTCAATCAGAATGGCCGGCATATTCGCCGCCGACAGTACAAGCAAAGGGGCGCCCCGGAGTTTGCAGTTGGCGGAACCGACCCTGACGGCAAGCGCTGTCTGGACAAACCGTGCAAGCAATCGGCTCTCGGACGCGTGACGATATTGCACGCCATGCCAGGGAATCTGGCTGGTATTGTGATTGAATGCCTGTTTGCCGGTTGGCTCCTCGGGAAGAAGCCTGCCGGGGGAGTCTGAAAAGTAATAAATCGTGGTGCCTTCGGCTGTGTACCTGAAGGAACCGCCCGTATGAAGGCTGACAAACAGATGCGCTTTCTGTTTGTTGGCGGTTTCGGTGCGATGAAACAGATCCACCGAGTAGTCATCGTTCCGTGAAAGATGCAGGTCTCCCTTTCCTGCCCAATCCGTTGTCATCAGTTCCGCCAGTGCCAAAACCGTATCTTTTTCATACAGGTTGCCGGCGCCCCGTGCGCCGGTATCATTCCCGCCGTGGCCGGGATCGATAAAAATAACAGGATCTGCTGACACATGGTCAAGGCTGTCCGCCAGGACCAAGGTGCCGGCGGAAGGTTGCAGAAGGCAAAAGGAAAGTGTCAGAATACCCACAACCTTTATAAATGATTTATAAAAAAAATATGTTGACATTACAGGCGCTTTACTAATATTTCTTGACACCTTAAGGGATCGGCATTATCTTGAAAAAGTTTTAATTGGCACTGTAATATAAATAGGTATAAAGTCAAGTTGTTGATCCAACCCGTTCCTCATGTATTGGTTTTTGCCATCCCGTGTGGGTAACCCCCTTGGTGTCTCAACCCTATTAGACCAAAACGGAGCCAATGGGCGGATACATATTTCCAGGGGGGCGCGTTGTGAAATTGACGGGTTTTTGAGATAATATCTGAAATATTTCAGGTTGGAATATTTCAGCAACTGCGAGAGTGGCGGAATTGGTAGACGCACTGGACTTAGGATCCAGCTCTGGCGACAGAGTGGGAGTTCAAATCTCCCCTCTCGCACCAAGTGGTTCGAGATGATAATTATATCTTCAGAAATTGGTTAAATATCCGAAGGACTAAATATTCAGGGCATTGAGTCTATAACTAGAAAGGAAAAACATGCAAGTTACCGTGGAAGATATCAGCACTGTTAAAAAGGTGCTTCATATCGAAATTCCAGCCGAAAAGATAACCAGTGAATTGAATGAGGCCTATAATACCCTCAGAAAAACGGCTAAAATCAAAGGGTTCAGACAGGGCAAAGCACCCCGTAGCGTTTTGGAGCGGCTATATAAAAAGGATGTTCAGGCGGATGTCTCCTCACGGTTGATCCAGGATTCCTTTATCGATGCGATCAAGGAAAAGGATATCGCACCTATTGGTACCCCGGAGATTGATCCGCCGGCCCTTGATCCCGGCACATCATATCGGTATGATGCAACGGTTGAAATAAAACCGACGTTGGGCCCCATCGAGTTCAAAGGGCTTGAGTTGAAAAAGACCGTATATCAGATTACCGACGACATGGTAGACGCCCAGTTGAAAAGGCTTCAAACCAGTCTGGCACAAAAAACACCCATAGAGGATGAACGTCCCGTTGGTGACGACGATTTTGTCCTGATCGACTATGAAGGTTTTCAGGATGGAAAACCTTTTGAAGAGACTGGGAAAACGGAAAATTATACTTTGAAAATCGGCGCGAGCACCATCCATGAAGCGTTTGATAACGCGCTTAAAGGCATGAACCGTGATGAAACCAAAGAATTCCCGGTTGCTTTTCCCGAGGACTACCATAACGCGAAACTTGCCGGCCAAACCATCACCTTCGAGGTCATTGTAAAGGATATTTTGGTAGAGAAATTGCCCGATATCGATGAAGAGTTTGTTAAAAAACTCGGCAAGTTTGAATCACTTGACGATCTCAAGAAATCCATCCGTGAAAACCTGGCTCAGGGGTATGAAAAGAGAACCGAACAGGAGCTTAATGAGCAGGCCTTTTCCGACTTGATCGAAAAAATCTCATTTGAGGTTCCCGACGTGCTTGTCAAATTCGAACTTGACAGTATTATCGCGGAGGCCGAAAGGTCTTTTTCCTATCACAACATGTCTTTTGAGGATGCCGGTATCTCAAAGGAAAGTCTGACTGAAAAGTACCGGGATACTGCTGAAAAACAGGCACGCCGCCATCTCATTCTGACCGGCATTGTCGAACAGGAATCCATGAGCCTTTCAGACGAAGAGCTTGATGACGGATTGCGTGAAATGGCAGAGGCTTATCAGCAACCATTTGAGGGGTTTAAAAATTATTTTATGTCCCAGCAGGATAAGCTGGCATATTTCAAAGAGACCCTTCTTGAAAAAAAAGCGATGAAACTTGTGCTGGAGCATGCTACCATAAATGAGGTTGAAGCTGAAGAAGAGCCGGAGGAAGAAAATTCGGCGGAATGATCTATTTAACACAGCCAATTTCAAAACGTTCTATTTCGACTGATTTCTTCATTGTCAGTCCGCTTTGAGCTTGATTCTACCTATGACGTGAAAACGTTTTGAAAATGGCTCAACAAATAACTTTGGAATGTAAGGAGAAAAAAGTTGCCTTTAATACCGATGGTTATTGAACAGAGCAGCAGGGGTGAGCGGTCTTATGATATTTACTCGAGACTTTTAAAAGATCGTATCATTTTTCTTGGAACCGCAATTAACGATGAAGTCGCCAACCTGCTGATTGCACAGCTTCTGTTCCTGGAATCGGAAGACCCGGAAAAAGACATCAATTTCTATGTCAATTCCCCCGGGGGTGTGGTTACGGCGGGTATGGCCGTCTACGATACCATGCAATATATTAAACCGGATATCGCCACCGTATGTATCGGACAGGCTGCCAGTATGGGGGCTGTTCTCCTGGCTGCGGGAGCGAATGGAAAGCGCTATGCACTCCCGAATTCGCGAATCCTGATTCATCAGCCCATGGGCGGGTTTCAGGGGCAGGCCTCCGATATCGCCATCCAGGCCAAGGAGATCCTCCGCATGAAAGAGACCTTGAACGGAGTGCTGTCGCTGCATACGGGAAAGGCGCTGGAAACGGTGCAAACAGATACGGATCGGGACTATTTCATGTCCGGTCAGGAAGCCAAAGAATACGGACTTATCGACCATGTCATCACCAACAGGGATGACCTTGAAAACATTTAATAAAACGGAGGCATAGCATGGCCAAAAAAGGCGATATGGGCGACAACCTTTTTTGTTCCTTTTGCGGAAAAAACCAGAAGGAGGTCAAAAAGCTGATTGCGGGGCCTGCCGTCTACATCTGTGACGAGTGTATTCAACTCTGCAGCGAGATCATTGAAGAAGAGAGTGAAAAAGACGCTGAAAAGCTGGTTCAGGGTCTGGTTCCAAAGGACATAAAACAGAAACTTGATGAGTATGTCATCGAGCAGGAGCACGCAAAAAGGATACTGGCCGTTGCGGTACATAACCATTACAAACGGCTCGATTCCATGGTCGGTTCCGCCGATGTTGAACTCCAGAAAAGCAATATTCTGCTCATCGGCCCCACCGGATGTGGAAAAACGCTGCTTGCCCAGACCCTTGCCCGGTTTTTGAATGTACCGTTCACCATTGCTGATGCCACGAGTCTGACGGAAGCCGGATACGTGGGGGAAGATGTTGAAAACATCATTTTGTCTCTGCTTCAAAAGGCTGATTACGATGTGGAAAAAGCCAAACGGGGTATCGTCTATATCGACGAAATCGACAAAATTGCCAGCAAGTCCGATAATCCGTCCATCACACGGGATGTCTCCGGTGAGGGGGTCCAGCAGGCGCTCCTCAAGATTATCGAAGGGACCACCGCCAGTGTGCCGCCCAAAGGCGGACGCAAGCACCCCCAGCAGGATTTTGTAAAAGTGGATACGTCCAATATCCTTTTCATCTGTGGCGGAACGTTCAACGGGCTGGACAAGATAATTCAAAACAGGCTCGGCGCCAAAACAATGGGCTATGGCGCGAAAATTGTCAAACAAAGCGATATAAACAAAGGGGAGATGCTGCTGCAGGTTCAACCGGAGGATCTTATCAAATTCGGTTTGATTCCGGAATTTCTGGGACGGCTTCCCGTTGTGGCCTCCCTGGGTGAACTCAACGAAGCGTCCCTGGTCAGGATTCTCACCGAACCCAAAAACGCACTTATCAAGCAGTTTAAAAAAATGTTTGAAATGGAAGGCGTCAACCTGAGGTTTACCGACAGTGCGCTGTCGGCTGTTGCCACCGAAGCCCTCAAACGCAAGTCCGGCGCACGGGGACTTAGAGCGATTCTTGAAGCCTGCATGCTCGAGATTATGTATGATATTCCTTCCATTGAAAATGTAAAAGAGTGCGTCGTGGGTGAAGACGTTGTGCTCAACAAGGAAGCACCTATTCTACTGTTTGAACAGACGAAAAAACAGGCCTGATTTTTTAACGTACCGTATTTGAAACCTCAGCGATGCATTCCTTGTCTGGTGACGGGGAATGCTTTTTTTCTAAATACCGGGTGGATATCATGGTGACATTGCCAAAATTTTTCAAACAAGATGAGAATCTATTACCACGAATGACATTGCCGCTGCTGCCGCTTCGGGACATAGTCGTCTTTCCTCATATGGTTGCTCCGCTTTTTGTCGGGCGAGCCAAATCGGTAAATGCGCTCACCGAAGCCATGAACCAGGACAAGCAGATTTTTCTTGCAACCCAGATAAAAGCGGGGATTGACAATCCGGAAAAGGCCGACATCAATGCCGTCGGCACCATTGGTACCATACTTCAATTGCTCAGGCTTCCGGATGGAACCGTAAAGGCTCTTGTGGAAGGCCGGCAGCGAGGTAAAATTGTCCGGTTTGTTTCAGGTGATGCTGATGATGAGGCGTTCAGGGTAGAAATAGAGCCGATGCCGACACGCAGTGACTCCGATGCCGAGATTGTGGCGCTCTCCCGCGCCGCGCTTCAGAGTTTCGAAACCTATGCAAAACTCGATAAAAGCATTTCAAAGGATCTTCTGGGCAATCTGACTACCATCACGGACCCCTCCAAACTGGCGGATACCCTTGCCTCACACTTCAGCTTTAAAATTCAGGACAAACAAAAGCTTTTAGAGGCAGTGAATTTGACGGATCGTCTTTCGCTTCTCGTGCAGCTCATCAAAATGGAAATGGAAATTTTCCAGATGGACAAGCGAATCAAAGGGCGTGTCAAGGACCAGATGGAAAAAACCCAGAAACAGTACTATTTGAATGAACAGATGCGGGCCATCAAAAAGGAGATGGGCTCCGAGGAAGACCCGGCTGAAGAACTCAATGAGCTGGAAAAACGGATCCGGCGAAAGCGGATGAACAAAGAGGCCAGCGCAAAGGTTCGTCAAGAGTTCAAGAAACTGAAACTCATGACCCCCATGTCGGCGGAAGCCACTGTGGTTCGCAATTATATCGACTGGCTCATCAGCCTGCCGTGGTTCAATAAAAGCAAGATCAGGAAAGATATCGAGGCGGCCGAAGATATACTGAATGAAGATCACTACGGTCTTGAAAAACCCAAGGAACGCATTCTGGAATACCTGGCGGTTCAATCCCTGGTGAAAAAGCTCCGGGGACCGATTCTGTGTCTGGTGGGGCCTCCCGGTGTCGGAAAAACATCCCTCGCAAAGTCGGTGGCCCGGGCTACGGGACGGAAATTTGTTCGTCTTTCCCTGGGCGGCGTTCGGGATGAAGCGGAAATCCGGGGACATCGCCGCACTTACATCGGCGCCATGCCCGGAAAGATCGTTCAGTCCCTTAAAAAGGTCGGTTTCAACAATCCTGTTTTCTGTCTGGATGAGATCGATAAAATGAGCATGGACTTCCGGGGAGATCCTTCCGCGGCTCTGCTGGAGGTGCTGGATCCGGAACAGAACTACAGCTTCAATGACCATTACCTGGACGTGGATTACGATCTCTCGGACATCCTTTTTATCACCACGGCCAATACGTTGCCGGATATTCCCCTGCCGCTTCAGGACCGGATGGAGGTCATCCGTCTGCCGGGTTATACCGAGATCGAAAAATATCACATTGCCCATAAGTTTTTAGTTCCGAAGCAGATCGAGGCCAATGGTCTTGGGGAACGTAACGTGAATTTCTCGAAAAACGCCATCATGACGATTATTCGGGAATATACACGCGAAGCGGGCGTCCGGAATCTGGAGAGGGAAATTGCATCCATCTGCAGAAAAGTGGCCCGATCGGCAGTAAAAGAGAGCAAAGATAAAGTCTACCGGGTCTCCGGAAATTCGATTTCCAAACATCTCGGGCCCCAGCGGTTCAAATACGGACAGATCGAAGAGAAGGACCAGGTGGGGCTTGTCACGGGACTGGCCTGGACCCAGGTGGGCGGAGAGCTTTTAAGCGTGGAAGTGCTTATTATGCCGGGGAAAGGCGATCTGATGATTACCGGAAAGCTGGGCGATGTCATGAAAGAGTCGGCCCAGGCTGCCGTCAGCTACGTCCGATCCCGGGCGGAAAGTCTCATGCTCGATAAAGATTTCTATAAATCCGTGGACATTCATATCCATGTTCCTGAAGGCGCTATTCCCAAAGACGGGCCGTCGGCGGGTATTTCCATGTGCACCGCTATCGCTTCGGCGCTGACCAAGCGGCCGGTCAGACGGGATGTTGCCATGACCGGTGAGATTACCCTTCGGGGCCGGGTACTTCCCATTGGTGGACTGAAAGAAAAAGTACTGGCGGCGCATCGGGGCAGCATCCGGCATGTCCTGATGCCCAAAGAGAACCAGAAGGACGTGAAAGACATCGCTCCGAGCATTACCAAAAAAATAAAGCTTATTCCGGTGGAGCATATGGACGAAGTTCTTGCCCATGCCCTGATTCCACAGGAAGGAGAACCGATGTTTAAAAGCTGCGATATCCCGTTGGATATTGCATCAAAGGAAACTCCTCCGGATACAGCATCATTAATTTAACTTTTAATAAGTTTTTTTCTTGACAACAGCTGAACGGCTTGGTACTTGTCCCTGTCTTCGGAAACGAAAGATGCTTTGGCCCAATTAAAGCGGGCGGGTAGCTCAGTTGGGAGAGCATCGGCCTTACAAGCCGAGGGTCACAGGTTCAAGCCCTGTTCCGCCCACCAGAGCATGAACCGGAGGACAAGAAAGTACAGATTGGGACGTAGCTCGGTTTTTGTTAGAGCGTCCCGTCAAATTTGACGGGAAGGTCGCGAAGCGGAAGTAAGTTGTGTCCTTGACTGAAAGCGTTACAGAAAATTTGATTATGGGGGCGTAGCTCAGTTTTGGTTAGAGCGCTGGCCTGTCAAGCCAGAGGTCGCGAGTTCAAGTCTCGTCGTCCCCGCCATAATAGCGAGAAAGCTCACTTAAACTAAAGTGGGCTTTTTGTATTATGAGCTATTACGCATACATTCTGAGAAGCCTCAAATCCGGTCGCTACTACACCGGTTCCACCCAGGACATTCCAGCGAGACTCGAGCGGCACAACCAAAGGACCCTGGGAGGTTGTTCACAGCGAAGAATTCGAAACCGGAGCCGACCGTCAACCGCGAGAATGAAATAAAAGGCAAAAAATCCAATGGGAGGTTGTTCACAGCGAAGAATTCGAAACTGCCTCGAGCCGAAGCCGTCAACCGCGAGAATGAAATAAAAGGCAAAAAATCCAATGATATTTTTTATAGACTCTCTTGAATCCATGTCTCGGCATCCTCATAACTCTTAAAAACCATTCCGAATGTTCCTCTAACATCAGGTTCGACAACTGCCTCGAACTGACGGAAAACGCCAAACATATAATCGTTAACAGTAACAATGGCTGCTCTGCTATCACCGAATTTAGCTTCATACTTTGTATAAGCGAATAATTGCCGCGTTCTGGATTTACGGTATCATAAGAAGACTCGCTGATATCAAGTTCCCTATGATCATAGATAATCGGCATTCCTGGCCGCCAAAAGTCCTTGGACAAGAGGTCTTCAACCATGTTGTAGTGATTGGCAGAATTATATTTTCCATAAGTCCTCACTACACTGTACTTGTCGTCAATATTCTCAATGGTCCATTCCATCGCGGGAACCTCGAATGAAGAAAGAATCGATATTTACATGCAGACTAAGCATATTATTAACACGTCAATGATAAAAATCAATTGGGTTGAGCCATTTTTTTTAAAACGTTTCCTCCCCCAAAGCGGGACCAAGTCCAGTGCGGATCGCCAGATCTGGAGATCGTTCAAAACGGGACGTTTTGTAACTGTCTGGGTTATCTATGTACTTACGCCGGTTTTATTTCAGAACATGCCCTGCACAAGTGGTGCTTGGGCAGGGCATTTAAAGCGAAGCATTCAAAATAAGCGCAGAAACTGCAACACTTCAACATATCGAAGACAATGGTTGACGATAAAACCCTGTTTAAAAAAATGGGAAACTTCAGTAAGCTCTTGATATCGACATCTTCATTCAAAACTTCGGGAGACAGCAAAATGGCAACCCCCTCAGCGTTTTCCCCCCAGGAGATTTACGGTCAAGTGGCTGACGAAAAGGCAGGACCGCCGGGAGTGTTGATTTTTCCCCATCGCTATATTCAGGGCCCGGATGTTTTCGATTTCCTGGGAAAATATATCTCAGTATTGCCAAGTAACCATCCGGCGGTGCTTGTTTCCGTCGGTGGTCAAAAAAGATTCGGCGACCGGCTGAAAAAAAGCTTTCAGTCGTCCGGTGTCGAATTTTATACGGAAATCTTCGGGGGCGAATGCGCTTTTCCCGAGATCGACCGGCTTGTTGTGCTTTTCCAATTGCAATCGCCCCGGGCGGATGCCCTGATAGCGGTCGGTGGTGGCAAATGCCTCGATACCGGAAAATGTGTGGCGTATCGCCTGGGAATACCGGTGGTGATTTGTCCCACGCTTGCGTCGACCGATGCACCCTGCTCCGCGGTTTCGGTCGTTTATTCTCCGGAGGGCGTTCAAGTCGGCCCCGAATTTTTCCCCAGCAGCCCCGCCCTGGTTGTCGTGGATACCCGGATCATTCTGAACGCACCGGTTCGCCAGCTTGTTTCCGGAATGGGGGATGCCCTGGCAACCTATTTTGAAGCCAGAACCTGTTGTGAGAATCCCGGCGCCGGATCCATGGTGGGCGGGCGGGTTACCATGACCGCATTGACTCATTGCCAGATTATGCGCCGATACTATCCTGGAGTATGGCCTGGCCGCGGTGGACGCCATTCGGGCCAGCCGGATTGACGAGGCATTTGAAAGGATTGTCGAGGCCAATACGCTTCTCAGTGGCGTCGGATTTGAGAGCGGCGGTCTGGCCGCGGCCCATGCCGTGGCTGCCGGGTTGACGGTTATTCCTTCTCTCCACCGGGATTTCTACCATGGTGAACTTGTCGGCTTCGGCCTTCTGGTCCAACTCCTCCTGGAAGAGAAGCCCGACGAAGCGTTAAAGGTAGGGACCTTTCTTGCGAAGGTAGGATTGCCGGTGCATGTCGGCCAGCTCTCCCTGGATCTTGACAAACATGCATCGGAGATTCAATCGGCCATGGATGAAGCCGTGGCGGCGCCCCTGATCGAAGCGGAGCCCTTCCCGGTTACCTCCGGGCAATTGACGGATTTTTTTGCCCGGGCACACCGGCTTGGTCTGCGGATTTCCGACGATATCGGTGACGGGGCATATCGTCGACTGCACCCTGAATAAGTACCCGGACGGGAATTTTCTTGACATACTATCGGGCAGTTGGCATATATATGGACTCAGAAAACGAGTTCCTGTCTACCCCGCGCCAAACGGGTCTGTTAATAAAAATAGAATGTACAACGGTATTCTAATCTTCAGCCATCTGGGAAAAGATGCAGTTTAATTTTGCTTTTCATAAGCGGTTATTTAGAAATTGGAAAAGGAGAGAACCATGAAAAAAACGTTAGTTGCTTGTGCTTTGTGTGTATTGATGCTCGGCTGTGTTACGACCTCAATGTTGAAACTTGATCCCCTTACGCTTGACGGACAAAAACATATAAAACAGGATGGTCTCAAAACAATCGTTTCAACAAAAAACGTGCATGTTACGATGCGTCCGGCAACAGACATTTATACGTCGGAAGATCGTCCAAGGCTGGTGTTCAGTGTGAAAGGTACGGCAGGATCATTCACGTTCTCTCCCAAAAATATTCAAGTCTCCGTGGATGGCGCCCCCCACAAAGTATTTACATACGATGAGTTGTTGGCGGATATAAAGGCTCAGTTAAAGGAGAAAAAAGAAAAAGCTGAAAAGGTGAAAGAGGCGCAGTATATGTCCGGCAGCGGTGGTGGCGGAATGGGCACAAACAGCGCCAATCAGCAGTACAAGACTACCCTGACCAGGTTAGAACAAGAGGCGGCAGCGGCTGAAAAGGAGCTCAAAGCCACAGCGCTTAAAAATATAAGGGTATCGCCGGGCAAGGAGTATAGCGGTCAGGTGACAATAGAAAAAATACCGAATCCCGAGCAGACTCATGAAATAAAGATAATCGTTACCGTAAATAAAGAAACGCATGAGTTTTTGCTGAACCAGGTTACTGTCAAGCAGTAATTGCCGGGACATGACATAGCGGATTGATTTAGAACCTTATATTCAAACAGGCTCGTCTCTGACCTCGTCTTTTGTATCGCGGAAAGCAGCGAATATCTCGATATACGTTGCTTTCCGCGTCTCGATTTATATACGAAACCACATCCCGCGTCATTCAGAGCATAATATTTTGCCGCCCCCTTTTTTTAATTTAATAAAATCTAATTGTTATTTGTTAATACCCCCGATCCGCAATTCCATCCGACATCACACACGGAACCGTTTCTTTTTCATTGACTCGCAAGGGGGATTTCTTTATAGTTGATTTCGTTGAAATACGTGTTTTTATAAACAGTTAAGGGGGTCACCATACGCGCTTTATTGGTCGAAGATGATTCGAAAATCGCTTCTTTTATCGTGAAGGGACTGAAGGAAGCAGGGTTTGCCGTGGATCATGTGTCCGATGGTGAAGGGGGGCTTTATATGGCCCTGGATCAACCCTACGATGTTGCGATCATCGATATCATGCTGCCCAAGCTCGATGGCTTGACGCTGATTGAAAAACTGCGAAGTCAGGACATCAGGATGCCGGTTCTCATTCTAAGCGCCAAGCGCTCTGTAGATGACCGTGTAAAAGGGCTTCAAATGGGAAGCGATGATTATTTGACAAAGCCTTTTGCTTTCTCCGAACTTCTTGCCCGTGTACAGGCACTTTTGCGAAGGGCCAGCGGTATCTCCGAGTCGACCCGTCTCGCGATAGGTGACCTCTCCATGGATCTCATTTCCCGTAAAGTGGTTCGGGCGGGCATCACTATCGAACTGCAGCCGCGTGAGTTTGCGCTTCTGGAATACCTCATGCGAAATGCGGGGAAGATCGTCTCAAAAACAATGATCATGGAACATGTCTGGGATCACAACTTTGATCCGCAAACAAACGTTGTTGAGACGCGGATGTGCAGATTAAGGGATAAAATCGATCGTGCCTTTGGTATAACCATGATTCAGACCGTACGCGGAGTGGGATATGTCATTAAAGAAACTAATTAGATTTCGACATACGCTTGCTTTCCGGTTGACCTTCATATACTCCCTGAGCGTTATCATTCTTACAGGCGCCTTTTTGAGCTATCGTCTCATTAGGGATTCCGGTCACTATGAAGATGTGGATACCAGGCTGTTGGCGGATGCAAAGGCGCTCTCGCTCCTCCTGGACTCGATGAAAGGGTTGAATAACCGGGACATAACGAAACTTCTGGAACATGAGACCAAAAGTACCTGGAAACTGTTTATCCGTCTTCTGGGCCCTGACGGCGAGGTTTTTGCCTCCTCTGACATCTCTTACCTTGACATGAACCTGAGACCGACAGTCACGGGGTTTCCAAAAGATGAGACCGACCATGTTTTTGGAACCCAACCCCTTCCCAATAGCCATTATACGGCGCGTATCCTCTCATATGCCATCGGAACCGATAGGATTCTTCAGATAGGCACTTCCCAGGAGGGACTTCAACGGATAATAGAGAAACGATGGCGGGAGTTCAGTCTGGTAATGGCGGTCCTGCTCGTTTTTTCCATTTTTGTCGGCTGGTTCGTGGTAAAAAGTGCTCTCGCGGGGATCGAGGAGGTTACCCGGACGGCGATTCAAATATCGGGCGGGGATTTCAGCAGCAGGGTTCCAATAACGGGGAGAAGCGAGGAGATAGACCGGCTTGCAGCCACTTTCAATAATATGGTCGAGCGAATACAGGCATTGATCAAGGGGATGAAAGAGATCACGGATAACATGGCCCACGATCTGAGAAGTCCTGTCACAAGGATTCGTGGCCTTGCCGAGATGACGGTAACAAGTAGTACCGGAGGCAGTCAGGATTATGAACTCATGGCCGGAAGCATTGTTGAGGAGTGCGACCGGCTGCTTGGCATCATCAACATGATCCTGGATATCTCGGAAGCAAAAGCCGGGCTTTCAAAACTGAATATGACCCGGATCGATGTTTCAATGATAATGGAAGAGACCTGTGAACTCTTTCGACCGATCGCCGAGAATAAAAATATTCGTATTGTTAAAAAGTTTGCCGAAAATACAGTTAATTATGCTGATAATCAGAAGCTTCAACGGGTTGCCTCCAACCTTCTGGACAATGCGTTGAAATATACGCCGCCCGGAGGAACCGTCGTTGTCTCCGTCGATGGTGATGGAGACCGGGTCAGAATTTCCGTCAATGATAACGGGATCGGAATATCCCAGGAAGATCTGCCCCATATCTTCAGGCGCTTTTATCGATGCGACCGCAGTCGATCCCAGCCGGGTACCGGCCTAGGCCTGAGTTGGGCCCGGGCGATTATCCGGGCCCATGGCGGGAACATCTCCGTAAAAAGCATTCTGAATGAGAGCAGTACGTTCATCGTTACACTCCCCAGATCACCCATGCCCGCCTGACTTCGGTTTACACACACGCCTCCTAACATTGCTAAATGGTAATCTTCAGGCAATATTCCGGTTATCTTAATTGTGGTATAGATCCCATTGCTGAATTCCGTTTGAAAGCATATGCACTACGATTGTGTCCGGAAGGCATTGGAGTTATGCTGGCGGGGATAGATTTATTAGAACATATCATATTAATATAGCACATAATTATTAATCACGATAGACATATTCCCGAAAGGTGGTGATGATTAAAAAAAGGTTTTAATGAGGTAATGGCAAGCTTTCTGTTAATGACATTTCACAATGCGAAATTATTACTTTGAAGTTCTCATGCCATGAAAAGGAGGGGAAAGGAAATGCTGAAGCGTTATAGTAAAGTAACCTGTTATTTGATTCTGTGCTTTTTGGTCGTAGCAGTATCCGGATGTGGTGATATCAGCGGAAGCCGTTATTCTTCGGATGCTGACGCACCGCCTGCCGCCGTCACACCAGCCGCCGAAACATCTTTCAAATTTGGTGTAATGGGCGATACCCAGTGGACATATGATTTGGATGACCCGTTGGGCGAAAACCCGGAAACCGTAGCCGTTTCATTCATCAATCAGATGAACCAGCAGTTTATTAATCATGATGTCGAGTTTGTCATCCAGGTCGGCGATTTGACCAACTATGGATATGATGCCGCGATTCAGGCCAGAGCCGATGCTGCCCAGGCCCTTTATGATGCAGGTATCGGTTTTTTCCCCATGCGCGGAAATCACGAACCCTGGGGCGATATATTTAATACCTTGGACACTGATGGTGATGGTGTAGCAGATACGCCCGAAGACAACCAACAGGCCATTCCGGCCATACAGGCCGCTTTTCCCCAGACCCAGGGAACCGGAGTCAACACCGGTGGTGCGACAAATTTCAGCAGCCCGACATCTGACGACCCGCTTTATCCCGACATGGCTACCGAGCTGGCAGGCATATCGTATGCGTTTGAGTATGACGGTGGGGACGGCAACAGCGCGACGTTTGTAATCATGGATCCATGGGAAACAGATACCGTCCAGGACCCGATTTTTACAAAATACTATGCGGCGTGGGACTTCTATGTTCCCTACCCCTATGGCTACCCGATTTCAGCCCAGCAGGCATGGATCAGCAGCCGGATCGATGCCACAACTAGGGGGACGGAGCATGCTTTCGTATTCAGCCATCAGCCCCTTATTGCCTCAAACCATGAGGATTCACCGTTTGGTTTTCTGGATGAGCATACCGATGATCAAAATACCTTCTATGCGGACCTTGTTGCGAATGATGTCGCTTTCTATATAAGCGGTCACGATCATTTACATGACAGATCCCTGGTTACAAGCCCCGACGGCCTTTCTACTGTAGAGCAGTTGATCAGCGCTCCATCATGCCCGAAGTTTTATGCTCCGAATTATGACACTCCCGAATGGCGTGACCAGAAATTTCGCAAGGAAGTAATCTCAACGGAATATAATAATCCGGGTTATTACATTTATACCGTTTCCGGTCCGATTGTCACATGTGATTACTATGCGGATTCGACCGGCGGCTGGGTGGCCGGTTCAAGGCCGAATGCCTGGCCTGCCGGCGCAGAAAACGAAACCGACCTGCAGACGCCGACGTTCAATTTTGTCCTGAAAGATACATGGCGATTCAGCCTGAACGGTCAGGCTTTTTCGGTTGCCCAGGGTGACGACTATAGCATCGTTTCAGACAATTACAGTGGTACCTCCGTACAACTCGATGGCACCAACACCAGCACATCAGTGGAATGTGCTACCTGTGCCGATGCAACTTCCAATACTATGCCGTTGCTGAAAAGGATAACCACCGGCTGGAAAGATCAGACGGCCGGAGTGAACAGTAGCATCCTTTTGCTGGATGGCATGAATGAAAATGGCGCAGCTACAGTGGCGCCCTATCTTCTTTCAATGTCCACTGGCTCGGCAAACGTTGGCACTCGAATTGTGGCAAAAGACAACGATGGCAACTGGGTTGATGCGTCAACACTGACGCAAAACGGCCCGAGCTACGTGACGGGTGCCGGTAGCGATGCCTATGCCGCGGGTACATATGGGTATGATGCCGATCTCGGTACGGCATGGGTAGTGCTTGACTATGACGGCACTTTTGCTATCAAGCAATATGATTAAGTTGAAATATTCTTTAACGATATTGCTACACACGGCGTCCATAAAATAATCGATTTGAAATTTTTCGATGCGCACCAAACAGGGATCTAAATAAATCATGTGCGCAATTGTTTGTGACGCGCTGTATAAAAAATAGCCTTTTGTTCCGTCTGGACGGGGCAAGAGGCTATTTTTATTTTAATCCGCAGAGCTATTTTCAAAACGGTCGGCCGGAATGGATGTTTTGAAATTGGCAGAGTAGTTTGGAGAAATTGTGAAAAAGAAAATATCAATATTGTTTTTTTTATTTATGTTTGCGGGATTACTTTCCTCCTGTTCACAGGATAACCCTGTTCTGTTTACCAGCAAAATAAAGAATATAACAAGAACCGAGTTTTACGGCTGGCTCGAAGCAAAAAAAGTAAAAAAGGAATCCATACAGAACAGTAGGGAAAAACAGAAAAAATTACTTGAAAGTATGGCTCTCGAGTTTTTTATCATGGACAAGGCCAAGGCGGAGGGTATTGATAAAAGCAAACGATTTCTAATCCTGAAGGAACAGATTAAAGAAGAAACACTTTATAAGTATTTTATTAGGACATTAAGAGAGCAGGCGACCTACAACGAAACCGCAATCAGACCCGGCTATATTTTTCTTGCGCTCAATCTCTATAAGAAGGACCCGAAGGATAAAACTAGAAAGATTAAACTGGAAAATCAGGAGGTTGCGGCTAAAACGGATGAATTGTTGTCAAAAGCCAAAGAAATTATCCAACGGCTTGATAGTGGAGAAGATTTTGAAAAACTTTCCATTCAATTTTCTGAGGACTCAAACAAAACCAATGGTGGTGATTTGGGCTATATCGTAAAAGAGATGATGCCGGCATATTTTTCGGAACCGGCATTTGGCCTTGAAGTGGGTGAATATACCAAAACGCCGGTTATGACACCAAAGGGGGTCTACATTATCAGGCTTACACACAAAGCAGGCATTACGGAAAAAAACATAGACCGGATTATCGAAAATGAGAGCCAGAGGAATAGGGTTAAGGATTTTCTGACAAGGCAATATATAACAAATTATATAGCGGAACTGATGAACGCAGACGATGTCGCGTTCCTATATAAAAAAAACGGGAGCTATAACAATACGGATGTTCTTTTCAGGGTTGGCGCACGGGAATATACGGTAGCAGACCTCGAAAAAGTAATTGAAAACAGATCGACACAGGATGATGTGGATCGGCTATATAAAAAAAGCAATATGCCTGAAAAGATGAAATTCGATATTGCGAAACGTACTTTCAGTGGTTTGCTATATACCAGAGAAGCTGTTGCCTTGGGAGTAGAAAAGAATCCTGATTATTTGAAGGAATTGAAAGAGAAAGAAATTAACCTGATTATGTCGGGATATCTCAGTGTTCAGGCATCAAAAGATATATTTCTTTCGGACCAGGAAATAATTGAAGAGTATGAGAAAGAGAAAAACAGAAAATATTCCGAAAAGGCGAAAGAAGACGGTGTTGTGGTCAACAAACCGGTTCCGTTTGAAGTTGTACGGGAGGAAATAATCGAGGACTTGAAGAAGAAAACACAGAATCAAAGAGCTCGAGCATGGAAAAGAAAAATTTTAGACGAATATGATTTCACCATAAATGAAGCAGCGCTTGAAGGGGCCTGATGAGTCGCCGGAAAAAGAAACAGAATAAAAATACTCAAAACAATTCCGGTTCGACGGATAATGAAGGCAGCTGGAGACGACTGTCAGTCCCAAAACAGATAGTTTTTACGGGCCTTATTTTTGTTCTGTTCTTTTCGGTGTTGGAACTTGCCCTTTTGCTCATCGGTGTAAAACCGCTATCGCTGACAGAAGATCCGATGCTCGGTTTTGCCGACAACGCGCCCTTGTTTGTAAAACATAAACGGGATGACGGCACTGTTGTATATAGGACCGCCAGAAATAAGCGCCAGCATTTCAATGACCAGTCTTTTCCCGAAACCAAAGGCAAAAACACTTGTCGAATATTCTGTCTCGGGGGATCAACTACCTACGGACGTCCCTACGACAACAAGCTCTCTTTTTGCGGCTGGCTTGATGCCTATCTGAAGGCGGTCGAACCGAATACCCGTTGGGAAGTCATCAATGCCGGCGGGATCAGTTATGCCAGCTACAGGGTTGCCAAGCTGATGCAAGAGCTGACGCAGTACGAGCCGGACCTGTTCATCGTCTATTCAGGGCAAAATGAGTTTCTGGAGAGGCGAAGCTACGGTAAACTCGCTGATCTGCCTTCCTGGTTGATCAATATGGATTCAACCCTTAACAGGACAAGGGCCTACAGTAGTCTGAAACGCCTTTCTGAAAAGCTACGTCCCAAATCCATTAAAAGAGCGAAAAAGAAATATGAAATTACCGGAGAGGTCAAGACAATACTCGCCTATACCGCCGGGCCAAGCAGTTACCACCGGGATGATCTCCTTCGGGAGCAAATATTGAATCATTACGGTGCCAACCTGGAGAGAATGGTTCTCCTGGCAAAGGATGCGGACGCCGATATTGCTTTTGTGACGCCTGTTGTCAATCTCAAAGATGTCTCCCCCTTTAAGAGTGAGTATAAGGCGGGCCTGTCAAGCGAAGCCATCGGCAGGTTCAACAATCTGCTGGAGAGCGGAAAAAAGGTGCATGAGGATGGACATCCGTCAGATGCACTGAAACTGTATAAGCAGGCGTTTGAAATAGACAACAGGTATGCGGATCTCTATTACAGGATAGGCCGGGCTCTGTTCGATCTCAAGGGATATGAAAAGGCGGAACACGCGTTCAGCCGGGCGGTCGATGAAGATGTGGCGCCATTGAGGGCTCTGAGTGCCATGCGGACCATTCTTCTCGAAGTCGCATCGAAACATGACGTTCCGCTGGTCGATTTTGAGCAGATCCTGAAACAGGCATATGTGAAGAGATATGACCACTCGGTGTTTGGAAACGAGTTCTTTATGGATCATGTCCACACCGACGATGAAGGGTATCGTATTCTGGGGCTCAGTCTGCTGGATGTATTGAAAAAAGAGGACGTTATCTCTTCCGAAAGCCAGCTGGATAAAGAGCAACTGGAGAAAATCGGACAGCAGGTGCGTTCTTCCCTGGACAATGAATACTACCGTGAATCCCTTTTCAATCTGGCGAAGGTGTTCGATTGGGCGGGAAAATTCGAAGAAACAGCCCATCTGTTGAGGAAAAACCTGTCCCTGTATGGCCCCCAGGGAGAAGTCTATGTCCTCCTGGGAACCGCCCTGTTGAAAAACGGAGACATCGATGCCTCTATCGATGTTTTTCAAGAAGCCATCAAAAAAAATTTTGAGTCGCCAACCCTGTATATGCGATTGGCGGATGCCTACAGGGCTTCCGGTAAATTTTCAGACGCTTTGGAAGCATATAAAAACAAATTGCGGCTTGATGGCTTAGAATATGAAGCCCACACGCTATATGGTATTGTTTATGCTTTTCAGGGTGACCATAAAACCGCCATTTCCCATTTTGAAGAGGCGTTGCGCCAAAAGCCGGATTACCTTGTCGCCTCCATAAATATGGTGGGATCCTTGTATATTGAAAGCAGGTTTGACGAGGTGATAACTGTAGCGAAAGAAGTCCTGGATCGGGACCCAAACCAATTTAAAATGCATTTTGTCATTGGTGACATATTACTGAAAAGGGGAGACGGAGAAGGTGCCATAAGATATCTGTCAAAAGCGGTGAATCTTAGGCCCGATTTCAGACCGGCACGAGTAAGTCTCAATAAAGCACGCGGGATGAAATCAGACAGGGCGCCCGGCGAATAAAAAATTGTTAATCACCAGACAGTCCAGCTCCGTCTGCATGAAGCACCGGTAAGCATCTTCCGGTGAACAGACGATGGGTTCTCCCCGAACGTTGAAGCTTGTGTTTACCAGCAACCCGATACCTGTTATTGCTTTAAAATGATGAATCAGGTTCCAGAATCGGGGGTTGACCTTCCGGTGAACGGTCTGAACACGGGCGCTGAAATCGACATGTGTTACAGCAGGCATTGATGAGCGCCTGGTATAGAGCCTGTCGTATAATGCCAAGTTGTCATAATTGTCAGGCAATGGCTGACGAAGCGATTTCTTCACGGTTGTTACAAACAACATATATGGCGAAGAATTTTCCAGATCGAAAAAATCCTTTCTGTCTTCATATAGAACGGCAGGAGCGAAGGGGCGAAACCCTTCCCGCTTTTTAACGTTGAGATTGAGCCTTTTCTGCATACCCGGGTCCCGGGGGTCCGCCAGAATGCTTCTGTTACCCAGCGCTCGGGGACCGAACTCCATTTTTCCCTGGAACCAGCCGATGATTTTCCCGTCGCTTAACAGTCCGGCGACGTCCTCACACAGCTTGTCGAAATCGGCATATTCCTCAAAGTTCGCATTGAATTTGCGACTCATTTTTATGATGTCCCGCCGATCGTATTCGGGGCCCAGATAAGCGCCCTGCATCTGGTCCTTTACGGTTTCAGTTGAAAACTCTCTTTTTTCTCCGGAACCCACAAAACATGTTGCGTACGCAGCGCCAAGGGCGCCGCCTGCATCACCCGCGGCGGGTTGAATCCAGATTTTGTCAAATTCACTGGAGCGCAGAAGCTTACCATTGGCCACGCAGTTAAGTGCCACACCGCCGGCCATGACAAGGTTGCGGCATCCACCGGTGATTTCTCTGCCATGCAACGCGAGGTTGGCGACAATTTCTTCAGTGAGTTCCTGGATAGCAAGCGCAAGATCCATATACGGCTGGGATAGCCCGCTTTCTTCTTTTCGTTTGGGCAGAGAGAAGAGCGCTTCCCATTTATTCTCATCGATCATTTTAAGCCCGGTGGCGAACTTGAAATACTTCATGTTAAGCAGCAGGGAACCGTCGCCGCGAATATCCACCAGGTGTTCACAAATCAGCTCCTTGTACCGCTGAACGGTTTCGCTGTTCCGGTTGCCATAGGGCGCAAGCCCCATGAGTTTATATTCCCCGCTGTTGACCTTGAATCCGCAAAAATAGGTAAACGAAGAGTAGAGCAGGCCCAGGGAATGAGGGAATCTCAGCTCCTTGAGGATTTTAATATCTCTGTTTCGACCGTGACAGATGGTCGTCGTTGCCCACTCGCCGACACCATCGATGGTGAGGATTACCGCCTCCTTAAAGGGCGAGGGATAAAAGGCGCTGGCTGCGTGGGACAGGTGATGCTCAGGAAAGGTCAGGGCAGGCCGAGCTATAATATGACTTCCCTCTATTTTATCCAACTCTTTCCAGAGCATGTTTTTCATGAAGAGTTTTTCCCTGATCCACACCGGAATGGATGATAAAAAGCTCGGGAGCCCTTTCGGCACAAATCCGTGATAGGTCTCGAGCAGTCGCTCAAATTTCAGGATCGGCTTGTCGTAAAAAGAGATGCTGGTCAAATTGGAGACGGATAATCCGTATTCATCAAGTACATATCTGATGGCGTTTGCAGGAAAGGAAGCATCATGCTTTTTCCGGGTGAAACGTTCCTCCTGGGCGGCGGCCGCCAAATTACCATCGATAAGCAGACAGGCGGCACTGTCATGATAATAGGCTGATATACCGAGAATGATATTTGACATGAAACCGCTCTAGAAGATCGTGTATATGAAAGGCGCGATGGCTGAACCGCTTGTCAGGACAATTAAAACGCCAAAGAGTAACAGGGTTAATATAATGGGAATCAGCCAGATTTTCTTTCTTTCCTTAATGTACATCCAGAGATCTTTTATAAAATCAACCATGCTGTGCATCTATGCCTTCAATAAATTAATTCAGAACGGATTTTTTATATCGTTCGAAGTATATAAATGATTTCTTTCGATCATGACGGACGCATCGCTGCCGTCTTTCCACTTTTTTGCATACATCGAATCCTTGCCGAACAATTTGAGGATGACACCGGTAGGAATGACCAACCCGAAAAAGATGACGGTCAGCAGCACCTTGGATATCACTGTACCAAAATAGTGGGAGAGGTTGAACCACACAAAGGCAAAGGGTTTTAAAATAATCGGACATGTCATCGTCACGACCAGAGATACCATTGCAAGGATAAGAAAGAGATCGCTTTCAAATAAAAAAAGAACAATCAAACAGATGAGGGCCAACGCCATGCCGGAATCCCTCATCTGCTTGTTATTAATATCTTTTAATTTCATTTTTAGTGGTTATCCGGTACGATTTCTGAAAGGCGCCCAAGGGGGACCCATGCAATTTTTAATAATGACTCCAGCAGCTTCGTTCGTGACACGCAAAATTATCATCGACCCATATTCTTGTCAACAAATAGCGCCTATCTTGCGTTATTTCCTTGACATACAAGGATATCTCCTAATATATTTTTCCATCTTCTGAGAGAGAAACTTATCTTTTTTATACGCAACCCGTAACCCTATGAGGAGGGACCCACATGAGAACTTTTATACTCGCTGTATTGTTTGTTTTTGTAGCAGGAGTGGCTTACGCTGCGGACATCGACGGTAAATGGGAAGGGGAGATGGCGGGCATGGGCGGCGGCGCCCCCATGAAAATCGCCTATACTTTCAAGGCCGATGGGAATACGTTGACCGGAACCACGAAAGACATGAATGGAAGCGACCTGTCCATTAAAGACGGAAAAATTGACGGCAACAAAATTTCATATGTACTTGAGATGATGGGTATGTCGATGACGCATACGGGCACGGTAAATGGAGATACACTCGAGTTGAAACCGGATATGAGCGCTATGGGCGGTGGTGGCGGAGGAATGCCTGAAATGGTGATTGTCCTCAAAAAAGTACAGTAACCGAGCCATTTTCAAAACATTCCGGCGACACCCAACAATGCGATAGTGCGACGCAAAGATCGGCCCGAGTAGCGTGCTTTGAAATGGGCTGAATTGAGAAATAGAGGTAGAAAAAAAAGGCTATGCAATAGTGAATTGCATAGCCTTTTTATGTTCAGATAGATTCTTCGGGATTAAGCCCGAAATATTTGTCAAGATAACGATTGAAATCCTCATCGTTTTTTACGGGTTTTTCCTCTGAAAACCCGTTTTTCGATATCTTCATCTGGTTATCGACAAGCGTAATTCTACCTTCTTTTGTGGGTCTGGTACAGAATCGCATCTTTTTAAAAAAGGATTCGGGAAAGGTGGCAGTATAGTGGCTGGACATCACAAAATCTTCGGGATAGCACTTATCTATCGTGAAGGCGTATAAACTCCGATAAATTTCCTTCTCCTTTTTTTGGAGCACATATCCGAATGTCGGATCATTTATAATTCTGTAAATATGGGCGAACTGCTTCTGATCGATATTTTCTTCCATAAGCAGGGGCGCAATCATGCCGTCATTTCCAAATCCCACGTCAGCAAGCCATTTTTTATTTTCGGTTTCCACAAGAATTACCTGATGGGTCTTTGGGGTATAGCAACCATCATCTATTGCTACCCTCGCAAGGAGGTTGGTGGCTTTAAAACCGAGTTTCTTGAGGGCGGCGGAAAAAATCCCGTTCATTTCAAAGCAGTAGCCTCCCCGCCGCTTTTCAACAATCTTTCTGTATAAAGATGCTTCATCGAGTCGGATAGGTCTTTTGTAAAAAACATCGAGGTTTTCAAACGGAACATGGAGGGTATGGGCGATGTGAAGGTCTCTCAGTGTTTCTTCCGAAACAGTGTCATTACCAGAAAAATTGATTCGTGCAAGATAGGCATCAAGGTTAAAGATTTCATCCGACATTGGTTTATTTGTCCTTTCTCAATCGGGCTTCCGTTTCGAAGAAAAGATTCACCTGTTTCAGATAAAGATCCGGTCGGTGGCTCTTCATTATTTTCTTGGTGGCTTTTCGGCAGTCCACAAATAGCAGCGATAAATAGCGCCAAAACCCTTTCATCTTATTCATGACATGGGAGGGGCCGTCAAGGAGATCGCTGTAGCCGTCAAACAGGTCGTTATGGAACGCTTTCAATCTTTCGATTTTGTCCGGGAGAAGCTCTTCGGGCGCGTTTATTGCCCGGGGTAAAAAGGGATCGGTAATACATCCCCGGCCGATCATCCATCGACGAACTGTGGGGAAGCGTCGGGACAACCGTTCAAAATCGTCAACCGTCCGGATATCTCCGTTGTAGACCACCGGGTGGGTGATGCGTGACAGGCAATTTTCAAAAGCATCGAGGTCGACATTTCCGTCATACCCCTGGATGCCGGTCCTCGGATGAATGATCAGTTCCTTTACGGGGTATGCATTCAGGATCGGAATCAGCCTGAAAATGTCCTCGCTGTCGTGCCAACCAAGCCTGATTTTAATGGACAGACTTCCTTTAAGGGCCGGGATCGCGCTCTCGAGGAACTCCCGGATCATTTCCGTATGGGGCAACATGCCCGATCCGCGCATCTTTTTGGTTACCCTGGGAAAGGGACACCCCAGGTTCAAATTGATTGTTTCATACCCGTACTCATACAGGTAGTTGGCAAGAAAAGAGAACTCCAGGCCGGATTTACTCAGGATCTGAGGAATTACCGGCAAACGGAGATTGTTCTCAGGCAAAACATCCCGTATATATTTCGGTTTGATCACCCTGTCCCGCTTGCTCGGTATGAAGGGCGCCACCGCCAGGTCGAACCCGCCGAAATGTTTCGTGAACAGCGTCCTGAACAAATGATCGGTTACCCCCCGCAGGGGGGCCATATAGAGAGAGAGGGGTTCCATTTCCAATACCTGTATAAACGTCTGTTTGTAGCGCCATATACCCCGGGAGACGGGAAAATACCATAAAAAGTGTCACTTCTTTTTTTCCTGGGTCAAGACGACCCTTGATTTTTAGTCTGCCTTCATTTATCTATTTCAATCCATCAAAACTAATTATGCGCAATCAATCATTACTGGTTTTTCAGATACGGTCCGGGCCGTCAGAACCAAGCAACCCAATCTAAAAGGAGAATTCATGCCCAAACGCGACGACATTCGAAAAATTTTGATCATCGGCTCAGGCCCCATTATTATCGGTCAGGCCTGCGAATTTGACTATTCCGGAACCCAGGCCTGCAAGGCCCTTCGTTCCCTGGGTTACGAAGTGGTTCTGGTGAATTCCAATCCGGCTACGATCATGACCGATCCCGGTATGGCCGATGTGACCTATATCGAACCGCTCAATGTGAAATGTCTGGAGGAGATCATTGCCGCCGAGCGGCCCGATGCCCTCCTGCCGAACCTGGGGGGACAGTCGGGCCTGAATCTCTCGTCGGAACTTCACCAGGCAGGTGTTCTCGACAAATACGGTGTAAAGATGATTGGGGTGAATATCGAGGCCATCGAACGGGGAGAAGACCGGACGGCTTTCAAGGCCACCATGGACCGGCTGGGAATCGAAATGCCCCGGAGCCGGGCCGTTAACACGCTGGAAGATGCCGAGCAGGTTGCCAGGGAGTTGGGCTACCCGGTGGTAATCCGTCCGGCCTACACCATGGGCGGCACCGGCGGCGGGCTGGTATACAATATCGATGAATTGCGTATCGTTGTTAACAGAGGGCTCTCCGCCAGCAGAATTCACCAGGTGCTGGTGGAGGAGTCGGTACTGGGTTGGGAAGAGTTGGAGCTGGAGGTTGTCCGGGATGCGAAAAACCAGATGATCACCGTCTGCTTCATTGAAAACGTCGATGCCATGGGGGTGCATACCGGTGACAGTTATTGCACGGCGCCCATGTTGACCATCGCTCCGGAACTTCAAAAAAGACTCCAGGATTATTCATACGCCATCGTGGAGGCAATCGAGGTGATTGGCGGCACCAACGTTCAGTTCGCCCATGACCCCAAGACCGGCAGAGTGGTGGTGATCGAAATCAACCCGCGAACCTCACGTTCCTCCGCTCTGGCGTCTAAAGCGACCGGATTTCCCATCGCACGGGTCTCCTCTCTGCTGGCGGGAGGGCTTACCCTGGATGAAATTCCTTACTGGCGGGACGGAACCCTGGAGAAGTACACGCCTTCGGGGGAATATGTCGTGGTCAAGTTTGCCCGCTGGGCATTTGAAAAGTTCCAGGGAATCGAAGACCGGCTGGGCACCCAGATGCGGGCTGTGGGAGAGGTGATGAGCATCGGCAAGAATTATAAGGAAGCCTTTCAAAAAGCCATTCGCAGTCTGGAGATCGGGCGCTATGGCCTGGGATTTGCCAAGGATTTTAACACCCTTTCCCTTGAGAAACTTATGGAGCAACTGGTGCACCCCACCAGTGAGCGGCAGTTTCTCATGTATGAGGCGATTCGCAAGGGGGCCGATATTGACAGGCTCCACGAACTGACCCATATCAAACGCTGGTTTATCGAGCAGATGAAGGAGCTGGTGGCGCTTGAAGAACACATTCTGACCTTCAAAGGCAGCACTATTCCAGAAGACCTGCTTGTACAGGCGAAAAAAGACGGTTTTTCCGATCGCTATCTCGCGGAGCGACTCGGCATGTCCGAAAGAGAGCTTCGAGAAATGCGCTCCCGGGCAGGAATGAAAGAGGCGTGGGAGCCGGTACCTGTCAGCGGGGTGGAAAATGCCGCCTACTATTTTTCGACTTATAACGCTCCGGACATAGTTCCGGTGAGTGACCGGAAAAAGATCATGGTGCTGGGGGGCGGTCCGAACCGTATCGGCCAGGGCATCGAATTCGACTACTGCTGTGTACATGCGGCCCTGGCCATTCGGGAGGCCGGTTTTGAGTCGATCATGATCAACTGCAATCCCGAAACGGTCTCCACGGATTATGACACCTCCGATAAGCTCTATTTCGAACCCCTGACTGTTGAAGATGTGCTCAGTATCTACGAAAAGGAAAAACCCATCGGTGTGATCTGCCAGTTCGGAGGACAAACCCCGCTCAATATTGCCAGGGAACTCTCGGAAGCCGGCGTGCCTGTTTTAGGCACCTCTCCGGAAACGATCGATCTGGCCGAAGATCGGGACCGTTTCAGGCAGATCATGCACCGTCTCGGGATTCCTCAGCCCGAATCGGGCATGGCGAGGAGCTATGATGAGGCACTGGGAATTGCCCAGCGCATCGGTTACCCCCTCATGGTCCGGCCATCCTATGTTCTGGGCGGCAGGGGCATGGAGATCGTTCACGACGACGAAATGCTGAAACGTTACCTGAATGCCGCTGTGGAAGAGGTTACCCCGGAGCAGCCCGTGCTCATTGACAAATTTCTGGACAACGCCATCGAGGTGGAAGCCGATGCCATCGCCGACGGCGCCGACGCTTTTGTCCCGGCGGTCATGGAACATATCGAGCTGGCCGGTGTTCATTCCGGGGATTCGGCCTGTGTGATTCCGCCCATCAGCCTGGCGCCAAAGCATATCGACACGATACGGGACTACACTCGCCGTATTGCCGTCGAACTGAAGGTGGTGGGGTTGATGAACATACAATATGCCATTTTCGAAAATACGGTTTATGTGCTGGAGGCAAATCCCCGGGCCTCACGGACGGTTCCCATCGTTTCAAAAGTATGCGGAATATCCATGGCCAATCTGGCTACCCGGTCAATGCTGGGGGAATCGATTGCGGCAATGAATTTAAAGCAGCGGCAGATACCCCATTACGGTGTCAAGGAATCGGTGTTTCCATTCAACATGTTCCCGGAAGTCGATCCGGTTCTAGGACCGGAGATGCGCTCTACTGGAGAAGTCCTCGGACTCTCGGATTCGTTCGGCCGGGCGTTTTTTAAAACCCAGGAGGCGATTCAAAATCCGCTGCCGACGGAAGGAACTGTTATTTTCACTATTGCCGAGCGGGACAAATCCGCCGCCCTCGAACCTGCCCGTCAATTCCGGGAACTCGGGTTTACGATCATGGCCACCGAGGGGACCCATCAGTACTTTAAAGCGCATGGCATCGAGACAGTTTGCGTCTCCAAGCTCGGAAAGGATCGTCCGGATCTGGTGGATGCCATCAAAAACGGACAAATTCACCTGCTGGTGAACACACCGAGCGGCGCTCGAAGCGCAAATGACAGCTCCAGCATTCGCAAAGCGGCCATAAAATACAAGGTGCCCTACATTACAACCACGGCCGCGGCTATCGCATCGGCCCGGGGAATTGCCGCCAGAAGGAAACATGCGCCGAAAGTAAGTCCGCTTCAGCACTATCATGAATCGATCCGATAATTGAATTAATGCGCTTGGAACCAAACAGCAAAAGAGGGGAAAAGATATAATGGGAGGACTTTTCGGGGTTGTATCGGAATCCGAATGCATCAAGGACCTTTTTTACGGCACGGACTATCTGTCCCACCTGGGCACCCGCAGGAGTGGCTTGCTCACGTACGGCCGGGAAGGATTTATCAGATCGATTCACAATATCGAGAATGCATATTTCCGCAATAAATTTGAACCGGACCTGGATACATTCAGCGGCGGTAGTGGCATCGGCGTTATCAGTGATACCGATGCCCAGCCGATCATTATCAGTTCTCACCTGGGGCAGTTCGGCATTGTTACCGTCGGCAGGATCAAGAATCTGGAACCCCTCGCTGAAAAAAACCATGCAAAAAAACAGCATTTTTCGGAAATGAGCGGTAGTGGCATCAACCAGAGCGAACTGGTGGCCCGCCTTATCTGCAATGAAGATTCTTTTGAAGCCGGTATCAAGCGTGTCCAGACAGACATAAAGGGATCCTGCTCTTTCATGCTGTTGACGGAAAAAGGGCTGTATGCAGCCCGGGACCGACTTGGACGTACGCCCCTTATTCTCGGGAAGAAAGACAGCGGCTATGCGGTTACATCCGAAACCTGCGCATTTTCCAACCTTGGTTATACGATTGACAAGGAACTTGGTCCAGGAGAAGTGGTGTTCATTACCACAGAAGGCTATGAGCAGCGCATCCCGCCGGGAGAAAAGATGCAGGTATGCGCTTTCCTTTGGATTTATTACGGATATCCCGCCTCGGCCTATCAGGGGCTTTCGGTTGAGGCGGTCCGGTACCGTTGTGGACGGGCGCTTGCCGTGAACGACAATGTCGATATCGATTTTGTCTCAGGGATTCCGGATTCGGGCATCGGACATGCCCTCGGGTATGCCATGGAAAAACGGATTCCTTATCAGCGGGCGTTTGTGAAATATACCCCTACCTGGCCAAGGAGCTTCATGCCCCAGAATCAAAAGATCCGGGACTTGGTGGCAAAAATGAAACTGATTCCCGTTCAGAGCCTGATCAAGGGCAAACGGATCCTTTTCTGCGAAGACTCCATCGTGCGCGGCACCCAGCTCAAGGATAATGTGCAGATTCTCTTTGACTACGGGGCCGAAGAAGTGCATATGCGGCCCGCCTGTCCGGTGCTGGTATATCCCTGCGAGTTCCTGAATTTTTCGACCTCCCAGTCTTCCCTTGACCTGGCCGGCAGGAAGGCGATCAAGGAGATAGAGGGCGTCGAAGACAGGCATCTCAATGAATATGCGGAATCCGGATCGGAAAAGAACCTGGCTATGATCGAAGTCATTCGCCGGCGTCTCAGGCTCTCTTCCCTGAAGTTCCAGAAAATGAATGACCTGGTTGCTGCTATCGGCCTTCCAAAAGAGAAGCTGTGTACGCACTGTTGGGATGGTTCGAGTTACTTTTGAAGCGCCATCTCTCCTTAGTCATCAGCGTCATGGGGGGTGATTCGGGTTACTTATGGAAGAAGAGCTTCCCGCCGTCATCGAAATCAAGGGAAAAGGGTTCGGACAGTTCGACCCGGGGCAGGTTTTCCAACTCAGGACGTAGGACGATACTGGCAAAAAAATCGGACACGTGAAGGGTGTCCTCGATGATGACTGACCGGACTGTTTCCGGGGGCCTGGGACCCAGGGTGGTGAAACATGCCTGGATGGCCTTTTGCTCGGTGGGCATTCGAATGGGAATGAAAGCCTTGTGAAGGGAGGTGCTGGTCAGCGCGTTCATGGTCGTTTTTTCATAATCCATATTCTCGAAAACGGTTTCGGTAATAAAATCGGCGTTGCCGAGCCCGATAGCATTGCCGCCGCTTTTTTCGGAAAGTCCCAGAATCGCCACCCGGGTGGCGGACATGTTTTCGGAAAAATCACTCTCCTTCAGGTCAAACGCCCGGCCGGTAACATTGGGATCCATACCGGCCCCGCTGATCTCTTTTCCGATCCGGCGTATCACAAGTACATCCAGGTTCCGGACCGGCAGTATCGGCAGATTTTCTTTTGCCTGTTTCAGCAGAAGGGGTTCTTTTTCAAAGATTTGGTTCGCCGGCACTACCTCAGCCGCCAGTGTTTTATCATATGCGTTTTCAACAATGCCAACGGCAAAGCGGAAGTTGGTCTTTTTAATGGCCACCCGGCCCATGGCTTTCTGTATTTCATGGTACCCGTATTTCAGCGCATATTTATGGTAAGCAAGCGCCCCATGGTGTTTGCCCATACCAACGCAGAGCATTTTCAGCAGCCCGCTTTCAACGGGCGCCTTGAATTTGGTGTGGGGCTTGATCCGGTTGATGAAGATGCTGTGGTCCATGGCCAGGGCATCCCCGGAAAAAAATACGGGCGCGTCTGAAAAGGCCGTACCGATTGGGACCGTAGCCATGGATGATAGGATAGGAGCGCCGCAGGCCGCCTCGGTTACACCCAGGGACGAGAGCACCGCAGTCTGTCCCTCGGCTGTAGCGCCGCCGTGACTTCCCATGGCCGGTATGATCACCGGCCGGGCGCCGGCGCGGAGGATCGCGCTGCACACGATGCGGACAATTTGCGGCAGCCGGTCGATACCGCGACTTCCGACGCCAACCGCCACACGCTGGCCCTGGTGAATATTCGAAGCGGCAATTGCCTGGTCAATATAGGGAACAAGCGCCGCTTCAAGATTTTCGATATGAGACCGGGGATATTCCATGTGAACATGAAAAAAAGGGGGAAAGCTGAACGGGGTTTCTATAAAATCAGGATATCTCATGGCAATTCTGTTTTATTTGCGATCCGCTTCGTGTCTTGTCATAATCGTTGCCTTGTTATATCACATACATAAAATAGGCCATATAAAAAAGATAGAGTAATGACAAATAGTACCCAATCCCTTGACAGCCTTCAGCACCGTATTTCCGGGGAAGTTCATTCCGATCCCCTGCGGCGATATATGCTTTCCACCGACGGCAGCATTTTTCAGGAAATGCCCGCAATCGTCGTTTATCCAAAATCAGAACGGGATGTTGTTAAAACTGTAAAATTTGCAGTCGGCGCCGGCCTGAGTGTCCATGCCCGGGGTGCCGGCAGCGGTCTGACCGGTGCGGCCCTTGGCAGCGGAATCGTTATCGATTTCACGAAATATATGAACCGGCTGATTCTTCTGGACGAATCCCGTAAGCTGTTTGTCTGCGAGCCGGGGTACCGGTTCGGGGAGCTGGAAGCGGCGCTTAATGGGAAAGGACTCTTTTTCCCGCCGGATCCCTCCAGTGGGGAATATGCGACTTTCGGCGGGATGTTCGGCACCAATGCCAGCGGCGCACATTCCGTCAAGTATGGAAATGTATCGGATTATGTGGCGGATGCCGACCTGGTCCTTTCAAACGGGGAAATCCTGAGGCTTTCAACGGTAAGGAACACTCCGGTCGAAGCGCTTCCGGAATATCTTCGCGGACTTCATGGAATGTGCGAAACCTATGGGGAGGTCATTGAAGCGGCATATCCGCCGGTCCGGTGCAATGTGGCCGGCTACAATCTCAGGGGAATGCTTCAGGATGGCTGTCTCTCCTTGGACCATCTTTTTGTGGGGGCCGAGGGGACCCTGGGTATTGTCACCCGGATGACATTTAGACTGCTTCCAAAACCGAGACATGATTCTCTGGTGGTGGCCTACTTCGACGATGCATTGAGTGCCGCCCGGGCCACCCAGGCGGTCCTGCCGCTTATGCCCGCGGGTATCGAGATCATGGACAAGTCGCTTCTAAAACTTGCAAAGGAGAGTGAACCGACCCTTCGGGACAAAATACCGGAAGAAATCGACAATGCAGTACTTATCGAGTTCGATGCCGACGATCCGGATGTCTGTGCGGCGTTGGCGGATTCGGCCCAACGAATACTTCGTGAAAAGAAATTTACCAGCCAGTCGTTTCTGGCAGTATCGAATACGGAAAAAGAGAAGTTCTGGGCGGTTCGGAAGGCCGCAGTACCGATTCTCTATAAGCTCAAGGGGCGGAAGAAAATACTCGCCCTCATTGAAGACGCCGCCGTACCCACCGACCGCATGGTGGAATATTTCGAAGGCATTTATCGCATTCTGGATGATCTCGGGGTGGCGTTCGTGCTCTATGGACACATCGCCAAGGGACTTATGCACACCCGGCCGCTTCTGGATCTGAAAGATGCCGGTGATGTGGCGCTTTTGAAAACCATTACGGATCGGGTGTTCGAGCTGGTCATGTCCCTGGACGGGACGGTGTCCGGGGAGCACGGGGATGGCCGTATTCGAAGCGCCTACATTCGAAAGCGATACCCGGAGATCTGGCAGCTGTTTGTTGAAACAAAGCACCTGCTGGACCCCAAAGGAATATTGAATCCCGAGATTATCACCCACCACGATCCCGGGCAGATGATGAAAAAGCTCCGCTTCGGAGCCGGTTATCGAAGCCGGGATATGGAAAAAGAAGTACTTCTCTGGCCCGAAGGGTTTCTTGTGGAGGCAGAAAAATGCCACGGTTGCTCCAAGTGCACGACGGTTACCACCGCCACGCGTATGTGTCCGGTTTATAAGGTGACCCGGGATGAAGCAGCTTCCCCCAAAGCCAAAGCCAATATTCTTCGGGCGATCATCAGCGGTGCCCTGGCGGAAAAAACCCGCTGTGAAAAAGCATTTCAGCAGGTAATCGATCTGTGTGCCAACTGCGGCAGCTGTGCTTACGAATGTCCATCCAACGTCAATATTCCGAAACTTGCCATGGAGGCCAGGGCCCGATATAAGGCCCGGTTCGGCATCTCTTTACATGATCAGCTTGTTACCCGGGTGGAGATGGCCGGCCGTACCCTTCGAAAGGTTTCCCCTGCCTTGCGGGCGATTATGGCACTCCCCGGCGTGGCGAGCATTGCGGAACACGCCACGGGTGTGGCCAGGGAACGGCGGGTCATGGGATTTTCCACAAGATCTCTGTTTGAGCGGATTGCTTCCAGGGAAGGTGCCGGTGATAGGTCGGTGCTCTACTTTGCCGGATGTTATGCCGGTTATCTCAAGCCTCAAATCGGCCAGGCAGCCGTAAAGGTACTCACTCACATGGGGGTTTCCGTCCATACGCCTCCCCAGCATTGCTGCGGTCTTCCGGCCATGACCAAGGGGTTGGTCAGGGAGGCCGGGGCGTCTGGTTTTAAAAAACCTGGGAGGGGGTGGGGGGATCTTCTCTCCCGGGTCGACCATATCGTTGTGACCTGCTCTTCCTGCGGATATGCGCTCATGAAGGACTGGGGGAGATTTTCTTCGGGATGACCGTGTGGCACGGGTGTCTGAAAAAATCATTCACATCAGTCGTTTTATCGATTTGAACATCGATCGTCTCAAACTGAACAAACTCCCCGAAAACATTTCGTATCACCACCCCTGCCATCTCAAAATTCAGCCCGATCCCGACAGCTCCCTTCGCCTGCTGTCTAAAGTACCGGGGATGAGCGTGGACAGTCTCAATGCCCACTGCTGCGGCATGATCGGCAGCTGGGGAATGGCAGCGGAAAATTACGACCTCAGCCGCCGAATCGGTTCGGATCTTATTGAAAAAATCAATGTTTCGAAAGCGGGCACGGTCGTTACCGACTGCCCCACCTGTCGCATGCAGATAGAAGATTTCGGTGAAAAACCGGTGATGCATCCGGTGGAAATATTGGCGGCACGACTATAGCGTGAATCGGGATAACGTACCAGCGGATTAAGCCCTCTTTTTTTTGTGATCGACGCCGATAAACAGCAAGATTATTCCCAGACCACCCAAAAGGACGGCTTGCAGGGGACTCTCCCGGGAATCACCATTGATTTGAGGAAATGGCGCCAGGTAGCGGACGGACATGTAGCTTCCGGTTTTCGGCAAACGGGATGCGTTATACACCTTGTTGCGCCGAGCGCGACCGGTGTAGGTCTTGCCATCCACCGAAAAACGATAGCCAATCGAATAATTGTGATCCATTGGTTCGGAACTGTTGTCGATCACCTGCTTGACCTCGGTCACTTTTGCTTGGGTCTTCTGGCCGACTGCTATCAGCGCCACGGTTCGGGTTGCCAGCAACATGAGCAACAAGCCCACAATTGCTAATAGCCATCCCATATTCGATTTTTTTTTCATTGAAATAACTCCTGAAACATCTACACAGCAAGCGACCTGTTCTTTCTTATATTGAAACAGCTTATTCTTCACAACAGGAAAATTCCACGATATTATATTACCCCAGCTATCTTTAAAGGAAGACACTGGTTTTATTTGACAATCTAAAGCGGTTCTATCATATTCAAAGCCGGAAAGAGCAAGTTTCTATCTCAGAAAAACCGAGGCCGGGCGCGACTCTCCCGTCAGACGCGTATGGCTGTTCGACCAACAAGCGACGGGAGAAGGAAAAAGATGCAATGAAACGAGGAGCTGTTTTCTGCATGTTGTTCTCAGGGGATTGGTCTCGGCCGGGTGCAGCCGGCAAGTGGACCGGGAAAAGAATGGGCGTGTCCGACAACAAGAGCAGCGCCTCTACCTCTGCAACCGACAGTAACGGTCGTGTTAAACGCCTGGGAAATGGTTTGACCCAATACACCATCTGGAGCACCGCCCAGGATGGCACTGGTGATTCCTCCGGGCAGACGATCAACATGGGGGAACATACATACTGTGCCCTCACTTACGTTATGTCGGGTGGATTTCAGAGTGCGTGCGCCGTTACGGTACATGGAGACGACTGGATTCTCAAAGCTCGGGATCCGGGACCGCCGGATCCATATGCGGCAGAGAGCCAGGGCTGCAGCGCTATTTGTTTCGATCGGTAGACGTGCTAGAACCGAAGCAAAACATGAAAGTAGAGCAGCACGGCAATGAACATGGCCAGACATGGTATCAACAGGTGACGATAAACTTTCTCCAGAGAGGTCTCAAAATATTCATTGGACAGCAGCAGGCAGACGTGAAGCGGTGAATAGAGGACGCCGACAAAACCACTCACCAGCGACAGAATTAAATAAGGCAACAGTGCCGGATCGGCAGGCGAAGCCTGGACCAGGGAGATCAAGATAGGGAACGTTGTTCCAACGAAAGCGATGGTTATCCCCGAAACAAGTCCGACCAGCATGGGAAGCGCCACGGCCACAACCGTTAACGGAATGCCCCATTTCAGCAGTTCGCTGCTTGCGGCAGTCACTGCCTGGCTGTCTTCCAAAATTCCCTTGAATATCAGAATCGAGGCAACCATATAAATCATAGTCCCCACTTTTCGGTTGATGAGTATCTTGCGGCGTGTCGTCATCGAAACACGGTTGGTCTGCCAGACCAGAAGGATGGCCGATATAAGGGCGATGATGAGCCCGGTTTCCTTGGCAATGGTGCCGAACAGATCCGCCCGGGAAAGACCGGCCCCAATAGCAAGGCCGAACACGATAACAACCCAGATGGGCGTCAGTTCTTTAAAAAAGGGCCATACCGGGCGTTTGATCCCAGAGTCGGCATCCCGGGAAAAGGAGAGCTTGCCCCTCAAGGGCCAGTATCCGGCGACAACAGCCACACCGGTCATGGGAAGCGCCGTCAGTACGAGAGACCAGAGGTTGATGCCGCCGATGGCGGTGATTAAAAGAACACCGGGATAGAGCGGCCACCAGTACTCCCAGATATGACGGAACCAATAGTTCACGTAGCTGAGATCCGCCGCGTTCAATTGCCCGCGGCGCCCCAGGTTTTTCACCATGGGTGCTGAAAAGATAGCACCCCCGGGCATGGGAAGCAGGCCGATCAAAGCCGGAAAAATTACAATATTAAGGGCCTGGATCCGAACCAGTCCCTGGAAACGGTCTAACAGGCGGTTCATCTGCCCCGCGGCCTCCAGACTATGACTGAGTACGAGGATCAGGCTGACAACGGCGGCCAGGCTGAGCGTTTTCGGATCTGCCAGGGCCATTATCGCTGATTTGATAATCGCCGCCGGAACCATTCCGAAGACGAATCCCAAGGCAACAGCCCCCAGGCAAAAACAGCTCCCCAGCGGCAGTTTACGATTGATGCAGAAAAGAATTACGGCAAATACGAAGAGAATACGGATTAAGGCCGGTATGGCGGATAATGTGTTCATATTGAAAAATCACTCTTTGATCGTTTGTCTGTTCAGCAATTGGTGCGTAAGCTACCGAATTATAAAAATCCAGTCGGTTTCTCAAGCCTTTTCTCGGTTCAAGGGCTAAATACCACCCTCTTGTTTTTGAAATTGTTTCTGGTTATTAACAGATACGGAAGAAGAAGCGAAACCTCCTATAGTTTCATGGAAGCGAATCCTGATGTTCGAAAATATCGTTCCCCAATCGGCAGGTTCCCTGGCAGTGGCCATTCTGGGTCTCCTGATGGTGATCCTGCAAGTCCTTTTTCGACTGAAAAGTCCATATTTCAAATGGGTGGGATGGAGTGCGATGGTGTCATTTAGCGGAATGCTATACGCCATCGGTATTTTTCTGGAATACAACGTTCCGCCCGGGAATCTCAACCGGTTTGCCGGAGCGCTGGAATGGGCAGCGCTCATCTGTTTGATCCATGGCGTCTATGGACTCACATTTTCCTATTTTAATCTGAAAGGGAAATACTACCATATTGTTGCAGGCCTTTTCCATGGGCTTCTCCTGATTGTTTTGTTTTCCACGAACTATATTGTTGCCGACCGTTTTGTTTCCATTGATTTCAAATGGCTGTCAAGTCCCTATAAGGAAGTGGCGCTGGGGCCTCTGGGGCCCCTGTTCGAATTGTATGCCGCCACAGCAAGCGTCGCCGCTTTCATATTCTGGATTCGATATAAAGGACCGGACTCCGGATATCGGTATGCCTATATTACAGGAATTGGCTGCTGGATTGCGTTCGGCATCCATGATGCACTGGCCTCCCTGGGCGTTCCCTCGGTTCAATACTTTATGGAATATGGGTATTTTGCTTTTTCCGTGGCTGTTATGTGGGTTCTTTTCAGCACGTTTGCCGATGTGTCCGGAGAGAACAAATACCGGGTGATCACCGAGTTTACAAACGATGGTATTCTGGTGGTTCAGGATGGAAGGGTTGTTTTCGGGAATCCGGCTGTCGGCAAATTGTTTGGTGCGCACATTATGGGCTCCGGAATCAAAGATTTTATCAATATGATCATTCCGGAAGAGAGAGCAGCGCTTCTGAAGCATTACCATAACTTGCTGGAAACGGGTGTTTTTCCGGATTGGTTTATGGCTAACTACAAGAGAGAAAATGGTGAATTGAGAACTGTTGAAATTCGGGCAAGCCTGATCCGGTATCGTAACAAACCGGCTGTTCTGGGGGTGTTGCGAGACGTGACGGAAAAAATTCGAGAAGAGACGGCGCGAAAAAAAAGCGAAGAAAAAATATTCCGGCTGAAAAAAATGGAATCGCTGGGACTTCTGGCCGGCGGTGTGGCCCATGATTTAAACAATGTGCTTTCGGGAATAATCAACTATCCGGAATTGATGTTGATGAAGCTTCCTATGGACAGTTCTCTTCGAAAGCCGATGGAGGCCATTAAAAAATCAGGCTTCAAAGCAGTGGCTATTGTTCAGGACCTGCTGACCATTACAAGGGGCATCGCCATTCAGAAAGAGACGCTCAATTTGAACGATGTGGTCCGCGAATATTTAATTTCTCCTGAGCATAAAAAGCTGCTTCATTACCATCCGCTGGTTGCTGTCAGAAGAGAACTGGCGCCCAATCTGCTCAATATTGAAGGATCCGTGATACACGTCGGAAAAGTTGTGATGAATCTGGTTTCAAATGCTTCCGAAGCGGTAAGGGAGCATGGTACCGTTGTTATTTCCACCCAAAACCGGTATCTGGACCAGCTGCTGAAAGGTTATGAAGAGATACCCAGCGGGGAGTATGTGATACTGAGCGTTGAAGACACCGGTTCCGGGATATCTCCTGATGATTTGAAACGGATTTTTGAACCGTTTTTCTCAAAAAAAGTAATGGGGAGAAGCGGCACCGGATTGGGCCTGGCGCTTGTATGGAACACCATGCAGGACCATGGGGGCTATATCGATATCATCAGCAAAGACCAGGGAACAACGTTCGAGGCCTATTTCCCTGTATCGCGAAAAAGGCTTTCCGAAAAGCCCGAGACCATTGCTCTTGAGGATCTGAACGGCCGGGGAGAAATGATTCTGGTTGTGGATGACGTGGAGAGTCAGCGTGAAATTTCCTGCCAGATGCTTGAGCGGCTGAACTATCGGGCGAAGGCCGTGCCAAGCGGAGAGGCGGCTGTCGCATACCTGAAGAAACACCGTGTGGATCTGCTGCTTCTCGATATGGTAATGGATCCGGGCATGAACGGGCGTGATACCTATGAGCACGTTGTCAAGATTCATCCCGGCCAGAAGGCCATCATTGTAAGCGGTTTTACAAAAACGGATCTGGTTCTCGAGGCCCAGAAGCTGGGCGCCGGTCGATATCTCAAGAAGCCGGTTCTCCTAGCGGAACTCGGGGCGGCTGTAAAGGAGGTGCTTGGCGACGATAACCAGAGGAGCCCTTTTCAAAACGTTTTCCCGCTATAGATGAGATCAAGCCCAAGGCGGATTTCCCGCCTGGCGGTCGGTCAATAAGGGACGTTTTGAAATTGGCTGAGTGATCCGTATATCTGAGCAAAATTTTGCAATGGTGGATATTATTTGCGCAAAAATTTGCACTCCGTTTCTATAAATGAATAATAATGTTACATTTCCTAAACGCGATCCCAAACAAAAGATGCTTATAACAGATTGATATGTATTATTATTTTGATTTATGTGAGGGTGGTCGAATAATTGGCAAAGAATTCGCATAAAAACTGAAGCGAACATGAAAACGCTTCATGTTCCTTTTCAGCCGACCGAGTGCTATCGGTCGAACCTTTTTTCTCCCAAAGCGGCTGATCGGGATTGGCTCAATCAGCCGCTTCCTCTCTTTCTTACCTGTCTTCAACTGGCCTATTGTCTATAAGGCGGATCTCTTCCTTTGAAGCCTGTGAAAGAGAGCCGCGTTGGAGCATTATCACAAATTATTGCGAACCGCTTGTTTCCCTATCTTTTTTTGCAATTCAGCGATAAACGGATCCCTTTGCAACGCCAGCAATTGTTGGCAGTATCCCGCGGCTTTGTCCTTCTGCCCACTGCGTAGTCGTGAAAACAGCCGTTCATATCCGAAACACCGGCGAACGGGTCTGGACTCTTCCGTCATGCAGAAATTGGAGACCACCGTATCGAAGCAGGGATCAGGGGTACGCCACTCGGGACCATACATATCCTCGAGATACCTTTCCGGTTTCGAAGGAATCCGCCACTTCGCACCCTGCCAGGCAAACCGGGTGAGATCGAAAATCTCCGGACGGCTTAAGACGGGAAAAGGCTCCTGGTCGAAACCGTATAGGAAGTGATCTCCATCCGGTTTAAAGAAAAACATATTAACGATGATGCGGGTGGGATTATGGACGAAAGTCATCAGGAAGGTATCTTTGTCCGGTGCGATGCCGGACGGCCCAGGCTGCAACTGTGCAAGCGAGAATCTATCGTCTGCCGTCATTACCGCTGTCAATTTCGACCTGTCCGTATCCCAGGGCAATCCCAGGTCCATGTCTTTGTCATGGGGCAGAAGATCCCCGTCCCGGACAATGCCGAGCAGAGTACCCGCACAAAGAAAAAAGGAGATGCCGGTCCGATCCAGCATATTCTTTGTTTCCTTCAGCACTTGATGGGCTGTTCCCACATCAAGTGTTTTCCTGGGCGCAACCGGCCGTAAGGGGTTGGACATAATAAGACGGATGGCGTTTTGATGGGCTGTTACCGACGCATCCAAATGACCTTGCAACCGCAAGACCTGACCGAGGTAATTGTGGGCTGGCGCATGTTCCGGATCTGCTGTAATTGCCTGTCTGAACAGATTTTCCGCTTTTTGGGGCTGTTGTTTCACCCTGTACATAAGCCCAAGATTGATAAGGGCCGGAGTGTAACGGGAGTCTATAGCCACCGCTTTTTCAAGGCAGTCCAGCGCCTTGTCAACTTTACCGGTCCCTTTCAGGATCAGTCCGAGGTTGTTAAGCGTATCGGGCCTGGCCGATTCAAGTACCAGGGCCTTCTGGTAGGCATCGGCGGCGGCATTTAGATTCCCCATGCGGGCGTATAGGACGCCGATGCCATGAAAGCGCTTTGCGTCGGGACGAATTTTGGCAAGCCGCTTTAGAGACGCAAGGGCGCCATTCAGGTTGCGTGTCCTGGACTGTACCTCGCTGAGCCGTTCGAGCGCCGGTTCAAATTCCGGAGCCAGGGCCAGGGCTTGTTGAAACTGGGATTCAGCTTCCTTGAAATGCGTCTGTTTCTGAAGGATCACACCAAGGTTGACATGCATTAGCGGAGAGCGAGGTCCGAACCGAATGGCAGCGCTGATATGCTTTGCCGCGAGGTCCCGGCGACCATTTCTATCTGCAATAATCCCTGAAAGGTGAAGTGCTTCGCTATGGCGGGGATCTACTTCAAGAATCCTGATCAATGCATTTTCAGCGGTTTTGCTCATACCGGATTCGAAAAAATCGACAGCTTTTTTAAAAAGTCTTGCGTTTTGTTCACTCTGATTCATGTCATTCAAGTGGTGGTAAAAATCATCCAGGATAAGATCGTGGTTCGTTTCACTCACACGATCTATTCTTATTCGTTATGAACTGGACGTTTTATAGTTGATCAGATGACAACCTGTCAATAAATCAGAACAATCAGACTATTTTATTTGACAGTACCTACGCGAATATCTTATATCCGTTTCAATACAGCCAATTTCAAAACGTCCTTATTTTGACAAATTTCCGGTCGGTCGATCCGCTCTGGGCCTGGTTCCGATTGTGGCGGGTAAACGTTTTGAAATTGGCTCAATTGATTCGCAGTATGTGTGTCTGAGGGAATATTGTCGTAACTACAAGGGCTTATCGGTTTTTGTCTCAAGGTCTTGCCCATGAACAACAGCGCAGAATAATGTTTCCGGATTTAACAATTCTCATTCCTGCCGCCGGTAGTGGTAAACGTTTGGGGATGGGGCCCAAAGCCCTGCTGGAGCGTAATAATCGTCCGCTCATTTTCCTTCATCTCCTGCCCCTCTGTTTCATCCTTTTCATATGGTCGTTCGGCCATGCACAAACGGATCCCAAGATACTTTTTGACAGGGGCGTCGAAAAATTGAAACAGGGGATGTACCAGGATGCTGTCGATCTTTTTTCGGAGTTGATTATAGCGGTACCGGATAATGCAAAAGCCTTTAAAAACCGGGGGGTGGCATTAATGAATCTCGGGAAAATGGATCATGCCATTAATGACTTTCAAAGCGCCCTTGCCATCGATCCGAATCTGAAAGGGCTTCACAGCAACCTGGGCGCTGCCTGGTATTATAAAGGCGAGCACGAAAAGGCTATTCATAGTTATTCAATGGCCGTCAAGGAGAATCCCGAGAGCCACATTGCTTATTTTAACCGGGCGCTTTCCCGGATGGCATTAAACCGATTTGAAGGTGCAATTGAAGATCTGAAACAAACCCTTGAGCTCAATCCAGAGTTCGATCCGGCTGTAACGGCCATGGAGAATATTCGAAAACAGCTCGCTGGAAGTGGAGAGACCTATACCGTTCAAATAGGCGCATTTATTTCGGAAAACAATGCCCTTGGCCTGAAGCGGCGCTTTCTCGAGCGGGGACTGGATGCCCGGGTCATCACGTTCCGGGATGAAGACGAAAGAACGTGGCATCGGGTGGTATGCGGAAAAAACCTGACGCGGGAGAAGGCTCGAATTCTCCGCGACAAGTTGGAAAACGAGTATGCGGTTCATCCGATCATACGGCCGGAGCATTGATCCGGGAATCTATGAAATAGCGAAAAGGAATTTAGATGACGTTATATACTATTCACCCGATCGTAATGGGCACGAAGGTATTTGATAAAAGCATGATGACTTACCAGTACAACCAGGGGGTATCCTATACGATTCCGATTTACTGCTGGTATCTGGAGGGGGGAGATAAAAAGGTTCTTGTAGATACGGGGGAGATGAGTCCGATCCAGTCCGATGAGCGGGAAAAGGCGATCGGGGGGAAAATATATACTTTCGAGGAGGGGCTTGCCCGCTGGGATCTCAATCCCCTGGACATTGATGTAATCATCCATACCCATCTCCACAATGATCATTGCGAGAACGATTATAAATGTGAGAATGCCGAAATTTATGTTCATGAAAAGGAACTCGAGCGGATTCACAACCCCCACCCGCTGGATTATAGATATCTGGTGGATTATATTGAGGATGTGGAAGAAAATGGACAGGTGAAGGTGCTCTCGAAAGATACGGAAATCCTATCCGGAATTCACCTCGTGCATACCCCTGTCCATACGGAGGGCGGGATGACGGTTTTTATCGACACACCATCGGGAAAAGCCGCCATCACGGGTTTTTGCATCATCGATGAAAATTTAGATCCGCCGCCGGCCATAAAAGCCATGGAGATGGATGTCATTCCCCCCGGTACCCATGTGGATGTGTATGAGGCCTACGATATCATGATGACAGTGAAACAAAAGGCGGACATTCTATTACCGCTCCACGAGCCGAGGTTTGCGGCCATGCATACGATTCCCTGATGAAGGCTATGCTAATTCCGCCAGCAATTCCGCCGAAGGCATTACCCTGAGAAGCGGATAAAGCAAATTACGGCGGTAGACCTCCAGGGTCCGGTCATGGACTTGCAGGGATCCCGCCATGCAGCAATCTTCCAGGAGAACGGCTTTGAAATCGTTGTTCACCGCATCCAGAACTGTTGTAAGTACGCAAAACGGGGTGGCGATACCGGCAACGGCGCAAAGGGTCACGCCCCGATCTCGAAGCCATTCCTGAAGGCCGGTCTGAAAAAAGGCCGACATTTTTGGCTTCGGAAGCCAGTAATCTTCTGGTTTCCGGTCAAGGGCATCGATCACCTCAGCCCCCGGGGTTCCGGTAATTGCATGGGGTTTCATACGGCTCTTGAAGAAAAAATGATCTTCATGAAAAGAATCCGTTGAAAAAACGACCGGCCAGTTTTTCTGACGAAATGCCGTGCTCATCCGGTTGATGGGGTCGATAATGGGTTTGGCAAGCTGCGTAATGGGACTTTTTTTGGATTCATCAAAATAATCTTTAACCATATCGATAATCAATATCGCTGGTATATCGCGTTCGCTTCCGTTCACGTTCCGTTATCTCCGTTTGGCAATTATCGTTACCTTCTGGGCAGAATTGGCTCCGGCGTCAATGGCGACGGCCCCCAGAGCTGAACATCCAGGTTGGTGACGAATGTTCGAAATTCAGCGGTTATGTCCTGAAATTCGGGTGTCTGGGCAAAGGTTGCCCAATGTACCAGGCTTTCCCAGATTGAGGTCCGTCGTACCTGAGGAGAGCCGGTAAGATTCCGATGCGCACGAAATTCAATGAAACCATCCGCTGCTATCATCATGGCCGTCGCCTTCCGGGCAAGGCTCGCATATGCTTTTTCATCAATATTCGGGAGAAAATCGTAAGTAAACGCGACCTCGATCATGGCATCCTCCTTTCGATATTGGGGACTATGTGTGGACATCTTTTTTTAAATAGGCGGCAGTTTGAGCCATCTACTATCCACAGGTTACCATTCTTTTTAAAAACTACACAAGACAAATAAAGCATTCCTGTTGAAAACAGTTTCCTGAACACAAGTCAATATGATGCATATAAATGATATTTACCTTGACAACCCACCTTTTTTCGACAATTTTAGAAAGCCGCTTTTTCTTGCTTCTCAAACATAAGGGTTTGTACCAAATGAATGTCAAAGCTGTAAGATTTCTTCAGTCGGTTATAGTATCCTCGGGATTGTTGAAAATTCAAAATATTGGTGCAGGTGTCGGAGTGATTCTGTTCAATCCCGAACGTAAAATTGCCGCCGGGCTTCATATCATGGCACCTTCCGCCAAGGGCGCTCGGACGAATAATCCGGTCATGTACGCAGACACCGCCATTCCTTTTATTCTGGGAGAACTGAAAAAGCAGGGCGTCGGTTCTCCACTGTCGGTTGCTATTGCCGGCGGCGCCGCCATGATGGGAGCGGCAGCGGGTACGGATATTGGACCCAAAGTGGTTGTCGCAGTTCAGAAAGTACTTAAAACATCCGGTTTAATCGTCAAGATCAATAAAACCGGCGGTACTCTTGTCCGCAACATGCTCCTTGATGTGGATGCAGGGAAAATAAAAGTGTCATAGATTGTTAAAAACAATAATCACAGCCAATTTCAAAACGTCCCTTTTTGACCGATCTCTGGGCGGACGATCCGCCTTGGGCTTGATCTCATTTGTGGAGGGAAAACGTTTTGGAAATGACTCGTCAGCTAAAGTTTAAAGGTGGTTATCAGTGAAAATAAAATGTCCGACATGCAAAAAGGTGTATGATATTCCGGACGAGCGTCTGCCGGAAAAGAGAGAATTTTCATTTCCCTGTCCCGCCTGCAAGGGTATCATCCCGGTTGTTTTGGCGCGGAAAGCCGATGTGAAAAACGTTGCCGCTTCTTCTGAAATTCCGGAGAAAGCGCTGCCTAAAGGCGAAGCTCTGAAAAAACAGATACTGCGCAAGATCACCGCGTTGCCCGCTATGCCGCAAACAGTCATGAAGGCGCGGGGAATCATGTCCAGCGACATTTCAAGTTTCAAGGAGTTGGCAAACGTGCTTGAAACCGACCAGGCGATTGCCTCCAAGCTGCTGAAATTATCCAATTCGGCCTATTATGGCATGAGAGGAAAGATATCCTCTATTCAGCACGCTTCGGTTGTTCTCGGCCTTAAAACCCTGAAAGAGATCATCATGCTGGCGGGGGCCTCTTCCATGCTGGCCGGCAGACTGGATGGCTACGGCCTTGATACGGGCGACCTGTGGCAACATTCCCTCGGAGTGGCTTTCGGCGCCAAGATGATTGCTTCAAAAAAGAGTCCGGAGTTGGCGGAAGATGCTTTTGTTACGGGTCTTATTCACGATTGCGGTAAGCTTGTTCTGGATGAACCCATTCTGGAGAGGAAATCAAAATTCGAACGCATCATGGCGTCCGGAGATCGGAGTTTCCTGGAAGCGGAGAAAACCATTCTTGGTTTTGATCACCCGGAAATAGGCTATGCGTTATGCAAAAACTGGAATGTTCCGGACAGTCTTACCAATGCCATCAGATATCACCACGCCCCGGCCCGATCCCAGGGAGATAAGATAACCTTTATCATCCACTTGGCGGATGCACTGGCCATGATGTCCGGTCTTGGCGCCGGCATTGACGGTATGGCCTATGAAATGGATCCCCAAGCCATGGCTCTGCTCGGTTATCAGGAAGAGGATATTCCGGAAATTATAGAGCAGATAGTGGAATCCGTGATGAGAATAACCGATCAACCCGAAGAATCCTGACGATGTAAGGTAAGGACGGTAATTTCCGGGAGGCAATTAAACCGGATGGGGATTTTTGCGGTGCCGCAGCCCGTGCTGGTATGGCCGGTCATCCCTTTGTAATGCCATAGACCTTTATAAAAAGGTTTGGCGGTGTCCAGGCACGTCATCAACGGTCTTCCGCCCGGAAGACAGATCTGGCCGCCGTGGGAATGTCCGCAGAAATAGAGATTGAAGCCGTTTGCGGCGGCCATGCGATACAACTCCGGGGAGTGAGCAAGCAATATCCTGAAGCCTTCAATAGGATTTTCCAGGCATTCTGTTGTCGCCTCCGTATAATAGTCATGAGGATCGTCCACACCCGTAAGAAATACGCGGTCACCGCCTCGGTGAAGGGCGGTCGTCTGGTTTATCAGCAGGTGAATGCCCAGCGCTTCGAAATCTTCGCTCATGGCCTGGGTGTCGTGATTTCCCAGTACGGCATAGGTCCCGTCAGGGGCAGTTACGGCCGATAGAATGCGGCGGAGAGGGGGCAATACCTGTTTGTATTCTCCGTGGCGAGCTGCCCGGAATCGCCCGTGATAACACAGAGATCATAGGATAGGGGTGCGATGATTCGCGCTATGGACGCCCCCAGTCCTTCGATGCTGTCCAAATGAAGATCGCTCAAGTGGAGAATTCGGTAGCCATTGAATCTTTTCGGTAGGGCTCCCGAAAAAACGGACTTATGCCGGACCTGAATGTCCCGGGCGTTTCGATATCCGAATTTAAAGAGCCCGGTGGCCTTCAGGAGTGCCCCAAAAACCAGAACGGCCTGGTGTTTATATTTGTTTAACCAATAACCGTTGGTGCCTCGATGCCAGTTTGTAAAATCCTCCAGCTCCATTAACGCCCGGCGTTTTTTCCACTTTTCCCGGTGCGTTTGCTCCTTCTTTGTACAATTTGTTCCGATATTTTTCATGAGGTTTAATTTTTTTCCTGATGCGGATGTTTTTCCGGCGCCGTAATATGTCCGGCGTTCAGCCTGTACATCGGTATTTCGGGGTCGATATCTTGAAAAATAGCTGTTGTTTCCGGGTGACAGGTAAAGAAAAGCACCTGATGAGATGCCGATAACCTCATGATTGCTTCCGCGGCTTTACGGGCCCGGGCGGGGTCAAAATTGACCAGAATATCGTCCATGATAACCGGCAGGAGCTCGCCGTTCCGGGCTTGATGACGGATATAACTGAAACGAACCGCCAGGTACAACTGTTCAGCGGTTCCCCGGCTCAAATGATCGGGTGGAAAGCGATCCCCGTTTTTTTTCACTGCCGAAAGGGTGTTTTCGCCCAACGGGGCAACCACACCCCGGAATTTGCCGCCGGTCATTTGGCTGAAAACAGTTCCCGCGTCCCGGAGGATCCTGGGTTGGTGCTTTTTCTCGAAAACTTCCCGGGCCCGGGTGATCAGATGATTTGCCAGTGCGTACCGGGACCATTCGAGCGCACCGGTCTCTATGTCGGCAAGGAGCTTTGCCTCCTCGGCCCGGAACCGGATAATGTCATCACTGGTGGCAAGGGTTTCCAATGTTTGCTTCAATTCGGCCCTGCGGGTGTAAAGAGTAGAAAGTTCCAAATCAAGCTCCCGGATCGATTCACCTGCCGCCTCTTTCCGGGTCCTGATTTCCGTCAATGAAAGGGATTCCAGCCTGGATTTAAGCCGTGTCGCATCGAGTTCCCCTGAAATGCGCCGCATGTTTCGCACCGCGGCGTTGGCGGCCGAGAGGAGCGTTTTTTGTTTGCGTTTCATTTCACCGAATTTTCGAAAGGTGGTTTCATCAGGTGTTTTTGCTGACTCAAGAAGGTTCCGAATATCGGATTCGGTCTCCCGAAGCGTTTCTCCGATAGCTGCCAGCTCCTTTTCTATATCCGATAGTTCCCGTCCAAGCGTCTCTTTTTCCCTTTTGTTCAATTTACTCTCTTCCAGCAGGGTTGCCAATTCAGTGACTGTCCGCGGCAGGACATCATTCGAAATTTCAGGCCACTCCATGGCGTCGAGAGTCTGACCGCTCTTTTGGCGAAAAATGTTGATTTCTTCTTCTATTCGGGTCAATTCCTCTGCACACCGATCTCTGGTGGAAACGGTTTTAACCGTCTGTTCGATGGTATCCAGCGCTTCCAGGGCTGTCAGCGGGGAAAGCACATTTGAAAAACCGAGACGATTGCATTTGCGTTCCCAGGCCGTTCTCTCGGAGCTGATTTTGGCGCATATTGTCTGAAGTTTCGCAATATATAAATTCTGCCGATCTACCTGGCTTTGCCTGTATTGACGGGTCTGCCGCTGCTGTGCGCGATATACCCAGGTGGCCCATGCCGCCACAAGGCTCCCCCCCATAAGAAAGGCGGCATCCCGATAGCTTCCAAAATAAGCCATGAAACAGGCCGCTATCAGACCGGCAACACCAATCACGGCCACCGGCCATTTTGTCCCCGGCGATCCTTCAAGGGCTGCGCGCTGGAGATGGGAAAGAGATTCTTCCGCTTCTCTCATCATGTCGGATACTCGACTCAGTTCTGCAAGATTGTCGGCAAACCTGTCGCGACCCTGTTTTAGCTTCTCGACGAGATACGGATTCCATTCCGGCGGGAGCGCTCCTTTTTCGACCCGCTTTTTTTTAGCCGGCCGGCGGACTTCGCCGGCTTGATGAAACCTCGATTGCCTGTCCGCCAGGAGCGCTTCGGTGGTCGCCAGATCTCTTGCCAAAGCCTCCAGAGCGGTTTGATGTTTTCGAATGGTTTCCCGTGTAAAGAAAGACCGGTCGAAAGAGAGCACCATGGTTTCGTTCCAGCGGTTGCCAAGACGCTGTATCAATCGACGGATGGTATTATTCTGATGCTGTTTTTCTTGAATCAACAGCGGCAATTTCTGAATATTTTCAATGTAGGCACTTCTGTTTTCAACCAGAAACCCAATGGCGCCGGCCTGGGCGAGCGCATTGTCATCCACCGGAAGAGCGGCAATCCGAGCGGCAATGCGTCCCTTACGGGCGTTGAGTTCCGAGAGTGTTGTCTGGGCGCGGGCCCGTATTTCAGACAGGCGATCAATTGTCCGGAGCCCGTCTTCCGGGAAGGCGGTCGTGGCTGCCGTTTCTCCCAAGGCCGCTAACTCCCGAAGGTTCTCTTTTAGCGTGATCCAATCGGGCCAGAGTCGTTCCAGTGCTTCATATTGCCGCTGTTCATGCCTGCGGCGCGAGAGTTTATTCCGTAGAGATTGTACCGCCTTTTCCACTTGGGCTTTCGCATCGCAGGTGGTGTTGTACTGATCACTCTGAAGGGATGCGTCATGTCGCTTTCTTCTAACTTTTTCCAGCTCACTGACAAGCTGATTCAAGACGGGTTTGCTGCCGTTTTTTAAAAAAAGCCGTGCCATCCGGTCGTTAATTGTCTTTCGGGCTCGGGGCATGGCCATCATGGAGGTTCCGAGGCCCGCGCCATAGATGGCGCTCGCAATATGTTCACCGGAAAGCGTATCGAAGCTTTGCAGTTCCGTAAGACCGAATGCCATGATATTACGGAAAGCCTCGTAGGGGATACCGCCCAGTAATTGAGAGAGCATTGTCTTGTCGTAGGTTGTTCCGTCTCGTCCGCTGACAGTGATTGTTCCACCGTTCACGCCGGGCTTTCTTGAAACGGACCACTCGTCACCGCTGTTTGTCCGTATATCGATTCGGCCGCCATGCACGCCGCCAGCGACGGGCGGATAGGAGGGATCTTTTGAATTGGCTCTGGGAAAGCCGAAAAAAACAGAGCGGATGAAGCTGAGGAGAGTTGATTTTCCAGCCTCGTTGTGGCCGTAAAAAAGGACCAGGTCCTTGTCCATACCGGATATCGACTGGTCGTGAAAAATGCCGAACCCATCTATATGGATATCGGTTATTTTCACGAATCCGACTCCAGAAGGTCGTAACAGATCAGAGCGGCATCCCGCAGCAGTTTTTCAAAATCCGGGGGAAGAAGGGCGCCAAGATGCCTTCTGAGTCTTGGATGGTCATAAATATCGGCCAGGACGGGCATCAGCTCAGCCGACAGCGAACCGGACATGGCTTCTAAGTCTGAAACATTTCTCAGAACCTGCCCCAGCAGGTCATCCATTGCCTGTCGCTTTTCAAAATCGACATCCGGTTGGCATTGATTCTCGATGCTCTGTATCCAGACCGGCGGTGACAGTTGCCCTCCGAGTTGCCAAGTTCGCTCCAAGAGTTCTTCCGCTATTGTTTTTTGCCGAAGATGGTTGTACAGGGGCCCTCGTCCGGTGAGTTTGATCCGGCCGATAATGGGTCGCGGGCGCTCTTCTTCACCTAGACGTGAAAGCGCTTCGGCCATGATCCGGTCCAGATTATCCAGCGTTTCGAGGCCGGCAATCGATATTTCCGGTGATTGCCAGTGGAGCCTGTCGAGGGGATGAAAGGCCAGTGTCGTCCGGCGATCGGCGGCTACGGATACAAGACAGCACCCATGCTCTCCGGTTTCCCGGATGCTCAGTCCCTGGGTGCAGCCCGGGTATACGATATGGGGAAGGGTATCCAAAACCTTATGTTCATGGACGTGGCCCAGGGCCCAATAATCAAACCCGGATTTTCGAAGATCATTCACGGAACAGGGCGCATAAGCGCCGTGGTCCGGATTGTTACCGCAGTTACTGTGAAGCAGGGCGATCTGATAAATGCCGGGCTGTTCCGCCCTGAAAAGAGATGTCAGGTTTCGGGTTTCGCGTTGATTTCGGTAGCTGATACCGGAAACAGCCGCCACCGGCGTTTCATCCAGGGAGACAATGACAGTGTCAACCCGATCGGGAGAAAAAATATGGACGCCTTCCGGCCAGGAAATGCGGCTTGACCAGGCCTCCCAGGGATCGTGGTTGCCAAATACCACAAAAGAACGAATACCTGTTTCCGATAACCGGGAGAGCCCGTCCCTGAAAGTGAGCTGAGCCCTCAGGCTTCGGCTCGAAAAATCGAAAATATCTCCGGCAATCAGGAGGAAATCCACCGATTTGTCGATACACAGATCTATGAGTCCGGAAAAAGCATCAAACGTAGCGGACCGCAGTTGTTCGGCGGCGGCCGGTGATCCGGACCCGATCCCCTTAAAAGGGCTGCCGAGGTGAAGATCAGCGGTGTGGATAAAAGAAAACGCTTTCAAGAAAGTGCCTTTCGAGCGACTTAAAAAAACGGTTGTTTTATGATTAAGGATCTGCAAGACACTAACTAACCAAACCCGGATATTATATTCAAGATAAAAACCGCGGAATAAAAAGAGTCCTTGATATTTTTCACAATTTTTTCGATTTATATTGACTAAATCGACTCATTTTTCTACGTTTTCGAAAAAATTGGAAACCAAAAACGGTTGAGCCATTTTCAAAACGTTTTCTCGACACAAGCGGGATCAAGTCCAAAGCGGATCGCATTCCCGGGAATTGGCCAAAACGGGACGTTTTGAAATTGGCGGTGTTAAACAAATCATATTCTCAAAGGAGAAAATGGAATGGAAGGATGTTTCACTGCGCTTATTACGCCTTTTACAGACAGCTCGGTTGATTATGAGGGCTTGGACAAGTTGGTGGAATTCCAGATTCAAAACGGGATTTCCGGCATTCTGGTGGCCGGCACTACCGGTGAGAGTCCTACGCTTGAATGGAACGAGGTTCATCGTCTCATTGCGCGGGTGGCTGAAAAAATAGAGAAACGGGTGTTGTGCATCGCCGGTACCGGCAGCAACAACACCAGCGAAGCCTTGGCGGCCACCAGGCAGGCCGCCGCTGCCGGGGCGGACGCGGTGCTGCTGGTGGATCCCTATTATAATGGACCGAGTTCTCTTGAAATACGCAGGGAATACATTGAACCCGTGGCGGAGGCAAATCCCGATGTGCACATAATTCCGTATGTTATTCCCGGCAGAACCGGTGCGCAGCTGCTGCCAGAAGATCTGGCGCTGCTGAGCCGGAAATATGACAATGTCAAAACCGTTAAAGAGGCAACCGGAGATCTGGAGAACATGAAACGGACCCGGGCCTGCTGTGGTCTGGATTTTTCGATTCTTTCCGGAGATGATGCCATGACCCTGCAGATGATGACCGACCCGGCTATCCGGGCGGCAGGCGTGATTTCCGTTTTCTCGAACCTGCTTCCCGGAGCGGTCTGTGATTTTGTGAAATATATCTGTGCTGGAGACATGGCGCGTGCCCAGGCCCTTTCCGATACCCTTTCACCGCTGTTTGGCCTGGTAACGGTAAAGACAATGGAAGAGACCCCTCTGGGAACAGTGGTCTGCAAGGCCAAAAACCCGCTTGGTATCAAGACCCTCATGGCGGTTCTGGGTATGCCCGCCGGGAAATGCCGGAGACCTTTAGGCCGGTTGACCCGAACGGGAATGGATACGCTTCTGGGGGCTGCACGGAAGGTATACACCGCCGCACCCCAACTGTTTCAACCGCTGGAAGATTTTTTCAGTGTGGATGTGGCGGCGCGTTTGAACGATCCGAAGTTTCAGGAAGGGTTGTATTATACGGAATACTAAAAGCCAGAAGTCAGAGGCCAGAAGCCGGAAGTCGGAACAGCAAGGAGATTCTCGTTTCTATTCCGACTTCCGTTATCTATTTCTGAAGTCGATCATTTCTTGCGGGCGGTTGCCGCATCCTCTTTGTATTTGAATTCGCCGTCTTTAAACAGCACCCATTTCAGCCAGCTTACCGCAAATTTCAGCAGAGCGATCTCATCCTCTTTAATCTGCGAAATGGTTTCTTCCGGAACGTCATATCGATCCAGGAATGAACTGCTGAACACAAATTCTTTGAACTTGTCTATATTGTAGCTGGCAAGAAAAAACATCTTTTTGCTTGGTTCAGCCAGCTTGATGTTGGCTGGAAAGGATCGTTTCCTTACCAAAAGGTCGGTCCAACCGGCGTTTATTTCATCCCGGATCGTTACTTCCTGGTCTTCCCGCCATTCTTCGACGCGCCACTCTTTGTTCTCTTCAAAACCACGGCAATGAGGTTCTTTAACGAGAAAGAAAAAATCTTCCTCTTCGGTCGCTTCTTTGTGGCTCAGGGCTGCAACCCCTAACGGATAGTAGCGACAGGTGGTGGGGCGATCCGAATAGACAATGCATCCGTCATCCCTGACAAAGGGGCAGGATTGCTGTTCATCGTCCATAAGTTTCAATGTCACCATGGGCAGGTCTGTCTTTTCGAGAAGCTGCGGTTCGGTGTACATAGCGAGAAACTCCTCGGACGAGAGCTTGAGGCGGTTTTTGAGCCGGATGATATCATACGGCGTCAGTGGAATCTTGATCCCCCGGCAGCATTGGGTAAAACAGGAAACGCCCTTGTGGCACAGAAATGAAAATCGAGAATTCGGACCGAGGCGCTCCGGTTGGATACAAGCCATTTTTTCAGTGGTACTCATGCTGGTAAGTTCCTTTCAAAACCATTTTGCAATACTATAAAAGCTGTTGATATGGAAAACAGCCGTGCCTTCTTTACCTTGCATTCATAGCGGTGTCAAATAAAGGTATTGACCTCATATGGTGAAGATGATAACAAATTTTTCCGTTTCAGGAGGGATGGCCGAGTGGTTGAAGGCGGCGGTCTTGAAAACCGTTGAGCGAAAGCTCCGTGGGTTCGAATCCTACTCCCTCCGCCATTTTGTTGATATATCAAAATCTTGGAGAGATGGCCGAGCTGGCTGAAGGCGCTCGCCTGCTAAGCGAGTAAGTGGTGAAAGCTGCTTCGAGGGTTCGAATCCCTCTCTCTCCGCCATAAATAATTAAAGCCCGGTTATTAAAACCGGGCTTTTTTTTATTCATCTCAAGGAATATTCGCTGTGGTGGAGCCCGCTATCCGCCTTTGACGAAGCAACATATCTCCCAAAACAAGCGCGGCCATGGCTTCCACGATCGGCACGGCACGAGGCGCCACGCACGGATCATGACGGCCTTTGGCCGCCAGGATTGCATTGTTGCCGTTAAAATCAACCGTTTTCTGGGGCAGACCAATGGTAGCGGTAGGCTTGAACGCCACGCGAAACACGATGGGCTCGCCGTTTGAAATACCGCCCTGTACACCGCCGCTATGATTGGAGAGTGTTCCGAGGCGATTTTCTTTCTTGATGAAAAGGTCGTTATGGGCCGATCCCCGCATACGGACACCGTCAAAACCGGATCCGATCTCAAATCCCTTGGCCGCCGGGATGGAAAGCATTGCCTGGGCCAGAACGGCGTCGAGTTTGTCAAAGACCGGCTCCCCGAGTCCGGCCGGGACATTTCGGCAAACACACGAGATAATGCCCCCGATAGAGTCCGCGGCTCTGGCCACTTCCGAAATGAGGTCTGTCATTTTGACCGCGGCTTCAGTTTCGGGGCACCTTACCGGCGAATGGTCTACATCGGCGCGGCTCAGCTGGTTCATATTCACATCTCCGGCGACAATGTGTCCCACGGAACTCACCCATGCAACAATATCAATGCCATGCATGTCGGCAAGCATTTTTTCCGCTATTGCGCCGGCAGCGACGCGACCCAGCGTTTCCCGGGCACTGGCCCGGCCACCACCGCTGGACGCCTGAATGCCGTATTTCTTTTGATATGTATAGTCCGCATGGGACGGTCTGGGTACGGTCCGAACAGTGCCGTAATCACTCGGGCGCTGGTCCTGGTTTTTCACAAGCAACCCGATGGGGGTGCCCAGCGTTTTGCCGTTGTCCACACCGGATAAAATCGAGACATGGTCTATTTCTTTGCGCTGGGTGGTCAGGTGGCTTTGACCCGGACGCCTTCGGTCAAGCTGAACCTGAATATCGGCTTCAGCGAGAGGAATACCCGGCGGACAGCCGTCCAGAACCGCACCGACGGCCGTGCCGTGAGATTCACCAAAGGTGCTCACTTTCAGCAGAGAACCAAAGGTGCTTGACATGGAAGAGACCCCTTTCATTTATTAGCGTTTCTTTTTTTTAAAACCGGATCTACTTTATATGCAGCCTTGTTATACGTCAACATATCTCATGGCTCAAGAGAAGGAAGATTTATTCAATATCGATCGGAAAGGCGCCGGGCGCCAAACCGCAGGGGAACAAAAATGGCTGTGAGACTCAAGGCGAGAGCGGCGAAAAACGTTACGAAAAACCAGATTTTTAAAGAAAAGGGCAGCGGGATCCCTCGTAGGTTTGCCATGAGGTAGTGATGGACGGGTCCTGCCAGAAGAACAATAACAACCCCGATATAGGCAACAGAGATCATCATGAAAACAAGTCCCCCAAAACTTGTTACGATCTGGGTCGGATTTTCAGAGGCAAAATCCGGATATGCCGCACCCAGCCCGACACCCAGTGCCACCACTCCGGGAATAAGAAAAAGAAAGGTTATGGTGGACAGCGCCATCATGAACGGAGAGACGTGGAGAAGAAGATTTGTGGCAACAATGAGAAGTTCGCTCAGGATCAGCAGAGGAAAAAGATAGATAAAAAATTTAATCCATAGAAAAGCCTTTATTGAGATGGGCGAAGCCAACACGATCCAGAAAGCGCCGCCCTCTGTACTGACCGACGGATAGGCAAAGCGGGCGGTAATGGCAATGATGACAAACGATGCGAGGGCCATGTTCAGAAAGGAAAGAAGGTTTTGTAAAAAGATCGTGTCAATAGGGGCTTTTTCCAGTGGCAGCACTGAAAAATTGTAGAGATAAATGACAATCAGCGCGGCCATTAAAAAAATCTGGGACCATTGGGACTGGTCTCTCCAGAATGTTCTAATCTCCTTTGTTATAAACGCACGCATCGGCCCTGAAAAAAATCTGCGAGGAAGAGGGAAGGTTTTCCCGGACGATGATACCAGCCGTCCCGGAGCGGTTTGGGTTTTGGAAAATCCCTTGAAGTATAAGTGTTGGGCAAAGCCGATCGCCATAAAGGAAGAAAAGGCCGCACCGCTCCAGCACAATGCGGAATGAAATAAAACATTCCGGACATCCCCCCGAAGTGCCGCCGTCAAGCTGTCGAATGTCCAGGTGCTCGGAAGCCAGGGGCTGGAAGGGGCATCCATGGTTTGAAGATAAGCCAGCACCGAGATGAACGCTTCCGGGTCCGCAAGTCTTTCCGGTTTCAGGATGCGAAATGTGATGTAAATAATCACAAGGGCCGTCAGCCCTAAAAAAAAGAAGATGCTTCGTACCCGGCTCGCGGGAAGTATGACAACCGCGGCCAATACCAGGATGGCGCTTACCGCCGAGCCGATAATACTCAATGGAACCAGGGAGAGCAGGATCTCGAGATAGAAAAGAGGTCCTGTTTCGTAGACGACGCCATAGGAGATCAATACCGGCAGGGTGTAAATGATCACCATCCAGGAACTGTCCACGGTGCTTTCTATCCACCGGGCGGTAAACACTTTCTGGCTGGAAATCGGCAGGCTGTGGACGAGATTGAGGTCTCTACTGAGATAAAGTTTGGACAAGGCCGTTAGAATCGCGCTGAAAATCATCAGCCCGAGAAAGGTCACCAGTACCATTAACAGCAGCTTTCTCGCAAGAATATCGCCCAGCTCCTCAATTTGTTGAAAATAAGTAAGTACTCGAAATGAAACGCCGAAGATCCCGGCCCAAAAAACAAACCCCACCAGGAGCAATATAATTTTCTTTGCGGTCTGGTGTACGCCGAGCCCTTCCTTTTTAAAGGATTGCCACCGGGGACGGATGAGTGCGGAGAGGCCGCTCATTCGGACGCCTCGGTTTGGGTCAGTTGCAGAAAGGCCTCTTCGAGATCCGCTTCGCCTACCCGGGCAGCTTCTTTCAGTTGTTCCATGGTGCCGACGGCGATGAGTTTGCCGCCGTTGATGATACCAATCCGATCGCAGATGGATTCGGCAAGTTTCAAGGTGTGGGTTGATACAAAAATCGTTGTGCCCGAACGGGCCATGTCCCGGAACAGATCCCGGACCATTTTGATTCCCCTGGGATCCAGCCCGACCATCGGCTCATCCACCACAATAATCGGCGGTTCGTGAAGCAGGGCGGAAGACATGATCAGGCGCTGCTTCATACCGTGGGAGTAAGATTCGATCAGTTCATGGGCCCTGTTCTCAAGGCCGAACATGGTCAGAAGTCGATCGGCGTTTTCTTCCAGATGGCGACGGTCGACATCGTAAAATTCCGCGATAAAGCACATAAATTCCATCCCGGTCAGCTTTTCATACAGAAAGGGCCTGTCAGGGATGAGTCCGATGCGTTTTTTCGCTTTTTCAGGCTCCCGGGCCATATCGACACCGTCAATAAAGACAGCGCCCTCCGAAGGCGCCAGAAGTCCGCCGATCATTCGAATGGTGGTGGTCTTGCCGGCGCCATTGGGTCCGATAAACCCGAACAGCTCCCCTTTGGAGATCGACAGGGTCAGCCGGTCGACGGCGGTAATCCGGTCGTAACGCTTGGTTAGGTTTTTCAGTTTGATCATGACGTTTCACTCAGCTTTCAGAATTTGAATGGATATATTGCCGACGGCCCCGAGGATCTCCGCCTGTTCGCTTGAGATACCCCGGACCAGGCGAATGTGGGTAACATCCGCTGGAAGCTGATTCATGAGTGCATCGGCGGTGATCCACTCACCCAAATAAAGAGAGTTCCATGCATGATAATAAAACCTGCCGTCCATATAGACAAGACCCGCCTCCACCCGGGCCGGAATGCCGGCCGCCCGGGCCAGAGCCGCCAGGAGTACGGCATGTTCATTGCAATCTCCCATTTTTTGCCTGAGTGTTTCGAGCGCTGTGGGTACCGAAAGTACCGGTCGTTTTTCAAGGGTACCGTATACCCAGGCCACCAGATTCCGGGCTTTCTCAAGGGGTCGGACGGCACTCCCGACGGCTTCTTTCGCCGCTTTGACTATTTCCGGATGGTCGGATTCAATAAACGGGACAGGATTCAAAAAAAGCGCTTCCTCTCCTATGGAAAGCACCTCCGGATCGGGTAGGGATTCCCGGTCAATGGCCAGGATTTTATTTGAAAAAGATTGCCGTCCGCCATCCGGCATTAGTGTTTCCGGGAGGCCCTCTAATTTCATTTCAAGACGCAGTAGTCTATTGGGTTCATCCAGGATCATTCCGGCCGACACGGATGCCGCCAATGTCAGGTCCCGGCTTCCGGAAAGAGATGTTTTTTCAAGGGCCTGGTCTCTGGTGTCCTTAACCATGGAGATCCCCAGCAGACTCTCTTCTTTGAGCACCTCGCCGTTGGTATCGATCCAGGCGGTTTCGGTGGCGCCCATGAGAGTAATTTTAAATTTACGGGCATCATGGTTCGACCCGAAGATTTGAACCGGATCATCGCCGACAAATGTCACCCGGGCTGAATGATTTCCAAGGGAGATGGGATCGAAAAGGGGGAAGTCTATCGTCTCACCCGGCTGTATCGACAGGTGTGAGATGGTGTCCCACATGCCGGCCGGAATATAGAGCGGGCCGTCGAGAGGGAATTCGAGAGAGTTGTTTCGTGCTTTGATCTGAAGGGTATTACCGATCACTTCTCCCTGGACGGAAAATGAAAAGCGGCTCGAAGCCATATCTGAACTGAAAGCGGACACACTCATATCGGCACTGAGATCGGCGGTGGTCTCTATTTGAATTTCCTGAACAAGCCCCATGGTGTTGATTCTCATGACGGTATTGTCGGTCAGTCTGTAACCCGTGTCTGTTTTGAGCAGACGGCGATGACTGTAGCCGATCTTGCGGTCTCCCTGCCATATGGTCATCCATATGTCCCGATCCTGCAGAGATGTTTGAGTAAAGAGGACCGGTTCCGGTGGTTTGGTGAACAGATCCAGGCGGACTGCCATCAGGCAGGCAAACAGAATGCCTGCCAGAATGGCGCAGATAATGATTAGACGGCTGCTGCCGCTTGAGGAGGAAAAAAAAGATAATCCGGTTGGACGATTCATTATCTTTAACCCGATAAGCGCCTAATCGATCCCGCCCTCCGAATAGACCACACGGCGCCCCCCGAGGGTTTCGATATGCAGGGTGCCGTCTTTGCGTTCGTCCAGGTAGATGTGTTGCAGCGGCACCTTCCCATATCCGCCGGGTATGTCGAGTACATACCTGGGAATGGCGTATCCGGGAAGGGTGCCTTGAAGCGTTCGCATAAGACGCAGGCCTTTTCGGACACTCACGCGGAAATGACCCGTTCCCCGGGCAAGATCCGGATGGTGCAGGTAATAGGGTTGAATACCGGATTCGATCAGTCGCCATCCGAGTTCTTTGAGGATGTCCACATGATCATTGACGCCTTTTAAAAGCACCGTCTGGTTGAGAACCGGAATACCGGATCCGGTGAGTTTGCGCCAATGCATCTCGGCGATCCGCGTTACTTCTCTGGGGTGGTTTACATGCAGAACCAGCCAGAGGGGGCGGAACCGCCCAAGGCCTTCGATCAGTTCACCCGTTATCCGGTAAGGATTCACCACGGGCATTCGGGAATGAATTCGCACCACGCGCACATGGGGAATTCTCTTGATACGTTCCAGGAGTGAAAAGAGCGCATCGTCCGACAGCATCAGCGGGTCTCCCCCGCTCAGGATGACCTCTCCGATTTCGGGGTGTTTCCTGATATATCGAAGCGCCGCCGAAAGTTCGAAATCCGTTGCGCTCCGGTCGGTCCGGCCCGCAAGACGCCTGCGAAAACAGTGGCGGCAGTAGCTTCCGCAACGGCTTGTGGGGAGCAGGAGTGCCCGGTCCGGATACCGGTGGATGAGCCGGGGTACCGGTTGATTGTTCAAATCCCGGTTTTCATCTCCCGTGGGATCTTCGAGTTCATTCCGATGTACCGTTAATTCCCGAATATCAGGAACTGCCATTTTGAAAATAGGGCATTCCGGGTCATCTGGGTTTATAAGACCAAGATAATAAGGCGTAATCTTTGTTCGAAACAACCGCTCCGCCTTCTCGGCGCCGTCTCGAGCTTCCCGGGAAAGGGGCAGGCACTTCGAAAGCGCCTTAATGCTTCGAACGGCGTTTCTGTCCTGCATGCGCCAATCCGGGAGTCCGGCCTCTTTGTCCTGAATATCCGTATGTAACATCGTTCCTGATCACCCTCTTGCTCTTAATCTTGCTCTTGCTCTTAATCTCGTTGTTACTATGGATTAAGATCAAGATTAAGAGCAAGAGTAAGAAAAATGCAACAAAGTTTTAAATATGATCAAATCGGGTGTTTCGGCTCACGGCGACGAGGCTGCTCTCCGACCTTCCACCCTCCGTAGTCACGCTTATAGCGTGACGGAGGATGGGCTGACTTATGACCTCTGCTGTCAGTTTTCCACGGCAACCCGCTCAGGCCGAAGGCCGCCATATGGGTAACCAGAAGCCACCCAATACCGAGTATGATAATCCCCGACACGGGATAGCCCTCGTAGGGTTTTTTAAATTCACCAATCAAGCTGTAGATCAAGGCGAACCCGAGGGCGACGGGGGTTATGAACTTGATACAGTAATTCCAGAGCTGAAGGATGACGTACTTGAAAATGCGGTGCTTTTTTCCGGAAAGCCCCAGGTTTTCCGCAATATGATCTTTAAGCTCACGTGTTCTGAAAAGCCAGCCAATGATCAGCGCCTCTATAAAACCAACCGTCAGCAAACCGTATTGGTTCAGAAAATGATCCACGATATCGAGCCAGTACAATCCGGCATGACTGGCAAACAGAAGTGACCCCAGGAAGCCCAATATGCAGAGGGTGGTAATGACTCGTCGCCGGGAAACACCGAACTTGTCGATGATGGCCGATGTAAAGGCCTCGATGATCGAAATTGAAGAAGAAATGCCCGCAATGGTTAGAAGAAAAAAGAAAAGGATACCGAAAATCTGTCCGAAAGGAAGGAGTGAAATGGCTTTCGGGTATGCGACAAAGGCGAGGCCGATGCCGCTGCTGACCACCTCCTGGATAGGTACTCCCTGCTTCAGGGCCATGTAGCCCAATATACCAAAGACGCCAAAGCCGGCGGCAACCTCATACATACTGTTTGAAAAGCCGACGATCAGGCTGTTTTTAAAAATATTGGCCTTTTTCGGAAGATAAGAGGCATACGCGATCATGATGCCGAAGCCCAGGGAGAGAGAAAAGAAAATCTGGCCGTAGGCGGCAATCCAGACATCCTTATTTAATATCTTGCTGAAGTCCGGGGTTGTATAGAGGCGGATGCCGTCCCCGGCGCCCTCCAGAGAGATAGCCCAAAAGATGATAGTGATCGTGATGAGGAAGAGAATCGGCATTATAAGCTTGACGGCCCGTTCAATTCCTTTTTGTACACCGTTGAAAGTGATAACCCAATTGACAAACCAGACAAACAAAACCGCGGCGACAATAGAAGGGTTCAAACCGTTTAGTTTCCAGACCCCTTCTGAAACACCGAGAAAAGTATTGAAAAAAAAGCCGTTGGTATCGTTTCCCCAGCTTTGAAATACCGCGAAGAAAATATAGTTGACACACCAGGCGATGACAACGATGTAGTAAAGAACGATACCGAACATGACGAATGTGACGGACCACCATCCCAGCCATTCCCATTTGGAATCAATTTTTGAAAAGGCCAGAGGGGCGGAAGCCCTTTTTTTGTTGCCGAGAGAAAGTTCCAACATCAGAATGGGGATACCGGCGGTAAAGAGTGCGATGACATAGGGTATCAAAAAAGCCCCGCCGCCGTTTTCATACGCCACGTATGGGAACCGCCAGATATTACCAAGGCCCACCGCAGAGCCGATGGCGGCAAGTAAAAATCCGGTGTTTGTTTTCCACTCGCCTCTGCCCATTGGTTGCTCCTTTTATGTTGTTACAATCTCTTCCAGTGCCGATTCCATAAGGGTTCGAATCTCATCCAGCCGGGCTTCCGTCATGGCTTCAAATCGAAGCACCAGGGCCGGTTGGGTATTGGACGCCCGGACCAGGCCCCATCCGTCATCGAAAAGCACCCGGACCCCGTCGATATCGATAACATTTTCACGCTTCCGGAAATGCTCCGTTATCTTTGAGACGACTTCGAATTTGATGTTGTCCGGACATTCCACGCGAATTTCAGGTGTCGAAAAGGTTTCCGGAACATCCGCCAGAAGCTCCGGGATTGTTTTCTCCGTGGCCGAGAGAATTTCCAGGAGGCGGCAGGCGGCATAGACGGCATCATCATACCCCAGATACCGGTCGCTGAAAAACATGTGGCCGCTCATCTCCCCGGCCAGATCGGCATTCTCCTCTTTCATCTTCTGTTTGATCAGGGAGTGTCCGGTTTTCCACATGATGGCCCGGCCGCCGTGTTTTTCAATGTCATCGTACATGGTTTTGGAACATTTCACTTCGGAAACGAACGTGGCGCCCGGTTTCCGGGAGAGAATTTCCCGGGCGAAAATAATCATGAGGCGATCGCCGAAAACCAGATTCCCCTGGTTGTCCACGACCCCGATCCGGTCGCCGTCACCATCAAAGCCGATCCCCACATCCAGATGTTCATTCCGAACAAGCGATACCAGGTCCGCCATGTTTTTTATCACCGTCGGATCCGCTTCATGGTTTGGAAAACGGCCATCCATGTCACAATATAGATCGAAGACCTTACACCCCAGTTCTTTCAGGATAGGCAGGATGACGGGACCCGCGGTGCCGTTACCCGCATCGACACCCACCCGGAGCTTACCGGCAAGGCGGATGTTTTTAGTGATATAGTCGATATAATCCTGCCGGATATCGTACGGCGTTACGGACCCCTGTCCGGTTTCGAAACGATTTTCAGTGATGATGCGGCAAATTCTCTGAAGATCGTCGCCGTATACCGAATCCGTACCGATACATACCTTGAAACCGTTGTATTCAGGCGGGTTATGACTCGCCGTGACCATGACAGCTCCCTCTTTTTTCAGGTGCCGCAGGGAAAAATAGGAGATGGGGGTGGTGCATATTCCGATATCGGTCACGTGACAGCCCGTAGATACCAGGCCTTCAATAAGCATCTTGGTATAGGTGTCGGAGGTCAGGCGGCAGTCGCGTCCCACCGTGAGACGGGTACTGCCCCGGCGCTTGAGAAATGAACCGATCCCCCTGCCGATATCTTTGACACCCGCCTCATCCATGTCCGTTCCCGCAACGCCCCTGATGTCGTACTCGCGAAATATACCGGGTTCAAGCAAGGTGTACCTCCTTTTACAGATACGAAAAAATTAAAGTAAGAATTCCCACTATCCAGCAATAGGGAGAGAATGTGTAAAACCTGCCGTGTTTGATAATTTTAAGAAGAACTATTAATGCCAGATATCCGACGACCGCGGCGGACAGTGTACCGCCTATCAACGCTATTGGCGAGGCACTGCTTTTTTCTAGAAGACCCGATTCAAAGCCCATGACCGTCGCGCCCACAATGGCCGGGATGGAGAGAAGAAAAGAGTAGCGTCCGGCCACTTCCCGGTCGATGCCGAGGATGAGGGCCGTTGAAATGGTGGCGCCGGACCGGGAGATTCCCGGCAGGATGGAGAGTCCCTGAACAAACCCGATAATGAGCGAATCTTTGAGCCCCACCTTTCGCAACGTGCGGCCGGATGTATTGAACCTGCGCGTTACCCATAAGAGAGTGCCGGTGACCAGCAGCATCCCCCCCACAAGCGGAACATTGCTGAACAATCGATCGGCAATTTCGTGAAACAGAACCCCCAGAATACCGGTGGGAATGGTGCCCATAAGAATCAGTACCGAAATCCGGACATCTTTATTGTTCTCAAAAAGTGGTTTGATACCTCCAGACTCCCGGCTCAATACCGGTATTCGGATCAGGGTTTTCAGGATCGACCAGAGTTCCTTGAAAAAAACAAGGACAATTGCCACCAGGGTGCCGGTATGAAGGCAGATATCAAAAAAAACTTCCGGCTCCTCAAATCCGAAAAAATGCTGAAATAACACCAGGTGACCGGAACTGCTAACCGGCAGAAATTCGGTAAGACCCTGAACCACTCCAAAAATGACAGCATGAAATAAGTCCAACCTTTTGGATTCTCCTTATGGCGTGCCCGTTGAATCCGGGTGGATGACAATGATGTTCCCGGTCTCTTCCATGTGATAACCGCCAAGTGTCTCTACCCGGGCTTTAAAATTTTTGCTTTGGATGGTCTCAAGCAATCGCTGGAAGGGACGCGTCTCCAGATGCTCTTCCGGAATCACGAGATCGTATCGCTCGGTCACAACGGGGATGAAATCCAGATCCAGGGCCCTGGCCGCGGCAAAGATGCCGAGCCCCACATCCGCAACCCCGCCAAGCACTGCCACCGCCACGGACATGTGGGTATATTCTTCGTTTTCGTATCCCGCAATACAGGCCGGATCGATTCCGGCGGCGGAAAGCTTGTAGTCCAGCAGTATCCGTGTCCCGGAACCGGCCTGGCGATTGACAAACCGAACATTTTCCCGTCCCAGATCTTCAACGCCCTTTATTTGCTTTGGATTTCCTTTGGCAATAATCAACCCCTGATCCCTGAAAAGAAGGGTGACGAGGCAAACCTTTGTTTCCGGCAGGTATTTTTTTATATAGGAGACGTTGTAGCTGCCGTCTGAAGTGTCCAGAAGGTGGGAACCCGCAAGATGACATCCCCTGTTTTTAACGGCCATGAGGCCGCCCAGACTTCCGACATGGCTTGATGAGAGGGTCAAATTGCCATGTTCGGCTTTGAGTTCATCGGCCAGAATATCCAGAGCGTTGTCATGGCTTCCCACCACCACAATGGTATTTTGAACGGTGGTGAGGGGACGAAGCAACTCGGCATTTACCGGGACATTCTGAGTAATGCCCTCGGAATGAGAGGGGATTCGAATGATGCCATCCGCCTGTGTGAGGGAAGTGATGGTGCCGGCCCCTCTGGGAAGTGGAGAGGCCACAATTCGATCCCCCACTTTCCCTAATTTTACCCGAACGAACTCTTCAAGTCCGAGTCGCGAGGTGATTTTTCGGGTAGGTACAACCGTCACGGAGGGACGAGCCGGTTCCGAATGGCCCAGCATTCTGTGGATAAGCGGCGACACGAGCTGTTCGAAAGCAATTGCGGCGGAGACGGGATAACCTGGTATGCCTACCACGGGTTTGCTTTGAATCCTGCCAAGTATAACGGGTTTTCCAGGCATCATGGTGACACCGTGCACCCAGATCTCCCCCAGATCCAAAAGGGCCTGTTTTGCGTAGTCTTCGGAACCGGCCGAAGATCCGCCGATAATGATGATAATATCGGCACTTCCTTCCACTGCTTCTTTGACGGTTGCTTTGATCAGGGAGAGGTCGTCATTCAGCGTATTTTTTCGTTCGTAACTGGCGCCCGCCGATTCAGCTATTTTCCCCAGCATATAGGAATTGCATTCATAGACTTTACCTGCTTCGAGACGCTCCGATTCCCGAACAGGATCCACCAACTCTTTTCCCGTCGGAATGATGGTAACGTGCGGGCGTTTTCGGACCGATACATGGAAAACACCCCCTGAAAGAAGTGCGCCGACACAATAGGGGGTTACCAGGTGGTTTTGGGGGAAAAGGAGCTGTGTGGCCACGATGTCTTCCCCCATTTTTCGGACATGCTGCCAGGGGAAAGCCGGCGCCTCGATTTCAATCTGTCCGTCATCCCCGGTGATGACGTACTCGATCATGATCACCGCATCGCATCCGTCCGGGAGTATGTGGCCGGTGTTCACATAAAAGGCGTTTTTTCCGATGGACAGAACCTTCGGTTGTCCTTCAGCCGCCCCGAAGGTCTCTTTTGCACGAACCGCCACACCATCCATGGCGGCGGCGTGGTATCCGGGTGAGGACGTTCGTGCGAAGACCGGCTTGGCAAGTATGTGGCCCACGGCGTCCGATACCGGCACGGATTCCGTTCCCAGGACCTGATAATCTGAAAATTTTTCTAAAAAAAGAGCCCTTGCCTGGGCAAGCGGCGTCATCTCCAAATAGATGTTGCGTTTATGAGTCATACCTGATTTCACTTTTTTGCTTAGCTACTTTGTGCTGCTATATTGGAATCACATCCACTACCGTTCCTTTTTCCACTCCCTCGCTGTTCATATGGATCGCCACGATGCCATCGGCTTGTACCAGGGTATGGATCAGACCGGATTTTCCCAGAATCGGCTGAGCCCAATACTCGCCATCCTTTTTAAGCAGGCGCACCCGAATAAAGTCCATTCGTCCCTGTGCGGAAGCAATGTTCCGGTCCAACCGGGCAGGAATGGGCCACCGCCGTTTTTTTTGAGGGGCCAAACCATTCAGCTTTTCTATAAACGGTTTTACGACAATTTCAAAAACGATCATGGCTGATACGACATGTCCGGGAAGTCCCCAGACCGGTTTACCCCCCGCCCGTGCCAGTATCGTCGGTTTGCCGGGGCTTATGGGAATTCCATGGAGCAGAACCCGGGCGTCCGGCAGGCGACTGATGGCTTCCAGCGCATAATCCCGGGGCCCCACGGAACTTCCTCCCGAAATAATCAGCATGTCCGTTTCTTCATGCGCCCGGGCGCATATATCATACAAAGATTCCAGGTCATCACCGACGATACCATAATTGATGGCCGTGCCGCCGGCAGTATTGACCATTGCCCCGAGGGTATATGTATTGACATCCCGGATTTTCCCAAAACCCGGCGCCTGATCCGCGGGCACCACCTCATCTCCTGTGGAAACGATGCCGACAGCAGCCTGTTTATACACAGTTACCGATAGTTCTCCGAAAGCCGCCAGGAGGCCTATCTCCTGGGCACGAAGCGATTGTCCCCGGGCCATGATCTCCTCACCGGCTTTAAAATCTTCCCCTTTTTGAATGATGTGCTGGCCCGGTGCAACGCTTCGATAGACCTCGATGGTTGTTTCATCGACAGCTTCCGTGTGTTCGATCATGACAACACTGTCGGCGCCTTCCGGGAGGGCGCCGCCGGTGGAAATTCGGGCCGCTTCCCCTGCTCCAACTGAAAAACCGGGTCGCTGACCCATGGCTACGGATCCCTTGATGGTCAGATAGGCGGGATTTGCTTCGGACGCCCCAAAAGTGGACGATGCCTTCAGGGCATACCCGTCCATAACGGATCGGGTGAAGTCCGGCAGATTTTCACTGCACGTCATATTTTCCCCGAGGATTCGCCCCAGGGCATCGGTTATCGGTATGGTTTCAACACCGACGTCGGAAAAAGAGGACACATTAGAAAAAACCGTGTCCAAATCAGTTACATTAAAGAATGTTTTCATTATGTTACCACTATCACAAAGCGTCGTTCAGTTCAAACAGAAGAGCAAAGTATATACACCAAAACCATCGGATGTAAAACAAAAGAAAGGAGACCCTTGGGTTGAATCAGAAAAGATTTTGACTACCCCCCGGATGTCTGGGGAAAGGTGGTATTGGCGTAAATATATTCCATTTTTTCCTTATGTTTAAGCTCCTCGTTGGCCATTTTCAGAAGCATTCCTTTCGCCTCCCCCTCTGGGTGTGCCTCGGCCAGTTCTTTATAAAAGTTATGCGAGCGAAGCTCCCTGTGAGCGGCTAACAGAAAAACATGCTCCTTTGGCATGTCGGGATTGATATCCGGTTCCTTCTCGTATTCAGCAATCTTATAGTAGGTCACCTCTTTCATTCGAAATGCATTCAGGTCATAGCGACCTTCCCGGTAGCTTTCCAGAAACGCCCGGTGTTTTTTCTCCTCAGCGGCAATAAACAGGAGCGTATCTTTTGCGGTAGCGTCGGACAGTTTTTCTATAAGTTCCATATAGAAATCGTAGGCTTCGATTTCGCGCTGGATGGCCATCTCAATGAGCGTTGTCAGATTTTTTTCTGTCATGAGTTAACGTCCCCCCATTAAATGCAGACAAAATATATCGATTCAAAAAAAAGATCTTATCTATAATTTAAAATACTAAAACAGAAACAGACAGGCTACAATAGCTTTTTTAAAGGAATCCAAGAAATTGACACTTGCCTATGAATTTTCTATAATTTCGTCTGTAAGTATGTAAAGATGCATTATCTTGGATTTTAACCGTCGGTTATCCGGCTTTGCCGGTTAGGAGGATAGATGAAGATATATGTCTCCGGGTCGTTGGCATACGATCGGATAATGGATTTTCCCGGAAAGTTTTCGGATCATATCCTGCCGGATAAGATTCAGATTTTAAATGTCAGTTTCAATGTTAACGGCCTTACGGAAAATTTCGGGGGTACGGCGGGGAATATCGCCTACAGTCTTGGACTTCTGGGTGAAGTGCCGATGATTGTGGCAGCCGCCGGCAGGGATTTCGACCGCTATGACTCCTGGCTGAAAGAAAACGGCTTGCCGTGTACGGGCATACGGATTGTCCCCGAGGAGTTTACCGCCGGTTGCTATATTACCACTGACCTGTCGGACAATCAGATTACCAGTTTCAATCTCGGGGCTATGAAACACCCTTCACGGTACCCGTTTGATAAAGCAGGTGACAACACCGCCCTTGCCATTGTGTCTCCCGGTTGTGTGGAGGATATGAACGTCTATAGCCGTGAGTTTAAAGATCTCGGCATTTCCTACATTTTTGATCCGGGCCAGTCTATTCCCGTTCTCAAGGGCGATCAGATTGCGGAAATGATTACGGAGCCCGAATGCTCATTTCAAATGACTATGAACTTGAAATGATAATGAAATCAACCGGTCTCGACCATAGCGCGATTCTTGAGCGAACGCCCGTCATGGTGACGACTCTGGGTGAAAAAGGTTCTATTGTGTGTACTCGGGAAAAAAAGATGCCTGTTCCGGCAGTTCCGGCGTTGAAAGTTGTGGATCCCACCGGCGCCGGAGATGCTTACCGGGCGGGGTTTATCAAGGGGATTGTCATGGGGAAATCACTTCTGGATGCCGCCCGAATGGGTGCTGTCTGCGCAAGCTTTGCCGTGGCGCATCAGGGCACACAGGTGCATCGTTTTACCTGGGAAGAATTTCGAGGGCGTTATCTGGATGCTTTTGGAGCCGAACTCTGATTTACCTCTTTTTCAATACGATAAAAAACAAGTTTCCCGCATGTTTCATATATCCCGCGGCTGTTTCCGCGTAGGGACCGTTTCCCCAGAAAAGATCGGCCCGGCCCGGCCCGCGGATGGCGCCGCCGGTATCCTGGTTGAGAACAAAACGTGTACACTCTTCCCACCGCTGAATAGTACCATTGCCGTCAACAAGCGGTTTTTTCGTCCGGATGTACGACAATCCGGCCATGGGGAAAATGCGCCGGTCCACGGCCAGGGATCTTCCGGTGGTCAGTTTTTCTTCGAGGCACCCGATGGGTCCGTCCTCCTCGGTTTTGAAAAAAACATAGCTCGGATTGCTGTTGAGAATGTTTTCCTGTTCTTCCGGGTGGGTTTTCAGATAATCCCGAATGGCCTGCATGGACATCTCTTCCCGGGAAAGTTTTCCGCTTTCAATAAGCACTTTGCCGATGCTTTTGTAGGGACGGCCGTTTGAGGCATGGTAGTGAACATGAACGGTTTGGCCGCTTTCCGTACAGATTTTCCCGGAGCCCTGGATGTGAAGAAAAAAGAGATCCACCGGATCGGAAACCCAGGCAATGGGTGTGGCTTTCCCGGCCAGCAGGCCGTTGATATCGATATCTTTCCGGTCAAAGTAAGGTACCAGCCTTTGGGATGAGACTCTGCCCACGATCCGGTCTTTTTCAAATTCGGGAGAGAACATGGAGAGGTCGACCGAAACAAGATCTTCCGGGTATGCATAGATGGGGTACGGATATCTGTCCGACTGTGTCAGGCTGCCGGACAGTATCGGCTCGTAATAACCGGTAAAAAGCACTGTATCATCGTTGTTGTTCCCCCGTGACTGGTAGATTTGGTAGTGAGATGCCAGAAACGTATTCAGCTCGGTTTGTGTCGGGTCCGTCGAGATGAAAGCGAGAAATTTTTCGAGGGATTCGATAATGTGATTTCTAGAATATGCATCACCGGCAAATGTGAAGGATCGGTTTTCAGGCAGTTTTCCAAGATAGTGGAGACTTCTCCCGATGGCATGCGTCAGGCCGTCAAATCCCATGTCGTCCGAGAAAAAGGGGTAGTCGTAAGGGGATAGTTTTCTCATGATGGCACCCTGTGGTTCGGGCCCAAGAGGCGGCTGGTGGGAACAGCTCTGGAGGATCAGGAAAAAGAGAAGCAGGGATGGAAGCGTCCCTCCCGATGATTTCGTAACATGGTGTAACCGCCGAAACATGGTCTTTATCCCATCAACCGGAACTGTCTCTGACAAAATGGCCGCTTTTTCCCCCGGATTTTTCCACCAGTTGAATGTCGGTAATTGTCATTCCCCGGTCGTAGGCCTTGCACATGTCATAAATTGTGAGGGCCGCCACGGATACCGCCGTCAGGGCTTCCATCTCAACTCCGGTCTGGCCCGTGAGGCGAACAGCTGCCTCAATTCGTATGGCATGAAGGTCCTCTTCCGGGAAAAAGTCGACGGTGGCATGGGTGATATTCAGGGGATGGCACATGGGAATCAGGTCTGATGTTTTTTTGGCTGCCATGACGCCGGCAATTCGGGCAGTCTCAAGAACGTTTCCCTTCCTGGCTGTTCGGCTAACAATTTTTTCAAATGTTTCCGGCGACATGAAAATTTTCCCCCGGGCAACGGCCATTCGAAGGGAGTCGGGTTTTTTCGATACGTCCACCATACGGACGTGGCCTTTTTCATCAAGGTGTGTAAAGTCATTCATTTAATTCGCTCATAATTCTGGGTTTTCCGAAAGAATCTGCTCCGCAAGAACAAAATCTTCGGGTGTATTGACGTTGAAAAAAGACAACAATTCCGGATCTATTGCGCGAAAGCGTTTTTCCGGCACTTTTTTAACACGGACAGCATCGTAAACATTCAATATCTTGAGTCCCTGATATAGTACCCGCTTTTTACCGCTGTCGGCAACATTGCGGTTGGTGGTCATTTCCCGCATAAGCTGTTTTTCGATAATCGGAAGGCATTGCCTGCTGTAAACGGCACAAAGGGGTTGCAGGCCTTTTTCTGTTTCCGGAACGACAATGTCACTTTTTGTATCGATCTCTCTCAAGATCATCTCAATCAGCGCTGTTTTGATAAACGGCGTGTCGCAGGCGGTAATGAAAATATAGGGCGTTCGTGTGTAAGTCAAGCCGGCGTGAAGTCCCGCGAGGGGACTGCGGGCTGAAAAAATATCCGTCACGATAAGGGAGTTCCAGGCAAGGTATTCCAGGGGTGTCTTGGTGATTACCATGGTTTCCTGGAAGAGGTCGCCGAATGACAAGAGGGTTCTGTCAAGGATCGTTTTTCCACCGACTTTGGAAAGCGCTTTGTTTTTGCCGCCGAAACGCAAATTCAATCCGCCGGCCAGGATTACGCCGGTACAGGATAGTGGATTCATAATAGACATTTTGCTTTCATAATGAAAAAGAGGCAGAAAATCAAGCCGATTACTTTAGCATGCTTTTCCCAAAAATTTTTCAACACATTGAACTTTAATGAAAATAGTCACCGTTCTATTCTGAACCATTGACGAAGGTGCTATGGAATGGTAGACCCTTCTCAAAGAGACACACCTATTTGCAGGCTTGTTGTGTGAAGCCGGGAAAGTGCACAGTATAGATAATTTACCAACCCCAATCCAATTATATAATAGGACGTGACAATGCTTGATATCAAATTTGTCCGGGACAATTTTACAAAAGTCGAACAGGCCCTGGAAGCCAGAGGCGTAACTGTAGACCTGACCAGGCTCAAGGAAATCGACACCCAGCGCCTGGCGCTTCTCCAGGAGATCGAATCGCTTCGGTATCGTAGAAATAAAGTGTCCGATCAAATTGCCGGAATGAAAAAATCAGGGGAAGATGCATCGGAACAGATGGCCGATATGCGTGCGGTATCCGCCGATATCAAGGAAAAAGACAAATCACTGGCGGAAATGGATGCTCAAATACAGGAAATTGTCATGGGGATTCCCAACATTCCTCATGAATCGGTTCCGGTGGGCAGGGATGAAACTCAAAACATATCGATACGTCGGATTAATGATCCCCCGGTTTTTGAATCCGAACCGCTGGCACACTGGACCCTGGGGGAAAAACTGGGTATTCTCGATTTTGAGCGGGCCGCCAAACTGGCGGGCGCCCGATTTCCGCTCTATTTTGGAGCCGGAGCACGCCTGGAAAGAGCGCTCATCAATTTTATGCTCGATATTCATACCTCTGAACATGGGTATAAGGAAGTCCTGCCGCCCTTTATGGTCAACCGCCAGGCCATGACCTATACGGGTCAGCTTCCGAAATTTGAAGAGGACCTTTTTAAAATAGACGGGTGGGACTACTTTCTGATCCCCACGGCGGAAGTGCCGGTCACGAATATTCACCAGGGGGAGATCCTCGACGAAGAGATGTTGCCCATCTATTACACGGCGTACACTCCCTGCTTCCGCTCCGAGGCGGGGTCATATGGAAAAGACACCCGGGGACTTATCCGCCAACACCAGTTCAATAAAGTGGAGCTGGTTAAATTCGTCTCTCCCGAGAATTCCTATGATGAGCTTGAGAGGCTCACAGCCAATGCCGAGAGCATTCTGGAGCGCCTGGGCCTTGCTTACAGGGTTGTTACGCTTTGTACCGGAGACATCGGGTTTTCCGCGGCAAAGACCTATGATATAGAGGTCTGGATGCCGGCACAGGGGGTTTACCGTGAAATTTCTTCCTGCAGCAATTTTGAAGAGTTCCAGGCCAGGCGGGGAAATATTCGCTTCCGACAAAAGGGAAAGAAAGGCACCTCTTTTGTCCATACACTGAACGGCTCCGGGCTCGCCGTGGGACGAACCGTGGCGGCAATTCTTGAAAACTGTCAACAGGCCGATGGCGCCATCAACATACCCGAAGCACTCGTCCCCTATATGGGCGGATTGGAGAAAATAGTCCCGTGAAGATAGAAGATTTTCCAAAAGAGATACAGCCGCATCTGATTCCCGGCCCCGGTGGTAAACTTGAATACCGCTGTCTTGGCTGTGGTCAGCGGTTCGGAATAGAGACTCTTCTCTATACTTGCCCGGATTGTCGACAGGTGCTCCTGATTGAAGACGACGCCTTTGACCGTTTGATGAAAATACCGGGCGATATGTGGCGGCGGATCTTTGACTATCGCAAAATGCTGACACTGCCGGCCCTCAAAGGCATTTACCGCTATCACGAATTTATCGGCCCGGTCATGCCCCTTGAAAGTATTCTCTATCTGGGGGAAGGCCATACCCCCATGATCGAGGCCAACGGATTTTTGCAGGAAAAGGTGGGGAGCCGGTTTTTTTTCAAGAACGACGGGCAGAATCCCAGCGCCTCTTTTAAGGACCGGGGCATGGCAAGTGCTTTGAGCTATATCCGGTTTCTTCTCGATACGGGTGTTCTCAAAGATGTGCTTGCCGTGTGTGCTTCCACGGGAGATACTTCCGCGGCTGCCGCGCTTTATGCCTCTTATCTGCAGCCCCATGTGAAATCCGCCGTACTGCTTCCCCATGAAAAGGTCACTCCCCAACAGCTTTCCCAGCCTTTGGGAAGCGGTGCCCGGGTATTTGAAATTCCCGGTGTGTTCGATGATTGTATGAAAGTGGTGGAAGCGCTTTCCGAAGCCTATCCGGTGGCCCTGCTGAACTCCAAAAACGCCTGGCGGATATTGGGACAGGAATCGTATTCGTATGAAATTGCTCAGGATTTCGAATACGATATGACTCAAAAGGCCATATTCCTTCCCATCGGGAATGCCGGAAACATTACAGCGGTTATGAGCGGGTTCCTGAAATTTTTCAGGGCGGGCATCATCTCTTCCCTGCCCAAAATTATCGGGGTTCAGTCCGAACATGCGGACCCGGTGTTCCGCTATTATCAGGAGACGGATCCGGCCAAACGACGCTTTGTTCCGGTAACCGTCAAGCCAAGCGTCGCCCAGGCGGCCATGATCGGCAATCCGGTTTCCATGCCCCGAGTAATTCATCTGGTGGATCAGTACAACCAGATTGCCGGCGGACAACAGGTGTTTGTAGTTCAGGTGAGTGAACAGGCCATAATGGACTGGGAACTCCTGGCCAACCGAAACGGTCATATCGCCTGTACCCACGGTGGTGAGTCCCTCGCGGGCCTTGTGACCGCCAGGGAACGGGGTATTATCGACGAAGGGGATATTGCGGTAATCGACTCCACGGCCCATTCCCTCAAGTTTTCCGGATTCACGGACATGTATTTCAAGGGCGATTTTCCGCCGGAATATGATATTATCAGCGATCCGGCGCTTTCAAACCAACCGCGGCTGGTGCGCCCGGAGGATCTCGATGCTGTCCCCGCTCCCGGAAAGCCGCTTGAAGGCGAGGCGTTTGATCGATTTGTCAAGCGGACCGCGGAGGAAATCGCAACGGTATTGAAGCTCAAATAGAAATAATCTTCGAGAGACCAACGAGCGGAAAAAAACAGGACGATGCTTATGGGACCCGGTAAAAGGTGTTTCGACATATTGTTATGTACCATACTCCTGATTCTGGCCGTCGGTCTCTTTTCCGTTTCCGCGCGCGCGGCGGTTTTATATAAGAGCTATATTGTCCGTAAAGCAGGGGCTCAGGAAATTTTATGCGACCCTTACATTGTTCAAAAAGATGATTATGTCCTGAAAATTTTCAGACAGCGGGGGGAGATCTCCCAGACCGATTTTCCGGAGTTCCTGTCCATATTCAGATCGATCAATTCTCAGGTGCGGGATATAGATAAGATCCTGCCTGGTCAGCATATCTTTATTCCTTTGAAAAAACTGGACCCGGGGAGTATTTCGAATCAGGATTTCGGGGTAGTAACCATTCCTTTTGTAACCGGTGCGGAAATTGACGATATCCTGAAAGACAACTCAGAATCCTACCTGGTGCGGCGGGGGGATACGGTTTCAAAACTGCTTTCCATGAATTTTGGTAGATACGGGACGGAAGCCTACACAGAGGGCCTGAACATCTTCAAGGTTATGAACCCCCATATCCGGGATATCAATATAATTGAAATCGGACAGCAGGTCTGGCTCCCCAAAAAAGAGCTTCGTAACCAGCCCTGGTATGAATCCCTGTTTGATTCATCCGGGAATGTGGCTCAGTTTGAGCCCGAGGTTGTCGGTGCCATGGCCACGGACTCAGCTGCCGGAGAGATGGTTGCCGGAGAGACTGCCACCGAAGAGGAAGGCAAGGGCGCCGGCAAGCAGACTGTTGATACGGAGGAAGAGGCCCCTATTATCCAGGCAGCCCAGATTCTGGACGGCAAGCTGTATCAGAAAGGAACCTATTATTTCCCGAGACCTGGCAAAAGCGACCTTCGTCTTGATCTGACGAAATTTCCGATACTTGAAATCAAGGACAGCGCACATGTGTTGATGACGCCACCGGAAGGAGAGGGAAAAGGGCTTTCCGAGGACGACCTGGCGGTCTTGAGGAATTTCTGGAAGGATCTGGTCGTGGCTAAACTTCCCGCGGATGCCTCTCTGCCCCAGGTGCTCGATTCCGTGATGAGTCGCCTCGTAGACGAGACCATGCCGGACAAACGTATTTTTACGGACGGCAGCATCCAGATAACGGTACACCCCCGGTGGATGATTAATCAACCAAAACTGAAAAGAAATCTGGCTGTTACGACAATCGATGCAGTGCATGAAAAAACACCGAAACCCGTGCTCGATTACCTGGAAAAATTTGGCGTCACCCTAAAGGAAGTGGTGGTAAAGAACGATCCGGACCGGTATCGAACCGATGATTCCAACAGGGTGTCATACGGTCAAGTGCCGGTGTTGGATGCGTTTTCAGACCGGAAATCATTCGTTCGGGACTTTCTGGGTGTTCTCGGTGCTTCATATACCCAGAATGTAAAAGTGTCGTTTCCCTATGCCGGGGTTCAAATCGAGGCGGAGTCCAATCTTCTGAACAGGCCGGACGGTCTTTCGGTCCTGATCGACTTTGGGGAGCTTCAGGGGGATGCCGCGGAGGCCATTCGTAAAACCGGGCTCAAAGTGCTCCAGGTATCCCCGAATGCCGTGGTAAAGAAAATGGTGCCTGATCTAATTGCCGAAGCCGGCATGACCTGTGAGATGAATCCGACCTTTATGGCGGCCAACCGGCCGGGACCCAATAATACCACGATTGTCGTACCCGGATTTCTGGCACATAAAGATGAGCATCCCCGGGTGCTTCTGGCAACCGTTTCGGTTCACGATGATCTGATCCGGTTTTTTCACGAGAAGGGCATCGATGTCGCTACCCTGATCAATATGACCGACAGATGATGATTTTCGGATTTTAAACTTCCGCTTTTGGCGGGTGAGGAGTGTTGGTATGAAACGATGGTCAAAGATTATCGCCCCTGTTGTTTTCTCCTGCTGTCTGGCCGGCTGTGCCGCAAGCAGCCCAACCAAAACCCAGCAGTATCAGGCCGATGCCATAAGGCGGCTTGGGGAAGCATATATGGCGGAACAGAACTATACCATGGCTCTCTCCGAACTGCTCAAGGCGGAAAAGCTGGACCCTGAAGATTACATGATGCATCAGGATCTGGGCATCGTATATATGGCCAAGGGAGAACTTGAAACAGCCGTTTCTCATCTGGAAAGAGCGCTTGCAATCAAGCCGGACTTCGCCCCGGCGAGAAACAATTTGGGCGCGGCCTACCTTGCCATGGAAAACTGGGATGCCGCCATCGATTGTTTCAAACTGCTGACAAAAGATCTGCTTTACGCCACCCCGCATTTTCCCCTTGCCAACCTCGGAAAGGCCTATTACGAAAAAAAGGAGTTCGCCCAGGCGGAAAAATATTATCGGGACGCGCTGAAAATGGAGCCCGGTTTTGTGAATGCTTTGTACGGTCTCGGCAGGGTGTATCTTTCCATGGGAAATGTCCAAAAAGCGGCTGAGTATTTCCAACGATCAGTGGAAGCTGCCCCTCTTCTGGCGGAAGCGCATTTTGAATTAGCCAACACCCAACGTCTTCTGGGAAATGTCGATAAAGCAAAGCAAGCGTATCAGCGGGTAATTGAGTTGAGTCCGAACAGCGATTTGGCCCGGGACTCAAAAAAATATCTTTTCAACTACTGATAACCTAAAAAACACACTAAAAAAAACGGGCAGGGGTAAAAAGTATTTTCCCTGCCCGTTTTGATTTGCTGCTATTGCTATCCTTCTCCCTCGTCGACATCGTCACAGAATCGTCACCGTGGTCGGTTCGCTGCTGATACTCCCTGATGTGGCGGTAACGTTGACCTCACCGGATGTACTCCGGGCGGTTAGAGTTACCTGGGCAGAGCCGTTATCATCGGTGGTTGCCGTTCTGATGATAGACGCCATGGACGGGTCGTCCAGGGTGAACGAGATGTCAACACTGGAAACCGGGTAGCCGCTGGCGTCATATGCGACCACTTCAACAGTGGTCGTTTCATTCGGATTGATGGCGTCGGGTGTGGCTGTTACATGCAGTACTGAAACGGTATCGTCTTCTTCATCTTCCTCATCGACGGGTGGTACAAAATCAAGCGGCGGGCCAAAAGGAGAGGGCGGAAGGTATTGTTCATCGCCTTCTTCGAAGCTTAATTTGATGTACACCGTTGAGATTGTTTCGCTTCCCAGGACATAAGTGCTCGCGGTAAGTTCAACGACGATATAACTGGCATAGTCCTTTAAATAAATAAGATCGAATGTAGCCACACCTTTTTCATCCGTAGTGACTACAGTGGGAATGCTGCCGGCCGCGGAATTCTGAGGGGTTATTTGCCCGTCTCCATTTTTGTCTTCACCCGAATCCAGAAAGGTGTTTCTGTTTGTATCTTCGTTCGGAAACGGTCCATAATATTCGTATACACTATCTGCGTTTACCCTGTATGCGTCTCCGGTGTAATAGTATGCTGGCCAGAGTCCCAGACTGACTGTGCTCTCGGGTACGGCGTTACCGTTGGCATCAGATACAAGAACCGAAACCGGCAGTCGATACGCTGTATCTTCGTCTATGGATTCTATCTTTGTGCTGGTTCCGATGACGACCGAGCCGGCTTCTCCGCCAATAACGATGCTGATGGAGTCGGAAATGGTGGAGGCTCCCAGAACTGAAGCGGTAACAATTACACCTTCTCCGCCACTTGCCTCGGAGCCGGAAGTGAATGTCGCCGTGGCATTTCCCGACTCGTCCGTATAAACGATGGTTGGGGATATTTTTTCACCACCACCAGTTGTATTGTCGAGAGTGAAAAGGACGGGGGCACCGCCAACGACATCGTCCGTTGTGTTCAGTACGTTGGCGATGATTTCGACGGTGTTGCTCAAGGCTTCGGTACTCGTTGCAACCACGTCGCTGCTCGCCTGAACCGAAATCTTGCTTGCCTGAGTTGCATACATGGCAACTGAAACACTGTCCGTGACTTCGGAGTTGTCTATATCGAAGGCTTGAACGGTTGCAATACCCGCCTCGTTTGAAAGCAATTGGGCCTGGGCATACCCGTTTGTGACCGGAACCGTTACAGCCGGTCCTGTATTTTCTCCATCGGTCAGGCTTCCCAGGGAGGTCGCAATCACAACTTGATTGCTTGGACCGGGTATTGGATCGCTGACCAGAATAGTTAACTGCTGGCCGATTTCAAGACTTGCCGGATCCTCGATTGGTTCTGTAATTGCTAACGTGCTGCCGGTGGATTGAATCGAATATGTGTAGGAATCGATTGCACCTGCGGCAGCAATTTCGATAGTTGCTGTTCCGATGCTAGCACCGGTGACCGTAACATCGAACAAACCCAATATATCGGTTTTGCCGGAGGAAGCGCTCAGGGTGACATCTCCTGTGGAGTCTGTACCAAGACTGAGACTAACGTCTGCATCATAAATCGGAGAACCACTTGCATCCGCAACGAAAATGGATAGTACGTCAGCGTTGTCCCCTCCTATTGTCAATGATGTCTTGTCAGACAATGCCTCAACCGTTGTACCATCGATTAGGACGGGAATTTGAGCTGAAAAGGTGCCTGTCGTTGCTTCTATGACAACCTGATGATTGGTTTTATCCGAAAGACCGGAGCTGAAATTTACCGTGGCAATACCACTTTCATCGGTTGTTGCGGAAGAAGCACTAAGTGATCCACCGCTTGCGCTGAATGAAACAACGACATTCGGTATTGCAGCATTGCTGCTGTTCAAAACCGACGCGGAAACTGTAATAGCGGAAGAGTTATCTGAATTAACGGATGAATTTGATACACCGATGGCAAGGTCCGACACGATTTGGCTAACGGGCGTATCTGTATTCCCACCAGGTTCTTCGGAAGAGGTTGAAGTTGAGCTATCGCTTGAGCAACCGAAGCAGATCAAAATGCTGCTGATAATTATTAAAGATAATAAAAAATTCCTCTTGATCATTACCAATACCCCCTGAAGAATCAATTAAATGTATGGTATAAACTTAGTATAAATAATTTGTCATAAATAAGCTGAAAGGCTATTCCACGGCCCTTTGGGACAACGTTACAATTTTCGGTGTAATGAAAATAAGCAGTTCCTGTTTTGTTTCCGTCGTTTTTTCATTACTGAAAAGCCATTTTATACCCGGGATTTTCTTTAAAATAGGAAACCCTTCTTCTCCATATTGCTCGGATTTTTTCAATATGCCGCCGATGACAATGGTTTCTCCATCGTTGACGAGAAATTCGGTATCCGCTTCGTTTGTGGCGAGAAGCGGTGCGTTATTGAAAGTCCCCTGGATGTCATTTTTGGTGATATAAACGGTCATCGATACGCGTCGGTCAGGGGTGACATGAGGGGTAACCTCAAGCAGCAGGTCAACACTTTTAAATTTGGTTGAGGAGCCGCCCGAATCATCCCTCTCGTAATAGCCGACTTCATACCCCTGTTTGATGGTTGCTTTTTTATTGTCAAGGGTGACAATTTTAGGGGTTGAAATAACCTTCCCTTTACTTTGGGTTTCCAGGGCGTTCAGTTGCGCATCGATCACAAGGGGGGTGCCGGCGACCCGGTCAAATTTAAAACCGAGAGCGGAAGTGGATTCTGAAGGAAAATTCATGGCCACATCCCAGGAATAAGCGCCACCGAGTTCGCCGCGGGTAACCGGGCCACTGCTCAAGTTCCAATCGATCCCCAGCTCGTTTGAAACATCACTATTGACCTCAACCACCCTGGCTTCGATAATTACCTGGGGGGTAACCTTGTCGAGTCGCCGGACAATTGTTTTGGCCTGGGCGATAATCCTGTCCGTGTCAGTGATAACGATCAGGTTGCTTCGTTCATCCACTTCGGCCTGGCCGCGCCCTTCGGTGAGGATGCTCTTTATGTGCGGCAGTATTTCGTTTTTAGCATTGGAATAGTTGATTGCAATGTATTCGGTTCGCAGCGGTGCAAGCGCAAGTTCCGTCTCCTGACTTTTCTGGGCCGCCAGAAGGGCTGCCTGGCGATCGGTCTCTTCTTTTTTGAGAGTGTCCAGCGTGGCGATCCGGACAATATTGCCGTCCATGGTCTGACCGAGCTGGTTCATCCTTAAGATAAGATCAAGCACCTGATCCCAGGGGACCGGTTGATCAAAGGAGAGCGTGACTGTTCCGGTGACATCCTTATCAATAGCGAAGTTTTTCCCGCTGACTTCTCTAAGAATACGGAAAACATTTTTAATGTCGGTTTCATAAAAGTCGAGGGCTATTTTCTCCCCGGAATATTTTGGCCCATATCCCCTGAAGGATTCTTCAGAGGTCGAACTCGCTGCTGCCGCCATGGCGGTATTTGTTTTTGTTGCCGGGGAAATGGATTCTATCTGCTCCGACGTTGCCTGCCAGGAGGGAAGCGCTGTCTCCTCCAGAGGTTGGGGCGGCACGGAAGAAGCTTCGAAATGTACCATCAGGAGAGCGCCTTTCTGCTCCACGAAATATGGGACAGACTCGCGCAACTCGATGTTAAAGAAGGCATCATTCGGCACACTATTTTGCCGGTAGGGTGTAACTCTGTCCACCGCGCTTTCAAAACGAGTGGTGACAAGTGGACGTTCCCGGTAGTCCGGTAGCTTTGTGTGAAACAGTCTGAGTTGAAGCAGATCGTCTCCTGTTTTTTCAAGTGTATATTCCGCCGGTTCCGTTGTACCGATCAACACGGTTGATTTGCCATCGGCTTCTCCCGCAAAATCGATTCGGTTCACCCAACCTTCGGGTCGAGCGACATCATTACCCGAAGGGGCGCCGTCGGATGATGGCCCCGATGCTTCCGCCATATATACCGGCGGTGTAACGGATGCAGGGCTGATATCGCTGCCGACCTGGATGGTGAGACCGGTATTGGTTGCACTGGCGTTATATGCGGAGAGATCCTCTCCGTTTGTTTCGAGCACCAGACGAATTTTATCAGGATGGGCATAGTAGCGTACTTTTTTTATCCAGGGGCTGTCATCAACAGTTATTGTCTGTTGCGTCGTGTAAGGACTTTTAATATTTTTCAGATCATATACAATACGCGGTGGGTTCGGGAGTGCAAAAGAGACATAATCCGAAATCGTACCATCCGCTTGTACGTGAACAGTCGCATGAGATTCTTCAGTTTCCGTCGATATGCCTGATAGCTCTGTGGCGGGTGCTGCTTTTAAATTCTCCTGGGTATTATTTGCCGTTTCGACTTCCATGGGATGCGGCGTTTCCTCATCCATCGCGTTTAACGGCTCGGTATTTTCGGAATAGGCGTTGTCGATGTCGGCAATGGATGTTGGGAACGTTACCTGTAACCCGTTTTCATCTCTGTTCACCGTATAGGTGCTGTCATGACTGAGACCAATTTCCAAGCGAACCGTTTTATCATTGGTGGCAAGCTCGGAAGCGCTGATTTTGGTGATGAGATTACTTTCGGGTGTCTGTATCGCCGCAACCTCATCCAGGGCTGTATCCGGGAAATAAAAGACGATACCCAAGGGTTCCGATTGCTTCACCGATGTGTAGGTAAGCATACGGCTTCCCTCGATATGCACGACGGCTCCCTTTCCCTGGACATCCTCAGTGGCACTGATACCGGTAATATATATCGGATCCGGAACTTTTTCAGTGTCCTCATATGTCAGCTGAGGGGATGCTTTGGGGCCACACCCGCCGAATACGACGGTTATAGCGACAAATAGCAGGAGCAGCGAGAAACGGTTTTGTTTTTTCTTTTTCAGGTACGCCATCTTATTCTTCTCCAAAAGGTTTTTGAAGTTTCAATTCTCTAGTATCGATAGTTTGCTTTCCCAGAAAGTCTTTCTTTGTCTCTTCAACAACAACCCTGTCTCTTAATATTTGTTTTACCTTTCCGGAATTGATGCCAATGAACGTGCCCGGTGTCAGAACATATCCTTTTCCCGTGGCATCCTCCACCATGGCTTTGTTGCCGTTTTGTGTTCGAAGAATGGCCACCAGCTGTAACTGGCTGAGGTCTATCTTTTCAAGGGGCGTTAGCGGACGTTTCGGCTTGCTGTCCATTGAATCGTCGGCACTTCCCCGGTCTTCTGAAAACAATGGTGCAAAGGGATCGATTTTTCCCGTGGGGTCATACAAGGGGCTTGTATCCGGAAGACTGCTTCTGAGAGATGGCTGTTCGCTCCCCGACGGTTGGCTATCCGCGTATTTTTCCGCTGCCTCTTCTTTTGTGGTTGACGGATCCGCTTTGACCGTCTCCGTTTGGGGAACGGCTTTTGTATCCGGGGTTGCAGCCTGTGTCGATAGAGGCGTTGTCTCTTTTGTAACCTGCGCAGGCGCAGATGTTGTTTCTTTAACCGATGGCGCCGATTTTTTCTCCGGAGACTTTTTCTGGGGTGCCGGCTCGATTCGTTTCGAAACCACTACCGGTTTTACCGGAGGCGCTTCTTCTTTGCACCCCATCATGAAGCAAAGCAGAAGGCACAGACCGGTGAGCAGGGGGAAAATGACTTTGTTATTCTTGGGTATAGACCGCATCATGGGCACACCTTATCTCCTACGGGTTCTTCGGCTCGTATTCTGTTGTTCTACCGGCTTTTTTTCGGCAACTTCCAAAAACTTATAGGTTACCGCTGTACAGGCGGTGTTGAGCTTCTCATTTCCTTTACCGGCCTTCATTTCTACTTTCTCGATATTGACGATACGGTATAATCTGGAGACATTGTCGAAAAAAGACGCAACATTATGATAACTTCCCAACACCTTGACATCAACGGGTATTTCGGCGTAAAAACCTTTTTTCACTTCGGGTTTTGGCTGAAAAAGCAGAAACTCGAGTCCGGCATCCTGACCTGATTGCGAGATACTCGTAAGTAGGGAAGGAATTTCTTTAGTTTCAGGAAGCACCGCTTTGGCGATCATGAAATCTTCCTGGGCTTTTTTCATTCGTGCCCGGTACTCTTCAAGCTGGGCCGCCTTTGCCTTGGCAACTCTGAGGCTTTGCTCAAGGCTGCTTTTTTGTGCTTTCAGTCCCTTGATCTGCTGCATCTTGGGAAGGTATGAAAAATAGAAGAATCCTCCCACCAGCAGCAGAAAAGTACCGACACATATAAGAATACGGTGCAGCTTGTTCAGCTGGCCTAATTTTTCAAACATCGGGTCAAGAGCATCCATGGTACTGGTTAACTTTTTCATGATTTGGCCGCTTTCTTGTCCGAAGCTTTATCAGTTTTTGCTTTCAGGCATGTTATTTCAAAATCTTTTAAATTCAGGGTTTTCTGAAAAGTCACCTGTTTCAGGCTGTCGAGGTTGACAGCTGAAAAAAAGCCGGATTTTTCGAGTTCCGTCATAAAATCCGCCACGGTTTTGTTGTCGAGAGCAACTCCTTTGATTTTTATTGTGCTTTGAATATCTGTAAAATTCGTAAACCACATTCGGTTTTCTACTATCAGTCCGGTCATTGCATCCAGGAGTTGAACCGGCTCACGTCGCGTCTTTTCAAGGTTTTGAATGACCTCGGTCTTCTGCTGAAGCGCATCAAGCTCTTTTTTGATTTTGTCTACTTCTTTTGCAGCAGCGGTAGTGACGGTCAATTCCTGGTTGATTTGATCAATCTGAGCATTCAGGAGTTTGATTTTTTTTGTCCAAAATCCACCTGCATAATGCAGGATCGCCGTAATGAGAAACAGCGATAAGACGAAGACGGAAATCTGCCTGCGGACATTCTCTTTTTTCCGCGCAGCTCTAAACGGGAGTAAATTGATTCGTATCATTTGTCGTCAACTCTTCGCAGCGCCAGCCCCAGAGCGATAGCCGCCTGGGGGGCAATTTTTTCCAGAAACGCCGGATCGAATTTGCTGTTGTTTATAGTCAAATTTCCGAAGGGGTTGATGGTTTCCACGGAAGCATCGGTTTCAGTGGAAAGCATATCTCTGAGGACCCCGACATGTGCCCCTCCCCCACTCAAGATAATCCTGGAAATGTCGCTTTCGCCGAAGGAAGAATAGAAAAAGTCGAAAGCGCGACGAATTTCCGTAGTCCATTCGGTTGAAAAAGTGGATAAAATGTCGTCGTGTTCTTCCTGAGGGAGCTTATCCTTCAACTTCCCGGTTTTGATTTGTTCAGCGTCATATAGGGAGCAGTCGATCTGAGCCGCGATTTGGCGGGTGATCTGGTCACACCCCATGGAAATGTCCCGCATGAAAAGCGATGAGGTCCCTCGTAAGATGTTTAGAGAGGTTTTTGACGCCCCGACATCTATCAGCGCGACGATTTCACTTTCTACTTCGTCAATTTCCTCTCCAGGAGAAAAGTAGCTCGATTCATAAGCATTCTGGAGGGCGAAGGCATCCACATCAATGATGCTTGGCTGACGGCCGGCGGTTTCCACAAGATCGATATATACGTCGATAAGGTCTTTTTTTGCCGCCACCAGAAGGACATTCATCTGGTTTCTGTTGTTTTCATTTTCTCCCAGTATTTGAAAGTCAAGATTCACATCGTTGATGTCAAAGGGAATATATTGCTCCGCCTCATAGTGGATGGTTTCGAGAAGCTGTTCCTCGGTCATCGTCTGGACATTGATTCTTTTCACGATGATGGAATAGCCGCCGACGGAAATAGCAGCTTTTTTTTCTTTTATTTTTAGCTGCTTGAAAAGTCGTTTGACTAAATCGGCAACCCCTTGGAGGTCTTTGATACTGTCCTCTTCCATGAGATCGGGGTCTATCTCAACGATACCGAGATTTTTTAAAATCCGGCCCGATTTGCCGTGTTCAATCTCTGCAATTTTAATGGATTGTGAACCGATGTCCAATCCTACCAGGTGATCTTTTTTTGCAAGTGCCATAATATGCTCTTAGTCATTAAAAACTTTATGTTTTTCAGATAGATTAAGGCCCAATGCCAGGATTATTTTTCGTTTGGTGTCCATCCGACACGGGTAACCATCTTCAATTCTGCTAATGGTGATAGATGACACCCGGGCCTTTCTTGCCAATTCGGCTTTGCTCATCAACAGGGATTCTCTCATTTTTCTCAATGAATTTCCGGCTGCAGGTTTCGTTTTCAGGGCTTTTTTGTTCATGGGAATATCGTCTATCCAAAAAGTTAAAGAAAGAAATTCTTGCACTATAACTACCCTTAAAGCCCGCCCCGAAATAGTTGTCAAGTAAATTATGCATAATTTATATATAATTTTATCTAACTATAATATATTGTGCTGCACATAAGTGGCATATGGTATATATTGTGGACGACAATTTTGTCATGGTTGCTCATTTATATGCCAGTCAGTTTTATAGGTGCCAAAGGCCGTTTTAAATACCTTCAAATCAAACCTGCATGGCATGAAAGCTGTTGAAGCGATTTGACGCTCCATCGATGCCGCCTCAAGGGTGTTATTAACCCCATCGGTATTTGGTCCGGAAGCTTGAGAGAAAAATTCGAAGAAAAAGAAGGTGTATTCCATAGTTATCTCCAGGTTTCGTTCTTCCGGTTTATCATCTTGACTTGGTGAGTGATTTTCCATACCTTTATATCATTTGTTTAAACGGCAATTCGTATCTGCGCGATAGAGGACACCGCAGCCATGATATCCTTTTCCGAAGAAGAGAAAGCCAAACCTTACCGACTGGTGAAATATTTTACGTTTACCAGCCTCGTGGTGGTGTTTATCGGTGCTCTTGTGCTTTCCATTCTATTTACCCACTGGATGCGCAGGATAAACAATATTAAAAGCGAAGACTATGCCAAACTTCTCGTTACCAATTTGAATTTCCAGGTTTTCAGCAATTTCAGCTTCCCGATTGTGACGAAATTCGGTGAAATACAGCTACATAAAAAGGAACAGTTCGATCTGATGGATGACGTGGTTCGAAATGCGGTGGAGGGATATCAGATCAAAATGGTAAATATTTATTCACCGAGTAATATTATTTCATACAGTTTTGATCCTTCCCAGTTGGGCCGGGAGAATGTGGGCGGTACTGCATACGAGAAAGCGAAGAAGGGGGAAACGAGTTCAAAACTTGTCCAAAGGGGATCGTTCTGGGAGATCCTTCTGGGAGTGCCCAAGGAGTTGAACCTTGTAACGATGGCCCCTTTTCGCCTGGAGAAAAGCACGCTCTATTTTATCAAAGGAAAAGGCCTTGTCATTGCTCCTCTTCGGGACCAGGATGCCGCGGAGGAAGTGGAAAGTCCGATTTTTGGCGTGTTTGAGGTTGTCCAGGACCTGACCGATGATTATAAAAAGATTTTTGAATATCAGAAAATGATGGTTTTAAATATCACCGGCGTTTTGGGCATTCTGTTTCTGGTTCTCCGCCTGGTGGTAAAAAAAGGGGAGGGGATACTTGAGCGGAGAGCCCAGGAGCAGCTTGAATTGAAGGAACGCCTGAATCGTGCCGAACGCCTGTCGGCACTTGGAGAGCTGACGGCGGGCGTTTCACATGAAATCAGAAATCCATTGGGTATCATTCACAGTTCCGCTGAACTGCTGAAACGAAAAATGGCGGTTTACGAACCTGCCAATCCCATTGCCGGTGTTATTGTCGAGGAGGCCGGCCGACTGAATACCATCATTACGGATTTTCTGAATTGCGCCATGCCCAAAACACCGCATCTATTGCCAACCGATGTGAAAGAAGTGGTTGAAAAAAACCTGAAATTTCTCGAACCCCAGATCAGGGAAAATCACATTGTTATTGATACCCGCTTTGATTCATCCCTGCCGTTGGTTATGGCGGACGCGGGAATGCTTTATCAGGCCTTCCTGAACATACTGATGAATGCCATGCAGACAATGGAACACGGCGGGAGGATAGAGGTGGATGTCACGGCAAGGAACCAGTCCGTTATTCTCTCTTTTAAAGACAGTGGGAAGGGAATTCCGCCCGATGTACTGAACAAGGTATGGGATCCGTTCTTTACAACCAAGGAGATGGGTTCCGGACTCGGACTTGGTATTGTGAGGAATATCGTAAAATCTCATGGCGGAGAGACCGACATCGGCAACAGGCCGGAGGGAGGAGCAGAGGTTACGTTGATACTGCCAAGCAGCAAAGGGGATAGTGATGGAAACGATATTGATCGTTGATGATGAAAAAAACTACCCGCTCATACTAAGTGCCGTACTCGAAGAGGAGGGGTTTGAAACACTGACGGCGACAAACGGGCAGGATGCACTTAAATTGCTGGAACAAGCCGATGTGGACCTGGTTTTGACGGACATGAAAATGCCCGGCATGGATGGAATAGCGCTTCTGGAGCATATCAAGACCCGTGATCCGGAGCTGCCGGTAATCATGATGACCGCTCACGGGACCGTGGATAAGGCCGTTGAAGCTATGCAAAAGGGCGCCTACAGCTATATACTGAAACCCTTTGACAACAACCAGCTGGTTATTTTTGTCAATAAGGCCGTGGGCATGTATCGGGTCGTGAAGGATAACCGGCGGCTTCGGGAAGATGTTACCAGCCGGTATCGCTTTGATAATATTATCGGAAAAAGTAAAGCGATGCGGGAGGTGTTCCGGACCATCGAAAAAGTGGCGCCCGCCAATGCGACGGTGCTTATCGAGGGGGAAAACGGCACCGGTAAAGAACTAGTGGCCAAATCTATCCATTTTAATGGCCCCAGGAGAGACAAGCCGTTCATAGCCGTCAATTGCAGCGCGCTGGCCGAGACGCTGCTTGAAAGTGAACTGTTCGGACATGAAAAAGGCGCTTTTACAGGCGCTGTTGCCATGCGGAAAGGCCGTTTTGAGATTGCGGATACCGGCACGCTTTTTTTGGATGAAATCGGTGAACTCTCTCCGAATCTTCAGGTCAAATTGCTGCGTGTACTCCAGGAAAGAACATTTGAGCGAGTCGGGGGCATGCGGTCCGTTTCAGTGGATGTCCGCATCATCGCAGCGACAAACAAGCAGTTGTTGAAAGAAATTAAAGAGGGAAGATTCCGTGAAGACCTTTTCTACCGGCTCAACGTACTAAATATCACACTGCCGCCTCTTCGGGACCGTAGAGAGGATATACGGTTGCTTGTCGATTTTTTCATTCGAAAATATGCCGATGAAAGAGGCTCGACCGCACCCGTGACCGGCGTGGACCATGACGTGGCCCGGATACTCTATGATTACAGCTGGCCGGGAAATGTCAGGGAACTTGAAAACGTGATCGAGCGGGCCATGATTCTGTGCCCGGGTGGAAACATTCAAGTATCGGATCTCCCGAAACATTTTAAGCATCAGGCGACCCAGACTCTGGATCTGGGTGAAATTCCGGCTTCCGCCAAGCTGACGGACACGTTGGTTATGGTGGAGAAACTGCTGATTCTGCGGGCGTTGAAGTTAAGCGGAAATGTGCAGACCCGGGCCGCTGAAATTCTCGGTATCGGTAAAAGCGGGCTCAACCAGAAAATCAAGAAATTCGACATAGATATCGGGTCAAAAGAGTAGCTGAAAGATTCCCTTTGGGCATCAGTCAGCTTTCGGATAGCTCAAGACTCGGAAATTTCTCCTTCAGCACGTTAGCATAGATTGATTGGGGATAATTTTCGATCAGTTTTTTAACGGTTTCCAATTGCAGCTCGGTTTTTTCAATAGAACCGTATTGCCTGCTCAATGCAAACAGTGATTCGTCCCCCATTATGCTGCCGATATCGGATGGAATTTCTGAAAAGATTGTGGCGGCTTCTTCGTATTTGCCCTGCTCTTCAAGGGAGTATCCAAGGCTGCTTTTTGCGAGGCAATCAAAGGGAACATCCCCATCAAAATCTTTGATTGCTTTACGGTACAGTTCCTCCGCCCGGCCGAATTCCCCGGCGAGAAAGCTGCAGTTCGCCAGAAAGAAATTCGCCAATTTCCCGCCCATATTATTTCCATAGGTATCCGCGATTTTTTCCAGATCGATTTCCGCCGCTTTATAGGTCTCAAGAGGGCTGAGTTCTTTCGGCATGGATTCATATTTGGCAACAGCCTTATTCAGCAGCATGAGAGCGTTCATTTCTCTTTTGTTTGAATAGTAGTTGATGCCCGAGACGATCAGTCCCACGGCAACGATACCAACTAAAGCAGAAATAACTTTGTTCCGATGTAAAATAATTTGATTCAGCAATCTAGATGAGAGGGTGATGAATTCATCCGGCTGTTTCAGACTTTTTCTACCTTTATAGCGCTTTATCGCCATGCAATCCTCCATTTATAGACAAAGTAATGATGTCGACAATTCATCGACAGGACACGCGGATTGATTTTTTTAATTATTGATCCGGCCATACAAGCGATTGGTGTATCCACCCCCGATCACCGTCCGTATGCAATACATACAACCATTGGCCCTTTTTTTTCAGAATCTTGAAAGGGATTCCGACCCCTGTCGTAAACAGAATGTCTGAGTTTGTGCCGGGACCGGAGCGAACGTTGCAGTCGTCTTTAATCGTGATTACCGACGGCTCTTTATTGACAAGGGTGCCATAGATCCATCCCTCGTCCCCTTCGAAGTCTCTGAAATGATACCAGTTGTTTTTCTTTTCCAGGACAAGCAGCGGATGGTATGCCTCCACTTTCCACAAAAGATCGCTTGTTTCACTCGGCCCGGATCGAATATTGGCCACCGGCACCTTGACGGATATGTAGTCCGCCAGGGCCAGCGAAGGGGCTGTGATGATGAGACAGGTTATAAGAATAAAGATTCGTTTCATTTGTCACTGAAAAAGGTTACATCCGGCAACCGCACACAAGTCAAAACGTTACCGTAAACGGCACCGGTATCAATGCCGATTTTTTCGGGTCGAACCAAGGGCTCCGGAAATGGAGTGTGACCGAAAATCACGCGCTTTCCAAAGTCTGTATCCCTGCTGATGAACGACTCTCTGATCCAGAGAAGATCTTCCGCCGATTGTGCTGAAAGCGGAATCCCCGACAATAATCCTGCATGAACAAATATATAGTCTTCGGTCTCGTGACATAGAACAAGTGAATTGATAAAGTCAAGGTGTTCTTTGGGAATTGCCGAGTGATCGGTGCCGCAGGCATGCTTATGGTAGCTCTCGAGTGTTTCCCGACCGCCGTTGTTCATAAAGGAAAGGGTGCGCTTGCCGGAAAGATAATCAAGGAACATGGCCTCATGATTTCCTTTCAGAAAAATCGTTCGGGAATACTGTCTCTTCAGTTTGATCAAATGATCAAGCACTTCGAAGGATTGGGGGCCTCGATCAATGTAGTCACCTAAAAATACAAGTGTGTCCCGGGACCAGCAAATATCAATTCGATCCAGCAGGCGGCAAAGCTTGTCGTGACATCCATGGATATCGCCAATGGCGTAAATTCGATTCATATTACCATAAAACAAATCGCCGGACGGGGCGATCTATTCGCGTTATTCCTTAAGATCCTGAAACAGGCTTCACAAGAACCTTTCGTGCCAATCCCTGCCCGATGCTGAGTCGATTGTATCCGATTGCAATCACCACCTGACCCTGGTGAGCACTGGTGATGACATCGACCTTTTCTCCTTGCCGCAGGCCCATGGAAATAAGACGCATTTGAGACATTTTGCCACCGCCGAACTCCTTGATGACAAGCCGCTCTCCCGGTTTTGCATTGCTGAGCGGAATCAGCTCTGCCCGATGGGCCTGGCACTCCGCGCAAATTCCGTAAATTTCCATTTTATGCTGAAGGATATGAAATCCACGGGCCGCGGCAATTTTTAGCTGAAGCTGCTCAAGATCATCATCTACAAATTCGAGAATATTGCCGCACCGCGTGCAGATCATGTGGTCATGATGCTGTCCAAGATGCCTGTGCTCGTAACGGATCTGTCCATCCTGGAATTTCCTTTTTTGAGCAAAGCCATATCTGCACATCATATCCAGGGTCTGCTTTAGGAACTCATAGGTCAGATGAATTCCATTTTCGGTTAGCAGGCGATGCATTTCCTGAGCGGTAATGTGTTTTTCCGTCTGAAGGAACACCTCGAGAATCTTGAAACGGTCTTCGAACCGATCAATGTGCTCTCGATGGAAGAGTTTCTTGAAATGCTCTTTTTCTTTATTGTGAACAGGTTTCATTATGTATTCAAATTCCGAATAGGCACGCATTAACCGGTCGGTCCGGGTATGTCATAGGTTGTACATGATCCGCTCGAGCAGGTCCTGGTTTGGGCTTTCGCGGCGGTACCCGGGCTCCCCCCCCCGGACATGGCATAACTCGCGGTACTCATGACTTTTTCAAATTCGACAGAATTGCAATGGGGACATTTCATTTCTTTCTGATCGTTTTGCCCCATAACCAACGCTTCGAAAAGCTCCTGACATTTCAGGCATCTGAATTCATATAACGGCATTATAACCCTCCTTTTTTAAAAAGCCATAATATCCACTAAATATGACAATGGCAAGGGGGGGGGATATCTGTATTCCAACTATCAGTTGAGAGGGACGGCCGCAGGCAATCGGACCATAAATCGAGACCCCTGATTGATAACGCTCTCGAAGGAAAGGTTCCCGCCATGCTTTCGGACGATTTCATGGCTGAGATAGAGGCCGAGGCCGGTTCCCTGCCCAACTTCCTTTGTGGTAAAAAACGGCTTGAAAATATCTTTCTGAATCGATTCCGGTATTCCGGGGCCTGTATCGGAACATTCAAAGACTACTTCACAGGCCTCGATTTCGTATCGGGTGGACAAGACAATTCGGCTTTCCCTGTTACCTGGGACCGCCTGAATGGCGTTTTGAAGAATATTCAGGGCCACCTGACCGAGTGTCGCGAAATTGCCAAGGATATCCGGCAGGCCGGCGCTGAAAACCGTCTTTATATTCAGGTCGGTGTGTTTGTACTGATTGTGCAGGATCTGGCAGGCGTCTTTTATGACGGCGTTCAGATTGACCTTTTCCTTATAGGTATCTGTCTGGCGGGAGAGTCCCAGAAGACTCCTTACAATTGCCTTGGCCCTGCCAAGCTCCTTTTCCACGAAAGCAAGGTCCTCGGCTGTTGTCTCATCGAGTGGTTCGCCCGGGAATTCTTTCATGTCTTCAACAGTGCTCTGGACAAGGCTGATGGCGGTGGTCAGCGGGTTGTTTAACTCATGAGCCACGCCTGCCACAAGCTGGCCGATGCTCGCAAGGCTTTCAGAACGAATCAGCTGTTCCTGGGTTTCTTCCTTTTCTTTAAGGGCGGCCCTCAATTCTTTGGTTCTGTCGGCCACTTTTTTTCAAGTTGATTGTTAAGCCTATCGATTTGCCGGTAGGAGAGTGCATTCTCCAGAGCCAATGCGCTCTGGCTGCACAGGGTTTCAAGCAGATCCAGATCTTCCCTGGTATACAAATCACCGGACCGTTTTTCGCCCAGCAGCAGAAAACCATTCAGATTCTCTTTGAAGAGAAGGGGAAATCCCCATACGATCCCTTTAACCGCCTGCTGGGCGGCAGTAGAGCTGAGATTCTGTTTGTTTATCTCTAAAAGGAAGGTTTCCGAAGAGATCGGACGGTTCTGGTTTTTAAAAAGCAACACCATATTATCCCGTGCTGAAAAAGTTATTCTCCGGCCGGCGGGTTGAGATAAGGCGGCATTGTGATAAGCGACATCGCCCTTTTGACTTGGTTGCCTTATAAAGAGCGCACAGTGTTCAACTCTCATGGCATTTTGCGCCACGGAGAGAAGCTGCTTGCCGATGGCGCCGGTATCGAGTTCGGATACGATCTGCCGGCTAAGATCCTTCAGCGCGGCTTGATAGTCATATTTTCTTTTGAAAAACAATTTGTCCACAAGATGCTGAATGCCACTTTTTATGGGGCCGAAGATAAACGTGATCAGTAAAAAGAATCCTACCGGAATCAGGAGGGAATCGGACAGAATGAAGTCTGAAAACAGATGGTTGGCCACAATGACAATGACCGCGTAAAGGCAGGTGAGAAGCGCCGTCAGGCACGAGTAGATCAGGCTTTTTTTTATGAGAATCCCCATATCCAGAAGGTCATGCTTAAAAAGACCGACGGCAAAAATTGCCAGAGGGATAAAACTGAAATTGCCGGGGGGATAAACAACAACGAGGCCCAGAATGGTTAGAAAATTGAGGCCGTTCAAAAATCCCAGGGAACCGAATCCCAAGAGTACATATTTGAGTCTGTTTTTCTGGACCCCGGTTTTTTCCCTGCCAATGGCCTTACAAACCAGGATGAGGATATATATGGTTGTAACGGCTTCACCTAAAGCAAACAGGAAATAAAAAGGGCCGGCCGATGCAATAAACCCAAAGGGATATTTCACCATATGGGTGATATATAGATCGGTGGGAGCAAGGCAAATCAGTAAACCAGCATACCCGAAGGCGAAACGAAGCAGCCATTTCCGGCCGGTGATGTTGAGGTATTCCTGAAAAAACGCGATATACAGGGGAAGAAGAAGCGGGATAAACAAATGCTCTATACGACTTGCCCACAAGGCATGCGTGCCGGAACGGGTCAGGGATGAAAATACATAATTCGAGCAGATGAATCCGGCCAGAATGCAGAGCATGAAAAACAAGTGGTTGAGCCGGGTTCGGGCGCCCCTGAGTATGGTCAATAGGGCCAGAGAAATAAAACAGAACAGGGACAAGAGCGGTGGAAAACTGTAGAGAGTCATCGATATGGCCTTTTATTGAAGGGTTAACAGCAAGGATCGGGTGTGGGATCAGAAACAATTATGGATTTAATTTCGACTGCGCGCGTTATCCGGGAAATTGAGTTTTGTGCGCTATTTTTTTTCGAGCAGCTCCCGGGCATGATTCAGGGCTGCCTCGGTGATGGTTTCACCGCCAAGCATTCGAGCGAGTTCTTGTATGCGTGCTTCGCTTTTTACCGGTTCGATAGAGGTCTGGGTTCTCTCATTCACCACTTGCTTGGAGATTTTAAAGTGGTGGGTACCAAACTTTGCAATCTGGGGTAGATGGGTAATGCAGATAATCTGATGGCTTCGTGCCAGCGAGGAGAGCTTTTTTCCCACCATTTCGGCAACACCGCCACCGATACCGGCGTCCACCTCGTCGAATACGATCGACTCCACCGAGTCGCTGCCGGCCAATATGGCTTTCAGGGCCAACACCACTCTGGAGAGTTCTCCTCCCGAAGCAATCGCGGACAGCGGTTTCAGCGCTTCACCGGTATTGGGTGAAATCATGAACCTGGCCTGATCTATTCCGGTTTCGTGAAGGCAATTGCCGTCTATTGACAGGAAGGGGGATGAATCGGGCTTGGCCGGCTGGGTTTCCAGCAATATGTCGAATTGTGCCAGGGGCATGTTCAGCGAGGCCAGCTCTTCTTCAATTTTTTTCGAAAGCGTTTTTGCTGCTGCCGCCCGCTTTTGGGAAAGTGTCCGGGCTGTTTGTGTCAGCTGATTATGGTCATCAGAAAGCAGCTTTTGGGCATCCTCTATTTGAGCATCGAGGTCGTCCATGGATTGGAGTTCCCCGTCGATAGCGCTCAAATGCTCGATTACAGCCGCAAGGGAGCCCCCATATTTTCGTTTCAATTTGTTCAGTGTGTCGAGGCGCGCTTCCACCTGCTCCATTCGCCCCTCTTCCAACCTGTCGCGATTCAGGTAATTCTGAAGAATCTGGATGATATCTTCCAATTCGAAGAGGATTTCTCCAAGCTGTTTACCCGTCTCGGCCAGGTCCGGATCCAGCCGGGCGGCATTTTCAATCGACTTGCGAACCGTGGCCAGTTGCTCAGATGCGGCGCCGGGCGCGGTATGGAGCATATCCAGACTATCGTGTACGGTATGAACCAGCATGGCGGAATTTTTCAGGCGTATCCGCTCCTTTTCCAGTGCCGTATCTTCGTCCGGAATCGGGTTTGCATCCGAAATTTCCCGTTTCTGGAATTCCAGCAGTTCCATATGGCCGATGGCCTGGCTTTTTTTTTCTTTCAAGTGCCGAAGCGATTCGATCAGCGGCATAACTTTCCGGTAACTTTCGGTAAGCCCGTTTCGGAGCGAAACCAGTCCGGCGTATTGATCAAGGACCGACAGATGTTCGTCTTCCTTGAGCAGTTTCTGATGTGCATGCTGACCGGCAATGCTGGCGAGATTTTCCGTCAACCTTCCCAGCATTTGAATGGTGGCCTGTCTGCCGTTGATGTAAATCCGGTTGCTGTCACTGCGTGAAATAATGCGGCGAATCAAAAGACCTTCCGAAGGATCTATCGCATATTCGTTCATGAGCCTGGCCACATGACCATTTTCCGTTATCAGAAATCGTGCTTCGAGTTCCGCGGAATCCGCCCCGGTTCGAATGAGTTTCGGGTTTGCCCGGTTGCCAAGCAATAAATTGACGGCATTGATAATGATCGACTTCCCGGCGCCGGTTTCACCGGAAAGTACCGTAAGCCCGGGTAAGAACGAAACACTCAAGTCATCGATAATGGCAAAATTACGGATGGATAGCTCTTGAAGCATGGTTGTGTTGTCCGGATGCGCGGAAAGCGCCTGTTTTGAACGTTGTAAGGGACGCCTCGACCAGTTTTTATGTCACACATCGGGCAGCTTGTAAAGTTGCTTGAAATACATAGGCGGTCAAAAACCCTTTACAATGAAAAAACTATGAATTATATAAATTAGATACGTTTTCCCAGGGCTTTTTTCGGACCTGGAGATTGTTTTTGACTTTAATAAGAGCAGGCTTGTTTTAATGAAAAAAGAAATATCTTTGGTTCTCGCTACGCGAAACAGAGGAAAAATTAAGGAAATTGACGGATATCTAAAAAACTATCCCCTTCGTATTTTAAGTCTGGACGACTTTGGCCCCACACCGCCCGTGGAAGAAGATGGAGAAACCTTTGAGGAAAATGCATATAAAAAAGCGGCCTTTGTGTCCAGAATTCTCGGCCTTCCGGCGTTGGCGGATGATTCCGGCCTTGTTGTGGAAGCATTGGGAGGGGCGCCGGGTGTGTTCTCCGCTCGATACGGTGGGGAAAACCTGACGGATGGAGAGCGCTGTAACAAGTTGCTTGAAGACATGATTGGGAAGGAAAATCGAAAGGCTGCTTTCCAGTGTGTATTGTCTCTGGCAGTGCCGACCGGTCCGGCACTGACTTACGAGGCAAGCTGTGAAGGTCTGATTGCCGAACAACCTGATGGCGCTGATGGATTCGGATATGATCCTATCTTTTATTACCCACCCCTTGAAAAAACATTTGCACAAATCACCCGGGAAGAGAAAAGTCTGGTGAGTCACCGGGGAAAAGCGCTACAGGAACTCAAGGAAGAGTTCGATAAGGTGCTTGTCTGGATTCGGCAACAAATGCCTGTAGCGGAAAGACAGGGGCGCAGTAGGGGCTGAGAGCTTTTGCACAGAAAGGATGTCGGCCAAGGAGAGGCAGAGAGATATCGACATTTAAGTCATTGTTTATAGAAAATTGTCAAATATTGATATGATAGAATGAAGAAGCGAAAACGGAACCATAGGGGGAATAAATACATGGCATCGAAAAAAGAAGATTTCAGTTTGGTACTTAATAGAGGCACGGATATCGTTTCCGAGCTGGGCGGCATTAAAACACTGGCGGCTGCCAAGGCCATATTCAATAAAAAACTGGAGGGAGAAAATCTTTCCAAGATCGGCGCTATCCATACTGAGGAGGTGCTGATTAAAATTGCCAATGCAATTGTCATGTGTGACCCGGATACCGTTTTTATCAACACTGGCTCGGATGCCGACCAGGCCTTCATACGCTCACTCTCCCTTGAAAAAGGAGAGGAAGACGCATTGCCCATGGAAAACCACACCATCCATTATGATCTTAAGGATGAACAGGGCAGGATTATTGACCGGACATACTATATTACGAATGAGGAAGAGCAGGTCAGCAGCCTGGCCAATAAAATGGAAAGAAAGCAGGCCATGGAAGAGGTCCGCACTCACATGACCGGCATTATGCGGGGAAAAACCATGCTGGTGGGTTTTTACATGCGGGGTCCCGTGGGAGCGCCGGCATCCAATCCGGCCCTTGAAATTACAAGCAGTACGTACGTCATGCACAGTGCGGAACTGCTTTACCGGAATGAATTTTCGCGATTTGACGAAGCGGTGGCGCAGCTCGGCCATTTTTTCGCGAATGTCCACAGTGAAGGGCTCAACCGGCTTGAAGATCTGCCGAACGCACGGGTTTTCATGGACCGAAGCTGGCGAACCACTTACAGCTTCAACTGTACCTATGCGGGCAACACCCTCCTCATGAAAAAGGGAAATCACCGGTTTGCGGTGGATAAAGCCGTATATGAAGGTCTTGGCAAAGAGCTGTCGGAACATATGTTTATTACCGGCATTCAGGGACCAGGTGAACGGGTAACATGGGTTGCGGGCGCGGCGCCTTCGGGATGTGGCAAAACCACCACCGCCATGGCCGGTAATTTTTTTGTGGGCGACGACCTGGCCCAGCTCTGGATCAATGAAGACGGCACTGTTCGCGCCATTAATCCGGAAAGCGGCATTTTTGGAATCGTAGAGGACGTGAATTGGGAGGGAGATCCGCACCTGATGACGCTTCTCAGAAAACCGGGCACGGAGGTGATTTGGACCAACGTGCTTATTGACGATGATGGGGTGCCTCACTGGACGGGGAATGGGGAATCATCACCCAAAAAAGGTCGCAATTTTCAAGGGGAGTGGTATGAAGGCAAATTGGACGAGAAAGGAAAACCCGTTCCCATATCTCACCCCAATGCAAGGTGCACCCTGGCTTCAAAAGCGCTTGCGAATTATTCAGAAAAGGCTGAGGATCCGGCGGGTGTTGAAACCCGGGTCATCACTTACAGTGGCCGTGACAGTGACACCATGCCGCCTGTATGGGCTGCCAAGAGTTCGGATGAAGGCGTAGTGATCGGCGCCTGCATTGTCTCCGCGGCAACCGCCACCGAGGTTGGGGCGACCGGGGTCAAGCGCGCGCCCTGGGCCAACGCACCGTTTATTCCGGGTTCTTTGGGCGACTATATGGCGGCACAGTTTAAATTCTTCGGGAACAGCGATATCACCGAAGAGAAACGGCCGGTACTTGCCGGGCTCAACTATTTTCTAACCGATGAGGCCCGGGGCGGTACCAGCAAAAAGCTGCTGGGTGAAAAAAAGGATGTAAAGGTATGGCTGGCATGGTTGGAGCGTATGGCCCACGGGGATGTCGACGTTATCGAGACACCCATCGGGTATCTGCCGAAGTATGAAGACCTGAAGGATCTGTTTAAATCGATTATCGACAAAGCGTATCCGGAAGAGCTCTACAGTAAACAGTTTTCGCTGTATTGCGACAATATTATCAATCGGATCGATCTCCAGGAAACCGCATATGGTAAGGAACCAAACATTCCAGGCCGCTTGTTCGAGATTCTTAAGGCCCAGAGAGAAGCGCTTCTGGCACTCAAGGAAAAATTCGGCGCCGTTGTAACTCCGGCGCAGCTTACCTCGATCGTGTAAGACACTTTTATGAATGGAAACATCATAACGCTGGACCAGCAGCGTCGGGAGCGGATGCTTCGGCTTCGGAACCAGAGAGAAGAGATTTTCTCTCTGGCGCCCGAAGCGGCGCTGAAGCGAATTTTAGAGGAAAGACAACCGGCTCCCCTTGTTCACTCTTTTCCGGAAGAGGATCTCTATTTCCTGATCCACGATATTGGCCTCAATGACGCGCTTCCTCTTTTGGCGCTGGCCTCGGACAGGCAGCGGCAATACATTATCGATATGGAAGGGTGGCGCCGTGACCGGCTTCAACTGAATTCCACCATAAACTGGCTTAGCGCCATGTATATGGCGGATCCGGAACGCGTTCTCTCCTGGTTGTTCAAGGAGCAGACAGATCTGCTTGAACTTCTGCTCTTTCGAAACATCCAGGTGATTCTCAGGGAACATGATCAGGACACAACTCATATTCCGGATGATTTCTTTACCCACGATGATGTCTACTACGTCCGGATAATGGACGATCCGCTTGTTTCCGTAGAAAAAGTGGAGGCTCCGGATTCCGATGACCAATTGCTTGACGATAAACGGCGCGGTTTTTTTTATTCACTTCTTGCCCGGCTGGCCGACCGGGATCATCAAGCCTATCAGCGACTTCTCCTGGAGGCGAGCAGCATCCTGCCCGCGGAGGTGGAAGAAGAAGTCTACCGCATGCGAAATGTACGGATGGCGGAAAAAGGTTTTTTACCGTTTGAAGAAGCCGTCGGCATTTATCAACCCGTAATGCCGGAGGAGATGAACGCGCAACCGGCTAAAACCTTCGGAGCAAGCGAAGACGAGTCGGAAACGGTGCTTCTCCCGATTTATCCCGTGAAAATGCTTCGGGGGGGCGGATTTTTTTCCGATGCGCTGCAGGAAATAGATTCGGCCGTGCTTCTTCAGCGAATACAATTGGAATTTGTTACATTGTGCAATCAGGTCGCTTCCGCGGACCAGAAAGAGATACAGACCAGGGAAGCGCTCCGGGCTGTCGTGGAAAAGGTATGCGGGTATCTGAATATCGGACTCGAAGCAAATGTGCCGAAGGATGCATCGGCTTCGGAAAACAAGACCGCGGCCATGGCGGCGCTGGTTCAACGCCTTGCTTTGTCCCAGATTTTCCGATTCGGTTTCGGTCGGGCCCTTTCGATGAAGTGGCGTGTGCAGCGGTGGCGGAAAGAGGCGTGGTTTGAAAATTCCGGTTTGCCGTTGACCTTCTGGGATGAAAAATGGCTTGGTGTTTTGGGCGGACTTCTGGTTGAAAAACCACTCTTTTTTGACAACTATCAAACCGGCCGGACGTTGTATCGGGAATTCAAATCGCTGCGGGATATTACATCCACCGAGCGAATGCTCTCGCACATCATTGGAATGGATTCTCTTTTCGGCGACATGTCGATTCGCTGCAGGCCGGATGCCAATCATCTTCTGACCTGGCGGAATCTGGTATTGACCCTTTGGGCCAGGTCTCATCTCGGACTCGATCAGTCAAAAGAATTTGATAAAGTCGGCCGATTGACCCCTCTTTCCAAAGAGGAATTTTCAGCTTTTTTAAAGGAATTATTTTCTTCAGCGGATTCAGCGGAAGTCCCGGAGCCGGTCAAAATCGGCACGGTGGCTAAAACCGGTCTTCTAAAGTGGATGTCCGGCCGGTCGGGAAAATCCCTGGAAGAAATCACTGCCCTGCTGGGTCCGGTTCTGGATGAGTTGTTTGACCAGGTGGACGAGGAGTTGGGACGTGTACGGTCTGATGATGTTGATCCGAGATTCATCCAACTGTTTCGCATTCAATAGCTCTCATATTGCTGAAGGGAAAAGGCTCCGGTCAGTATGGGGCAGGAATTTAGCGGCGGAAAACCGGGCCATGAACTCCTGGTTTACGTTCAGTTCCATATAGGTCACAAGATCTCGAATCCGGTCTATTTCATCCAGGCAATTGTTGATGGTCAATGCCAGGGCGGCGCCTTCCAGTGAGCTGTTGCCGATGGAGACAAACCGGTTTCGGGGAAGGTCCGGCAGCATACCGATACGGATGGCCGATTCGGGATTGATAAATGCGCCGAAGGTGCCGGCCACATAAAAAGAGTCGATATCCTGAAAATCGATGCCTACGGCGCCGACAATCGTGTTTAGAATCGTATACATGGCGGCCTTGGACCGGATGAGACTGTCAAGGTCGATCTGGGAAAGGGTAAGCGCTTTTCCGGTTTGGGAGTCTTCAGCCGCACCACCACTAAATGCCGGACCTCGTCTATCTCCTCGAGTCGGTCCCCACATTCTGCTTTGACAAATTTTCCTCTGATATCCACCATCCCGACGGTAAAAAGCTGAGCCGCCAGGTCGATGAGACCCGAGCCGCAGATGCCTATGGGGGGCTTTTCATCGATGGTATGAATCTCAAATTCTTGGCTGTCAGGTCGAATCCGGATGCGATCGATGGCGCCGGGCCCCGCCGGCATACCCATTCGTGCCGCACCGCCTTCCAGGGCAGGGCCGGCGGCACCGGCACAGGCCATGAGCCACTGGCTATTTCCCAGGAGCACCTCGGCATTGGTGCCAACGTCCACCAGCAGAGAGGTTTCGTCCCGGTTGTGAACACCTGTGTAGAGAATACCGGCAATGAGATCGCCGCCGAAGTAGCTTCCTATGTTTGGAAAGACAAGAATTCGTGCCTGGGGGGCCAGGTGGATCCCAATTTCCTCCGCCTGAAAGACCGGCGGCGTATTGCATACCGGAATATAAGGCTCCCGTATGATCCAGCGGGGGGATAGTCCCAGAAAGAGATGTGTCATGGCGGTGTTGCCGGCCACGCTCATGGCGAAGACACGGTTGGTTGGAATCCCGCGGGTTTTGCAGAGGCGGCCGGCATGATGGTTGATACCGTCCACGATGAGCCGTTGAAGTTCATCCAGGCCATCAGCCGTGTCTGCGTAGTGAATTCGGGCCAGAATATCGGGGCCGATAATTGTCTGGGGATTGTCAAAGGCGGTTTCACCCAGATCTTTTCCGGTAGCAAGATCCAGCAAACGGAGCACTACCCGGGTGGTTCCGAGATCCACGGCGATGCCCGCGGCCGGCAGGTCATCATCTGCCGGCAGGGCGTCAACAAGAATATAATCGTTGCGATCTCTGAACAGGATGCACTGGATTTTCCATTCGGATGCCCTTAGAAGAGAGGGAAGTTTTTTAAGGAGCGGCAAATCGATCCGCACCCGATCCGTATGAAGGTCTGCTTTCAGGTCGTGGACCAGCCGGTCGGAATCGGCGCTGTTGTCGCCCAGGGACGGTGGGGTCAGGGTGATGCTGTGGATCCAGTTCGATTGTCTGGGAAGTTTCCGGTTCATATGTGCTGTTTCACCTCGTATACCAGTTCCTCCATGACGATACCGGCCTCTCCCTTGAGGAAGATATCGCTGACACGATGGGTCAGAGGTGTCCGTTCGGGGTTCACTTCAATGATGGCGGCATCGGCTCTTTTTGCTATAAGCGGCAGTTCCGCGGCCGGCTGGACTGTTGCGGATGTGCCCACCACCAACAGGATGTCGCACTGCTCGGCGATGTTTCGGGAGCGTCGCAGGTGATCGGAGGGAATCATTTCTCCAAAAAAGACGACGTCCGGCCGGTAGATGCCGCCACAGTTGCAGCGAGGCGGCAGGGTTGTCAAATCCAAACCCTTGATATCGACCTGTTTGGCGCACTCCATGCAGTGAAAGGCAGCGAAGGATCCATGAAATTCGATGACATCCGTGCTACCCGCCATTTGATGAAGCCCGTCGACATTTTGTGTGATAACCGTCTCGAGCCTGTTCAGGGATTCTAGCGTCGCCAGCCCCGAATGCCCTTTGCTCGGCTCGGCTTTTTCCAGGGTATCGATCATCGCCATGAGAAGAACCTGCCAGACTTTTTTCGGGTTTCTCATGAACGCATCGATAGTGGCATATTCCATGGGGTCATAGATTTCCCAGAGCCCCCCCTTCCCGCGAAAGGGCGGGATGCCGCTTTCCACCGAAATACCGGCGCCGGTCAGTGCTGCTATGTGACGGCCTGACGCAATTTTTTCAGCGGCTTTTTTTAAGGAGGCGTCTTTCATGGTGTTACCTGAGTCGTTCTCCAAGAAATGTGTGCCAGGTGTTGTCCCTCTCTTCTTTCGGTGTCAATTGAGTCGTTCTCCAAGAAATGTGTACCAGGTGTTGTCCCGTTCCCAGTGATGAATCATTCGAACCGGAAGAGCGGAGAGGTCCTGAAGAATCTGTTTTGCCTCGCTTCGAAGCAGTCCGGAGAGGATAAATATTCGTTTTTTAATAAAATATTCTGATGCTACCAACTGGCGCATAATGTCAAAATGAATATTTGCCACCAGCAAATCGGCCGGAGTGCTGATAAAGTGCTCCGCCTGTCCCTGACAAACCAACACCTTGTTTTCAAAGCGATTCAATCTGACATTCGTGAGTGCTGTTCTGGCTGCAAGAAAATTGAAGTCTATGGCGAGACAACGGCATCCTCCCAGTTTTACTGCCGCCAGGGCAAGTAGACCGGTGCCGGTGCCGAGATCCAAAACAGTTTCTATCCGGTGATGGTTTAAGGTGAGTTCAAGGGCTTCGAGGCAGTCCCGGGTAGTGGGGTGTGTGCCGTTACCAAACACGACACCGGGGTCTAACAAAATTCGATGTGTGGCCGGAAGCGGTTTGTGAACATTCGTATCTTCATACCAGGGGGGGTGAATCAGAAATTGTCCGATATGGGTGGGGCGAACTTCCCCCCCCTGCCACTCTTCGTAAGACATCTGATACTCATCAAGGAGGGATAAACCGGGTTCCACCGCCAGAACCGCATCGATCTGTTCTCTTGCGCGGCACTTGAAAAATAAAAAGGTATATCCGTCTTCCTCCCAGTTACCGATAAACCCGCTGAAATTTCTCTCACGGGTATGGGGGAGTCGGCCTTCCAGGTAGTAGATAAACAGATTGTCGTAGGGCACCGGTGTCATTTATTGGAGTATCTTATCAAAAATATCAAAGGCCGCTTTCAATGCCGGACTTTGCTCCGGAATATCGATCGTGGGGCGCCCCTGGAAATCGAAATCATAAATCGCGGTGTCATCCGGAATGCTGCCGGCAAGCGTCAGTTCTTCGGATGCAATAAGATCCAGAGCTTCTTTTGACAGACCGTTTTTAGCCTGATTGACCACGAGGTAGCTTTTTTCCACCCCGATATTGAGGCTTTTTGAAAGCTGATGAATACGTGCGGCCGCCTGAAGACTTCTGCGAGACGTATCGGAGACCAGAAGCAGTATGTCGACATTGTGGGTCGTCAGACGGCTGATATGTTCCATGCCCGCCTCGTTATCCATGACCATATACGGGTAGTTCCCGGTCAGTTGGTCGAGAAACCTGGTCAGGAGGCTGTTGGCGGCACAATAACAGCCGGCCCCTTCAGGCTGTCCCATTACCACGAGATCAAACCCGTCCGATTCGACGATGGCTTCTTCAAGTCGCATGGATAGGAAAACGTCTTTTGTCATTCCACTCGGCACCTGACCTTTTTTCATGTCTTCCCGTGCCTGCCCGAGGGTATCGGTCACTTTCATACCCAGCACTTCATTGAGGTTGGCGTTGCTGTCCGCATCCACGGCCAGTACCGGTATTTTCCCTTTGCTTACAAGGTATTTTATTAGAAGACCCGCAACGGTTGTTTTTCCTGTACCGCCCTTACCAGCCAACGCAATTGAAAAAGGCATTTTATCAGCATTCCTTTCTATGTATTGGATCTATGAAGAGGAGTGTCCCCTCGCAATTCATATCTCTGAATGGTGTTTCAAAACAATCATAATATGAGGAGGGAGGACAATCCGTCAAGGGCTTTTCCGGATAGTTGTCTATCTAAATGAAATATTAGAATATAATTATTTTCAACTCTCGTGTTTTTCGTTGACAGGATTGCCTTGTTACAGGTATCGTGTCAAAGAATTCGCTTAAGAAGTCAATAATATGTGTCGTATGTATTAATTTTCCGATCGATTTACCCGCACTTAGTGGAGAGTCATGCTGAGTATTCGGACAATAGGCGTGATAGGGCGAACATACCGGCATCTGAACCGCTATCGACAGATTCTTTCCATTTTTCTTAAATTCGGATTTGGGGATGTGCTCGAACGATTGCGTATCGAGCAATATCTGGAGATCGGCCTTCGAATGATTTCGAAAAAGGAACGTGAAAGGGCTGAGCGACTTACCCGGGCCGAGCGTGTTCGGATGGCTGTGGAAGAGTTGGGCCCTGCTTATGTCAAGCTTGGGCAGATTTTATCGACACGGCCGGATCTGGTGCCTCCTGATTTTATCGAAGAGCTTTCAAAGCTTCAGGATAGTGTCCCTCCCCGCCCTTTTGTCGAAATCCGCCGCATTATCCAGGCGGAACTGGATGCTTCTCTCGAAAAGATTTTTCTGGAGGTAGAGGAGACCCCCCTCGCGTCTGCTTCTATCGGACAGGTTTACAAAGGGCGACTTCACAGCGGAGAAGCGGTGGCAATCAAGGTTCAGCGGCCCGGTATTCAGAAGCTCATTGAAGTCGATCTTGAAATAATGCTTCATCTCGCGACCCTTATGGAGCGGCATGTTGCGGAGATCGCGCTTCATCGTCCCGTTACTATCGTTGAGGAATTCGCTCGAACCCTCGAGAAAGAGATGGATTACTGTCTCGAAGCCGCCAACATGAGGCGATTTGCCGCGGATTTCGAAGACGATCGGACTGTCTATATCCCCGAAGTTTATGGAGAGTTGTCAACCTCCAGAATACTTACCATGGAGTTTGTGAAAGGAATTAAAGTTTCTCGTGTCGATCAGATTGAAGCTGCCGGACTGGATAAACACAAGTTGACGGTTCGGGGAGCCGATCTGATTTTGAAGCAAGTGTTTCTGAATGGTTTTTTTCATGCGGATCCGCATCCCGGTAATCTTTGTATTCTTCCTGAGCATGTCATATGCCTTTTTGATTTCGGAATGATCGGCATAGTCGATCGTGATACCCGGGAGCATTTTGTCGAGCTTATAGAAAGTGTTGTGAACCGGGATGAACCCGCAACCGTGCAGACGTTGCTCCAATTGACCGAGTGGGAGGCATCACCGAACATGCGAGTGCTGGAACGCGACGTGACTGATTTTATCAGCCATAGCCTGTACAGGCCCCTCAAGGAGGTTGAAATCGGTCCCTGTCTCAAGCAATTGATCATGCTGGCAGCCCGGCATCGCATGCGGATTCCTCCGGATCTGTTTCTAATGATAAAGGCGTTTGCTACCGTGGAAGGGGTTGCCCGGCAGCTTGACCCGGAATTCGACATGATAGAACGGGCCAAACCTTTCCTGGTTAAAGTCAATGCGGAAAGGTTTTCACCCCAACGGATTTCCGCCGATGCCATAGGGATTGGGAAGTTGTTGCTCAAACTGGTCCGTCAACTTCCCAAAGACATGCTTGACATTACACGGGTGATTCGTCAGCAACAGATCAAATTGACCCTGACACACCAGGGGTTGCAGGACATGCTCGCAACCCATGACCGGATCAGTAACCGCCTCTCCTTTTCCATCATTATTGCGGCACTTATTGTCGGATCTGCTCTAATCGTGATCTCAAAAACCCCGCCGATTGTTTTCGGTATCTCCCTGATCGGCATTATCGGCTTTCTGGCTGCCGCCATCATGGGGATTTGGCTGCTGATTGCTATCCTGAGAAAAGGAAAATTGTAGCGAGCATGTTCCGGAACGGTTTCTCCTCTTGACTTATGACGCAACGCGTTATATTGTCTTTCCAAGAAGATCCCTCAAGCCAACCCAAGACATATAAAGGAGGTTCTCATGAGAATCATAAAGAAATATGCAAACAGAAAGCTTTATGACACTGTCGAAAAAACATACATTTCGATGGATCGACTGGCGGAACTGATAAAGGGGGGGGAAGAGGTTTCGGTGGTAGACAATCAGACGGATCAGGATATTACGGTGTCAATACTTTCACAGCTTCTGGCCAGGGAAAAGAGGGACGAGGATTCCGAAGAACTGTCGGACGTTCTCTCCAATTTACTCAGAAAAGGCAGCGATACTGTTTTTGGTTACGCGAAAAAATACAGTTCTCGATGGCAGAGCGCGATGACCCTGGCTGAGGATGAACTCGAAAAGATTACTAAAATTTTATTTAAGGGCAGAGATGTAGGAGAGGAGGATCAAAAAAACTTTAAGCAGGGGCTACTGGGACAGGCTGACAAACTGAAACACTGGATTAGTGATAAAGTCGACCAGAGGGTGAATGATGTGATCGGGATGATGAAGCTTGTGACCCGGGAGGAGTTGAAAACCGTAATCGATACCGTGACTGCTTTGGAAAAGAGAGTGCTGGACCTGGAGGAAAAGCAGGAAAAAATGTAAAATAATATTGATATTGCCGAAAAAAAAAGATAGATAACCCGGTTAACTTTATTTAGATCCACCGCTTAAATGCGGTATTTATAATATTATAAGAATGTTAGGTGTAATGTTTTGTTTGAGTTAGACTGGGTTAAAAATTTTTTTTCGGGTGTAGTTTCGGGTCGGCGGGCGGCCGCTTCTTTTATATTTTTCAGCGGTATGATGGCTCTGGCAATCATGATGCCGAAATTGGTTTGTTTTTCAGGCAGCATGAAGAGTACGGTAAATTCTTTTCAGGAACAATGGTTTAAGGTTGAGGTACTGCCTGTTGTTACCGGTATGAAAGAGATCGTCGAAGCCGGGCCGACTGATAACGGGGGGCAGGACGCCCCATTAAAACCAAACACATTGTTTCATCCAATTATAAGCCGCGCGGCGGCACAGTATCAAATTGATCCCGACCTGGTTCGGGCGATTATTTTTGCGGAATCCGGTTATAATCCCAAGGCGGTATCTAAAAGAGGCGCCAAGGGGCTTATGCAGCTCATGCCCGGGACGGCAAAGGCCATGGGTGTCGAAGACTGTTTTGATCCGGAACACAATATATTCGGAGGGGTTAAGTATTTTAAGAAGCTTTTTACCCAATTTGACGGCGACGTGAAATTGGCACTTGCCGCCTATAATGCAGGAAGCCGAAGAGTACGGGAATTCAATGGCGTCCCGCCTTTCAAAGCGACTGAGCATTATATCCAGAAGGTGATGAAACATTATAAACAATACAAAGATGAGCAAGCAGGGCAAGTGGATTTGAGCTGAACCGACTGTGGGAATCGACTTTGTTTGGGGGGCGTTTTCAGCCTGTGGAAAGCCAACCATCAATTTTATTGACAAGCGTCTTTTTTTAGAATAGATTACCCAATCGGTTAGCGGGCATAGCTCAGTTGGTAGAGTACAAGCTTCCCAAGCTTGGTGTCGCGAGTTCGAATCTCGTTGCCCGCTCCAAATGGTAGGTCCGCCTTTTTCATGAAGGATTTAAAGGTAGGCTTCAAGGGTAGTATTGCTGAAGCGAAATTTTTTATGAATGGTAGAATGATGAATTAATTACGCAATTCCTTCTTGGCAAGTCTACCGATATGAAAAAAAACGGGCAATAGCCCGTTTTTTATTTTATTGCACGAAAGGATCGACTTTGGGAAGGAAGCCGTTTGTTGATAGAAAAAAAGATAAAAAACATGTGGCGCCGAAACCCAAGGTTAATCCGTCGGATGTAATTCTGAAAGTGCGGGATATGGCAGGCCCTCTTTGTGAAAGTGAGGGGCTCGAGCTTGTTCATGTGGAATTTCAGAGAGAAGCCACCGGTTGGGTTTTACGGATCTATGTGGATAAAACCGGGGGGATCACCCTGGAAGATTGTGCGCATGTCAGCCGGCAACTGGGGGATCTTTTAGATATCGGGTTGGAAAATATCTGGCCGTATCATCTGGAAGTTTCTTCACCAGGCGTACATCGGCCTTTGTGTAAGATGAGCGATTTTGAGAAATATCAGGGGTGCCCTGCCACTGTAAAAACCAGGGTGCCTGTTGAGGGGCAGAAAAATTTTAAAGGTATCCTCAAAGGCAATAATGGTGACTCTGTTCACCTTCTTATGGAGGATAAAACCGTCACCATTCCTTTTAAGGAAATTGTCAAGGCTCGACTTGCCTAATCGGAACGGAGAAAATCATGCTTATTTCAGATATTAAGCGGGTTGTTGAACAAATCAGTCGAGACAAGGGAATCGACCGGAATATTTTATTCAAGGCGCTCGAAGAGGCTCTCAGGTCGGCTGCAAAGAAAAAGCTTGGGGCTAAAACCGATATTGAGGTCCAATACAGCGAAGAGACGGGCGAAATTGAAGTGTTTCAATTCAAGGAAGTGGTTGAAACCGTTACAGACCCGGAGCTTGAAATAACTTATGAAGAAGGTCGGAAACTCGATCCGGAGTGTGAGTTCGGTGATAGTCTCGGAACCAAGATGGATACCACCACTTTCGGCAGGATTGCTGCCCAGGCGGCCAAGCAGGTGATTATTCAAAAGATGAAAGACGCCGAGAAGGATGCTGTTTACGCCGGGTATATAGACCGTAAGGGCGAAATCATAAACGGTATTGTTCAACGTTTCGATCGTGGCGATATTATAGTGAATTTGGGCAATACGGAGGGCGTTCTGCCACGAAGAGAGCAGGTGCCGAGGGAAAGCTACCGAAGAGGCGATCGTATCAGGGCATATATCTCTGATGTTCTGCATGAAACCAAGGGCCCCCAGATACTGCTGTCACGGACGCACCCCAATTTTCTCATCACTCTTTTTAAAACGGAAGTGCCCGAAATAAGTGAAGGGATTGTAAGTATCATGGGTGCAGCCAGGGAGCCGGGAGTCGGGCGAAGTTTGCGGTTGCCTCCAGCGATTCGGATATTGATCCGGTGGGTGCCTGTGTCGGTATGAAGGGCAGCCGGGTTCAAAATGTGGTTCAAGAGCTTAGGGGAGAGAAAATAGATATCATCCCCTGGCATGTGGATGCGGCAAAATATGTCTGCAATGCTCTGGCGCCCGCGGACATTTCCAGGGTCATCATTGATGAAGAGAACCGGGCCATGGATGTAATCGTTCCGGATGACTCTCTGTCCGTTGCTATCGGTAAACGTGGTCAGAATGTTCGGCTGGCCTCGAAACTCACCGGATGGCATCTGGATGTCAAAAGTGAGTCGACTTATAATCAGGACATGAAAGAGGGGTACGACTCACTGCTGTCGCTGCCGAATATGAGCACCGGTCTCGCGGATGCCCTTTACGAAAAGGGATTCTATTCGGCGGAAGAAGTGGCGGAAAGTTCCGTAGAAGAATTGCAGCAGGCTTGGGATCTTTCTGAAACAGATACCGAGGCGTTAATAGAGGCCGCCCAGACTTTCGTATTGAACAAGGAGAAAGCCGTAGCGGAAAGTGTCGAGGAGGATTCTTCGGCGGAAAGCATTGAAGAGGAATCTTCGGTGGAGAGCATCGGGGATGAACCCTCGACGGAATCAAGCCCGGAAGGTGCCATGACGGAAGAGGGGTCTCCGCAAGACAGTGAAGATGAGCAAGTTTCCGAAACAAAGGACCAGGGAGACGGTACAGCGGAACCGGCGGCATAACCGGGTTTATTGCAGGCCGGTAATGCCTATTAGACATACCTTAAGAAGAGAAAACCAAGGGGGATGAATGGTCAAGATCAGAGTGTTTGAGCTTGCCAGAGATTTAAATATGACCACCAAGGAGCTTATGGGCAACTTGGAAGGGATGGGTGTAGAAGTTAAAAGCCACATGAGTTCCCTTGAGGATGATACCGTTTCTCGTATCAAGGGTGAGCTTTTTGATAAAAAGGCTCCTGATGTCGAAGAAACCCGTATCAGGCCGACAGTCATTCGTCGTCGTCGAAAAGCCGCCCCGGAACCATCCGCTACAGATACAGAGGCATCTTCTCCCGAAGAAGACGCCGCGGTCGAGGTAGTTAGTGAAGAGAAATCGGCGCCGGAACCGGTTGCCGATGAAGAAATCGTCTCTTCTCCCATGGAAGACGAAGCGACACCCGAAACGGTTGTGGTGAAAGAGGAGGCGTCCCCTTCTGCTGAAGAAACCGATCAAGAAACGGTTGCAGAAGTTTCCCAACCGGTTGAAGTTGAACCAGTGCCCGATGATGGGCAGGTGGTGGAAACAGCGGAGCCCCTTGAAGCAGCGGAGTCTCCTGAAGCAGTGGAGACTCTCGAAGCAGCGGAGTCTCTTGAAGCCGAGGAGGTACAGCAGAAACCCGATCGTGCGGCTGTAGAAACAGACGAGTCTCCGGTGGAACCTGAACCGGTGAAGGCCGAAAAAGAGACGTCTGCGGTCCCGTCCGAAGTTCCGCCCGAAGAGGTTGAAAAAGCTCCTGCTGAATCGCCCAAGCCTAAGAAAACAAAGGAAAAGAAGAAATCCAAGAAGGACGCCCCCGCAAAAATCATCCAATTACCTGAAAAACCGGTAGCGCCGCCCAAGGCGAAAAAGAAGCCTTCGGTTGCAAAGGTTATTACTGGCGCCAAAATTCCGGCAATTGAGGAGAAGCCCGGCATTGCCGAGCCACCTGCTCCCGACAGCATCAAAGAGAAGAGAGGCAAACGCGGCAAGAAGGAAGAGGTCGATCAGGAAAGAAAATTCTTGAAAAAGAAGACTGCCTTTCGCCGCAAGGAGGTGATTGAGGGCGCCGCGCTTTATACCGGTCAACGTGCGGGAAAAGGCCGTAAAAAAGGCAAGGCAAAACAAGCCGTCGGACAGAAACCCCAGATTACGGTCGCCAAGGCCATCAAGCGACGAATTAAAATCGATGACACCATCGTGTTGTCCGATCTTGCGAAACGCATGGGAATCAAGGCCGGGGATATGATCCGGACCCTTATGGGGATGGGCGTAATGGTCACGGTTAATCAGACCATCGATTATGATACGGCCGTCCTTGTAGCCGCTGAATTCAACTATGAGGTGGAACGGGCCGGGTTTGAAGAGGATACCATCATTACCGTCGAGCAGGATGACCCGGAAAAGATGGTGAGTCGTCCCCCCGTTGTGACCATTATGGGGCACGTGGATCATGGAAAGACCTCTTTGCTGGATGTTATTCGAAAAACCCGGATTACCGATTTTGAAGCCGGAGGCATCACACAGCATATCGGTGCATATCATGTGACAACCGACAGGGGACAGATTGTATTTCTTGACACGCCCCGGCCATGAAGCATTTACCGCCATGCGTGCCAGAGGCGCCAAGGTAACGGACCTCGTGGTATTGGTTGTGGCCGCCGATGACGGCGTCATGCCCCAGACGGTTGAAGCGATTAACCATTCCAAGGCTTCTGAAGTTCCCATTGTCGTGGCCATCAATAAGATTGACAAGGCAAATGCCGAACCGGACCGGGTACAGCGGCAACTCTCCGAACTCGGGCTTTCGCCGGAAGAGTGGGGCGGGGATACCATCTTTGTTCCGGTTTCCGCCAAACAGAATACAGGGATCGACAACCTGCTGGAATTGATCCTTCTTCAGGCTGAAATGCTGGAACTCAAAGCGAACCCCTCACGGCTTGCTGCCGGCTATGTGGTTGAGGCCAAACTTGATGCGGGCCGAGGACCCGTTGCCACGGTGCTGGTACAGAAGGGAACTCTCAATGCGGGAGATTCCGTGGTGTGTGGGGTTCATTACGGCAAAGTCAGGGCCATGTTGAACGATCTGGGAGAACAGGTGACTTCGGCCGGTCCGTCCATTCCGGTGGAGGTAATTGGTCTTTCCGGCGTTCCGGTCGCCGGCGATGAATTGATTGTTCTGAAGGATGAAAAGAACGCCAAGCAGATCAGTGAACACAGACTTCAGAAACAGCGTGCCGCCGAGCTTGCCAAGAGCAGGCCGAATGAGCCTTGAAAAGCTCTTTGAAAAGATGAAAGAGGGAGAAGTCAAGGACCTGAATATCATTATAAAGGGTGATGTGGACGGTTCCATCGAAGCGTTGAAAGACTCTCTGGTCAAGCTTTCCAACGAGGAAGTGAAAATCAACGTGATCCATTCCGCGACGGGCACCATTACGGAATCGGATGTATCCCTTGCGGCGGTATCCGATGCCATCATCATTGGCTTCAATGTGCGCCCCAACACCAAAGTGGCGGATCTTGCCCATGAAGAAAATGTGGATATGCGGTTTCACAATGTCATCTACAATGTGATCAAGGAGATGAAAGATGCCATTGTGGGTATGATGGCCTCCACGTTTGAAGAGCGTCTTCTCGGAAAGGCAGAGGTCCGGGAAGTGTTCCATGTGCCCAAAGTTGGTGCGATTGCGGGCAGTTATGTAACGGATGGAAAAATCGAACGAAGCAAGCAGATACGCCTCGTGAGAGATGGCGTGATTCAGTACGAAGGCGTCGTTTCATCTCTCCGGCGATTCAAGGATGATGTAAAAGAGGTCCAGAACGGCTATGAATGCGGTATCGGCGTTTCCAACTATAACGACGTAAAAGTGGGCGATGTTCTGGAATGTTTTTACATGGAAGAGATTCGTCCTGAATTTGCGGAAAGCAAATAGCCGGGCGTTTTTCGTTTAAACCGGAGTGTACAGCCGCCATGGTGGTCGGGTTAGGTCATATTACCCTGAGAATAGAGGGGTGCCGGTCTTTGAAGGAGAAGCGCCGGATTGTTAAAGCCGTGATTCAACGTCTGCGGAAAGAGTTCAATGTGTCGGCTGCCGAGGTGGGGGCAAATGACATTCATCAACGGGCGGAGATTGGTGTGGCGGCGGTCGGGAATGATCGGGAACACATCAATTCAAAGATAGATAAATTATTCAATTTTGTCGATGATATGGGGCTTGCCGAGGTTGTCGACACACAAATGGAGATACTCAATATATGAAGTCGTTTCCGAGGGCCGACCGGGTTGCCGCTCAGATTCACAAGGTTCTCTCGGAGGTGCTGACGAAGAAGATCAAGGACCCACGTATCGAAATGGCGGTGATCACGGGCGTAAAGATGTCCCGGGATGTCAAAACGGCGAGCGTCTATTATACCGTCAGCGGGGGGAAAGGATCGAAGGACGAGGTGGCAAGGGGATTCCAGGATGCTCGCGGCTATATCAAACGGGTGCTTGCAAGCAGGCTGGGCCTGCGCTATATGCCGGAAGTCAAATTTTTTTATGATACGTCGATCGATTACGGCGCTCATATTGATAACTTAATCAAATCGATACATTCAAATGATGGAACAGGTAATATCTCAGCTGAGGAAGAGTAAACGGGTTCTGGTTACTTCCCATGCCAATCCGGACGGAGATGCGATCGCCTCTCTGTTGGCGATGGGCCTGGCATTGGATTCATTGGGAAAAACGACGACGCTGTATAATGAGAGTCCGCTGCCGGTGGTGTATCGTTTTTTACCGGCTTTCGATCGAATCCAGCATCTCATGGGCACGGCCGATCAGTATGATACGGCGGTTGTCCTTGATTGCGGCAACCTGGGACGAGTGGGCAAAGTCGCGGATGTGATTCGCCAGATTCCCGTTCTCATCAACATTGATCATCATTACACAAACGATGGGTTTGGCCATTATAACCATGTGGCGCCCTCGGCCTGTGCCACGGCTGAAATCGTCTATCAGCTTATCAACGCATTGGGTGTGCCGATTGATAGAGATATCGCCAGATGTATCTACACGGGGATTTTGACCGATACCGGGTCGTTTCGATTTTCAAATACCAACCGGTCGGCGTTTATAATCTGTGACGAGATGGTGGGACGCGGCGTCAAACCTGAATTTATCGCCCAGCACGTTTACGGGACCTACAGCCTGGGCCGCATCAAGCTTCTCAATCTTGCGCTGGATTCCATTGAGATTACACCGAATGGTGAGCTTGCACTGATGGTGGTCACCAAGGATATGATGGGGTTGACCCAGACAAAACCGTGCGATGCTGACGGGCTCATCAACTATGCGAGGAGCATCGAGACGGTAAAATTGGCCGCAATGATTCAGGAATCCATGGAAACGAAGAGTGGACCGTCACCGCCGAAGGGATTTCATGTGAGTCTTCGTTCCAATGGAACCATAGACGTGGCCGCTATTGCCGAATTGTTCGGCGGGGGCGGCCATTTTACCGCCGCTGGATTTCACCTGGGCCTGTCCCTTTCCGAGGTTAAGCAGAAGTTGTTTGATATTGGTGATGACCTGAAACGGTGGGAACCCAAGGCATGCAGGTTGCCTAAACGAGTGGCGTTTATGGCGGCCAATGGGCATAGATAGTACAGGGCCTTTTGCGGCGTTTTTTGAAGAAGTGGTTTTTTAAAAGATTCGGCGGAAATTAGCTTTGACGCAACCGAGTGGTGTTTTTATCATTGATAAACCGGGGGGGATGTCTTCGGCCAGGCTGGTCGCCTCCGTAAAGAGGATTCTTGGTGTAAAGAAGGCCGGCCATACGGGCACCCTGGATCCTTTCGCCACGGGTGTGATGGTCTGCTGTGTGAATCGAGCAACAAAGCTGGCCCGGTTTTTTCTTGGCGGCGGCAAAAGTTATGAGGCAACACTTTCGCTGGGCGTCGAAACCGATACTCAGGATGTCACCGGCAGCGTAATTGCCACCTGCGACGATACCAATTTCGCCCGGGATACGATCGTGTCGGTATTGAATCGTTTTATGGGGGAGATTGATCAGTTGCCGCCGATATATTCGGCCCTGAAGCATAACGGGAAGCGATTATATCGCCTGGCTCGTGAAGGGCGGCCGGTTCAGAAGCCGGTCAGGCGGGTTCGGATCTCATCGATTCATCTTTTATCGGTGGATCTCCCGGAGATACGGTTTCAGGTGAGTTGCAGTTCGGGAACTTATATACGTACCTTATGTTCGGACATCGGCAAAACGCTTGGGTGTGGTGCGCATCTGAAGCAGCTCAGGCGAACGGAGGCTTGCGGGTTTCGGATCGAGGATGCCCTGGATGTGTCAACATTTGAAAAGCGCGCCGGTTCGGGGAAAAGATTTGACGGGATGATTTCCATGTCCGAGGCACTCAAAGGATTTCCGGAGGTGGTGGCGGAAGAAAATGTGGTCCGGAAAATCCGCCATGGGCAGCCCTTGCCGAGAACAGCGTTCAGGTTCGATTATGGCGGGCAGAACAAATTTATCAAAGTTGTTGACAGAGATCACCATCTGCTTGCAATATTGACATTATGTGATGAAAAAAGCGCTTATAAATATGAAGTTGTCCTGAGCGCTTAACAATATTTCGGGATATATTAGGTAGGTTTCAAACAGGTCTGATAAAGGAGGCAAAAAGAAAGTGGCATATACAACAGAGAACAAAAAAGAGTTGATCGATCAATATAAACTCCACGAATCGGATACCGGTTCACCGGAGGTGCAAATCGGGCTTTTAACACACCGGATTTCATACCTGACCGATCATTTGAAAATCCACAAAAAGGATCATCATTCCAGAAGAGGATTGCTCATTCTGGTAGGCAGGCGCCGCAGACTTCTGAATTATGTAAAAAGTAAGGATGTCAAACGGTATCGCACCATCATAGAGACGCTTGGGTTGCGAAGATAAAAATTGTCGATTGCCGGGAAAACCCGTTCCTTCCGATAATCTGTGCGGCAAAAAAACGTGCAATTGTCGGCGGCGGCTGTCATTGTTGGATAATTTGTAGCCGGTCTTTTCCGGTGATGTTTTGCCCACGGTTTAAAGTGGGGTGGATAAGGCCGGCATGATGAATTGATGCCGGTGCCAAACGGCGGCGTGAAAAATATCAGTTTTTATTGCCCCCGAGAAATAGCGCGGCTGGTCTTATGAGGATGGCAGTAGGATTTTCGAAGCCGTTATCGTTGCAGCGCTGACCAAGATTAGAGTTAGGAGAAAAAATATGGAAATGTTGCTAAAGGCAGAAGTAGGTGGCAAAAACCCTGAGTATTCAAACCGGGAAGGCTGCCAAACAGGCCTCCGGTGCCGTATGGGTTCAATACGGTGAAACTATTGTCCTTGTGACGGTCGTGGGCGTCCAGGAAGAAAGAGATGTGGATTTTCTGCCGCTGACGGTTGAGTATCAGGAAAAGATTTACGCGGCGGGGCGTATTCCCGGTAACTATTTCAGAAGAGAGATCGGCCGACCCAGTGAGAAGGAAACCCTTACGGCCCGCCTTATCGACCGGCCCATCAGGCCTCTTTTTCCAAAAGGCTATCGACTTGAAACCCAGGTGATTGCCACGGTGCTTTCCATGGATCAGGAAAACGATCCCGATATGCTGGCAATGGTGGGGGCTTCAGCAGCCTTGGAAATTTCGGACATCCCTTTTGCCGGTCCCATTGCGGCGGTTCGGGTAGGGCGTGTGAATGGCGAATTGGTTGCCAACCCGACCATTCAGCAACTTGAGGAAAGTGACATCAATCTTTTTGTTGCGGGTTCTAAAACAGGTGTTGTTATGGTCGAGGGCGGCGGTAATGAGGTGTCTGAAGCAGAAATGCTGGAGGCTATTTTCTTTGCGCACGATGCCATGCAGCCGCTGATCGATATTCAGACAGAGTTGAAAGCGGCTGTCGGGGTTGAAAAGCGAGAGTTCCTTGTCAAGGAGAAGGACCCTGCACTGATCGCCAAGCTCGAAGAGACGGCACCGGCCCGATTTCGGGAAGTACTGGATGTCGACGATAAGAAGAAGCGTCAGAAGGCGCACCGAGCGGCGAAGAAAGATATTGTTGAACAGTTGGGCGAGGAGTATGCCGACCAGACCAAAGAGGTTGCCGGTATCCTTGATGAGATCTATAAGCGCGTCAGTCGCGATCTCATTCTGAAAGAGGGGAAACGCATTGGCGGCCGTGCGTTCGACCAGGTCAGACCTATTACATGCGAAGTCGGTCTACTGCCCCGTCCCCACGGTTCGGCGCTGTTTACACGGGGTGAGACCCAGGTGCTCGGGGTATTGACCCTGGGGTCCAGTTTGGACGAGCAGCGGGTGGAGACCCTGAGCGGTGACGAATCCCGACAGTTTATGCTGCATTACAATTTCCCGCCGTATTCGGTTGGAGAGGCCCGGCGGATGGGGGGACCGAGCCGCCGGGATATCGGCCATGGCGGGCTGTCCACCCGGGCGATTGAAAAGATTTTACCCGCGAAAGAGACGTTCGATTATACGATCCGGTTGGTTTCAGAAGTGCTCGAGTCCAACGGATCTTCTTCCATGGGAACCGTTTGTGCCGGCACCATGGCCCTGATGGACGGCGGCGTGCCGATCCAGGCGCCTGTTTCCGGAATTGCAATGGGTCTGGTAAAAGAAGGAGACCAGGTGGTTATCCTGTCGGATATTCTGGGAGATGAAGACCATACGGGTGATATGGACTTCAAGGTGGCAGGCAGCAGAAACGGCATCACCGCCCTTCAGATGGACATAAAGATTCACGAGCTTTCAAAAGATATTCTCTCGAAAGCACTGGATCAGGCGAAGGCCGGTCGGCTTCATATCCTGGAAAAGATGCTCGCTGCTATTGAGACACCCCGGGATGATCTTTCGCCCTACGCACCGAAAATTATGACCATCACCATTAATCCGGATAAAATACGGGATATTATCGGCCCGGGCGGCAAAATCATCCGTGCTATTCAGAGTGAAACCAACACGCGTATCGAGATCGATGACAGCGGTCTGGTTAAAATCGCCGCGGTTACCAGTGCCGAGGGAGATGCCGCTATTGCCCGGGTCAACGAAATTGTCGCGGAGCCTGAAATAGGTGTCACGTATGAAGGGACTGTCGTGAAGATCATGGATTTCGGCGCATTTGTCCAAATTATGCCGGGTACCGACGGATTGGTTCACATTTCCCAGCTTGCACCTCACCGAGTGAACAAGGTCACCGATATTGTTAAAGAGGGAGACCAACTGAAAGTCAAGGTCCTTGAAATTTCGAGAGATGGAAAAATCCGGTTGAGCCACAAAGCGGTTCTGGAAGATGAAAATGCCGCAGACGGCGCGTAAAACCGTTCTTGATAATGGGGTTCGAGTTCTTACAAAACAGATGCCCCATGTCCACAGTGTATCCATGGGGGTCTGGGTAAACGCGGGCGCCCGTGATGAAACCCCTATGGAAAGCGGGCTATGCCATCTGATTGAGCATATGCTCTTTAAAGGAACTCCGAAACGGACCGCGTTTCAGATTGCCAAGGAGTTCGATGCCATCGGTGGGCAGAGCAATGCGTTTACCTCCATGGAAAATACCTGCTGCCATGCACGGGTGATGGATACCCATCTTACCACCATGGTGGACATCCTGAGCGATATTTTCCTGAACTCGTGTTTCCATGAGGATGAATATGAAAAAGAGCGTCCCGTGATCCTTCAGGAGATCGGGATGCTCGAAGACAATCCGGATGATTTTATCCATGTACTGCTGTGTCGGGCATTTTGGGGTGGGCAATCTCTCGGACAGTCGGTGTTGGGAACGCGCGAGAACCTCCTGCGTTTTGATGTGTCGGCCGTCAAGGACTTTTTTCGTAAATTCAATCAGCCCGATCACATTGTTATAGCGGCTTCCGGTAACTTGGATCATGACCGGTTTGTCGAGTTGGTAGCACCCGCCTTTGAGACTATTTCCCAGGAGGGAACCCTCCCTGAACGGATTTCCAGCTTCAGCCCGAGCCAATCTGTTTTCTATGCGAAGGAGATCGAACAGACCCATATCAATATCGGACTCAAAGGCCTTTCGATGACGGATCCCGATCGTTATGCGCTCAATCTGCTCAATACGATTCTGGGGGGCAATATGAGCAGCCGCCTGTTTCAGGAAATCCGCGAACGCAGGGGGCTGGCATATTCCGTCTATTCCTATATGTCCTCCCACGCCGATACGGGAATGTTCGGGGCCTATGCGGCGGTTGAATCCGGACAGGCTCCGGAGACGGTCGGGCTCATTGTGAATGAAATGCGCAGGCTCAGGGACGAACCGGTTGATCGAGCGGTGATCCGGGATGCCAAGGAGTACACAAAGGGAAGTCTCATGCTTGCCTCGGAAAGTGTAGACAACCAGATGGCGCGGCTTGCACAGAACGAATTCACTTTTGGGCGCGTTGTCCCCCTGGATGAAATCATGGAAGAGATCGATCGGGTTACCGCCGCCGATGTACAACGCCTGGCCGGAGCGCTGTTTCAACCGACCCCTTCGGCATTGGCCGTTCTTGGGCCGATAATGGACAAGAGTGCTATCCAGGATGCCTTCGCGCTATGACAGCCCAGCCAGCTCTTCAGTTACGTCGTCTTCACCCGGATAAGGATCAGGATATCCCCTTGCCGAGGTATATGACTCCGGATGCCGCGGGTATGGACATCCATGCGGCGGTGGATAAACCCATGGTGCTTGCAGCGGGTGACATCGCGCTGATTCCCACGGGGTTTGCCATGGCGCTTCCTTCCGGATTCGAGGCACAGATTCGTCCCCGGAGTGGTTTGGCGATCAAACATGGGATAGGCCTTGTCAATTCTCCCGGAACCATCGATGCAGACTACAGGGGAGAGATCAAGATCGCCATGATCAACCATGGCAAGGTGCCCTATACGATCCACCGGGGAGACCGAATTGCCCAGATGATTATCGGGCGCTGTTATCAGGTCCGGGTGGAGGAGGTCGGAGAACTCGGTGAGACGGAGAGAAATGGTGGGGGGTTTGGGCATACGGGCATTTAAAAGATATCATCCCACCCCATAGATATGAAAAAGAATGAACGTCGAACAGAACGTCCAACTTCGAACGTCGAATAGAATACATTATTCGATGTTGGACGTTGGGCGTTCGATGTTGGATGTTCGGATATTAATTGAAGGTTTATATGAACCCCGAAACGATGAAGTTGAAGATGGCTAGGATGAAAGACAGCATGGATAGCGGGAATCGTACCAGCACCGGCGAGCTGTCCGTATGTGTCCTCGCCAGCGGCAGCAAAGGCAATGCCATCTATATCTCCGATGGCGCCTGTTCAATTCTTGTGGATGCGGGGTTGTCCGGAAAAGCCATTGAACTGCGTATGCGTGAAAGGGATCTGGACCCAACCACCTTGACCGCCGTTCTTGTTACTCATGAACATTCGGATCACATCCAGGGGGTCGGGGTGCTGTCAAGGCGTTATAACCTGCCGGTATATATTGCCAGAAATACGCTGAAGGCCGCCCCTCAACTGGGGAAACTCCATGAGGTGAATCATTTTGAGTGCGGCCAGGGGTTCTCCATCGGTAAACTTTCCATTCATCCCTTTTCGACTTCCCATGATGCCGCGGATCCGGCAGGGTTCACTTTTCAGCAAAACGGTACCAAGATCGGTGTTGCCACGGACCTGGGTATTGCCACTGCCATGGTTAAAGAGCATTTGAAAGCTTGTGCGCTTCTGGTGCTTGAGGCCAATCATGATCCGGACATGCTGATTAACGGCCCGTATCCCTGGCCGTTAAAGCAACGGATCAAAGGCCGTTCCGGTCATCTTTCAAACCAGGATTCAAGGGTTCTTCTTAATGAAATCCAGCACGACCAGTTAAAACATGTGGTGCTGGCACACCTGAGTGAGACCAACAACACACCGGAAACGGCTTATCAAACAGTGGGCGAAGGAATTACAAAATGCCGGGCACACCTCTCGGTAGCGCTTCAGGAGAGGTGCGGCGAGTTGATTCGTTTATAGGGAGGGGAGCAAGTTTCAAAACGCCCCATTCCGCGATTTTATCGGGATGTTACGCCTAACGTGAAGATCGGCCAAAATGGGGCGTTTTGAAACTTGCTCGGGTTATTTGATTTTTTTCAGGGTCGCTTCGGCAATATCCTGCAGTGGCACGATATCATCCGCCGCACCGAGTTTGATGGCCTCTTTGGGCATTCCGAAAACCACACAGCTTTTTTCATCCTGGGCGATGGTTCCGGCCCCGGCATTTTTCATTTTCAGCAGTCCCTGAGCGCCGTCGGCCCCCATTCCGGTCAGGATGACACCGGTTGCATTGGCCCCCGCATAGTCGGCCACCGAATCGAACAGAACATCGGCTGACGGTCGCTGATGATGAACGAGGGGCCCCTGCTTGACGGCCACGTAATACCGGGCGCCGCTTCTTCTTAAAAGCATGTGATAATTACCGGGTGCAATGAGCACCAGGCCGTTGGTGATGCTGTCGCCATCTTTCGCTTCCCGGACGGTCATTTCGCACAGGCCATCCAGGCGGTTGGCAAAGGAGGTGGTAAACTGGGCCGGCATGTGTTGGACGACAAGGATGCCGGGCGCATTCAGCGGCATGCTGGTCAGGACCACCCTGAGTGCTTCGGTGCCTCCGGTGGAGGCACCGATGGCAATAATCTTATTGGTGGTTTGGGCCAATGCTTTGGATGAGAGGCTCGCTTTTTTGGGTTTGATAGCTACCGCGGATTTCTTAGCGTCGATCCTTGCGTATGCAACGGCCCGGATTTTATCCGCCAGTTGAACGCTCATGTCGCCAACGGAATAAGCAACAGACGGTTTTGAGATAACTTCCAGGGCGCCGATGGAGAGCGCTTCCATGGCCAGTTGGCTCCCCTTTGGTGTCAGGGAACTGACAATGATCACCGGGAGCGGGTAGTAACGCATTAATTTTTTGAGGAATGTGATGCCATCCATTCGCGGCATTTCAATGTCCAGTGTAACGACATCCGGTTTGAGGCGAACGATTTTGTCCCGGGCGACATAGGGGTCCGGAGCGGTTCCCACGACCTCGATGTCCCGTTCTTTGGAAAGCTCTTCCGTAAACACTTTTCGAACGATAGCCGAATCGTCGACGATCAGAACCCGTATACTTTTTTTAATAGTCACATTCATAAATTATGATACCTGTAATTAAACAGAATAAAAAAGCAACAATCCGAGATTTCCGCCCGGCGTTTCAATCCGATAAAAAATCAATTCTTTATCCGTGGATTGCGTGATCGACGAAAGTGATGCAGTTTCTACGGAGTCAGGGATTTCCAAGTCGAATACCGTCTGATCATCAAGTTTGCTGAAGGTGTTTCCCGCTACAATATTAATCGCTTCCAAAATCGTACCGGAAAGATGTGTTTCCGTGACCTCATTCTCTTCCAATCCCATGAACATTTCCGTCATTGCGGATAATATGCTTTCCGGAACCATAAGAAAAAAAGTCCCGGACAAAGGGCCCTTGAAATTGATTTTGCTTGCATAGAGTTTTTCACCAGATGCTGTCGAGTCGGTCAGGTCGGTCCAGTCCGTGTCCTCGGTTGCTTCGATAGTCATGAAGAACATGGTCTCAAGGACTTCAGAAATCGAAGTCGTCATCGCCGCCTTCAATGCTTCCCTCATTTTCCGGCTCTCCTAATATTTTGGTAAGTTCAAAGCGAATTGTTTCCGGTGTAAACGGCTTTTTGACATAGCCGGCGGCACCTTCCTGAATAAAGGCCTCTACCTTTTCCCGACTGCCTTCCGTGGTCACCACAAGAACGGGAATCGCTTGAAGGATCTCATCTTTTTTCATTCTCTGAATAAGTTCCATCCCATTCATGTCCGGCATGTTGTAATCCGTAATTACAAGATCAAGCCATTCGGTTCCCAACACCTTCAAAGCTTCTTCTCCATTGCTTGCCTGAAGGAATTCAGTTTCCATAAAACCGGATGCTTTGATTGTCCGGATTATAATAGCCCGCATAGGAAGTGAATCGTCCACAATCAGCATCTTGTATATCATAGCATTCCTCGTTAGTTCTTCCCGAGTATTTCGATCCAATCCTAAATGGACGTGATCAAATCTTCTACTTTTGCCATGTTTTCACCAAAGTTGGCGATGATTTCCTGAATATCCCGCTCCGTAAATCCCAGCTCTTTGACCACATCATCGTGAAACCGATACGCCAAGCCGTCAGATCCGCCACCGATACCCATCATCATGCAGATGATGTCCGAAAGATACACGATGCACGTTTCAATATCCGCCCGGGCCTGTTTATCTGAAAGGTGATGATTCTGAATAATGTAGACCATTTTCTGGCTGAAATTCCAATTTGATGCCACAAGCCCACCCAGCTCGGAATGGTCTACCCCAATTACTTTCTTTTCCGCTTCCCGGAAACTATATTCCTGCTCCCGGACCAACTCTTGTATCTTTCCAAAAGCCTCGCCCACAAACCGGTTAAGAATAACCTTGCCGATGTCTTTCAGAAGCGCCGCCGTAAATATCATGTGCTTGGAGTGAAGGTTCTTTTTTTCGGCAATGTCCCTGGCGATCAACGCTGAAGCGACCGAATAGCGCCAGAGATCCCCTTCGTCGAGTCCGTAACCGGTTTGCTCCTTCTTCAGGTTTTCCGCGCCGCTTTTGAGCAATACCAAGTCGACAATCTGGTCGAGTCCGATGAGCGCCACGGCCTCATGGACCGATTCCACTCTTCTCGTCAATCCAAAGTAGGCCGAGTTGCATGTCCGAAGAATATTCGCCGTGGTCATCGGGTCATAAACGATGATATCCGCCACATCAGAAAGAGATGCATTGGGGTTTTCCACGATCGCCATGATCTGATTGGCAACCTGGGCGATTGGCTTCAGGCTTTTTATTTCCTTGATAAGTTCCTGGATGGCGCTCATACGGTGGTCTCCCCGACTCCCGACACTTTGATATGGATATCACCGGTTGCGATATCGAGGCGAACAGTCCTGTTGGCGCTGCTGCCGACGTCCTCATAGTCTATCATCACCTGGTTTTTCCAGAATATTTTTCTAACCGCCATATGATTTCGCTTACCGATATTGAAAAACCCTTTCTGGTCGAGTATCTGTGCGCCCCCAACAACCACTACCTTCATTCGCTGCTTTTTTGTCCCCAGCCTGTAAGTTTCTTTAAACAGGGCAGGGATTCCGGTATCGGCGAACATGAAAGGGTTCCTTTTTGCCTTTTTACCGTCCAGCTGAGATTCAGGCAGCATATAATGAAGCAGCCCGCCTGCTTTTACGACCGGGTCGTAGACGGCAATCCCTATACACGATCCAAGCGAATAAGTGATCAGGGTTGCAGCAGGATCATTGCTGACTTTCATGTCGGAAACGCCCACAATAAGTTTCACTGGCTCACTCCGATTATGCTGCGCATCGTTAGTATCTAATCGGTCTGTTCGACGACTGGTTTTTGTGGCGCCGACTTTCCGTTTTGTTCCATCAAGGTTTGTTTTTCGGCAAGTTCGAATAATCCGCCGATATCTAAAATGAGTCCTACCCGACCGTCTCCGAGGATGGCGCCCCCGGCCAGGCCTTTGGTTCTCTTAAGCGCCTCGCCGAGGCTTTTGATAACGATCTCCTCTTGTCCGAGCAGCTCATCGAGCAGTAGTCCCCGTTGTTCTTCCTTGTTTTCAACCACTACCACCAGACCATCCCAGGGATCCTTGGCGTCGCCTTCAATTTTGAACAGCCGATCAAGGCGGATAAGTGGAATCAGGTTGCCCCTGGCCATGACCATTTCCCCCTTGCCTTTGACGGTGAAGTAATCTTCTTTTTTCGGTTTGAAGGATTCAAGAATGGCCATGGTGGGAACAATATAGCGCTCCTTGCCGACCCGAATCACCATACCTTCAATGATTGCAAGGGTAAGCGGCAGGCTGATGACGACAGTGGTTCCCTTTTTTGGGGTGGATTGGATATCGACACGGCCCTGCAGTTTTTCAATCCCTTTCTTTACCACGTCCATGCCGACACCGCGTCCGGACACATCCGTGATTTCTTTTGCGGTGGAAAAACCGGGCTGAAAAATTAACTGGAATATTTCCGACTCGGTCAGCTGGGCATCACTGTCGATGAGGCCGGAGGAGATGGCTTTTTCGAGTATACGGTCTTTATTCAAGCCTTTGCCATCATCCTGAATTTCGATAATAATGTTTCCGCCTTTATGATAGGCTCTGAGCTGAACGAGCCCCTTTTCATTTTTTCCAGCGGTTTTTCTTTCGGCGGGAGATTCGAGACCGTGATCGATTGAGTTGCGGATCATATGAACCATCGGTTCGTAAAGCTCATCCACCACGTTTCTGTCTATTTCAGTGTCTTCACCGGACATTTCAAGAGCGACTTTCTTTCCTGTGGATCGGGCAAGGTCCCGGACCAGACGAACCATTTTCTGAAAGGTGGCTTTTATGGGGACCATACGCATGGACATGGTCGTTTTCTGAAGACTCGAGACGATCTGATTCAACTGATTGAAATTCTGGTTCAGCTGCTGGTCGTTGATGCGCAGGATATGACTGTTCTGGCGCAGCATGGATTGTGAGATAACCAACTCTCCCGTCAGATCAATCAGGTTGTCCAGTTTTTTAGTATCCACCTTCACCTGCAGGTCCGTGATGCCGGCCCGCTTTTGATCCCTCAAGGCCGAGATAACCTCTTTTGACTCAACAACTTTATCTTCAATGAAGATCGTGCCGATTTTCTTTTCCGGCGACTGTTTCTGCTTTTTAAGACCCTCTTCGAGTTGTTCATCCTTAAGCTGACCTTTTTCAATGAGCCGTTCTCCGAGGGGGATATTTTCGTCTAAAGCCGCTTTTTTAGCCGATTCGACTTGTTGGATAATCGGCTCCACATCGATTTCGCCCTCCAGATTCGGGTCATCCGAGGCCAGGGCGGTTTCAACATTGGTTACCATTTTCTTGAGGGTATCGACCGAGGAGAGGATTGTATCGACAATCGCATCATTAATTTTGAATTCCCCCTGGCGGGCGCTGTCCAGCAGGTTTTCCGTGCTGTGGGAGAGGCGGTTGATTTTTTTCAGATTCAAAAAACCGGAAACCCCTTTTATGGTATGAAAGGGCCTGAAAATAGCATTGATGGTTTCCGGTTCGCTGGGATTTTCTTCGAGATTAACGAGGTTTACTTCAATGGTTTCCAGGTTTTCCATTGATTCGACCACGAAATCACCCAGAATCTGGACATCCTCTTCCGTCAGCGCAAGGGGCTGTTCGGGGGCGTCTGAATCGTCAGCAGGTGTTGATTCCTGATCTTTTTCATCCGTATCCGCACCAAGCGATTTCAATACAGCCTGGACATCCCCCCTGTATTGTTCTCCGAATTCAATAGCCCTGCACATTTCCTGAAGCATCGTGACGGTGGTTTCCAGGGGCGAAATTTCGGTTTCCTGGTCCAGAATGAGCCGTTCCGTATAGTTTTTCAGACCGTTGATAATGTTGTTTACTGTTTCATTCTCGATGGATTTTGCACTATTTTCGAGTGAAGACAAACCATTGAGCATTTCACCCATGGCCGGAATGTCTCCCTTGTCGAGTGTCACAACGCGAAGCGCAAGTTTCTCAAGATCCTCTTTAACCTGTTCCATCATTCCCTCCTGGAGGACAATCTACCCTTAGATTGAAATTTTAACACTTATCGGCAGTATGCGGCATTTTCTTTATTTTTGATAGATCGTTGGTTGTATATATTTGAAACGGTGTTCGGTGCCCATCAGGCTTTCCGAATGGCCAATGAAGAGATATCCGCCGGGTTCCAGGCAGTTATAATATTTATTGACCAGCTTGTTCTGGATTGTTTTGTCAAAATAGATCATGACGTTTCGGCAAAAAATAATTTGAAATTTATTGTTGAATGGAAAAGGCTCCATGAGATTCAGTCGCTGAAATTGAATTGTATTTCGGACAAACGGTTTAAGGCGGTAATGTTCGTTCCATCTGTCCTGGCCGCGCTGGAAATATTTCCGGAGCACAACCGGCGGAATAGTATGAATTTGAGATTGATGATAAACACCGCTGGCAGCGGTTGTAAGCATTTTAGTCGAAATATCCGTGGCCAGGATTCGTATATCGAGGTCAGAGACTTTCTCCGCGAACTCATGAAGGCAAATGGAAAGTGTATATGGTTCTTCCCCGCTTGAGCATCCGGCACTCCAGATATTTACCTGCTTGATTCGGGTTTTTTTGGTGGCCAGCACGGTCGGAAGCGCCGTTTTCTCAAGAAAGTCAAAATGCTTGGGCTCTCTGAAAAAACTGGTCAGGTTGGTGGAAATGGCATCCAGCATATGGATGAGTTCTTCTCCACTTTCATCCGCCAGGAGAAATTTATAATAGTCTTTGAACCGATCTATCTTTTTTGCCCGAAGCCGGCGGCTCAACCGGGATCGGACCAGCTCTTTTTTACCTTCGTGGAGGTTGATTCCGGCCTTTTCAAGGACAAGACGGCTGAATAGGGCAAATTCCCTGTCTGAGAGTTCAAAATAGTTCATATGGTCTCATGAACGATCTGTCTTATTAATTTCGATCCCCGGGTGATCACACATTGTCCAGACAAAAATTGACGAACCCGATAAAAACAATAAATTTATTACAAAGTTTCAAGCAGTTAAGATTAAACCAAGTGGCAACATGTTGTCAATATAGTTTTAGCAATTGCTTTGCGTTCATTCCTGAAATGGTGCGAATTTCCGAAGACGACAGGCCGCTCCGGCGCATCTCATCAAAATATCTGTTTGGCGGCAGCAGCGGGTAGTCGCTTCCCAAAAGAATTTTTTCGGGGGTGATGATATCCGCGGCTGTCCGATAAATTTTCGGATCATATAGATACGGAGATGCCGCCGTATCGAAATAAACATTTTTCAGGGCCGTTTTGGCTTCTTTTTTAAGCAAGTGAAAGAAAAAAAGCCCACCCCCCCAGTGAGCGAGAACGATTTTATTTTCCGGAAACGCTTGAATCAGCCTGTAAATTTCAACCAGGGTCATGGGTGCTTTGCCCGGGTAGAGATGCCCCACCGGTTCGTTGGTATGAATCAGCACCGGCACATCCGCTTCCTCGCACAACGACATAAGCGGCTGAAGCTGATCAATTATGGCCGGTGTAAAACCGGTATTGTAAAAGGCAAGTTCTCCCAAACCGCAAAGGCCCTCTTCAAGACATCTGCGTGCTTCCGTGACGGCTTCCGGATGCCCGGGATCGAGGCAGCAAAACCCGATGAGCCGTTCGGGAAATCTCTTTACGGCATCCAGAATATAGTCGTTGTGCATCCGCATGGTTTCCATTCTTTTCCAGGGAAAGCCGAAAACCACCGAACGGTCGATACCCTGAGCATCCATTGTGGAGATGATTTCCCGGGCGCCCACGAGTTTGGAGCGGGGAGAGTTGTAGAGCAGTTCAAAAGCGGGCTCATCCTTGAAGTAAGCTTCCCGGTGCTGATTTACAGCTTCGGGGAAAATATGGGTATGAAAATCAATAATCATTGCTGTGGCCCCGAAATATCTCTTTCCGTTTGAAATTGGTGATAAATAGTGTATTTTGACATGAATTCTTATAGAAAACAACGATGTTATGTTAAAAACAGCGGAGGCGGCATGCATTTTGATCAAACAGGAAAAGTAAATACACAACAGACGATCGCCCTTGCCAGGGAGCGTGCGGAAGCACTTGGCATTCAGGAGGTGGTTGTCGCTTCAACCAAGGGTGATACAGCCTATCAAACCCTGGAGATGTTCAGAGGGTTTCGAGTGGTGGTTGTCACTTACCACAACGGTTTCAAGGAGCCGTTCAAGACCGTTATGGAGGAAACGGTGAGGGCGGACCTGGAGACGAAAGGGGCACGGGTTGTTTCCGCCACCCATGCGTTGTCCGGCGTGGAACGCTCGCTCTTCAAGAAGTATGGCGGCGGGTTTCCCGTATTGCTTATTGCGGATACCCTCAGACTTTTCGGTCAGGGCGTAAAAGTGGCCGTTGAAATATCCATCATGGCTTCGGATGCGGGAATGCTGTCGGGGCAGGATGTTATCGCCATCGGCGGCAGCGGGCGGGGTGCGGATGCGGCCCTGGTGCTCAAACCGGCGAATCAGTCGGATCTGTTTGATATGCGGATCCGGGAAGTTATCTGTAAGCCACGGGTCTTTTAAGTGTCCGGAAAGGGTGGCGCGAATCTGACCGGGCCGGAGCGGCATGTGGTGCTGGTGGCGCCGGAGGTCCACTGGAATACGGGCAATATTGGCCGCACCTGCCTGGGTGCGTGCGCTTTTCTTCACCTGATCAAACCGCTGGGCTTTTCACTGGACAGCCGTCGCCTCAAACGGGCAGGGCTTGATTACTGGCATAGGGTGCCGCTTCGTGTCTGGGAATCGTTCCCGCGGTTTCAGTCTGAAATGATGCCCGCAGCCACGGAAGTGGCCCTGTTTTCAAAAAGTGCGGCCCGCTCGTTCCGGCAGCTGCCCACCGTTTCGCGTATGTTTTTAATCTTCGGCTCTGAAACGAGGGGGCTCCCGGAGTCGGTTCTTTCCGCTTATCCGGATGCTGCATACCATGTTCCCATTTCCGAAGAGATCCGGAGTCTCAATCTTTCCACGGCGGTGGGGATCGCTTTGTATGAATCTCTTCGCGGGTCCGACCTACCGCATGCCTACCGCAAAGAAAATTAGGTTAATAGAATTAGCGAGATCAGCGAGTATGCTTATGCTTGCAATGAATTGTTACACTGGTATATGATATATTAACTCTCTGTATACACAGATGAAAAGGCACACAGAATTGGATGCAGTGCTTACAAAAGGCAACAGTGAAGATCCGGATCGTGCGGGCTTTGAGGAGGTCGATCATACCGCGGATGTCGCAATTCGAATCTGGGCTCCGAATTTTGAAGGATTGCTTTGCCAGGCCGCTCTCGGAGCGACTCGATTGATGTGCGATTTGATGCGCGGCGGCCCGGCGGTCCGAAAACGGTTTTCGCTTGAAGCGTTTGACAGGGAAAGTCTCCTGGTGGAGTGGCTTGGGGAGCTTGCATATTCCGCCGAGGTCAACCGGGAGGTTTTTTATGCGTTTGACTTCGAATGTGTCACCGACCACCGCTTGATCGTTGTTGCTTGTGGAAATCGGGTCGATTCGCTTCAAACAGTTATCAAGGCGGTTACCTACCATAATCTGAAAATTGTCAAAACCGATTACCAGCTTGAAGCCACGGTGGTTTTTGATGTGTAGCTTATGAGCCAATTTCAAAAAAGGGACAATACCAATGGTAAGTCGGGATGATATACACGAAGTGGCACCTTACCGGTTTGAGATACGGTCTTCCTTTCGCTTCGACATGCGGGTGCCGGCCTGCTTTTATGCCACTCCGGAGCTGATGCAGGCCGGCCTGGGCGACAAAAGCCTGGACCAGCTCGTCAATACCGCCACGTTGCCGGGAGTGGTCGCCCCGGCCCTTGCCATGCCGGATATCCACCAGGGATACGGGTTTCCTATCGGCGGTGTTGTTGCCACAAGCGTCTCCGACGGAGTGATTTCTCCGGGCGGGGTCGGTTATGACATCAATTGCGGTGTCCGGCTTCTGGGAACGCAAATGGAGAAAGGTGCCGTGGCGCCTTTTCTCGACACTCTTCTGTCTGCGCTGTATGCGAACTGTCCAAGTGGAAAGGGCCGGGGCGGCACCATTAATCTGGGCGCCCGGGAACTCGATCGGGTACTTGAGACCGGTTCCAGATGGGCACTGAAAAAAGGGTACGCCACGGAAGAAGACCTGGCAAAGACCGAAGAGACCGGATGCCTTGAAGGCGCGGAAGCCGGAAGTGTCGGCCCGAGGGCCAAGGCGCGCGGGAAAAATCAGATGGGAACATTGGGCTCCGGAAATCATTTCATCGAACTCGATGTTGTGGAACGAATAACGGCACCGGCGACGGCGCGTCAAATGGGACTTTTCCCGGGGCAGGTGGTCATTCAAATTCATTGCGGCTCTCGGGGGCTCGGGCACCAGGTGTGCGGGGATTATGTCAAACGGTTTCACCAGACGGTCCGGAAATACGGGATCCATCTGCCGGACAGGGAACTGGTATGTGCGCCTATCCAAAGTGACGACGGGCAGGATTACCTTGCTGCCATGAATGCGGCCGCCAACTACGCTTTCGCCAACCGGCAGGTACTGACACATAGAATCCGGGAAAGCGTCGATCAGGTTTTGGGCGGAAAGATATCCCGACGACAGGTGTATCAGATTTACGACATTGCTCATAATATGGCAAAGATCGAAACCCACATGGTGGCCGGAAAACGTATACCCGTTTGCGTTCACCGAAAGGGCGCAACACGGGCTTTTGGCCCCGGCTCCCCCGGGATTCCATCCGTGTACCGGCAAATCGGTCAACCCGTGCTGGTGCCCGGCTCCATGGGGACCGGAAGCTGGGTGCTCGTGGGAACTCAAACGGCCATGGAGAAAACCTTTGGCTCCTGCTGTCACGGTTCCGGGAGAGTTCTGAGCAGACGTCAGGCGAAAAAAAGAGTTCATGGCGCAAGGCTTCGGGAAGCGCTCGAGGCCGACGGAATCCACGTGCGTGCCGGGAGTCTTTCAGGGCTTGCCGAGGAAGCCCCCCTGGCGTACAAGGACGTGGATCAGGTTGTATCGGTGGTTCACGAGGCGGGAATTGCAAAAAAAGTGGCACGACTGGTGCCGCTTGCCGTTATTAAGGGGTAGACATAGCGGCTGAAAAAGAGTAGCCTGTCTTATTGTATATCGGATATACAACCATGCGAAAAAGGAACATATAGACGATGGTGCCACAGCTATTGGTGCTGCTGATTTTACTGATACTCTCCGGTTTTTTTTCTTCTTCCGAAACGGCGCTGTTTTCGATAAGCAGGGTTAAGGCAAGGCACCTTGCAAAAAGCCAGCGTGCCACCGACAAGCTCATTCATAAAATGAAAGAAGATCCCCACCGTCTTCTCACCACCATTTTAATAGGAAACAACCTGGTCAATATCGCTTCGGCTTCCTATGCCACGGCTCTTGCAATCATTGTTTTTCCAAATCGGGCTGTGGGCATCGCCACTATTATCATGACGATTCTTATTCTCATTTTTGGTGAGATTGTGCCCAAATCCGTGGCGACCCGGAACAATCTTCTTTTGGCCAGACTTGTTATTTACCCGATTTACTGGCTCTCCCTGCTGCTTTATCCCGCGGTTCTTCTGCTTGATTTTATACCGAAACTGACCGGTAAAATAAAAAAGACGCCATCGGTCACGGAAGCTGAACTGATAACTTTCGTGGAGGTAGTGGAAGAGGAAGGTGAGATCAAGGAGGAGGAGAGGGAGTTTATTCACAACATCATCGAGTTTGATGATACCAGTGCTTCTGAAATCATGACTCCCCGGGGGGATATGTTCGTGGTGGATGTGGACCAGCCACTGGAGTTGAAAACGATGCTTCAGTCAGGATATACGCGGTTTCCGGTGATCGAGGGGAGTATGGACAGTGTGGTCGGCACTATCAATATCAAGGACATCTTCATGCATCAAGCCACGTCGTCCCAGCCGATTACCGTCAGAACGATCATGTCCAAACCTTACTTCGTACCCGAAAACAAAAAGCTCGACAGTCTTTTGCGGCAGTTTAAAAAACGCAAGCAGCACATCGCCATCGTTGTGGATGAACACGGTGGTGTTGCGGGACTCATTACCCTGGAAGATGTACTTGAAGAGATCGTGGGAGAGATCAGTGATGAGACGGATAAGGAAGAGCCGCATATCGTCCGGTTGAAAAAGAACGAATGGATCGTTCTCGGGAAATCGGAGATTGAAGAGGTCAATGAAACCCTTGATATCAATATTCCCGAATCGAAAGAGTACGACACTTTTTCGGGATATATACTCGATAAGATTGGATATATTCCCAACCTTAATGACAGTTTCATAACCGAAGAACTGGAGGTGACTGTCAAAAAGATGGAAGGGAACAGAATACAGGAATATCTTGTCCGCAAAAAAGCAGTCCCGCCTTCCGAGTAGTTTTTCTAACCAATCATATTTATTGCCGATCTGTGCCAAGCATATCAACTCCATAATTTGACAACCCCAGCGCAGTGGTTACTTTATTTTCCGGAAATAGAACATAAATTGCGGGAGGCGTTATGCGTTTTGATAAATTCACCATCAAGTCACAGGAACTTATTTCCCAGGCCCAGGCACTGGCATCGGGGAGGCAGCACCAGCAGATAGAACCGGAGCATATCCTTTCGGCCATGGCGGCGGAGAAAGAGGGGATTGCCGTATCCATTTTCCAGAAGTTGGGCGTTTCCCCGGAAAGTTTTACACAGCATATCGCGAAGATATTGGACCGTCTTCCAAAGGTCAGCGGGGCCGGCGATGTTTACATTTCAACCCGGAGCAGGGCGGTTCTGGAGGGTGCCTTTTCTCATGCTGAAAACATGAAGGACGAGTATGTCAGTGTCGAGCATATATTGCTTTCCCTCCTGGCGGAAAAAAACAGCGAAGCGGCAAAAGTTCTTCTCAAAAACGGAATTACATCGGACGCTGTTCTGAAAGTGCTTCAGGAGTTGCGTGGATCCCAGCGTATCACGGATCCGAATCCGGAAGAAAAATACCAGGCGCTGGAAAAATACAGCCGGGATTTGACCGATTTGGCCCGAAGGGGAAAGCTCGATCCGGTCATCGGCCGGGATGATGAAATCCGGCGGATCGTCCAGGTGCTCTCCCGCCGAACGAAAAACAACCCGGTATTGATCGGGGAGCCGGGGGTCGGAAAAACGGCCATCGTGGAAGGCCTTGCCCAGCGCATCGTTGCCGGGGACGTATCCGAAACCCTGAAAAACAGACGCCTCGTGGCCCTGGACATGGGGGCGCTGATTGCGGGCGCCAAGTACCGGGGCGAGTTTGAAGACCGACTGAAGGCGGTGCTCAAGGAGGTGGAGCGCGCCGAAGGCGAGGTGGTTCTTTTTATCGATGAGCTTCATACCCTTGTGGGCGCCGGGGCGGCCGAAGGGTCCATGGATGCCTCCAACATGCTCAAGCCCGCCCTGGCCCGGGGTACGCTTCGGTGTGTCGGGGCCACGACCCTGAACGAATACAGGAAATATATCGAAAAGGATGCCGCCCTGGCACGCCGGTTCCAGCCGGTGATGGCGGGCGAGCCGACGGTGGCGGATACCATCTCCATCCTCCGGGGACTGAAAGAGAAGTACGAGGTCCATCACGGGGTTCGCATAAAGGATTCCGCCATTGTAGCGGCGGCAAAGCTCTCCCATCGATATATCACGGACCGCTTTTTGCCGGACAAGGCGATCGACCTCATGGACGAATGTGCATCCCGGCTTCGCATCGAAATCGACAGCATGCCGGTGGAAATCGACAACGTCCAGCGCAGGATGATTCAGGCGGAGATCGAACGGGAGGCGCTTAAAAAAGAGTCGGATGCGGGATCCCGGGAACGACTCGTCACTCTTGAAGCAGAAATTGCAGACATGGAAGCAGAGCTTTCGGAAATGAAGCGCCACTGGCAACAGGAAAAAGAGCTGATCCAGACGATTCGCCGGATCAACCAGGAGAACGAAAAGCTCAACCAGCAAAGCCAGCAGGCCGAACGGGACGGGGACCTGGCCCGGGTGGCGGAGATACGCTATGGCAAGCTGAGCGAACTCAATCAGAAGCTGGAGGAGGCGAACCGGCAGTTGGAGGCGTATCAGAAGACAAGGAAAATGCTCAAGGAGGAGGTTGATGAGGAGGATATCGCGGAAGTCGTCTCCCGGTGGACCGGCATCCCGGTGAGCAAAATGTTGGAGGGAGAGAAGGAGAAACTGGTAGAGATGGAAGCACGTCTTGCCCGGCGGGTTATCGGGCAGTCCGAAGCGATTTCCGGCGTGTCGAACGCGGTGCGCCGCGCGCGGTCCGGACTTCAGGATCCCAACCGGCCCATCGGTTCCTTCATATTCATGGGACCCACCGGTGTGGGTAAAACGGAATTGGCAAAGTCCCTGGCGGCGTTTCTTTTTGACGACGAGCAGGCAGTTGTCCGGGTGGATATGAGCGAATACATGGAAAAACACGCCGTAGCCAGATTGATCGGTGCGCCGCCGGGATACGTGGGATATGAAGAGGGTGGCTATCTTACGGAAGCGATCCGGCGAAGACCCTACTCGGTAGTGCTGTTCGACGAGATCGAAAAAGCCCACCCGGAAGTGTTCAACGTGCTTCTCCAGATTCTGGACGACGGGCGAATGACCGATGGCCACGGCCGGACGGTTGATTTCAAGAATACCATTATCATCATGACCTCCAATGTGGGCAGTGAAGATATTCAGGAGATAGGTGCATCCAATTGGGAAGCGCTCCAGCAGCGGGTGACCCAGGCCCTTCGCTCACGGTTCAGGCCCGAGTTTCTCAACCGGATCGATGAGACGATCATTTTCCACAACCTTACCCGGGAGCAGATTGGCGACATCGTGGCGATCCAGATGGAACGCTTGAAGGCGCGACTGGCGGAAAGGGATATCTCCCTGGTATTGACCGATCCAGCGGCTCAGTTCCTGGCCGGTGAGGGGTACGATCCGGTATACGGTGCACGGCCGCTCAAGCGCGCCATTCAGAAGCATGTGGAAAACCCCCTCTCCATGGAGATCCTAAAAGGGGGCGTCAAGGATGGGGATGTCGTCACTCTCGATGCGAATGGAGACGGAATCGGGTTTTCGGTCCAGGCAGCATGATTAACTTTTGAATGTATTTTATCACGAGCTTTTATTCGGCAACAGACAATTCGTACCGGGTTTGAAGGTTCATCCAGCATTAAGGGTATTGGGGCAGGTATATAATGCAACTCGTTCATATTATTTCATTGGTTATGAAAAACCCATGTCTCATTTGCCTCTATTATCAGAATAGTGGCAGCATTGAACGATAAAATCCAATATACAGCAGGACGGAACGCGCCTTGAAGCAAACTCTGGACATGAATGTCCGATATTTCAATAAAACCGTGATGGGATCGAAATTTTCGAGGGGTGTCGGAGGGTTTGGTGATTATTCCATGAGACGTTTCAGAGAGTAAATCCCGGATAGCCCGGAGATTGGCTTGGGGATCTTGTCCCGTTTTGCCTGAAATGTTTTTTTTGCTTTCTGATAGGTTTCGGACACAAATGTTTTACCGCCGATAATGCCGGAATCAGTAAAATAGCGGGTTCTGTAGGTAAAGCGGTGCCTTCGGGTTATTCGGAAATCGTTTTTTCTCTCTTTTGCAGCAACAGACTTCTCGATTTGAATCCCTTTTCCCTTATCCATAGCGCCGGTCTTATACAGAAAGCGCCGATACCTGCGAAGGCGTTCTCTGTCGTCCATGTCTCCAAATTCACGAAGCCCAAAATCCAGAGACAGAAAACCATCCCTGTTATCCGTCTGTAAATGGTAGCCGATGGAATTCCAGCGATACCCTTCAGGCTTGCTGACAAGTCCGGCCCGAACCGGGTTCAGATCTATATATGCCAGGCAGTTTATAAGCGTCTCACCGTTTTCCACAATCACGCTTTTGAAGCGGTCTCCCCAGAAATATCCCCTCCGACCATGGCGCTTGTTGTAATGCCGCGCGAAACGGACCTTTATCTCCCGAACATATTCCGAGAGACTGGTAAACTTCTCCCGATAATATGGGATCTGCCCGTCTTTATAAAAAACAGGCTCTTTATCATAAAAAGCCGCAAGACGCTTTTTAATTTCGCTGTCCGAATAATCTGTATCCGGACGAATACGCACCAACAGGTGGAAATGATTCCCCATGCAACAAAAGCCTAAAACCTCAACAAAAAAGAGCTTGCTGAGCTTCACCACCTGCTCGACAAAATAATCCTTATCCACATCATCCATTGGATAGCCTTCCAAGGCAGTTCTGGACATGATGTGGTAGGCAGTCGGCTCTCCGGCAATCATTATTCTGGGTATTCGGGCCATGCTCGCTCCTTTTGTATTTTCAAATCGATCTTTACCCAAGGGAAGAGGCTAAGTCAAGCATTATTTACCTGTCCCCATTTTCTTTTCTTTACCTGTCCCCATTTTTTTTCAAGAGTGCAAGCTGACAATATCAGGTCTTGTCCAATTTGTCCCATATATCCCATGGCTTTGGTGATGATAGCGATGGTGTTCATGTTTTCTATGAATATGGTTTGATCAATGCAAGATTACGGCATACCTGAAAGTTTGTATTTTGTTGAGATCCACTCCATGACTACGTCATCAAATGGTTGCCCATTGATGATTACAAAATTTTTTCTAAGTTGTATTTTCCTAAAGCCACCTGAACAAAAAAGCTCTATTGCTCTATTATTGTTAGCTAATGTATAAAGTGTAATTCTATAAATTGTTTCGCGTTTTGCCCATTCCATGACTGCATTAAAAAGGAGCCTACCAACTCCTTGCCCTTGTTTTTCAGGATGAACTCCGATGGTTAGTATTCCATTATGTGCCAAACTGTTAGCATTCATTCTGCTAATATCCGCAGTCCCAATAATTTTTCCTAGTTCCTCTGCCGCAATAAATAGATTGTTTCTATATTTTAACCAACCAGCTACTTTTTTGTCCCAAAATAGGTCATCGTCGGGAACCTCATTCAGGTTAAGTACAACACCTTCCCCCTTTTTTACAATCGCACGATTTAATTTTTTAACAAGGTAGGAGTCTTTTCTCTCAATTCTCCTAAGTTTAATAATCGCCCCACTATTTGTAGTCACTGTTTGTGGAAAATCATTGTATCTGCTCATAGTTGAACTCCTTTTCCTCTACCTTATATACTTTACTATTTCTACAGGGATTTTGAGTTGTCTAATAACTAATAAGAAAACAAATTTGTATGATACATATTTGGTATAGCCAAATTATGGATGTTAGAAGTATTCGGTCGGATATCAGTTTCTGGCTTTTATTGATCATAATAGTGCTTTCATGAATAATCGAGTTTTTAAATGGACCGTATTTTGTGCGTCAATTATTTCAATGACGATTCGTTAGCACATCAGTCATGTTTTTATAGTATTTAGTGACCGGGCTAATAAATCCTGTTGTCTATATATCTAACTTAGATATTATCCTATTTGCCGTTTTGCCAAATTAAAAAAATGCCCCCTTTTTTCCATTAGCTCATCAAATTTACCAATCTCCAATATCTGTCCATTTTCTATATATATTATCTTGTCTGCTTCACGTATTGTGCTTAAACGATGGGCAACGACTATTGTAGTAGCATTGAGTCTGCGAAGGCTATCCATCACGTTTGATTGAGTACGATTATCGAGTGCACTTGTGGCCTCATCTAAAAGTAAAATCTTTGGGTTTGTAATTAGTGCTCGTGCAATGAGTATCCTTTGTCGCTGGCCTCCAGAAAGCATGCTACCGTTTTCACCAACAAATGTCTTCAATCCAAGACTCATTGATCGGATTTCTTTTTCTATTCCGGCTTTTCGGGTAGCTTCCCAAGCTTGTTCAAGAGTACAAGGGCGATTCCCTGCAATGTTCATCAATACATCGCCGGTTATAAGACGACATTCCTGCAACACAACTCCAAAAAACCTGCGTAAATCGTATATGTCATAATCGGCTAAGGCGACCCCATCATATATAATAGATCCATGACAGGGTGTTTCGAAGCCAAGTAATAACCGTATCAAAGTAGATTTACCGGAACCTGAAGGGCCAGCAATAGCAATAAAGTCTCCAGGTTCTATATCAATAGAAATATTTTGCAGTACAAATTTATTACCTTTTGCGTAGCGAAAAGAGACGTTCTCAATAGAAATTGCACCTTCGATATTGCGTCTATGTCTGCCAGTATTTGAGTGGCGGATAGGTACAGAATTGAGCATAGGTGTCACGCGCTCTAACATTGGGTATAATCCAAGTAACTGTAACAATGTGTTAGACAATTGACGGCAATGGGACAAAAGCAACGTAAAGGCAACTATTTCTCCCATAAATACACCAATTGATATAATTGCAGTGTCTTGCAGTTTGATAACTGTATATAAAAATAGCGTAAACAGCCCCATCAGCGGTAGGTTTTCCAACCAAAGTTCAACAGCTGCGGTCACCAAGTTGACACGGTGTCCAAGTCGAATTTTTCTAGCGAATAGAGTACTCCAAAGATTGAATGTCAGTCCCTCTGCACCGGCAATTCGGATTTTTTTTAAACCGTTTATGAGATCGAGTGCTGTACCACTATGTTTTCCATCAGATTTAACGTGCTCTCGTTGAAGTCTTAGTATATGTGGGCCAATGCATAAAGGCGCAAGACTTGCTAAGCCAAAAAGTACACCGAAGAAACCAACTGAAATATCGTAACAGAAAAGTTGAAAGCAATATATTAATGCCAATGGGATAGAGAATAGCGTTGGCATTAAGCCTCCGGCAAGTAAATTCTTAATATCGCGAAGACCTTGCATACGTTTCATCAAATCCCCGGATGTTCTGTTTCGAAAAAAAAAGCTCGGAAGACGCAACAATCTTTCCCATAAGCCGGCTACAACCAAATTGTCCATTTTGCCTTCAATCCGCAATAAGAGAATGAACTGAATATAGGAAAGAAACGTTCCGGCAAAAACAGTAGAAACTAATGAGATACCGATATAAATCAGGTCATTATTGCTGCCCCAAGCAATTGTTTGGTCAACAATAATTGTCGTACCTATTGGAATAGCTATACCGGTTAATCCCACTAACACCCCCAGTAACGCAACATAGCAAATTTCATGATTAAGTTCAAAAAAAATGAGTTTTAGGAGCCTTTTTTTAGATATCGAATCGTCTGGAAGGGTGCTTCGAACAGCGTAAGCCTCGTCTTCGAATAGGTGCTGACTATTTCTATCTATACGATGGCGTTTTAAACTAAATGTATCGATCCAATAGTATCCCTTATATTTTTCATAAATAAGTGCAACTGGGACTTTCTTATCCTTTAGAACAGCAATCATACAATCACTTTCTTCACGCCACCATTCATTATCTAAAAATACTCGACGTGCTGAAATCTCTGTGGACGAAAGAACGGTTTGAATAGATACGTTTTTCGGAAAATCCTTTAGATCTGATTTAAACCCCTGAGAGTGACGTATTGTTGCTAATGCGCGTACTACGGGATTACGGTATTGTAAATGATGATTTTTTTCAATTAAGCTTGATTGGTCATCAATAGCGAGAACACGAACTGCTTTGTCAATAGCAATTTTTTGATCAATCTCATATTTTTGCCTACGTTTTTTATCTTCGGATATTAGTTGTTTTGCTTGTTTAATTTTTTCAAGCAATTGTGTAATAATTAGTTGCTCTATAGTTGTCCATTTATTATCAATGCGTTTTTGAAAGCTGTTAGTTGAACAATCTCCAAGCCAACAACGCAGCCATGTCCGGATTTCTAGAATGTTGCCGGCACTGGAATCGTCGTAACCGAGTTGGGAAAATAAACTTGAACGAGCACTTTCACTAACCTTGGTGCCGACATTACCTACGCCAATAATATTAACTCGGTCTTTTAATGAGGATGTTTTAATGCCAAGAATAATGTTCCTTGGAAAAAAGCGACCAATAAATAAAGGTTTTCCTTCACATTCACCTTTGAGAACTAAAAATACATCCACTCTGCCGGACTTGATTGTATATGCACGATTTGGATCGCTCAACAAGAGTTTTTTTGAAGAATCAACAGAAATAATCTCTGAAAGATGCTGGCTTACATCTAATGCTGAAGATATTAATTGACTATCCATAATAGACAAGATTTCTATATGTTTCAGAACTTTTCATAAGCTCGTCATGGTTACCTCTTGCAATAATTCCCCCTTTTTCTAAAACAAGAATTTCGTCGCAATCGCGAATTGTACTTAATCTATGAGCTACAATAATGCATGTGCAACCTCTGCGGCGAATGTTGTCATCAATTGCAAGTTCCACCTCAGGGTCCAGCGCGCTCATTGCTTCGTCTAAGATAAGAATGTTAGCACCAGATGCCATAATTCTAGCGAGCTCTAACCTTTGGCGTTCGCCCCCACTAAAGTTCGAACCACCTTCAACGACATCAGATTCTATTCCACCAATTCGGTTCTGGATTTCATTTTTAATATGAGCATCTCGAATTGCAGTGTCTAATATGTTACTTTGAATTTGTGTGTTCCACATAGTGAGATTTTTTTGTACAGATCCTTCAAAAAGAAAAATTTCTTGGTCCACTAACCCAATTGAATCTGTGAGTACAGTTTTGGTAATGCTTTTTCGCGATATGCCGTCAAACAATATTTCGCCTCCCCATGGCTCAAATACACCAGCCAAAAGGTTTGCAATAGTAGATTTGCCACTACCAGTAGGCCCAACTAAAGCAACTCGCTGTCCAGGGAAAACCCTCAAGTTGAAATTATTAATAAGTGGTCGTTCTTCATAATTGTAACCAAATGTAATATTGTGCATTTCAATATGACCAGATAATCGTGTCAAATTGGCATTTTTATCATTAGTGCTTGTGATTAAATCATCAGTCGTATCTTCTCTCATTGTGTCTTCAATGCGGTCAATGTCGGCACGAGTTCTGTATAAATTTCTCGCAATCCAAAGTAGACTTTCCAATGGTTGGTTTATCTGTACTGATATCATAGAAAAGGCAATTAGCATACCTAAAGTGATTTCACCCTGCATTGCTTGTGAACCGCCGAGAATAAGTAAAGAAACGCTTGTTAATTTCGAAAGGTGCGGTGCAAGAACAGAAAGTCGGTAGATAAGCACACCGAGTCTTTGTTCCGCATTGAAAACGCGTGCGTGATGGCCACTCCAGATATTAAAAAATGCAGAAGTTGAACTTGTAGCATGAAGCGCGTCGATGTTGCTGAGTCCATTTGAGCCAACACCATATAATTTACCTTCTAATGTGCGAGATGTAATACCTTCATCTTCTCTCCGCTTTGAAGACCAAGATAGAGCCAAGACATTTATTAAAGCGAAAAATATACAAACAATACTCAAGAAAATATTATAACTCAACATTAAACATATTAATAATATTATTATTGATATATCAATTACAAATCTGACGGGTGCTGTTAGAAGTGTTTTTGAAATGCTGTCATTTAAATTTAATTGGTAAATTAATTCACCGCCAGCCCTAGAACCAATGAATGACGCTGATAACTGTAGTAACTGAAAAAAGAAATGCGCGGACATAGAAACTGATAATTTAAGTCGCAGTTTTACAACCAGAAATTTTTCAAACCATATCAGTGTCGCGCTGATGCCCAAAGTTCCAATAATCCCGACTAATAGGGGTGTTTGCCAAGATTCGATACCTCGAACGATAATTTCATCGACAAAAATTTTTAAAAGGATAGGTTGGGCTACTGTGGTGATAGTAACTGTAAGACCGACTATAAAAAGAAATGACAAAGACTTGTATGTGCCCCGTAGGTGTTTGGAAGCAAGTCTGAAAAAGGATGGAGTGGAATTACCTTTTTGAAAATGTTCAGAAGGTAAAAGAGAAAGTGCTATACCAGTAAATGACTCATCGAATTCACGATACGAAACCTTCGTTCTGCCAATAGATGGATCGTTAATATAGAAAAAATCATTTACCACTCCCTCTAAAACAACGTAATGACCAAATGTCCAGTGAAGAACAAGTGGCATTTTATGATATTTAAGATCTTCGATTTCTAGATATAAAGGTTCGGCATTTAATCCATAAGAAATAGCAGCACGTATCATACCGACAATACTAACACCATCACGTGAGATTGCGCAGGCTTTACGTATTTCACCTAGAGGTATTTTTAAGCCATAAAATCTTAGAACAATACTTAAGGCAACTGCTCCGCATTCAACTTGCACCATCTGAAGTAACGTCGGTGTATGCACTCTGGGTATTTTAAAAACGGTATTGCTGCTCATGATAGCACCGTCAGTTTCAGAAATATAAATAATAACCTGTTTTAAAGTATGTTTACGATGACAATCTATCTTCACTTTTCGGTAAAACTATCTTGGGAACCCAATGATGCAGTTTTTCGGATCCAAGGAATTGCGAGGCTTATCAGGTTCCTATCTTCAATTAGTGCATTGCCTTCGCAGACACTTCCGCTAGCTATTTTAATTGGTGGCGTGTGACCTGAGGTCCAGACATAGGTGCCATTTTTAGAAAGAGATTGTATTGGTTTGACTATCACTACTATCGGGGCTCCGTATGCCGTGTATTCATCAACAAGACGATGATTACCTAAAATCGCATGGATGGCTAAGTGAGAAGCAGGAAATGGAGATATATCTACTACAGAACCTAGCATGGCACCATACTCCACTTCATTTACACCGCCTGGAATCAATCGAATTTTCGATCCGATGGATAATCTTTTTCCGTCTTCCGGACGAAAGAAAAGAGCAGCTCTTAAATCATCTAACTCTTTTTCAATCCGTTCTATCAGTGCAACAGAATCACCGAACTCAACAACTGAATTTGAACGTTTATTAATTTCGATAATTCTACCATTTAATGGACTAACAATTTGTGATTCACGCTTTAAACGATCTTCTAAAATAGCAAGCTCTCGAGTAATGATTTCCGATTTTAATGAATGATTAATTATGTTTAAAGAGGTTAATTTGATTGCCTCAAGTTCCTTCACAATATTTTCTTTAAGCTTGGATTCGTGAATGGTAAATTCCGCATCCACCGAATTACGTTCCAATAATGCATTTTGTCTTTGATATTCTGATATGATCCCTTCATCAAACAGTTTGTTTTTGTTATTTGTCACTTTTTGTAACCACTCTAAATGATCATTTAGGTATTGATGTGAAATTTTAATCCCAGTAAGTTCCAACTTAATTGAATCAAGCTTTTTTAATAAAATTTCGTTTTCTATATTTTTAAATTCATTGTGCCTTTGCTCAGCAACAAAAAGCTCCTCTTTTTTAAGTTGAACGAGAAGTTCAAGATCAGGTCTTCGAATAATTGCAACTTTTTGTCCTTTGGTGACAAGTTCATCCACTGAAACCAAAACTGATTTGATAGTACCTTCGTGGGAAGCTACGCACTCAGAAATACCGCCTTGATTCAAAAAAATGCCTGAAGCTTTTGCGGTATAGTATACGTGCCCCAAAAAGGACCATGCTAATATGCTTAATATAAAAAGTAAAATGCATCCTACAATTACAATTTTTGATATGGTTACAACGTTTAACCGTTCAGTCAGTACAACGGGTGTCGTAAGTCGATCAAGTGCATTATCTCTAAATAGATCCATAAGGAACTCTTTTGGGTGAGTTTGTGACGAAGGAACGATTAAATCATTTCTTATTAATAAAAATACTTTTTATAGTTTCTATAACCATACTTTGCGATTTATACGATAATGTCAATGGTAGCGAAATAATTTGTTTGCATATTTTTTCAGTAACTGGTAATTTACGGTTTGCATATTTTTTAAATACCGGCTGTTGATGGCATGGTTCTCGGTAGTGAACAACAGCTTCAATTCCATTTTTACGTAATTCTTGGTACAAAAAATCGCGATGATGTGTTTGAGCAATATATAAGTGGTATACGTGTGTAAAACCGTTCGGAACTGCCGGAGGATAAATCCAATCACCCAATTCGTCTCGATATCGATTAGCTACTGCAGTCCTATGGTTATTGATGTTTTCGATATTCTTTAATTTTAGCCTAAGTATGCCTGCTTGAAATTCTCCTAGGCGAGAGTTTCTGCCTATGCAAATAAAACTTTCTCTTCCATTTCTACCAAAATTTCTTAGTAAACGTATCTTCTGTAAATACTCTATATTTTGAGTTGTGATCATTCCACCATTACCCAACGCCGCGAGGGTCTTAGTGGCATGGAAACTAAAACAACCAAAATCTCCTATAGATCCAGCGCGACATCCATGATACAGCGACCCGTGTGCTTGTGCAGCATCCTCAATAAGGATCAGGTCATGTGTCTTACACAGCTCCGAGAGCGGAGAGATATCCGCCATCAGACCTGCCCAATGCACGGCGATAATCGCTTTTGTATCTGATGTGATCAGGTTCTTTACATCTTCAACATCAAGTGTCAACGTGCGATCTATTTCAGCAAAAACAGGTTTTGCACCAACTTCAGCAACAGCCATTGCAGTTGCTGGAAATGTTAAAGATGGTACTATTACTTCATCACCTTCACCAATATTTGAAGCGCGAAGCGATAATATCAGAGCATCAGTGCCACAAGAGACTCCTACAGCGTAGTTTGTTTGAAAAAAGTGTGAGAATTCCTCTTCGAGTCTCTCCGTTTCATTGCCGTCGATGTATTCTCCAGAATCAATAACTCTTTCAAAAACATCAAACATATCGTTTTTAATACGGAGGTTTTCGGCTTTAACGTCTAAAAATGGTATTTTCCAAGTTTTCAATGGGGCCTCCTTTGACTTATGAATGGTAGAGAAAATCGTTTTTTAGTCGTTGATTTGTGTTTATTAAAATTTCTTGGAGTATTGGTCGATTCAATAAATAAGGACAATCTTTACAAATATTTGGTGGGTTTTCGTTGTTTTTCTGTTGAATGAATTCAGACATTTTCTCAGACGTAAGTATATTAATAATCGGCTGCTCAAAAACGTTTCCGAAAGAGTAATAGGGTGCACAACGCATCGAACAAGGTAATAAATCGCCATTACACGTTAAATAGACCATTTCTCGGCCCCATTTACATTTGGATATATCGAATTCAGGATTACCAACGACATGGGCATCAACAGAAAGGCATGATGCAATATCATACATTTGATTTACGTGACGAAGTAGGCTTTCGATATTAACTATAGACAAATGTTTTCGTCTTAGTTGCTCATACTTTGCTCTTGTTTTACCTCCCTCATTAAAAGATGAAATCCAATTTTGTATCAAATTAAATCTAATTGAATTTATGCCAACAGCCTTTGCTAGTAAAACCATTGAATCAAGGTGCATATATGAATTTGCAGAAAAACAACAATTGATCGAGATTTTAGTATTAGGCGGCTTTAATTTCATTATTCCTGTTATGTTTTTAATTACATTTTCGAACTTTGCAGGAAATCTGTTTGATTCAAAAGATTCTCGGTCATGGCCATCTAATGAGATAAAAAGATGATCAATATTTTTCAATATTGATTCAGTTCTTGCGCTTATAGACCAGGCTGCATTAGTGGTTGTTACAACATGTACATTTTTGATCGTATTTTTAAGGGTTTTTAGTAAACTATCAAAATTTGGAGCAAGAAAAGGCTCCCCGAGACCATGAAATTTAACTTCCTTAAGGAATGGTAATTGTTTTAGTATAAGTTTCAAATGGTTTTTGTGCAACGTTCCAATTCTTCCGTTATCTTTATTATGAACAAACTCCTGCCTAGAACATGATGGACATTTTAAATTGCAAATATTTGTCGGTTCTATAGCTGCCCAAATCGGCATTTTAAAATATGGATCGGAATTTGCTTCGAGTTCACATCCACTATTGAATATATTGTTCACATGTTTCATGGCCATTTTATTCATGTCAAATACTTTCGCATTTCATTGAATATGTGTGCTTTTTTGTTGGGTTCACCATACAATATTGTATCAATTTCATGCGCTAAAGTTACGCCCATTTTTATGCACGTATCTTTCGATACGTATGCATGAACACCCATGCGCCCCATCGGTACTACATTTGATTCTGAAGCTTTGTGTAATTGGTTCTCAACAAGTAAAAGATTATTGCGTGTGCTTATTGGGTAGACTTTTTCACGGATATCGTACCAAATTTCGTGAATATTTATGTGACCGAAAAAATCACGAATAAAGTCATGAACTTGAGTTATATATTTATCTGTGTCACATTTACCGTCCCAGGAAAACTGGAAATCAAGTAAAGTAAAATTCGACTCAACAGAGTATTGTTGCCGATATTCCATTATTCGGACAAAATCATAATTATTAGGGAAGGAAGTGGCATATGAGCCCATAATTGTTTTTTCACTTTCTAACAATACATAAACAAGACATGTGTTGACAAATTCGAGCTCAGTATGTAGTGGAAGAGTAGAAATAACAAGGTCCGCGTCAACCTTATCTCCATTTACAGTAATCAATTTGAAATCATCTGACACTTCTGCGAAACCATCAACAATATTGATGTTCTCTAACATATTTGACCATAAATTATTATAATCTCCTGGATGACCTTGATAGTCAGTGTTAAACATTCCAATTCCATTTCTTCGCAAAGTGAACGGTCTAAACTTGGCCCATTCTGCATCCATGACAGCTGGATCTACGAGCCATTGTTTAACATTATATTTTCTTACGTAAGTTTGATATAAAGTTTTACCTAGCCTGCTAATAGCATAATTCTCAAACGATGAATAATCCGGATTTTTTAAATCGAGATTATAAAGTTCTTCAATAATCGTTTCAGCGTTTTTGAATTTTAAAACATTAGCAAAAGTAATTGGAAAATTATGAACACCTGGTCCCGATATGGTGCCGTCAGTTGAAACAAGCGGCTGATATCGCCCATTTGCTGTTGGTGGCGGTGAGATTTTTAAAAATTTATTAAAAAACCTTCTTATTTCATAATCATCGGTGTAAAGTATTTGAGGGCCATATTCATATGGTATGCCATGACAAAATCTAGTCTCACACAATCCACCGATTTTGTTTTTTTCTACAACAGTAATATTACTAAGACCTTTTTTATGTAAATAGTATGCAGCAGAACATCCTGCTGGTCCACCACCAAGAATGATTATTTTCATTTTAATTGTCCGTTCATCATTTTTTTAATCCAATTAACAAAACTACTGAGCCAATCAAAATTATTTTTAGACGGCATATTCAAACCAAATCCGTGTCCACCATCGGGTAGAATGTGAACTTCTGGGTATAAGTTTTGTTTGATACAAGCTTGTATAAACCTAAAAGAGTGTTTAACAGAAACAATCTGATCGTTTAGTGCATGAACGATAAAACTTTGGGGAGTATCTGGTTGTACTCGATTTTCTATACTCAAAGACTCAGCAACTTTTGGCTCATACGATTTGCCAAGAAAATTTAGCACTGAAATTTTATGAATATCTTTTGTCATTGAGATTAGTGGGTATACAAGACCAAGTAAATTCGGGCGACTTGACCATTCACTACTTAAGTCATCTTCCGGTGGACTGTTTACAACATGTTCTGTAGAAACTAAACCAGCAACATGACCTCCAGCGCTAAAGCCAAGCGCTACAATGACATCTTTTTCTATCATTAAATAATCGCTCATAGACCTAATTATTCTTACTGCACGACAACCATCAAACAAGGGCATCGGATATCTTGCAGGTGCGACTTGATACATGCACACAGCTGCGTAAAAACCTTTATGAGAAAGATTTCGAGCTATACAGCAACCCTCATGAAAACTTGTAACACCATAACCTCCACCAGGGAAAATGATAACTGCTGGTACACGTGATGATGGAGTGTTTAACGGAGGATATACTTCTAGGCGCGCTCTGGCTGGCGGTATGCTCCATTGTTTACGAACGTCTCTTTGCCATAAAGAAAACGCAAATGGTTTTTCTACAATAATTTTATCATACATTTATTAAATGTCTATACCTAAAATAATTTCTCTACGTAAACGATTCGCTATATGAGAAACTATTATTTTTATGTCTTCACAAAACACACTAGGAGAGCAAAAATCGTTTCTCTTAGAATAACGATGTGTTATGTGCCCACCTCCACATACAGACAGCAAAGAACAATTTTTACATTTTTGATGTAAGGTTTTTGAGCCATTTTGAATCATTTTAACTTTCGGATGATTTAAAACATCATCCAAATTATGTTCAAAAACGTTAAGGTTTAATGCAGCCCCTAAATTTGTAGTTTTTAGTGTGTCATCTGTTTCATATTTACCATCCGATTCGATAGTGACAGCATCTGCGTATCCAAGTCCATCAGTTGTGGCTTTACCTAATTTGAGCAGAATACTTATTATTTTATCGAAAAAACGAATACGTATTACATTTTTCTCATTCTTTAGCCACCAATCAAAGCTTTCAACAAGCCATTTCCCATATATGCCAGAATTCTTTGATGGAAAACTCTCATGGTTGTATAATGGTAATAGATAATTGATGATTGAAGGTTTAAAATATGAAAGATAATCATACAATTCAATTGGATCAACAGAAGGATTTACTACAACCTGAAATCCACTAAAGATATCGTTATATTCTGAAGCCAACATAGAAAGTTTGTTTTCCAACTTTCTCACGGATGGTATTCCTTCCTTATCAACACGAGTAGCGATATTTGAACTTGGCGTCTCATCACAACTCACGAAAATAGATACATTGTATCGCCTTAAAAGATCACCAAATTGTTTATTAAATAACGTGCCGTTAGAAATCAAAGTAATAGAATAGACTACATTGAATCTTTTCAATCCATTAATAATACGTTTCACAATTTTTTCAAAATACTCTTCTCCAACGAGGAGAGGTTCACCTCCATGGAGACCAATTGTTACGGGTATGTTACTTCTACGTTTATTTAAGTAGGTACCAATTTTAGAGGTAGCGTTATCGATAACATCGAGTAAAATACGAGGTGGTTGATTACGCCAGCTTTCATCCCCTCTGTTGTAAACATAACAATGACTGCAGTTGAGATTACATAAACTAGATATTTTAAAGACAAAAGTGTTGAAAGGCATAATAATCCTATTAAAAATATTTTCGATAGACCCATAAAATTAAGAAATAATACAGCATCACGTTTAAAAAAAATACGTTAAGTAAAAAAAGTGAGTATAAGAAAAACACAAAAATAGCATTCGTTCTTTGAAAAGTTAAAATAAATAAATTTAAGCGAAATCCATAAATTTTTATCTAAGTGTCCTCAAATAAAACCACTATTAAAAAAACTACAGTTGGAAAACAATATTTAAGCAAACGAAGCATAAAGCCATTTGATTTACTTTATGCGAAGTTGGACGCGCTTATATACACAAAATATTCAATGGTGATTTACGTTCAGAACGACATTAATAATACCTAAAAAAGAAATTTATAAATGATGAATTATATCGATAAAAAAGCGAAAACAAATATTCAAAATGCGATTAAAAAATAAATATTACTCCTATCACTGAGTGTTATTTCTCACGGATACAAATGTTTCACTATCTACACAATAAATAAAAGAAAAACGAATAAAGAATTTTTTAGGGATATATAGAAATGTAGACAGGGTTAACATATTATTTCTCAAGTAATTCGAAAAAACTAATGACTGACGAAGTAGAAAAGATAAAGTGACAATGGTGATGCGTTCGGAATATTTCATTTTGTCAAAAAATAAAAAAGCATTGGTTCTCATATAAACTATAAAAACGGTATTGCATGAATGTTTTGAGAATTACCCACCAAAAAATGGATATCCCGAAAAAATAATATATTTCCATGAGAGTTCAAAAAGATTCTATTAACTAATACTTACATCCAAGTGAAAACAAAGTTTAATTATTGCTGTAAAAATAGGAAAAAATTACAAAAAGAATTTTTAAAAAAGGAACTTAACTTAAATTAGATGAAACCCCGGCCGAACCGGGGAATTCACCTGTTTTTGTTAAAATATGATCATTTAATTATCACTACTGGTTGTATATGCTCCACCAACATGAAAAGCTAAGCGATTCTGGATAGCCTGATTTACGAGATCCCTGAGAACCGTATTCTTCATTGCGGAAATGTCACGAATACTCATCTCCTCAAGATCCGAAATTGGGATGTCATTAACATTTTCTGACATAACACTGCTGCTTGCATCCATTTTCCTGACAGATTTTGGTAGTGGCATTGTAATCTCCTTTCAGTTAGTTTGTTCGGTAAAATTGTTATCGAAGTCTATGGTTATTTGAAGATGCTAAACTTTTCAGCATCTTCGTGTATCTTAATATTACCCCAAAAAGATGTTTATTGAATGAGCAGCTGATTGATAAATATATGTGAATAAGTGGATAAATGAGTAAACCAAATATCTAAGCAAATCAATGCTCAAAAATATACTATTATATCTAGGAATATTTACTATAATGAACTTGAAACAGGGTACATCTCACGAGTTTTGCTATAAGAGTTAACTCACCAATAGCAACAATTTGGGAGTTGTCATCTATTCACCCGCAGTTATAGTGCAGTCAGCTCTGAAAACATTACCGATGAGATGTTAAAAAAAATAGATAAACAAGATTACGATTCAGTTGCTAATGACAGTAGATTTCCAAACGAAGAACCTTAAACCCCTCGGCTTACAGACAGGGTGGTATAGTGTACTTTTTGTCGAGCATAAGGATAAAGGAACGGCTTCGAATTATAGGGAAAAAATTTTATAATTAAATCAGGGGTCGGGGGCATGATTTACCCAAAAAAGATTGGAGGCAAATCATGCACATCGATTACCAGGAAAAAACACCCGACCAAAAAAGAGAATTCTGGGAAGAGCAGATCCGCTTCTGGCAAGAAAGCGGTCTTAGCCAGACCGAGTATTGCAAACGGCATGGCATTCGTACAAGTCAATGGTACTATTGGCGAAGGCGCTGCCGGGATACTGAAACAGATTTCGCCCTTGTGCCCTTGAAGCTTCCATCGGTAAATGAACATTGCCGTAAGGTGGCCATACTTCGGGTAATCACCCGAACGGTTTTACCGTCGAACTCGATCGCAATGCGCCCGTAACGTCTTTGCCGAACCTGATCCGGGAGGTAGCTGCGATATAATGCTTCCTGTCCAGCCTCAAAGGGTTTTTCTGGCAGTCGGCAGTACCGACATGCGAAAATCTATAAACGGACTTTCCATTATGGTTGAGCAGCTCATAGGGCACAACCGATTTACCGGGGAACTGTTTGCCTTCTGCAACCGCAGACGGAACATGATAAAGATTCTTTACTGGGACCGCAACGGATTCTGCGTTTGGCTTAAGCGACTGGAAGAGCACCGCTTCACCTAGCCGCGTACTCGGGATGAAGTCGTTTCTATCGAAGCGAAAGAGCTCGAATGGCTTCTGGCAGGTCTTGATTATACCCATGCCCAAAGACAGCTCCGATACTCGGCAGCGGGATAAAATTATCTTCTAAAAGAAGTAAAACAGTGTTTACAAAGAAGGCCGTTTTTGCTATGTAAAACGGCATGAATATTGAGCTTTCTTCACTTCATGACGACAAATCCTCTCTTAAGAAAATCATCGCTGACCAGCAGCGTGAGCATCAAAAGGTACAAGAGCAGATCAGCTATCTTGAAGAGATGGTTCGTCTCTTGAAGAACGAACTGTTCGGCCGAAAAAGCGCGGTGCGCCGGGAATCGGATGCAAACCAGCTTCCGCTTTTCACCCACCCGGAAGTATCCGCACCGGAGTCGGTGGAGGATGTCGTCATTGAAAATCATACCCGCAAGAAACGGGGTCGTAAGCCCCTTCCTGCGAACCTGCCAAGGGTGGATGTTATTCATGATATCCCGGAAGCTGACAAGCAGTGCGCCTGCGGTAACGAGATGGTCCAAATCGGTGAAGAGGTAAGTGAAAAGCTCGATTATACGCCTGCTAAACTCCAGGTAATTCGACATGTTCGACCCAAGTATGCCTGTAGAACCTGCGAAGGCGTTGACGATCCCGGCCCCACAGTAAAGATTGCCCCGCCGGTGGTGCAGCTGATTCCGAAAAGCATCGCTACAGAGAGACTTCTGGCCCACGTGGTGGCCTCACTGCCGTGGAATCTGGCCCCGGAAAATGTCGCCATCACCTCCGAGTAGTAGTTTATAGAACGCTTACTTTCATCCAGAAATTCTCTGAAAGCTGTTCGAGTTTCACGTATTCATCGAGCCGAGATTTTATTCGTTTTTTTGCCCATGAATAATCTCCTTATGTGTTGAAATGATTGAGATTATTCATAACAAGTAAATATGCCGATGTCTAGATTTGTTTTTCTTTTTAATATCAGTTCGTTATGGATAGGGCGGGAGCTTCAAAAAACTCCACGACCCCTGAATTAAATATTGTGTACAATTTATGAATTGCGTGGCTGGATGTAATGAAAAAAATATGTTCGGTATCAGAATAGGTATGAATGGCGTACCATGTTTATAGCGTTAAAAAGTTGCTAATACTAGTGTTAACTGTTTTTATTCGCAACTAATTTTTTTCTGATATTATACCTGTGATTACTTACAGTCCTCTCCGATATGAATAGAAGAGTGGCAATTTCTTTTGTAGTTTTGCCACTCTCAACTAGATCAGCTATTCGACGTTCAGAACGTGTCAATGAAATTGTTGCAACATTACCACCAAACTGCGATGAAATTACATTATATAAATCACTTATTTTTTTAGAACCAATAATATTATGTATTGTGTTGCATAAATTCATTAGCTGTTTTGATATCAAAAAAAACTCCTCTTCTCTCTTTTTTAAAACTTTTTCGGTTTTTTTATAATTTGATATGTCGGTAAAAATCCCAAGATAATATTTTTGATCGTTTTTTTGTGAGTAAGCAGGAAAAACTGATAAAAGAACATCTAATATTTCACCATTACCCTTCATAACTTGGAGTTCGTATTTGTTCCTTTTTATGCTATCACAATTTACTAAATTTCTCCAGAATGCTTTCTTGTTTTTTATCGCTAAGAAATGATAAGCTCGTTTGCCTATAATCTCTTTTAAAGAATAATCAAACATGCTGCATAAAATCTCATTCACATCCTTAACGAAGCCTTTTTCATCAAATATGGCAATTCCATCGTACGACTCGTTGATAAAGAAATGATATGGCGTTTGAGATAAAACTTTACGAAGATATGAGTTCATAATCATAAAAAAAAGAGATTTGAATATGGATGACGACTTCACCGGATGTAATCGATAGGGGCCCACTGATTAACGACGGTTATACTTTCTCCGGCACCTAAAAAGGCCACTGTCTGGGTGCCGATGACTTCACCGCCAAGATCAGGGATACCACCATAGAAGAGAACCCGAAAATTCTCGGCAGCGGAAGCGCAGTTATTCCTGATAACAACGGAGATATCGACGCTCCCCCTCCCCCCCTCATCGGCGGGATCCGAAGAGAATGCTATATCCTGGTAGGATAACGTCAGGTTGGCTTTGGTGGAAGGATGGACGACAATCGGAAGGGATGCCTTGTTGTTGGTTTCAGACAGTTCCGAAATGGTGTTGTTCGGGTCGGCCTGTACTGAAATCAATAGATCGTCTCCGCTTCTATCGGCATCCCAGATAAGTTCATGCGATACGGATCCACCCGCCGGAATATCCATATTGGTGGCAGCGATCAGATAGGATTCACCCGCCGTTTCAACACTGAATTTCAACGGAACGGCGAAAGCGTCACTGGTTCCATTGTTTCTTACCGTCGCGGTGATGGAGACCGGGTCGAGCATATCGGCGATTGCCGGGGAAACGGTAAGATCCGACTCCAGAATTTCCAGATCCTTTGTACCCTCCGGATAGACAATTTTTAATGCAGTATTGTTCAGGGTTCCTGCCTCCGTCAGGAGCCCTTCCGGGTCTACGGCGATATAGAGGAGGTGGGGATTTCCATCTGTAACAGTGACGGTGAAGGTGAGATCCACGAATGAATTGCCGCCGACACTGACCATCTGTTCAGAAACCTTCCTCTCTTCCGCCACACCACCGTCATACAGTGCAACGGTTACTTGCTCTACTTCGGTTAATCCGAGGTTCCGGATGGTTGCATTCACTTGTAGATCGACCGGTAGTTGTGTAATCGATTCGGGTATTACTGAAATATCTCCGGTTGAGATGTAAAGGTCCGTTTCACGCATTGCCGCATACATCGCGCTCACGGAAAGGGCTGTCTGATGAGCACTTTCATGCCAGCTGCCGTTTTGTGATTGATGTGCCTTGATATAATCCAGTGCACTGTTTGCGATATTGAATGATGCATCGTATTTTTTAAGAACAATCAGGGCTTCAGCCGTTTCATAAACCGAGCTTGATTCATTACCGAACCCGCCGTCACCGTTCTGCCGGTTTCGCAGCCATGCCAGCCCTTCCTGCACCTGCTCTTCAACATCGATAACATTCAGATAATTGCTGAAAGCGGAAAGAACGGCGGTCGTTGTCTGAATGCTGCTGACACCATCGTCCATATCCCATCCGCCATTAATGTTCTGCCTGTCTCTCAAATACGCCATGGCCGGTTGAATGACCGCATTTTCAGCATATCCCGCGGCCGCCAGGCATTCCAACGCGACAGCAGTATCCAGAGAGCCGCTCAGATAAAACCGTTCACTCCCCCAGCCACCGTCCGGATTCTGCTTTTCAACAATTTCGCTGACAAGCAGTGACGTATCGCTTCCGGCAATCCCCATAACCGCCGTCTTTTTAGAAAGATGATCCAAACTCGCTGTAGATGCGGAATCCATCCACGCGACGCCGCTTGATACGTTCTGGATAGCAATAGTAAAATCATTCAGTGCATAGATTGCCGCCGCGGTGTCCCGAACGCTGCTGGAATTATCATCTTTCCAGTTGCCATCCTCCTTCTGGTTGGCGACAAGCCATGATACACCGTCCTCGATCTCGGCGGGAACATCCCTCGGGTCCACGGGCGGCAGTTCTGTCCCGGGGTTTTCAGGCAGATCAATTTCACCGATCCCGTCATAATAGACAATTGCCCGCCCGTCAGTAAGGGCGGAAAACCACATCGTCCATTGCTTGATGACTGTCTGGACGTCATGAACTTCGCTTTCCTGAAACGAACCGGGTCGCGTAAGCAGCATGATCCCGATTTTGAATTGTTTTTGGGAAGATTGATGGCCGGGAACTCTTTTCCCCTCCGCGGCTATAATATCGTCGATGCTTACATATCTGGCGTCCCCTTCAATTGTCACACCGGTCATGGGAAGCTTTTCACGGCTTTCACTCGCATTTTCGATAAGGAGCATTGGCGGCACATCCGATTTATCGACGAACCCCATTAAATACAGATCCAACGGACTATAGTATTTCCGAGCTGCCATTGATGTGAATGTACCATTTCCATTGTCATACCAGTCGTTGCCATATAGGATGGAACCATCCGTGTCCAATAAAAAGCTCCAGTGGGCATACTCATTGCTCGCTATTTGATAACCACCGAGAAGCGCATCGTTATATGACCCGTTTGTATCAAAAAAATTGACTTTTCCGGACCACCGATGAAGCAATTCATGGCTGAGCACTTCCATTGTGTTCTTAAATTTCGGATCGAGGGGATCGGCTATTTTTTGATCGATATCTCCCATGGTAATTATACCTTGAAGCTTGCCGTTGCTCCCGTATTGAAGGCTATAGTCGAAAATTTCGTTTCCAATCCCCTCGGCGTTATTCTGTATTGGTGAATAAAAGCCATCCGCTTCTACGGGCTCTCCATCGATCATCAAGGTCAGCATCTCAATATCAAACCCTGTAAATATGACCAGAAAATCATAATCATCCGGGTGAGTATTATAAAACTCACCGGCGATTATCTTCTGTGCCTCATTTCCTTCCTGGGTATTTGCGTCGTAATCGCCAATAACCTCAATTACGCTGAGATCGATCTCATCTTTAATCGTAACGGCAGAAAAATCCTGGGCGGACACAGATAATGAAATGGCTGTAAATATGATATGCACAAGAACAATTAGTCTAAAAAGCCGTAGGCCAAAGCTTTTATCGCCTTTCATATTCTGATCTCCTATTAAACCAAAAAATAACGGCCTTGCCATCGGAAACGCAGAATTCATTTTTCACGTTTCATTGTATTCATGAAAGCCGAACAACGTGCATTCCGTTTTGCAATTGTCCAAATTTTCTTTAAAAAAAGGGATTCAATAGGATGGGATAAGCTACCATTCCACACCCAATATTCAGCATCAACAAATTCTACTGCTACAGAACCGCCACAAAAAATCAGTACCCACAATAATTTTATATCATTATGGTTTCGCGCATTTCAGATCGAGGACAACAAAAAGCCGCTTAATAAAATGCTATGCAGCAATTATTGTGGCTTTTTGTTTTTGCAGGCGTTATTGGAATCTGGTTTTCCAGACTTGTTTTGCGCTTAAAGGCTGGTAAATTATTTTACAATTATCGCTTTCAGAAGTAAAATTTTTTAACAGCTTGTCCTTTCTACCAAGTCCGCCAACAATGGGCCACGCCCATAAGCGGCCAGGCAGAAGATAAACGCCTGAAATTTAAACGTTAGAACCGGGATGAAAGGAAAAATTCAAGACTTTCCTGTAATACAAGAGCCCCCAAGTAACATTGAACAGATAAACGAATATACAGTGTCTGTCAAGCAGTATAATCGACAGGACTTCCCCCAATATTTTTTCACCATAGCGACAATTGAGGCGATGGTGTTGGTGCAAGGCCTCTTGGGTGCAATGGCCCCTTGCCAACTCTTTTAAAGATGCTGCTAATTCCATCAGCCAACGCATAATAGCGAAAATCCGGTATTCCAAAGAGCCGTTTCGCCGCATTTAAAGCATGCCGGGCAAGGATGGTAAGCTTTGTTCTTGTCCCAAGCCATACTGCTGCAAAATATGCCGCACCCAACACCAGAACCGCCATATTCTTCAGCCTGTCGTAGGTTAACACCCGCACATCCTCAAAATCATAGCTCTGCTTTATAAACCGGATGGTCTCTTCCACTTTCCAGCGCGTGATATACGCATTGACTACTCGCCACAACACCTTTCGGCTCCGGCGCATGGGCTCGGTAGTTAAAATCATTAGAGGATTTTTCCCAAAGCCCTTAACAACCACAAGCCAGAGGGGTCTGGCCGGATATTCCGGCAGTCTGACTGGCAAAGATCCAAATTGAATATGGTATATTTCTTCCTCGCCCTCTTTCTCCTTTATCAACGTCTCGGCATATGGTGTCTTGCAAGAAAGCGCCAATTCAAGGCACTCTCTGTTTGCCCCGCGATATGACAAATGCCGGTCTCCCCGCTGTCGGATCATGTACCGGCAGTGTTCGTCTTTGGTCCAGGGAAGCAGCAATTTGCGACGGTCGCCACCACGGTCATACAACAAAATGCCTTTGTTCCCGGTAGCCTCTCGCACACGACTGACAATCGAAAGGATCTGATCGTTTTCGCTTTTGAAGTCCGGGGCTTTCTGAGACCATAGGTCCTGTGCCAGTGGTGTGATCTCGTTTGAACTTACATCGCAGCCAACCACTTCGCACAACCAATACCCCTTCCCGATACTCTTTTCACTGCCGTCATGAACTTCAGCCAGGTATTGCATTTTCTGTGCATATTTCTTGTGAACGTCTGATGGATCAATAATGAGCAACGTATTTTCTTTTATTCGTTTGGCACCCAAACGCAGAATATTCTCTCCAACAGTATACTCAAGGTCTGTATTCGCCAGGTTTCTGCTCAGACGCTTGTGGGTGGCATGCAGGGGAATATTTTCCTCCAATGAACGGCCTATCTCGGTCAGCTTTACGGAACCGCTTGAGGAAATGCCGAATATTGACTCCTCTACAAACCTCGAGGCCACAATGCCCAATCCCGAACAGAGTTCACCCGAAAAATAATGGATTTGTTGTCGCAATTTCCTGCCGATTTGTTGTACAGTCACTGCTGGCCTCCTTTTTGCTGATAAGAATTAACGGTTTGGCGATTGTTATTCTTACCACGAGGAGGCTATTTCTCTGGTAAAAAGTTCACCCATTTTTACCGTTTTCACTTCCGGATCTCATCGATGGCCCGTGAGTAAACCATTTCTTGAAATTCCTGCTCCGTTTTTGGGGGATGTCCTGGTATAATCGAAAATCTTCCCGATGGGATCCTGATGTCCGAAGTGACGCCTGGCGGTCTTTTCACTTAATGCGATATTCGCAATGTTTGCGAGCGTATCTTCCAGACTCCCCGCAAGGACTTCGAACTGGAACATCTCGACAAAGGAGGGATCGACATCCAGCAGGTCGGTTCTGAATGTTGCGTTTTCCTTATGGATGTCCGCGGCGATCCCGAAGGTCCGGGCGCTTTGCTCGATTTTATCCCCAAAATATTCTTGCAGCATCGATAGGAACTTGCTTTTTGAATCGATAGGAACTTGCTTTTTGAGACAAATTATATGAAAGGATATTCGATATATTGTCAAGATGTAATCGGCGCAATATATTGTGCCTGCTGTGAAAGAGAGAGGCGGACATGCAAAAATTCACCGGAACTTTAGGGCCAAAATTTGAGATCCAACGGCAGAATATGGAAATTCGGTTAAATTTGAGTGAGGAATACCATCGGGCCGTCAAGACTTTTTAAATTATGAAGCCATTTTCAAAACGTTTTCCCACCAGACGCGGAGCTATGCTCAGTGCGGATCTTTAGTCTGGAGGTCGGTTAAAGAGGTCCGTTTTGAAATTGGCTGTATTGAAGCCAATAATCGACATCGGGTATCTGAGAATAGTCATCATCGTAAGTGATCTCAGGAATATATGAGGGCTTTTGTGGCGGTGGATCATGATTGTTCGTTTCCCACAAGCCCAGATGATCAAGTATCTTTTTGATGACCAGATCATCCTCGATAAATGCGACGATTCTCATTTCACCCTGGCATTTTGGACATATCAGGGGATCGACCTCATAAATTTTCTGAATCAACCTCGCCCAGTTTTGCCGCCATTCCTGGGATGACATTTCATTTTTTACGATAACCGGGATGTCGTCATCCGTTTCCGCCTTCTTCCTCAGTCCTCGTGACTTATTGCTGTAATATCCATAATACCGGACTGTCTGTTCATACCGGCCGGGCACATGGGTAACCAGGTGGGCTAACCAATCCAATGCGTCGAAGGTTTTCCGGGTTCTGCCGTCCTTGGAGGTGTAGATAACCTTGGCGACCCCGTCTTTTGATTTCTCCACCGGAATATATACCATTCGCTCCTGAGAGAAGCCCCGCCTGTGGCGGGGCTGATCCTCAGGCCATATCCTTTCGCCGATATGCACGTGAAATCCGTCCCGCCGCACCAATGGCGGGAGACATCATGTTTTCGATGACGGCGTCGGTGATTTTCCCCTCTTTCTTGAGCATGGAAAGAACCTCATGCCGGAAGGCCCCGCTAAGGTCCTTTGTTGTTAACCACGGCGCCATTTGAAAGCCGCTGCCTTCCAGAAAACATCCGTCGGGCACGATAGCATGGAGATGGGGATTGAAATTGAGGAAATCGCCGTAGGTGTGTACGGCAATACTCGCTCCGGGCTTCGCGTCATCCTGTGAAGAGGCGGATTCAAGACATTTGCGAATGACGTTCCATCCGCACCGACTCAATTTGGACAGAAGTTTCCGGTCGTATAGAAAATAGATACGGAGCCTTTTGGGGATGCTGAAAACCCATTGCCGGTGAGGCACATTTTTGAGAACCTCACCGAGCAGCCACTCGCTGTATTCCACTACCCGTTTCTGATGACAAGAGGGGCAGAAGTGTCGCCGCTTACAAGAAAAGGCCAGGAGATATTCATGACCGCACGCTTCGCATTTAACTCTCGCAAAACCAAAATGAAGGTCCCCGCACTCCAGATACCGGTGAATGACCTTTGTAACATATTCCCTCCAGAATCCGAACCGGGAGGCATATTGATCGTCCCATATTTGTTCCAGTTCCTCGAAATGGGATTCGACGCATTTATAGTAACCGCTGATCTGTGGATTTCTCGGCTGATAAACGTTGAGTGCTTCGAGGTTGGGTATGGCCTGTGGCATGAGATTAGAGCAACTTTTAACGTTAGGAAGTTGACGGCAAGATACCTCTTCGGCCACAATGTAAATATAAATGTAAAGTTTATTTGCCGGCAATGTAAACCACATTTTTTTCGATATACGCTAATTGGTGTACAGCAATAAATAAGAATCTATATGTTGCGAACAGGGGAGATTCTTTCCGGTTTGGCAACCGGAATAGGGTGGCACAGAGCCGGTTGGAGTGTTAAGGCTGCGATACGAGAAAGAGCTGATTCCCGAGGCGAGAGTGGCCGGATACGTTTGGGGCGATGCAACATACTTCAAATCTCACTCGAAGTCGCGCGGATATATTTGTTTCAAATCAAATTCAGTTCATTTCCGATTTATTCAGGTTTACGCAAACGCCGTGACTTTGATATCATCCACTTTTTGCATAGCCTGCCATAGATCATAGTTCCCGAATTGTTTCACCGGGATGAGGTGGATTATGCATTACCATATATCGCTTGTTTTCTATGCTGCAATATGCTTGATATCGGCAAAAGCGGTATCATCGATTTGGCTGATCTCCCAGTTGACCTGAAGGTTCATCCAGAACTGAGGACTGCCGCCAAAAGCTTTGGAGAATTTTACCGCCATCTCCGCGCTGATCCCTCTCTTTCCGCGGCATATTTCATTGATAGTCTTAGGCAATACCCCAATATGTTTGGCGAGTGCAGATTGAGAGACACCTGTCTCTTCAAGCTCATCCTTAAGCACTTCACCCGGATGAACGGACGTGTAATGTATGCGATTCATTTTCGTTGCTCCTTTGAAATTTCCTTAATGGTAATCGACAATCTCGACATCCTCGGCATTGTCGTTTTCCCACTTGAAACAGATACGATATTTGTCATTTATCCTCAGGCTAAACTGACCTTGCCTTTCACCCTTCAGTTTTTCAAACCGATTACCTCGTATTTCCATTAGATCCTGCATAGATGTGGCAGCTCCCAGCCTTGCCAACTTAATTCTCGCTTTTTGGTGCAATTCTTTCGGAAGTGTTCGAAGCGCCTCTTTGGATATTTTCCCGTAATTTATGTCCTCAGTCGCCCTGTTTTTGAAAGTGTGGATTGCCATGTCGCATCCTGTATTTAGTATATTGCTTTATACCGGATAGTGGTATAAAGGTCAAACAGAAAAGCAAAGGATGATTTCCCTTAGACTGAAAGGTTGCCATTGGATTTTTATGAGTTTTCCGATACATTTTTTAGATGTTTTAACCTTCCCGTGGCTTTGTGACTTCGCGTGAGAATATTGATAGAAGAAAGTTGACTAATATAAGTGACCATAAAAACAAGTGTTTATCGCACCAAGTATTATACAACCAAAAATTATAAATTAACCCTGAATAAAAAAGGTGCGGATCTTTATGCCAAGGTGAGTTTTCCGATCAGGTACGGTGTCTACTCCGAAATCGAGACCAAAGATTGGATTTTTCAGTTCAACCTGAACAATGAGATCCGCCATGCGAGGCTCAAGACAGCCGAATGGATCAACCCCCAGGAATGGCTGAAAAGGACCGTTGCCAATGACTGGATATATTATTCCACGGGCGGCTATACAGGTGTTTATGGAACCATCGGAGAATACTATCTGCCGAATCTGATGTATGAAACCAACTCGCTGATAGGGGGGAAACCCTTTGCCCTGGCGCCTATAGAGAACCTGTCAAGGTCATGGTATTCGGCTTTGATGGAAGTGGTTGACGGTTTTACATGTGATGAAGCGTATGTTGCGGGTTGGGTGGAAGCTGTCCGAAACAATACACCCGAGTTTTTACGAAATAAAGCTGAAAGATTATTTGAAATCATAGGGAGAAGGCAAACCGTTCTTCCGCCGGATGCGAGGCATGTCGACTATGACGTGATTCCTTTGAATATCTCTGACGGGTGCCTTTATAAATGCAATTTCTGCAGGGTTAAAAACCCGGTGCCTTTCAGCGTTAGGAGCAGGAAAAACATTGAAGATCAGATCGAGGCGCTCGAAGCTTTTTATGCAGATGATATCATCAACTATAATTCATTGTTTCTTGGGGAACATGATGCCTTGAATGCGCCGGGGGACCTGATTCTTTTTGCGGCAAAAAGGGCTTTGGAAAGGCTCAATTTTAAAAATTCTTTTATGAAAAACCGTTCTTTGTTCATGTTCGGGAGTGTGGATTCGTTTCTCGATAAAAGTGAGGATTTCTTTGATAAGCTTAATAAAATTGGGTGTTTAACCTATATCAACATCGGCCTGGAATCCGCGGACCAAAAGACGCTGGATAGATTAGGAAAACCCATTACTACGGATAAGGTCAAAGATGCTTTTGAAAAGATACAGGTCGTAAACAACAAAATGCATAATATCGAAGTGACGTGTAATTTCGTTATGGGCGAACATCTTCCCCGAGACCATTACAATAGCTTTCTGGAGCTTGTACGGTATGGATTTGAAAGGCCGAAGCCGAAAGGGACGGTTTATCTCTCTCCTCTGGAATTCGGGAAGCCTTCAAAAGAAAAAGTGGTCGATTTCAACCGGATCAAGACATTGAGCCGCGTTCCGACATTTTTGTACATCATTCAACGATTATAGATATTATCCGATATACAACCTGTCTCACACGAAGCCACGAAGAAAAGAACATCAGCGAAAGCAGATCGGTTTTAAAAAGCAATTCTCGCGCGGAGACGCAGAGTCGCAGGGAACGACCAAAAAAAACAGGTTAAGAAATAAGAATCCAGGGTTAAAAAACTTAAAAATATCAATGCCTCAGCAGCTATTTTTATTATTGATATTCTCTGCGTCCCTGCGTCTCCGCGCGAGAAATTATTCTAATTTATTTAATTTTTTTCATGCTTCTGAGTTCCATATACCCCATCGTCTGGTATTTCCCGTTAAAGTAGGGCGCCAGTTGAAGGGCGCTGAACATCATCGGTTTATCGAGCCTTTTGATGTCGCACGGATTGTGTTCCAGTCCCGCCGGAATGTAGAGAACCGTTGCCTCGGTGATAACGTGCCTTTCGTACTCGGGTCCCATGAAGTACTCGATTTCGCCATCAAACGAGCCCACGAGATCCGGCAGTTCCGCCCCCAGGAAGAACAGATATTCATCCGTATCGTGGTGATGGGACTCCATTTCCAGTTTGTACGGCTTGGTGAACATCTGCCAGCCCATGTTGATTTTTGCGCCGGGAAGATCGCTGTCGCCACGGAAATAGGCCTGGGGGCCGGCGACCACATCCGTGATGGAATTTTCCCTGAGAGATGTACTGAACAAATGGTCATATTTACTGCCTTCCGTACCTTTTGGCCATGGCGGCGGATCTCTGAAAAATGGTGACTCGGCTTTTTTTTCTTCCGCGGCGCCGGCAATTACCGGAGCACCTAATTGCGCCAGGGCACTGGCGATGGCCACGCCGGCCGCGCCAGTGGATACACCCTTAACAAACTCTCTTTTTGTTTTATCAATGTCATTGTCTTTACCGGAACTCATCGTCTTCTCCTTTCGACTGACGGGGTTATAATATGCTTATTGAATAATTGACAGGACTACGCCAACAGCTCCTGAGCACGAATCAACCTGTTGCGAACGTCTACACCATTAGAGCATTCAATAACGCAGGAGGAACAATCGCTGCAACGTACGCTCTGAATTTTCTCGGGCAGGCTCCTGTAACTGTTCCGGGCCTGATGGATATCACCTCCGAAATCGTTATAGGCCAAGAACCGCAACTCATCCGTGACCGGGACGCCGTTCGGGCACTTTCCTTTACACTCATAACACATGCGGCAATAGTACGGGCGGATATCCTCATTTCGCGTATAGAGCATTTTCTCGTCTCTCGGGGTATACGCCTCCCTCATTGCCCGGACATTCATTTCGAGTTCCACAATATTTTTCACATATGGAACCGTGGTAGATATTGCGGGATTGAGCAAAACCCATTTTATGGCGGCAAGCGGCCCCTCTTCGGGTAGTTCGACATCCCTCGGTACAAATCCGGCGACCGCGATGATGACTTTCATGGCTACTACGCCAAGTCCCGCCGCATAAAGCCTGGCAATAGCGTCCCGTCTCAAGGGGGCGCCACCTATGGCGTAGCTGTAGGTTGTCTGAACCACATCGAATCTGTCGATGTCCAAAATGGTATCGACAACGGCGTTGACATCGTGGGTGCTGACGCCGATGAAGCGGGTTTTTCCCTGCTTTTTAAGGGTTTCACAGGTCTCGACCGCTTCGTCGGTGATGGTATCCGGGGTATCTCTGGAATGAAGGTGCCATATATCGACATAGTCCGTTTTGAGGGCTTTGAGACTTTCATCCATATCTTTGAATATTTCGGCTTTGGTCCTTCCATCGGTTTTGGTCGCCAGGATTACTTTTTGTCTTTTTCCTTTCAGGGCGGCCCCGGTGATCTGTTCACTTTTACCGTTTCCATAACCCCGGGCCGTGTCGAAATAATTGACACCCAGGTCGATGGCCCGATGGATGACATCGGGATTCGGTTCAATACCGACACCCGATCCGACAGGGGAGACTTTCAATCCCGTCTTGCCCAATATCCGATAAGGGACATCCTCCTGAGTTTTAGAAAAGACATCAATACCGTGTGAAGAGGCCAACCCCGCCGCTGGCAGCATTAGTCCCGCCTTCAGGAGCTTTCTTCGAGACGAATCGTACCCCATGAACCCTCCCCTTTAAACGAGTCTGGTTCGCCCTATGCTTCAGGCGGCGTCATATCAGGCGGCGCAACAATATTCACATTCATTCGGGTCAATGAATCGGAGATTGCTTTTCCGTAACTTCCGGTAATCATGTTGTGATGGATACCGACTATATTTTTAAGGAAATAATGTACATCCCTGATTTTGATTTCCGCCATGTTCGAACAATACCTGCGCATCTTGCTGTATTCGGGCGGCGCGTCTTTAAAGGAGGGTGTATCCCGGTCATCAACAGTCTCTTGAATTCTACCCGGCCATATTACGAAATCTTTAAGGTCTTTGCTGAATCCCCCGATGGTGACATCAAGGCCTATCGGGTACTCCACCACGGGGACCGGGCCTTTTCCCAATCCGTGATAATCAATGATCATATAGGGGTGCTGAGGTTTATCAGCGCCAAAGATCATTGTAGGTGCAACGCAATGACGAAGAATCGTGCTGGAGGTTTCCAGGTTTACCGAAGAGACATTGCTCTGGAAGGAAGGCCGCTGGCAGATCTCCTGCATCAGCATCGAGGAGAGCAGCATGCATATATCCGCTTCACACGCGGCGGTGATTCCTTCGTCCCTCAATCTTGTAAAGGCGAGACAGGGAAGCGGGATGCTTGTGTCGGAAGAAAACGAAAAACTCAGACAATCGATGGAAACCGCCGACAATCCTTCCTGATCCACAAGAGATCGCAGTAAGACATACATTCTGGAAGCATCAAAAAGCCTTTCATCCGGAACGTCATCGATTTTTTGGGCGCCCTTTTTCCACTTCTCCATCTCTTTTTTGGCCGCGGCCTTATCGACACTCTTTAAAAGTTCTTTCAGATCTTCTATGGGGCGGTGCTTTATCCGGACGCCCGTACGCTGATAGACATAATCCGCGCTCAAATTGGGGGATGGTATGCTTGTAGATCCAAAGGGTTTGCTGAATACAAGCGCCCGCTTGCCTTCGAGGGGCCTTGGCGCGGAGACGATTTTTATCAGTTCAATCACATGATCTTCCGAATTGGCGACCAGGGCGTTTGTTCCTTTCAAGCGAAAAGCCGCCGCGAGATCCGTTTCCCACATGATCAGTTTGGTGATGGTCGGAAGAAGAATTACGGGAATGTCCAGAGATCCCATACTTTCCGCGATACTTCTGGAGGATCCCATGCCCGACAGTATCATGAAGACAGCGTCCGCGTTATTCTTTTTGATGCCTTTCAGGATCTCTTCGGGGTTTTTATAATCGGTTTTCATTGAAGTGACGACAATCTCATATTCCGTGATGGATTTAATCGCGTCAATCAGATTTTTAGACCTTTCAGGAGCAGTACTTACAAAAAGAAGATTTCTTTTCTTTCCTGGAGGACTCGCTTTTACGCCATATACAGTGGCATCGACGGTCTGCGCAGCAAAGCCTGCCGCCGGAAAAGCTGCCGCCGCGCCGGCCAGGGCGGTTGTTTTAAAAAAGTCACGTCTGCTGACGTTTGTCCACTTTATATAGTTTGTCATCTTAATCTCCTCCTTTTCAATACGCAACTTAAAGGGTTATTCCCACAACTGAATTGCCAAAATAATAACACAGGATGTGTAAAACCAATAAAATCAAAATGTCAGCTTAAAACTGACGTTACCTTTTCCAATCACCGACTCTGATAAAAACAATACGGTAAGTCATTATCCGGGGGACTAAAGCCGGATCATGATCATAATTATCCAGAATTAATTTTGTTGTGAGGTCGTACGATAACCCAAAATGGATTTCTCTTCAACAAAAACTATAGCACTTGGTTTCAGGAAAGTGGCGGGTATGCGGCTGACGAGTCATTGTTATTTAGCATGCCCGGGTTGAGTTCATCCGTCAGGCGTTGGGCAAAATGTCGGGCCCATTTCATACCTTCCGACTGATCGTTGGATTGGATAGACGCTGTGTCTGACCAAATTGAAAAGGAATCGTCGATTTCAGGCACGAGATATTCAAGTAAGGCAGTTCGGTTTTTGAGCGCACTTGAAATTTTGTCGGCCATTTGATCTATCTGTGTTATTGCATTGTTTTTTTTATTCCATGGTCCGGGGGCGGATGATGCGGCGGACGCAGTTTCAAGACGGCTTGCGCTCAGGGTGGCGGTGATGTTCAGATCCGCTGAAAAAGAGGCGATGGCATCTATCCCCGTGAACGTTGAACTTTTTGAGAGGGCACGTCCCAGGTCGCCGGCCGAAAGGTCCTTCATTATTTCATCCAGTGTGCCGAGGATGCTGTCGATGTCTTCGAGTTCCTCCCGGTTCAAATCCCCTGTCACGGCAATGCTCAGTTGCCGGCGAGATTCGAAATGTGCCGTCTCCCCGTATCGATAAGCAAAACCGCCTTTTCCCACGGCAAGGGCTTCATATGTATCATAGCTGCCGGTAGTGTCCATGGAGGACGAGAGGGTTACCGTATCCCCTTCAAGGGTATGAATCACGATGTCCGATGTCTGGTTGTAGGCCATGTCGGCTCGAACAGCACTGCCGGACGTGTAATTACCGTAAGTGTGCGACGGATTGTAGAAACCGGAAACGGTTGGAATTGACGCAATCATTTTAAAGTTCCCCTCTTTTATCAACGGGCTCTGATATTCAGGAGCCCCTGCCTGACTTATCGGCGGGATTGAGGGAAGCTTGAATGATCGGTCAATTTGTTTCGAACGATGAACCATAAATTAACGCGGCCTGGAAACCCGAGGCCGCGTTAATTTATTGACGCTGCAATCAGTGGAAATATTTCGCGTTGATGTAGATATGACAAACAATGCTCGCGGCGTATCCCAGGGCAATGGCCCATGTCCATTTCAGGTGGGCGCTGAAGGTGTAGATGCCCCGTGCGGAGCCCATCAGTGCCACGCCGGCGGCGGATCCGATGGAAAGCAGGCTGCCGCCCACACCGGCGGTGAGAGTCACCAGGAGCCACTGCCCGTGGGACATTTCCGGGCCCATGGTGAGTACGGCAAACATTACCGGAATGTTATCCACAATGGCCGACAGGATGCCCACCATGACGTTGGCGAAGGTGGCGCCCATGTCGTGGTACAGGTAGGTCGAGACCTTTGCCAGATACCCGAATTGGGACAGACCGCCCACACAGAGAACCACCCCGTAGAAGAAGAGCAGCGTGTCCCACTCAGCCCGGGAGACCTTTCGCATGAGATCGAAATGGCCATGTGACGAGCCCTCGGGTCTTGGAAACTGGCCGTTGCCGCAACCCATAACGGCGTCATATTCATCCAGGCGTTGTTCTCTGCGCTTCAACCAGTAGGAAAAGAATCCCAGATATCCGAGCCCCATCATCATTCCCGTGGCCGGCGGCAGGTTCAGGTAGTTGTGAAAGGAAACCGCCGTGACGATGGTCAGGAGAAAAAGCGCGATGATGCGTTTGGCGCCGAGTTTCATGGTAACGGTTTCACACACCTCCTCGGGGGGTTCCTTGCCGATGGCGAAGTTCATGATGATGGCCGGTACCAGCCAGTTGACGGCGGAAGGAACGAAGATGGCAAAGAACTCCTGAAATTCCACCACGCCCTTCTGCCAGACCATCAGGGTGGTGATATCGCCGAAAGGAGAGAAGGCCCCGCCCGCATTGGCGGCCACCACGATGTTGATACATGCCAGGGTGATGAACCTGATGTTGCTGCCCCCCACCGCCATGGCCACGGCGCCCATGAGAAGGGCGGTGGTCAGGTTGTCGGCCACCGGCGAGATGAAAAACGCCAGCAGACCGGTCACCCAGAACACCACCCGAAGGGAAAACCCCTTGCAAACCAGCCAGATACGAAGGCACTGGAATACATTCCGTTCCTCCATGGAGTTGATGTAGGTCATGGCGACCAGGAGGAAGAGCAGTAGTTCGGCATATTCGATCAGGTTGCCTTTGATGGCTTCATGGGCGGAGTGGGTGTCTCCCAAACTGTTGAAGGTGACGGCCACCAGGGTCCATATGATGCCGGCGGCAAGCAGTACGGGCTTGCTCTTGCGCAGGTGCAGCTTCTCTTCCATGATGACGAGGCTGTAGGCGGCTACAAACAAAACTAACGCGATGATTCCAAGGGGGGTTGCCGTCAAATCGACGGGAAGTGCTTCTCCATGACTACCGGCACTGCTTGCCAGGGCGGGAACGGCACTCAGCAATAGAAAAAACAGGGTTGAAAAAAGGTATTTCATATACAGGACTCCTTATTTATTTTGAATTTATTGATGAATCCAAGGATAGGGTCGTTTCTTATCCATGACGATTCCAATTAATGTCGGGATCACAATAGGTTGTCAAGCGGAAAATCAGCACGACATAGTTTATCCGACATGAGTCGAAGAATTCGCGTCGGGAGCGGATTTGACCGTAAGTATTCGGCGGGTAGAAAAATGGTGTTTGGTAACAAGCTGTTTCAACACGACTATTTTCTGAATGGGCGTGGCGCGTTATTTATGTTATATACAATACATCACAGCCAATTTCAAAACATCCGCTTTGGGCTTGATTCCGCTTGTGCTGGAAAAACGTTTTGAAAATGGCGCATCAAATATTATATTTTCAGCCGGATCGATCCGTTGCGGTCCCGGCAAAAGAGAATTATGGCACTTTCATCACAAGAGAGACTGCGCCGTTTTTATGAGCGGTTTCAAGGAAACGATCACGTTCTGATCGCCATCAATGCGGATCCGGATGCCATCGCCAGTGCAATGGCGGTAAAACGTCTTCTCTGGCGGAAAGTGGCAGGTATTTCCATTGCCCATGTGAATGTCATTAAAAGGCCGGATAATCTGGCTATGATCCGGCTTCTCGGGGTATCCCTTATCCACTGGAGCGACCTTGGGGACTTGGCAGCCTTTAATCGGGTGGTGATGGTCGATTCCCAGCCATCTCATCACGAGTTCTTTTCAGGGCTGGCCCCGGATGTGATTATCGACCATCATCCGGCGGCCGGGGATTCGGCTCCGTTTCTGGATATCCGCCCGAATTACGGTTCGGTTTCCACAATCATGACGGAATATCTGAAGGCAGCCAAGATCCGTCCCTCCGCAAAACTGGCCACCGGATTGTTTTATGCTATTAAAACAGATACTAACAACTTTCAACGTCAGGCGCTGAATGAAGATATTCGCGCGTTTCAGTATATGTTCCGATATGCCAACCCGCATCTTGCAAGGAAAATCGAATATGCGGAAATCCGGATCGATTTTTTGAAATATTACCGGATTGCCATTGAAAATATGAAATTCCGGAAAAGCCGGGCATTTGTGCATCTTGGTTCGGTGGTAAGCCCGGATGTTTGTGTACTGATTGCCGATTTTTTCATGCGGGTGAACCGGATAGAATACAGCATTGTATCGGGTATTTGTGGCGGTCGACTGTCTATCATTTTCCGAAATGACGGGTTGAGAAAAAACGCCGGCACACTGGCCGGCCAGAGTTTTGGAAAATTCGGGACCGCCGGTGGCCATAAAAGCATGGCCCGGGCGGAAATACCCTTGACGAACCTGCCCGAAGATCTCGAAGTAAAGGATGATAACATTCTTCTTAAATGGATAATGCGCCAGGTAAACTTCGGGTGGCGGAAAAAGAAATAGGAGCCTTGTTTTTGCATTCCGGAAAAACGAAAACCCTGGTGACAATTCTCGGTTCCGGAACCTGCGTCCCTTCCCTGAAACGAAGCAGCGCCGCCGTGCATGTTAAAACGGGTACCAGTCATATCCTTCTGGATATGGGCGCCGGAACCATAAGGCGGCTCCTGGAGGCCGGACACAGCATATTTGATATCACCCATATTTTGATTACTCATTTTCATCCCGATCATACGGGCGAACTGGTATCGTTCCTTTTTTCCAATAAATATCCGGACAGTTCCCTTCGCGACTCCCCCCTCGTCCTTATCGGCGGCCCCGGGTTTTTAAGGTTTTTCGAAAAGCTTGTGAGTGTGTACGGCGCCTGGATTCAATTGCCGCCTGAAAAGGTGCGTTTGATGGAATTGAATCCGAAAGAATCCGGCGGGCCGGAAGAATCTGGGAGGCTGGAAGAATCCAATGTGCCGGAAGAATCCAATGTGCCGGAAGAATCCGGCAGGATAGATTTCAAGGACTTTTCCCTTTTTTCGGCGCCGGTCTCCCACAGCCCCGAAAGCATTGCCTACCGGATACGGACCAAGGCCGGGGAAACAGTTGTCTGTTCCGGCGATACGGATGTGTGTAAAAGCCTTAAGGATCTTGCAACGGATGCTGATTTGTTGATATGTGAATCAGCTCTGCCGGATGCACTCAAAACAGCAGGGCATCTAACGCCCTCTCTTGCCGGAAGACTTGCAGCCGATGCCCGGGTGAAAAAGCTTGTTCTGACGCATTTTTATCCCGAATGCGATGATGCGGATATGGCCGGAGAGTGTCGGCGTGTTTATGACGGGCCGGTCATTTTGGCCCGGGACCTGATGGAATTGGAGTTATGACGTCAACAATGCATTATTATCCGGTTTGCCTCGATTTAAAACACCGACCCTGCCTCGTGGTGGGTGGCGGCAGTGTCGGGGCCCGGAAGGTAAAGGGACTACTTGCCGCCGGCGCCAGGGTGACGGTGGTCAGCCCCGAACTGGCTCCTGAACTCCGGATTCTGACATCGGAACGGATCGAATGGCGCAGTCGGTATTACCATTCCCGGGACCTTGAGGGGATGTTTCTTGTTTTTGGCGCCACAAATAATGAAAAGATAAACCGGCAGATACATGCGGATGCCATAAACAAAAATATCCTGTGCAATATTTCCGATCGGCCCGAGATTTGTAATTTCATTCTTCCCTCGGTTGTCCGCAGGGGTGATCTTGTTCTCGCGGTTTCCACCTCCGGCAAAAGCCCGGCATTTGCCAAAAAAATGCGAAAGGATCTTGAGCAGCAGTTCGGGGAGGAGTATGCAACATTTCTCAAATTGATGGGGGCCATTCGGAAACGGTTGCTCAGTCAGCGGCATGAACCGGAAGCACATAAGCACCTGTTTGAAACGCTTATCGAGGGAGGGCTTCCGGAGTTCATCCATCGGGGAGACAATGCCGGCGCCGACAAGTTGTTGATGCGCGTTCTCGGCCCGGAATTTCAAATAGAAAGCCTCCTGGGGGCGGTTTAGGGGTCCGGTATATATGGATATTATACAGTTAATTACCATCTTCCTCTATATTTTAAGTACATCCGGATATGTGGCTTACCTGTTTTTTCAACAGGGTGTTTGGCAGAAAACCGGTTACGGACTTCTCTTCGTAGCGTTTTTGTGCCATACCGCCGTGATTCTTTTCAGCAGCTTTGAAACGGGGCTTTTTCCGGGTTGGAATCTATACCAGTCCCTTGTGTTGGCGGGATGGGCGTTCTCCGGTATGTTTCTTTTCGTTCGGCATAAATTCAACTTGAAAGTTTTGGGGATTTATGCGGCGCCTTTGACGGCTGCAATAATGATCATTGCCGTCAATGTTCCCACGGATACGGTGTCCGATAACCAGTTTTTTAAAAGTATCTGGGTCTTTTTTCATGTGCTGGTCATGTTTCTCGGCAACGGTGCGCTTGCACTTGCCTGTGGCGCGGGGTTCTTGTATCTGCTTCAGGAGCGGGCCATCAAGACCAAAACACGCGGATTCTTTTTCACACGGCTGCCGTCACTGGAACTCCTGGACAGTGTCGGGTACCGCTGTATCGTGTCGGGCTTTACCATGCTGACCATCGGGTTGGTAGTGGGGTTTTTATATGCGAAAGTTGTCTGGGGTCGGTTCTGGAGCTGGGACCCGAAGGAGGTCTGGGCGGGCATCGTCTGGTTGTTCTACGCGGCGTTGCTGCACGAACGGCTTGCCGTCGGCTGGCGCGGGAGAAAGTCCGCCATTATGGCCATTATTGGTTTTGCGGTGATTCTGTTCACTTTTCTGGGGGTTAACTTTTTTTTGGAAGGACACCATGGTGGATTCACCCGGTGGTAAACATTGATCGCTGAAAGCACTAAATGACTGATGCAGAACATTTTACTCAGCGGTAACTATGATCGACGAAAGCATACTAAGTAACAAATGCAGAACATTTTACTCATAGGTTTAAACCACAAAACAGCGCCGGTTGAAATTCGGGAATGCCTGGCTTTTTCAGAGGAAGAAGCCCTCGGCGGAGCGGAAGTGCTGCTGGAGAATGACGCTGTCGGTGAAGTGGTGCTGTTTTCGACATGCAATCGTGTTGAGGTGCTTCTTACCGCCTCTGATCCGGACAGGGCTGTAAATGCCGTCAAGGAATTTCTGGTTGATTTCAAGCAGGTGCCCCGGGACCGCTTTGAGGGAGCCATTTATGTATACCATGGGGATGATGCCGTGCGGCATCTGTTTTGTGTGGCGGCCAGTCTCGATTCCATGGTGGTGGGAGAGCCCCAGATTCTCGGTCAGATGAAAACATCTTATGCGGCCGCGGTTGCCCGGAAAAGTACCGGGGCAAAATTGAACCGTTTGCTGCACAGGGCTTTTTTTATTGCCAAACGGGTTCGCAGTGAAACGGGAATTGGTGACCACGCGGTTTCCATCAGCTATGCGGCGGTTGAGCTGGGGCGAAAAATATTCGGAAATCTCGAAGGGAAAAAGGTGCTTCTGGTGGGGGCCGGCGAAATGGCGGAACTCGCGGTGGAGCACCTGATCCGAAACCGGTCCGGAGATCTTCTGGTGGCCAACCGGACCTTTGAGCGTGGTGTTGAACTGGCCAAACGGTTCCGGGGGGAGGCGCTTCGTTTCGAAGAGATACCCGAAGCCCTGGCGCATGTGGATATTATCATCAGTTCCACCGGATCTCCGGATTTTGTGATCGTTCCCTCTCATGTCAAATCGGTTATGCGGAGCCGACGAAACCGGCCGCTGTTTTTTATCGATATCGCCGTGCCCCGGGATATCGATCCGAAAATCAACCGGATCAGCAATGTTTATGTCTACGATATCGATGACCTGAAGGGGGTCGTGGATGGGAACATGGAAGACCGGAAACGTGAAGCGGTCAAGGCCATGCGTCTTATCGACGAGGCGGTTATTCAATTTCGGTCATGGCTTGACAGCCTGGAAGTAGTGCCTACTATTGTGGCGCTCAGGAACAGGATCGATGCGATTGCCGACAGGGAACTCCGGAGGACAATTCAACAACTGGGTGAGTTGACTGATTCCCAGCAGGCGGCGCTTTTACGAATGAAAACCGCCTTGACCAATAAATTGTTGCATTACCCGACGCTTTTTCTTAAAAGAAGCGGCTGCAATGCCGACAGAACAGGGGATATCGATACGGTTCAGAAGCTGTTCCATTTGGATGAGGACAGCGATTAAATTTTAACTGGAGGTTATTGTGAAAAAGACGGCATTTCTTTTTCCCGGTCAGGCATCCCAGGCCGTTGGCATGGGGAAGGATATATATGAAGAGTTTGGTTATGTAAGGGAAATTTTTGACATGGCGGAGGAAGTGACTCACATGAGGCTTTCGAAACTCTGCTTCGAGGGTCCCATGTCAGATCTTACCTTGACGGTGAACCAACAGCCCGCAATAACCCTGGTGAACCTGGCATACTTGGCAGTTCTGGAAAAAGAGGGCCGCCGACCGGATGTCTCCGCGGGACACAGCCTGGGAGAGTTCAGCGCCCTGTGCGCTGCCGGAGCGATTTCCAGGGAAGATGCCCTGCGGCTGGTATTCAAACGGGGTGAACTGATGCATCGGGAATCTACCAAATATGAGGGCGCCATGACGGCGTTATTGAAGCTTCCCATGGTGGATGTGTCGGAATGTGTGGCGGCGGCCGGATCGGATGGGGTCGTTTCCGTGGCCAACCACAACAGCGAGCAACAGATCGTGATTTCAGGTTCACCGGAAGCGGTTGACAAAGCCGCGGCCATGGCCGCGGAGAAAGGCGCCCGGGCGATTCGCCTCAAAGTCAGTGGCGCCTGGCACAGCGAACTGATTAAAGGAGCGGAGGAAGAATTCAAGGAGTTCCTGAACACGGTCTCATTTCATCAACCCGAAACCCCTGTGATCCATAATGTGACGGCAGAGACCTGCAGCGATCCGGTGGAGATAAAAGCACTCCTGGCACGGCAGCTTTGCTCACCGGTCAGGTGGTATGAGTCGGTGGAAAACCTTATGCGGCTACAGGTGACGGATTTCGTGGAGGTGGGGCCGGGCAAGGTGCTTTCAGGCCTTATCAAGAAGAGCCTGCCGGCGGATTATCCCGCGAAAATATATAGTGTGAACAATTTAAAAACGTTGGAAGCATATCTCGAGGAGACTGCCTGACGGAGGTAAACCGGTCGATATTGATGTTTACAAGATTCGTTTCCTGTGGTATCTGTGATAGTTCAGACACAAGGGCCTTATAGAAATATGGAGTCTGGTGGAGGTGGACGATGAAAAAAAAAGACCTCGAATTTTTTAAGGAATATCTTACAGACAAAATAGAAGAATTGTTGTCCCAGGCTGATGATACGGTGTCGGATATGACGGACGCCAACGATAATTTCCCGGATCCAACCGACAGGGCCTCTCTGGAAGCGGATCGTAACTTTATGCTGCGTATTCGGGATCGGGAGCACAAGCTGATCAAAAAGATTCGCAGCGCGCTGGAGAGAATCGACAACGGTACCTTTGGGATTTGTGAAAGCTGCGGCGAGGATATCTCTATCCAGCGGCTTAAAGCAAGGCCTGTTACTACCCAGTGCATCGATTGCAAAACCAAGGAAGAGGCATTGGAAAAGGCCCTCGGCATTTAAGCAGTCTGTGGACGTAGATCTTCATATTCATACAAATGCTTCAGACGGAAGCTTTTCACCTATAGAGGTTCTTACGCTGGCCCGGGAGCACCGGCTCGGCGCTATCTCCATTACCGATCATGATACACTCGATGGTGTAAAGACTGTTGTTGATGCTGACCTGACGTCGGCGGTGCGGTTTCTTCCCGGTGTTGAAATAACTGCTGAGCCGCCCCCGAATTTCGATCTTTCGGACAGCCTGCATATTCTCGGTTACGGAATTTCGGTTGACGACCCCGAACTGACATTCCTGCTTTCAAGACTCCAAAAGGCGAGAGACGAGAGAACGCCCCGTATCCTCGAGAGGCTTCAGGCGCTCGGTATGGACCTGACCTATACACAGCTGGCCGAATCATTTTCCGGACCGCAGCTTGGCCGGCCGCACATTGCCCAGCTCATGGTACACAAAGGGTATGTGAATTCTATTGATGATGCGTTTGATCGTTATCTTGGAAGGGGAAACCCGGCCTATGTGGACAAATTTCGTGTGCCCTGCAAACGGGCCATCGACGCCATTCACCATGCCGGAGGGGTGGCCGTGCTTGCCCATCCGGGATTATGCAAATTGCCGGATGCCCGTATGGAGACTCTTTTACAGCGCTTGAAAGAAACAGGGCTCCAGGGGCTTGAGGTGCACTATCCGGAGCATTCTCAAGTGCAAACCGCATTTTACGAGACACTCGCGGAGAGATTCGGATTGCTTGTTACCGGCGGAACGGATTTTCACGGGGACGCCACACCCGGCATTCAAATTGGATCGGGCCGTGGCGACTTCCATGTGCCTTATGTATTGTATGAAATGCTTCTTGAGGCACTCTAAATCGGACAATTATGCCGGAAATGAATCTATTTCGACTTGAAAAAAAAATCGGTTATTGTTTCCAAAACGCCGAACTGATGTCCCGGGCCCTCCATCACCGATCCTTTGTCAACGAATTCCCCGACGAAAATGTAAGGGATAATGAGCGGTTGGAGTTTCTTGGAGATGCTGTCCTTAACCTTGTTATCGGGCATTTGCTAATGGTGCATTATCCCGACCTCAAGGAGGGAGAGTTGTCCAGGATGCGGGCGGGGCTTGTCAATGAAAGTCAGTTGGCGGCTGTTGCAAGGGGTATCGATCTGGGAGGTTTTCTTCAACTTGGGAAAGGAGAGATCCTGTCAAACGGTCACGAAAAAAACTCGATACTGGCCGATGCCTTTGAAGCTTTGCTGGGGGCGGTGTATCTGGATGGCGGGTTCCAGACGGTGTTCGAGGTGATCCGTGCCCATTTTTCAAAAGAAATTGAAGGGATTTTGGCGCTATCCGCTCAGAAAGACTACAAGAGCAGACTCCAGGAGCTGGTGCAAAGCACCCGGCATATCACCCCGAAATACCGCATCGTCCGGGTCTCCGGTCCGGACCATGATAAAACGTTCACGATGCAGATTTCGATTGGTGACCTGACGGTTGAAGGCGAAGGCAAAAGTAAAAAGGCGGCTGAGCAGGATGCGGCGCGAGAGGCATTGTCGCTCATAGATGAGGAATGATGAGAGGTCTCTGTGGATAAAGATCAGAAACCGCTGATTGTTCCGGTATTCGTTCCCCACAGCGGTTGCCCCCATCGGTGCGTTTTCTGCAACCAGTCAATAATTACCGGTGTGCCTGCCGCGCCGCTCGACCCCATGGCGATTCGCCGGCAAATCAGCACGTTTCTCGACGGCTGCAAGCCCACTTCCAGACCGACACAGATTGCTTTTTACGGGGGGAATTTTCTCGGATTGCCGCCCGATACAATTACGATGCTGCTTACCGAAGCCACGCGGTTTGTATCGGAGAAAAGGGTCGGCGGCATCCGGTTTTCCACCCGCCCCGACACCATAAATACCGATTCGCTGACGTGGTTGTCCGGTTATCCCGTTCAGACCGTGGAGATCGGCGTTCAGTCGATGAACGACCGGGTTCTCACGATTGCCGAACGCGGTCATACTGCCGACGAGACTCGATATGCCGCGGTGCTGACGAAGGAGAAAGGCTTTCAATTGGGGCTCCAGATCATGACGGGATTGCCGGGGGATGACGAAGCGGCTTCCATGGAAACGGCCCGCCAGGCAGGAGCACTCTCTCCTGATTTTGTCCGTATCTATCCCGCGATTGTGGTTGCCGGAAGCCGTATGGCCCGCTGGTATAAAAACGGCGAATTCACCCCCTGGTCCCTGGAACGGACGGTTTCGATGGTGAAGCATATGGTGCTTTTTTTTCGGGAAAATAAGATCGAAGTGATTCGAATGGGGCTTCAGGCCACAGATGACCTCCAACCGGGAGACACCATTCTGGCCGGACCGTACCATCCTGCATTCGGTCATTTGGTCTTATCCCGGATTATGTTTGATAAAGCACTGGCGGCTTTGGAATCGCCGCCCGGTATAAACGGCGCTTCGGAAGTCACCCTTCGGGTTCATCCCCGAATCGAATCCCAGCTCCGGGGATTGAGGAATTCAAACATCCACATACTCAAGGAGCGGTTCGATTTGAAGGAATTGAACGTCCTGACGGATAGCCTTGTTCCCGAAGGTGCAGTTGAAGTGGGGTAAAAATAATAGGAGGCACGAGTCAGAAGTCAGGAGACAGTAGAAGATGTAAGGGCCAAATTCTTTGATGTTCTGACCTCAGACCTCCGATCTCAGACTTCTGTCTCTTTACAGGTCAGACTTAAAAAAATCATCCGCCTCGATAACCTTGTCCGGGGGCTGGGTGAACTCCGTCGGAGCGGTACCTTCCTTGAATACTTCAAACCGGGTTTTTTTGGACTCCGGAATGGGCAATAAACCGGTTTCGGCATCTATTTTCGAAAACACCACGTCTTCGGGTACGGAAAAATCGCGGACCGGTTTATCTTTCAATACCTCCTGCATAAATCCCAGCCAGATGGGAATGGCGGTACGGGCGCCCTCTTCTCCCTTGCCAAGTGGTTGTTCCTTATCGAAGCCGACCCAGGTGACGGTGATGTATCTCGGAGTAAACCCGGCAAACCAGGCATCGTTGCCGTCGGTAGAGGTACCGGTTTTACCCGCCACGGGCCGGTTCAGCGCGCGTGCCCTTCGGCCGGTGCCGCTTTTCACAACGCTTTCAAACATATTGGTCATGATGTAGGCGGTGGCCTTGTCCAGAACCCTTGTGCTTTCGGCCTCGCGCATTTCGAGAACGTTTCCGTCCCTGTCAAGGATTTTGGTGATGAAGATAGGGGTTATCTTGTTGCCTTCATTGGCAAAAACGGAAAAAACGGTAGCGATTTCCAGAGGCGACACACCCGAAGAGCCCAGGGCGATGGAAAGGTCGTGGCTCAGGGGGGAGGTGATGCCCAGCTTGCGTGCCCATTCGATGGTATATTCGATGCCGATATCCATCAGCAGCTTGATAGAGATGATATTTCGAGAATGGGTCAGGGCATCCCGGAGCAGGGTGGGTCCGTAGAATTTTTCACTGAAATTATCCGGTTTCCATTTAAAATTTCTCTCAGCATCATCGTACACGACGGCTGAATCGATGACCACTGACGCCGGCGTATAGCCCTTATTTAGTGCGGCGGTATAGATCACCGATTTGAATGTCGATCCGGGCTGACGACGGGATTGAATGGCCCGGTTGAACTGGCTTTTACGAAAATCCCTTCCACCGACCATGGCTTTGACCAGGCCGGTTCCCGCCTCGATACATACAAGGGCGCTTTGTGCGGCCGGTGTCTGCTCCAGGGCCAGTTGCCAGGCGTTTCCATCTTCCATGCCTTCCATGGAACCAAGCAGCTTGACAAGGACAACATCCCCCATGGAGAGCACCTCTTCCGGATGAGTGACTTTATCTTCCCAGGGATACAATTTCAGGTTCGGTTGTCGCGCCCACCGCATGTCCGAAAGGGCGATAACCCCATGGGCCGCGGCCATTCGGACCGCTACGGTTTTCTCCTCGGGATCGACAGCCACTACGACGCCCTTGAGGATATTGTCCGTTTTGACTTCCATCTGTTCCGGTGTTTCCCTGAGTTTTTTCAGATATGTTTCAATTTCCGTGGGAGAAAGCTTCTCGAGAGGGCCGCGATATCCCTGTCGCTTGTCAAGTGCACGTAGTCCTTCTTCAATTTGTGCCCGGGCGGTTTTCTGCATTTCGATATTAACGGCTGTATGAACTTCGAGGCCTTCGTTGTAAAGCACCTCTTTACCGTATGTTTTCTCGATATATCGGCGTATATGTTCCGTGTAGTAGGGGATCTCTTCAATATACCAGTTCCGCCTGGGTTTGATGTCGAGTTCGGTATTGATGGCTTCGGTGGCTTGGAGATTGGTAATGTAGCCTACGGCGACCATTCGGTTGAGCACGTAAATCTGACGTTGTTTGGCACGTTCGGGGTGTTTGAAGGGGGAGTAGCGGCTGGGGGCCTGGGGCAAACCGGCCAGCATGGCACATTCGGCCAGGTTCATGTTCTTGGCGGATTTACCGAAATAATTCTCCGCCGCCGCTTCCACGCCATAGGCGCCATGGCCGAGGTAGATCTGGTTCAGGTATAGATGGAGGATATCGTCTTTTGTAAGGGTTTTATCTATGCGATAGGCCAGGATGGCCTCTTTGATTTTTCGCTGGTAACTTCTTTCCGGAGAGAGCAGCAGTGACTTGGTCACCTGCTGGGTGATGGTGCTGCCGCCCTGCACGATGGCGCCCGCCTCCAGGTTTTTGAAAAAGGCCCGGACGATACTGACCAGATCGACGCCTTTGTGAATATAAAATCGATCGTCTTCGGCGGCGACGAATGCCTGAAGAAGCATCTCCGGCATGTCGGAAATCGGGATAACGATCCGGCGTTCTTTGAAAAATTCAGCGACCTTTCGATTGTCGTCCGAATATATGGTGGTTATAATCGGCGGATGATAATCGGACAGGGATGTAATTTTAGGAAGGTCTTCGCTCAGAATGAAATAGACAATCGATGCGGCTATTGCTCCGACCACGGCGCAACCAGCGGCCAGCCATGCTATCCACCTGAAAATTCTCATAAGAAGCCCGGTGCGAGATTGCTTTGCGCGGTTTTTTAATATAGCCGATTTTTTCTTTCGTAGTGCCATTTGTTGTGGAATCCTCTTAATTTTGCGAGAGATTAGCAAAATTGCGGTCACAACGCAAGAATTGCGATATTTACCCGAAAATGTTACTGAACTCATTCAGAAAAGAGGTTGACTTTAACATATATGACCGTTAACTATATTAGTTTTTTTATGACATTTATCCCGGCGCCTGTTTCACTTGCCCGTTTCACGAGCTAATGGCGGTCCGGATAAACGCACAATTGAAACCTTAAGGAAACATCATGATATCACTTGATTTTAAGAAAATGGGGGGGCTTGTTCCCGCTATCGTACAGGAGCAGCAGACCGGAGAAGTACTGATGCTTGCGTTTATGAACGAAGCGGCATGGGAAAAGACCCTGGAAACCGGAAAGGCAACTTTTTATAGCCGTACTCGAGACACCTTGTGGACCAAAGGGCTTACTTCCGGGAATGTTCAGATAGTAAAAGAGATTCGAATCGATTGCGATGATGACACCGTGCTCTTGAAGGTTGAGCAGATCGGTGGCGCTGCCTGTCATACCGGCCATAAGAGTTGCTTTTTCAACAGACTGGAAAAGGATGGTACGGTAACCGTTGTCGGGAAGCCCTTGTTTGATCCCGATGAGGTTTACAAAAAATGAACAAGAAGTTGAAACTGGGCTACCTGTTTTGACGCTAAGGAGGTTTATAAAGAATGAAAGAGAAATTGAAGCTGGGCATTCCCAAGGGAAGCCTTCAGAATGCGACAATTGAGCTTTTCAAACGCTCGGGGTGGAAAATCAGCGTATCGAGCAGAAGCTATTTTCCGGAAATCAATGACGATGACATCGATTGCGCCATCTGCCGGGCCCAAGAGATGAGCCGATATGTTGAAAACGCCACTTTTGATGCAGGACTTACCGGAAAGGACTGGATTGCCGAAAACCAATCGGATGTGCATGTGGTGACAGATCTTGTTTACTCCAAAGTGAGTGCTCGTCCGGCCCGATGGATCCTTGCGGTTCCCTATGATTCTTCAATCAAAACCCTGGAAGATCTGAACGGGAAAAAGGTGGCTACCGAAATGGTCGGATACACCAAACGCTATTTCGAAGATCTCGGGATTGACGTGAAAGTGGAATTTTCCTGGGGAGCTACTGAAGCCAAGGTGGTTTCCGGCCTGGCCGATGCCATTGTAGAGGTCACGGAAACAGGCAGTACCATCAAGGCTCATGGGCTTCGAATTATTCATGAACTCATGCAGACCAATACCCAGCTCATTGCCAACCATGCAAGCTGGCGTAACCCGGAAAAAAGGGAAAAAATCGAACAGATTGCCCTGCTTTTAAAAGGGGCGTTGCGTGGTGAAAAACTGGTGGGATTGAAGCTCAATGTTGCCAAGGCGAACCTTGAAAAGGTTGTGGCCCTGATGCCGAGCCTTCATGCGCCTACGGTTTCATCCCTGTACCAGAGCGACTGGTTTGCGGTGGAAACGGTTGTGGCTTCCAATGTGGTGCGGGATCTTATCCCCCAACTGCTGAAAAACGGCGCCGAGGGGATTATCGAGTATCCGTTGAATAAGGTGGTCTGATGCCAAATGAATGACGCAATGATCAGCAAGCGCGCCCGGGACATCCCGCCCTTTGTGGTGATGGATGTCCTTGAAAAGGCGCAGGGCATGGAGCGAAGCGGCATCTCCGTAATTCACCTGGAGGTGGGGGAACCCGATTTCGATGTGCCTGCCTGCGTGATCGAGGCACACAACCGGGCCATGACCGACGGTCACACCCATTACACTCACAGCCTCGGGATCATAGAACTCCGGGAAACTGTCTGCCGGCACTATGCCGAGACATACGGGGTGACGGTTCATCCCGATCAGGTGCTGGTGACAAACGGCACCTCCCCCGGCTTTTTTATTGTCCTGTCGGCGCTGTTGAATACCGGGGACGAGGTGATCATCTCCGATCCCCACTATTGCTGTTACCCTAACTTCATCAATTTTATCGGGGGCAAGCCGGTGACGGTTCCGGTGCTCGAGGAGGACGGGTTCCAGTACCGGGCACGGGGAATCAAGCAGAAGATTTCACCCCGGACCCGGGGTATCCTGATCAATTCCCCGTCGAATCCCACGGGAAACCTTCTTTCGGCAAACCGGATGAAAGCGATCGCCGAATTTTCACCCTACATTATCTCCGATGAAATTTACCACGGTCTTGTTTACGAAGGGACGGCCCATTCCATCCTTGAATTTACCGACCATGCGTTCGTGTTCAACGGGTTTTCCAAGCGCTATGCCATGACGGGGCTCCGGTTGGGGTATCTCATTGCTCCCCGGCCCTTCATGAGAGCGCTCCAGAAGATACAGCAGAATTTTTTTATATCCGCCAATGCCGCGGTTCAATATGCCGGCATCGCCGCTCTCACCCAGGCCCGGGCGGATACTGACCGTATGCGCGATATCTACAACGAGCGCAGGATTTACATGCTCAAACGGCTTTCCGGCATGGGCTTCGGCATCACTGTCCCCCCCACCGGCGCATTTTATGTGTTTGCCAATGCAAAGCACATCGATCCGGATTCGTACCGGCTGTCACTGGAGATACTTGAATGTGCACATGTGGCCTGTACCCCCGGCATCGCGTTCGGCACAAACGGGGAAGGGTACCTCCGGTTCTCCTATGCCAATTCTCTGGAAAACATTGAGATCGGTTTGAACCGGCTCCAGGCGTTTCTCGAAGAAAGGGCCCCATGAATATTTCTTCCGCGGAATTTGTCATCAGTGCCGTCAAAGCGGCCGGATACCCGCCGCCGGAATTTCCTGAAATCGCTTTCGCGGGCCGTTCTAATGTGGGAAAATCTTCTCTCATCAACACCCTGGTCAACCGGAAGTCTCTCGTGAAAACCAGCCGGACCCCGGGCAGGACCCAGCTCATAAATTTTTTTCTGATCAACAAAACTTTTTCATTCGTGGATCTGCCGGGATATGGATACGCCAAGGTTCCGGCGGCGGTCCGGAAGAAATGGGGGCCCATGATCGAGACCTATCTTTCCACGAGAGAAACGCTTAAAGGGGTGGTCGTGCTTATGGATCTTCGGCGGACCCCGGGCATCGAAGAGATGAACCTCGTGGAGTGGCTTCAATTTCACGGGGTTCCGGCAATGCCGGTTCTCACCAAGGCGGACAAATTCTCAAGAACAAAACAGAGGCTGCGGCGGGAACTCGTTGCCGAAGCTCTGGGAATGGTCCCTGAGGATCTTGTTTTGTTTTCCGCCAAGTCCCGGCAGGGGAAGGATGCGGTTTGGGAGGGGATTGAGGAGCTGATCTCGGGTTGAGGCTATAGGCGAGCGGCTATGGGCTATAGGTTGCTGTAAAACCGTGCTTTTTTATTGCTCTTGCTCTTAATCTTGCTCTTAATCCATAGTAACGACGAGTGTAAGAGCAAGAGGGTGATTTAGAAATTGTCTTTAAGTTTTTATTCCCATTTCGGGGTATCATATAAGAGGCTGAAAGTATAATGGAAACAGAAACGAAACAATTTAAGGCCGGATTTGTCGCCATTGTGGGACCGCCCAACGCGGGCAAATCGACCCTGCTCAATCGGATGCTGGGCGAAAAAATATCCATTACCAGCAAAAAACCCCAAACCACCCGGAACCGGATCCTCGGGGTCCTCCATCGTCCCGGCGCCCAGCTTGTGTTCATGGACACCCCCGGCATCCATGCCGCCAGCCGTCCCCTCAATGTGCGGATCGTGGACCAGGCAATCGGCGCCATTGGAGATTGTGACCTGGTGTTGTTCATGGTGGATGTCTCCACACCGATGCAGGAGGCTGAAACCCTGCTCCTGAAAAAAATCAAAACGGTTTCCACGCCGGTGGTGCTTGCGCTGAACAAAACCGACCTTGTTCCGAAAGAGACGGTTCTTCTTCAACTCGATAAGTGGAGGAACGAGCACGACTTCGCGGATATGGTGCCTGTTTCAGCCGCCAAAGGAAACCAGGTGGATCGTCTGGTGGAAATCATGGAATCGTTCCTCCCGGAAAATCCGCCTTTCTTTCCGGAAGATGCCCTTACCGACCTGCCCGAGCGCTTTCTTGCCGCTGAGATGATACGTGAGAAGGTATTCAGGCTTACGGGGGAGGAGATCCCCTACGCCGCGGCGGTAACCATCGATACTTTTTCAGAAAAAAACCGGGACAAACTGGTCACGATTCATGCCACTATCCATGTGGAGCGCGACTCCCAGAAGGGGATTGTTATCGGAAAGAAGGGCGCCAAACTGAAGGAGATCGGTGTGGCGGCCCGTAAGGACCTGCAACGGATGCTCGGCGCCAAAGTGTTTCTGAAGCTCTTTGTACGGGTTCAGAAAAACTGGAGCCGGGATACCAAGACGCTGGAAAAATTTGGATATTGAGCTGACAGAGGTCAGAGATCAGAGGCCGGAGGTCAGCAACCACAGTACAGACTGGTGATTTTTTACTCAGCACTCAGAACTCAGTATTATGTCTAATTTCCCCTTCGATTGGAACGATGACGACATCCGCCGGGAGCGGAACAAAGCCAGGGATCTTCGGCAATCCCAGTGGTGGAAACGTAAGCTGGCAAAGGGCGTATGCCACTATTGCGGCCAGTCTACGCCTCCAAAAGAACTCACCATGGATCATGTGGTGCCCCTGGCCCTGGGCGGGCGGAGCACCAAGGGGAATGTGGTGCCCTGTTGCAAAATCTGCAATACCAAGAAGAAACACCTTCTTCCCATGGAGTGGGAGGCATATCTCGATGGGTTTAAAGATAAAACCGAGGGATGAGCGACTATAAAATAAAGGATGAACGTCGAACATCCAACGCCCAACGTCCAACATCGAATGAACGGCAACACACAAAAAAGCTGAACTGTTGCAGCGTTGCTTTGGTCATTCGAAATACCGTGACTTGAATCCGTTTTGGATTTCGTGATTGGGATTTTGAATTTCCGCCTCCGGCGGTTCAGTTTTGAAGTGGCTTTTCAATTTAAAGTTGGATGTTGGACGTTCGATGTTGGGCGTTCATCTTTTCTTTTGTCTTGACAGCTTCGTCATATCGATGTTATCGACTCACCCATATTAAAAATAGGCGCGTAGCTCAGGGGGAGAGCGCTACCCTGACACGGTAGAAGTCGGGAGTTCAAATCTCCCCGCGCCTACCAGAAAATTTCAGGGGTTATGGAAATGTTCCATAACCCCTTTTTTAACATTTCGGGAAGATTGCTTAACGCCTATTTTCAGTATAATGTTCATTTCCAAAGTGTTCATATGATAGAAAAAGGGCACAAGAAATCGTAACCGAGTGATTTCAGATAGCTGATTTACACGCTCTGTTTTTAATCGTTTAAGTTTCCCCCCTGCCGGTCGAAGTATATATAATGGGAAGAGCCTACGGAAGGCGATGTCGCTTCCTTCTATACGCCCATTATTACACAAGTTTTATCATATTGCATCCATATGGTGTTTGAGCGGAAGCGGTTTCATGAAGATGAAAATGCTTTCGGAGGATAGGGCACGCAAATGGAAGCCGATTGGCACGGGTTGCTGTATTCGGGGATAGGCAGGTCAGGTTTTGAGTGGATACGCGGACTTGAGATCAAGATGTTATTCAGTATGCCGGGATTTCGGTTAAAAGACGTGAGTGCAATGTATAAGCAACACCTCCGCTTTCCTTCTGAGTTTAATTCATTTTAACTGTTGTTTGTGAATATAGGACAATCATGAAAAATATTGTACTTCCTGTTTTGATGACCGTCGTTTTTCTTTTGTGTTGCATAACAACAAGCATGGCCGCGACCACGTTAAGTGCCGGGGACCTTGCCATTATCGGCATCAACTCGGATGGAGACGACGAATTTTCTTTCGTATTATTGAAAGATATCACAGCGGGAACATCCATTTATGTTACCGATAAAGGGTGGGATGATACAACCGGATTTTTTTCGGTATCGGGAGATGGTATCTGGCAATGGTCGACAGGATCGGACCTGGGCGCCGGAACAATCGTACATATTAAAACCACAAATAATGGAATTAGGGAAGAGGGAAGTCTGGCTGCTTCAATCGGTACAGTAGTATGGGTTGAAAATGAAATTAGTACGGCGGTCTCGTATACCGGAGATCAGTTTTTGCTGTATCAGGGAACAGAGGCAAGCCCCACCTTCATTACCGGTTGTCATTGGAATGTCGAGCTCTCTTCCACATCAGACAATTGGGACAATGTTTGCGACAGCAATAAAAGATCAGAATTGCCCGATCAATTGACCAATGGTGTAAATGCCATTTGGCTTTATGGCCCAGGTCCGACAGAGTATGACAATTTCAGATATGACGGCAGCACTGCGTCCGGAACACCGAGTGTTCTGCGATCCGCCATAAACAATATAGGTAACTGGGATGTCGATTTGACAAATACGACTGCTTATACGCTCAATCCGTTCCCGGGTTCTTTTACAGTGGACACCGGTACCCCGCCAACCGCTACCGCCCCGAGTGCACCGACGGTGACCGAAGACGATACCGATGTCGCCCTGACGGATGATGTTGAAGTTTCAGATCCCGAGAACGACGCACAGACGGTGACTTTTTCAATAACCGGTGGAACCCTAACGATTGGAACATCAGGTATTACTTTCGGTGGAAATGGTAATGGTTCGGCGAATTTTACAGCCTCAGGCACACTTACAGCTATTAACACGGCGCTGGATGCCGCGACATTTACCCCAACGGCCGATCTGAGCGGGATCAATGCCGGAACGATAGCATTTATATCGAATGACGGGACTGCCGACTCCAATAACGCTTCGGTATCTTTTGACATCATTGCCGTTAACGATGAACCGAAATTGACCGCAACGGGAAGCGACCCTACCTTTACCGAGGACGGCGCGGCGGCGGGATTGTTCACTTCCGCATCAGCATCGACATCCGAAAGCGGTCAGACAATTACCGGTTTCACTCTGACCGTCTCCAATGTGCTGGACGGGGCGCTGGAAAGATTGAATGCGGATGGCGCTTCCATTGTTTTGGCCAATGAAGCCGGCGGCACGACGGCAATAAATTCTCTCAATTACGCTGTTTCGGTGTCTGGTTCAACAGCTACGGTTACTTTCAATGGCGGCTCTCTTTCGACAGCCGCACTCCAGGCCCTGATCAATGGCATGACCTATCAGAATAACAGCAATACACCCGATACTTCCAATCGGGCTGCCACAATCACTTCAATGACGGACAGTGGCGGAACAGCCAACGGCGGAGATGACACCGTGGTGCTGTCTATCACTTCAACGGTTACGGTTGTTGACCATAACGATGACCCCGCAATAACAGGCTTGCCAACAGATATTACGGTTGTTGAAGATACCGCCGGCAATGTTGACCTGTCCGCGGCCACGTTCAGTGATGTGGATGCCAGCGTCAACAGCATTACGCTCACGATTGTTACCGGGGCCGGGACGCTTTCGGCCAATTCCGGCGGCTCGGTTACTATCGGCGGTTCGGGGTCGGCAACGTTGACGTTGAGCGGGACAGCCGCCGATATCGATACCTATCTGAACACACCCGCCAATATTTCATACACGGGCGCCGCGGATTCCAGCGGAGATAACGCGACAACACTGACATTGACCGCCAATGACGGCGGACATACAGGCTCGGGCGGCGGCGGCGATGTCTCCCTGGGGACGGTGAATGTCGATATAGCTGCGACCAATGATGATCCCGAAATAGCAGACCTGCCGACCGATATCACGGTTATTGAAGATACCGCCGGCAACGTCGATCTGTCCGCAGCCACGTTCAGTGATGTGGATGCCGGCGTCAACAGCATCACGCTCACGATTGTTGCCGGGGCCGGGACGCTTTCTGCAAACTCCGGCGGCTCGGTAATTATCGGCGGTTCGGGATCGGCAACGCTGACGCTGAGCGGGACAGCCGCCGATATCGATACCTATCTGAACACACCCGCCAATATTTCATACACGGGCGCTGCGGATTCCAGCGGCGATAACGCGACAACACTGATATTGACCGCCAATGACGGTGGAAATACAGGTATAGGCGGTGGCGGCGATGTTTCCCTGGGGACGGTGAATGTCGATATAACGGCCACCAATGATGATCCTGCAATAGCCGACCTGCCAACCGATATCACTGTGGCGGAAGATACCGCCGGTAACGTCGATTTGTCCGCGGCCACGTTCAGTGATGTGGATGCCGGCGTCAACAGCATCACGCTCACGATTGTTGCCGGGGCCGGGACGCTTTCTGCAAACTCCGGCGGCTCGGTAATTATCGGCGGTTCGGGGTCGGCAACGCTGACGCTGAGCGGGACAGCCGCCGATATCGATACCTATTTGAGCACACCTTCCAATATTTTATACACGGGTGCTGCAAACACCAGCGGTAACGATGTGACGACACTGACATTGACTGCCAATGACGGCGGACATACAGGCTCGGGCGGTGGCGGTGATGTCTCCCTGGGGACGGTGAACGTCGATATTACTGCGACCAATGATGATCCCGAAATGGCAGACCTGCCGACAGATATCACGGTAGCCGAAGATACCGCCGGCAACGTCGATCTGTCCGCGGCCACGTTCAGTGACGTGGATGCCGGCGCCAGCAGCATCACGCTTAGGATTGTTGTCGGGGCCGGGACGCTTTTGGCCAATTCCGGCGGCTCGGTAATTATCGGCGGTTCGGGATCGGCAACGCTGACGCTGAGCGGGACAGCGGCCGATATCGATACCTATCTGAACACACCCGCCAATATTACATACACGGGCGCCGCGGATTCCAGCGGCGATAACGTGACCACGCTGACATTGACCGCCAATGACGGTGGAAATACAGGTATAGGTGGTGGCGGCGATGTTTCCCTGGGGACGGTGAATGTCGATATAACGGGCACCAATGATGATCCTGCAATAGCCGACCTGCCGACCGATATCACGGTGGCGGAAGATACCGCCGGTAACATCGATCTGTCCGCGGCCACGTTCAGTGATGTGGATGCCGGCGCTAGCAGCATTACACTCACGATTGTTACCGATGCCGGGACGCTTTCGGCAAATTCCGGCGGCGCGGTCACCATCGCTGGTTCCGGCACTTCGACGCTTACGCTGAGCGGCACCGTCGCGGATATTGATACCTTTCTGAATACGGCTTCGAACATTCAATATACAAGCGCATTGAATGCAAATGGAAATGGTGCCGCAACATTGACCCTGACGGCCAATGACGGCGGACATACGGGTTCGGGCGGCGGGGGCGATGTCTCCCTGGGGACGGTGAATGTCGATATAACGGCCACCAATGATGATCCCGCAATAACAGGCTTGCCAACAGATATTACGGTTGTTGAAGATACCGCTGGCAATGTTGACCTGTCCGCGGCCACGTTCAGCGATGTGGACGCCGGTGCCAACAATATCACGCTTACGATTGCTTCCGATGCCGGGACGCTTTCGGCAAATTCCGGCGGCTCGGTTATTATCGGCGGTTCGGGGTCGACAACGCTTACGTTAAGCGGGTTTGCAGCGGACATTGACGCCTTTCTGGATACGGCATCGAACATTCAATATACGGGTGCATTGAATGCAGATGGAGATGATGCCGCGATATTGACCCTGACCGCCAACGACGGCGGGCATACGGGTTCAGGGGGGGGCGGTGATGTCTCCCTGGGGACGGTGAATGTCGATATAACAGCCGTAAACGATGCACCGACACTGGGCAATCTCAATGCCGATGCCGTCAGTTTCAGTATCGGCGGCAGCGCAACACTGCTCGACAACGGCGGTGATGCCACGGTAGCGGACCCAGATTCCGCAGATTTTAATGGTGGTAATGTTACTGCCGCCATCGTCACTAACGGACAGGCGGGGGAAGACGAACTGGGAATCGAGAACCAGGGGACCGGTGCTGGTCAGATTGGTGTGTCCGGCGGCAGTGTTACTTACGGCGGCGCCCTTATGGGCACTTATACCGGTGGTAGCGGTGGTGTGGACCTGGTAGTGACCTTGAACGCCAACGCCTCTATTGCCGCAGCCCAGGCTCTGGTCCGCGTATTGACCTATCTGGACAGCGATGCCGGCACCGTCAATACCGCTGACCGTACCGTGCGCATTACCATAAGCGACGGAGACGGCGGCATTTCAGTCAATCAGAACGTGACTGTTTCCCTGGTCCGCGCACCCCTCCTGGACCTCGATACCGTTGCATCGGGAAACGGTGCCTCCGTCGCTTTTAGCGAGAACAGCGGCGCTGTTGCCGTCACCGGCACTACATCGGCCTCCGATGACGGCACATTCAAGTCACTGACCGTGACTTTGACAAACCGGCCCGACGGCGCGTCTGAAAGCCTCTCGTCCATCTATGGCACCGGGGCGCAGACCGTCAACGGCGAGGCGGTAACCATCGGCAGCTACAATTCGGTCATCGGTGTACTGAGTATCACCGTCGACGATGGATCGGCCGCTGCCGCAACCCTCCAGATGCTGATGGAGTCCATCCGCTACAACAATACTTCGGCCAGTCCTGCTACAAACGACCGTATGATTACCTTCACCGCCACCGATAACGATGACAATGCGGGCGGCAGTGTTACGGCGACGGTTTCCATGTCCACTACCAATGACGCGCCCAGTGTTGCGATCAATACGGGCCTGGTCCTGAACGAAGGCGCAACGGCCGGTATCAGCAATATGGAGTTGAATGAAGGAGATCCGGACGACAGCGGGTCAGGACTCACCTACACCGTCACCACTACTGTGGTTTACGGCATGCTCTTTATCGACACGGATAACAACGGGGTCGCGAATAATGCAGTAGAGATTCTCGCAGCCGGAGAAACTTTCACCCAGGCGGATATCGACAACGGCCTGCTGATGTATACTCACAATGGCAGTGATACAATAGGCGACAGCTTTACCTTCAGCCTGGCGGACGGGTTGGAGGATGGGGTCTTGGCGGTCACGGGCCAGGAGTTCATTTTCACCATCACACCCGTGAACGATGTTCCCGTAATTGCATATCTCGCAGGGGATGCACTTACTTACGCGATGACATCCGGAGCCATGATACTGGACCGGGAGGGAGATGCGTTTGTATTTGATCCCGATTCCGTCAATTTTAGTGGCGGGACCATGGTCGTTTCCATTCTCGCAAATAAAGATGCAACCGAAGATATCCTGGCGTTGAATACTGCCGGAACGGTGTCTCTTTCCGCGGGCATGACCGTGGGCAGCGTGGTTTCAGTGGAAGGCATGGCAACTGCCGAAATTACGAGCGACGGCTCAGGGGGAAACGATCTGATCCTGTCGTTCAATCAGGGGGCGGGAAATGCTTCTTTCGCAAGCGTTGGAGCGTTGCTGCGGGCCGTAACCTATGAGAACATCGACATGGTCACGGCGACGGAAAATGTCCGTACGATTCGGTTTACAGTGTCGGACGGAGACGGCGGAATGTCCGCCGATTGCGATGTGAGTGTAACGGTAGCTCGAAACATCCCCCCCACGGCCGTGAACAATGCAGTATCCCTGGATGCTGACAGTTCACATACCTTTGCCGCTTTCGAGTTCCGATTTTCGGACCCAAATCCGGGGGATACACTCCAGAAACTGCGGATTATCGCTTTGCCGGGAACAGGGTCTTTAAGGCTTTCAGGCGATGCGGTCTCCCCGAATCAGGAAATTGCCGTAGCGGACATTACTTCCAAACGGCTGGTTTTCATACCGGCTTCGGACATAAGCGAATCCACGTACACAAACTTCACGTTCAAAGTGTCAGACGGCAAAGCATACAGCGCCCTCGCTTATACCATGACCCTGAATATTATCGTACCCGTTCCCGAAGACAACTCGCTCAACACCGGGGACACGGTCTCGGACGGCGGCACCGGTGTCAATGATGGGGATACCATTGAAGACATCACGGTGAACGAGGACGGCTCGGTAGACAATCAGGGTGTCATCAATAACCTCACCAACGCGGGTGTGGTCCACGGCGGTACGGTGGGCGGTGATTCCGAGAACACCGGAACCCTTGAAGGTGTCACTATCCCGGAAGATGGTGTGATAGAGAACTCGTCCGGAGCGATTGCCGACAGTGAGAATAACGGGACCATCCACGGCGGTACGGTGGGCGGTGATTCCGAGAACACCGGAACCCTTGAAGGTGTCACCATCCCGGAAGATGGTGTGATAGAGAACTCGTCCGGAGCGATTGCCGACAGTGAGAATAACGGGACCATCCACGGCGGTACGGTGGGCGGTGATTCCGAGAACGCCGGAACCCTTGAAGGTGTCACCATCCCGGAAGATGGTGTGATAGAGAACTCGTCCGGAGTGATTGCCGACAGCGAGAATAACGGGACTATCTTTGGCGGAACCCTGGCGGGGGATATTGCAAACAACGGCGATGTTAGCGGCACTGCACCGGATGGATCGTTGGATCCGGACTATGCCGTCACCATCGCGGAAGGTGCGGTCGTTACGGGTGGAACCCTGTCGGGAAGCATTGTCAACGAGGGTGAGCTTGTGGACGTGACCATCACCGGTGGAAGCAGTATCATTGCGGCACCCGGCGGAATCTTTAGAGGGACCATTTCCTATACGGACAATACGGGGGCCACCTCTGCCATTCATATTCCGGATGGTGTGACTTTCCCGGAAGCCGGAGATGACGATATCGAATTCACCTTTGAGCTTCTCCGTCAGTATGCGGAAGATCATGATTGGGATGTAACGACTGAAGAAGGGGTGTCGGTCCTTCAAACACGAAGACTTAAGGCTTTTGGTGTCGGGATACAGAGCGTGCCCTCTGAAGAAGAGCTTCCCGGACTCCCCGAAGGGTACTCCCTTGTGGACGGGCTTATTCTTTCCAGAACAGGAAGCATGGCTGAATCTCCAGTGGCCATCACGCTCCCCTGCCGGGATGAATATCTCCCAGAAGGGAATACCGATGCGGACCTTTCGGTCCTGCTTTATGACCCGGTGGATACGGCCTGGAAACGGATTGCCTTTGAGCGGACGGAAGATATGCGCCTGGTAATTACAACGGAAATTCTCTCCGCATATGCAGTGGCGGTGAGGCCTGAAGATGAAATAGAGGCGAACATCCTGATGGAAGCGCTAATCGGTCAGGCGACCGAAAGCGGAGGCGCCACTGCCTTTGCTTTTTCCCTGACCCGTCAACCCACGGATGATGTTACGATTGCCCTGAGCGTTTCAGATGAGACGGAAGCTGCGGTTTTTCCGGCCCAGGTAACGTTTACTTCCGAAAATTATTCAGTGCCTCAAACCGTAACGGTCACCGGTATCGATGACGGCCTGGTGGACGGGGATGTCTCTCTTACTGTCATTCTTTCTCCCGCAGTATCGGAAGACCCGGATTACGACGGCATGGATCCGATGGATCTTTTGGTTGTGAACATGGACGACGAAATCCCGGTTTTGGTTTCTCCATCGGCGAGCGAAACCGGAGTTTCCCTGACCCCGATTCTTCGTATGGCAACGTTCGCCACCACGGACCCGGCTTTTACACACGTGGTCACCCAGTGGCAGGTCGGCACCGACCCGGCTTTCGGAGTAGAGAATATGGTTCTGGACCTTATCTTCGGGAAGGAGATCCTAGCGCTTCCGTCCCTGGTCCTTGAGGCAGGCACCAGATACTACTGGCGGGCCAAGGCCTATACTGCCGGTGGAAGTGTTTCTCCCTGGGCTGAGGTCGGGGAGTTCTCCACCGTGGAGACCGACGTCGACGATGTGGATAATAACGGTATTCCGGACGATCAAAAAGTGTCCGACACCACCGACCTGGACGGAAACGGAACGAAGGACAACACCCAGACGGACATAAAGAGTTTTTTTTCTGCCGCCGGTGATGTCCAACTTGGTGTGAAGGTTGGAACCGGCCACACGATTCTGTCTGTTGCCGCTATAGATCCGGATACGGTTGCCGATGCCGTCAACCGGCCGCAAACCCTTGAAGCAGGCCTCATCGGGTTTAAAATCGGAGTAGCAGAGCCTGGAGATACGGCGGATGTGGCGGTCTTCCTGTCAAAAGCAGCGGTCGACGATACCGGGTGGTATAAATATGATCCGGTACAGGGTTGGGCGGACTTTACGGAATATACGACATTCAGTGCGGACCTGAAATCGGTCGTTCTTCATCTCACGGACGGTGGCGCGGGAGATCTGGACGGTGTCGCCAACGGGATTATTGTCGATCCATCCGGCCCTGACGTCTTGGCCAAGGATGATACCGGCGACACCGGTTCCGGTACTGGGTCTGATACCGATACCGGTGCCGATACGAACGTCGATTCTGATACCAACGGTTCGAGCGTTGGCAGCAGCGGCTGCTTTCTCGATCTTACCGCTTCCAGAGGCGGAATGAACCCTTATTTCATCTACACGGCTTTGCTTGCGCTGCTCGTTGCGATGCTGCTCCCGATTTGTCCCGGCAGGAAACTGTTTCACAAGTTACCCTTCCGAGGCAACAGAATGGCGAAATAGACGGTTTCCGGGATTTAAGAGATTATTGCGGGCGGCAATGCCGCCTGCAAACTTGGCTTTCCACCCGGAGAGGATCTACATATCTTGTGGCCCGTGAAGGTGAAAATCTTCACCGGCCGTCTTTTTGAGCGTACGCCATACCATATGTACCTGGACAGATGAACGGCTGAACTTCACGTGTGAATACTACTGAATTCTCCAGTCCGATTAAAAATAGTCTCTCAAATCATCGCATGTCAGTCGGATTGTTTCTTGACACACTATCAGATAGTTGGGATACATTCGGAATCGAAGAATAGCCCCTTTCCACAATGAGCTACCTTTTAATAGACGAAGGAGATGTATCATGCATAGAAAAGTTGGAACCGTCGAATCTTTTTCCCCGCGCTTGATCCGGCTAATTGTATCCGGTCTTCTGATTGCTTTTTTACTGGCCTGCGTCTCCTGTCAGAGCGCCGAAACATCTGAAAAGACTTCGGAAAACATCTGGGCAGCTACCTGGGGCGCCAGTCCTTTTACCTTTCAGTCTTTTGGCAACGCCCCGGGGCCGGAGCCTTTTGAAAATCAGACCGTCCGGCAAATCGTGCGGATCAGTGTCGGAGGGAAACAGGTGCGGGTGCGGTTTTCCAATGAGATGGGCACCGCGCCGCTTGTAATCGGGGCGGCATCGATCGCCGTTGCGAATCAGAAGGCCTCCGTTAAACCGGATACGTTGAAAAAGCTGACTTTCGGCGGATCGGATACCATTACCATTCCGGCCGGCGCACCGGTAGTAAGCGATCCGCTGGATCTTCCGGTCAAAGACTTGAGCGAGTTGGCCATTAGTATCTATCTGCCTGAAAAGACAGTGGCCGGGACAGTTCATATGGACCGGACCGCATATATTTCATCCGAAGGGGATTTCACCCTCTCTTCGGAACTGCCTGATGCCGCCAAATCGACGACCCAGGTATTTCTCAGCGGTATTTATGTTACGGTCCCTGAGGAAACAGGCGTGATAGTCGCCCTGGGGGATTCCATTACCGATGGTGCGGCATCCACGCCCGGCACTTACAACAGCTGGCCGCATCATCTTGCCAAAAGGCTGGCGCAAAGGGCCGGTGAGTATCGACCCATGGCCGTGGTCAACCAGGGGATTTCAGGCAATCAGTTGCTGCGCAGTGGCATGGGCGCCAACACCCTGGCCCGTTTCGACCGGGATGTGCTCTCGACACCGGGCCTGACCCATATCGTCTTATTGATTGGAATCAACGATATCGGAAGTGGCGGCATGACCTTCCCGGGAGCTGCCGGCCCTGCCCCTGCCATGAGAACACCCGGGGATATCATCGCCGGTTATCGGCAGTTGATCGCCCGCACCCATTCCATGTCTCCCCCGGTCAAGATTTTTGGGGCGACGCTGACCCCTTTTGAAGGGACCTTCGAGGGGTATTACTCTCCGGAAAAAGATAAAATCCGCATGGCGGTTAACGACTGGATCCGGACCAGCGGTGAATTTGACGGCGTTATTGATTTCGACAAAGCGATTCAAGATCCCGAAAATCCAGGAAGAATGGCGTCGGCTTACGATTCCGGCGACAAACTCCACCCGGGTGATGCCGGATATTCGAAGATGGCCGAATCAATAAACATGTCACTGTTCGATTAAAATATAAAGGGTTGCCCCATGAGATCCCTTCCGCGTCTCTATCGATTTCTCAGGCCTTACCGCGTCCAGGCCGCGGTTGCCCTGGCGCTGCTGTTTTTTATGGTGGCGGCGGATCTTGTTGTCCCCCATTTGACGCAACGGGTTATCGATGAGGGGATTGCCCGAAAAGACGTTCCCGTCGTTATTACCACTGCGCTTCTCATGGTGGGTGCGTCGATGCTTTCCGCGATCCTGGCCCTTCTCAACAATTACCTCTCGGTAAGCGCCTCCCTCGGTTTTGGCGCCCACTTGCGAAGCGCACTCATGCGAAAGACGCAGTCCTTTTCGTTCGGCAACCTCGATCGTCTCCAGACGGGCAAACTTATTGTTCGTTCGACAAGTGACATCAATATGGTGCAGATGATTGTGCTGTTGTCCCTGCGAATTCTCACGAGAGCCCCCATCTGGGCCATCGGAGCGATTGTACTTCTCATTTTTACCAGTGCTCGTCTCGCCATGATTGTGGCGCTGTTCATACCGCTGATCATCATCATGATCTGGCTTTTTGCCGGTAAGGCCCGGAAGCTGTTCATGCTGACCCAGCAGCGCCTGGATCGGCTCAATACCGTTCTTCAGGAAAATCTCGCCGGCATACGGGTGGTCAAGGCGTTTGTCCGGACCGTGCATGAGATCGCCCGGTTTGACGAGGCGAACGAAGCGCTCATGAAACAGACCACACAGGCCTCTCAACTTATGGCGGTGTTTCTTCCCTTCATGCTTCTGTTACTCAATCTGGCCATTGTTACCGCGGTCTGGATCGGCGGCAACATGGCCCTTGGCGGAGAAATGACGGTTGGGGAGGTGGTGGCGTCCATCAACTATCTTTCCTTTGCCCTTTTTCCGATCCTTATGCTGGGGGGCATGCTGGGACCCCTTGCCGCCGCGGATGCCTCGGCAAGCCGAATTCTGGAAGTCCTGGATGCCGAGCCGGAAGTGCGGGCGGCGGCCCGGCCCGTAGCGCTTGAAAATCCCGAGGGGCGGGTCGTGTTTGAAAATGTCTTTTTCAACTATGATGGAAACGGCGGTGAACCGGTGCTTTCCGACGTTTCCTTCGAAGCCGAACCGGGGGAGACGATCGCAATTCTTGGGGCAACGGGATCCGGAAAGTCGACACTGATCCACCTGATCCCCAGATTCTATGATGTGACCTCCGGTCGGATCACCATGGACGGTGTCGATATCCGGGACCTGGACATACAGTCGCTTCGAAGCATGATCGGCGTGGTTCTTCAGGAGGCGGTACTTTTCAGCGGCACGGTGCGGGACAACATACGATACGGCAGGGCGAGCGCCACGGACGAAGAGGTCATGGCCGCCGCCCGGGCTGCCCAGGCCGATGCATTTATTACTGATCTGACCGATGGATATGATACCGTTATCGGACAGCGCGGGGTGACACTGTCCGGCGGGCAGCGTCAAAGGCTCTCCATTGCACGGGCGCTGCTGGTCAAGCCCAAGGTTCTCATACTGGATGATTCAACCAGCGCTCTGGACATCGAGACCGAAATCCGGCTGCAGGATGCACTTGACCGGCTGATTGCCGATTCAAAAAGTGCCACCACCCGCTTTATCGTGGCACAGCGGATCAGCACCGTGCTCCTGGCCGACAAAATTCTTCTGCTGGATCAGGGGCGGATCGTTGCTGTTGGATCGCACCGGGAACTCCTCTCTTCCAGCGATATGTACCGGGATATCTACCGCTCACAGCTCGGAGAGCCCCCGGAGGGCGAGGGGGGACATCATGGCTAACGGAAATGCAAAGCGTCCGGTGGCAGCAAAGCGAATGCCGGGTCCTGGTGGACGGGGCGGCCCGGCAGGCGGCCCACCCATCGAGCGCGCCAAGGATGTTCAGGGAACCCTGCGACGCCTGATGCAGTATCTGGGGCCACATCGGGGTGCCCTGGTAGTGGTCGCTCTTTTCGCTGCACTTGGGACAATGCTGGCCCTTACCGCGCCATATGTGATGGGCAAGGCCATCGACCAGCTTACCCTGGGAAACCTTTCGGGCCTTTTCAAGCTGGTTCTCCTGATGGCCATCGTGTATGTGCTTTCTACATTGGCGGAACTGACTCAGGGCGTTCTGATGGTCCGTATTTCACAAAAGGCGATGCGGGCAATGCGGGGCGCACTATTCGATCATATGCAGAGTTTGTCGCTAAGGTTTTTTGATGCCCGGAGCCAGGGGGATCTCATGAGTCGGCTGACCAACGATATGGACGCTATCAGTCAGGTGCTGACGAATAATGCGGCGCAACTCTTTACCAGCATTCTGACCCTGGTGGGGATCCTGGTTATTATTTTCAGCCTGAGTCCGTTGCTGGCCCTTGGATCGATGATCGCCTTTCCATTGATGATCGGGCTTGTGGGGGTCGTCGGGAAAAAAACCCGGGATGTATACCGGCGCTACCAGGCACGCCTGGGCGCGTTGAACGTTGTTCTGGAAGAGACTTACAGCGGGCAGCGGGTCGTCCTGGCTTTCGGTCAGGAGGACAGCGTTCTTTCAAGGTTTGACAAAGCAAACGAAGAGACTCGCGCCACGGGCGTTAAGGCCATGACACTGGCCCTGGTGGTGATGCCGATGATGGGCATCCTTTCGAACCTCAATGTGGCCATACTCTGCGGACTTGGGGGCTGGCTGGCGATTCGGGGGGTGGTGACCATCGGGACCATCGCCGCGTTCATCTCGTACTCCCGGCGGTTTGCTGAACCACTTCGCATGCTCGGTAATTTGTATAACCAGGTCCAGGGTGCTCTGGCCGGCGCCGAGCGGGTTTTCGAGATTTTGGATACGCGCCCCGACCTGACCGATACCGTCGATGCCGTTGATCTTACCAAAGTTGATGGAGAAGTTGTTTTCGATAATGTGACTTTCTCCTACGTGCCGGATGTGCCTGTGCTGAAAGACATCCGTCTGCATGCAAGACCCGGTGAACGGATTGCCCTTGTGGGCCATACCGGGGCGGGGAAAACAACCATCGTCAATCTTCTTTCCCGGTTTTACGATATTGACGCGGGAAAGATCATGATCGACGGCATCGATATCCGGGGCATATCAAGGCATACGCTTCGACGGCAATTGGGCGTCGTTCTTCAGCAGTCCTTTCTCTTCAGCGAGTCCGTTCTTGAAAATATCCGGTATGGTCGTCTCTCGGCCACCGATGAAGAGGTCTTTGAGGCAGCGAAACTGGCACATGCCGACGGATTTATCCGGCGTTTGCCGAAGGGATATCATACAGTTCTTTCGGAACGGGGAGAAAGTCTTTCGGAGGGCCAGCGTCAGTTGCTGTCGATTGCACGGGCCATACTGGCGGATCCGTCCATTCTGATTCTGGACGAAGCGACAAGCTCCGTTGACACCCGGACCGAGCTCTCCATTCAGAAGGCCCTCAATGTGCTGATGAAGGGACGTACAAGTTTTGTGATCGCCCATCGTCTTTCGACGATTGTAAGCGCCGACCAGGTAATTGTTATTGAAAAGGGTCGCGTGATGGAACAGGGGAACCACGAATCACTTCTCGCCAGGGAAGGCGTTTACCATCGTCTGTATCAGAGTCAGTTCAGAAAGCAGACACAGGAAACAAATTAGCGCTTTCTCGCACATCAGTGGATCTTGGGTCGGTCGGGAAACAACATTTCCCGCAAGTAAAAGGGGAGTGAAGAATAGACTTCTTTTGGAGAGATGAGCGGTTCCCGGGAGTCGATGGCCAGGTTCTCGCCTGATCCTGCAGTTTCTCCAACATCCATGGGATTCGCTTTTCTTTTAAGGGGGTGCCCATCGGCGTCCGTAAAGGGAAGAACAATAGGGCCCTTGCTGTCAAGGACATAAGCCATCTGCTGGTTTGTCAGATAGACAACGCTTCCCGGCGGGTGGAGACCGACGGCGTTTACAAACGCATGAAGAATAAACTGAAGCAGAGGGTCTTTTTGTGCATAGGTCCTGAAAAGCCGGGTGACGACACGAATAGGATTCAGGGCGTCGCCATAGGAACGCTTTGAGGTCATGGCATCGTAAATGTCCGCGATTTTACAGATTTTGACATAGGGGGGAAGCTCTTCCGGTGCCTTGTCCAAGGGGTAGCCGCTTTTTTCACTCAGAAAAAGCGGGGCATGATGATACCGGACAATGTTCCGGGTGAACGCGTTGGTAATGTTGTTCTTTTCAAGAATCGCCATACCCTTTTCAAAAGAGTGGGTTTTTATCACCTCGAATTCTTTTTCAGTCAGTCGCGCGGGCTTGTTCAGGATACTTTCCGGAATTGCGGTTTTCCCGATGTCATGAAGAAAATAGCCAATGGCCATATCCTGGATCTCTTCCGGGAAATAATAGCTGAACGGGGCGGAAGCACCCTCTTTCCGATCGAGGTTTCCCGAATCGTATATCTTCAGATGATTGTTGATGACACCGCTGAAATGGGCGTTGAACTTTTTTAAAATCGCGGTGCTGATGGTGCAGACATTTATCGAATGGTTTAAAAGAAAATCATCGGATAAAAAAATCTCTTTTGCCATATAGGAAAAAGCATTTTCCTTTTCATTGAGAAAAGCGCAAAGCTCTGCAACCGTATTTTCAACCAGGTTCATGTCGAAGAAACCATCGGATTTTCTGATATTTTCTATGGTCTTTCGAATGTTTTCCTTTGCTTTCAGGTATTTAACCGAAGCTTCCGCTTTAATTCCATTGATTTCACGGATACGGGTTTCGACGGTTGGTTGGCTCGGTGGTGAAACGATGTCGGTCTCTTCTGTTTCCGTCGGTTCTTCAGGTTCTTGGTCGTCGGTTGACAGAGGGATCTCCTCTCCCCCCCGGCCCCATATGCCGCCCTGGTTTTCCTGATTGATGGGAACTTCAAAAATGCCATTCTGACGGATAATCAGCAGCGGCTTGATGCTTTGAATGCGTACGTCTTTATCTAAAAGCAGCACCCCATGTTTGCTGATGATATCAATACCGGTTTTAACATTTCCGCCTTTTTGCACAATGTCGATCAGTGTATCAATGGAAACACCTTTAGTGTTCAGCGTGGGGGGAGGATTGACCCTGTTTTCATCGGTAGCATCACTGCTGTTGAAAAGCCGCTCAAGTTCTTCTTCCAAATTCATGGCATGATATCTCCCCGCACCTCGTGAATAAATGCCTGGGCTGCTGTTTTATCCGGAAGGATAATGAAAAGACGCTTTAAATCAGTCATCCGGAACATCTGTTTGACATCCCGGCAGGGAGAACAGACAACAAAACAGTTTCCAGCACTGAGGATATACTTTGAGATGTTAAGTATCAGCATCAAGCCTGAAGAGCCGATATATGAGAGATTCGACATGTCGAAAATGCAATCCTTTTGTCCAATGTCTTCCAGGAACTTCAGATAATTGAGAGTTGTTTTCTGACGCGTGTCAAGGATGCCGGAGAGTTCCAACAGGACAATGTCGTCCGAAAGATGTTCTTTGGTGTAAGAAAAAGAGGGGCGACGAATTTCCACAAAAAAGTCAGTCAGGCAGTTAACGGATAGATACTTTTTATGTTGAGGTGTCAACCCGGAAAGACTCATGATTCTGCCGTCTGCTTCGGCCTGCTGCCAGACCTTTGCAAGCGTTCCTATGCCGCCGGCATCGATACGTTTAACAGCAGAAAAATCGAAAGTGATTTTAGCCGCGGATTGGAATGTCGTTACTGAATCGATGACGGCTTCGGATTTCAGATGTGAGGGTAAGGAGACGGTGACCTGATCATCTGTTTTGGTAATAGGGTCGGGGTTCGGGTGGTGGTCGGATATTCGTTTATGGATGATATTTTTTGCAGCCTCCAGTCGGTAGTACAAAACAGAGGGCCATATTCGGAGGCTGAATTTGAGAAAATCGATTAGATACCGTTTCCACAAGCGCCTGGGTTCCTGGTAAAGTCGAAAAAGCCACTCAAAGCCCGATTGCTGCATCCATTTGGGGGCCCTGGGTGTGGTCCCGGCCAGAAAATCGAAGGTGGCGCCCACCCCTATAACTACCGGCACTTTCAGGCGATGCCGGTTTCGATCGAACCAGATTTCCTGCTTGGGGCTTCCGAGGGCAATCAGAAGAATATCAGGCCGGGCGGCATTGATCCGTCCCACGATCTGATCGTCTTCTTCTTCAGCCTGGGCAAGCGCTTCACCGCCGGTGTGAACCCAGGGTGCATCCACTCCCGCCACATTTAATTCCGGTAACTTCTTTTGAAGCGCGTGTGCGGCGCGGAAGGCCGTCATTTCAAAACGCTTTCCGCCTAAAAAATATAATGATTTCCCTTTGCTTGCGGCCGCCTTAGCCAGGAGCGGCACCAGATCCGAACCGGGAACGCGCATGGCTAACGGGGATCCGAGCCAGCGGCTTGCCCACACAATGGGCATGCCGTCGGCGGTAACCATGTCCGCCTTGCGAAGAATGTACATCAATTCCGGATGCCGGCTTCTTCCTTTTCGCCAGGAGAGAATATTGGTAATAAAGTCGACATTGATGGTTGCCACATATCGGGGCCGCTTATCCACCTTGAAAAGATCGATCATTTCAAGAATGCCGGAAACCGCACTGTCCATGGACAGATTATCCACGGGAATTCCCAGAATCGCTGTGGCGGTAGATGTCATGGTTTTTTCTCTTTCCGTTTTTCCTGGCGAGGTGTTCTCACCCATGTAGCATTTTTCCCGGTTGTTTTCAAAATAAGCGGCAGTTTGGCTATTTTCCACAGGATATAAAGAGGGGCGATCAACAAGGCTTTGAAATCCTCACGGCTACCTGCTGTTACAATGGCTGAAATCACATGGAAACCCGCGATGCATATAGCGATACAGGCATAAATCCTTCCAAAACCGGAAGGTAGTATGACGGATAGAAGGACCAGGGTTACGTGATAGCCGAGAGGTAGTGTGAGAAGATCGAACAGCACCTCCATGCAGAAAAACTTGCCGTGAAAAATCTCCCTGATCAGGCTTGGCACTTTCTCCGCCATGATCCTGAACCGACCTCCCTCCCATCGGGAGCGTTGTACGGAAGCGGTACTTTCGTCATGGGGAAACAGGGTCCTTACGGTGGTATTGTCCTCGAATATGACGGTGATACCCTGCCGAACGAGGGAGATGTGATATTCCAGATCTTCGGCAATGGAGCTGGGGTGATAAGTCACAGCTTCGAGGGCATGACGTGAGAGCCCGAAACCGTTTCCAAAAATACCCGCGGAGAAGCCAAGCTTTGCCCGACCTCTCGGTCTTATGACATGGAAGGCGAGCAGGGCAAGATTCATTAACCTGCTGCGGGGGGATTTATCGGGAGCGTCCGGCAGATAGCGGCATTGGACGGCGTCTGCGCCATTACCGAAAAGAACAGAGAAGTGGTGAATAAAATTGTTTTCCACCACGCTATCTGCATCCAGAACAATAAAGGCATCAAACGGCTCGGTGAGCAGTTTCTGGAAAGCATAGGATAGCGCATGGCCTTTCCCCTTGTTCTTTAGATCCGTACGTTCCAGCACCCGGACACCCATTTCCGCAGCTTTCCGGCTTGTCTGGTCCGTACAGTTGTCTGCTACTACAAAAATCTGGACTTGGTTCAGGCCCGTTTCAGACGCAAGAAGGCTGCGAAGGCATTCTTGAATATTGGATTCTTCGTTGTGGGCTGGTATAAGTATTGCGATTTTTAATGCATGCGGCCCTTCAGGTGTTGGCGGACTTGTCCAGAATAAGCTTGCTGTCGAAAGCGTGAAAAGCTCCAGCGTACCGGGCAATGTTGCCAGTGCCATTAAAACGCCTATCACTTCCCATGCAATGGACATATTCATTCTGACAATAGCTTTTCTCTAAAAAGATTGACGAGGGATTGGCAATTGTTGGCCAGGTCATACTCGGCCATCACTTTTTCTCTGGCCTGTTTCCCCAAGCGGAAACGAAGCAGCGATTCCTCTATAAGCAGTTTTATCTTCTTGAACAAAGCATCCGAATCACCGGGTGTAACCAGGATACCGTTCTCACCGGAATCGATGAGTTCCGGGATGCCGGTGATTCGAGTGCTGATGACTGGTATTTCCATGGCCATGGCTTCCATAAGCACTACCGGCACCCCTTCGGCGAACGAGGGCAGGATAAAAATATCCGCTGTTTTGTATGTTGCCTGAACATCATCCTGTCCCAGGGCGCCTGTGAAGGTGATCTCATTTTCAAGCCCCGATAACGATACCTGCCGCTGGAGAGATTCCCGGTCTTCTCCATCCCCGACGAAAGTCAAGTGAAACGGGGTGGCGGTTTCTTTCAGGCGGGTGCATGCCTCTATAAGAATATGCTGCCCTTTGTTTCTGGTCAGCCGGCCCACGCACAGAAGTTGCGGTATTTTATTGTCTGGAACAGGGCGGGGAGAAAAGACCGCCGGATCGACACCGAATCGAACAATACCAATCTTGGACCAATCCTCGTAAGGGATCAATCGGCAGAGCTGGCTTTTGCAGTAATGGCTGATACAGCGGATAAATGTTGCCGCTGCGACTTTTTCTTTCAGAAGATTTGTTTCGATATCATAAAATACGTCCGGACCGTGGATGGAAATGGAATATTGAATTTTGTCCGATCGGGACGCGATCAATGCGACTGTCGCCGCAGGATTTGCAAAATGAACATGGACATGCCCTGCTTTCTGTTCTTGCGCCATGTTTACCAGCAATACGGCTTCTATTAAATAGCCGAAGGCCTTTTTAAAGCTTTTGGGGCCTTTTTTCAAAGCGAGCGCCATGGCAGCGCGAACCATGCCAAACATCTTCAGGGGACTTATCAGGAAGCACAGGAAAAGGATGCGAGCAATTTCTCCAGAGGGTGTTTTTTTCAGATATACTGTTTGGTCGGCCAGCGTCTTTTCACGGTCGGACATTTTTTCAAGATGATGGGGTAGGTTCACGGAAGCGGTCAAAATCTCAAAACCGCTTTTTTTCAACATCTCGATTTCCCGAAAAATGAAGGTATGGGAAATCCCTGGAAACTCGCTGCAAAAATAGATCAGTTTCGGTTTCATTACCGCTTCATACCATAAGCTTGTTTGTATTCAGAGCAATACTATTGTACCGGCGCACAAAACATAACGTGTTTGTGAAAGAATCCTTTTCAGACTGATACTGTTGTCTGAATTTAATAGCCTAATGTGTTCATGGAAAAAATCCCTCTTGATTTATATCGGTTACAGTCGATAATTCTTGAAGTTGAACGCATTAATGTTCGATCTGTCCCAGTAATGGATAGGCTTGTATCACCCGGAAACAAATTATTCAACATGTTGTAATCACAGTTTATTGACTTTCGAGCGTTGTTATGTGTAGCATACAGCCAATTTATCGTCAGGCAGCCTTGCTTTGCACTCGAAACCAGAGAGACAATTATGGGAATTCTCAGTCAATCCTCGCCTGGAAAACAGCTCTCTATTATTATTGTCAGTTACAACACCAAGAAGATCTTGAAGGAGTGCTTATCCAGAGTAAAGATGCACGGCGCCGACGTCGATGTCGAAATAATTGTGGTGGACAACGCATCGTCCGACGGATCACCGGATATGCTTCGGGAGGAGTTTCCGGAAGTAGTCCTGATTGAGAGCGAAAAGAATCTTGGATTTGCCGGTGGGAACAACCTGGGCATTGAGAAGGCCTCGGGGCGGTATGTCCTTCTGCTCAACTCCGATGCTTACATCCTTCCAGGGGTGTTGGCATCTACTATCGCTTTTATGGAAGGAACCTCTGATTGCGGTATTCTGGGTGTCAAACTGATCGGTGAAGACGGTGAAATGCAACCCTGCGCCAGGATGTTGCCAAATCCCTGGCAAAAGTTTCTGGTTATCAGTGGTATTGCTGCCAAGTTCCCAGAATCGAAACTTCTGGGAGGACCGGACTACCCGTGGTGGGCCCATGATACGCCCCGGGAGGTGGGATGGGTCCCGGGGGCCTATTTCCTAATCCGAAGAGAGGTCATTGACGTCGTGGGCGGTATGGATGACCGGTATTTTCTTTATTTCGAGGAGATTGACTATTGCCTTCAGGCCGCCCGTAAGGGGTGGCGGGTAATGTTTTTTCCCAAGGCATCCGTCATTCATCTGGGGGGGGAGAGCAGCAAGACCACCAACCAGGCCATGAGCACAAAGGGTAAACAGCTCATTCGATTTCAGCTCCAAAGCGAATTTATGTATTATCGTAAAAATTTTAGCATTTTCAGAGTTCTGACAGCTGCTGGTGTCGAAGTTTTCTGGAACAGTATTGTTATCGTGAAAAATTATCTAATCCGAGGCGCCAACTCGACTCGGAAAATAAAAGATGCAAAATTATTGATATCAGAAATAGTTAGAACACTAAAAGTTGATCGCTTCGGGAAGAGCTAGACCGGTTCCACCGGAATCTTTTTCCGCCTTCCCATATAAAGTAGGAAGATCGTGTCGGATAAAGGCACAGTAAACGTCAACGTTTTGACGGCATAATATCATGTGCCGCAATGCGTTTTTGAGATGCTTTTTAATTTTTAACCATCTTATATTATTATATAATAATATAAGATTGTCTTCAAGATTCGACTTTCCCGCTCTCTTTTTATTGCTCCTGTAAATTCGATTTCCCCGCAATAGCTGACGTGGCACATATGCTGCATAATTGGAGTTAGAACTTTTATGTGGAGAGGTGCCGAGCATCAAAAGGGGAAAAAGTGATTGATATGAGAATGATAATCCCCCGTTTTTCATTCAGGGCGGAAATGATGAAACAACGCTTAATGTTATTCACCGTAATACGGGATCTGAATCTACATCAAAAAGACAGGGGAGTATCTTTGAAGGCACAAGGCTATCTTTTAGCTGTCTTGATGATCACGATTTTGCTAGCATCATGCGCCTCCTCAACCCCTGAGCCGAAAAAATTTGAGAACAACAGTATTCCGTTTGAAATGCCGACCCACACAAAAATCGACTATACGCCGGTCTCTGTTTTGGAAAGTGAGGCCGATGCCATGGAGGATGATTATCTGATTGGCCCTGGAGATGTGATCAGTCTTGAGGCCTGGAATCGAAAAGAGCTTTCGAATCCGAATATTCTCGTCGGGCCGGACGGTGTCATCACAATGGCGCGTATCGGAAATATCAATGTATCCGGGCTTACCCGGGAAGAAGCGGCGGAAACAATTACCGATGCACTGAAAGAGTACTACAAACGGCCGGAGGTAACGCTGGTCATCAAGGAATACAACAATAACAAAGCGTTTGTTTTGGGCAGAATTGAAAATCCCGGCGTGGTCCAATTCCCCGGGAAAGGGACCCTTCTGGAAGCGCTGTCTCTGGCAGGCGGCCTTCCGGCCTTGCGCGCGGATGCTGTTTTAACCAAATGTGCGATAATCCGCGGGAACGACCTGGTTATGTGGGTAGATTTGAGGGAACTGCTTCATAACGGAAACATGTCATTAAACGCCCGTATTAAAAACAACGACGTGATTTTCATTCCGGAAGGACAGGATGAACTCTTATATGTCATGGGCGAAGTCCAAAATCCGGGTGCCGTCAAGCTAAATCCGCAAATGACCTATCTGGATGCCCTGATGATGGCGGGAGGACCGACCAAGGAAGCCAACCTGAAAAAGACCTACATCCTCCGGTTTGACGGGCAAGGCCGCGGCGTTAAAGAGATCGATCTCTCCGCGATGCTCCGAAAGGGTGAACTCGAAAACAATGTTCAGATGCAGGACAATGATGTTATTTATGTTGCCGAAAGGGGGATGAGCAAATTCAATTACCATCTCACCCAGTTGATGCCCTTTTTGCAGGTCCTGAATCTCTCAACATCCAACTTGGAACGATTTGGCGTCATGCAGGATTGGCGGGAGCAGTTGTATGATCAGGAAGGGTTTGTGGATGGTACGTCGAACTGATCATGTGCCGCATGGTTGGTAATGAATTATGTGCTTCAGTGGAAAGTCAGGCGAATTATATAGACTCGATGGAATGACATAGAACCAAACATGACCGAGCAAACAGAAGAACAGATCGAACGAAAACCGGTAAAGCCATTTGATCCCATTGGCAGCCTGATGCGGCATTGGCTTAAGATCGCCATATTTGGCTCGGTTCTGTTCATTCTGTTCTCTCCCGTTGCCCTTCTAAAGGAAAAGTCATTTTACAAAGCAGAGGGCAAACTGATGATAGCCCCGAGCGTACAAACCCTCATCAGCAATACGGAAACGAATCCCATCACCGGTTCTTACAGTGGCTATGTCCGAACACAGTGTGAGCGGATAAAGGCAAAAGAGATTGTTGAGGCATCACTGGCTCAGCTGGATGAGAAATACAGAAAAAATCTTCCGCCGGCGATTGTGTTGAGTCGTCAACTCAAGGCAGAGGCGGAGAATGGCACCTATTTTATATCCATTTCTCTTGAAGGAGATTCCCCTGACGGTTTGGCCGAGGCCGTGAACAAAATAATGAAAGTATATATTGAGAAGGATATCGCCGAAGCGGAGGGCCAGGAATCCAGGCGAATTGAATATCTCCAAGAGGAGAGAACCCTTCTTGAAGAACAGATATCGCTTCTTACTGAAAAATTCAAACAAATTTCCGAAGCCATCGGTTCCGTTGACTTTAGAGAAGCCGGCAACATACACAATAAAACCCTTGAAAGTCTTCAGCAGGCGCATATCGACGCGTATGCGTTTCGGATAACCAAGGAGAACAACCTGCAAGCGGTGATACGGGAAGCCGATGCAATACGGGACCTATCCATCGATGCCGACGTTGAGGATTTCGTTCTAAACAGCAGCGTGGCGTCACAGATGGATATTCAAACCTATCAGCAGATACAATCCCTGCAGGAATCGCTGGCAGGCCTTTCAGAAAACAATCCGGATCGCAAAATCATCGAAGAACAGATCGCAAATTTATCGGAATCGCTTGATTATTCAAAAGATATGCTGAAGACGCGGACCCACCAGATCATGCTTTCCAAACGGGAGTCTCGGCTCCGGGAAAAAATCGCAATTGCTGAATCGGAATTTGAAGCCGCCAGGTCTGCTGAAAACCAGTTAAAAACCAAACTTGAAGCGGCAATACGTGATAAGGCAATTATTTCCGAAAAAATTCTTGACGGGCAGCAGATAGAAAACGAACTTGAAAAGAAGCAAGAACTACTCACACGCATCGAGGATCGAATCAACGAGCTTAGAATGGAAGCCCGCTCTCCAGGGCGCATTTCCCTTGAAAAAATGGCGGAACCACCAGGCGGGCCCGCCGGAAGTAATTTCAAGAAGTTGATGATGTTCTGTTTTGTTTTTGCATTTGGAAGCGTTACATTCGTCTGTGTCCTCTTTGATTTGACGGATAAGCGGATACGAAGCAAGAAAGACATCCTGAATGCTATCGGCGCCAGGGTGACCTGGCCGATTTCCAATTATTTACTGACCCGAACGGAAAAAACACCTTTTGCCACAGCGACAAGGGACGACTCCTCCAACGTGGTTTCCAAGGCGATCCATAGTCTCGCCATCCGCCTGGATAGAGAGCGACGCGAAAATGGTGCGAAACTGGCTATCTTCACCGGTGTTGATGCCAAAAGCGGAACCACCGAAATCCTTATCAATGTGGCCTATGCAATGACGCGCCTTTGCAAGCGGGTTCTGGTTATCGATGCAAACCTTGTCAACCCGGCTTTTGATCGGGCACTGCTTGATAATTCGGGTGCCATGGGTCTTGTTGAGCATATGCGGGAGGAGGTAGATTACACGGAGTCTATAATTCACAGCCCGGAGCGACAGTTCGACGTGCTACCCGCCGGCCAGCTTCTTCTGATGAGTGAAATCAATTTGGTTGATCGGTCCAAATTTCCGCCCATGTTTGAGACACTGAAAGGGCGCTATGATTTTATCCTGGTGGACACCCCTCCGGTGCTGGTCAGCGACTTTACGGAATTCTTGCTATTGAATGCCGACATTGTCTCATTGGTTGTCCAGGGTGACAGGAGCAAATATGACTCATTGTTTCTAGTGGGAGATATTCTCAATCGACTCCAGGTAAAGGCTGCCGCCGTTGTTCTCAACTGGGGCGCCCCTCGAGAGAGGAATTTTGCCCAAATTGCTATTTCACGCCTATTGGCACCGGTTACCGCGAAACTAAACATCTCGCCGCTGTGGAATCCTCGGCATGTTTTCGGGTCTTCATCCCTGGAGGGCCATCAGGGCAAACGAATCGTCTCTTTTGTACTGAATCTATACAAGCAGATAAAAAAGAGCGTTACCAACAAGAAAATTCTTTTGTGCCTATTTGTTGGGTTATTATTTTCGGCTTGGTTGATATCAGGCATAATCGGAAACGGCCCCTTACAGGCGAAAAACGTAAACGGCGACGCTCGATTTTCAATAAGAATAGAGAACAGTATGGATGAAGAAGAGGCCGGGGATAATGCTGCTTCCACAACCGTTCCGGCAATGGAGGCGGTGGGCAACGCTTCCGGAAAAAAGATTCATCAAATTGTAAAAGTCGGGCAGTCCACTGTACAAATATCAGAGAATAAGGTCGATTCCAAAAGGGATCACTTTTTGAATGAAAATGTTCTATCCCTGCCGGCCTCCGCATATACGATTCAGTTAATGGGCTCCGAAGACAGATCCTACCTGCTCGATGTCTCAAAATCCCATAATATCAGTGATGACGTTATCTGTTTTCAGAAAAAGAATGGTATGGTGGATTGGCATGTTTTGATTTACAAACTTTTTTCTGATAGATCTGAAGCTGTGGCGTGTGTCGAGACACTGGCACCGGAACTAAAGAGCAATCAACCGTGGGTTCGGAAGCTTGAGGATATTCAGAATGAGATCGCAGAAAATACTCCCCCCAGCGAGGCCGGGCCTTCATCACCTGCAACCAGTTCATTTCCAAAAGACAATTCGATATGAAAGCGCTTTTTATTGTTAATGAATGCAACCCCCAGTGGGCGTCCGTTCCTCTGTTGAGCTATTTTTTTTATGATGCATTGAGCAAACTGGTTGATGTCACGCTTGTTACTCACGAACGTAACCAGCAGGCGCTTGAAGCGGTACGGGGAAACCGAATCATCCATTATATTCCGGAAAGCAGGATAGCTTCCAGCTATTACCATCATCTAAGCAGGCAGATTTTCAGCAGGTGGAATAATTGGCCTCTGCACCATATGCTAACGTATCCCCTCTATGCGGAATTCGACAAAAGGGTCTTTCACGGATTCAAGAAGGAGGTGACCTCCGGCGCATATGACATCGTCCACGCACTGACGCCAATACTTCCCAGATATCCCTATAAAATCAGCAGAGCCTGCGGCAAAACCCCTTTTATACTTGGGCCTGTTAACGGCGGGTTGCCTTTCCCGAAAAAATTCGGTTTGGTTGCTAAAAAAGAAGCCGCACATTTTAACTTTTTAAGGGTTTTTTCAAAAATTCTACCCGGATATATTTCTACTTATCAAAGAGCTAAAACCGTCCTGGCGGGCTCGTCCCACACACTGGAGTTATTGAAGAATACATTTTCGTTTCATCCACCGAAACTGAAACTGTTTTTCGAAAACGGTATCCGGAGCGAATTTCTGGTCCCGAAGCATACCGGCGTCAGGCGTTCGGAGAGAAAGTCCTTTCATCTGCTGTTTGTCGGCAGGCTGGTGCCCTACAAGGGGGCGGATATGCTCATTACCGCCATGGCGGAGATGGAAAAAAAAATTAAGGGAAAGCTTGTATTGACGATCGTGGGTTCCGGGCCTGAACGAAGCAATCTGGAAAGACAGGTGGCGCGTCTCCACCTCGAGAAACAGGTTCGCTTTGCCGGATGGGTCGATCACAACGAAACGCTGGCCTATTACCAAAGCGCCGATCTGTTCTGCTTTCCTTCGGTACGGGAATTCGGAGGTGCGGTGGTATTGGAGGCCATGGCCGCCGGGCTCCCGTGCATCGTCGTAAACCATGGTGGAATTTCCGAATACGTCACGGAAAAAACAGGCATCAAAATCGATCCGGTGTCGAGGGCGCATATCATAGAAGGCATTAAGGAGGGTGTGCAACGGCTCATGAACAGCCCTCGACTTCACATGGAATTCAGCGAAAAAGCGACACTTCGCGCAGGCGAATTCGAATGGAGCCGAAAAGCGGAGCAACTTGTGGCGATATACCGGGAAGCATTGGCATGAGAGCACTGTTTTCAAACATTTCTTGAACGGGTGACAGGGTGAATGAGAAGAATACACAATTTTCAATCGGCTATTTTGTCCCGGAATTTCCCGCGCAAACGCATGCTTTCTTCTGGAGAGAGATCCATGCCTTGAAAAGGCTTGGAATATCAGTCGACATCGTTTCTACCAAGAAACCCCTCGAAAAGCTTGTATCCCATGTATGGGCACGGCAAGCCATGGCGCGCACGACCTATCTTTTCCCTCCGACATTTTTGCTTGCCTTGAAAGCACTGTCCTTTTTTCTGTTTGCGGGTGTCACAAAATGGCGGCGGGTGATTGCGGCTGTTTTCAGGGCTGATACCGGAGGCATAAAAGGGCGTTTCCGATATATGGCACTCGTTTTTTTTGGCGCGATTTTGGCTCATAGATCCAGGGAGGGGGAGTGGCGGCACGTTCACGTCCATTCCTGTGCCGATTCAGCCAATATTGCACTTTTTGCTCATCTGTTGTCCGGAGTGACATACAGCCTCACCCTTCATGGCCAGCTCTCTTTCTTCGGGCCAAACCAAAGAGAAAAGTGGAAGCATGCTGCGTTTTCTATCGCTGTTTCCGACAGCCTCGTGCGGGAGGTTCGGCATCAATCCTGGGGGCATCTGCCCCGTATCGTCAAAAAGGCGCCCATGGGCGTGGACACACACATATTTCGCAGAAATGCACCCTATGTGCCATGGAAGCCCGGGGAGATCTGCCGCGTTTTTTCGTGCGGACGTCTGAATCCCGGGAAACGGCACAAGGATATTGTTGAAGCCGTCCATCTGCTTAAATCGAGGGGGATTGGGATTGAACTGCGGATTGCCGGCGAAGATGATTCCCCCGATGGAAGGATACGTAATTCTCTTGAGCAGCAGGTGGAACGTCTGGCCCTGGAGAAACACGTAAAACTGATAGGTGCCGTGTCCGAAGAACAGGTTTGCCATGAGCTTGAACACGCCCATATTTTTGTTCTGGCAAGCCGGGAAGAAGCTCTGGGGGTGGCAACCATGGAAGCCATGTCCATGGGGGTTCCGGTTGTGGCTACGGATGTGGGGGGTGTTCCGGAGCTTGTGGAAAACGGAGAGACAGGATTGCTGGTACCGCCCGGAAAACCACGGGACATTGCCCGGGCGATGGAGACCATTCTCTCCAATTCAGACCTTGCCCGGTCATTCAGTTCGGCCTCCCGAAAAAAAATTGAACTCTCCTTTCATGAGAGGAAAAGCGCCGAAACCATCATGTACGCCCTTCGGGAATCAGGTGTGATGCCGTGACACCGCTTGTCCCCATCGCCATGTTCGGCTGGATCCCGGTTGTTATTGGGATTTTCACCAAGTATGAGCCAAGACGCTCCGTCATCGTTGCGTTTCTTGCAGCCTGGATGTTTCTGCCCATCGCCAAATATCCCCTCCCCGGATTACCCGATTATACCAAGATGTCCGCCACCTGCATGGGTATTTTTATGGCCGCTTTCATGTTTGATCAGAAGCGGATATTATCATTTAGACCAACAATGGTCGATATGCCGATGATTCTGTGGTGCATCTGCCCTCTCATTTCATCATTGACCAACGGCCTAGGCCTTTACGATGGATTGGCAACACTCCTGCGGTATGTTTTTACGTGGGGGTTTCCCTACTTCGTGGGCAGGCTGTACTTCAGCGACCTCAGGGGGTTACGTGAATTTGCCATCGGGATGGTTTGGGGCGGCCTGGTATATGTTCCACTATGCCTGCTTGAGAATGCCTTGAGCCCCCAATTGCACCGCTGGCTGTATGGTTTCCATCAAAACTCCTTTGCGCAAACCTTTCGGTGGGGGGGATGGCGCCCCATGGTTTTTATGGACCATGGGCTGATGGTTGGGGTGTGGATGATGAGCGCGGCACTAATCAGCTATTGGTTCTGGTTAAGCAGGACACTAAATAAAATAGGCGGCATTTCAATCAAATGGTGTTCGGCCGCACTTTTTTTTACATCCGTAATGTCACGCTCGACCGGCGCCTTGTTTTTACTGTTTCTTGGAGTCAGCGTTAGTTTTATAATTAAAAAGTTAAAGACATCCGTACTGTTAGCCTGTCTTATCATCGTTCCATTATTTTATGTTGGAACACGCGCAACAGGAATCTGGGACGGTTATAATCTCCAGGCGTTTATTGCTGAAAATATCAGTTATGATCGGGCGTTGTCTTTATGGACGCGAATGGAAAATGAAAATATTCTGGCGGAAAAAGCTTTTCAACGACCATTTTTCGGATGGGGTGGGTGGGGACGCAACCGTGTATATGATGAACAAGGCAATGATATTTCAGTGACGGATGGTCTTTGGATCATCATTTTTGGGCAAAATGGATTGGTGGGGCTCGGGATGTTCATGCTGTTTCTGCTTTTACCGGTGGTCAATTTTCTGAAATGCTATCCGTCGAAGTATTGGGATTATCAGCTGGTGGCGCCGGCGGGCATATTGGCGATTTTGCTGTGTCTCTATATGGTGGACAACCTCTTGAATGCGATGACCAATCCCATTTTTGCCGTTATAGCCGGAGGTTTGACGGGCATCAAAAAAGAACCGCTAACAAAACGTGACTCCCATTCCACCGCAATGACTGATTCACGGCGGGAAGGATCTTTGGCACCGAGGTTCTTATAGGCGTTCCGTATTGAAACTTATTTTCCAAGAGGAGTGTCCACTTTTTGAATGGCATAAAGAAAATATTTAATAAATTCATCCATCCCGAATCACATTCGCTGAAGATAAAGAGCATGCGCGCGGCAGCGTGGTCTGTTATCCAGAAGGGGGCTTCCGATGCCCTGCGGATGGCGGGAAGTCTCATCCTCACGCGTATTTTGTTTCCGGAAGCCTTTGGGCTCATGGCGACCGTGACGACGGTTCTGGTTATGATCCAACTCTTTGCGGATACGGGTGTCCACCTTTCCATTATCCAGAATCCTCGAGGCGCCGAGCCTGAATTCCTCAATACGGCGTGGATCATCACCATTGGCCGTGGCCTCATCCTGTTCGGCGTTATCGCCCTTGCGTCCTGGCCGGTCTCCGTTCTGTATGGTGATCCGGCCTTGATGCCATTATTTCTGATTATGGCGTTCAATCCGTTGATTTTAGGTTTTGAGAACCCCGCGATTGTTCTGCTGGTCAAGAATTTCCGTATTGAAAAGAAGTTCATTCTCGAAATCTCGATACAAGTTACCGGGCTCATAGCCTCCGTAGTACTCGCCTATATCTTGAAATCGGCGATGGCGCTTGCATATGGAGCGCTTTTTTCCGCTTTGGTTCGGGTCGTAGGCTCGTATGTCGTTCAACCCTATTCCCCCAGATTTGCTTGGAATAAGGAATACGGTGAGGAGCTTTTCAGCTTCGGGAAATTCGTATTTGCCAATACCATTATCACCTGGTTTGCATTAAACGCCGATGTCCTGATTGTCGGGAAGTTTTTAGGTATGGAAACGCTTGGGATTTACCAGATAGGACGGAATATCGGCAATGTGGTGCCTCTGTTCTTCATGGCCATTCTGGCCCAAGCATATATGCCGGCGGTCAGCGCCGTTAACGGCGATCTTTCGAGAATTATCGTTATGTATAACAGGACCTGTGCATTTATTCTGGCACTGATCATCCCGGCAGCCATGTCGGTTGCATTTTTCTCACGTGATATTGTCGATTTTCTGTATGACGTCCGGTATGAAGAGGCATATATCGCGCTGTGCTGGATTACGATAAGCGGGATTTTCTCCGTTCTTGGTTCGGCGGCCAGTAATACTTTTTTTGCGATGGGATGTCCGAAGCGCCAGACAATGTCAACCCTGGTCGGTTTTTTTGTCGTGATAGTTTTAGTTCCCCTGGGGATTCATTTCAGGCAAATGCTCGGTGCGGTGCTGGCAATGCTGTGTGTTGTCATCACAATCACAATTGTCCAAAGCTATTTTTTAATTAAAGCGGTGAGGTTTTCCTTTAAAGCGACCGCAAGACCGTGGCTGCAATTGATAGTAACCGCCGCGCTGTTCTTTGGAGTTTCTCTTGCTCTGCGGTCATTGATCCCGGAGGCGGGGATTTATTACCTTCTGTTGATTCTTGCGACAGTTGTCGCCGGATTTGTCATCTCATTTGCCATCTATATCTTGTTTGAAGGCACTCAGCCCTTCAAAGATCGCCGGGGACAATGACGAATTGACGGAACATTCCTCCAAATAGAAAATGTCGGCTTATTTTTTCATGCCCGATAGAAGTACTTTCTCAAACAGGTGGAATGAATGATCCCATGTAAATCTCTTTGCTGTTTCCCTTGCGGAAGACGACATTTTCTCCCATCTTTCCGGTGGCGTATCGAGAGAGGCGAGGATCGCAGCCGCCATCACTTCCGAATTCTTGTCATTCAGCAATACCCCGCCCCCTTGAGCTGTCAGCTCAGGCGCCGCTCCGGCGGCGTTTGCAATAACCGGCGTTCCGCACGCCATGGCCTCCAAAATAGGCAACCCGAATCCCTCCGCCCGACTGCCAAAGAGCCAAAAATCAGAGCAGCGGTAAATATCCCTTATTTTATCCTGGGAAGGCTTATAATGGAATTCAGCACCCTGGGGAAGTGGAAGATCGATGGAGACCCGTTCCGCGCCAAATGAGAGGATCCTTAAGTCCTTTTTGACCTTGAGCACGCTGTTCAAGGCGCCGACAATGATGTCTCCCCCCTTGATGTCAGCTGTAGAGTAGACAAACCCAACTGTCGGTCGTACCCGCCCGGGGCGTTGCCGGGGGTTAAAAAAACGGGGGTCGACACCGTTTGGGACAAGTACGGTATCAGCGTCACCATATTCATGCTGCATGATATCCTGAAGCCATTTGGAAACCACGATTTTTTTAAAGGGCAACTTGTATGTTGCTTTGACCCTTTCAACCGGCGACCATTCAAAAAGCTCATGACCCTGAACGAAATAGTATTTTTCACCTTTTGAGTGATGAAAAGTGTTTACCCACTCCGCCGTTTTCCACCATGTGGCAATAACGGCATCGGCTTCCGGGACATCATCATTGGTAATGGGTCTGTGCTTATCAATAACGATGTGGTCAATATCGAGCCCCTCCAGGTGAGAGGGTTCGATACGCTTTTTGGGCCAAGGCTTCCCCATTAAAAAATCTTTTATTTTTTGTTTGAGCGGGGGCGTATACAGCGGTAGCGACACAACGGTGACCTTGTGCCCTCGTTGCCGCAATCGCTGTGCATACATGGCAACGACACGGATTCCCCCGGCAAGGCCGGCATGTGGCGTAATAAATGTAATCCTCATAATCGAAGCAAAACCGGTGAACAAGAAAACATTTGATGCAACAATCCGATTATGGTCCGGATTGATTGACAAAGTTATTGGGCGCCTATAATAATATCGCTTGCACCTTATCATCAGACTTTCCCACGGGCAAGACGAATATATGTATTTGATTATATCACATATTCCGATTTATATGGAAGGCGGAAAAACCCTGATCGATACGGATTGGAAACGGGGTTTGATATTGCTTCGCCGCTCCCTGGAAGAAAAACTTGGCTTGCTGTATGTTCTTTCTCCGATGCTGCCAGACACGGCAGTCCGGGGAAAGCGGGTCCGGGAGGTCGTGACGCCTGAAAATGACGGCATTCATCTGCTCCCCTCCTTTGATAACAGTTGCCGGGCAAGGCAATTTTGGATGATTGAAAAAAAGCGATGGGTGCGGGATATCGATAAATGTCTTAAGAAGGCGACGGTGGTTCATTCAGGCCTGGATGACGTATTCAAACCCATCTCTTATCTGGGGCATTGCCGTGCCGCAAAAGCGGGCATCCCGACCATTTATGTTCAGGACGGCGATATCGTTTCAAGACAATATGATTTGATGCGGTTTCAGCCGCTGCCCCAAAGAATAAAATCGATCCTCTACACAAAGCTGTATAAGCGGATGAATATAGCCGGAATCGCGTCCGCGTCTTTGGTTCTTCTCAAAGGGGATGCGCTTGTCAGGCGGTATGGTCATCTGAACCGGTTTCATAAAAAATTCCTCAATACAAGTTATTCCCGGGAAGATATCATTGAAGAAACGGCCCATGAAAGACGTCTGGCGTCGTTGAAAGCCAGACGCGGGATTCGCCTGGTCTATTGCGGGCGTTTGATTTGGGAAAAAGGGGTTGATGAAAGCATTCGTATCGTCGATGGCGCCTTAAAGAAGGGTTTTGATATCACCCTGGATATCATCGGAGACGGCCCGCATCGGGAGCGGCTTGAAGGGCTGGTGGCGGAACTGTCCTTGGAAGAGCGGATTGTCTTCCATGGTTCGTTGCCCTACGGGCCCGGACTGCTAAAGAAGATAATGAAAGCGGACCTGATGATTTTTACCTCTCGAGCTGAAGAAACCCCTCGAATGATATTTGATGGATATGCAGCCGGGTTGCCGCTTTTCGGATATCCCATCGGATTTGTGGTTGAGCGGTCTCGTGAAGATGGCTGTTGTGTATACACAAAACGATCGAGCATTGCATCCGGAGTTGAATTGATGTGCAGCCTGGCATCCAATATAGGCCGGATAATCCAATTGTCCAGGCAGGCGCGCGCGGCGGCATTTTTTCACTGTGCGGAAGCCTGGTACAAACGTCGGGCTGAATGGACGTTTGAAATGATGGCGCGGGTTTCAAAACAATAATCTCATGACCAAGCGGGCATTTGTCGATTATCATCCCATATCCGTGCCCGTCAGGATACCGGGTTCTTGTGAAAATCAAATCATATATAGGCCATAGATTTCGGGAGGCGCTTCTCCACCTTCAACGAATGAGACCCCAACCGGATCAGCCCTCCGTTGTCATCCTGGCAAGTATGCACGGCGCCGGTTCATCAGGGGATTTGCGGGGAAAGGCCCTGGCGAAGGAGTTGAAAAAACTTGGCTGGAGAGGATATTTTTTTCCGCCTCATCTGGAACTCGCTCAAAGAGAGCGACTTCTGCGGAAGATTCAACCGGATGTGATTCTGATGCAACAGTCCAGACATCCCCTCAACCATCCAAAACTGTACCCCGGATACCCCATTGTGTTCGACGTGGATGACGCGGACATCTATGATCAGAATTGCAGGGAAAAGGTTATTGAATGCTGCAAGGGAAGTATCGCTGTCACGGTTGGAAATCGTTTTCTGGGCTCTTTGATGCGGCAATACAACCCCGATGTGCATGTTATATGGACGGGGTCATATCTGCGGGGCAACAACCATAAAATATGGCCCACAAGCCGGGGCCGGGTTGTCTCCTGGGCAAACAGCGGTGCGTCTGTAAGGACGGCGGAGTCGGATTTCCTTCAACAGGTTCTTTGTGCGTTATCCAAAACAACCGATTTCGAGTTCAGAATCTATGGTGTAAATAATCAAGAGACGGCGGAAAGCATCTTTTCGAAATTGAAGGATTTGAATATCAAGATTCGTTCATTTAATATGATGCCATACAAGAAGCTTGCCCGGAAGTTGTGCACATCGGATGTCGGGCTGGCGCCTTTGTGCGAAGAAAATCCTTTCAGCAGAGGAAAATCTTTCGGGAAGGTGTTGACGTATCTGGCCGCCAAAGTGCCGGTTGTCGCTTCGTGGGCGGTCGATTATCCGTTGTTTTTTCAAAACCGGACAAATGGTGTCGTCATACCGAACCGGGATATGGATGACTGGGTTCAGTCGATTCGCGGACTGTTGGAGGAACCTGAACATCGAAAGAACTTGGCCGAGAAAGCCTACCAAGACTATCAGCAAAGATTGACCGTTGCAAAGTCGGCGACACTATTTGATATCGTCCTGAAAAAATCTATGAGGAAGAGAAGCTCGCCCTCCGGTATTCCCCGTGCGGCGGTGTAGTTCGACCGTCATGTTTTCAATGATTTCCGGGCCCAAGAACGGAAAAACCACCGGCATTCACCCCATGCGAGGGGCAGTTTTGAAAAATATACATGAACGGCATAGCTGATGGAAACGGATAGTTTCGTATTTCTCATCATCATTTGAAGCGCCTTGCGGAAAAGTATTATGAAAATCAAAATAGCGACCCATGCTTTCGCCGCAATTGATCCGAAAATAAAAAGAAGAAGGGCGGCGATGAGGAAAACACTCCAGACGATATTGGAAACCGTCATGGTCAACCAGAGACGGTCCCGGGTGTTATGGCAAAGATACGCAATCTCGGCATAGGTTTCACCGCACCGCACATTCCGGTACCAGTAGTCTCTAAAACCTGAATAATCAAGGTTGTGATCCACCATGGTACTATCCAAGAAGTTAATATTAAACCCAAGTTCGTTTCGGACACGCCAACACAGGTAGGGCTCTTCACCGTAAGCGACCGTTTCAGGGAAGCCGCCAATCGTTTCAAACACATCCCGGCGCCACATGGCGGATCCGCCGCAGTAGTCAATCGTTCCCTCCGATTCAGACCAGTCGATTTGAAGCGCCTGATAAAAAACAGACGGGTTTATCTCCTTGATTTTACCGCAAACCGCGGCACTTTTCTCATGGCTGCTTAAAAAAGCAAACGCCTTTTGGGGCCAGTGGGGATCCAACACCATATCACCATCTAGAAATTGAACAAAGCGACCTCTCGAGTGCTGAAAACCAAGGTTTCGGTTTTCAGCTGCTCGTCTTCGCTTATCTCCCCCTAAAATTCTTTCGATACCCGCTTTTTTTGCGATTTCGATACTGTTATCCTGTGACCCTCCATCCACATAGATAATTTCAGATGTAATTTTTTCAGTGTTGGCTTTCTGGGCGGATTTCAAGCATTTTTTAAGATGTTCACCTTCATTATACCCAATGACAACGAATGATATGTCAACAGAATCGCTTGTTTTCATAATATTAATTTAATGGCTTCTTTTGAGCTGTTTAAGCTCTGATTCCCAATAAAAAAAGTTGGTGCCTTATAAAAAAATATCTTTTTGTGTGGTTATTTGTTGCTGGGCCTTAGATTTTAACCTCAAATGGTTTCCAGCAGATGCAAAAACACATGTAATGCCAGCTATCTCTAACAGCCAGTTAATTTTAAAACTGGAAATATAGTTACCTAAAAAAAGGTCCATGTGGTGAAAAGAGGTGGCCCTCATTACCACAAAACAGACAAGAAAAATCAACCCGACAATTGTCAGCCAGTTTTCTTTCCACAGATTTTTGCAGGACTGCCAAACCAGCATTAATGAAAACAAACCGCCACATCCAACACCTGCAATAAAAATTAACTGGACAATCCTGCGTTGTTCATACCAACCTTGTCGCTTGGATAGTATCTTTCCAACCTCTGTAAGCAAAGTTTGAAGATCTAATTGCTTATTGATACCCATAAGCAGCATGGCCAATGCGATAAACCACCATAATCTATATTGGACAACGGTACGCCCTGTCATGGTTTCAGAACCTATCTGTTTTATGTAAACAACACTGAGCAGAAAAGCTGCAAAATATGCGGCAACCGTCAACCATCCGGCAATGGTGGGATCGCCAATACCAGGTCGCCAATGGATTTGCGACATAAGAGAAAGTGTGTGAATGTCAGTTGCTTCCAAACAAATAAACTTTCTTCAAAAAAAATAGTGAATGGTTATTACATACATTATCATCAATATAAATCGGCCATTTGTTGACCTATCTTTAATCAAATCGGTATATTTCAAAACATTCAAGCTAAATTCCGTTTTTGCCGTAATCCTAATTAATAGCGTGAGCAAGCTACCACAAAAGATTTTATAACAACGTTGAAACAGGGCCTTGATTGGTATCAGACACAGGCCTTTAGCTGTAGAAAACCTCACAGTTTTTCAATCAATCTTAATAAGTTGCTTTTTTTTCACGGATACTGTATATGGGGCGAAAATCAAAAAAACCAACGCAGCACTTTTTTTGTTCAGGCAAAGAAAGGTGCAATACAATGAAAAAAATCTTCAGGGTTTCAGTAGCGTTACTGTTGTTCGTTTTTGTGAGGGCGAGTGATGCGTTTTGTATGGGGTGGTTTGAACCAACGCCGCCCAGCCCCGTGGATCCGGGGCCTGTCAGTGCTCCGGAACCGGGGCTTGTCACACTGGTCGGTATGATCGTATGTGTCGGTGTGGGATACTATTTTGGAAAAAGAAAAAAATAGATCGACGGGATTAAATAATCGACTGCATGTGCCGATATGCCAGGGTAGGAGGTTGTATCATGTATAGAACATTCCTGCGGTCGTTGCTTTTTACGAGTCTCTTGTTTCTCTTTGTCGCGCTTGGTGCCCCCAATGTGTTTGCTAAAAGACCTCCGTGGGCTGGAGGGCCTGAAAGTCCGCAAGACTATGAACCGCCGGTCTCCGCACCGGAACCGACAACACTCTCTTTAATCGCTGTGGTGATTGCCGGGGGCGCAGGGTACCATTTGATCAGAAGAAAACAGAAAAAATAGGGCCCTTGCCATGCCGCATTCATCCGAAGGGATGACAATTCTCCGATGTGATATGGCGACTGCCTATCTATCCGTTCTAACATGTATCACCGTATGGCTGTTCTGGCCCTATTTCAAATGGCTCACAGATACATGGCGAGTTAATTATCAGGACACTTTCGGGTATTTGGTTCCAGCTATTTCGGTATGGATTATTGCCAGGGAAAGAACAAAATTTTCTGAAGCGTACAAAACGGGCATTCTTCACTGGGGTGGGGATTTTTTATTCCCGGTTTGATGTTGGTTCTATTTTCCCGGACCCATGGGCATATTCCGGGTGCCTGTCTGGCGTTTCCTTTATATTGTTTTGGCTTGTGCCTGCTTATTTGGGGAAAGGCGCGATCCCGCTATCTGCTGTTTCCCGTTTTTCTCTGCCTGTTTTTATACCCCTGGGATACGCTGTTTGAAAGTCTTGTGGGGTTTCACCTCAGGCTTCTCGGCACCTGGATGGCCTTCGTCAGCCTCAAGATGCTGGGCCTGGGAGTGTCGGTTTACGGGACATTCATCGAAACGAAAAATTTCTCTATCGATGTGGCCCCGGCCTGCAGTGGGATTGCAACACTTAAGGTGCTTTTTTTTACGGGGGCGATTGCGGCATATCTTCATCGGGGAAGCCGGTGGCGAAAAGGCCTCCTATGGATGAGTACGGTTCCCCTGGCCGTGATTCTCAATATGCTTCGTGTTGTCTCGGTCGGAATTGTCGGCAATGCTTTTGGCCGGGAGATCGCCGTCTCCTTTTTCCATCAGGCGTCGGGGATGATGTTTTTCGGTGTCGGATTATTGCTTTTGTATGGCGAGGCCATGTTGTTGAAAAAGTAATACTGGTAACAGTGTCAGTCGTGGTTTCAGAACTATCTTTTCCACTCGTTTATATGCAGACATGTAACATAATTGAGGACATGTGATATTCATGCGATCGATACCTTTCCGCCAATGGCTGGTGATGCTGCTGGTTGCGGGCATTTTATGCGAACTTGGTTTTTTATACCGGGACACTCTGTTGTGGATGAAAACCTCCTGGATCGGATACCCGCCGGATCGAGCGGGAATACTTGTCCCTCCCCTGTTTCTCTGGATGGCATATGTCCGCTTGAAGCATCGACCGAAAATAGCGACGGACGCACCTCTCCTGGGCCCCTTCATAATTGTCAGCTGTCTTGCCGCATTTATCCTGGCCCGTGTCATCGACATCAATTTTGTTCAGGGTGTGTCGATGGTCGGGTTGTTTTTCGGAACGGTTGTCTTCCTGGGCGGAAGGCGCCTTGGCGGCACTTTTCTGTTTCCCTTTTCCTTTTTACTGCTGATGATCCCTTCTGTTTCATATCTGATCGAATCGGTTGCAGGCGCTTTTCTGCGACAAGTGGTGCTTCGCGGCAGTTATATTTTTCTTCATATTGCCGGAGGGGCATGGCGAATCGATCCGGCGGGACTTATTTCCGGTGACCTGTTTTTTCAGGTCGGATTTCCACGGGGCGGACCTTCTTCCCTTTTATTCCTCCTGATTGTCCATTTTGCACTTACCGAGTGGTTTGTGAAAAAGGAGTTGCGGAAATTCTTTTTCATGGTGCATTTCCCGCTCTATTTCGTTGTCGCATACATCCTGTATTATTGCATCGTCGGGTGGGTCACGATGATTGTCGGCGACAGCATGAGCGCCGTATTGATATCGGCCGGGAACTGGTTGCCGACACTGCTCTTTTTCTTATTTACGGGAATGGTTCTATTCTATGCGGGGCGCGGCAAAGAAAAAGGAAGCCGCGGAGCGAAGGGAGGAAATTAGCGTGGTCGCGGAGCGTCAACTCAAACATCTGAAAATAATTTTCATGGTATTACTTGCAGCAGTATTACTTGTCCTTTGGATGGATTACAACCAGGCCCAGACAGTCTCCGGTATTGACCTTTCCCAGATTCCATATGATATCGACGGATGGCGAGGAGAGGAAATGCCGAAAAGCGATGATGACCAGAAAAGGGCTGATGCAGGGGATCTGGTGATTCGTAAGTATTCGTTAAAGGAGAATAACATATATCTGGTTGTCATACAGGAACGGGGAGACCGACATCGCGTTCACTCCCCCCTGAATTGCTATACCGGTTCCGGGTGGAATTTGATGGAAAAAGACGAGATTCTCTATTCACGCGGATTTCACGTGAGAAAACTTCTTGTCAACAAAAAGGATGCCTACCGTATGGCATATTACTGGTTTACCAATGGAAAGACCCACAGCACCGGTTTCCTGGAGCATTTGCTGCTGTACGCAAAAGATATGATACTCGGCCAGAGTGATACGCCATGGGTTTATTTCGATGTTTCGAGTGATATCCATGGAAATGTTGAAAATACGGAAGCCGTGATGTCGGCGTTTGTGAGCGAACTGAACCATGAACGGATGTTTAAAACCAATATCGAGAATAGTGTGCCTTAAGCATTTGATTTCAGAACTGATCTGGAATAGCGGTCAACCCTTGCCGGCTATGAGAGCCTTTTGATACCTTCTCCGGCATTCTGCTTCAGTCCCCCGGGTGCATCGAGACCAAGGCACTGGGTGTATGCCAGGATCGCCTCCTTGCTTTTTCCTGTTTTTTCCAACACCCGTCCCATCAAATAGTAGGCTGCCGCGAAGGAAGGCTTTGTGGACAGGGCATTTTCGGCATATGCAAGGGCATCGTCATAACGTTCCAGTATAAATGTCGCTTTTCCTAAGGCCAGAAACACATCCGGGTACTTGATCCCCTTCGACAGCACGAAGTCACCATGAGGAAGCGCCTCATTGAATTTTTTGTTACGAATCAGTGTTTTTAAAAGATCGACTCTCGCTTTAATATAATTGGGATTGAGCCGGACGGCCTCGGCAAAGGCTTTTTCCGCATCGTCGTACATGTTCAGCTTTGAATAGAGAAGCCCCAAACCATGGCGCAGGTCCGGGTAGGTAGGATGTTTTTTTACATGATCTTCGAAAAGCGGTATCAGCAACTCCGAGATAGGCATCGTTTCCCGTTCATCTCCAGATACATCAATAAGGGAAATCATTTCCGTAAAATGGGGAGTAATATCGATCTGGCAGCAGGAGGATTCTATGGTTGCGGGAATGGAACCGGTGTCGCCCAAGACATCTTCCAGTGCCTGTTGAATCTCCACGGGGTCCTGGGACGGTTGATCGAGTCGTTTTTGTATCATCTCCACCGCCAGTTGAAGGCCGGGGTCATCCGTTGCCTGGTCGGCAGTCGACTGGAAAACGGTAAGTGCATCCCGGTACCGCCTTAATTTGATGTAAACGGTGGCGAGTTTAATCTTTGCATTTTTATAGGAAGGGTTGATTTCAGTGGCCCTTTCCAGTGAATGTGATGCTTCTTCAAGGTTTTGCACGTGTTCGTGGACAAGACCGATCATGTAGTGCACATCCGCATATTTCGGTGAGCGGTTAATAACATGGCCCAGATGGCCGAAAGCGGCATCTGTTTTTCCCTGTTGGGCATGGGCGATGCCGGCCTTGATGCGGGCGTCCGTATAATCAGGGTTGATTTTAATGGCAGTTTCAAAAGAGGCGATGGCATCTTCAACTTTTCCAGCCCCCAGAAGGGCAAGACCAAGACGATAGTGTATATCGGCATATTCCGGTTTTTTAAGCAGGATCGTGCGATAGGTCGTTGCGGCGCTTTCCCATAATTTCAGGTTGTGGAATACAACCGCCAGCTTCATCTGCGTCGGCAAATGGTCCGGGTCGACAGCCAGGGCGGCGATAAAGGCTTTCACGGAGTGGTCGAAATCGCCCAGGTTATTGAAGCAGATGCCAATGAAAAAATTGAGATCCGCATGTTCAGGATTCAGGTCGAGCGCTTTCTGGAAATGATCGAGCGCTTCGTTGAACTTTCCCGCCGCAAAGGCCACGGTGCCAAGATTGCGATATGCCTGGGCGGCATAGAATTTTGATAAATTATGATACAGACCCTTTTGGGGGGCCTTTTTATCCAGAACCGCCTGAAATAATTTAATGGCTTTATGATATTGATGGGCGTTGAAATAGTCAATGCCCCGTTTGTATTCCTGATCTTCGCCCAGTGCAAAAAGTTGTTTTAAAAATTTCATACTGTCTCTCTATTCAGCGCTTATTGGGCGCCTTTTCGTGCAATGACCGCCGGTATTGTTTTCAGTAGAATAATGATATCAAGCGTGAATCGCCATTGGTCGATGTACATCAGATCAAGTTTCATCCATTCGTCAAATTTGATCTCGTTTCGACCACTTACTTGCCAGAAACCGGTAATCCCCTGCAGCACGGCCAGCCGCTTTTTCTCCCAGGGTCGATATTGGCGAACCTCCTCAAAAAGAGGCGGCCTGGGCCCCACAAGACTGATGTCGCCTTTCAGGACATTAAACAGTTGCGGCAATTCATCCAGACTGGTTTTACGTAGCAGCTCGCCTAACCGGGTGACCCGGGGATCCGACGTCATTTTAAATGCGGGGCCGTCCATTTCATTGAGGTGCATCAGTTCCCCCCGCCGGTTCTCGGCGTCCGCCACCATGGACCGGAATTTGTACATGAAAAATGAGCGGCCGTTTTTTCCTGCTCTCGTTTGCCGAAACAGAATCGGCCCGGGGGAGTCCCGATGAATCAGAATCGGCAACAGCACCCATATCGGCAGACAGAGGAAAATGAGAACGGTGGATGCGACAAGGTCGACACAGCGTTTTAAAAAAAGTTTTTCCGGTGGGTTGTCGATGCCCCTGATTATCCAGAATTTGATATCTTCCAGATGCTCCATACCGGTTTGGGGTGATTCGGGGAGATCCAGATCAGTGATGAATCCGATATCGATACCTTCCAGCCGGCACCGCTGCAGGATGGTATCCACATGGTGAAGATTGCGTTTTTCGGGCGCCACCAGCACCAGGTCCACAATGTGTCCGGTCCGTATCGTTCCCAGGGATTCGACGACTTCCAGAACGGGGTGGTTCGAAATACGGCCGCCGACCTCTTTCCTGTCTGTCGTTAAAAATCCGATCACCCTCATGCCGCAAGCCGGGCGGCGATCGATCTTCCTCGATAGATCCCGGGCAAGAGCCCCGGTCCCGATGATGAGGACCGATTTAACCAGGTTGCTTTCAGCCCCGCTCTGTTTTACCAGGTAATGGAGGCTTTGTTTAAGAACGGGCAGTATCGCCAGGGGAACGGTATAGCCGATCAGGACCAGATATATATTGCTTGTCACCCAGCTGAAGGCTTCGGAAGGATGTGCATATTGCTGCGACGGCCGACAAAAAAAGAGTCCCATGGCAAGCACAATCCCCGTGACGGCAATACCGATAGCCGAATAAGGAGGTCTGGTTATATCTGGCCGTTTTATCCTGCCGAACCAGGTCCATCGGGAGAGAATCGATATCAGGAGCATGGCCGGCACCAGGTAATAAACCAGCCATCCCAAAATGGTCACTTCAGAACGGCCACATCGCTCTGGTGCTGAATAAAATAAAATAACAAGGCCGAAAATGCCGCCGAGGCCGCAGGATAAAATCAGGTAGAGAAGATACAGGTAGCGTTTCTGCTCAGTTAACATGAAGAACCGTAAACCCTTCCCCTTCAGAGGGACGGCGTGCGTGAAGAAGCGCGTTAAATGTCATATCCGAATTAAATCGATAATATAATAAAAAATATGAAATTTCAACCGGATATAATTATTCAAAATACGGCCTTGACTTGAGCTGAATTAAAATTATGATACGGTTTAGAATGTGAAAGGAGGATTTTATGCCGATATATGAATTCCAGTGCAACGATTGTTGTCAAGTATTCGAATCGCTTGTTTTATCTTCAAAAGATCCTGCACCGGTTTGTCCCGAGTGCGGATGTGACAAGGTGAAAAAACTCATGTCCGCCGGTTCGATCCGCGCACAGGGGATCCCTTCCGGTTCCGGAGGATTCAAGCCGCCTGCCTGCAATCCTTCGGGCGGGTGAAGCATATAGCTTCTATCTTGGTCGAAGATAGCAGATATTGAGACGAGAGAGCCATTTTCAAAACAGCCCGCCGGCGCCTGACGATGCAATAGCACGATACAAAGGTTGGCCGGGACAGAGTGGTTTGATATTGGCTGGAGAGAATGCCTGATTCCCATGACCGCCGAAACCCGCCGCCAATCCGAAGAACTGCAGGGCCAAATCGAACGGATAACCTATACGAACGAGGAAAATAACTACACCATCGCAAAGCTTAAGGTTTACGGTCGGAAGGATCTTGTGACTGTCGTGGGATCACTTATGGCCCCCACGGCCGGAGAAATCCTGAAACTCCGGGGAGAGTGGCGCAACCACCCGAAGTATGGTGAACAGTTTAACGTGGCATCCTATCAGACCGCGGTGCCTGCGACGGTTTACGGTATTCAGAAATATCTTGGGTCAGGTCTCATTAAGGGGATTGGTCCAGTCATGGCCAAACGGCTGGTGAAACATTTCGGAAAGGGGACGCTGGCGGTTATTGAACAGGCGCCCGAGCAGTTGCTGGCAGTTGACGGCATCGGCGAAAAGCGCGTGATGATGATCAAGACCGCCTGGAAGGAACAAAAAGAGATTCGGGACGTCATGCTTTTTCTCCAGGGTCATGGCGTCAGTTCCGGATATGCCGTGAAAATTTTCAGACAATACGGGAATGAGGCCATTTCCGTTGTCACCGAGAACCCCTACCGGATGGCCATGGATATTTTCGGAATCGGGTTTGTCACCGCGGACCGGATTGCTCGGAAGCTCGGTTTCGAAAAAGATTCCGGTGTTCGGATTCAGGCCGGTATTCTGTATGTACTCCACCAGTTGTCGGACAAAGGTCACGCCTATTATCCCGAAGCGCCGCTTATTGACGCGTGTCGGGAGATTCTCGAAGTGGATGGGGAGACGATTGCCCGGGCGCTGGTGGTTATTGAATCTGAAAATCGTATTGTCATAGAGGGGCCGGGCCGAGAGGAGAGGGAAATTCCGGAAAGTCACAGGGCGGTATTCTTGGCCAAATTTCACCTGTGTGAGACCAGCATTGCCCGTCGAATCCGAATGCTCCAGGAGACACCCAAATCGATTCGCTCCGTGAACCCGGCCAAAGCCCTGAAATGGCTTCAGGAGAAACTTGTCATCTCCCTTGCGGAGAATCAGGCGGCTGCCGTGCGGTCCTCTCTTACCAGCAAAGTCATGGTGATTACCGGGGGGCCGGGGACCGGCAAAACAACCATTATCCACGGCATACTGGAAATTTTCTCGCGGTTGAAAGTGAATATCCAACTGGCGGCCCCGACAGGCAGGGCGGCTAAACGGATGAGCGAGGCCACCGGCCGGGAATCCAAAACGATTCACCGGCTTTTGGAATACAGCATGCGGAAAGGCGGTTTTCAGAAAAATGAGGAACATCCGCTGGCATGCGACCTGTTGATTGTGGATGAAGCGTCCATGATCGATACGGTGTTGATGCATCACCTGATGAAGGCGATTCCCCCGAAGACAACGCTCATTCTGGTGGGAGACGTTTATCAGCTGCCTTCGGTGGGGGCCGGAAATGTGCTGAAGGATGTGATCGCTTCGGGCGCGGTGCCGGTGGTGACCCTGAACGAAATCTTTCGTCAGGCTAAAGAGAGTGCAATTATTGTCAACGCCCACCGTATCAACAGTGGTCGCATGCCCGAGACCCGGAAAAATCGAAAAGAGAGCGATTTTTTCTTTATTCAGGAGGAGGAACCCGAGACGGCCCTCGAACTGATCCTTGACCTGGCGGGACGCCGGATACCCGCCTGGGGCAACTTCGACCCCGTGGATGATATACAGGTGCTGACCCCCATGCATCGGGGGGTGGTGGGAGCGGCCAACCTGAATATGCGACTGCAGGAGGTCCTTAATCCGGGTAAAGAGGGGGTTGCGCGCGGCAATCGGACGTTTCGCGTTCATGACAAGGTGATGCAGATCAGAAACAACTACGACAAGGAGGTTTACAACGGCGATATGGGGCGAATATCGAAAATCGATATGGAGCTTCAGATCATTACTATTACATTTGACGGCCGGCCGGTTGTCTACGATTTTTCGGAGCTGGATGAGATTGTGCTCTCCTATGCCGTTTCGGTCCATAAGGCCCAGGGTTCGGAATTCCCGGTGGTGATTATACCGGTACTGATACAACACTATATGCTTCTTCAACGTAACCTGATATATACCGCCGTCACCCGGGGACGACGCCTGGTGGTCCTTGTGGGTACCAGGAAGGCCCTGGACATCGGTATCGGCAACAATAAAACCGAGGGGCGTTATACCCGTCTTCAGCAGCGGCTTTCCGGCGACGCCTTTCAGGAATAACGCATTTTTTGTTGACAACAGGTCAAATGATTGGAATTTATCCACGGACTCTTCCCTGCCGTACAGGCAACGTAGTTTCCAAGGCGAAAAGGGCTTCGATATGAACATATTTCGAGATTGGTATAAACGCTATTTGACGGATCCGCAGATCATGAGCATGGTGCTGCTGCTGGTTCTGTGCACGCTGGTGATTCTGACCATGGGAAAGATCCTGGCGCCCATTCTGGCGAGTGTTTTAATCGCCTATTTACTTGACGGAATGGTGGTTAAACTGGAGAAGATTCATATACCCCGGCTGGTTGCGGTTATCCTGATATTCGTGGTTTTCATGACGGTTCTTCTACTGCTGCTTTTTGTGTTCCTGCCCACCCTGTCGGCCGAGGTGGGTCAGTTCGTTCGGGAACTCCCGTCCATGTTCGCCGAGGGAAAGGCGCTGGCCAAGGACCTTCTCAGCCGCTATCAGGAGCAGGAACTGATCTCCGAAGAGATGATGACCGCGGTGATCGATAACTTGCAGGCGGAAACGGGACGTTACAGCCAGAATCTTCTATCGGCCGGTGTCGACTCGGTCCGGAGGGCGGTCACCTTTCTGGTCTATCTGGTGTTGATGCCACTGATGATATTTTTCTTTCTGAAGGACAAACAGAAGATTTTTAACTGGTTTACGAGCTTTTTACCTGAAAACAGCAGCATGAGCCGCCAGGTCTGGCACGAGGTCAACCTGCAGTTCGGGAACTACATTCGGGGAAAGTTCTGGGAGGTGCTCATCGTGTGGACGGCCAGCTTTGTTACTTTTTCCCTGCTGGGGCTTGAAGCGGCCATGCTGCTGAGCCTTATGGTGGGTCTTTCGGTGCTGGTCCCCTACATCGGGGCTACGGTTATCACTTTTCCAGTGGCATTGATGGGGTTTTCCCAGTGGCACACCGGTAAAGAGCTAATATACCTGATGATTGCCTACGGAGTGATTCAGCTCATCGACGGTAATTTGCTCTCTCCCCTGCTCTTATCGGGAGTGGTGGATTTACACCCTATTGCCATTGTTACGGCGGTTTTGGTTTTTGGCGGTTTCTGGGGGTTCTGGGGCGTTTTATTCGCCATCCCCCTGGCCACACTTGTCCAGGCGGTAATACGGGCCTGGATGATCAGAAGCAGAGAGTTGGAAAACACAATATGACGTTATTTAACAATAACTATACGGCACAGGACATCGAGGTCCTGAGCGGTCTGGACCCTGTTAAACGCCGCCCCGGCATGTATACCGACACCACCCGGCCGAACCATCTGGCCCATGAAGTGATCGACAACGGTGTGGATGAGGCGATTGCCGGCTTTGCCAGCCGAATCGATGTTATCCTGCACTCGGACGACTCTTTAGAAGTCCAGGACAACGGACGCGGCATGCCGGTGGACCGCCATCCGGAAGAGAAAATTCCCGGTGTGGAATTGATTATGACCCGGCTTCATGCCGGCGCCAAGTTTTCAAACAAGAGCTACCAGTTTTCAGGCGGTCTTCACGGCGTGGGCGTATCGGTTGTAAATGCGCTTTCGAAACAGCTTGAAACAACCATTAAGCGGGACGGGAAACAGTACCGGATTGAGTTCCGGGGGGGAGATATCAGCCGGGCGCTTGAGGTGATCGGTACGGTGGGCAAGCGCAATACCGGTACGAGTATCCGGTTTTGGCCCGATCCGGCGTATTTCGATTCCCCCCGATTTTCGGTTCGTCGTTTGCGGCACATACTTCGCGCCAAAGCCGTGCTTTGCCCGGGCCTTCTGGTTCACTTTTCAAATGCCAAGGAGGGTACCGCCGAATCGTGGCAATATAAAAAGGGCCTTCAGGATTACATGCTCGAATGCAGCAATGGTAGTCTGTTACTGCCCGAAATACCGTTTACCGGTTCTCTTGAATCCGCCGACGAGACTGTCGACTGGGCGGTTGCCTGGCTGCCGGAAGGTGGTGAGGTGGTGACGGAAAGTTATGTAAACCTGATTCCGACGCTTCAGGGCGGCACTCATGTGAACGGATTCAGAACCGGCCTGCTTATCGCTATTCGTGAATTCTGTGAATTCAGAAACCTGATTCCCCGGGGCGTCAAACTTGGCAGTGAGGACATTTGGGACCGGTGCAGTTATGTGCTATCGGTAAAAATGCGGGATCCCCAGTTTTCGGGCCAGACCAAGGAACGCCTCTCTTCGCGTCAGTGTGCGGCGTTTGTTTCCGGTGTTGTCAAGGATGCATTCAGCTTGTGGCTGAACCAGCACACAGAGGCGGCCGAGCAGATTGCCGAGCTGGCGATTCGTAATGCCCAACGCAGAATCCGGGCAGGCAAAAAGGTGGCGAGAAAAAAAATAACGAGCGGTCCCGCCCTGCCGGGCAAACTGGCCGACTGTGTCGGTCAGGACCCTGCCTCTTCGGAGCTTTTTCTGGTGGAGGGTGATTCGGCCGGCGGCAGTGCCAAACAGGCCCGGGATCGTCAGTTTCAGGCCATTATGCCGCTTCGGGGTAAAATCCTGAACACCTGGGAGGTGGAAGCGGTTAATATACTTAATTCAAAAGAAATTCATGATATTTCGATAGCTATTGGTGTCGATCCCGGATCAACGGACCTTTCCGGTCTCAGGTATGGAAAGATCTGCATTCTAGCTGATGCGGATTCGGACGGGCTTCACATCGCGACATTGATTTGTGCTCTTTTTCTAAAGCATTTTCACCCCTTGGTGGCGGCAGGTCATGTGTTTGTCGCCATGCCCCCGCTCTATCGGATCGATGTGGGCAAAGCGGTCTATTATGCCCTGGATGATGCGGAAAAAACCGGCGTTTTAGACAGAATTTCCGCTGAAAAAAAACGGGGGAACGTTCAGGTTCAGCGGTTTAAGGGCCTGGGAGAGATGAATCCGATGCAACTGCGGGAGACTACCATGGCGCCCGATACGCGCCGTCTGGTTCAATTGACGGTGTTTGACCGGGATACTCCCGAAAACGTTATGGACATGCTGCTTTCCAAAAAAAGGGCCAAGGATCGTCGCATCTGGTTGGAGGAGAAGGGGGATCTGGTTTAAATGGAAACCGCACAACTGAAAATTGAAGGTGTAGAACAGCTTCCGCTGGAGGTCTTTACCGAGAAGGCATACCTGGAATATGCCATGTATGTGATTCTGGATCGTGCGCTGCCGCACATCGGGGACGGGCTCAAACCGGTTCAACGGCGGATTGTATATGCCATGAGCGATCTCGGGCTTTCGGCGGGTGCAAAATATAAAAAATCGGCAAGAACTGTCGGAGATGTCCTGGGCAAATTTCATCCCCATGGCGATTCGGCCTGTTATGAAGCCATGGTGTTGATGGCCCAGCCGTTTTCATATCGATATCCGCTTATTGATGGACAGGGGAATTGGGGGGCGCCTGATGATCCCAAATCATTTGCCGCCATGCGGTATACCGAATGTCGATTGTCCCGGTATGCCGATGTGCTGCTTTCCGAGCTTGCTCAGGGAACTGCCTCCTGGGGACCCAACTTCGACGGAACGCTCAAAGAGCCGACACTATTGCCGGCGAGGCTTCCCAACCTTCTTTTGAACGGCGCCTCCGGAATTGCCGTCGGCATGGCGACGGATATTCCGCCCCATAATCTTCGAGAAGTGGCCCAGGCCTGTATTCATCTTCTGGACAATCCGGATGCCGATACCGACAGTCTGTGCGGGTTTATCCTGGGGCCGGATTTGCCTACCGAGGCAGAGATCATTACGCCCAGGGAAGAACTTCTGGGGATTTATCGCACTGGCAGTGGAAATTTTCGGATGCGGGCAGTCTATGAACGGGAAAACGGAGATGTCGTTATCACCGCGTTGCCGCATCAGGTATCGGGCGCAAAGATCCTGGAGCAGATCGCGGCCCAAATGCAGGCGAAAAAGCTCCCCATGGTGGCTGACCTGCGGGATGAAAGCGATCATGAATCTCCCACGCGTCTGGTGATTGTGCCGAGGTCGAACCGGGTGGATATCGACGCGCTCATGGCGCACCTGTTTGCCACCACGGAGCTAGAACGAACCTATCGGGTGAACATGAACATTATCGACCTGGGGGGAAAACCCCGGGTGATGTCACTTCGATCCCTCCTGTCGGAATGGCTTGCCTTCAGAACCGAAACCGTAAAAAAACGGCTGGCCTATCGCCTTGATAAAATTGATGACCGCTTGACCGTGTTAGAGGGATTTCTCATCGTTTACGCCCATATCGATGATGTGATACGAATTATCCGCCGGGCGGATGATCCAAAACAGGAGTTGATGAAAAAGTACGCCGTCACCGAACCCCAGTCTGAAGCGATTCTGGCGATCCGGTTGAGGCAGCTTGCAAAGCTGGAAGAGATAAAAATCCGGGAAGAGAGGGATCGCCTGCTTATAGAAAAGGAGGATATCCAAAAGACCTTGTCTTCAAACAAGCGGTTTAACCGGCTGATCAAAAAAGAGATCAATGACGACGCACTCCTTTATGGGGATGATCGGCGATCGCCCGTGGTGGCGCGAGCCGATGCCCAGGCATTTTCCATGGAAGAGATGGTTCCCGTGGAGCCTGTTACGGTGGTCCTTTCCGAGCAGGGATGGGTTCGGGCAGCCAAAGGTCATGATATCGACTGTGAGAAGTTGAGCTACAAGGCTGGTGACGGTTTCAATGCCGAAGCAAAAGGGAAAAGTAATCAGTGGGCTGTATTTCTCGACTCAACGGGGCGCAGTTACGCACTTCCGGTCCACGGTTTGCCTTCCGCCCGCGGTCAGGGAGAACCCCTTAGCGGACGGCTCAATCTGCCTTCGGAAGCTCAAATTATTTCGGTCCTCATGGGACAAGAAGATCTTCCTCTGCTACTGGCAAGCGATGCCGGTTACGGGTTTCGTACCCGATTGTCGGATCTGTTTACAAAAAACAGAAGTGGAAAGGCAGTGCTTTCACTTCCCAGGAAAGCGTTGCCGCTTAAGCCTCTGACGATGATACCTCCCGGTAATGACCTGCTTGCAGCGGCTACAAACGAAGGACGGCTGTTGGTTTTTCCGGTTATGGAACTGCCGGAACTGAGTCGGGGAAAGGGCAATAAAATAATTCAAATTCCTCCTGTCCGGGCTAAAAACAGAGAAGAACTGCTCACCCACCTTTGCGTTCTGGCTGCCGGTGATCAACTGGTAGTTCACTCCGGTAAACGTCACTTGACATTGAAGCCGGGGAATCTTTCGGATTTTATGGGCCCCCGCGGTCGAAGAGGGCGAAAACTGCCCAGAGGATTCCAGAACGTGGATCGATTCACCATATTGTCATCGGCTCAGAAGAGCCTTTTGTAAACCGACAAATATTGAGCCATTTCAAAACAGTTTCCAGACACGCAATGGTGCGATAGCGCGGCACAAAAATCGCTTGAAAGGGGGGTGTTTTGAAATTGGCTGTATTGCAAAATATTTGCTTACTGTTAAAATAATGTAAATAAGTGTAAAAAAACATTTGACAAAGGTAACCATTTAAGTTAAGCGATCATCGATTGAAGTAGCATTGGCTTTTGATTTGTGATGTTTTGAAGTAGAGGTCCTTTTCCACTGTGTTACACCTCAAAACGCATCTTGCATATCTACCAGGGGATGACTGCCCAACGGTTTTTCTACTTGTATATCCACATACTAAAAATGGAAATAATCGCTGGGGATGACTGTTAATAAAATTGTTTTGCTTGTTGGCGGGGAGCGGTTTGGCTCAATAATTCATACAATGTCGATGTATTATGAAACCGCCTTATAAATAAAAGAAAAAACCGGTATTAAAAAGATTTTCACGTTTCTTTCGGATTGACGCAGACATGTTTTTTGTGCCTGCCTGGATATCCGGGTTGTAATTTGTCTTTAATTATTGTGTTCAAGGCCGGGGTGGTATGAAAATACCCTTTGGCCAGGGGGGTTAAAGCAGCATTGTATTTGATGCATTATTATTGGACTGTGTCAGCAAGCAATGCCAAGATGTAAACTTAACGTCAGGGAGGATTTATTATGCCAAACGGAACAGTGAAATGGTTTAACGACAAGAAAGGATTTGGTTTTATCGAGCAGGAGGAGGGGGCGGATGTGTTTGTACACTATTCCGCAATTACCATGAACGGATTTAAAACCCTTGCTGAGGGAGACAGGGTTTCTTTTGATATTGAAGATGGCTCAAAAGGTCCGGCAGCAAAGAACGTTCAAAAAGCGTAGTAGATAAGAGCCATTTTCAAAACGTTTTCCCGACACAAGCGGGATCAAACCCAAAGCGGATTGCCCTCCCTTGGATCGGCCCAAAAGGGACGTTTTGAAATTGGCTGGATAACTTTTCGGTAATGTTGCTGGTAGTGAATCAAGCGGCTACCGTTTTTTCACACACCGGCAACACTTTTTCCAGAGAGAAAGAGTGCTTCGGCTTTTAGAGGTGAAGCACTCTTTTCTTATTCCGCGGCTGATTTTCGTTACGATAAAGCCGCGTAAGAAGGACATGGTGCTTGGTTCAGTAAAAATTACTTACTAATTGAACTGATGATTTGCCTCAACGATATCTCCTGCGATTGTCTCCGTTTCTTAAGGGCTTATCGTTTTTGCCGATATATGTTCATATTTGGTGCATAAAACGACTATACGCTCGGAGACTTGATGTGAACATCAGGAGATCAACCGCTCGGGATGAAAGAATAGAGGATTCAGCTTTTCCCTTAAAGGAGCATTTCAATGCGTTTCAAACACCCGTGATTATGGTTGATTCCGGGTGTCGGATACTTTTCGTCAACAGTGCCGCGAGGCGCCTGCTGGGACACGATGCGAGATTTGCTTATAGCGGTTTGACATGTCACCAAATGGTCCACGGACAGGAAACGCCATGCAGCGGTTGTTTGCTTCAGCCATCATCATCGTCCGCCGGTCCCAAATCTCACGCTATTCAAAATAAATCCGGTAAGAAGCTGTTTTTAAGAGAAGAGCTGCTTTCGTTACCAGAATACAATTTGCTGATATTTTTTGATATCACACGCGAAATTGCAGCCCTCAGAAAACTTGATCTGACCCATAAAGAGTTAAAAGCCAAAACTGTCCTTCTGGAACGACGCAGGCATGTGGCTGCCGAAGAAAAGGGCCGGATTCAACGGATGTTCGACCAACTTCCCGATGCATTTGTCCAGGTGAATGACGACTATATGGTTTGCTATAGGAATGAGGCCGTGTCGAAGATATTTCCTTTCGGGTCGGGCGAAACATGTTATGGCCTGCTCGGTAAGGAAAGCCCATGTCCTGAATGCCCGGCAAAGCAGGGCTTTGAACAGGTAAGCGGCCGGAAAGTCAGTCATCAGGTGGAGAGACGTTTTCTCACCGAACATATTGTTCAAAGCGGCAGTGAAGAGGGCGCCCTGCTTTTATTCAGCGACACCACTCGACAGATACAGTTGATAGAGAGGATACGCGAACAACAGGAAACGATCACCAGAAAAAACGACATCCTTTCAAACCTGGTGGGTCTTCAAACCCGGATGCAGAAGGCAAGCGTTTCGATCGAAATGATCAACTATTTCCTGGACAGTTTTCTGCCGGTGTGTCGTGCTGAAGAGGCGCTTGTCATCATAGATGATATTCGACCCGGGTGTGTCTGGCTTGTTGTTCACAGAGGGGTTGACGAGTCGTTGTTGACCCGGATTGTCCGTGAATATCTTTCCAGGGAAGTCCAAAACCTGGATCGGCGAACAGTTGCGGAGGAACTCCTGCCCTGGGAAAAAACGCGTCAAATGGAGCTTATCGGTGGAAACGGACGGAAAGTCGGTATGATTTTTTTCCCGGAAGCGGATGCCGGCAGTGAATGGGATCTTATACAACTGTTTTCAGAGCCATTCGGTGCTTTTGTGCATAATCAGCTGCTGCTCAGGCAACTTGAGGAAAAAGCGAATACCGATCCGCTGACAGGTTTGTATAACCGGGGATACATGAATGAAGCGATGGCGGCTGAAAAGAAAAAAAGCGATGACTTCGATATCCCCTATAGTATCATTATGGTGGATGTAAACCGTTTAAAGCAGGCGAATGATATTCACGGTCATGAAGCCGGCGACAAGCTTATCGTGAGCGTAAGCGAGCGACTGATTGCCGAAGTCAGGAAGACAGACCTCGTTGCACGAATAGGCGGTGATGAATTCCTGATTCTATTGCCCGATACCACGGAGGAAGGGGCTGTGCTTGCAACCAAACGATTCCAGCAGAGAGTATTTGATGATGTATCCATAGATGTCGGTGATAATGAAATATTTCCGGTAACGGTCAGTCTGGGGGCCGCGGGAAGCGACCGGGTACCCCATGACCTACTTATAAAAACAGCGGACAGAAGGATGTACGCGGCGAAAGAAATGTACTACGAAACTCACGAACGATACCGATAACCCACCGGTTGGAATTTTGACACAGCCTCGCTTTCCATGATCTCGCCGAGTCGGCCTCAACGACCGTTTTTCTTGAAGGGTAATATTCAGCAGAGGAGCCATTTTCAAAACCTCTTCCCACTACAAGCGGGACAAGGCCCAGTAAGGGTCGTCCGCCTGGAGATCGGTCATAGGACCCCGATAAAATCGGGGGGAAGAAACGTTTTGAAATTGGCTGAGATGGTTGATTTTTAATTCTATATGGAATATGTTTTCGAAACCTTTCGTCGATTCGTTTCTTGGCACACCATGAACCGATGCTGATGTTATCGGAGGAAAAAATGGCAACGGCAAAAAAGGATATGAACAAGCAGATCGAATCTCTGGTCGAAATGACGGAATCCATTCTGAGGGGAGAGTTTAAAGAGTGTGAATCGGATATTGATGCGGAGGGGATGCTCTCTATTCTTGCAAACAAAATCAACAAGCTTCTTGTAAATATGAAAAATGTTGAAACGCCTTTGACAAGTGCGGGTCAACATGCACCCAACGCTGTTTCCAATGCAAAAAATGTCATCGATTTAATGGCCAGGGCAACCGGTCAGGTTCTTGATAACGCCGATCAGTTGGTGGAAGATACCGAATCTCTTGAAACGCTGCTCGGTCAGTGCCTGGAAACCCGGAAGGAGATTGCCGTACCTTTCGAGAAACATATAACAGGCATCAAAGCGGGGCTGTTCGATATTATCGGTTCTCAATCATACCAGGATGTCGCCCGTCAAAAACTGGAGGCACTGATTGAAGACCTGAACCAAATCAGAGACTGGCTGGTGGAAGTCCTGGTTATTTTGAATATCCGCAAGGACAACTCACCTGAAAACGTTCAAAAAAAGACGAGCTTACTGAGGGGAGTGAGTGAAGCGGCCACACCGGAAGATTTAAAACAGGATCTGGTGGACGATCTGCTTTCCGAGTTCGGGTTCTAATGCGAACACAGCTTGCCCTGCCATGAATCCTCTTCTTCAAGCCGATTTTTAATCAAAGCCATTGTCTCAGCTTTTTGAAGAGACCAGGCCGGAGCGATCAGTTCCGCCGGATGAGGATCTCCCGTGAGACGCTGGATGACCATATCCCGGGGAAGCAGCTCTAAAAAGCGACATACCAGTTCGACGTACTCCGCCTGCTCAAGGCAACGATACGTTCCTTCCCGGTACATCATTGCCAGTCTGGTGCCTTTGACTACATAAAGCAAATGGAGCTTGATCCCCTGAATATCCATCCGGCTGATAACCCGGGCGGTTTCGATCATATCTTGTCTGTTTTCACCGGGAAGGCCCAGAATGACGTGCGTACAGATATTGATGCCGCGCTTGCGGGCGGCGTGGACGGCTTGTTCGAAGCATTGGAAATCATGTCCCCGGTTGATCCGCAACAGGGTCGCATTATGGACTGATTGCAGTCCGTATTCGAGCCAGACAAGACGGCGAGCGGCAATGTCTCCAAGAAGATCAAGCACGGCGTCATCCGTGCAATCGGGGCGGGTGCCCACTGATATCCCCACCACGTCAGGAATTGAAAGCGCTTCTTCATAGAGATCTTTCAACTTGGAAACAGGGGCATAGGTGTTGGTGAAGGATTGAAAATAGACGATAATTTTGTTTGTCTTAAACCGTTTCAAAATCCTCGGTTTTCCCTGTATTATTTGATCTCGCACTGAAAGTCCGCGCATATAGGCGCCGGTTCCGGAACCACGGGCATTACAATAAATGCACCCGTCGGCGGAAAGGGTTCCGTCCCGGTTGGGACAGGATAAACCGGCATCCACGGTTAATTTATGGACCCGGCCCCCGAAAAGATTCCGAAAATATGTGTTTAAATCGTAATAGCGATTTTTCATCCGTGTATCCTTTGCTTGACCCCGTGCACAGCTGATATTATAGCTTACATTGGTAAAGCACAAGGACGTACGATGTACAATGACCAATGACCAATGACCAATGACCAATGACGAATAACCAATGACGAATAACCGGCAACCAATGACAAATAACAAATACGACATCATCATAGTCGGCGCCGGACATGCCGGGTGTGAGGCAGCGCTGGCGGCGGCCCGGATGGGATGCAGCGCGCTGTTGCTCGCTATCGATCTCGACAAAGTGGCGGCAATGCCCTGTAGTCCGTCTATCGGCGGTATGGCAAAAGGGCAGCTGGTCAAGGAGATCGATGCGCTCGGGGGCGAGATGGCAAAGATTTCAGATCAGACAGCTATTCAATATCGCACCCTCAACACAAAAAAGGGGCCGGCAGTACAATCCACCAGGACTCAGAATGACAAACAGCGTTATCATGTCGCCATGAAAGCGGTTCTGGAACGGCAGGAGAATCTTGAACTGAAGCAGGCTCTGGTGGAAGAACTCGTGATTGAGGGCGGTGTCGTTTCAGGGGTGATCGACCAGATCGGTTCTCAATACATCGCCCCGGTTGTTGTTCTGGCAACCGGTACTTTTTTGAGTGGACTGGTACATATCGGTTCCCGAAATTACCAGGCGGGGCGGGCTGGAGAGTTCGCATCATACGGGCTTGCCAGGAGCCTGGCCGGGCATGGATTTCTCCTTGGGCGGATGAAAACGGGAACCCCCCCCAGGCTGAAGAGGTCAAGCATCGATTTCGAATGTTTTACACCCCAGCCTTCGGAAGAAAATCCGAGACCTTTTTCCGCTTTTACCGAACGGATTTATCTTCCCCAGTTGCCGAGCTATATCGGGCATACAGACAACACGGTGCACGATATTGTTCGAAAAAACCTTACAAGATCCGCCCTTCACGGCGGTATGATAAAGGGAACGCCCGCACGCTATTGCCCCTCTTTTGAAGATAAGATCGTCCGTTTTCCCGAAAGAGACCGTCATCAGGTCATCCTGGAGCCCGAAGGTCTCGATACGGACGAGATCTATGCCAGCGGATTGGGCAACAGCCTGCCCCTGGAAATCCAGATCGAGCTTATCCATTCAGTGAAGGGCCTGGAATCGGCGCAAATCATGCGGCCGGCCTATGCCATTGAATATGACTATCTGAATCCGGTGCATCTCCGGTCGACGCTTGAAAGCAAAAGAGTTTCCGGACTTTTTCTGGCCGGCCAGATCAATGGCACATCGGGGTATGAAGAGGCCGCCGCCCAGGGATTGTGGGCAGGCATCAATGCGGCGTTGAAATATATGAATCGACCATCGTTTGTGCTCGATAGATCCCAGGCATACATGGGGGTAATGATAGACGATCTGGTGACCCGGGGTACCAGAGAACCCTACCGCATGTTCACCTCCAGGGCCGAATACCGGCTGATGCTCAGAGAGGACAACGCGGATTTGCGGCTCATGTCCATAGCGCATGAACTGGGGCTGATCGACGGGGATACCCTTAAAGAGCTGAATGAACGGAAACAACTGATTGAAAAAGAGATTGCCCGCATTCGAAAGGTAACCATCAAGCCCTCAGACGAGGTGAATCGGCACTTGGAACAGCTCGGTTCAGTTCCTCTGAGCAATGGTATCAACCTGGATCAACTCATCAAACGGGTAAATATCGGTTATGATACAGTGGCGGTGCTTGCGAAAAGTCCTTTGCCGATGAATGAGAAGGCAGCCCGGCAGGTGGAAATCGAGATCAAGTATGAGGGATATATCAGCCGTCAGCAAAGGGAAATTGAAAAGTTTAAACATCTCGAGCATATAAAGCTGCCGGAAGGATTTGATTATTATAGAATTCATGGCCTTTCCAATGAACTCAAGGAGAAGCTCAGTGCCGTGTGCCCAAGTTCTCTGGGTCAGGCGTCCCGTATTGACGGTATGACGCCGGCAGCGATATCGGTGCTGATGATTGCCCTGAAAGCGGCAAAACAGTCTGCTTAAAAACCTTGGGCTGATTGTGGGGGTGCTTGACACAAACGTGATCCAAACTTATTATGTCATAGAGCGGTTTAATAATATTGTTAGTAGCTTATAGAATCAGATAAACACTGATAAAAGGACAATTTGATAATGGCCGGTACAGATTATTATAAAGTGCTTGGTGTCGACAAAAGTGCCACAGATGGGGAAATAAAAAAAGCGTATCGCAAGCTGGCAATGAAGTATCATCCGGACAAAAACAAAGACGACAAGACTGCTGAAGCAAAATTTAAAGAAGTGAGTGAAGCCTATGCCGTATTGAGCGACAAAGAGAAACGCACACAGTACGATGAGTTTGGGGCCAACGGTTTTCAGCAGCGCTTTTCCCAGGAAGATATTTTCAGAGGGTTCGATTTTTCGGACATTTTGAAAGAGTTCGGCTTTGGTGGCGGTGGATTCGGCGGGAAGCGTGGTGGCGGGCGCTTTTCCTTCGGCGGATCGCCGTTTGGCGGCCATGGCGGCAGACAGCCCCGAACGAAGGGGGCGGATGTGGTTTATGAGCTGCCGTTGAGTCTCCAGGAAATTGCCGCCGGTACACAAAAAACGCTTTCTTTACAGCATGGGGACCGGATTGAAAAGGTCAATGTCACTATCCCAAAGGGGATGATGGCGGGCAAAAAGCTGCGGCTTCCCGGTAAAGGCAATAAGGATCCATACGGAGGGACTTCCGGTGACCTCTATGTTCAGGTGAAAGTATTGCCGGATAGAACTTTCAGGGCCGAAGGCCACGATCTGTATGTTACCAGAGACATTAAGCTCTCCGATGCATTGCGGGGATCCACACTGGCCATTCCGACCTTAGATGGAAAGGAATTGAACATCAAAGTCCCTCCGGGAACCAATCATAAGACCAAGATGAGACTGGCCGGCCATGGCCTGCCCCGAATGAAAGGCGACGGCAAGGGAGATCTTTTTGTTCAATTGGTGGTTCAGATGCCGAAAACGCTTTCGGAGGAACAAAAAGATCTTATAGAAAAATTAGCGGCAACCGGCTTGTAACAAAGCAAAATTATTGACAAGGTCTTTAATTACCGATACCATCCTTGCCCAAACGGGGATGATAAAAAAATGGCCGAGTTGACCACAATTCTGACACAGGATGATCTTAAGAAGATTGTTGAATCCCTCGCCCGGAGAATCTCTTCCGATTACGATGGCTGCGACTTATTATGTATCGGTGTCCTGAAAGGCGCCTTTATATTCATGGCGGACCTGATTCGCAGGCTGACGGTCCCTGTCAAAGTGGATTTTCTGCGGGCATCCAGTTATGGTTCGGGAACCGTTTCCTCAGGGCGTCCACGGGTGACCGGAAACATTGATATGGCTGTTGATGGAAAGGACCTCCTGCTTGTTGAAGACATTGTTGATACCGGAGTGACACTGAAACGAATTGTCGACCACTTGAAAACCCTTCACCCAAAATCTGTAAAGGTTTGCGCACTTATAGATAAACGGGAGCGGCGGGATGTTCAGGTCAACATCGATTATGCCGGTTATGTCGCTGATAGCGGGTTTCTGGTAGGTTCCGGACTCGACTATGCGGAGAAGTATAGAAATTTACCAGGCATCTTTCAACTGAACTCATAATCAGTGAGGAGCGATCATGATAGTTACCTGTGAAAAATGCAGCACCAACTTCAATTTAGATGAACGCCTTCTAAAAAGTACCGGATCGAAGGTACGCTGTTCCAAATGCAAGCACGTTTTTACCACGTATCCGCCGGAACCTGCTGAAGAAGAGGCGCTGGAGGAATCCATCGATCTCGAACCCGCTGTCGGAGAGGATGCGGATACCGGTGCTGCTGAGGATTCAGGCTCTTTAGATGAACAAACGGCTGATGAAACTTCTTTGGAAATGGATGAGCCGGGCGATGTGGATTTGTCCGATATCGAAAAAATGCTTGAAGCCGAGGAGGATGCCGAAGAGGACGCGGCGGCTGAAGATGACTCGACCTCCGAAAGGTCAAGCTTTGATGCCGTTGGCGATTCTCTTGACCTGTCGGATATCGAGGATATTCTTGACAATGAAGCGCTCGGAGATGATTTGACGGAAGATACGGTTGATGAGGATGAAGACCTCGTTTTCGATTTAGACGAAACGCTTGAAATAGAAGCAGGAGAAGAGCAAATATCTCCCACATCCGAGCTGGATTTGGGGGACCTCGAAAAAATGTTTGAATCTGATGATGAGGAACCCGATTTCTCACTGGAAGATGAGCCGGGACTGGAAGATGAGTTGGGACTGGAAGATGAGTTATGTCTGGAAGAGGAGTTAGGTCTGGAAGAGGAATCGGAGCTGTCAGATGAACTCGATGCCGGTGAGCTGCTGTCGATTGACGAAGAAGACCTGGAAATCGATGCGGAGAAAGAAACAGCGCCTACTGAATCCGCTGAGAAAGAAGAAACCCTTCTCTTCGACATGGAGGAGGAAGAGATAGAAGAAGACGAATCACGCCAGCCATCATCGGAAGGAGAAGAGCTGGAACTCGACTTTGATCTTGAGGATGTTGAGGAAGATTTGCCGGAAGTGTCTGAGGCTGAAGCGTCGGAGACTGAAGAACCTCAGGAGCTCGAGTTTAGCCTTGAAGAGGAAGGGGAAGACCTGGCTGAAGCACTGGATATTGAAGAGAGCGATGTGGAAGTGATTGCTTCAGATAGTGATATGGAACTCAAGCTCGAAATGGAGAACGAGGCCGAGAGTGATGTTCAGGAGATCGAGGCGCCGGAGCTTTTGGTAGAGGATGAGGTGTCCGAGGTTTCCGATTCGGATGGCGCGCTTGAAACAGAAGAATTAGCAGGCGATTTTTTGGAGCCTATCAGCGAAGAAGGAGAAGAGGCGGCCGGGGAAGAGGAAGAGTTTGCTATCGGGCTGGATGAGGAAACCACGGATGAGGAATCATTGGATCTGGATGAGGACATCGAGGTCGATTTTCCGGACGATGCTGTTCCGGATATTCCGGATGAAGAAGAGGAACTCATAGATGAAGATGAGTCCTTACAGGATGAGGAGCTCGAGGAGGACGAAGATATTTCTGAAGAGATATCCACATCACAGCTGGTAGAAGAGAGATCCGGCTTGAAAAAATTTGTGGTCTGGCTGATTGCGGTTGTTGTCGTGATTGTTATTGCACTCGGCGCCCTTATATTTCTCACATGGAAGGGTATTGTAAATGTACCGATCCTTAATCAGGTAGAGCTTCCTTTTATCGGCAAATTGAAACCATCAGAGACACCGGATTCGACTGATATAACCATCCTGACTTCGGTTGTGGAAGGTCGGCAACTGGATAGCGAAAAGGCGGGAAAGCTTTTTATCGTTTCCGGAAAGGTGAAAAACAGCGGCGATCAACCACACAGCTATATTCAAGTATCCAGCAGTCTGTACACCCGTGGGGCAACTCTGGCTCAGACCGTGACGGCATATTGTGGAAATGTGTTGCCCGATGAGGAACTCTTGAAACTGGACGCATCGGAAATAAAAGCCCTTATGGAGAATCGTTCCGGAAAATCAAATGCCAACATTGGGGTAAAACCCGGGGCGGAAGTGCCGTTTATGATCGTCTTTTTCGATATTCCGGATCCGAAAAACCTTGAGGAATATAACCTTACCGTCCTGGGTTCTTCGGCAGGCGGAAAATAAAATGCGGTTTCGACTTGACGAGAATCCCGGAAGCTGTTAGACAGGCCGGTGTTCAGGCGATGTAGCTCAGTTGGTTAGAGCATGCGGCTCATATCCGCAGTGTCCGGGGTTCAACTCCCTGCATCGCCACCAAAAAGTAATCCGGAGTGTTCCGGTAAAGAATATAAACCTCAAATCTTACAAGGATTTGGGGTTTTTCTTTTCCCGGGTGTTCCAATAAAATCTATTGACATCCCGTTGTATTTGACGGTATTTATGACGGTATAAATTCAATTTGAGGGCGAGATACCGTCAAAATTGTACCTTTCCCCATTAAACATTGGTTGTGAATTTCCTTAGTGCCTTGAGGAAGATACCGCCACCGGTTGAATGGAGGTACCGTCATGCCACTCACAGATACCGCTATACGAAATAGCAAGCTCCAAAGCAAGCAATACAAACTGACTGATGAAAAGGGTATGTACCTTTTGGTCAACAAAGTCGGGAAATATTTCCGGCTTGATTATCGCTTCGCTGGTAAACGTAAAACGCTGGCCTTGGGTGTTTATCCTGAAGTGACACTGGCTGATGCAAGAAACAAGCGGGATGATGCCAGAAAGATGATCGCTAATGGTGTTGATCCCGGACAGGCTCGTAAAATTCAGAAATCAATACAGATTGAGCAAACTGAAAACAGTTTTGAGGCTATTGCACGTGAATGGTATGGAAAGTTCAGCCCAAGCTGGGCAGATAGTCACGCTAAAAATATTATCCGTCGATTAGAATTATATATTTTCCCTTGGCTGGGCTCCCGTCCAATTGCCGACATTACACCTCCGGAGCTTCTTGCGGTGCTTCGTAAAATCGAAAGCAAAGGTATTCTTGAAACCGCCCATAGAGCGCAACAAAATTGCGGACAAATTTTTAGGTATGCCATAGCAACCGGCAGGGCGGTTCGTGACCCCTCAGCGGACCTGAAGGGTGCGATAACCCCGGTGAAACATGGCCATATGGCCACTATTACAGATCCCAAAAAAATTGGGGGGTTACTTCGTGCTATTGATGGTTATAAGGGGACACCAGTTGCGGAATGCGCATTGAGGTTAGCCCCTTTGTTATTTGTTCGCCCTGGTGAGTTACGTCACGCAGAGTGGGCGGAAATTGATCTGGATGCTGCTGAATGGCGAATACCTGCTGAGAAAATGAAAATGAAAGATCCTCATATCGTTCCGCTTTCATCCCAGGCAGTTAAGGTTTTTCGTGAAATCCACCCGATAACCGGTAGGGGCCGATATGTTTTTCCAAGTGTAAGAACCAATTTGAGACCAATGAGTGAAAATACTGTGTTAGCAGCCTTGAGGCGTATGGGTTACACAAAAGACGAAATGACAGGCCATGGTTTCAGAGCCATGGCGTCAACTGTCTTACATGAGCAGGGTTGGCCGTCAGACATCATTGAACGACAACTTGCCCATGCCGAACGGAACAGCATTAAAGCCGCTTACAATCACGCTCAACACCTGCCAGAACGCCGAAAAATGATGCAGGCATGGGCAGACTATTTGGGGAAATTAAAAGGTGCTTCATGAGCAACAAACCGTTACCCATGAAAAGCAAGCTCTTTCAGTTGAAGGAATGGCTGACGATTCCAGAAACGGCAAAACATCTATCTTTAATGTTTGGTGAGGAAGTAACTGAGGCTGATATTTTAAGGCTTGGATTGGATGGGCATCTGAGATTGTCAGTATTTTTTGTGAATCATGCTTATGCAAAAGCGGGTGGAAAATTTCTTTCTTTCAATGAGTGGGGGTCACAATTAAAAGAAAAGGTGACTTGGCAAAATGCGAATGCCCTTGTCATGAACGACGGGAGCACAGCAGTTACTTTTTCAGGGGTTGACGGGGGATTATTCCTAAAAGATGACGAGTTGATCAAGTATAAAGGCCGACGATATTTAGACCAAGAAGAGGAGTTGAAAGGGGCTTTGTTAAGAAAATTATCTCCTGAAGCTAAATCTGAATTTCTCTCAAACGCAATTGAGCAGATGATATGTTTTCAAAAAAAGCGATTGGAGAATTTTGGAGGTAAAGTGCCACCCGATATGGATAGTTTCAATGGGAATGTTATAACGATCAAGGGTGTTCATGATCTGCCAATGCTGGGCGCGGAACGTCTTGATATAGAAAATGAATTCCAGCAGCTGACGGGTGGGCCTGAGGTAACCCTTACAGTGTTGGAAGGTGCATTTGTCGAAAATAAAGATGGCATTGTACACCAAATTCAAGAGACCTTTGAAGAAGAATGGATTGAGCATCTAAATAGCGAAGATTATAAGCAAAAAAGTCTCGATTTTTATCGGAAATTCCTCGATAAGAGAATTGCAAATAATGAAATCGATGAAAAAGAAGCGGAAAAGCTTCTTAATCAACGCAGAGAAAATCTCAATAAACCAAGGGATTATAATGATAAGTTTTACCCGGCTGGTGGTTTACCTGAAGACAGTGTGCTGGTTGTTCGTACCCAGGCATTGATTGATCTGCAAGAACGATTATCAAAGACGGAATCTGTCAAAAATAAACCCTTGGATAGCCGGTCTGAAACAACATACCTCAACATCATAGGTGCCATGTTGGAAACGTTTGTCCACCGCAATTATGGCAATGTCGAATTCTCAAGTGAGGCGAAACTTAGGGAGTTCTTGAGCCAGAAATATGCCGGGTTCAAAGGATTAGCTGAGCGAACCCTTGCTGAGAAGTTTGCAGCTGCCAAAAAGACAATTAAAGATGAGATTGATTGAAGTAGGGTGCTTTAAAACTGCGGATATGATATTATGGCAGACATAAAAATAATCAAACCTGGTGTGGAATGAATTATATAACTATTTGAAAGTATTTTAAGAATTTATTCAAGCAATTTTTATCCTTTTTGAATGTCATAACCAATTTGGAGGCTGACATGAATTTTCTGAATACTTATGGTCCGTATATTGGCTCTCTTTCTTATGGAGTGGTCATTGGTTGGCTAACAATGTATTATCTCAGAAAGGTAGAGAAAAAAACTATAGCAGGATTTGGAACAATCATCTCGGTTATTGCAGGTGGCGGGGTTTTAAAACTTTTTGAAAAACTTGCTGAAACATGGTGGTTATACCCCATTGGGCTTATACTTGGAATCATCGTTTATATTACCGTTGCATTATTAATGGGTGCCGATCCAGAAGTTGTTGCGTACGGCAAAATAAATATTCGAAAAAAAAGCGTTGATTTAAATTCTTAAGAAAAACAGCTGCTGCACTCTATCTCCGTCAAATCGTACCTTGAGTCAATTTCTTTTGTGAAATAAGGCATAATCTTATGCCCATTAATAAAAAAGTCAACTATACTTGGCAATTTGATAAATATCACTGATTTTTGGGGATCTTTCTGGAATTGCTCTGGGTTTATGAGTATTTCCCCTATCTTCTTTTTATTAATCCAATACAATTCAGGGACGCTTATTTCAACTACATATAAAAAATCAATATGTGATAGGCCTAGTTCCTCAGAGTTCAGAATAAAGTCAAAGGACTTTAGCAGCTCTTCTTTTTCTTCAAGGTTGCAGTTTTTTTCAAAAGCCTTTAAATACTCATCTTTTTTGCATACAAAAGTTCGTAAAACAAGCGATCCGTCCAATAGATTTTTTTTAAAATATTCATGAAAATAAAAATTATCGGTACTAAAATTTTTATCTTCCTCGAGATATTTATTATAGGAAGTAAGCCACTGTGTCATGTGTGGTTCAATTTTTAAATACATTTCCGGTGATACAGTATTTTTAGGGTAAGTTATAATGCACCCAAGTGGCCTATAAAACCAGGAAGATATTTTTGATAAGCGGAATCTAAAATTTTGGATAAAACTTCTTATTCTAAATGGTATTTTGGGGGGCAAATCTGTTATCTTTAATGCTTGCAAAGGAAGCAAATAATATGGCCCCATATTGTCATCTTGTATAACAAAATTATCGCACCACATTACACTTGGAAAATATTTTGGATTTGCATAGTTTTTTGGAAAGTATGCTTTCCAAGCATAAGCCCACCAAGTATTTTTGTCGAATGTATGTCCTATTAGTGCAGCAGCATGACATTTTTGGCGGGCGGGAAAAATTTTTTCCGTTTCATACCCGAATAGCAATATTACAGGGAATCTTGATTCGATAGCATGGTATATTAATTTGAGGAAATGCAAAGGTGTTTCGAATTGTCTTGCATCAAAATATTTTGCGTTTTGGCCCGATAGCTTAGTAATAGCCTTTTTAAATTCTTTTGGTTTGAGGCCCTCATTTCCTTTAATAGTTTCATGGGTTATTCCTACAGCCTTGTTAATTTTTTCAGCTGTTATATCTGGATAATGAGCTCTTATAGCCATTTTTGTGGCAGCTTGTGCACAGCAATTTGTAATATTATTTTGCTGTGAAAAGTAATTGCCAATAATATGAAAATTCCGTTTTAATACTTGTATGTGAGTGCGGTAATTTTTTACAAAAAATCGATCCTTCCTTTTCTCTGGCAAATTAAGTATGCTTTCAATAACATACGGTGGAGGTTCTTCTACTTTTTCATCCCCACGTAATGTGTCTCTCTGGAGTATGCAATATCCAATGATAGAGTCTTCACTTAAAGAAAAAATATCCTTTTCTTCATAGAATGGGTCTTTAAAGAAGGAGAAAGTGAAACACTCTTTTTTGATAAATTTTTTACCATAATATGTTTGTATTTTTTTGACATAATCGACACAACTCTCAAATCGTGTTGCATGCGATATAGAATCATCACGGGGAGGCACAGACATAATTTGTTCAATTTGAAGACATTTACTTTCACATACAAAAGTCTCAAAATTATAGTCTCTAAACAAGGAAAAAGTTCTGCGCAAGGGAAGTGGTGGATCAAATTCGCTTGAACCAAACTGGTTGGCGTATCTTATTAAATTAGTAGTGTTTTGCTTTATATCAACTTTAGTAACAACGCAGGTAGCATCAAAGCACATAAAACCCCGATCCCATACTATTTAGAGAAAATAGATTACAGGCTAAAGTATAAATACGCTATATACAGAACACGGAGATTGAGAGCTATATTTTTCTCGAACGAAAATAAATTTTTCCCATCGGATTCCAGGGAAGTGGGTTACCACCGAATCGCCTCTCTTCTTTTTCTAAAACCTGCTCACTTTTCCTCGCTGCGATGTCACATTGTTTGGAGAACTTCACAAGACCATCGGACGGAGGTGAGGGTATAAATGTCTCTGAAGTGGCTTTAATTCGGCACACCTCTCGAAAGATTGACCTTTCTCCATTTTCTTTTGTTTCCACGACGACCTCCCTTTAGAACTCCTTTTCAGCACATATCGGCATTTTCAAAAAAAAATAAACCCCTAATTCGACACAACGCAAAAATTGTGCCAAAAAGAAATTTAATCCTTTTAACGTCCTCATTACCTCTGGAGCTTTTTACCATCAAAGCAAATCCTTTGCATTTTAGATGGTTATGCCTGAAGGGGCTGATAGGATGTTTTTATCTTTACCATTTTCTGTATAATTGTCAAGCATAAGTGAGAAATAAATAGCAGAAATCAGCGTAAATATTAAAAAATGGGGATTTATTTCCCTAAAAATAAGTACTTTTTTTCATAATCAATGAATTTGAAGTTGTTGGATAAGCTGGTATACCAAAAATAAACAAAAAATATAGGATGTTGGCTTGCCAGCTAATTTGTCTATTTGCGTGAGGCTGTAGAAACAAGCATTTGATAACCTCACCTGAGAAATAGAAACAGTTTTGAAATAATAACTAAAACCGCCGTATCAGCTCCTACTACTACATTCGGCTTTACACTCCTATTGCTATTGCAATGCCAGCCATTGCAACACGCGATGACTGTTCAATTTTAAGTCATTAATATACCGCCATAGTCTAACAACATCTAATTTCAACATGTGAGGTGCAACTATGGCGAACGAAAACCGAGAAAAACTATCCATCCTGCGGCGAAGGCAAGTTGAGAAACGGACTGGCTTGTCTCGATCAACCATTTATCTGAAAATCCAAGATGGCACTTTTCCGAGGCCGGTCAGCTTGGGAGAGCGGGCTGTTGGATGGCTGGAAAATGAAATTGAGGAATGGCTGATGGCAAGGCTGCAATTAAGAAACAATATTTAATGGCTTATAATGAATGGCTGTGACGAAAAATATCTGGTTCGATAAAAGCCTACTTCGGTCCTCGGCTTTCAGGTCCCTTACGAAATGGTCCCTACTTGTTTATTTGGACTTCCTTCGGAAACGTCAAATGGAACGGGTAAAACGGGCAAAAAAAGCGGATGTATGGATGATCAAGAACAATGGTGAAATTGTTTATCCTTATTCCGAGGCGGAACATAAAGGAATAGGCCGCCGTGAGTTTCGCAACGCCATCGATGAATTAATGGAAAAAGGTTTTCTTGATATTTCGCACCATGGTTCCGGTGGTCGATCAGGAGATATGACCAAATATTTTATCGATGATCGTTGGAAAGAATATGGGACCTTGAATTTTCGGCCACCCAAGAAGCCACGGGAAAAGGACACACGGAAAGGAAGAGGTTGGTCAGCTTTTCACGCTAAAAGACAAAAATCTCCGGTAACAGAATTGACACCTGAAAAAGCTGATTCGAGTAACAAAGACGTCACTACAGATGAGAAATTCCGAAAACTTTCGAGTGGCAGATTTGATACTCAAAAAAGAGGGTTCAACAATGAAACTGTCAGGAATATTTAAACAAATAACTAGTTCGGTCAAAATTATAATGGAGTAACATCCTTGATACTATTCTATAGATACCAAACTCCAGAAATCTCAAGGCTTTTTACTGGGGGTGTCACGTCATGAGAAAACGATACCCAAACCCACGACTTGTAAAAATCCATCGAAGCTACACGGTTGAAGAGATCGCCGAGTTGTTTGACAAGCATAAAAATACCGTGCGGAACTGGATCAAAAATGGGCTTGCCACAATTGACCGAGAGAGACCAATGCTGATCCTTGGTGTTGATCTGGTGGAGTTTCTTGAGGAATTGCGTACGAAAAATAAGCAAACCTGCAAACCGGGAGAACTCTTTTGCTTTAGGTGTCGAAAACCGCGAAAAGCTGGCGGCAATATGGCTGAGTATGCGCCTGTCAACGAAAAAATTGGTAACCTGAAGGCGATTTGCCCCGTGTGTGAAACTTTAATGAATCGGCGAGTGAGTCTGGCAAAAATCGAAACAGTTTGTGGTGGAATTGACATCACGTTTCCGGAGGAATTGCAACACATAGTTGATAGTGCAAAGCCCTCCGTAAACAGTGATTTGAGATAGGGAGTCAAAATATGAAAAAACACAACCCAGCTAATGAGCGAATCAAGAGAAAATATTTTGCTTTTTTAAAAGAAGCGAAACGCCACAGCGAGCCGACAATAGATGTGGCGGCAAAAGCCCTGAACCGGTTCGAGGTCTATACTAAATTTCGCGACTTCAAGGCTTTCCACTTTGAACAGGCCATAGCCTTCAAGCGGTATCTTGCTAAACAGAAGGGGCAGCGCTCCGATGATATATTAAGCAAGGCAACCCTGCATGCCACCCTGAACCAACTTAAAAAATTCTTCAAATGGTTATCCCGAGAGCCGGGTTACAAGTCCCGCATTCAGTATTCGGAAGCAGAGTATTTCAATCTGTCAGACAAGGATACCCGGATCGCCACTACCAAGCGGCACAAAGAACCGCCGACCATGGAGCAAATCAAACACGTTATCAACACTATGCCCGCCGATACTGATATTGAAAGGCGCAACCGCGCCCTGATCGCCTTCACCTTGCTGACCGGTGCAAGAGACAGCGCCACTGCCTCAATGAAGCTGAAGCACGTTGATATGAGAGCCGGGTGCGTAAATCAGGATGCCCGCGAGGTCCAGACAAAGTTCAGTAAGACTTTTACCACTTTCTTTTTTCCCGTTGGCGAAGAAATTATCAAGATTGTGGTGGAATGGATTTCATATCTCCGGGATGAAAAACTATGGGGAAATGAGGATCCTCTTTTTCCGACAACCAAAATGGAATTGGGGGCTTCACGCCGGTTTAAAGCTGCCGGTCTGGATCGAAAACACTGGACCACCGCCTCTCCCATCCGAGACATATTTAAAAGCGCTTTCATAGCTGCTGAGCTGCCGTACTTTAACCCGCACAGCTTCAGGGACACCCTTGTCAAACTCGGTCAGGAAATATGCAAAACCCCGGAAGAGTTCAAGGCGTGGAGCCAGAACCTGGGTCATGAAAAGGTACTGACGACCTTTCTGAGCTATGGGGAAGTCGCCTGTTCTCGCCAAGGTGAAATTATCCGTAACCTGGCAAAGCCACAAGAATCAATGCAAACCAATGCCGACGGTATTGTTGAGGCCGTTTTTAAAAGATTGAGCAAGGCTGGGGTGAAAATATGAAATATTGCACCACTTAAACCCGGTCTGCCTATTTTTTGTCTTTTCAGGCATTTCTTGACAATTACCAGCTGAATTAGTATCCAATTTCTGTTTGTTCTTATAATTTCCTGTAAATTTACATTCCTTCCAGACAGGATTTGCCATGGCCAGAAAAAAAATGACTCCCCAGAAAGAGGTTGAGCAATATACCCATGACGACAAGGACAGGGTGAATAATCCGCCCGTTGGGCTGGTGACTCCGGACACTGATAAGGATGCGGGCAAAAAGGCCTACAACTATGACCCGCATCTTGACCCGCAACTGCAATGGGCGGGTAAGGCAGAGCATACCTCTTTTGAGGTGGATACTGTGTCGCTTCATGTTCATGAGAGGATTGATCCCAAAACTATTATTGAGGCGGTCAAAAAGGAAGACGATAGGCCGAAGCAGCAGTCCCTATTTGAGACCTCAAAAAGACCTTTGCGAGAAGAGATCGAGTTTTATAAGCACCGGGATGGATGGACAAACCGGCTGGTGGCAGGTGATTCATTGTTGGTAATGAACTCGCTCCTTGAAAAGGAGGGTATGGGCGGTAAGGTACAGATGGTCTATTTTGACCCGCCCTATGGAATTAAATATGGTTCCAACTTCCAGCCCTTTGTGAATAAGAGGGATGTTAAGGACGGCAACGACCAGGACCTTACTGCCGAACCGGAGATGATCAAGGCCTTTCGGGATACCTGGGAGTTGGGTATCCACTCCTATCTTACTTATATGCGAGACCGGTTGCTGCTGGCAAAGGAACTCCTTCATGAATCGGGTTCTATTTTTGTACAGATTAACGACGAGAATATTCATCATATTAGAGAGATCATGGATGAAGTTTTTGGGGCTGAGAATTTTATTTCTACAATTTCATTCCAAAAAACTGGAAGTCTATCTGGTAAATTGTTAGCTTCCACAACTGATTACCTATTATGGTACGCAAAAGATAAAGTTCATATAAAATATAAACAACTTTACATAGCTCGAAAACTTGGAGAGCCCTCTCTTGACAGGTATGACAGGATAGAACTTGTAGATGGCAATGTTCGAAGATTGACTGCTTCGGAAATTAGAGGGGAAGATTCTTTAGTAGAAGGTAATAGGTATAGAGTACAAAGTTTATTCAGTTCTGGGCAAACTGATGGTGGAAGTTTTACTTTCGATTGGAATGGAAAAAAATATCATTGCCCCAATGGAAATCACTGGAAAACTACTCAGGTTGGCATGCTTGAGTTATCAAAGCGGGGGCGGCTTGAGGCAGAAGGTAAACGACTACGATATAAAAGATATGTGTCAGACTTTCCTGTTCTTCCTATTTCTAATAGCTGGGAGTCAATGCAAATTGGAACAAAGCTAATATATGTAGTTCAAACATCAGTCCAAGCAATCCAACGTTGCCTCCTCATGACAACTGATCCAGGCGATTTGGTTTTTGATCTTACATGCGGTAGTGGCACTACTGCATATGTTGCCGAGCAGTGGGGACGTCGCTGGATTACTTGCGATACATCACGTGTGGCTACAACCTTGGCAAAACAGCGTGTTATGACGGCCAGTTTTGACTATTATGAGTTGGCCCATCCTACCGAAGGCGTTGGCTCGGGATTCAAGTATAAAACGGTTCCCCATATAACACTAAAATCCATTGCCAACAACGAACCGCCTGCCGAAGAAACCCTTTACGACCAACCGTTAATTGACCGCAAGAAGACCCGTATTACCGGTCCCTTTACCGTGGAGGCTGTACCCGCACCGGTGGTGAAATCTATTGAAGAGATTGAAAGCGAGGCCCCTACTTCGGACACGTCGCTAGCTCGCTCCGGCGAAACCCTGCGGCAGACCGTATGGCGGGACGAACTCTTTAAATCTGGCATCCGGGCAAAGGGCGGCCAGAAGATCGAATTTACCCGTATCGAGCCATTGTCTGGTACCCGTTATCTCCAAGCTGAAGGCGAAACCAGAGAAGACGAGCCGAAGCGAGTGTTCATCTCCTTCGGCCCGGAACATGCCCCTTTGGAGCAACGGCAGGTGGAGTTGGCCATTGAAGAAGCCATGTCTATCAAGCCAAAGCCTGAAATTGTACTCTTTGCCGCATTCCAGTTCGACGCTGAAGCAGCCAAGGATATTGATGAAACCAACTGGCCGGGAGTAACGCTGCTGCGAGTGCAGATGAACGCCGATATGTTCACCGAGGATCTGAAAAAGAAAAAGGCCAGTAATGAATCTTTCTGGCTCATGGGCCAGCCCGATGTGCGGATCAAGGTAATAAACAAAGGCGAGGACAAGGGAAAAATCCAGGTAGAGGTGGCTGGGTTCGACTACTACGATCCCAAGTCCGGCAATGTGGAGTCCGGCAACAAGGGTGATATTGCCATGTGGATGCTGGACACTGACTACGACGGCAGAAGCTTGCTACCCAGCCAGGTCTTTTTCCCCATGGCTGGGGTTAAGGAGGGTTGGAGTCGATTAGCCAAAAATCTGAAAGCCGAGATCGACGAAGAAAAGATCGAATCCTTCCGAGGTACGGTATCGCTTCCCTTCAAACCCGGCAGACAGATCGCGGTCAAGATTATCGATGCACGAGGAGTGGAGAGCCTGAAGATCGAGAAGATGTGACGAGGGAGGATTCCCGTGAATACGACCTATAACATATACTGTGATGAATCCTGCCATCTGGAACATGATCACCTGAAAGTGATGGTGCTTGGGGCCGTATGGTGCCCGTTGGATAAGGTAAGGGAAATATCACTTCGGCTGCGGGAAATAAAAAGCAAACACAGGCGGAAGCCGACCTTTGAAACTAAGTGGACCAAAGTCTCGCCAGGCGGCAAGGACTTATATCTCGACCTCATGGATTATTTTTTTGATGATGATGATCTTCATTTTCGGGCATTAATTGTACCGGACAAATCAAAACTACGGCACGAGGATTTCGGCCAGGATCATGACACCTGGTATTACAAGATGTATTTCGACATGCTGAAAATAATATTCAACCCGGAATCAAAGTACCGAATTTATTTGGATATCAAGGATACCAGGAGTGCGGACAAAAGAGACAAGCTCCATGATGTTCTTTGCAGCAATATTCTGGATTTCAACCGGGAAATTATTGAGAGAGTGCAGGCGGTGCGCTCTGAAGAGGTTGAGATTTTACAGCTTGCAGACCTGCTAATTGGTGCAGTGTCGTATCGTAATCGCGATCTTGCCGGGAGTGCCGGGAAAGTGGCCCTTGTGCATCGAATGCAGCAACGCTCCGGGTTGAGTCTTGTCCAGACCACACTGCCTCTTGCCTCCAAGGTGAATCTTTTCAAATGGCATGCATCTGTGAGGGCGGCAGGATGACGCCTCCAGATTGGTTGCCGGAAATGGTTTCGGTTGATGGGGGTTGGGATGAGGTTTGCGCCCGCCTTTACGCTATTTTTCAACAGGAGATTGTAAAAGGCAGGCTATCATACGAGAATAGAGCACTCTGGTGGGACAGGCGGGTGTTGGACGGAAATTACGAAGAAGGTTTCTGGCACCTTATCTCAAAAGACGATAAAAAAACTAAAGAGCGCCTTTTTGATCCGCGGCGAGCCGAACGGCTTCCATGGTGTAATCCAGTTGTCACAAACAATACAGACCCGGCTGTTACGGTATGGGATTACAGCGAAAGTAGGAGAAAGATCAGGACTTATTTGTGGCTTGAGCCGTTTGATTATCTGATCATACTGGAGAAGCAGAAGAAAGGTGGACGGGAGATTGCTTTTTTGATTACCGCCTACCATGTAAGTGGAAACTCGACCAAACGGAAATTACGAGCGAAATATCAAAAGAGATTGCCCTGAAATGCAAGAACCGCCCCGAGGGACGGTTCAAGATCTCCTTCTACACATTGGCAGATGAGGCTGTTTATTTATCGGGTATTTTTGGCCGGATGTCAAATAATTTTTGGAATACGATATGAGCAATCGTCAGATTGAAAAACTGATCATCAACTCTCCTTATGAAGAGCCGACTCAATTTTGGCAGTATGTGCGGGACACCAGGGAATTCCGTCTTGAATCGGGCAGACGTCCGGCTGGTTATGTCATTGCTACCCCGCAGTCGAAGGGGTTCGATGATCCCGGTATCTTTGTTCCCATCGAGTTGGTGAACACCATCCGTCCGAGGATCGAGGCTTGGCGAAAGCGGGGCTATCCTGGCGTGACTGGCATTACCAAGAGACTGCTTACACATTGGCTGGCCCCGGACGAACGGCAGGACCGGCAGTTTTTTTTCTGCCAGCTTGAGGCCATTGAAACCCTGATCTGGTTGACTGAAGCCCCGGATTCGGAAAAAACCGGGATTGACATACCATCGGACGGTGGCGAGTTTATTCGCTGGTGCTGCAAGATGGCCACTGGTAGTGGCAAGACAATTGTCATGGCTATGGCCATTGCCTGGCACATTCTGAACAAAGTAACGAACAAGCAGGATGTGCGGTTTTCCAAAAATGTTTTGATCGTAGCGCCAGGGCTGACGGTCAAAAGCCGGTTAAGCGTATTGAATCCCTTTGACGATAACAACTATTACGAGTTGTTCAATATCGTACCGGTCGGTCTGTTTGATAAACTGAGGCAAGGCAAAATCATTATTCAGAACTGGCATAGCCTGCAATGGGATACCGAAGAGAAGGTCGCCAAGAAAAAAACGGTGGACAAGCGGGGTGTGAAAAGCGATGAGGCTTATGTCCGGGATGTGTTGGGTGACATGGCGACAGCCAGAAATATTCTGGTGATTAACGACGAGGCACACCATGCCTGGCGGGTGCCTGCCGAATCCAAAGTCAAAGGTGTAAAAAAAGAGGACATTGAAGAATCCACTATCTGGGTAGGCGGTTTGGACCGTATTCAAAAAGCCAGGGGGATTTTGAAATGTTTTGATTTTTCTGCCACTCCTTTTGCTCCGTCCGGCAAACAGAGCAGCGAAGAGGCTTTGTTCCCATGGATTATTTCAGACTTTGGGTTGAATGATGCCATCGAGGCCGGTCTTGTCAAAACGCCGCGAGTGGTCATTAGAGATGACGGCAAGTTGGGGTCTGACTATAAATCCCGTCTGTATCATATTTATATGGACAACGAAGTGAAGGACGACATCAACCGCAAGGCGGATGAAACCGAACCTTTACCGGACCTGATTACCAATGCCTATTATCTTTTAGGCAAGGACTGGCTGGAAACCAGAAACAGGTGGTTGGATACGGGGCATACCAGGCCACCGGTCATGATCACCGTGGCGAACCGGACGGAAACATCATCCCGCATCAAGTATGCCTTTGATCACAGCCAGATATTGATTCCAGAACTGTGCGACAGTGAGAGAACTTTGCAGATCGATAGCAAAGTGCTTGATCAGGCGGAAGCAGTGGAAGAGTCTGTAGCCGTTGATGAGAATGGGAAAAAGCTGACCAAGAAACAGCAGGCGGAATTGCTGCGGCAGCAGGTTGATACGGTCGGCAAGGCGGGACAACCGGGTGAGCGGATTCAGAATGTTATTTCCGTTGGCATGCTCTCAGAAGGGTGGGACGCCAGCACCGTGACACATATCATGGGGCTTCGTGCCTTTTCGAGTCAGCTTTTGTGTGAGCAGGTAGTGGGGCGAGGACTCAGGCGGACTTCGTATGATGTTGGCGAGGATGGTTTGTTTGCCCCGGAATATGTCAATATTTTTGGGGTGCCATTCACCTTTCTGCCCCATGAGGGAGGAGAAGGTCCACCGCCACCGCCACCACCACCGAAGACCGTTATTGAGCCGGTGAAAGAAAAAGAAGAACATGAAATCATTTGGCCCAATATCCTGCGAGTTGATCATATCTATCGGCCCCAATTGATGGTGGATATAGATAAGGTGGCGACAATCGAACTGGACCCCTATGAATCCATCACCGAAGCAAATCTTGCCGCGATTATTGCCGGAAAGCCAAACCCTGCCGCGTTATCTGAAATTGACCTCAAGGAGATTGGTGAAAAATTCCGTTTGCAGACAATAATTTTTGAAACGGCCAAAAGGATTTTCAACTACGAGAAGCCGAACTGGCAGGGGCGGCAGGAAATCTTTCTGGTGCAGTTAATCAGGATCGTGGAACGGTTTATTGCATCGAACAAGATAAGCATTAAAAACGATCTGTTCCGGCAAGGAGAGCTACGACGACGGATATTGATCATGTTGAACCTCAACAAGATCATTCAGCATATCTGGGAAGCTATCCGGACGGAGAACACCGAAAAACTACTGCCGGTCTTTGACAATGAAAATCCGATCCGTTCAACGGGGAACATGCGGACCTGGCACACGAGCAAGCCTTGTGAATGGACACAGAAATCCCATATCAATTTCTGCGTATTCGATTCCACCTGGGAGGCATCCGAAGCCTACCTCTTGGACAAGCATGCAAATGTTAAGTCCTGGGTAAAGAATGACCATATCGGTTTTGTGGTGCTTTATAACTATCAGGGTGTGGTGCGTAAATATTATCCCGACTTTATTATCAGGCTGGCGAATGGCGAGCATCTGATTCTGGAAACCAAGGGGAAGGACACCCAACAGAATAAAACGAAACGGGCCTTTTTAGATGAGTGGGTCAAGGCGGCAAACAATCATGGCGGATTTGGGAAATGGAACTGGGCTGTTTCATTTCACCCAAGTGATTTGGAAGGTATTTTAGATCCCGCAGGTAATACCCAAGAAGAGCTTTATGTCTCGCAATCCGCCAGATGTCTTCAGCCTCATTATATTGATGATCAAGAAATATATTTTTATGACGAGATAGCGAAAGATACCAATGCCCTACCTTTAGCAACTTTTATGATTCATACAGAAGTTCCGTATGTCCCAGATGAATCAAGTCTCAATGGAGAACTACTGTCCAGAGGTATCGTGAGTAAAGAAGTTCTTTCCGGTTATTTTGAACTAATTGGAGAATTTCAGGATACACTCAGTAAATACGGACTGCAAAAATATAACATTAAAATGAATAACCAGGGGGGATTGATTTGGTCGTTACGTCAGGCCCAAAAAGGAACAACGCTTTATGAGTTTGTTGTAAGTGCATATGGATATACTTTAGCTATGGGTAGTCCTTTAGTGGCTTTTCTGATCTTGTATCCAAAAGCTGCGGATGGTTTTGAGAGGCTTAAAAAGGATGTAAAAAATCGATTTCGTCCGAGGAAAACAGAAGACAGTCAGTCAGAAATAATTCTAAATACAAATTTTGAGAAAGAAATAAGCCGGTGGCGTGAAAAGAACAAGGATCATTAGATTTTTTTTACTCACTGTCGCACAAGCAACAAGGGTAAAACTATTCTTATCGCCGCATCTTTAAACAACATTTTTGAGGGCAGAGGAAAATGTTTGACGGTATTTATGACGGTATTTTCTTTTGTCGATTATTTTATTTATTAATATTTCAGTTATTTGTTTTAATTTTTCAACTCCCTGCATCGCCACCACAGAAAATAAAGCCTACTCTGCAAAGGGTAGGCTTTTGTTATTTAAGGATATTTCATCAAATTTACCTACTCTATCGACTGGTACACCACACTGGTACACTTTGACTTGATAGAGAGGGTAAATGAAACCGAATATTGGCACCTCACCGGCATACCTGTTCTGGAATTCATATAATTTTTGTTTCCGCTTAAAGATCCCGAAAGACATACGGACTTTCTTTGATGGCAAAAGGGAGTTGCGTTCATCCCTGAAAACTGCAAATCTTACCCTTGCTAAACAGAAAGCACGGTATTTGGCAGGTAACATACAGTGGTTATTTGAAATTCTTAGAAAGAATGGGAGCGGAATGGATGAACTAACAAAAGAACGGATGCAATTGATCATAAATAAATACATCCGAAACAAGCTTGATTCCTTGGAAAGGACTCGGCTTAATCGTGATTTTATAGATTTTGACGTTCAGAAACGTGAAAAGGAGAATGTTGAGGATGAACTTGGAACACTTCAATGTGCATTGATGGCTAATTATCTGCGACAGAGGGAGACAATGGTTCAAGAGATCCTCAAGCAAGAGGGTATTACCTTGGGACCGGAAAGCATGGAGTATAAAACCATGTGTCGGGATTATATGAAGTCTGAGTTCGAGATGTACAAGGTTGAGCTTAAACGTATGCAGGCTGATTACACGGATGATGTCGATAAGCTGTTTCCGGTCTCAGGGGATGAACCCAAGCAGGATATAGCGCCACAAGCTGAATCGCCAGACCAAGAGTTTATAACCCTTCAGGAATTAATAAAGAAGTTCCTTGATGAGAAGATTAGGGCAGGAATAGGCACAGGTGCATTAAAGCAGTACAAAGCTTCTTTCAATCTCATGATCAAGGTTTTCGGAGCTGATAAACAGGTACACACTTTTAGTTCCAAGGATTCCAATCGTTTCAAAGACATCCTCCTGAAGATGCCTGCCGGTGCAGCAAGAATCAAGGGATATGACAAGAAATCGATTGATCAGGTAATCAAGGAGGGTAAAGGGAAGGATCTCATGAATACAGCAACAGTCAACTCATACCTGACGAATGTCGGGGCGCTGTTTGGCTATGCCTTTAATCATGAGTATGTGCAAAGAAACTACTTTTTAAACCTCAAGATAAAACAGAGGGGTCGGCCAAGCGAAGAACAGGATATTTTCGATACTGATGATTTGGGGTTGATATTCAGATCGGATGATTACACGAAGGATAAGCATAAAGAGCCATACAGATTCTGGCTTCCTATCTTGGGTTTATATACCGGATGCCGTCTTGAGGAGATTTGCCAGTTGTATCTTGACGATATTGAGAAGGTTGATACTATTTGGGTCTTAAACATAAATGAAAGCAGGGAGGATCAGAAGCTAAAGAACATGGCTTCAAGACGGATCGTTCCCTTACATCCGTTCATCACGGATAACCTCAATTTGATCGGATATGTTGAGAAGCTACGATCCAAGAGACAGGAGAGGCTGTTTCCTGAGCTGAAAAGGACACAAGGCAAGTACAGTCATTATCCAAGTCGATGGTTTGGGAAATGGAAGAAGGAAGCAGGTATTCAAGCGGAACCCCGAAAGAAGACCTTCCATTCTTTCCGACATACTTTCACGGACAATCTGAAGCAACAGCTTGTGCAAGGAGCGGTAATCGAAGAAGCGACAGGGCATGTTGTTCAAGGTGAAGGAATGGGTAGATATGGAAAGCCATATGTTGCAAAGACTCTGCTTAAAGAAGCTATCCTTAAACTTGACTTCGGTATCGACCTTTCGCACCTGAAGGACAGCAAGTATGTCATCAAAAATTAAGGGGACGTTCTGGTTTTGTAAAATATTTCAGGAAATGTGTGTGCCGATTACTGTATACATGGGTAGGGTATATACTCTGAAGGGGGGTGCCCCCCTACCCCCGGTATGCCCCCCGAGGGGTGTTAACCTTGTTTCTGTATCTTATCCCATAGCTCAGCGGCTTCCTCTTTAGCTTGAGCAATTTGATCTGACGACAAAAAGTTACTTAGTTCATATTTTAATTTAGTCGCCTCATTCTTTTTATAATCATCACCCCTGCTATCCTGAGACTGACCAGAGGCAAGAAATATCAAGATCCATTTATAAGCTTCAGAAAGATCCTGAATAACCCCCTTCCCATTACAATAATATATTGCGATGTTATACTGTGCAATTGAATGATTGTTCATCGCAGCTTTTTGAGTCCACTTGAAACCTTTTGCATAGTCTCTGTCGGTACCAATTCCAGCAAAATACATATTTCCTAAATCGAATTGAGCTTTAGCGTATCCGTTTTCTGCAGCGTCTTTATAATACTCGAAGGCTGCTATTAAGTTTTTTTCGATGAATGAACCATGGTAATAGGCATTTGCAAGGATGAATTGAGCATAAGCATTTCCGCTATTTGCTAATCGTCTGATTAAGGTAAGGGAATCGTTTTGCTGAAGAAATAATGAGCCAAGAGATTTCATATTTAATAGAGAGATTTTATCTCCTTTGTTTGCTGCTATTAAGAAATACTCTAACGCCTTTAATCTATCATTTTCGACGCCATTCCCTGTAAAGTATCTGTATGCCATACTGCCCAAAGCCTCGGTATATCCTTGAATTGCTGCTTTCTTCATCCAGTAAATACCCGTTTGTTGATCTTCACTGCCTTGAATTTCGTTTTCAAGATATAATAGCGAAAGCTGATACTGTGATTCAGGATCACCAGAAGCGGCTTTTCGTTCTATTCCATCAGGAATATTTTTTTCATCAGAAGAAACCTTATTATCAGCATAAAGTTGTATGGCATCTTTCCATTTTTGTCCTGCTGCACTATATTGCAATGCTACGTTACTGAGCAACATTCCGCATAAGGTCTTTTCGTCGAGTTCATCTCCTTCCGCGCCGACACTCATAAATCCGCTGATAAATTCATCGTTTTCAACCATTTGATCTTTGAATGCTTGACTTTCAATGTAGGACAATAATTCCTTAGCATCTTGTTCATTAAGATGCTGTAATATCTCGTCTGTTGTTTCTTGGAGGCTAATGTTGGGCTTTTCCTTTGTTATATATCCACATTCAGATTGAGATAGTTTTATCATGACATCAGTTGCTGCAAGATATGCCCCGGCAGCTTCACCAAGTTTCTCTGAGTTGTATTCTGCAAAGGAGATTGAGCCACAGACAAAGAAACACACAGCTATCAACGACACAGTTCTAAGCAGTTTCATGCAGATGTCCTTTCACGAGTTTCTGTTTACATATGAATCGGATATAATTTCTTGTAGAAACGTAGTTGTTGGGTTTCCACATTTTTGGGCTTCCGCATGCAAGCATATTGTGAAAGCTTCTGTCAACAGCACTTATTCCGATTGTTGCCTGAGTTAAAACAGTCAGCAGCTAATGTTTACTTTTCGTTAAAACTCAACATTCATAGAATCGCACTAAAACCTTATCCACATTGCATCTACAAAGAATTTCATCCAGATCTGAATTTTCGCTTGACTTTGAATGCTTAGTTTATGATATTAATAAGCCATCAACTAAACATCTGCTAAAGCGGAAAGGACATCAGAAATGAACCAAGGTGGAAACGCTAATCATCCGAAGAAAGGTGACAGAATCGCAGTTGATCCGATAAGGAATCTGAAAGACATAAAGGCAATCTCGAAGATGACAGAATCGAATCCAAGAGACCACCTTTTGTTCCTGATGGGAATCAACAACGGTCTTCGTGCCGGGGATCTGGTTAAGCTGAAGGTCAGGGATATACGATACCTGAAAGTCGGTGATCATCTCACGGTAAAAGAAAGTAAGACCGGCAAGGATAACATCCTCGTGGTCAATAAGACGGTGTTCAAGGCATTACGGAATTACTTGGATACCATGAGACCGAATGATGAGGATTATGTGTTTGCATCTCGGAAGGGAAACGGGCATCTCCAGAGTCAGGCTGTATCCAAACTGGTCAAGAAATGGACAAAGGCTATCAACCTAAAGGGTAATTATGGTGCTCATACGTTGCGGAAGACCTGGGGGTATATCCAGAGGACAATGCACGGTGTCGGTTTCGAGATTATCTGTAAGCGGTACAATCACTCGAATCCGTCGATCACGATGAGGTATCTCGGCATTCAGGATAAGGAAGTGCATCAGACGTTGATGAATGAAATCGGATAGGTTCTGTACCGTACACCGAAATCTGACCTAACAAGTTGTATATACGAATTATTGCAGTGACAATACCAATACCTAATGCAAGGCAATGTTATATCATACCGTTTTGATAGGGTATATCAATAGGGGTAATCACCATGTCCCTTTGAAGGTATCGTACATCCGGTCATGCTCAAGAAGTTCTTTCAAATCCGCATAGCAAACCTCAGATTGGCTATCTTTTATGTCCTTTGCCTTCACATATACTAATCCCTCGTGTTATAAGACCGGCTCGTGAATTTCAGTCGGAAGGAGAATGACAGTGGATCAAGAAGCGATACAGGAGAAGGCTAAGGCTCTGGACAACTCCAGACCACTGGATGCAGGAAAGGTAAGTAACCATCCCGAGGCAAAAGTTCTTGTCCAGCATGTGTTCGGTGAGATAATTGAAAAGGCAACGGTTTCCAAAAAGAAGAAAGATCAGAAGAATCTGAGGGGTCATATACGGGCAATCGTTATGGACCTGTATGATGCATATGTTTCAGATCCGGAGCTTTACCTTGGATATTCCAGAAACAGAAATGATTATGGCCCAGACTCCAGAAACAAAGCCATATTCTTTTCGTACCGGAACGTAATCAAGGTAGTGGATTTCCTTGGTAGCCAACAATACATAGAGAATCATCCGGGGAAGAGAGATCCTGAGAATCCATCGTTGTCCAGAATATCAAGGATGCGTGCCACCAAGAAACTTCTTGACTTATTGACTGTTGAACACAAGGTGCCTCCAGATTCGGTAGAAAAGGCACCGGACACAGAATGTATCATTCTTCGTGACGTTGTTGACCTTGAAGTTGATGGTAAATCCGAGTCTCAAAAGGTGGATATCCCGTACACAGACACACCAGAAACAAAACGTATGAGAAAGGATCTGATTGCGTACAATAACCTTCTCCGACGTACCTATGTAGACGTTGCACATTACCCCAAAAAGGGTGTTCCATCGAAATCTGGAAAACGAATGATAAAGTTCAACCGGAACCATAAGTTTGTCAGAAGAGTATTCAATAATGGAACTTGGGAAGATGGCGGAAGGTTTTGGGGAGGCTTCTGGCAGAGACTGCCGAGGCAATGGCGAACAAAGATCTGGATTGGTGGCAGCCCAACAGCGGAAATCGATTACTCTGGCCTGCATATCGTTATCCTTTACGCCCTTGAAGGTGTTGACTACTGGAAAGAAGATGGTGTCGATCCGTATCTGATAGAAGGCTTTGAGCAGTCTGAACGGATGAGGGACTTTCTTAAGCAGGTTTTGCTGAGAGCTATTAACAGTGACAGTGCTGCATCTGTCGTAAGAAGCATCAACTGGGAGATTATCACTGATGATGATTGCGAATTTAAATGGATTAAAGATGAAGGGATCAATATCCGAGAAGTGGTAGAATGTTTCGCAGATAGGCACCCTACGATTAAGGATAAGTTCTTTAAGGGATGCGGTGTGAAACTTCAGCACATAGATTCCATTATCGCAGAACACGTTATAAACGAGATGACCAAACAGAACATTCCAATCCTATGCGTACACGATTCCTTTGTAGTGAGCAGCTTCCACTCAGAAACTGTAAGACAAATGATGAAGGACGCATATAAAAAAATAATAAATCAACTGGAAGATCCAAATGTTAAGATGAAAGATAAAGGGATTACAAAACCTGAGCAGACATACTGGATGGGATCTGGAATGAGAGGACCGTTTAGTGATAGAGATACAGCGTTGGAAAAGTTGGGGATAACAAATAATGATAGGGAGCTACATAAAAGATACAAAGAGCATAATGGCAAACAATGGGAAGATGAGTATTACTTTGATAATGGTAAAGAAAGAAGAGGAATTTTTAAGGAAGGCTGAGATAAAAAAACCTTAGAAATTGAAAGAATTAAGTATTAAAAGTAGAAAAGAGATCGAAAATAAATTATATAATGAGAGTATAGAAATAAAGGTAATTAAAGTTATCGAAAGAAAGATTATAAAAAAAAATATAGATGGATTATATTATTATTGTTGTTCTTTTCTATCTGAAGTTTCCTAAAAAAGTTACGCTGCCATGCGCAGCATTACAGCCACGATCGAATTTACTACGGATTTGCGCGGTACCGGGAAAAGTCTACTAAAATTATCTTCCAGTGCCGATCTGGTAATCGATCTTCTGACGTCCGAAAAGGCGAAATGGCGACGGCCCTCGACGGCATGCCGTCGTTTTGGGGTCTTCGCGATCCGGTCGGCATAAATCCATGCCACGCAAGTAGCCATCATGCAAAAGTTCAGATGATTGCTGACCGCCTGCGGATGTCGGGTTTGCGTTTCGGCGCTACCGATATCGCGTTTAAGTTCTTTGAATAAGGCTTCGATCTTCCATCGAGCACCATAGTAGGCGATTATTTGCTGCGCTGCAAGGGTCAGGTCGGTTGAATATAGCGCGATCCATTGACTTTGGCGATAGACCCAAACCACCTTGACCGCACAGCGGATCGTTTTAAGCATGACCACACGCTCGTAGGCCACCACGGTTCGCTCGCGGCCATACAGGTTGACGGTATATTCGCTGGCAAGCGACTTGAATTCAGCGGCCAGTGACGCTGCCGTGCCCAGCTTCGCGCCGTATTTGCGAGGTCGTCCCGCCCGGCGCTTACCTTGAGGTCCGGGCAGTTCGAAGACGTTGTTGTTGGACCGCAGCCGGGAGAGCAGATCCACGCGTCGGCCCAGTTGGTTTCGCAACGGTTTGAATAGACCGTTGTTGCCGAACCATGAATCGGTGACCACGAGGATGCGGGCTAACGCAAACACGTCCGCCATCGAGGTGATCATTGCCGCAGCCTGCTTGAGCTTACTCTCAAAAGTCAGCTTCGGCCCGTTATTATCGCGATTGATGCGTTCGACGCTTTTTTTTAGATGATAGAACCGGTAGCTGAGCGGCAGACAGGCCCAACGTCCCTTGACGATTTTCAGTAGACCCACAGCTACGATATTTTGTGCCCAGGGGTATTTGGACTGATTCTGTTTGGCGGCATGATCAAAGACGTTGGCACAGCCAAAAATCTTCTTACCGGTTTTGGGGTTGATATAGTCATCAAGGGCCACAAGCAGGCGGCCATCAGTCAAGGGATTATCAATCATCTGCCAAAGCCTTTGCCACAACTGCTCCCAGGGAATCTTGGGTGAGGCCATGAATGTGTAAAAGCGCTTTTTGCCGATATTGGTGTTTGTGAAAAGCGTATTAAGGCATCGAAGTATATTGGACGTTTTCGAGGAAGTAAACGGCACCAAGATTGCCAGAATCGTATAGATGAACCAACTGCCGCGTTCATGGCCTTTTCGGGACGAAGCAAATTCGTTTTTGAGTTTGGTGAGGATTTCTTGTAAGATAAACATGCGAGGCTCCCGGGTTGTGGTGTTTGTTTGGGCAAAATAAACGTACCACAACCTGGCCTCGCAATCAACGATAACATGCCGAATTTTAAACATTTTACGAACATATCGGCAAAAAGGGGTCTCTGAATTATCAATGATTTCAGTAGGTTACAAGCCGCTCGATATTTGCTAACTATTTGTTTTTATTGGCTATTATTAGGCGTCCACAGCACTTCCGTTTCGTGCCGGGTTAAAAAAAATGGGAAACTTCAGTTTTCTATTACTAAGAACAGTAACTTTGTTGATTATATAACCAATTGTAATTATAGAGTTTACACCTAAACCATTCTACATGGTGGAAGATGTCAACAATAAATTGCCTGATTGACAGAGCTATTTGAGATCAATATGGTGCCTGTTACTACTAACAGAATCCATTGGAGGAATAATGGGAACACCGACAAAAGATCGACAACAGAAATGGAAAGCGAAACAGACTGCAAGCGGTAAGAAGTCTGTAAATGTAATGATCTCTGCTGAAGTCAAGGAAATGATCGACAAGGAGAAGGCATACACCGGAGACACCATTTCTCATATCATCGAACAGTCTGTCCGTGAGCATCTACGAAGCGCACCGAGTAATAGACGGAGGATCGATCTTGATTCAGAGAAGCTGACTGATACACAAAAGGTCACGCTGAAAATTGTTAGAAGGCAACGCTCTATCAACAGATATAGTCTCTCCGAGATTGCTGACGGGAATAATCGGTTCCAAACAGAGACATTGTCCGGTGTCAAGGAATGGGATGATGAAGAGGTTCAAGCGGCATTGGATTACATTGATGAACACCAGTTATGGTACAGTTTATAGGAAAACAGGATGCTTTCCGCAGTTGGTAATTGTCCCTCTATGGGATGTTTAAAGGCTGAATAATCCCGTATTTAAAGAAGCTTTGTAAAAGGGATATTTTGTCCCCTTTAATTATAATGGCGATTGATCGTCGCCTTTGAAGTTGCAAACTAAAAGGTCCGATTTTAGGATCTTTAAAGATGATGAAACATCAACATAGAGTCTCTTCTTTAACAGTGATTTCCAAACCTCGGATAATCTGAGGTTTAACCGATCTCGGACAACCTCATTACACCAGATGTGGAATTCCGGGGATAGATACTTGGCATAGGCAAGGGCGATCTGCCAGTGAGCATAGGTTCCACCGTAGCGTCCTCGTTTTCTTGTAATGATATCTGACACTTCCAAATGGGTGGAATTACACCCCTTTGGCATCCACTTGGAATCATTGAGATTTTTCAATACGAAGTCTATATTACCTTTAAATTCAATCCATTCCTTAAACCGTTTGTGCTCGACACCTCCCGTTGCCCTCCACATGTTAGTCAGGTTAATCATGTTGTCCGTGAAGTTGATTTCGGTTCCGTTGTATGTTTCCGAACAAAACTGATGCTTTATAATAGCTGAGTAGGGTAAAGCGGATCTGAAACCGACGATCTTGTTTTAGTGAATAGGAATGTATGGGTATGAACAAGAAGTCCCGTTAAAAATCAGAAAACAGTAACTTAATATTATCCTCTGAGTAGGGGTTTTCCGGTCTAAAATCGACGAACTCGGTAAAGCGAATATGTAGGAAAGGGAAAGAAATCCTATTCTGATAACTTACTCTTTGAGCCTCCTCTTGGATATCCCGAAGATACCGAGAATGCCTGTTCCGAGTAGGAGGAGTGTTGAGGGTTCTGGAACTGTACTTGGTGGTAATTCTGAAGTTTCCAAAACAAGTTTTCGATTCAAGTTAGATCCGCTACTAAAAAAGGCATAAGATTCCGCATTTACGGGATATGATCCACCAACCGCAAAAAGACCTCCTAATGTTCCATTGATTGCTTGAATTGCATTAGAGTTCAAGGAGATGCTAATTGGTTTCCAGTCGATATTTTCTATGACAATACTGCCAAAAACATTGCCGGAACCGATGTCCGAATAGACGTCAGGAGCATATGATTCTGGGAATGTATGATCTTCTGTTAAGGCGGAAATGTCGGATACATCATATAGAGTGTATACATCGCTATTGTTAGCACCACCACTGTTTGTAATAAGCGTGGCTGAAGTTACTACTCCAGAAATTGTTGACAGATCAAAAACGAAGAAATTACGCAAGTCGATCAAACTGTGAGAAGGGTTAGTCCCGATTGCAAAATTTAAATTGCTTGAATAATGCTTTCCGGTTGGGAAATAGTGTCCAGAGTAAATCGCATCTAATGTTATAGTGTCTGCTGTGGCAATATTCGCAAGGAACAGCAACGCACATGTGACCGCCAGTAGTGTCTTCATATAATACTCTCCGTTGAATCAGAGCAACCTCATCAATAAGAAGTCAGGAATCTGACCTCATCAAATGGATAGCAGAAACAGTTAGCGCAAACATAGCTGGTGGGCATCACCTTCTTGAACAGATAGCATGGGATCAACGAGAATTCAATCAGACTTTGGTATTAGATTTGTCTGGTACTTTTACAATGAACAGAAAACACTGCTGTCAGAAGTCTTGAAAAATATAACCTGTTTTACATATTCATTGTGTAATCGATTTCACATAAGCAGGCATGACAAAGACTTGATCCGGATTTGTTAAAGACTTTTTAGAAAGATTGCAACTTCACGAAATATCAATATGTTTCAAATTTCAGCTATTTTTTACTGTCAATTTCTTTTACTTTTTTAGCTAAGAGTAGTGTGAGTGGCTGTTAAAATATTTGACACTATTACCTATTAAGTTAGTGGTATAAAAGATGCATGCCGTTAAGAAGTTTGAAAAGATAGATTCGTCAAAACAGTCATGACCATCTAATACTTTTGTCGTATAATTCATAAATTGTAGATACGACTATTTTCATACCAATGGCTGATTGTTCTACTCTTCTTTTTATAATAGATAGGTTAACGGTAAAATTTTGTTTCGGCCCAATTTCTGTATTTTATATTCATGAAGTAACATCTGCCCAGTTTAGATCTTTAGTTTAATATCTGTGATCTGCATTCTGTTGAAGTGGATATGCCTACTTTTCTGCTCTGGTGCCAACAGCAAAATAGGGGTTGCTAAAACATTCCATATTCAACTTATACGATGGAATGAAAGGAGGAGATTTGATGAAGAGGAAATTTTTATTTGGGTTAGCTGCTTGGTTTTTAGTGTTCGGTGTTGTAGCCGTGGTGAATGCCGATACATATACAACTTCAGACGGTGTTGATTTGATATATGAATATATAGATAATGCCCCAGAATTGATGGGTGCCAACAATGTCTTAGTAGACAGCAGTTTGTTCAACGTGTCTTTCGTTGATGGAATCGCATGGGACGTATGGGGCGACTTGTCAGTGAATCCGTTCAACTATTTATTTGAAGCAGAGTTGGCATCGCGGGCTTTGTTGGATTACGTGTTCCTTGATTTTTATGATGATGATAATAGGCTATTATCTTTTGATACTATTCCATGGTGGACTCGTGGAATAGAATATAATGAGGGTTATGTGTACACGCCTTATGTATTTTCAATGGATAGCACATATGTCTGCGTTACTGCTGTTAATTGGGATGTTGAAGATGACGATGCGATAATCGGTAGTACATTAGATTATCAAAGCAGTACGATATCCTCAAGTACAGCGGTGCTTGCGGTCTGGACACCTGCCGAGACATCAGCAGTCCCCGAACCCTCAACAATGCTCCTCCTCGGAGTTGGCCTAATCGGTCTCGCTGGAGCTACCAGAAGGAAGTTGAAGAAATAATCTATCCGGAAATATCAAGAATAACTCAAGGCAGGGTCATCATAGATATGGCTCTGCCTTTTGTATTTGTGGGTACAATCCATCGGGATGTAAACGACAGCACGGGGGGGCTTTGACTTCAAGTTAACCCCCATGCTGCGATGCTTTGCTTGACCGCAACCTTTTATATTATGACAGCCTTAATTCTATTTTCTAATTTCGTCTTAAAATCATCAAGTTTGTCAAGTTCCCATTCAATCCGGTTCCTATGGGCAAGATCAAAGTGTACTCCTTCTTTCTTGACGGCGATTTCTTTACCTGAACTGTCATACAGAGTTTTAATTTCTCCTCCAGATGAATCTTTCAGGACTTCCTCATTTGCCCAATCCTTCCGGCATGTATAGATAACATCTAATCCAAGCCCATAAGCGAAGCCAGCTTCGAAATAAACTCCTCCACGATAACCTGTCAAATCACAGACCACGAAACGGCTTCTTCGGATCTGAGCTATAATTTCGTCATTGATGTCATTTGTGTGTTCAACATTGTCTATCTTGATAGCTTTAAATCGTGACCCCTTTGCTCCTGGTTCAATATATTCGATGGCCGGTTTAAGATAATCCTCAAAAATTTGATTCATCTCATCCGTAAACCACATTGCGACAAAGCATTGATTACTGTTTGGGCTGGATTTCTTCAGCTCTTCGAGGCGTGCCCAACCATTTGGGATAATTTTAACAGATTCATCACCAAAGTCTGTAGAACCAATAATCCATTTCTGATCTGTTATAAATTTGAGAACCTCACGAAGCTCCATATCTCCAGTGCACCAACTATGAGCAATCCATGAGTCATCTTTTTTATATATTCTCCAGCATAGCTTGTCATCTTCTCAAGCATAAGTAGAACCTTGTTTGCCCGCTCGTGAAAAGATGGAGTCCTGATTGAAAGCAAAAGGTCTAAGTCATAAGATAATATTTTAGGTTCTCTTCTTTCTCTGATCCATCCTGAAATATTTGCAATTTGCCGTGGAGTGAGTGGCGTTCCCTTGAGATCGACATGAGCAGTATCGGATATGATATAATTTCCACAACGAATACAATCAATTGAGGTAGCATCACCAGTCGCAGATAAAGTACACTTATTAGTTTCTTGGCATATGGGGCAAGATTTCCATGTTTCCATCATTTCACCCTTTGAATACGAATAGGAATTATATTTTGCATGGAATATTCTTCGTTAAATACTTGTTATAATATCAGTATATCAAATTTCGCCTACATATTTCAGCATTCTAACACTTACAATTCCATGGAGGGAATTATCCTTCATGCATCTTTATAGTCTCAAGAATCTGATCAGAGTGCTTGTAAATATCAATAACGGCATCAAGCGGTACTTTTGTCTCTTCGTTCTTTCCACCTATAACGCCAAGGTATTTCTGAGAGTGGTTGAATCTTAACCGGCATATCGGTTTCCTGTTGTTGTCATCAAGCAATACCCCCATATATGACTTGGTATCCCTGTGAACAATCCGAGATGGGTCTACAATTTTAGAAGCAATTGCACGGACAATATTGAACCCTTCAAGCTCTTCCTCTGTGGTTACAATTCCATCTCCATTATCTATTACTTGTTCCTGTTCGATGGTCTCTTCTTCTTTGCCATTCAAGTCTTTCTCACTCTCCAAGGCAGACCTAAGACGATCACTGACTTTATCACTGAGGAATTGATGGAAAGCTTTAGCTACTAATGGCGTGAACTGTTCTTTGTTGGCAGCGGTAAATCTACTGCCCGGATTGACACTCTGAAAGAAGAAGCGGACAAATTCTTCATTAGGTGATTCAAGCTGTGAAGCGAGTACTTTCTTAATCTCAGACGTATATTTCAACTCAGTGGCAGTACTGAGCATCCTATCAAGATCGAAATCCTCTTTAGCCATCTTCTTAACTTCAGCAAGAGAGGCAGTCTTAGGATTCCCAAGGTCCAGTTCAAGAAAGGGCTTGGCATCCATCTTGTTTGATTCTTCTAAGTCCGAGTAAAACAAGTACTGGATACCGTTTGTCAGAATCGCTATCCTTGCTTTAGTTGCTGTGAAATACCGGAACAATTGGTTCTTGTTCTGCTGAGATAGTTCACCATTACAGGTCTTGCACTCAATCAGCATGATAATTTCGTTATCAGACATGATTGCATAGTCAACCTTTTCACCCTTCTTAGTACCGACATCGGCGGTATACTCTGGAATCACCTCTTTAGGGTTGAAAACATCATATCCAAGGGCGGCAATGAATGGCATCACAAGGGCGTTCTTAGTGGCTTCTTCGGTCTGCAAATGGTCTTTGAGCTTAGGGAGTCTTTGAACAAGGGCAGCAATCTTTTCATCGAAACTCATGATGGAAATCCTCCATATTCATTGAACGGTAATGAATGCAGTAAACAACAATAATGATTAGAGGAAACTCATTTATATGGGCTTGATGTCATAAGTGGAACGGCACCGAATCTATAAGAACCAAATTTCATTGAGAAAGTCAATTAATATTTCTCATTTGAGATTTTAACACGGACTGCGGTTCAATTCCCAAACAGGGACTTTAGTTGGCTCAGATTCGATCCTGCGGATTGACATACACGATCATTCCGAGCTATCATCTTGAGAAGTGTAAACACCTTGGAATGGTGGTACACTTACTGTGACACTTTCGGTGTTCAGTGATTTGAGTAGGTTTTAATAGTTCAATGTTTTCGGTGGTTTGTAGATCTCGGGAATGATTCTCCCTGCATCGCCACCATTAAAAAATAACCCACTGTTAATTCAGTGGGTTTTTTGTTTTTATGAGCGACATAAAATTCAGCACTATTAATTTCTGATTACATTTTGACCGTAGATACCGAACGAAAATGCAATATAGAGCTATTAATAATAAGTTATAGCATACAAATATCTCAGCAAAATTTCTTGACGCCCAAATCCATTAACTGCTAATAACGGGCATTATCGCCCACCCAAACAAGCTGGCAATATAATGACCGAAAATCAGAACAATGTACTGACCATTGATGAGCTTGCCGCATATCTGAAGATATCCAAATCGACGCTTTATAAACTGGCCCAGAGGGGAGATCTCCCAGGGCAGAAAATCGGTAAGCATTGGCGGTTTCGAAAAGACATTATCGACCAATGGCTCGCAGAGAGCCGTCGTATAGCTGATAGGAAATAACATGCAGGATAAAGAACAAAAATTTCTCAACGATCTGGACAAAAAGTTGTGGACAGCGGCGGACAAGCTGCGTTCCACCCTGGATGCAGCTCAGTACAAGCATACGGTGCTGGGGCTGCTGTTCGTTAAATATGTATCTGATGCCTTCGATACCCGGCGGAAGGAGTTAACCACACAGTTCAAAGATTCGGAGCATGACTATTTTCTCGATCCGGAAGATTACGAATCGGATGAAGAGTATCAGGCAGAGATCATCGACGAACTTGAGGTCCGCGACTATTACACGGAAAAAAACGTTTTTTGGGTACCGCAGATGGCTCGCTGGAAAACTCTCCGGGACAATGCCACACTGGCACCTGGGGCGGAAATCGAGATCAAGAACGGCAAGGCCTACACCTACACCTTCCGCAGTGTCGGGAGACTCATCGACGATGCCCTGGATGCCATCGAGAAGGACAACCCCAAACTAAAGGGTATTCTCAACAAGCAGTATGGCCGCCTTCAGATCGACCAATCGAAGTTGATCGAGCTGATAAATCTACTGTCTGAAATTCCATTCAGTCATGACACCCTGCAATCCAAGGATATCCTTGGCCATGTCTATGAATATTTCCTCGGACGGTTTGCCCTGGCCGAGGGGAAAAAGGGCGGCCAGTTTTACACGCCGAAATCCATTGTTTCTCTGATTGTTGAAATGCTGCAGCCCTTTTCAGGTCGGGTTTATGATCCGGCCATGGGCTCCGGCGGCTTCTTTGTACAGAGTGAACAGTTTATCAAGGGGCATGGCGGTAAGATCGGTAATGTTTCAATCTATGGCCAGGAATACAACCATACCACCTGGCAGCTCGCCGCCATGAACATGGTGATTAGGGGTCTCGATTTCAATTTTGGGAAGGAACCGGCCAACACCTTTACCAACGATCAACACCCGGATCTGCGGGCCGATTTCATCATGGCAAACCCGCCTTTCAATATGAAGGAGTGGGATGCCGGCGTCAGCGATGATGACCAACGCTGGCAATTCGGCAGGCCCCCAACGGGCAATGCTAACTTTGCCTGGCTGCAGCATATGCTGTATCACCTTGCCCCTAAAGGCTCTATGGGTTTGCTACTGGCAAACGGCTCTATGAGCTCCAACACAAACGCCGAAGGATCGATCCGAAAAGCCTTGATAGAAAACGACCTTGTAGAGTGTATGGTCGCACTGCCTGGCCAGCTTTTTACCAACACCCAAATCCCGGCATGTATATGGTTTCTAACTCGCAATAAAAAAGAACGTAATGACTTTCGGGATTGTTCGGGCGAAGTGCTTTTTATAGATGCCCGGAACCTTGGCTATATGAAGGATCGGGTGCTGCGGGATTTCAAGAAAGAGGACATTGATAAAATTGCTGACACCTTTCGTGCGTGGCGAAAGGGCCAGAATTATAAGGACGAGGCCGGGTTTTGTAAATCCGCTTCCATCGAGGCAATCGTCGAACATGATCACGTATTGACGCCGGGTAGCTATGTGGGAGCGGCGAACGAGGAAGATGACGGTGAGTCTTTTGGCGAAAAAATGGCCCGGTTGACCGTTCAACTCTCAGAACAATTTACTGAAAATGCCCAGTTGGAAATGCAGATCAAGCGGAATTTGGCGGGGTTTGGGTATGAGTGCTGATTTTTTCGATACCACCATCGGAGAGCAAGTGACGCTTCAACGTGGATTCGATATTACAAAAAAGCAACAAAAACCAGGAAATATACCTGTTGTTTCATCTGGGGGTGTTTCAAGCTATCATAATAAAGCGATGGTTGCTGGCCCTGGCGTAGTCCTTGGTAGAAAAGGTAGTCTCGGCACAGTGTTTTATATAGATGAGGACTATTGGCCTCATGATACAAGTCTTTGGGTAAAGAATTTTAAAGGTAATAACCCTCGGTTTGTGTATTATTATTTCATTAGCATTGCTGAAATGCTAAAAAAAATGGATGTTGGTGCTGCCAACCCTGCTCTCAACCGGAATCATGTTCATCCGCTGCCTATAAAGTGGACAATTCGTGAGAACCAAGATGTAATTGTTAATATTTTAGCTTCCCTTGACGACAAAATCGAACTCAACCGCCAAATCAACCAAACCCTTGAACAGATCGCCCAAGCCATTTTCAAATCCTGGTTCGTGGACTTCGATCCGGTCAAGGCCAAAATCGATGCCAAACAAAGCGGCCAGGATACTGAACGGGCGGCCATGTGTGCCATCAGCGGCAAAACCGACGACGAACTGGGCCAGCTTTCTCCCGGACAGCGTGAGCAACTTGCTGCTACCGCCGCTCTCTTTCCTGATGAATTAGTGGATTCAGATATGGGATTGATTCCGAAGGGGTGGATTTGTAAATCTCTTAGGGAGGTAATAGAACTTAACCCCAAACGTGTCCTTAAAAAGGGGGAAGTTGGAACATATTTAGATATGAAAAACATGCCAACGCAAGGGCACTTGGCACAAGATTGGTGGCCTCGAAAAATGGGATCAGGCACAAAGTTCATTAACGGCGACACATTATTAGCAAGAATTACGCCTTGCTTGGAAAATGGTAAGACGGCTTTTGTGGATTTTTTACAAGCAAATGAAGTCGGATGGGGATCAACAGAATATGTTGTAATGAGAGCAATCGACCCCTATCCCCTTGAATATTCATATTTGATAGCACGTGACAGCACGTTCAGATCTTATGCGATACAAAACATGACTGGCACAAGTGGACGTCAAAGAGTTAGCGCCCGTTCTTTAGAAAGTTATCCAATAGTCGTTACAGATAATACCGAAATTTATATAAAATTTTCTACAGTAATCGCTACAATTATGACCCAGATAAAAAGTCATGGTAATCAAAATAAAACTCTATCTCAGCTTCGCGACACCCTCCTTCCCAAACTTCTCTCCGGCGAAATCTCTGTCGGAAATGCCAAGGCTGAAATCAAGGAGGCTGTATGACCATCAGTATCGAGCAGCTCGAAAAATGGATGGTAGTGCCTTCGGAAAACGAGCACCTGGAATTCAAGGAGGCAAAAAACCGATATGATTTTGAGAAGCTGGTCGGCTACTGCGTCGCCCTGGCAAATGAGGGCGGCGGCCACATGGTGCTTGGGGTTTCGGATAAACCGCCCAGAAAAGTGGTTGGCACCTCGGCCTTCGATATCCCGGAACGGACGGTTGGGGGAATTTATGAACGGTTGCATTTTCGGGTGACGTGGACAGAACTCGAGCATGCGGATGGCCGTGTTCTTGTTTTCTCTGTCCCTTCGCGGCCTGTGGGGCAGCCTATTGAGTACAAAGGCCGGTATCTCATGCGCGCGGGTGAAGACCTGGTTCCTATGACTCCGGATTATCTTCAGAAAATTTTTGCGGAAGGCCAACCGGTTTTTGAGACGCGAATTGCTCGAAGCATGTCCAGCGCCGAAGATGTCATCAGGCTTTTGGACACGCAAAGCTACTTTGACCTCATACAGCTCCCCTATCCTGCAGACAGAGCCGGGGTAATTGACAGATTTACGAGTGAGAAATTCATTGTCCCTGGAGAGAATGGATATGCAATTACCAATCTGGGCGCCTTGCTTTTCGCCAAAAATTTAGACGAATTTGAAACGCTTGCACGCAAGGCTGTACGCGTGACGACCTATGAAGGGAAAAACAAATTAACCACCAAAAAAGACATTATCGGCAAGAAGGGGTACGCGGTCGGTTTTGAGGGGTTGATTGACTACATCAATGGCCAGTTGCCCTCGAACGAGGTTATCGGTAAAGCGCTCCGGGAATCGGTCCCGATGTTTCCTGAAATTGCGATTCGTGAGTTGGTTGCCAACGCTTTAATCCACCAGGATTTAGATCAACCCGGCGGATCAGTGAATATAGACATCTACGCAAACAGGTTAGAAATCAGCAACCCGGGAACACCATGCATTGCCCCTGATCGCTTTATTGATGAATATCAGTCAAGAAATGACCGGGTTGCCGACGTAATGCGCCGATTGCGTATTTGTGAAGAAAAGGGCAGCGGAATTGACAAGGTTGTCAGCAGTGTCGAAACCTTTCAACTGCCAGCACCTGATATACGGGTGGGACAGACTCGGACGAGCATTATCCTGTTTGGGCATAAAGAATTTGCAGACATGAATAGAGGGGATAAGCTCAGGGCGTGTTATCAGCACTGTGTCTTGAGATATATACTTTCAGAAAATATGACAAATCAGAGTCTGCGGGAACGTTTTGCCCTGAACACACGACAAACGGATGTGGCATCACGTATCATTGCAATGGCTCTTGATGAGAAACTCATCAAGTTAGAAGACCCAACCAGTACATCTAAGCGCTACGCCAAATATATTCCATATTGGGCATAGCTTTATTTGGAATGAAAGTGCCCGAGAACGGTTGTTGTTGAATTAAGTAAACAATAACAGCATGTTCCAATTTGCAAGCAAATGCATCTTGTCCAGCTGATGGGGGATTATGATTAACGAAGACCAGCTTGAACGAATTTGCCTGGATTGGTTCCGTGACAGCGGATATGAATGCGTCTATGGGCCGGACATCGCTCATGACGGGGAAGCGCCGGAGCGAGTTGGCTATCGGCAGGTGGTGCTGACCACCCGCCTCATTTCCGCTATGAAAAAAATCAATCCCCATATCCCCACTGCCGTTCTTGAGGAAGCCGCCCTTGTTGTGACAAAGCCGGAATATCCGGTGCTGATCCAGAACAATCGGGCGTTTCATAAGCTGCTGCTGGAAGGGGTGCCGGTTGAATACGGCGATGCAGATGAAAGCCTGCATGACCATGCCCAGTTGATCGATTTTCATAATGTCGGAAACAATGAATTTCTGGTCGTCAACCAGTTTACCGTACAGGGAACAAAAATGAACCGCCGGCCCGATGTGGTGGTGTTTATCAACGGCCTGCCCGTTGCGGTGATCGAGCTTAAAAATCCCGCCGATGAAAACGCCGACATCTGGGATGCTTTCAATCAGCTTCAGACATACAAGAACGAGATTTCCGACCTCTTTGTCTTTAACGAGACCCTGGTGGTGAGTGACGGCATCACGGCCCGGATCGGTTCGTTGACTGCAAATAAAGAATGGTTCATGCCCTGGCGGACAATCAAGCATGAAGACGACAAGCCGCTGCTTGAATATGAACTGGAAAAAGTGGTGCGGGGGTTTTTCGATCCGGAGCTGCTGCTGGATTATATCCGCTATTTTGTCATCTTCGATCAGGAGGGTGATACCATTATAAAAAAGATAGCGGGATATCATCAGTTTCACGCGGTACGTGAAGCGGTGCGGGTAACGGTGATTGCAGCCAGAGTGCCAGAAGATTCTACAGCAGGGGAGAAAAGGGCAACGTATGGTCGAGAGGTCGTGCCGGGCTCTCGAAAGGCCGGCGTCGTATGGCACACCCAGGGGTCTGGCAAAAGCATCTCCATGTGCTGCTACGCGGGAAAACTCCTTCAACAGCCGGAAATGAATAACCCGACCCTTTTAGTGGTGACGGACCGTAACGATCTCGATGGACAGCTATTCAACACTTTCAACAATGCACGAGAGCTTCTTAGACAGACACCGGTTCAGGCTGACAGCCGTGATGACTTGCGGGAGCTTCTGACAGCCCGCCAGGCTGGCGGTATAATTTTTACCACGGTTCAGAAATTTTCCCTGTCAAATGGCGAAGAGATTCATCCGGAACTGAGTAACCGCAGCAACATCGTTGTGATCAGCGATGAGGCACACCGGAGCCAGTATGGCCTAAAGGCCCGGCTTGACACCAAGACAGGCAGATACATTTTCGGTTTTGCCAAGCACATGCGGGATGCCATTCCAAATGCGTCCTTCATCGGTTTTACCGGCACCCCGATAGCCCTTGAGGATAAGGACACTCGGGCGGTATTCGGAGATTACGTTTCAATCTATGACATTCAAGACGCTGTGGATGATGGCGCTACGGTCCCGATCTATTATGAATCACGGCTTGCCAAGCTCGATATTAACCGTACGGAGATCGACGAACTCAACGATGAGGTTGAAGAGGTTATCGAGGATGAGGAGGATATTTCTTTTCGTGAAAAGACAAAAAGCAAGTGGGCGGCTCTCGAAAAATTGGTGGGTGCAGAGCCTCGTCTGAAAGAGGTGGCTGAAGACATAGTGAAGCATTTTGAGGCGCGGACCGCTGTAATCCCGGGTAAAGCCATGATCGTTTGTATGAGCCGGGAAATATGCGTCCATCTTTATAACGCCATAACGGCAAAGGATTTACGGCCAGGCTGGCATGATTCTGACCCGGAAAAAGGGATGATCAAGATAATCATGACAGGTTCCGCTGCGGACAAGGAGTTGATACGACCTCATGTTTACAGCCACCAGACCAAAAAACGATTGGAAAAGCGGTTTAAGGATAAAGACGATGAATTAGATTTGGTTATCGTGAGAGATATGTGGCTCACTGGTTTTGATGCTCCCTGCTGCCACACAATGTATATAGATAAGCCCATGCGGGGACACCACTTGATGCAGGCCATTGCCAGAGTGAACAGGGTTTTTAAGGACAAACCCGGGGGTTTGGTGGTGGATTATATCGGCATCGGAGCGGAGCTGAAAAACGCCTTAAAGACCTATACGGAGGCTAAGGGTAGGGGGACCCCGACCCGGCTTGCAGAAGAGGCTTTAGCGGTGCTTCTGGAAAAGATTGAAGTGGTGCAGGCCATGTTTCATGGCTTCGATTACAGCGATTATAAAACCAATGCCGCCATGCTCCTGCCCCTTGCCGCGAATCACATATTGGGCCTTGAGGAGGGTAAAAACCGTTTTCTTGATACCATGGCGGCTATCACAAAGGCATTTTCTTTATGCAGCACATTAGATGAAGCCGCTCCCCTTCGCAAGGAGATAGCCTTTTATTCAGCGATTAAAGCGGCAATTATCAAACACACAACGGTCGATAAAAAGCGAACAGAGGAAGAAAAAAATTCTGCTCTCAAACAGATTCTTGACAATGCAGTAGTTGCCGAAGGAGTGTCTGACATATTCGACCTGGCTGGCCTGAATAAGCCAAATATAGGCCTTTTGTCTGATGATTTTCTGGAGGATGTTCGAAGGATGCCCAGCAGAAACCTTGCTGTTGAACTTCTGGAAAAACTTTTGCGGGATGCCATCAAGGCTCGGACCAAGAAAAATGTGGTCCAGGAGATGAAGTATAGTGAACGACTGCTTGCCACCCTACGAAAATATCACAACCGTGCTATCGAAACTGCCCAGTTGATTGAGGAGTTAATTCAGATGGCCAGAGATTTTCAGGAGGCAATGAAGCGGGATGAAGCTCTGGGGTTGTCTCCCGATGAAATAGCTTTTTATGACGCCCTTGCCAATAACGAAAGCGCTGTCCGTAAGCTTGGCGATGAAGTGTTGAAGAAAATCGCTCATGAACTGACCGAGAAGCTCCGAGCCAGCACAACTGTTGACTGGCAGGTTCGCGATAGTGTCCGGGCTAAAATGCGTAACATGATCCGGCGATTACTTAAAAAATACAAATACCCGCCGGATAAACAGCCAGAGGCTATTGAACTGGTGCTGAAGCAGGCGGAAAAACTGTCTTATTCTTGGGTGGCATGATGCTTCTAATTGGTAACCGCTGGGGGTGCATATGGGGTATAGCAACGCTTCAGTTAGTTTTGTAAAGGTAACAAAGCAGAGCCTGATATCTTTCTTGGAAAAAGCATCAGAGAGGATTGTTATTGCTAAGGCGGGGTATTTTATTGATGAAGTAAAAACACTTCTATATTTGGTCGAACAAAAAAAGGTCCGTTGTGATGTGTATGTGGATATAGATGAAAAAACAATTCGCTACGGCTTTGGTGATCAGGCTGCTTTTCAACTCCTCAATGAGAACCTTGACAAATTAAATGTTCAGAGCGCGAACTACATCAGAATGGCCATTGTTATTGTAGATGATGCTGTAATGGTCTATTCACCGGTTGCGTTGTCTTGGGAGGAGGTGCCAGAGCAAATTGATTTTCCGAATGGTTTTATTGGGGGGCCATCTTTGGCTGCGAGCCTACTAAGACAGATTGACGGTGAGGTTTTTGACCTAAATATTGAAGGCATCAACCTTTCAGTTCAGACTTGTCCAGTAATCCAAAAGGAAGCAGATGAGATAGAAAGAGAGATTTCGTCAACGATTTCTAAATTAAAGGAGAATCCTCCTGTTGATCCGGCAACACTACGAAAGACGATGGTTTATCGTAACAAATATAAACTTTTAAAAATGTCCTGTCATGGAGTGAAAATTAAAAATAAGTCAATATCGCTTCGACCCTTTAACAGGATGCTTTCTGTGACTAATCATCGATTAAAGAGTAGCTGGAATGTTCTCACCAAGGAGGATGTTGAAAATCTGGCAGCAATAAACGAATTTGCTGCTTTGATAGATGCCAGCAAAAAGAAATATACTTTTGATGCCAATAGATTTGGCAGTTTGATCGAGCTGAAGAATATCAAAACACTTGAGGATTGTATTGCTCAACAGGTCGAGAAATTAACTCAACAACTATCAGGCGGAGAGCAGGTCGAAAAAGATCATCCGAAAAAACAAATCACTTCGGAAACAGACGACAATAAAAAATCCGGAGAAGCCGACAATAAGGATCTATATGGATTGCTAAAGGAGAGCCGGTCAGCACTTGTTGAACATTTGCTCCCGCAAGCGTTGAAAGAAAAAGGTTGCTATTCACAACTGTTTAAAAATGACAGATCACTATATCGCCGGCTGCAGAAGGGTGAGGTTTCCGAAAAAGATGCGGTTAAGCAGGCCATTGAAACCTTTGTAGATTATAAACTCAATTTTCCAAAAGCCCAGGAAATGATAGATCATATCCATGTTGAGTTTGATTATTTCGATATTTCTGATGAGTTACTTGCAAAGAAAGAATTTATCGAAATAGTGAAAAAGTTTGAACTTCAAATTCGTGACTACCAGGAAGGCTATGAAAAAGGGAAACAACTCGAGCTTTTTAAAAATTACGAATAACTAATACATATTTTGGGGGAGGTTGTTACCAAGATGGCAACCGTTATTGATTTAATCGAATACAAAAACCAAAAATGGATAAGAGATATTTTTAGCAGCCTCCAAATGCCACAGAAAGCCCCCAAAACCGTCAAGACTGATCGCACGGTTGAATATGATGATTCTGTCGCTAATATCCTCAAAGGGGCAGAACCAGAAAACAAGGCAAACGAGGTATCCAAAAAGCCGGCAATAAAAATCTTTCTGGATTATCTGAGCGGGGATGTACACATTTACGGGATTACTGATGTCGTCCCATATAGAGACAGACTCTGGGACTTTCCAGATGGCATCGATTGTTGGTGTGCTATTTATAGGCATGGCCTTTCCCCCTTTGGCAGTATCAAATCAAGCAGTTTGGTTGCCATATCGAAGGATACCGGGGAAATTATTTATCAAGGTTCGTGCAACGATGAGGGGTAATAAGAATAAAAAACCCCAAGGAGAGTTGTTCGGAGCGAATGTGATTGATCCTGTAGAAACAAAAAACAATCATTTCAACAAAGAAAAGGCTGTCTGAATTAGATATGTCCCCGAGAGAGTTTGAAAAATATGTATCTAAAATTCACACAATTTTAGATGGCAAGGATTCCATTGTAACATGGGACGCAAAAATTCCTGATCCTGATAATCCCGAACAACCAAGGCAAGTAGATGTATTAATTGAACGCGACAATGAAAAGACAATAATTGAATGCCGACACCATAAAAGACCTCAGGACGTAAAATGGATTGAAGAAATATATGGCAGGAGAGAAAGTCTTATGGCTTCTTCAGCTATCGCAGTCTCTTCCGCCGGCTTTACAGAGGGTGCAATAAAAAAAGCGAAAAGGTTTGGTGTTATTTTGCGAGTTTTTTCAGAACTCACAGTTAATGAGGTTAATTCATGGGGCGGAAAGGTTGGGGCAGAAGTCGCATATACTAAATTTAATTTTCTTGAAATAAATTTGATTTATCAATCTCATTTGATTATTCCTTTATCAGCAGATACAGATTTTAAAGATAAAAGTGGGAACCCTTACAACCCATGGCCTATTTTCAATGCGATGTTACAGAAAACTGATGAATTTGTTGATACCTTCAATTGGTTTAAACTTCAAATTTTTCCAGATGATCTTTATGTTTCCAATCTTAATATTGATGAATTAGTAGTGCAGGGTATATTTAAAAAGTACTTTATAAGGGCGGATCTACCAATTGTCGAGACATATGGTTCACCAGAAAATATTCCATTAGAACAAGAAGTGAAAATTGAGAAAAGTATTGATGACATTTTCCATTTTTATCACACACCACAAAAGTGCGTGCCGATTGTTGATGTTTCGAAAATTAGAGTTCCATTGGGCTCAATATTTAGAAATGTCAAATTAAATCTCAAAACCCCAACCAATGGAATTCATGTTACTGGCTTGGATAAACCGATTAACCACATGATGCCTTTAAAAATAAAATGGATGAATAAGAATTCAAATGAATACAAAATGTTTTTTCGATAAAAGGAAATGGATGATGCAGGGGGAAGTGTTTTATACCTTGAGCAGTTTAGCCGAGAGGGATGAGCGGGATCAGTATTTGAACGACATAATGGAACAGGTAGGAATGTCCCGGAAAGGAATCAATATGGATAATAGTCTGCCAATTATTTTTTATTCTATCGACATCAATCAAACATATTTAATCAACTACAAAAATAGTCTAAAAATTTGTCTTTGAATACGCGGCTAAATCCCGGGCCGATAGAATGTTGATACTTTCCTGCAATCTCTGCGATTTGACTATCTGATAATGGTGGTTTCACAACATGAAAAAGAATCTGGGCAATTTTAACGCCTGGGCTCAACTCTAGCGGAATAGTGCCATTATTACTCAATTCTAATGTAATTACACCTTTGAACATTGGATGAACTGTCGTGGCCGTTGCTATTGTGAGTCCTAATCTGGCCCAAGAGCTTCTTCCTTCCACTTGGGCTTCAATGTCTCTTGGTAACGCAACATATTCTAATGTGGAACCAACAATAAATCTTCCTGGGTGCAGAACAATAGATTTCCCCTTTTTTACGACGACCTCTTCTTGATATTTTTCTATATCGCTTTCGTAAGTTGATAAACGATATGGACTGAAAGATCCTTGAAAATGTTCTTTAAAAATAATAAATTGATGGCCTAATCTAAGATCTATTTCAACTCTACCGAATTGATCATTTTTGTCGAGTAAAGGTGAAATAACAATTCGGTCTTGATCAAAGCTAGTTAGTGCCCATCCATAAATAGGCTTTTTTGAAGCCGCAGCCGGTAAAATGAATGGGCCTCATTTTTTAAATTTTATTCACCATGTTTTATGAAAGAAGTAATAGCATTTTCTCATTAAAAACGGTGAATGAAGGCGCACTTATCCACCGGGAAGCAAATGAAAGCTATTTTTACCTCAAAAGTTCTATGCCGTACTCATTTTCAATCGATGCCTGGCCAAGGTCAGCAAATTGGCTGCGACTATTGATGACCAGACATAGGATTTGAAAGAATCCCAGCCTTTCCACGTGCAACGTGTGAGGCCCATGCACCGTTTTAACCAGGATATGCCGGACTCGATCCCGGCACGGAAGTTGCGCAAGCGATGATAAACATATTCACTGCGACACATATCGGTTTCAACCAAACCACGTTTTTTCGAAAAGCAGATATCCTTAATCTGTCGGGATTTGGCTTCCTTCAGGTTGTTCTTGGAAGCAAAACCACCGTCAAATGTGGCTTTAAGCGGATACCGACCGTAGATTTCTTTTTGACGATCCAGCATGGGAATCGCCAGATCAGTATCCGCGGGGTTGCCGGTAGCGACCAGACAATCCAGAATCAGGTTAGAAGCCCCGCCTGTCAAGCAGATCTTATGGCCATAATATGTATCCCTACGGTCTTTCTTGATGATGTCCGTATGGGGTTCAAAAATCGATACCACTTTCTCCGGAGACGGAACAGTTTCTCCCAAAATGACCCGGCGTCTTGTTTGATCAACTACCTTTTCCAACAAAAGCTTATAGTTTTCAATGGATTCGTAAAACACGAACAATGTCGGATCAGATGTGCTGACTCTAATGGCAGCCAGTGTCGTACTGGAATATCCAAGCACATTGTCGGCCATCTTAAGCAGGTCGACATAAGCTGCTTTGCGTTGTTTTTTGCTTTTGGCATTCATTACCGCCAGCATGCGACGCTTGGAACGACGAGTGTGATTGGCAAAACCAGGGACCTTGATTCCGAAATCGTCACGGACTCTCTTGATCAGACGCGTCAACACCCGCACCCCGTCCCACAACAACGTCGAATCGCTGGGGCTATGAATATTGCTTTCAACACAGGTGCAGTCTGTTCGTACAGTTCGGCCTTTTTCAATTTTTTCCTCTTTGGCAAAACCGAGCAGTACATGGTTGATCAGTTCCCAAGTCTGGGCCGAAATACACTTGATATTTCGGTTCAGCGCCGACTTCTTGAAACCTTCGTCGGCAAATCCGATACGGCAAAACCATCGGAGGCTATCCGAATCCACTATATGAAAAGCAAGTGCTTTGTAGCTGAAATTGAAAAGGGTCTTTATCACAGCGCAACGCAAAACCTGATCAGCACTCATGCCATCTGCGCCGGTTCGTTTGATTACGGTTTTGCCCCGATTCAAATCTTGCAGAATATGATGACAGATGGTAGGATTGTCGTCGATGATGCTGCTGATCATCACGAGCTCCTGGTTCTGTTCATGATCCTGAATATGAGCCATGAGAGGTATTTGTTTCTGCCACTTTTTGCGCATTTTGTTCTTCGTTCCTTTTCGCTTTTTGTAATATTTTTGGTGTTTTGGCGATTCCATAAATACTACAAGAAGTACTAAAAGACAAGTTCAAAATGCGCTTTTTTTATTTCTTTCAATTACTTAGTGCCTTGGATGGACACTAGTTAGATTAGGATTCAATCTTCTTTTTATTTCTTCAATACTTATTGTCATAGTCGCTTGTTATTATATTAAATATTGTTAGAGATATATTTCTTTTTATCAAAATCTTTTTGGAAATGTGATAACTCTATGGCTTTTATGCTCAGAAGATTTGCGCACGAAGCTTTTTTGAAATATTCTAAGCTGTCTGATTCGGATAATTCATTAACAAACAACCAAGTGGATCCAACAATATTTCTCAGGCCCATCGGTGTTTCATCAAGTTTATCATCGAGAATACTATTGGGAATAATTCCATTCTGCAACCTCTCGAAGATTTTTTTTTGATGGCTCTCATCGTAATTTTTCGAATAGACTTGATCGGCCAAAAAAGATTCGATGTCTTGAAAAACCACTTGGATTTTTTCATCGAATAGTCTTACAATATGCCTAATAAAACGGTGCTGTTTGTTGTAGCTGTATTTATTAATATCAATGTCCGCAAGAGTTAGAATTTCTTCCATTAACTGGATTGACTTTGTATATCTGCTTGGTAATTTGTCGTTTTCCATATACTTAATTGCCTTACAAATGAAAAACAATCTAAATCTCCAAGAAAGATAACCGTATTCCAGTGCTCGGAAATCATCCAATCCAAATTTAATCGCAAATATAAAGCTTGATAATAGTGCAGATGGCCCGAAAATAAACACACCAACAATATCAGAAATGACTTCAGATAAAACTTTATGAAATATTTCAAGCATTTCTAATAATCTATTATTGATGAATGTTTCTTTAAAAATAGGATCTATTACGTCGGGTGGTATCTCTGAGTCTATTTCTGCCTTGAGTGTTTTCTCTGCTTCTTGATTGAATAAACTATCATTGAAATTAGAATCCAACCAAGAAGAGGCAAAAATGTGACCGATTTCATGGCCTAATAGTGGAAAATGTAATACGGAAAGACGTTCAGAACGAGGATAAAAAACAAAATATATGCCAGATGGTGCATCGCTCAAAAAGTTCTTTTTTTCAGCTTCAAAATTACTTCCAGGATCAAACAACAACCCTGGAATCGAAATAACAGAATTGTCTAAATATTCAACAATATTTCGATTAATAATTTGGTAATTATTTTCCCATAATGGGCATATAACAAATTGCGTGTCTGGTTTTACTTTCGAAAACAGATCTTCTAAGCTTGGGATGATACTCCAAGGAACATTGATAGTTTTTGAATCATCTAAGTAGCCACAAATTTTTTCAAGAAAAGGAAGGACCGTATTTATAAGCTGAAGCTGTTTGTGTGTGTATTTGTTAAACCTTTCAAGTAATTTTTCAATTATTTTTATTTGCAGTTTCCATACATGGATAGCTCCATCGCATAAGAAGTCTGAATGAGGTAAACGATAGTGATGTTTTTTTAAAAGGATAAGCTTTTTAACTGTTTCTGTTTTTAATATTTTTTTTTCGGTCATATCAATGCGTAATTTTCAGAAGAGACTTGATGAGCACTGTTTGACAAACAAAGGTCAGCTAATCGTGAAAAGAATGATATTGCATGCTTATATTCCGAGTTATTAGCAGCATTTCGATCTTTCTTCACTTTTTCCAGGGTTTTATGAAGAGCCTTTAGCTCATCTATAATGTCTGATACGTTTTTGTCTGTGAAAAGTTCGGCCAATATTGGTAATAGGGTTGAGACCTGATAACCCTGTTTGAGTGAAAAACTTTGAACTAAAGAACTTCTCTCTTTTATATTTAAGCAGTCGGCTATAATTCTGAACGCATCATCTAATACTTCTAATTCAGGTCTCTCTTTTTCTTGTAAACTTTGTAATAAGTTACTGACACTATCACTTCGAAAGCCCAAATTAAAATATGACAGGTCATACATATAAACCTCCTTTTAAATATAAAAATTCTATGTTTATTTTCGACATGCCAATAACTATACTTTAGAGCGAAGTTTTACACACTCAAGTACAACATCAAAAAATATTGGTTTGTGACGAAAAAAAGACGATAGATATTATTATATTGAAAACATTGATATTTATTCCAGAATATTCATTTGCTACAACTAATCACCTTTATAATATAAATAATTAGAATGTCAATAAAAAAACACAATAAAGTGTGGTGGGCAACGATATGACTACAAAATGATGTATTAGTCCTAAGACAGGTTGAACAAACTGGTCTCACCCTGCAGAAATATGCTCGGGGGAAAAAGCAAGTAGCAGATTTGGTTCATTCACAATATTCTATTCGAGCCTAAGATTTTCTTTTCCAAACGCCATTTTTTTCCGGACCAGCATTTTCAAACCATCCAGAAATACCAAAACCAACAGCTAATCGTATTCTGACTCTTTTAAGAGAGAATGGGCATCTTTTGACGCTTCGTGAGGGTAAAGCCGGAATTTATGCTTTTATGGAGTTTATTGCAATCGCTGGAGGCCCTCCAACGGTTGAAACTCATTCATAAGATGTTAAATTAGACAAATCTCAAAATTATCAAAAAATGAGACATGAACAAAATAATGGTGCATTGGTGAGACAAAAATCCTTGGATAATACCATAAATTTAAATAGAAAAATCAATATGTCATCATATAGTGTTTTTATTGATGGAAACCACACAATTTTGTAGATGGCCCATCCAGTGTTGAGGGGGAATATTGGTGTTGAATTTTAGAGAAGGGTCTTGCGATTAGGGGTAAATTTGGGGGTATTTAGAAATTGTCAGTTTTATATATTTATATAAATTCTGGTAGATATAGCTTATGTTCAACTCCCTGCATCGCCACCAAATGTAAACAAAGGCCGTAATTTTTAAATTACGGCCTTTTTTATTGATATATTTCAGAAGCTCTAAACCTCTGGTCCGGCGGCGGTCAGTTTCTATAAAACAAATCCGATATTCTGGTTGAATTTTACGCCGATTCCTTTTTCGTCACTTCGAACGATTTCACCGACCACTTTCATCTGTTTTTTTGCGAAGGGATGTTCAAACGTGAGGGTGATCTCCTGCCCCACTGTAAACGGGCTGTCCGGCTGAAGGAAAAGGCCACCCGCACTTATATTTATGATCATTCCCTGAACCAACCGGTTGTTGTCCGAATATATAACCTCGGCCTGACACTCTTTCCTGGGATATCCCCGTTTGTCGTCAATCCAGTCTTTGACGGCCTGCAGGAGGTATTCCTGCTGGGATTCCGATAGTTTTTTTATGGCGTCAATCAACTCGTCTGTGACGGATTCCGATTGTGTGCCGTTGGATTCTTCGGAAAATTCTATCATGTCGTCCTCTTTATAAATGGCTCAATGGGTATCGATAACATTCCATTGGTACAATATTGAACCGACAATGGTGTAAATGTCAAGAAGTTTGCGGGGTAACCTTTGTTCTTTATTGACTTTATTGGCCGCGAAACATAAAAATCCCTATAAAGGACTGGACTGAAAAAAGGAAAAAGACATTTCGATGAGTGTTACACTGGATCCTATCGGCATCATTCATTCCTGTTTCAAGGAAAAATTCGGTATACCCCGTCAGGCGGGCGTTGTGCCCGCGGCACGGGCTGAACTGGAGCTTTTCTCGTCGTACAGCAATCCGGCAGCGGTCCGGGGGCTGGAGACATTTTCCCATATCTGGGTCATTTTTCTGTTCCATGAGTGTGCGGGGAAGCCGTGGCGGGATACGGTGCGGCCGCCCAGGCTCGGGGGAAATCAGCGTATGGGCGTATTTGCATCCCGAAGCGGGTTCCGGCCGAACGCCATGGGAATGTCGGCGGTTCGGCTGGAAAAGGTTTTAATATCACCACAATCGGTCCGGCTGTTGTTAAGCGGAGTGGATATTCTCGACCAGACGCCGGTGCTCGATATCAAACCTTACGTTCCTTATGCGGACCTCCTGCCGGATGCACGGGGCGGGTTTGCTCCCGAGGGGCCGCCTGCCGTTATGACGGTTGCTTTTTCCGATGAAGCCGAAGAGGCCTGCAGGCAACAGACGGATCGCTTTCCCCTGCTCCGTGATCTCATTATCCAAATGCTTCAAGTTGATCCTCGCCCGGCATATTATGCCCGTGGACCGAAAAAAGAGTGTTTTGGTACCCGGATTTTTAATTTGGAGATCAAATGGGTGTGCCGGGATTCAAACGTGGTGGTAACCGCTATTGAATAAGGCGTTCCTGCTTGTCAGGATAGACATTAAATACCGGAGTTTATTCCGATCTGCTTGACACGCGCCGGCGGATTTGCGATAAATCAGTAAGAAATTCAAGTGTATTTAGCTCGGCATGAAAAAAGAGCCCATGCGACGTACTCACCACAGTTTAGCGATTTGAAGGAGGGGCTTCATGGAAACAACTCCCGAAAGAAGGTTTTACCTTCGACAGTTCAAAGCCATCAGCAATGCCATTTCCATTTATGAAGATTTGCCGGTCCTCTTTAGCCATTTTGTCGAGGGTATCTGCCATGCATTCAAGATTAAAGGCTGTAGTATTATGCTCTATGATGACAGAGAAAAGCAGCTTTTTCATGTCAGCAGCTATGGCATAAGCGAGGCATATCTCGAAAAGGGGCCGGTGTTTTATGACGAAACGCAATGTGCATTTATATCGGGCAAGCCGGTTTTTGTGGATGATTTGAATTCGGATTCCCGGGTACAATATCCGGCGGCGGGCGCCGAGGAAGGATTCACTTCCCTGGCGTCCTTTCCCATCAAATGTCGGGAAGCCATACTCGGTATCATGAGAATGTACCATAGCGATCGTGTTTTGATGCACGCCGATGATATTGGATCCATCCTGGTGCTGTGCCGGCAGTTGGGTATGGCGATAGAATACAATGGCCTGAAGAATTTTCTCGATCTGCTCAAAAGTGCCATGGGCAATCTGCCGCTTCGGATGCTTGAAGGACTGTAAGGCATGGCCTCTCGGCGGTCGTTTACGGATACAACCGATTTTACGTCAATCGAATATGGTGATGAGATCGTTGTCGGTGGCAGCAGATTTACCGTCACCGGTGTCGAACGTGAGCGACGGTTTGGTATCGACGACCCCAAATTCTGGGTGAAGCGGGTTGTGAACGCCGATACGGGGGA